>JASBTI010000005.1 GCA_030148505.1 Rhodanobacter sp.
ACGCCCGTCGACCGCTACGTAGCGGGGAGAACCTGGGCGAACGTGTTGCCGATCAACTCGCCAATATCGGCAGACAACCGGCCTTGGTTCGCTCTTTCTTCAAGCATCCAACTGTTGCCTATATTTCTGACTGCTGAGTAAGATATCTCGCTCCTCTTCGGTGCGCCGCAACTGAGCATGCAGCTTGAGGACCTCGCTTTTGGCTCCAATCAGTTCGCCGGCACGTTGCTCAGAATCATCCGGCTTCACGGCCTTGACCCACTTGTACAGGCTGTGACACGACATGCCGAGCCGTTTGGAAACCTGGGCGACCTAAACCAACAAGAGAGTTCCCCCGGCTCTGCCGGGGAGGCAGTAGAAGTTTGACATTTACAAAAGTCAACCACCCGGATCGCGAGAGAGCTTCTTTTCTGCTCAAGCCCACTGAAGGCGATTCGCACCATGCCGGAAAAACGCGGGACGCCCACGATGTCTTTGCCGTCCACGTCCTGTGCGGACAGGGAAGGGCCGCGATTGACCCGATTTCACGAAGATCCCAAATTATAGAGCTGCTCAGTTGGCAGTAGGCGTTCAATCCCGATGAGATCGCTGCCTTTCGACTTCAACACGCCCCTGCCGCGCGACCAGCATTTCCCCCTCGGCAAGCGCGACCCATCCCTCATCCGTCAGCGGGACGCTCGCGACCAGACACACCTCCTGCTCGCCGTCTTCGGAAGCGATCCGCAGCCCTTCTGCCGCCAGTTCGCCGCCCGCCGGACAGCGCCGGACGAGCCGCCACATCCCCGGCGCCTTGATCGATCCATCACACTGATGCCGGCGGTCCGCGCACGCGAACAGCGCGTCACCGTCACAGTACAGAAAGTTCGCTGGGCCGAGTTCGCGCAGCGCGGCGGCGAATTGGGCGACAATCTGTCTGCGCTCGCCGATCGGCGGCACCCGTCCCGAGAACCACAAGGGCCGCAGCGTATCCATCAACGCGCAGAATGCCTGCTCGGAATCGGTTTCTCCGACCGGACGAAATCCCTCGGCGCGGA
Organism: Rhodanobacter sp.; assembly: GCA_030148505.1. Taxonomy (GTDB): domain Bacteria; phylum Pseudomonadota; class Gammaproteobacteria; order Xanthomonadales; family Rhodanobacteraceae; genus Rhodanobacter. The sequence goes on from JASBTI010000005.1 coordinate 1,035, forward strand.
AGCGACGGTCACCCGCAATGCCTTTCAGGTCGCCGTTGTGGGCGAAACAGTGCCAGGCGCCGCCGAGCTCGCGCACGAACGGCTGGCAGTTGCGCGACGCAACCGATCCTTGCGTGGCTTTGCGTATGTGGCTGATCACAAGCGAACTCGAAAATGGATTCGTCTGGATGAAGCGCACGCATGCGCTGGATGCCGCCGGATCTCGTTCCTTGACCAGCCGAATATCGCCTTCTTCATACCATCCGATACCCCAGCCGTCCTTGTGCGGCCCGCTCAGACCGCCGTGGCGCGAGAATTCTTCCAGCGACAGGGTGACCGTCGTGGGGTGCCGCGTCGACATCGCAAAAAGCTCGCACATGTTTTGCTCCTGTCCGCCTGGTCGAAAGCCGATTGCTTCCGGCCTGGCTGGGTTTCGGTTCAGTTATAGGCGGGAGAGGATATCGAGTGCCTGTTCGACTCGACGAGCGCACTTCATCTTCGCGCGGAGCCGTGATTCGAGCAGGCAGCCCACCAAGGCGTGAAACGCCTTGTCGAGGGCACGTTTCGCCGCAGAAAGCTGCTGCACCACCGATTCACGGGGGCGTCCTCGTGGATCAACCGTTGCAGGCCGCGCGAGCGACCCTCGATGCGCTTGAGTTGGAGAATCAGGCATGCTCGTCTCGTTCACGGCGCATACGGCCCGTGCGGCATCCCCTTCGAGCTGATTTAGGACCCACTGCAATGGCTCCTCCGATGATTGCCCTTGCATCTTATTATTAGTTGTATGATAGTGCAACTATGCACTCCGTAGCTGTGAAACCTGAAGATGTCTTCCAAGCCCTCGCCGATCCCACACGCGTCCGCGTCGTGCGGCTGCTGGCAAGCACGGGGGAGGAATCCTGCCTGTGCGAACTGGTCGACAGCCTGCTTGAGCCGCAGTACAAGCTGTCGCGCCATGTGAAGATCCTGCGGCAAGCCGGGCTGTTGTCGGTGGAGAAGAGCGGCCGTTGGGTCTATCACCGCTTGGTGACCGACGTACCTTGCCTCCTTCATCTTTATGAAATGGTGCGTGCGCTCCCCGACAGGGAGCGCGAGTTTGCGCAGGACTTGAAGCGGTTCAAGGCGCGCATGTGTCTCAGAGAAGGCGGGCGCTGCCGGCTGGGCATCCAAACCCCCGCGTTTGCGGTGGCACAAGCCTAACGCGAAGAAGGAAGGCACACGATGGCGCGGTATTGTCACAACGAGATGCGTGGCCAACAGTGGGCATCCCGCAGGCGGCGTAGTGCGCGCGGAGTTCTTTCTGGTTTGGACTTCGGACGGTCATGGCGACTTTGAATATCAGGTGCCGTTGGGACGGACTCCACGTTTGGCTTTTTGAGCTCGCGCAACAAGCGCGCTCACCTGCGATTGAGCTGGCCCTGGTTTCGGTCTTTGGTTGGTTCTGGCTTGCCCCGTACTATGGGCGCGTCATCGGTGCGCAGGCGTTGCGTATCGTGCGTTGCCCCGACCACCACGCAAGCGTGGGCTGTCGATTGGTGCACCGGTGGGAGGCCGTGTTCTTCCGCTACCGGTCAACTCCGAGGGGAGCTTTCCGAGCGGTCATGCGGCCTTTGCCGCGGTCCTCGTCCGCAGACTCTGGCGGCACTTCAGCGGGTGCACGGCGCGGGCCATGTTGGTGCCTTTTCTGGTGTGCGTCGGACTTTCGCGGGTGTTGATTGGCGCACACTTTCCGGCCGACGTGGTCGCGGCATATATCGCCGGACTGGCGAGCGTTCGGATTTCCAACAGGCTGTTGAGGCGAGTCGAAAGGGCCTGGACGGAACGGGTGACGAATGGGCGCGAAGGTCCGGAGGGGAGAGCAAGAAGATGACGACAAAGCAGCTTGAATTGCGGGTAGCGAATCTCGATTGCGAGCACGACGCCGTCGCCATTGAGCGGGGTGTGCGGGGACAGGCGGGAGTGGTCAACCTGAAGGTCTATCCCAAGTCGGCCAAGGTTGCCCTCACCTACGATCCGGAGCTGACCAAGCCCGAGGCGCTCAAAGTCCGGCTGAAGGATCTCGGATTTGCGCCCCTCGATGCGCAGGAGATGGCGGCACCGCCCGCGCCTTGGAGCAACCCCAAGGTACTCACCTCTGCCTCGTCAGGATTGCTGCTGCTCGCCGGATGGCTGATCGGGCTCTTCGGCGCGCCCGAAGCGGCCCCGATCGGCTTCTATGTGGCGGCGATCCTTGTTGGTGGCTACTTTTTCGGGCGTGAAGCGCTGGAGGATCTGGTCTTCGAGCGCGAGATCGGAATCGAGCTGCTCATGAGCGTGGCGGCGATCGTCGCGGCGGTCATGGGACAGCCCGGCGAGGGCGCGGCACTGGTATTCCTTTATTCGATCAGCGAGGCCGCCGAAGGCTATACCGAGGAAAAGACGCGCGCCGCGATCAAGGCATTGATGAAGCTTGTGCCGAAGATCGCGCTGGTGCGGCGCGATGGATCGGAGCGGGAAATCCCGGTCGAAGAGCTTGCCGTGGGCGAAGTCTTCATCGTCAAGCCCGGGCAGGCCATCGCGACCGACGGCGTGGTGGTGACGGGCTCCTCCAGCGTCAACCAGGCGCCGGTGACCGGGGAGAGCGTGCCGGTTGAAAAGCATCCCGGCGAAACGGTCTTCGCGGGTAGCATCAACGGCGAAGGCGCACTCGAAGCGCGGGCGACCAAGACGTTCGCCGAGAACACCATCGCCCGCATCATTCATATGGTCGAGGAGGCGCAGGAGAAGAAGGGCAAGGGCCAGCGCTTCATCGAGCGGTTCGGAGCCGTTTACAGCCCGCTCGTACTGCTCGTCGGCATCCTGATCGCCGTCGTGCCGCCGATCCTTTTCGGTATGGAGTGGGCGACATGGATCACGCGCGCCACCGTGTTTATCGTCGCCGCCGCCCCGTGCGCGCTCGTCATTTCGATTCCGATCACGCTCGTCGCTTCCCTGGGCACCGGTGCGCGCAACGGCGTGCTGATCAAGGGCGGCATCTATGTCGAGGATCTGGCGAAAATCAGGGTCGTTGCGCTGGACAAAACCGGCACGCTGACGCGGGGCGAGCCGGATGTCACCGACGTCATCGTCTGCGGAGGCAAAACGGGTGATCCGATCGGCTCCCCACAGGACGTGCTGGCGCTCGCCGCCGGGGTGGAAGATCGCAGCGAGCATCCGCTGGCGCGCGCCGTCGCGCGGCATGCCCGCGCACAGGCAGTGACGCCGGTGAAGGCGGATCAGTTCCGCGCGCTCACCGGCGCCGGCGCCTCGGCGCTGGTCGATGGCGTCACCCTGTACGTGGGCAGCCCGGACCTCTTCATATCGCGCCTCGGCGTCGGTCTCGATGACGTTCGGGGCGACATTGAACGTATGCAAAGCGAAGGCAAGACGGTCATCGTGGTAGGCGATGAGCGAGGTCCTCGCGGCATCATCGCGATTCGCGACAACATCCGGTCGAATGCACGCAAGGCGATCGACGCGCTTCATGCCGCCGGCGTGGAGAAGGTGGTGATGCTGACCGGTGACAATGATCGAACTGCGCAGGCAATCGCGCGGGAACTGGGCATCGACGAGATCTACGCCGACCTGAAGCCAAAGGACAAAGTCGCCAAAGTGCGCGAACTCGCGCAGCGCTACGGGCATGTCGCGATGGTGGGTGATGGCGTGAACGATGCTCCTGCGCTTGCCGAAGCCACGGTCGGCGTGGCGATGGGCGCGGCGGGTACGGACGTGGCCCTGGAGACCGCCGACGTTGCGCTGATGGCGGACGATCTGGAGAAGCTCGCCTACGCGCTTCGCCTCGCGCAGCGCAACCGCTCGGTGGTGAACCAGAATCTGGCGCTGTCGGCGGTGATCATCGGCGTTCTGGTGGTCGGCGCCGTCACCGGCGCCTTCTCGCTGCCGGTCGCAGTCATAGGGCATGAACTGAGTGAATTTGTCGTGATTGCGAGCGCGCTGCGGATGCTCAAAACATGAGCGACAAGTACCGTGAAATCGTCCTGCCGAGGTGGCGCGCAGGCCTTCCGCGTCGTGGATTGTGAAGCGCCGGTTACGACCACCTGGATGCCGGGCGCGTTGAGAATCTCGACCCCGTCAACGGTAGCAGAAGCGAAACTCTCTAATGATAGGAGAAGCGGCATGAGCAAGTATGGCTTCGGCAAGATTGTCGACTTGTCGTTTGATGACGCAATTGAACACGTGACCCACGCACTTCAGGCCGAAGGCTTTGGCGTGCTCGCCGATACCGACATCGCGGGCGCGATGAAAAAGAAACTCAGAACATGCCGCCTTACCGGATCCTGGGCGCATGCAATCCGCCATTGGCGCATCGCGCCCTGGAATGCGAGCCATCCATCGGTTTGCTTCTGCCCTGCAACGTCTGGTGCGGCAGGACGGCGCCAGCACGGTCCATGTTGAGTTCATGGACCCCAAAGCCGTACTCGGCGCGTCGGAAAACCGGAGATCGCCCAACTGGCCAGCGAGGTGAGGCACCGCCTGGAGAGAGTCATGCAGGCGCTATGACGCCATGAGGCTATGGCCTTCCCAGTTTGGAGGGAAGTGTCATGCAAGCTATCTGAATGTTCCTACGTGCTGTCGAAGCGGTGCAATGACGGCCAATCCAGACGGAAATGTTTGGGCGATAAAGCGTGGAGCGTACTGTTTGTAAAGAGGTTCGATAGAAGGAGAGAAACCATGAAATGCCCGGTATGCAAAGACACAAATCTGGCGATGACCGAGCGCCAGGGAATCGAGATTGACTATTGCCCCGAATGTCGCGGCGTATGGCTGGATCGTGGCGAGCTGGACAAGTTCATCGAGCACGCGGAGCGCCAGGCTGGCGACCTGCCGCGCGGCGATTACCCCGAGCGGATACGCACGCCTGGGCGGCAAGACCACTGCCGCGATGATGACTACAGGGGCAAGCGGCGCAAATCCTTCCTGCGCGATTTGTTCGACTGAGGGGCGGACATGAGCGGATGGTTCTGGATCGGCGGTCTGGACCTGATGATTTTACTGGTGCTCCTCGTCTGGGGCATTATCGCCGGCGTCTGCCTTGTCAAGGACAGGCTTGCGCATTGGTTGGCTGGCAGAAAACAAATCGCCGCGCACTCCGCACAAATGGGCGACAAGGTGTTCCTTGGACTCAAGGAGCGGGCCGAGGCGCTCCTGCCGCCCGGGCTGGGAAGCAAGATCGAGGGGTGGATGCCGGGCGCGCCACACGACTTCACGAAGACCCGTTCTCTTTTGATGGGAGGGGGCTTCATGGACTTGCCAAACATGTCCAGACATAATTTTCTTCATATCTGTGAGACCGCAGTCGCGTATCGCCGGGGCGGTCATGGGTGCGGCACATGCCTTCCTCAACAACAACGGTATCGTTGCAGTCCTTGCGGTGGAGACGTTGTACCGTGTGAGGGATTATTGACCGGGCCAGGATGCATGACAGACACCGTCGCCCGACCCAGCCAGTCCAATGGATTGGAGCAAGCGGAGCGCAAAGTGAAATTGTCTAACAGAACTGTCGTCCTGTAGGCTTCCCGGATGTATGACTCGTCACCGTCCCTGCTGACTCGCTTGCGCCGCCACCGCGGTCTGTGGACGTTGGCCGTCGCTGTGATGCTGATCAAGCTGATCGCCGGGACTGTCTGTCTGGCCGATGCACCCGAGAAGCGACTCGTTTCGGACACCACCATTTCTGCTGTCAGTACGCCACTGGATACGGTGATCGCTGATCTAGCGACGGACGATCCGAATGCCTGCCTTCTGGGTGAAGGCAGTGCTTGTCATTGCACCTGTGCGCACTCGGCGACGCTGCCGATGAGCAGCATGGATCCCATCGCAAGGATGGAAGCTCGCTTCGACACCCCGGCCATCCGATCCGGATTCGCGCCGGCCGCGCCTGAGTCGCTATTGCGCCCTCCGCTCGCCTGAAAACACTCCGTTTCGCGATGAAACCGCCCAGGCGGTTCGTCGATTCGTGATCGTTTTCAGGAGATGGCTTCATGTCTTTTTTTCGTTCGGTGCCGCTCGGTGCCGTGTGTCTGTTGTACGCGGCGATGCTCAGTGCCGCCCCTGTATCCCCTCCCTCTATACCCGCAGTTTCCCGGCCCACGTCGCTGGCATCGTCCTCTCTGCAGGACGCGGTGCGCCGCATATGGCAGGCCAGTCCCGAGGTGCAGGCCGCGCGAGCCGATCTTGACGCCGCCCGTGCCCGTGCGCGGGCCGCGGCGCAGCCGCTGTATAACCCCTCGCTGTCGCTCGATGCGGAGAACGCCGACGTCAATCGGCGCACGGCCGGCATTAGTCTGCCGCTGGATCTGTCAGGCAAACGTCGCGCTCGTACTCGCCGGGGTGAGGCCGATCTGCGCGTCGCCGAAGCCAGCTACAACGTGCTGCGCCGTGACGTGGCTGCGCGCTGGCTGAAGGCCTGGTCGACGGCTGCGCTCGCAGCCCGGCAGCGCGAAATGGGCCAGCGGCGGCTCGTGCTGATGCAGCGCTTTGATGAGCTGGCCGCACAGCGGCTCAAGGTCGGTGACATCAGCAGCCCGGAACGCGACTTGGCGGGTCTGGCCCTGGGTGAAGCACAGCTGCAACAGGCGAGCCTCGCGGGCAATGAGGCGGCAGCCCGTGCCGCGTTGTTGGCCATCAGCGGCGACCAACAAACACTGCTGCCCCCGCTTCCCAAAAGCCTGTCGCCCGCAGCGGACAGCGTCGCCGCATTGCCCGTCGACGAGCTGCCCGAACTGCGTCAGGCTCGCGCTCGGCAAGCGAGCGCCGAGGCCGGTGTGCAAATCGCACGCCGGGCACGCATTCCCGATCCCACGCTTAGCCTGACCGGCGGTCAGGTGCGCAGTGGACCGCGCACCGATCAGGTGATCGGCCTGAGCGTGTCCATTCCCTTGCCCGTGCTCAACACCGGACGCGCCGAAGTGGATGCCGCCCTGGCGGAAGCCGACGCGGCAGCGGCCGGCGTGCGTTCGCGCCAGTTTGTGTTGCGCGCCGGACAGCAGGAAGTACTGGCCCGCTATAACGCCCTGCGCGGTGCGGTCAAAGCGTTTCGCAGCGGTCGTGCCGCCGCGTTTGCGGATCGCACCGCGTTGCTGGAAAAGCTCTGGCGAGCCGGCGAAATCAGCACCTCCGACTATCTCGTGCAGCTCAAGCAGAGCCTTGACACCGCGCTGTCTGGCCAGGAACTGGAAAGCCAGACCTGGCAGGCCTGGTTCGATTATCTCACCGCTGCGGGCCGTCTGACCGACTGGCTCGACGGCCGCACTCAGGATCTTTCCCGATGAATGTCTCTCTTTTGAAACGCAGCCTGCTGGGCCTGGCCTTGGCAACCTTGCTGGCCGCACCCGTACTGGCGCAGGAACCCGTTCCGGCCAACCCGCTCGCCCTCGACACCAAGGCTATCAAGGACGCCGGCATCGTTCTCGACAAGGCTGAGCTGCGAGCACTTACCGATGAATTGAAGGCGCCCGGTGAAGTGAAGGCCGATGCCTACTCCACCGTGTTGGTATCGCCACGCGTGGAATCGCAGGTGCTCGCCCGCAAGGTCAAGCTCGGTGACGTGGTGAAAGCCGGCGAACCGCTGGTGGTGCTTTCCAGCGTGCAGGTTGCCGAAACGCAAGGCGCGTTGGTCGTGGCCGAGCAGGACTGGCGCCGCATCGCCGCACTCGGCCCGCAGGCGGTATCGGCGCGCCGCTACAACGAAGCCAGGGTCGCCCGCGATCAGGCGCGCGCCAAGCTGCGTGCGTTCGGTTTGTCCAAAGGCCAGATCAGCGGCCTCCTGCGCAAGGGATCGGCCGGCGCCGATGGCAGTTTCGAGCTGCTCGCACCGGCCGATGGCCGCGTCACCACCGACGATTTTCTGGTCGGCGAGCGCGTGGGCCCCGGTCGCACGCTATTTACCCTGGTCAAGGAAGATTCGGTGTGGGTAGTGGCGCAGACGACACCGGCTGATGCCGAACAAGCCAAACCGGGCGCCGCCGTCCGCATTCTGGTTCATGGCATGGAGATCCCCGGTACCGTCGTGCAACGTTCACATCAGACGAATGAGCGCACACGAACCGTGCCAGTGCGCATCGAGGTCGACAACCGCGAGGACCTGCTGCATCCCGGTGAACTGGTGGAAGCCAGGATCGCCGTAGCCGGCGCGGCGCGGAAGCTGGCGGTGCCCGCCGAAGCGATCGTGTTGCTGCAAAACCAGCCCACCGTATTTCTCGCCAAGAGCAAGGGCCTGTTTGAACCGGCGCCGGTCATGGTCGGTGACACGCGTGATGGCTGGACGGTAATCACCAAGGGCCTCAAGGCGGGCGACAGCTACGTGCGCAAAGGCGCCTTCGCGCTCAAGGCGCGTCTGTTGCGCTCACAGCTGGGAGAAGAATGATGCTTGAACGTCTGGTTGAACTCTCGCTGCGCTTCAAGGTGCTGGTACTGATCATCTTCGTGGTGATCGGCTTTCTGGGCGTCCAGGCCGTGCGCCAGCTCCCGATCGATGCCTTCCCGGATGTCACGCCGGTGCAGGTCAACGTGTACACCGAAGCCTCCGGTCTGGCTGCCGAGGACGTGGAGCAACTGCTGACCACGCCGGTGGAGTCGGCGCTGGCAGGGCTGCCCAACGTGCAGCAGATCCGCTCGGTGAGCCTGTTCGGCTTGTCCTACGTATCGGTGTATTTCGACGACAGTATGGACATCTATTTCGCCCGTCAGCTGGTCAATGAACGGCTGCAGCAAGTGGGCGATCGTCTGCCGGCCGGTTACGGCAAGCCCGAGATGGGACCGAACACCTCCGGCCTGGGCCAGGTGTTCTGGTACACCGTCGAACGTGCCGACGACAAGCTCAAGAGTGCGACGGCCGGCACGGCTCCGAACGATATGGACCTGCGCACGCTGCAGGACTGGACCATCCGCCTGATCCTGCGCACCGCCCCCGGTGTCGACGACGTTACCTCGTGGGGTGGGCAGGAGAAGCAGTTCCAGGTGCGGATCGACCCGATGAAGCTGATTGCCCACAAGCTCGGCTTCAAGCAGGTGATAGAGGCGCTGCAGGCGAACAACGCCCAGGTCGGCGGCAACTTTGTCGATGTGGGGCGTGAGCAGTACCTGGTGCGCGGACTGGGACTGATCCAGAACGCGAAGGATCTGGGCAATATTGTGCTCAAGACCGAAGACGGCACGCCTGTGTATGTGCGTGACGTCGCCACCGTTACTGAAGCGGGTGCGCCACGCACCGGTGCCGTTACACGCGATGGCAAGGAAGTGGTGATGGGTCAGGCGCTTGCCCGCATCGGCGAAAACGCCAAGAGCGTGGTTGACGCAGTCAAGGCCAAGCTCGATAAGGTCAAACAGGCGTTGCCGCCCGGCGTAGTGGTGAAGCCGGTGTACGAGCGCACCGAGCTGGTCAACGCGGCCGTGGGCACTGCGGTGCGTGCGCTGGTCGAAGGCTCGATCCTGGTGGCGATTGTGTTGTTCCTGTTTCTGGGCGAGTTCCGTAGCGCGCTGGTGGTGGTCGTGGCGCTGCCGCTGGCGATGCTGATCGCCTTCATCTGCATGAACCAGTTCGGTCTTTCGGCCAATTTGATGTCGCTGGCGGGCTTGGCGATCGGTATCGGCATGATGGTCGATGGTGCGGTAGTGATGGTGGAGAACGCCTATCGCATCATGGCCGAACGCAAGGCGCACGGTGGTCCGGTGGATCGCACCTCCGCCGTGCTGGCCGCCGCTCGCGAGGTTGCCAACCCGATGGCGTTCGCGATCCTGATCATCATCGTGGTGTTCTTGCCGCTGTTCAGTCTGCAGGGGCTGGAAGGCAAGATGTTCAAGCCGATGGCGTTCAACATCAGCTTCGCGATGGCCGGTTCCTTGATCCTCGCCTTGACCCTTATCCCGGTGCTCGCCGCACTGGTGTTGAAGCCGAAGGAAGAGAAGGACACCTGGCTGGTCGCGTTCCTGAAACGCCATTACGCGACGGTGCTGGCGTGGTCGCTGGCGCGGCGCAAGCTCGTATTGGGCATCGCGGCGGGAGCCCTGATCGGCAGCCTCGCGCTGTTTCCGTTCCTCGGCAAGGAGTTCATGCCCAACCTGAAAGAAGGCGCCATCATGTGGCGCATCACCTCGATCCCCTCGGCCTCGCTGGATGAGTCGATCAAGATCTCCAAACAGGTGTCGACGCTGATCAAACAGAAGTTTCCCGAGGTCGAGACCACGCTGGCCATGATCGGTCGCGCCGAGAAGGGCGAGACTGCCGATGTGAACTACATGGAGGTCTACACGCCATTGAAACCGAAGGATCAATGGCGCAAGGGCGAGACGCTGGAAAGCATCGAGAAAGCGATGCAGAAGGAGCTGTCGGCGGCGTTGCCGACCGCAGTGGTCAGTTACACCCAGCCAATCCAAAGTCGCATCGAAGAGCTGATCTCCGGCGTGCGTGCCACGCTGGCGTTGAAGATCTACGGTGACGATCTGGGTGAGCTCGATCGTCTCAGCGGTCGCATCAAGAACGTGCTGGCCGGTGTGCCAGGCGTGGCGGATCTCGCGCTGGAGGCAAACATCGGCAAGCCGCAGATCCGCATCAAGGTGGATCGCGATGCACTGGCCCGGTATGGCTTGAACGCCGACGACGTGTTGACCGTGGTGAAGAACGGCATCGGCGGCGAGCCGGTCACCACGCTGCTCGATGGCGTGAAGCGCTTCGATATCGCGGTGCGGCTGGACGATGCCGACAAGGCGTCGCTTTCGGCCATCAAGCGCATCCCCATCCAGACGGCCAGCGGTGCCCTGGTGCAATTGTCGCAGGTAGCCGACGTCAGCGACGCCGAAGGCTACTCGTTCATCCGCCGCGAGCAGTTGCAGCGCTATGCGGTGATCCAGATGGACGTACGCGGTCGCGACATCGACGGCTTCGTCAAGGAAGCGAACGCGGCGATATACAAGAAGGTTCACATGCCTACGGGCTATTACACCGAATGGGGCGGTGCATTCGAGAACCAGCAACGGGCATTGAAGCGGTTGTCGTTGATCGTGCCGGCGACAATCTTCTTCATCTTCGTACTGCTCTACACCGCGTTCAATTCAGTGAAGTACGCCCTGTTGATCCTGGCCAACGTACCTTTCGCGACCATCGGCGGCATCGTCGGATTGGCGATCACCGGGCAGTACCTGTCAGTACCCTCGGCGATCGGCTTCATCGCGGTGTTCGGCGTGGCGATGTTGAACGGCATCGTGCTGGTGAGTTTCTTGAACGAGCAACGTGAGAAAGGCTTGCCGGTGCGGGAAGCCGTCATCCGCGGCACCGCGCTGCGCATGCGCCCGGTGATGATGACCGCCAGTGTGGCCATCCTTGGCCTGGTGCCCATGCTGCTCTCCAGCGGTGTCGGTGCGGAAACCCAGCGCCCGCTCGCCACTGTGGTGGTCGGTGGTCTCATTACCTCGACCCTGCTGACACTGATACTGCTGCCGGTGCTGTACGACTGGATCGAAGAACGCGCCGCCCGGCGCCTGGCCAAGGAGAACACCCCATGAAAGAAGTGAAAGCATTCATCCATCGCGGACGCGTTGTCGATGTAATCCATGCCCTTGAGGACGCGGGGTTCCGCTATCTTTCGGTGAGCGACGTCAAAGGCCTGTTGACCGCACTCAGTGCACAAGAACAGATCTATTCGATGGAGCTGGGCGAACGGGTGACCAAACAGATCAAGCTCGAAGTGTTCTGCGAGGACGATGAGGCCGAACGTGCGGTGCAACTGATTCGCCTGCACGGACGCACCGGCCAGAGCGTGGCCGGTTGGGTCTATCAGAGCACGGTGGATCGTGCGTGGCCGGTCGACGGTACTGTGGACTGAAGGCGATGGGCGGGCTATTCCCGCCCATCCTTTCCGGTGTCATTACATAACACCATGGCGGTCGCGTAAGGTGGCCACCGCACAGGAGATGTCGATGGATAACGCAGAGCCGCACAAGCACGATGATGATCATCACCACGACCATAGCCACGGCGTGGCGCCCGGTGCGGACAAGAAATACCTGACCATCGCCTTGCTGTTGCTGATCGGTTTCATGGCCGTCGAGGTAGTGGTCGGCATCATGGCCAAGTCGCTGGCATTGATTTCCGATGCCGGTCACATGCTCACCGATGTGGGCTCCATCGTGCTCGCCTTGGTAGCTATGCGCCTGGCCAAGCGGCCGGCCAGCGGCAGCTACACGTTCGGTCTCAAACGCGTGGAAATCCTGAGCGCGCAGGCGAATGGGCTGGTGCTGTTGCTGCTGTCGGCCTGGTTCATCGTCGAGGCGATTCGCCGCTTGATCGATCCGCCTGTGGTGGAAGGCTTGCTGGTCACCGTCATCGCCGTCGTCGGTATCGGCGTCAATCTGCTCGCCGTGTGGGCAATGCGCAAGGCAAACCGGGAGAGCCTCAATGTGGAAGGCAGCTTCCAGCATATTCTCACCGACCTGTATGCCTTCATCGCTACCGCGATTGCCGGTGCCATTATCTGGTGGACGGGCTGGAATCGGGTTGACTCCATCGCCACGCTTGTCGTGGCCGGATTGATGCTCAAAGCCGGCATCGGGCTGGTGCGTGAGTCAGGCCGTATTTTTCTGGAGGCGGCACCCCGCGGCCTTGATCCAGAAGCCATTGGCGAAGCGATCCGCGCTGTGCCCGCCGTGACTAGGCTGGACGATCTGCACGTATGGGAAGTGACCTCGGGCATGCCGGCATTGTCGGGGCACATCTATGTGAACCACGACATCGACTGCCACGATGTGCGGCGCACTGTCGAGGCGATGCTGCATGATCGCTTCGACATCACACACACCACGTTGCAGACCGATCACGCCGCGATCGGTCGGGCCGCATCAGCGAACTGCGCGTTTGAATCCCGCGAGGAACACCATGCCAACGGATAGTCAAACCTTCAGGCTTGCGGCGTCATGGAAGTGTTGGAGACGCAGTCGGTTCGACGGTGGCGTACGATCCAGCCACTCAGGGTGGCCAACGCAGCAATGACAAACGCTCCCATCATGTCACCGGGGTAATGCACGCCCAAGTAGATGCGGGCCCATGCCATCGGCAGACCGAGAATTGCGACAGCCATACCCCAGCGCCGCGTGCGTGGATCCAGCAAGAGTATGCCGGCGCTCACCCACTGTGCAGTCAAGTGATCGCTGGGGAAACTGCCGGTGGCTGCATGGGTAATCCACGCATGGCCCACACCAGCCACGAATGGGCGTGCTCTGTCCCACACCAGGCTGATGAGCGCGTTTCCGATCAGGGCCACCGTAGCGGCAACCAGTGCCTTCAGAGCGGTAGCGCGCATCGACCATCGGGATCGCACCAGCATCAGCCCAAGGATGCCTGCGGTCAGCAACAACGGTCCATCGGCGAAGGCGCGCGCCAAGTTAAGCATGACCGGTGATGGCGGTACCGTCGGATGGATGGCCTGGAACAGGCGAAGATCCCAGCCGTACACGACCGTGCCGATCCACGCGGTGAGGGACGTCATGGCTTGGCGATCGCCGTAGCGGTGACTCGTGCCTCCCGCGCCTCGCGAAGAATGCCCACGGACTCTTTGAGCACATAGACCGCGATAGCCGCCCCGATGATCAGGTCGGGCACGGAACTGTGCAGCAGGAGCACCAGGACACCCGACAGAATCACGGCCCCATTCGCGATGACGTCGACCCGTGTAAACAGCCAGGTAGCGCGCAGGTGAACCTCGCCATCGCGGAAACGCCCCAGCAACCGCAAAACTGTGGTGTTGACTACCAGAGCGACGAAGGCGATGCCCATCATCCAGAAACCTTCAGGGTGGCTGCCGTTCACTATGTGCCATGCCACACCAACTAAGACGCCGAAGCCCAGGATCAGCAACAGCATCCCACTCAGTTGTGCGGCGGAGGCCTTGAAGCTCGCGCTACGCGTCCACGCCACCAGACCGATGCCGTAGACCCACGCGTCGGCCAGCATATCCATCGAATCGGCGATCAGGCCCATCGACTGGGCGATCAGCCCGGCGACAATGCCGACCACGAACATCGTGGCATTGAGTCCCAAGGCGATGCGCAGGATTCTGCGTTCCGCTTCATTGGTCGCTTGCGCACGGCAGCCGCAGTCACTCATGTCCTACCGCCTTCAGTCTGCATCAGGGAGAATTTTCCTGGCCGTGGTGGGTGACGCCGATGGTTGACGGCCGCGACGGATATTGAATACGAATCCGACCGCCAGCAGCACCAGAATCGTCAACTGGGCCAGCAAGGATTGCCACGTCGGATAGATGCCCAGCAGTTCGATATGCGGCACCGGCGCGACGCTTACCGCGACCCAACCGGCCTCCTGCAGGGCAGCGACGCCTTTGCCGGTCAGCACCACGGCGAGCACGGCAATCAGCGCCGAACTGGCGGAGAAGAACGTGCCGACAGGTAGTCGCCGGCTGGTGCGCAGCAGCACCCAGGCGATCAGCCCAAGTACGGCCGCCCCGGCGGCTATGCCGCCGAGTAGCCAGACCTCCTGGCCGTCGTGCCACAGTGCGGCGTAGAACAGGATGCTCTCGAACACCTCGCGGTACACCGAGATGAACGCCAGTCCGAACAGGAACCATGCCGAACGTCGGCTAAGCGCGGCCGCCATCTTTTCCTTTAGGTACGCCTGCCAGCGACCGCCAATACTCTTCTGGTGCATCCACAGACCGACCCCTAGCAGCACCAACGCCGCAAACAGCGACGACAGCCCTTCCGTCAATTCACGACCGGCACCGCTGATGGAGATCGCGTAGCTGGCGATCGCCCAGGTGACACCACCAGCAACCAGAGCAAGGATCCAGCCCGCATGTACGTAGCGCAGCGCGTCGGGTCGTGCGGCCTTGCGCAGGAAAGCAAGCAGCGCGACCACGACCAGCAGGGCCTCCAGACCCTCGCGAACCAGAATGGTGAAGGCTCCCACGAAGGTCGCGGTCGCATCGCCCGCCGCATCGGTGGTGACTTCCTGGGCGCGTACCAACAGACCATCAACGGCATCAGCCTGTTTCATCACCGACGCTACGGGAGCGCTGCTCGTCAGCGCCGTGCGATAGGCGCCCATCGCCGTTTCGAGCTGGGCGCGCAGTGCGCTGTTGCGTGTATTGAGTTGCGGTTCGACCGGTTCCACACCATCCAGGTAGGCGGACAATGCCAGTTGGGTGGCGTGCGTCTTGGCACCGGCACGGTAAGTCGTCAGGCTTGCCGCGAGCCGCGCCCGAGCCAGGGGAATGCCGGCCAAGGCCTGCTGCTGGATGACATCTGGGTGAGCTCGCAGGTAACCCACGATCGTCCGGGCACGCTCTACACCGAGAGTGGGTGTTAGCTGGGCGACACGCGTGCGGGAAAGCTCCTTCAAGTCGGCGATTTGCGCCCGTGCGGCGGTGTCGTGTTGCCAGGTCTCGCCACCGGTGACCGCTTCCTTGGTGTAAGCCAGTGAACCCACGTAGTACGCCAGCGCCCAACGATCATCGGAAGGGAATTGCTGCGCATAGCTCGCCATCGGCGTGCCTTCCACACCCTGGCTGATCACCTCGTACAACGACAGCGTGCTGCGCTGATCCGCCCGCGTCTGATCGGTGAAGTTCACCGGTCGAGGAGACAACTGCAGGCCAGCAGGCCCATCACCGTGTCCGGTGGCACCATGACAGGCAGCGCACTGGTTTTGATAGAGCGCTGCGCCACGTGCCAGGTCGGGTGTATGTTTCGGTGCGGTCGGTACCGGGTACGCCTGCAATAATGCATCGGCCAGCGCATGCGCCTGCGTCGCCACCTGGGCGGGTGCGGCCTTGGCATCCACGGCGATCACCAAGGCATTGGCCTGGTGCATGAGTGCGGGCGTGGCTGCGGTCGGTTTCAAGGTGCCGATACGCGACCGGGCCGTCGCCGTGAACTCCCGCATTTCAGCGTACTCGGATGTGCTGATCACGGCGCCATCCTTCACCGCACCTGCGTAGTCGGTCGCCAGGTAGTCCAGCATTTGCCATGTCTGCGGGACAGTAGAAGTGACATCCTCGGCCCGTGCTGGCCACGCCGACATGCCCCACAGCAGGAGGACGGCGACAGAAAGGTTGCGTAAACTTCTGCGAATGCGTGTCATTATCATTTTTGAAGGATAGCCACGCATGGATTTGGCGGCAACAAGAAGCTCAAAGGACGTGCGACGGATGCGAGCGGAACTGCGGCCGTGCGGTTCTCAGGACGTCGATACCCGTTCGCGCAAAGAGTAAGGCCAGCAAAGCGCCAAAAACCAGATCGAGCCATGTCAAACCACTCCGTGCCTTCAGTGTCGTGGTCAGCAAAACGCAGGCGTTGCCGATGACGTCATTGCGTGAGGGCAGTGATAGCCATCACACCCGCCAGAGGTGCGGCACCCACCACGAGCTTTCGCCTGACTTCGACGATTACGCCCCCGCGAACAGGAGCTGGATGCTGCCACCTTTCACCAAGGCGGGTCTCGCCAGCTACCGCAGCGGCCTGTCCCATCGCTGCCCAGAGCCTGGGTGCATACACCGGCGCATCGCCGAGACTGTCCACGGAGTCCACCTGCAGTGCGGTCGAGTCAGTCCAAGGCCCCGCTGCGAATTGGCCTACAAAGATCGCCAAGTCAATGCCCAATACCGTCCACAACACGCGGGACCGGGCCGCAGAGCGAGCCAGCCCTTGGCCGGTCGATTCACAGTCGCAACATGCCATCCCTTGAACTCTCCTGCAGTGGGCGGCGTAGACTAAAGCCTGTAGCTACTACGGAGTCAACCGCCGTGCGCATCAGCGATCTGGCAAAGGCCACCGGCTGCCATTTGGAAACCGTGCGCTACTACGAGCGCATCGGCTTGCTGCCGCCACCGGTGCGCTCGAAAGCGGGTTACCGTGACTACCGCGACAGCGATGTCGAGCGCCTGCGTTTCGTTGTGCGCAGCCGCGCACTCGGTTTCAGCCTCGAAGAAATCCGTAGTCTGCTCACGCTCGCCTCACGCACGGAACTGTCGTGCAAGCAGGTCGATGGCGTGGCACGAACGCATCTGGCACAGGTGGAAGCCAAGCAGCGCGAACTGGCGGCGCTGGCCACCGAGTTGCGAGGCATGATCGAAACCTGCCACCACGACACGCGCGCGACCTGCGCCATCTTGCAATCGCTGGCAGGATAGATGCCCTACATCCCTCCATAGGTATCGTCAGGAGTCAGCGTCAGAAGTGGCCTTATCCATGCTGGATGGCCAGGGGCAAAGGCGCTGATGCTCTCCACCCAGGACTCAATGTCTGCGGCCAGCTCGGTGATGGTTTCATCGACGCTCGTTGTAAGTAGTTCGCCAACAGGCTGCTGAACAGCTCATCGGTTACCGAGCGCTTGCGTGAGCTCATGATGTTACCGGGCTAAAAGGCGGTTTCCTGCCTGTGGCCCGCTTAGAGAAAAATCTAGAACAACCTCAGATCGAGAAATCCTGCAATCGGGCCGAAGCATACGTCGATTTGACCGGATCTTGATCGGCTATCGAGTAGTACAGAGATCAACCATGCCGCGAAGGCGGTTTCTGCAGGAGAGTCGTGATGAACAGCGGAATGAGTGGGATGGGCATGTGGGGCATGGGCCTTGGATGGATTCTGATCATCATCCTGGTGGTTCTGGCCATCGCCGCACTGTGGAAATATCTGCGTCGGAAATAGAAGACTTGCTGTCGGCTGCCGGACTCCTCCATGCCGGCACACCGCCAGGTCAGCTCGCAAGCGAGGCGAGTTGAACGAGCCGGGCCCAGCTCGGTACTCGGTGACGCGAAGTGCATTGCGTCACCGAGTTTGCGACATCCATCATCGGCTCAGTGAGGAATTTTGATGAGTGCACGCCCATTCGACTGTCTGATTGTCGGTGCCGGCCCAGCCGGACTTACGGCAGCGCTCTATTTAGCGCGCTTTCGCCGTAACGTGATGCTGGTCGACGCCGGCCAGAGCCGCGCAGAACTGATTCCGACGACACATAATTATCCCGGCTTTCCGCAAGGCATAAGTGGCATCGACTTATTGCGACGTTTACGGGAGCAGATGTCCCCATACCCTGTTTTATCGCGCAAGGGCAGGGTTGAAGGGTTGTCCAGGGGGACGTGTTTCACGGCCCGCATCGGTTCGAACAGCGTCAGCGCAACAACTGTTTTGCTGGCGACTGGCGTAGTGGACTGCCAGCATAAACTTGCTGCTCCGGAGGATCTCCGCAACGGCACATTGGCGGGACAAATTCGCTGATGTCCCATCCGTGAAGGCTACGAGGTACTGGATCGGAATGTGGGATTAATAGGAACCACGGCTTCCGGGCCCGGGCATGCGCTGTTCCTGCGGACTTATACTTCCCGCGTGACATTGATGTTGGCGGCGGACGAGGCTCCCCTGCCAACGGCGAACCTGGCATGCCTGCAAGCCGCTGATATCAAAATCCTGGAACAGGCACCGGTACGAATTGAACTGACCCAATCGCACAAAGTGACCGTTCACTTCGCCGGGAATGTGCGCACTACGTTCGACACCATCTACCCGATGCTGGGCAGCCTGCCTCAATCGCGACTGGCTACGGATATGGGGGCCCGCTGCGATGAGTGGGGTGAGTTGATTGTCGATGAGCATCAACAAACCAGCGTGCCCGGAATGTATGCGGCGGGCGATCTGGTCAGGGCGCTCAATCAGATGTCGGTGGGTATGGCCCATGCCGCTGTCGCGGCCACCGCGATCCATAATCGGCTCGAACACAACCGGCGTTGAGCCGATGTTGCGAGGACGTAGATTCCAGGCACTCACGTGATATCGGAGCGGTAGCTGGCATTTACTTGCTGTCGACACTCTGTACGTGAGTGAGTCGTCTTTTATTAGCGAACATGAATATTATGATTGAGAGCGACTCCAGGAGTGCTCGGCAACCAGAATCATCTCTCATAGGCTCCGTGCTTACGTTGAAGGAAGCATGATTTTTTGACACTTTCCGACGAGGCTTCTGCGGCGCATTGTCGCGATAATAAAGAAAATCCGTAATTTTTTGACGAAGGTCAAATCGTCACTAAAAGCATCGCGTATCTTCGAACCAGTGAAGATGCCTTGGGTCTGCGAGTAGGGGACGCATCCAAGGGGCCCTCATCCGGGGAAAGGTGGCGGCTACTTCACGAACCGAGGGGGCATCAATGGTTCAAAAATGGAGTACGCCCATGAAAACTGGAATAAATAGACGAGTATCCCTGACCCGGGCGATCGCTCTGTCGCTGGCAGTCGCAGTGAGCACGCCAGTATTCGCTGCTGGCAGGAAGGAGGCACCCGACTTGAAGGCGATGCAGCATCAGGTCGAGCAACTCAAAAAGCAATTGATGGTGATGGAGCAAAAGGTCGATGCCGCAGTAACAGAAGCTGCTGCGGCAAATCAGCAAGTCAAAGCGGTGAAGGATAACGTGGCACGTGCCAACAATAATGCATCCATAGCCAATGCCAATGCGCTAAACGCAATGGTGGCACCGGAAAATCCGGATATAAAATTCCGCTTTGCGGGTTCGGTAGCGGCGGACTACGGTCTGTCAAGCCGCGCATCTCAGGGAATGGCGATGGGGCCAGGTGGTTCCAACCCGAAGAGCACCTTCACCGGCGGTTCATTCATGCCGATATTCCTACTTAAATACAAGGACTTGCTTGAAGTCGAGGCGCACATGGAGGTGATGAATATGGGCGCGGAAACTTCCACGTCGCTGGAATATGCACAACTCGATTTATTCCTGAACGACTGGGTTACGCTGGTTACGGGAAAGTTCCTGAGTCCGATCGGCCAGTTTCAACAGGCATTACATCCAGCCTGGATCAACAAGTTGCCAGATCGACCGGCAGGGTTTGTGGAAGGTGGCGGAGGCGAGCCATTGAGCGAGGTAGGCATGCAGGTACGGGGGGCTTTTCCGATTGGAAACATGACGGCCGACTATGCGGTGTATGTCGGTAATGGTCCACAGATGCAGCCCGACGGACTTTCACTATCGGGCTATTCCCAAGACAACAACAATAACAAGTCATTTGGTGGTCGTTTCGGACTCCGGCCGATCCCTCACCTGGATGTGGGTATTTCAGCGATGCATTCCGAGGTTGCAAGCAATGCCGTGACCATGGCGTCGAACATGGCAGGATCCAGTGCTTCGCACAATTTGTACGATGTCGATTTTTCATACACCCCGCCCAATGTGGACATCCGCGGCGAGTACATTCACGCACGTCTTGCTCCGATATTGTTTGACGATCAAACAGGTGCGGCGCCGGCTCTGGTACCTTCCGCGGCATGGAAGATGTGGTATCTGCAAGCTGCCTATCGCCTTGCCGGGATAAGCAGCGATCCGGCTCTAGGAAAACTGGAGATTGTATCCAGAATAAGCCAGAGCAAGGTTTCAGGTGGGATTATGGATTGGCGCATGTTCAACGAGAAGCGCGCGACAGTCGGACTTGATTATTGGTGGAGTCCAACCCTTGTCGGCAAGATTGCATTCGAGCATAAAATCTTCCAATACCAACCGAGTGACAATCTGCTGAGATTGCGGATGGCGTTCGGATTCTGACCAGAGGCTGATCAAATGAATATAATCTATCGTTCTTGCATTGGCGGGCACGGTTTCATCGCGGGTTTGGCGGCTTTCCTGCTGCTGGCGACTTCAAGCCTGACCGTTGCCGCCGGCACACCTGCTTCGGCGGGCAAGGCGTCATCTGCCAGCAGCTCCGCACAAGATGCCGCTCAGTTCGCTCGCGGTGCCAAGGAGTGGCAACTCGTCTGCGGTTCTTGCCACAATTTGCGCAGTCCTTCTGAACTCAGCAACGCGGAATGGGACGTTGCGATGGGCCAGATGCGGGTAAGGGCCGGGCTTACGGGAGCCCAGGCGCGAGACATTCTCGCGTTCCTGAAGGCCAGCAACAGCAAAGCTCCGTTGCTTGCACCCCTGTCGTCGGTCGGAGCTGCCGCTGCGGCGGATGAAACACCCAAAGCCACTGCGTCCGGGGCTTCCTCAAATCGGGATTGAGCCGAGATACGTGTAATTTTGATAACTAGGATCGAAATTCCACCGTCGAGGCAACGAGTTAGCTGTTTTTCTTGGCCGCGCGAACCCGTAGGTCGGCGTGCGTCACCCGAGGCAATGCGATGAAGTCCCGTTCTGGCATGACCTCATAGTCCTCTTGGAACGGCAGGTATAGCTCGACGATCCACTCCCCTTCCTCCTGCCGCCCTGCGAAGGGATGGAGGATTTCCCCGTCCGGCCGACACCGGTCGAAGCGCAACACGCCCGAGTGTGGATAAAGCTGGGCGTGCCGCGCCTCCAGCATGCGCGTCACGACCTCTGAGGGATAACCCGGGTGTGCCATCGTCTGGTGCTCTTTCAAAGAGGCTGACACTGCATCGACATTTGTCCGGTGGCAGCGCGCCATCTCGTGCTCATCGAACACGACTTCCCTGGCGATGTACGGCGGCCCCTGGTACCAGTTGGGGTCCTTCCGATCGAGCTGGATGGCCAAGATGGTCCGGGTGCCCACATCGGTGCACCGCCACCGGAACCCGGCGCTTGCCACGAATTCCAGACCAATATGAAAATCCGAGAGCTCCACGGTACCTCCTGCCATGCCACTGCCACGTCGCTTGAAGCATAGCGAGCACGGGTCTCGTGGGTTGAACGCCCCCTGGCCGAGATGGGCTGCGCGGAATCACCACCCTCGTGCCCATCGCCTGCGACACTCAAGCAGCCAGGGCCAGTTCGGCTTCGTAGGGCTCGGGCACGGCCTCGGCATCGATCAGGTAGTCTCCAAAGCGTTTGATATGGCTCGTCATGTAAGGGCTGAGCGCGGCCACATCTTCGGCAGTGATCTTCCAGCCTTCCCGCATGAGCGAACGGATGATGCGGGTTTGCTCCACGACGTTATGGAAGATCACGGCGTTGGCCACCAGGTCGTTGTACTTGACCGCCTTCTCCTGCTCCACCGGATCGTTGTCGGCGATGATGCCCTCCCCACCAAAGAAGAAGTATTTCGAGAATCCGTTATAGGCCTCGACCTTGTTGGTGGAGGCGGTGATCTGTTCGCGCAGGTCTTGGTCGGAAATGTACTGCAGCAGGAAGAGCGTGCGCACGGCCGAGCCCAAGGCGCGAAAAGCGTGGTAAAGCCGGTTCTTGCGGCTGTTGTTGCCCAAGCGCCGCAGCAAGGTCGAAGCGGCCACCTTGCCGGCTTTGATCGACAATACGACGCGCATCAGGTCTTTCCAATGCGTCTCGATCAGGTCCCAATCGACGCTGTCGCGGAACAGCGCATCGATGTGCTCGTAGGAGGCATCCGTATCGGGCCGGAAGAACCGGTAATCCTGCCAATTTCGGATGCGCGGCATCAGCTGGATGCCCAGCAAGTATGAGAGCCCGAAGACGGGAAGCGACTGCCCTTGGGTGTCGGCGTGCACGATATCCGGCTGGATGTCGGACGTGTTCTTGAGCAGGCCATCGATGATGTACACCGCTTCCCAGACCCCGCATGGGATGAAGTGGCTGAACAGCGCGACGTAGGTGTCGGAGACATGATGGTACGCAATGCCGCCGTAACCACCGTACCGGATGTGGTATGAGGCCAGGCTGTTCTGAATGTACATCTCGTACTTGGTGCCATCTGCCGCGGCACGCTTGCTGTCGCCCCAGTGCTTGGGCAATTGAAGGCCAGCGTAGCTATTGATGATGTCGCGGCATGCGGCGGCCAGTTTGTTCGCGTCGATGTGGCGACGATTGACGAACGACAGCATGTGCGCCGTGACAGCCCCACGGAAATGACGTGCCGCCTGATTGGGGCCCAGGTTGCATCCGTAGGTAAAAGCCGTCAGCACATAACGCTCGCGTGCCTGATCAATCTTCGGGTCCGACCCGGATAGCGGGCCGAAATGACGATGCCAGTTGGTCCAGTGCCCCACGTCACATAGCACATCGATGACGCTTCGCTCACGCAGGCGCTCATGAATGGCCGTTTCGAGGGCTTTGGCCTGGCTACTCATCTCTTTGGCCTTGCTGCGCTTGAGAACCGGCATGCCCTGGTCATCGATCACGACCTGGCCGTTGTCGACGTACTCCTGGTCTGTTTGCTCGGCGACCTGCATCAGGCGCGACTGCAGTGTGTTGACGAACGTGATCGGGTCAGCCGGCAGGCCAAACTCTGCGCAATAGGCGGCCACTTGGGGCTCGCACTCCTCCCAGCTCAATAGCTGCTCGCCTTGGTCGGCGTACTCCTCCGATCCCGGTACGGCCGCATCACCGGACTTGAGTTCGTTCGCCAACGCGGAAAACACGCACACCTCGAAATGCCGACGGTGAATGCGCTCCTCGCCATCCTCGGTGCGCTGCGTCAGGGTCTTTCGCCACAAGTGTGTTGTGAAGGACAGATCCATGGGCCCGTCCAGCCAATCACCGCGCTGCCGTTCCTGCGCAAGGATCAACTCCAGGGCATCGATCAACGAACGATCTTCCGTCGTGCTTTTCAGATTGAGGATGCGCACCATGCGCAGCAGCGTGGGTCGGTGGCTCTTGTAGTACGGCCAGAGCAACGGCAAGTAATTGTCACCGCTGTGGGCTGCGATCGCGTTGCAGTCCTCCTGCAGCGTATCGATGCTGCCGCGCTGCCCGACCAGGCGCCGAATCTCACGACCGGCGGCTGTGTCGCTGCGTTGTTCGGCGAGTACGCGAATCACATCGGACATCGTTGCCACCAGCACCTCGGCCTTCTCCCGGTACTGGCTGCGCAGGCGATCGAGATGTTCCTTGCCGTGTACATGGATCTTGCTCATGCGCTTGATGAACATCGCCGCCAGATCGTCGCGCACCTGTACCCGTGCCCGGTGGATCAGGCAAAGCAGGACAGCATGTCGCTTGGCGGGGCGGAAATCTTTGAGTTCGGCGGCATCGAGTGCACGCGCCTCTGCCGCGAAATGCTTGCGCTTGAGTTCGGGTATCCCAACCAACGGCGCGTCCGTGTTCACAAGCGCGTCAAGCCGCTCCATGTGGTCGATCAGTTCCTGGAAGTGCCTCAAGGATGAGCGCTTGGGGAGGCGTTTGACCTCGTGCAGCGGGCTTTTGCCGGCTTTCCCAGCGGCTTGTAGCAATCCATCCAGGCGTGCCTTCTCGTCCGCCGTCAGGCGCTGAGCAATGGTTGCGAAGAGCTGGCCGTTGACCAGCGCACGGACACGTCGCGCCAGCCGATCAAGTGTACTGAAGGCTGGCAGACCGATGCGGTCGGTGACCAACTGCTCGATGCCCACATTAATCAGATCCGGCGGGTGATCCATGATGGCCGCGGCATCTCGCATGGCTCGGGCCGCCACATCGAGACCGCCTTCCTCGAACGGCCGGAAATCCAGGTGCTTCCGGATCAATGCGTGATAGCGATACAGCGTGACCGCGCTAGGCTGGGCAGGCTTCACCTGGATCCGAAACTTCAGGGACGCCCTGATATGTCTCAGTACGGCTGCGGGCACCTCATCCAGTGCCGGGAAATAGCGCAATCGCTGAAAGCTCTTCAGCAGGATGGCCAGGGTTAATCGACTGGACGGCTGTCGTGCATGCTTGACGATGAAGGCCGTCTCGGACTCGTCGACGGTGTACAGCGCGACGAGTTCGCGAACCACAGGATTACGTTTGAATTGCGGGTATGCAGTCCGATCAATCGAAGCCATGCCATGCCTCGGTACCGATGGAAAGGGGGCCACGCGCGGCAACAGCCCGCAGCCAGCGGCGACTCGCTGTTCGCGGGCTGAGCGCTCGTTCCGTCACGCTATAAAGGCCCGATCATAGACCAGGCCCATGTGGAGCCGCGGCATGGCCTGCTCAGGGCCGCAGCGGTGTGATCGCCGTCACCGTGCTGGCCATGCCGGCCGGGTGCAGGGTGAAGCGCACCGACTCGCCGACCTTCACCTTCTGCAGGAGGGGCGGCGGATCGGCCTTGAAGGTCATGATCATCGCCGGCCAGCCGATGGCGGTGATGGCCTGGTGCTGGAGGGTGATCGTGCCCTTGGCGGTGTCGATGGCCTTGACGATCCCCACGCCCTGCGCCAGGGTGGGTTTGGCCGGTTGCATCCCGGCCATGCCGGGCATGTTCGGATCCATCTGCTGGGCGAAGGCTGCGGACTTGCGCAGTCGGTGCCGCATGCGCAGGCGGAATGCGGCTGGCAGGATGAGCATGGACAACAGAGGTGCGGTCACCATGCCGCCGATCATGGGGGCGGCGATGCGTTGCATGACTTCAGAGCCGGCGCCATGGCCCAGCAGGATCGGAAACAGACCGGCCAGGATTACGGCCACCGTCATCGCCTTGGGTCGTACGCGCTGAACCGCGCCTTCGCGGATGGCCGCGTCCAGCGCCTCGATACCCGCCTGCGGGTTGGCCGCGAGTTGCCGATCCCAGGCATGACGAAGGTAAAGCAGCATCACCACGCCAAACTCCGCGGCGACGCCGGCCAGGGCGATGAAGCCGATGACCGTCGCCACCGATACGGCTTGGCCCAGCAGCCAGACCAGCCATAGACCGCCGACCAGCGCCAGCGGCACACTCGCCATGATCAGGGCCGCCTCGACCGCGCGCCGGAATACGGCGTAGATCAGCACGAAGACGATGAGCAAGGCCACAGGCACCACCAGCCGGAGCCGCTGGGCGGCGCGGGCCAGGTACTGGAACTGGCCCGACCAGTCCAGCGTGACGCCGGCGGGCAGCGTGACCTGTTGCGTCACCGCGCGCTGGAGCCGGGCGACCACGCCACCGAGGTTGCTGCTATCGGTATCGACGTAGACGTAGGTGGCCAGCTGGCCGTCTTCGCTCTTCAGCATCGACGGTCCCGCCGCGACCGTGATGTCGGCAATCTGGCCCAGCGTGAGCTGGGCGCCGTTGGCCGCCACGATCGGCAGTTGCCGCAACGCCTGCACCGAGTCGCGGTCCACGCGCGGGTAGCGCACCACGATCGGAAAGCGCTCGCGCCCCTCGATGCTCTGGCCGATGGGATCGCCACCGACCACGGTGGCGATCAACTGCTGCACCTGATCCTGCGTCAGTCCGTAACGCGCCGCCGCGTCCCGATGGATGTGCACGTCGACGTAGCGGCCACTGGCCGGGCGCTCGGCGATCGCCGAGCGCACACCGGGCACGGTGCGTGCGACGGCCTCGATGCGATCGGCCACCGATTGCAGTGCCGCCAGATCGGTGCCCAGCACCTTGATGCCGATGGGACTCTTGATGCCGGTGGAGAGCATGTCGATGCGGTTGCGGATCGGCGGCACGAACAGGTTCGTCAGGCCCGGCACCTGCACGGCGCGGTTCAGCGCCGCCTTGATCTTGTCCATCGTCATGCCGGGACGCCACTGGTCCTTCGGCTTGAAGGTGATCGTGGTCTCGAACATCTCCAGCGGCGCCGGGTCGGTGGCATGGCCATGGGCACCGCAGACGAGCGGCTTTGCCCCACCTACGCCCAAGACGGACCCCGCCGAACGGCGTGAAATCGATCACCAGGCGCAGGATGTCGATCGCATGGACGACGATGGCGCCAAGCCTTACGAGCCCGAGCCCGAGCCCGGCAAACGCTAACAGCCCGCACCGTTCCCTGCGGTGCTCATCAAGAGTCCATCGCATCCGATCGCATGCCGCTCAACTCGCACGGCGGCCGCATCTCATCCCGTTGCGCTGCGCCGAATCGATTCGTGCACGCCCCCAAGTGCGCGCCCTCCCCACGCGGCCCAATAAAGGAGCATGCTGGACCACGACATCATTCCAAAGGCAACCATCATGACCAGCGTTTCCGGCAAGACCACCAATGGTTTCACTTATGAAGGTGAGTACAACCATGCCAACGTCGACCGTATCACCTGGAGCGCCACCTACCGACGTAACGGCCTCTTCTTCGGCATGCGCCACGGCCACATCAATGAACTGCTCGGCATTCCGGTGGAAGAAGTCGATGACGTGGTGAAGGACGACATTGAGCTGACCTGGGTGCAATCGAGCTAGGCGCATGCCTGCCGATCGCCGTCCAAATGGTCGAGGGGGAGCTAATGATGCGAGACATGCTTACTTACAGAGACATGCTTACTTACAGTATGAATTGAGGAAAATATCGAGCCGATGTGGTCGCAGATGATCATCAGGCTAGGGCATCATGAGTGATTGTCGGGCGGGGTCAACGAAGCGCGTGCCCGCGTCGTACTGGCATGCCGACCACTCTCAGGCGTGCACGCCGGCGGTGAACGCCCACAGCACAATGACGCACATCACCACCACGTAGATGCGCAACCCCCAGAACACCCACTGCTGCCACGGCGTCAGCTGCAAGCGATGCACCGGCGGCAGCTCGTCATGCCAGCCTTCCTCGGCCAGCAGCGCCTGCACCTGCTCGGGCGTGTACTCGTTAAGGTCTTTCATGGGTTGCCTCCAAAGATATGCGGAAATACGGTGACCAGGCCATACAGGACGTTGCAGGCGATCAGCCCGAGCATGATCGCGACTGACAGTGCGTTGCGCACCGGCCCGTTGGCATGCTCACCCATCAGCTCACGATCGTTGAGCAGCATCAGCAGGAACAGCATCGCCGCCGGCATGAACACCGTGGCGATCACCTGCACGCTGAGGTTGAGGAAGCCGATCGGCAGGTTCGGGAACAGCACCACGCCGGCTGCGACCACCGTGCCCATCACCGCCGGGGCATAAAAGCGCCATGCCTGGCCGGGTGACGCGTTGAGCGAGCGTGGTAGATCCAGCGCCTCGCCGATCGCCCAGCCGGTACTGGCGGTGATCACGATGGTGGCGATCAGCCCGGCTTCGATCAGGCCCAGCGCGAACAGCTTCATAGCCGTCTCGCCTAAGCGCTGCTGCAGCGCGGACAGCACTGCCTCGGTCGTAAGGTTCTTCGCATCGGGAAGTCCCGACAGCGCTACCGCGCCGAGCACGATCACCGCGATCGCCACCAGTACCATGCCGCCCACACCGAGCATCAGGTCGCGTCGGCTGGCCGGGATGTCCTTCGGTAGCAGACCCTTGTCGACCACGCAGGACTGCTGGAAGAAGAGCTGCCACGGCGCGATGCTGGTTCCGATGTTGGCTGACAGCAGGATCAGGAAGGTCGCCGACAGCACGCCGCCGGGCAGCACCCAGCCCGAGCCTGCGAACGCTCGCGCCACAGCATCCCAATGCGGGTGTGCCATCAGCACCAGCGGCACGAACACCAGGTTGAGCGCGGCGATGAACAGCGCGATGCGCTCCCACGCCCAGTAGCGCAGGAACACCAGCGTCATCACCACGAAGCCCAGCGTCAGCGGCACGCTCAGCCCATACGGAATGCCGAACGCCTCGCCGCCGATGCGGATGCCCAGAAACTCGGTGACCAAGGTCAGGATGTTGGCTAGTACTAGGTCGACCAGCGAGAAGATGCCCCAGAACGGGCCGTAGCGCTTCCAGATCAGCTCGGCGTGGCCGCGCCGCGTCACAGCGCCCAGGCGGATGGTCATCTCCTGCACCACGTAGGCGACGAAGCCGAGCACTAACATCAGCGGCAGAAACAGGCCCAGCCCATAGGCTGCGCCGGTCTGCGCGTAGGTCAGCACGCCACCGGCGTCGTTGTCGCCCAGCATCACCAGCAGGCCGGGGCCGATCAGGGCGAAGGCCAGTACCAGCCGGTTCCACGGCGTGGCAGGGCGCCGGCGCAGTGTCGCCAGGTGCAGGCGGTCGCGGATACGCTGCTGCAGGCCTGCGCGGGCCGCGGCGCTGGCGTGTGGTACGGAGATATCTGGCACAGACATGGTCAGGCTTCCTGTGGGTATCGAAGAAGTATCAGAGGCTCAGGTGCAGGCGCAGGCCGACCACCCGCGCCGGGCCGCGCGCGCGGTTGTAGCCGGGGTTGACGATCCACTGAAGGTCCGGGCTCAGCTGCAAGTAGTGACCGAGTTGTAGGCGGTAGTAGGCTTCGATCACCCGTTCGCGGCCGTAGTCCAACGCGCCGTCGCACAGCAGGAAGCCGCAGCCGCCTGCGGCGAGGTAGGCGCGATGCGCGCTGGCTAGGCCGTTGAGGTCGAACGCGATGCCGATACGGTCCTCGGAGCGGCGCCAGTGCGCGCCGGACAGCTGCGCCCCCGCGCTCAGCGCGCGCTCGGCCTCCGTGTAGGCGAACGACTGAGTGTGGCCGTCGTTCCAGCCCCAACGCGCGAACAGCCCGGTGTCGCCGTCGTCGGCCAGTGGCAGCTCGGCATTGATCACGTAGCCGTGCTTGCGGCGGCCGTAGCGACCGTCGGCGGCGATGTCCGGCGTAGCGCCACTGGCGGCGGCGAGCGCCAGCGCCTGCGCGTAGTTGCCCATCTTGGCGATGTTGCGGAAGGCCAGCAGGCGCAACGCGAAGCCGTCACTGCCGAACGGGTGCAGCGACAGCTGCACCTGCTCGGCACGGGCTCGGTCCAGTGGCCCGGCCAGCGCCTGACCGTTGGCCTGCAGCGGCATCTGGTACACGCCGTAACGCAACGTCCAGTGGTGCTGGACCCACGCGACGATGAAGCCGTCGGTGTAGCCGCGGGTATCGGCGGCATAGTCATAGGACGCCGCGTTGATGAAATCCCAGTTCATGAACTGTTGGCGGGTATCGTTGGCGTAGCGGTTTTTGTCGAAGTCATCGGCCAGCGCCAGCCGCCCCAGCTTGAGCTCGATCCGCTGGGTGGCCAGCGTGCCGGGAAGCTGATCCTGCGCCCGCGCCATCGGAGCGCTGTTGGTGCCCAAAGGCAGATTCCAATCGAGGTAGGCGCGCGCGATGTACGGCCGCTGCTTGCCGCCCGAGCCGGGACCTGCGCGCACCACATCTCCGTTGACGTAACCGGCCAGGCCGGTGCCCTTGTTGATGCCGCCACCGGTGAACAGCTCGCCATCCAGATAGAAGGCCAGATGCGCCGGCAGCCGCATGCCCAGATAGGCACCGAACGTGCGCGAGAGCGCTTGGTCACCGCCAGCCGGCAGGCTGAGCGGGCCGGTATAGGCGGAATGCATGCGGTCGAGCTTCTGCGCCACGTAGCTGACCTGAGCATCCAGCAACTGCGGCACGAATAGCGGTGGCGCGCTTCCGCTGTCGGCATGCGCGCGCGTGACCAGGGCGCCGAGGCCCAGTAGCAGAAGTACGAACAGTTTGGATGTAGGCAAACGCGTCATGCGATCGATCTTTGGCAAGAGCGCCAGCAGCGACCGCCGCGGGCGCCAGCGTGGGGGAAGGGAATGTCAGCGCGAGGTCAGCCAGCGGGCGCGCAGACGCGTCTCGCCGGGCAGACGCTGCCAGTGTTGGATGAGCAGCGGACGCGGGAGCACGCCCGCCGGGTGCAGCGGCGGACGAGCCGGCGCAGCGCGCGGTGCGCGCGAGGATGGCAGTAGAGGGGTAAGCAGGAGCATGGCTCGCCTCCAGTCCGCAGACCGGGGGGCGAGCGGGACGTCAGGAGTGCCCGCCCGCGACCGGTGCGCGGGATGTGTACACGTTGGGCTGAACCTCGGCAGCAACCGGCGCCGATGGCGCGATCACTGCGTTGGTACTCGGATAGATGTCCATGGGTCTCGGATGCAGCAAATAAATGCCCGCGGGCGATCCGCCGGGCACGCGTACGCTAATTGCCCTTGACGTTGAAGTCAACGATATTTGTGTCACGGCGATGGAATCATTGCTCGGGAAGGGAAGATTTGGGTGATGCCGTTCGGCTAACGGCGCGGTCGATTGCAGCTGGTAGTCGTGTCAGAGAGCAAACTTCAATGCGCTCACCGGCATGCCAAAGCGATCGCCGGGGTCAGTCATGGCATCTCTCCGCGAGGCACCGAGGTCCCGATGCGTGTTTTCGTAGTACTGGCATGTCGTGCATCTTCTTCTGCATGAACATAGATCGACGTCGTGCCGATGGAGCTATGACGCAGGTTCTGCTGGATGTGGTGGATCGGAGTGCCATCCTCGGCCTGGTGCGTGGCGGCCGTATGCCGCAGCCAATGCGTCGAGGCGCGGCGCACTCGTGTGGCCTTGACCTCATCCTGCTGTTGCAGTGTCTCGGCTACGCGCCGGAAGGTGTCCTTGACGATCTGGTAGACCGCCGTGGGCGTCAGCGGGGACGATCGTCCGGCGATGCCAAGAATGGCCGGGATGTTGCTGTCGCCCGAAGGCAACGCGGGCAAGCCGTGGAAGCGCCGATAGCGTGCGAAGTCGTCCATGAGACCGTCGCTCAGGGGGACGGTGCCTTCGACGCCACCTTTCCCCACGGTGTGCAACCACCACCGCCCACGGATAGGTTGGAAATCGTTTTCGTTGGCGGCCGCGGCTTCGGCGGCTCGTAGTGCGGTTTCATAGAGGAAGCGAAGCACCCAGCGAGCGCGTTCGTAGCGTTGCCGTTCCCGCATGGAGTCCTGCGGCCAATCGTCGACGACGCGTAACACCTCTTCCCAGATGGCACGGTCCAAGTAGCGTTCGATCGTGCGTCGAGTGCCTCGGCGTGCCCGTTGTCGCTGCAGGACGAACGGACTGCCCGCGAGATAGCCGGCACGCACGAGGTAATTGAACAGTCCCGCAAGAATGCCCAAGGCCTGGCGACGGCTGCGCTCGGCCAACGGACCGACCAACAGTCGCCGATGCTCGCCGCGACGGGCGAGACCGGCGTCGCACCAGGTCGCAGGGGGCTGAGCAAGAAACGCCTCATAAGCGATCACATCCTCGCGGGTGAGACTCGACACCGGCTTGCCACGGATTTGCGTGGCCCAAAGCAGCAAGCGTTCGGCCTCTTTGCGATAGCTGCGGAAGGTATGCGGCGAGTCGTGATATTCCGCCAGCCACAGGCCGATCGCGGCCACGTCGTCGTTGGCGGCGATCTGCCGCGCCACGCTGGCCGAGGCGCGATTGGCGCCAGCGCATCCCGACAGGGTGGGCGGCAAGGCTTGGGGCAACGCTAGAAGGTTCGCTGCAGGCTCCGTCATGCTTTCCGATGTCTGACGCCATGGGAAACGTAGCGTACAGCCAAAAGACATTCGATTATGGAAGTTATCGTAAAATTCCTGATTAAATCGTTATGCATGTAACGTAATACTGTGATATACACATCAGGTGTTCCGCGAAATTCACCCTCCGAGCGACGGGAGCCGCCATGAGCCGTGTCAGTGATACCCGTCAACGTACTCGTGAGGCCGCGGCCCAACTGGTCGCCGGCGGCAAACGATCACACGAAATCACCGTCGACCAGATCTATGCCGCCATCCAGCAGGGCAGCCGTACCACCATCAACGACGAGTTGAAGTTGTGGAAGGACGAACGAGCCAAGGCCGATGCGGTCGGCGCCGATCTACCGCCGGCGATCGCCGATGCCATGCGCTCACTCTGGGTGGCCGCCGTAGAACAGGGGGAGAAGGTCTTCAACGAGCACCGTCAGGCGCTGGAATCCGATCTGGAAGCACAGAGGCGCGCGTACGATGACGTTGCTGTCGAACGGGATGCGGCACAGGCCACGGTTCATCAGCTGCAGCACGAGGTCAGTCAGCTACGCGAGCAAGGCATCGAGGTGCAGCAGCAGCTCACCCGGGAAACCGAGGCCAAGCGCGATGCCCTTGGCCAAGTCCAAGCCTTGCAGCACGAAGTGGCGGCCGTTCGCACCGACATGGCTCAGCAACGAGAGGCCGCACTGCAGGCTCACGACCGATTGACCGCCGAATTCCAGGCGACCATTGCCGCCCGCGACGCTGCGTTTCAGGTGGAACGGGATAAATCCAACGAGCGCATGGAGGCCGCTCAGGCCCGCATGCTGCAAGAAACCGATGCCGCGCGGGAAGGACAGCGGCATGCAGAGCAGCAATTGGCCAAGCTGCGGCAACGTAGCGAAGACCAGCAGACCAGCCTCACGGAATTGCGACTGGACATGGCGCGTCTTCGCCGGGAATTGGCGGAGGGCGAAGCGCGCTTGGCGGCGGTGGCCACCATCACGGGCGAGCGCGATCAGCTTGCCTTGGAGCTGGCTGGCGCGCGGGGACAGGTCAGCGGCTTGAAGGCGGCACTTCAGTCAGCGGAAGCCCGCGCAGTGGCCGCAGAGAACCAGTTGACTATGGCCCACAAACGCCGTCAATCCAAGCAAAAATGAGGACGGGACAGGAACAGGTAGAGAGTGCAAGGAGAAGTAATCTATCTCTATGATTTCAAAAGAGAATATGACTTCTACTTATCAAAATTACACGTATCTCGGCTCAACCCCAAATCCACTGGAAGCTGGTTCGGCTATATTCCACCAGACGTGCGTTGCCTGCCACGGTGCAAACGGCAAAGGCGCTGTTCCGGGTGCTCCCGATTTCACCGTTGCCAACGGGGTATTGAGTCAGAGCGATGCAGTACTGGAGGGTTTTATCGAAAATGGCAAGCGAACGCCTGGCATGCCTATCGCCATGCCGCCGAAAGGTGGCAACGCGAACCTGAACCCAAGCGATATAAAATTGGTCATTTTTTATATGCGACATGCTTTCGGCAATAATAAATAGAGTGCACCGAGGTTGCCAAACGCAGCAAATTTAAGAAGGTGAAAGAAGCATTTGCGGTACTGTCTTCGGGCGTAAGGGTAGGGCAGAAAAGTAGTTGTGCCCCGCGGTAGCTAATACAGGCCTGGACCGCCCGCGCTTCAGGGGTTGAACTTCACCTTGTCAGCAACGCTTGAACAGCCCGTAGACGAACTGCTGCGTAGTGTCGAACGGTGTGTGATGCAACTCGATCGAGTGTTCGATCAAGGCGAAGCGCGACCCAAGCTCGGCATGCAGCGATTCAGCGTCATAGCGCATCGTGTCGAGGCCGCTGCATTTTTGCGGACCTTGGGGACCGAAGGTGGCAATGACTGCATGAGCACCAGGTTTGAGCGCCCTGGTGAGTCGTTCCACATAGGCGGCACGCTGATCAGCAGCGGTGAGGAAGTGAAACAGCGCACGGTCATGCCAGAGGTCGAAGTAGGCGGCGGGAAGTGACGACTGCATGATATCGGCGGCGATCCAGGTCACCTGATCGGCGGTTTCTCCGAGGCGCTTTATAGCACCATCGATCGCTGCCTGCGAGATATCCAGCACGCTGAGCTGGCGATAGCCCCGGCTTAGCAGATCATCTACCAGGGTTGCCTCGCCCCCGCCGATATCGATGATCGCCGCATCCCGATCCGGCACGACCCTTTCGATCAAGGCCAGCGACGTATCAAGATGCGGCCGATACCAGCTGACGGCGTCGGCTGCCTTGCTTTGATAGACCGTCTCCCAATGCTTCTTTTCAACCATGACGGAAGCTCCTCAGCGGTGCCGATGGCGGTGGTGGATGTCAGGATAGTGTGGATGGCTGTGCACCAGCGGTTCGTGGATGTGCGGATGGCTGTGCGGTTCCTTGCCATCCCAGGGAAAATCGTGGTCGTGCTGGTGATGTTCGTCGTGGTGATGGCGATGTGCGTGGGCCAGGGCCTCGTGAGCATGTTCATGCGCGTGCCGCTCGCTGACATGCAGCCAGACACCGATGGCCATCAGTGTCCCCGCCAACCAGAAGGCGAGGCCGGGATGTTCGCCAAACAGCAGCAATGCCATCAGTGCACCGAGGAACGGCGCTGTCGAAAAATAGGCGCCAGTACGCGCGCTGCCCAAGCCCCGCAGGGCCAATACGAACAGTACCAGGCTCACCCCGTAACCGACAAAGCCCAGCAATCCGGTGGCCAGAAGGGGCAAGGCGGCAGGCAGTCGGTTGCCCAGGAGCAGTGCCAGGGTGAGGGTGATCGCGCCGGCTACACCGCCCTTGATTGCGGCGATCTGCACCGGATCGCCGGCTGACACGTGGCGGGTAAGATTATTGTCAATCGCCCAGCACAGACAGGCTCCCACGATGGCAAGAACTCCCCACGGAATGGCCTGGACAGGCCCGCCATGCCAGGAAAGCAGCACGCTACCGGCGACGATAGCCAGCATGCCCAGAAACACGCGGCGGTCGACGTTTTCACGAAATACCACCCACGCGATGACCGCGGTCAGCACACTTTCGAGATTGAGCAGCAGCGACGCCGTGGCCGCCGGCGTGATGGCCAGTCCCAGCATCAGCAGGATCGGTCCGAGCACGCCGCCCACCAGCACCGCACCGCCCATCCATGGCAGGTCGCGCCGCGTCAATGGGGCATCGCCAGCGACCGCTCGCCGTAGCTTGCGCAGTACCAGCCACAGTGATAAGCCAATACCCGAACCGGCATAGAGCAAGCCGGCAAGCAACAGCGGCGACATCGTTCCCAGCAGCAGTTTGGCCAGTGGCGTACTGATGCCGAACAGCGCGGCGGCCACCAATGCCTGGGTGATGGCCGTGGCACGGGGCTGGGAGAGGCGTTTCATCGAGCTCATGGTGCCTGGGTCATGTTGCGGTGGACAGGGCAGGATGACACAAGGTATTGCGCGATCACGTTTCACGACGGCCTGGCCCGAATGACTGGGAGGTCATTTCTTGTGATGACATAACACCATGCCGGTCGCGTATTGTAGCGTTCGCAACGGAGACCTCGATGAACACCGGCGAAGCCCACCCGCCTTCTCATACGCACCCTCCAGGCCATACGCATGGTCATCCTCATGGCGTGTCTCGGGATGCTGACAAGCGTTATCTGACGCTGGCGTTGCTCCTGTTACTGGGGTTCATGCTGATCGAGGTGATAGTCGGCATGATGGCGAAGTCGCTGGCGTTGATTTCCGATGCCGGACACATGCTTACCGATGTCGGTTCGATCGGTTTGGCGCTACTTGCCATGCGACTGGCCGGTCGTCCGCCCGGAGGCAGTTACACGTTCGGCCTCAAGCGGGTCGAGATCCTCAGTGCACAAGCCAATGGTCTGATCCTACTGCTGTTGGCGGGGTGGTTTGTGGTTGAAGCGGTCAGTCGGCTGTTCGATCCACCGGCAGTCCATGGTCTGCTGGTTACCGTAGTGGCCGTGGTGGGCATCGGTGTCAACCTGCTCGCTGTCTGGGCGATGGGCAAGGCCAATCGGCAAAGCCTCAACGTGGAAGGCAGCTTCCAGCACATACTCACCGACCTCTATGCCTTCATTGCCACCGCGGTTGCCGGCGCGATCATCTGGTGGACGGGATGGAATCGACTGGACTCCGTCGCCGCGCTGGTCGTGG
The DNA here is from genome assembly GCA_030148505.1 of Rhodanobacter sp. Lineage (GTDB taxonomy): Bacteria > Pseudomonadota > Gammaproteobacteria > Xanthomonadales > Rhodanobacteraceae > Rhodanobacter. The sequence goes on from JASBTI010000005.1 coordinate 37,182, forward strand.
CGGGACTGATGCTGAAAGCGGGCATCGGCCTGGTGCGGGAGTCAGGCCGGATCTTTCTGCAGGCGGCGCCACGTGGCATCGATCCCGACGTGATCTGCGCGGCGATTGTGGCGACGCCGGCAGTTACCCGGGTCGACGATCTGCACGTCTGGGAGGTGACTTCGGGGATGCCGGCGCTGTCGGCACACGTATTTGTTGAACATGAGGTCGATTGTCACGACGTGCGCCGTAGTCTTGAGATGATGTTGCAAGAGCGCTTTTCGATCACCCACACCACGATCCAGACCGATCATGCAGTAGCGGGGCGATGTGCGACGGTGCCATGTCATCTGGACTCCCGAGAGGCGCATCGCGCCCGTTAATCCACGATCCGAAAACAGGTGGCTCTGGTTCGAAGCCGATCGGGGTAAGGGTAGGGCCTGCACGTTTGACGTTAGGGCGGTTGACCAGGGTGCGACAATTGCTCAATTGCGATCAGCGCTCCCGCCTACCTACCATTGCGTAGTTTTGACGAAGGAAAGGCAGGAAAACCTGATGGCACATTTGGCGCACGACCATTCCAAGCTGCTTGATCGCGTACATCGTATCAAGGGCCAGGTCGAAGGTATTGAACGGGCCTTCATTCGGGAAAAGGATTGCGGTGAGATCATGCGGCAGATCGCTGCGGTACGGGGGGCGATCAACGGACTGATGAGCGAGGTGGTCGTAGACCACATCCGGTTTCATGTGGCCCATCCGGAGATCACGAGTCCCGACGAGCGTGCCAAAGGTGCCAGCGAATTGATCGAGGTGATTCAGAAATACATGAAGTAACGCTGATGCCGCTTCACCACCGACGAGCCGTCTGCACGGGGGTGAGGCCTTCCGTTCGATCGGGAGTCATGCCCTTGGTGGAACAACTCAATATCACGCACGAGGTTTAACGCATCATCGGTCGGGCGAAGACGGTGCCTCAGGCTCGGGGGAGTTCCAGCCCACCAGCGTGCGCAGCGCGACCTGCTGCTCAAGCAAGGTCTCGTCGACGCGCAGCAGGGCCAGACGGCGGGCGAAGCCGTTCGCTTCCAGCTGGAGTTGCGCAGCTTCTGAAACGTCGCCGTGCATGGCGACCGCGTGCTCGTGTGCGAGGGTGCTGTCGCTGAAGGCGACGCCCTGCCGGAGTTCGACACGTTGCCGTTTGAGCAATTGCTGATCCTGCACAAGACGCTCGACGTCGTGCCGCGCGTTCAACAGGCGGACGCGGTAGGCGTCGTGCAACTTCTGGCGTGTGGCCTTGGCGATGGCGATGCGGCCACGGTTGCGATTGAACAGCGGCAAGCTCAGTGAGACCTGGAAGCCCTGGGTGCTGCTGCCATCGGTGCCCCGGGCCCGGGTAAAGCCCACGTTGATCGCGGGAAATTGTTGCCAGACAGTCTTGCGGTAGCGCGCGTCGGCGCTTTGATACCCGGCCGCCAACGCCAGCAGGTCGGGGCGCCGACGCGGCAGTGCCGCCATGTCATTGGCGAGCTGGGTGTCGTCGATGACGGGCAAGGCGTCGGAACCCACCAGGGTGAGGCGTGCCTGCGGTAAGAGGCCGAGCAGTGCATTCAAGGCCTGGCGTGTTTTCAGCAACTGGCGTTCCATGCGGTTGCGGCGCAGTTGCACGGCCTGCACCACGTCGAGGTCGGCGCCAACCTCGGTCAACGACACGTCACCGTGTGCCTGCGCCTGCACCAGCAGCGCATGGTGCCTCTCGCGCAGTGCGGCCTCTCTGCGCAGCAATGCCAGCATCTGTGCTTCATAGCGAATGCGCACGAACAGTTGACGCGACGCCCCCACGACTTGCCATTCCTGCCACAGCACATTCAGGTCGACCTGCCGTGCGGAGGCGCTGGCAGCGCGCGTGCTGAGTCCGTGTGTCAGCAGCGCACCGAGATCGTAGGAGAGACCTAGCGCATAGGATGTCGTCGCTGAAGGCCCACCCGTGGGATACCCACGCGCCAGGTCCAGGACAGGGTCGGGCAGCAGGCGCGCGGCGAAGGCTTGCGCATGGCCGATACCGCGTTCGTCGCGAGCCAGCTGCAATTGCGGATTGTTGACCACTGCCAGCATGGCGACATCCGTCATGTCCAGGCCATGACGGGGATCGAACACGTGATGGCGCAACGGCGGCAACGACATCGTCGACGCATCGACCTTGATGCTGGCCGGATCGTTCGGTGCGTGCGCCTGGGTGGCCAGCGGCAGCGGGCTATAGGTGGCGCAACCGGCCAGCGACAGGGCAACGGCAAGCATCAGGCAACGTTTCATGACCGGTGCCCCCAGCGCAGATACAAGGCCGGCAACAGGTTGGTGGACAGCATTGCACTCCACAGCACGCCACCGAGTACGACAATCGCCAGCCCCTGCTCGGGCGCCGCGCCGGCGCCGAAGCCCAGCGCCGTCGGCAACATGCCAAGGGCGGCGGTGAGCGTGGTGAGCACGATCGGACGCAGCCGTTCGTTCACGGCCCGGCGCACCGCCTCGTCGGGGGCCATGCCTTGTTTTTCGTGGGCACGGACGTAGGCCAGCAATACGATGCCGTGATTCAGGCTGACGCCGACCAGGGTGAGCAGACCGATCAGGCCAGTGGCATTGAGGCCGACGCCGGACATCGCCAGCGCCAGCGCCCCACCGGTAAACGCCAGCGGGGCTTGCAGCAACAGGATCAAGGGCAGTCGCAGGCCGCCGAACTGCAGGGCGAGAATGCCCAGAGTCAGGAATAGCGCGACGACAACGGCCACGCCCATCGCCTCGGCCGTGTGGATCAGCTCCGGATACATGCCGCCGAAGCTGATGCGGTAGCCGTGCGGCAGGCTCAGGCTGGACAGCGCGGCCTTGGCATCGGCAATGGTGCTGCCTAGAGCGCCGCGTGGCGTGGCCATGATGAGGGATGGCCGAGATTCGTGCGGAAACGCTCATTTAGGCCGTAACACCTTGTTTTGACGCGCGCTTTGACTCCAGGCAGGCCGATTCTGCCCTGGCCGTTGATGGCCGAGCATGCGGGATAGTGGAATCTGGGAGTCGCGTCTCAAGGCCTCGATGGATCGGCTGGTATCGATGGTGTGCTGGCCAAGTCGGTTAATGTGCTGGGTACGATAGGGGCCGAGCGCTTCGATCATTTCTGGCGTGATCTCCCACCCCTCCCCGCGCAGCTCCACGAGTATTCGCTGCATCTGCTGGACGTTGTGAAACATGATCATGTTGGCGACGGCGTGGTTGTAGCGGATTAGCTTCTGCTGCTCGTGGCGAATCGTCTCGTCGATCAGGCCGTCGTTGGCGAAGAAGGCCCACTTCGTGAAGTGGTTGTAGGCCTCGCTCTTATTCGCTGCGGCGCTGACGGCCTTCCGCATGAGTGGATCTTCGATGTATTCCAGCAGGTAGATGGTGCGGTAGGCCGCGCCCATCTCATGCATGGCGTCGTGGATCTTGTTCTTCTGGCTCTTGTTGTTGAAGCGCCGCAGGATGGTTGAGGGGCTGATGCGGCCGAGTTTCATGGAAATGGCGTAGCGCAGGATGTCGCGGCAGTGCCGTTCGATGAGATCCCACTTGATCGAGCGGTTGAACAAAGCGTCGATGTGCTTGTAGCTCTTCTTCTGGCTCGGCCGATAGAGGTTTAGCTCCTTGAAGCGACGGATACGCGGCATCAGCTTGGCACCGAGGAAAGGTGCCAAGCCGAAGGCCACATAGTTCTGCGCGTGCGTGTCGCCGTGCAAATAGGTTGGCCGGATATCTGAAGCGTTCTCCTGGCAGAGATCGAGGATGTAGTGGCCCTCATAGGCTCCGCACGTGATGAAGCGCGAATACAGCGCCACGTAGGTATCGGACACGATGTAGTAACCGATGCCGCCGTAGCCGCCATACCGGATGTGGAATTCGCTCATGATGGTGTTGTCGCGCATCGTCCACTTCGTGCCGTCCCCGGAAGCGGATTGGCCCGACCCCCAGTACGCTGGAAGCTCCAGCTTGTAATAGGCATTGATCACATCGTTGACGACACGGCGCAAGGTCTCCTCGTTGACGTACTTCAGATTGAGCCACGCGGCTTGCTTCCGGGAAAGATTCTTCACGCAGCGCGCCAATTCCGTGGGGCCGATGTTGCAGCCGTAGCAGAACAAGGTCAGCACGACACGTCGCAACAGGTCGTCGACGCGCCCCTCAGTACCAGCAAGCCGCTTGAAGTGTTTATCCACACCGAGCCATTTGGTGACGTCCACCAGGACGTCCACGATGGTCGTGGCCTCCATCCGGTCACTGATTTCCGTATCCAACCGGCCGATGGCTTCCGCCAGCGGCGTCTTCTTGAGTTTGCTGAGCACGATGTGTCCATCGACGATGCGGGCATCCGGGAGATTCGGGAATGCCTTGTCGACGCGCTCGCTGGTCGTGACCAGTTCGCCCTTGAGTTTTTTGACGAAGTCCTTGCCTGTGGCCGGCATCCCGGACACCTCGACAAACGCAGGCAGCTCACGGTCGAGCGTGGCGTCGTCGACAAGCTGCTCGCGGAAATCGTCGTAGGTGTTGCCGCCCGGAATGAAGACATCACCGGTGCTGATCTCGTCCTTGAGCTGGGTCAGAATGGCCAGTTCAAGGTACTTGCGGTGAATCTGCACCGACTCGGCGTCGTCTTTGGCGGCAACCACGACGTGTTTTCGCCAGCGGGATGACATCCAGTCAAGGTCACGGTCGACGTCGATCCCCAGAGCCTCGGGAGCGAGCAGCATGGCTTTCGCCGACCGGCATCGCTTCAGCACATCAAGCATGCGCTCCATGACCTTGTCGTCGCTCGCACTCTTGAGAGCGATGAGATCCAGGCAGTTCATCAGGATGGATCGTTGCTGGCCATACGGGCGAAGGAGGAACGGCAGGTAATTCTTGCCGGCGTAGGCCAAGTGCTCCGTACACTGGGTGATGAGGTCGGCGGGTTCGCCGTCAAGGCTTTCCTCAATGGCGGTCAGGCGTGCCTTGTTTGAACCTTTGCGAACGAAGGCCTCCAGCATGTCCTTGAGCTGGAGGACCAGACGCTCGGCCCGTTCGGTGTATTCCAAGTGATGAGCGACCAATTGCGAGGTCGCGTTGTTTTCCAGCGCCCGCATCATCTTGACGAAGATTTCGCCGGCGTCGTCGAGCGTGTGGGCGTACTGTGCGCGGATGTAGATGACCGCAAGCGCATAGCGCTTGATCGGCTTCTGCGCACGCAATTCGCTGGCGTCCAGACTGGCTGCAACATCGTAAAAGTACCGGTGTTTGGGAATCGGCAGTGCCGGGGTGGGCATCTGCTCGGCCAAAGCACGCAGCCGTACGACGTGCTGCAGGTAGTGCCGTGCCTCCTGGTTCGTGGGTTTACGCGATTCACGCTTCAGGGCATGCCACCCGGTGGTCGCGCGGTCGCCTGCATCCAACAGCCCGTCGATGGTTCGCTTGAGCTCCGGCGTGAGCTGGGCTTCTATCGCACCATAATGCCGATCATGCACCGCTTCCCGGGCTGCAGCCGCGATGCGATCCAACGCGGCGAAGGACGGGAGATCGTACCGGTGGTGCGCCAGTTCTTCGAGCATCGTATTGATGATGTCAGGGAGGACGCTGCGCAGTTCGGCGGCCTTCTCGGCCACCGTGGTTAGCCAGGCGGCGGCCTTCGCGTCGTAGGCGCGCACGCCGATGTAGTCGCGCATTTTCGCCAGGTGCCGTCGGCCGGTTGCAGACGCGTCGTACTGGCGCAACGCCGCGGCGGTTGGCATGCGGCGCGCATTGACCGATTCGGCAACCTTCAGCAGGAGGTGATTCGGTACGTCGACCAGATCGACAAACCGCCCCAGCCGCTGATGCAGCTTCAAGTGGAATGCCGCGGCCAAGCGTCCGTCGGCTGTTTGCGCCAAGGTCTTGATGAACGCCCACTCCTCCGGCGAGACGGTGTAGTGGTTCTGGACTTCGGCATCGGATGGCTGCTGGTTGAGGAGTGGGTAGGCGGTCTCGTCGATCTTCGTCATCGATACGTCGTTCCTGACCTACTCCCAGCGGCGATCGCCCTTTCTTTCACGGATGGTCGCTTCCAGATAACAGGCGTTGTTGTCGGCAATACGGTACATGTCATCGAATATAACGGCGATGCTCTCTTCCAGTTCGGCATCGTCCGGGATACTTATGTGGAATCGGTAGCCCTCCGCATCGACACGCTGCGCGCGGTGCCGTGCCAGACAGGCCGCTTCGATGAGCTGTCGTGCCTTGGAACGCCGACGCGAGCTCTGCGTGTACGACCTCAGGGCGAACTGCACCGTGAGTTCCGCGTTGGGAATGGGGGCCGGAGTAGTTGCCGCGGGGAGTGCGGCTATCACTGCAGGTTGCGTCGATGGCGTTGCCGTGCTGGTCAGCAGAAACGGCAGGTTGGCGTCCACGTAACGCATGGCCGTATCGACCTTGCGCCATCCTACATACGCCATCAGGCTCTTGATGTCCCAGCCGTTGGCGTTGGCCCAGTTGGCAAAACCGCGCCGCAACGAATGCCCGCTGTACTCATGGGCCTGGCTCAGGCCTGCCTGCGCAAACACCCTGCGCAGGATCGGCACGATGCTGTCGACATCCAGCGGCGTGTCGCCCAGCTTTCCCCAACGGTTGATACCGACAAACAGGGGGCCTTCCGTTCGTTGGGATGCAGCGATCCATGTCTGCACAGCGTCGATCGGACACCAGCGCGACAGTGCAGGCACTTTGAACGTGCGTCCATTGTTGTCGCGATCCGTCTTGCTGCGCGGTAGAAAGCCCGTCAACCCTTCGCCAGGCCGAAGGTCGAAGTGTTCGATACGCAATCGAGTCAACTCGTCGGAGCGGAATCCCTGCCAGAAGCCCAGCAGCATCAGAGCGCGGTCACGCCGATGTTGCATCGAGCGCACAGCGTCACCGTTCTGCTCCGCCAAGATGGCTGCGCCGTCGAGCCAGTCGGCTACCGCACCCAGCTCGGTCAGCTGCAGTGGAACTGCCTGCTTCTCCATGGCTGGGTGCAAGGCCTTGATACCTTTGAGCACCTTGCGAACCAACGGGGCGCGTGTCGGATCGGCAAAACCCTGTTCGACATGCCAGTTCGCCAAGGCTGCCAAACGCTGCCGGAGCGTGTTGATGGAAAGCCGGTCGGCATGGTCGGCGAGATAGCGCGCCGTGCTGTCGGCGGTGGCAGGCAGGTGACCGCCCCATTCCACCTCGAAGTGACGGATGGCCGAGGCGTAGCTGCGCTGCGTGTTGGCACGGGTTGCAGCGTCGAGATACGAGCGAAGATCAGCCATAAAATAAAGGAACTGGGTGCCCACTTGGAAGCGAAGATTTTACCCTGTGCATTCTCGACAGGGGTTTTCGCTAGATGTTCCCAGAGAAGGCGCGTGGCTTCCGCTGCAAGACTGTAACGAGCGACGATTGCCGTTTCCGTCTGGCGTGCCTGCTGGTGTCAGAAGGGATGGCCCTGCCTCCTTCATGAGCGGAATCGGTCACAGAAACCATTGCGCTTGGCGGCTACCGTAGACCGTTGCGATAGCCTTATGACTGGCTGTTCCGCGCAACAAATTGCGACTTGACAAACTTGAAAGGGTTTCAGGAAACTCACAAAAGTGTCTGTATCGCGATGTGAGCGTCTAGGATCGCACACACTTTAGGTGGTGGCCGAGCGCTTTCCAGACGCGGCGATCAGCGACCTGCATGCGTGGCGCGTCGGTCGAGCTGGCTACGCCTGCATCCTGGCCCTAGTAAGCCATTCCGAAATCGACCCCAACGCTGTGCGCAGCGCACTCGCGATACATGAGGAACTCTTCCACGTTACCGTGGAAGTCCAGAAGCCGGTCAAAAGTTAGAGATCGGGCAAGCCTCACGTTTGCTGGCGCCTGCCGAGCCGCGTGGCCCCGCGCGTGTCTTTTAATGTCCCGGCAATTCGCCGCTCTTATTGCACATAGGCCGCATTGCACGTCATCAGCGCGCCGTTCGTGCCACGGCGATGGCGCCTCCTGGATACCTTGCGCGGGAGCGGCAAGGCTGCTTGCCGACGTGTGCCACGGCATCGTGGGAATGCAGGCTTTCCAGATGTTCCACGCGTGGGTGGAAGCCGACGATGCCGGGGTAGGTTTCCAGCGCCGCGTAGATGCGTCGCGCGGCATCCTGCAGAACATCAGATTGCCGCTGTTGGCGAGTGCGAAGGCCTGTTCGTCCCCGCGCTTGACCGCCGCCTGAACGGGAGTGCCCAGTGCCCGCTCGACACGGTCCAACAGGGCCAACAGGCTTATCGGGGAATCATCGGCGGGGCGCTCGGAAATCCGCGCCACGCTGCGCTGCGCGTGGGGTGTCGCGACGATGCCCTGTTCGCTGCCGAGCCAAGCCAGTACGAGGCCGCGGTCCAGCGGCTGGCCCGGGTCGAAATCCTTGGCGAATTGATGCTGGACAAGCTGGCGCGACAAGGCCGCCGAGGCCGGGCATGTCGAGGAATACAGCACTTCGGTGGCCATCCAATGGCCATCCAATGGAAAGGGCGGCGGATCCGGCTACTTCCCCTGGGGGTTTCACCCCTTTATGGCTTCAGCGCCAGCGTCAAAAGCGATATGCGCCGGTGCTTGGCGCGGTGCGTACGGGTTTGCGCAGGGAGGGTTTCGCCCTTCACCGCAACGGGACCGGGCGTGCGCAGGTGCATTGCGGCCTTCTTGAACCCGATGCTCATGCAATCCCATGGCCACGTCCATATCGGGCCGGCGACGTAGCCACCTGGCGAGTAAAGGCCACGCTGAATGTACTGGCCGAACTGCAGCCAACGCGTTCGGCGATAGGCGAAAGCGCCGCTTCGCGAGCAAGCCTGGTAATCGTCCGCGAGTGACCGGGTTTCGCATGGAACGCACACAGTGCGCGAGCGAGCCGTTCGTCAGCCGGTTCACGTGCGAGACGCGTGGCGCGTGTTTCCTCGCCAAGCAGCTGCACCAAGGTGGCCAGGCGCGCTGATTGCGAACATGGATGGCCTGGGGAAGCGGTGGCACCAGCAGTCAGGAGTCGGATGAACCAAAACTGCAATGGCCTACATCTACCTCGCCTGGTGGCAGGCTTTGGACAAGCGCACCCTTGTGCCGGATCGAAGGGGAGCGGTATGCCTTGTCGGGTAAATGCCAGTAGACTGGGTACGGGGCGTCTTCGCAGTTCGGCTTCGGAGACGTAAGGGGAGTCTCACTGGAACCGCCGCCTTTCGGCCGGCGTCGCACTGGGAAGGGCTGATGTCCGGGACGTTTGGTTGGATACGGAAGGTGTCCAGCGCGGTGCGCGCGGTCCGCAGGGAGGCTGCCTCGGCGGACCATGTGGATGGTACGCAGGGTCCCGTCGATCGCGCCGTCCGCCTTCTCGCCTGGCCCATGGCGACCGAGATGTTCGCCGAATCGGTCTTTGCGGTGGTCGATGTCTTCTGGGTCGCTCGCCTGGGCGCTTCGGCCATTGCAGCCGTCGGATTGGTCGAGGCGGCGATGAGCCTCATCTACGCTTTCGGCATCGGCCTGGCTTTTGCCACGGGCGCGCTGGTGGCGCGACAGGTCGGAGAAACCGGGCGGCTGAATGCGGGCGGCCCATTGGCAGGCCAGGCCTTGGCGTTGACCGTACTGGTCTCTTTCGCGCTCGGGTTGCCGATGGCTGTGTTCGCCTTCGATATCCTGCGTGTAGTGGGGGCTGACGACGCAACGGCGCGACTGGGGGTCGCCTGTGCACGGGTGATGTTCAGCTGCAACGTCACCTTGTCGCTGATGTTCGTCTGTGGTGCCGCGCTACGCGGTATCGGGCAGGCCAAAGTGCCGATGCGGGCGCTCTGGCTGGCCAACAGCTGCAACATGGTTTTAGCGCCGTGCCTGATTTTCGGATGGGCGGGCATGCCTGAACTTGGCGTGGCGGGAGCGGCCGTGGCGACCACGGCGAGTCGCGGTCTGGGTGTGCTTTATCAGACACGTTACCTTGCCGCTGAGGGCGGCCTGCATGTGCGCTGGGCTGATTTGCGTCCGCGCTTCGCATCTTTGCTTCGGATCGGTCGAATAGCATGGAATGGCACCTGGCAGATGCTGGTTGCCTCGACCAGCGCCATGGGCTTGTTCGCCATCGCCGGGTTGTCGGGCGATATCGCCCTGGCTGGCTGCACGGTTGCCTTGCGTGTGTCGCAATTCGTGTTGATGCCTTCGCTAGGGGTGGCCCGCGCCGCCGCGACTTTAGTGGGACAGAATCTCGGCGCGGGCAAGCCCGACCGTGCGACCGCGGCCATACGCATAGCCGCCTGGACGAACATGATTGTTTTCGGCGTATTGGGAGCGCTGCTCGCGCTGGGCGCGGCACCGGTGGCCGCGCTGCTCACGCCGGATGCGCGCGTCGCGTTGGAGGCCACGCGTGCTTTGCGCATGGTGGCCGTCTCTTTTCCTTTTTACGCGGCAGGCATGTGCTTGCAGGGCGCTTTCAACGGCGCAGGCGATACCCTGACGCCGGCACGGGTCAATTTCCTATGTTTCTGGGTATTGCAGGTGCCCATGGCCTGGTGGTTGGCGGAACCGATGGGCCTTGGCACCTTTGGCCTCTACCTGGCCGTGGTGATCGGGTTCGCGGCTCTGGCAGTGGTCAGCGGGATGCTGTTTGTCCGCGGACGTTGGAAGGCCCACCTTGTCTAACCAGAGTGAGGTCCACATGCAAGCGGTAGTTGAGCCAAAGGCGTATTCGGACGGCGTTTCCACTTTCCTGGCCCGCGCAGGAAAATTGTTGATCGGGAACCAGTGGGTGGAGTCGGATACGGGGCGGATGTTTCCTGTCGAGCATCCCGCGACCGGCGAGGTGCTGGCTCACGTGGCTCTTGCCGGTGTGAGCGACGCAGACAAGGCTGTGACATCGGCGCGGCAAGGATTCAAGCGCTGGTCAGGCCTTTCGCCATCCAGCCGGGCGGCGCGGCTATTTCGCCTGGCCGACCTGCTTGAACAACATGCGGTCGAGCTGGCCGAGCTGGAGACACTCGATGTAGGCAAGCCGTTCGCTGCGGCGCGCATGCTGGATGTGCCGTTCGCGATCGAGACGCTGCGCTACAACGCAGGCTGGGCTACCAAGCTCACGGGTGAGTCCTTCGATCTGGCTTACCAGAGCAGCCCATTCAGTGCCGGGACGATCCGTCAGCCGGTGGGCGTGGTGGCGGCGATCGTGCCATGGAATTTCCCGTTGCTGCAGGCGATCATGAAAGTTTCGGCTGCTCTTGCCGCAGGCTGCGTGGTCGTACTCAAGCCTTCGGAAGTGACGCCGCTGGCGGCGTTGCGCTTGGGCGAGCTGGCCGTGGAGGCGGGGTTGCCGGCTGGCGTGTTGCAGGTGATCACGGGTACCGGAGCGGAGGCGGGCGCTGCACTGGTCGCACATGCTGGCGTTGACAAGGTGTCTTTTACTGGATCGACCGCGGTCGGGCGGGAGGTCGTGCGCTCCTGTGCAAGCGACTTCAAGCGGGTGACGTTGGAGCTGGGCGGCAAGTCGCCGAACATCATATTCGCCGACGCGGATCTTCCGCGCGCGATCGCGGGAGCTGCGCAGGCGATCTTCTTCAATGCCGGACAGGCTTGCTACGCGGGCGCCCGCCTCTATGTGGAGAAAGCGGTCTACGAGCAGGTGCTGCAAGGCCTGGTGGCTGCTGCCGCGGCGTTGCGAGTCGGCGACCCCTTCGCGCTCGACTCAGAGATGGGGCCGCTGGTGTCCGCCAGGCAGCTCACGCGCGTGCTTGACTTCGTTGCGGCCGGTCGGCGCGAGGGCGCGCGCGTGGTGCATGGTGGCACGCGGCTGGATCGCCCTGGCTACTTCATGGCTCCGACGGTGTTCACCGACGTGCGTGAGGAAATGGGCATCATGCAGGAGGAGATCTTCGGTCCCGTCGTTTGTGTTTCGCCATTCAGCGACATCCGTGACGTCGTCGCCAGGGCGAACGATTCGCGCTACGGGCTCGCGGCGGGCATCTGGTCGAGTGATGCGCGCAAGGCGCAGACAGTCGCGCGCGCGCTTCGCGCGGGAACCGTATGGATCAACACGTACCACACGATCGATCCGGCCATGCCGTTCGGCGGTTGGCGCGAATCCGGCTGGGGCAGGGAGTTCGGTCGCCAAGGAGTGGAATCCTTCACCGAGCTCAAATCCATTGCAACGCGCCTCTGACATGGGGCACTTCGTCCGCTCTCCGGCGATGAGAGCCGGCGCGGAAAAATCTTCGCGCACGGTTTTCCTGTTCGCAGGGCAAGGTTCGCAACATCCGCATATGGCTCGCGGGCTGTTCGATGGCAACGAGGTCTTCCACGGCTGGATGGAGCGTCTCGATGCTTGCGCGCGGCAATGGTGTGGCGAATCGATCCTGGCCGCCCTTTACGATCCGCGAACCACGCGTGGAGGCGAGCTGGACCGCCTCTGCATTTCCCATCCGGCCATCTTCATGGTCGAGTACGCGGCAGCGCGCGCGGTCATCGCCGCGGGCGTGCGGCCGGATCTGGTGGTAGGTGCGAGCCTGGGCTCTTTCGCTGCCGCGGCCGTTGCCGAAGTGATTGAGCCCGAGGTTGCGCTCGAAGCAGTTATCCAGCAGGCGGCGGCCCTCGAGGCATGTTGCGAAGCGGGTGGCATGATGGCGATCCTCGCCCCGCCCGGGGAGCATCTTCCCTGGCTGGAAGGCCGCTGCGAAGTGGCTGCCGTGAACCTCGCTGCGCACTTCGTGATTGCGGCGCCCGAAGCGGAATTGAGTGCAATCCAGGACGAACTGGCGCGACGAAAAGTGGCGTTTCAGCGGCTGCCTGTCCGTTATCCTTTTCATTCAGCCTGGATTGACGAGGCCGAAGCACCGTTCGCTTCCTATTGCGCGAGCCTTAGTCTGGCAAGGCCTCGCGTGCGTTTCGTCTGCTGCGCGCGCGCGGTGGAGCTCGAACAACTCCCGGCCGACTTTTTCTGGCGTGTCGTCCGTCGCCCGATCCGTTTTTCCGAGGCGATGACATGGCTCGCCATGCAAAGCGAGCTGAGCTGCATCGATCTGAGCCCGTCGGGCACATTGGCCACGTTTCTCCGTCACATGCCGTTGGTGCGGCATGACATACAAACGGTGTTCAGTCGGCATGGGACCGACAAGATCGCCCATGAACAGCTGGGCCCTTCGCTTACTTGACCGGTTCAGGCTGATATATTCCGGACCATGGCGCGGAATAGGGAAGTTGGCCGGGATGGCAGTATGACGACGATCCTGATCGTAGACGACGATGCAAGCATCGTTCGTGCATTGCGTCTCTTGCTGACGAGCGAGGGGCTGGACTGCCTCGGGGTGGAGTCTCCCGAAGCGGCTATCGAGGCGGTGCGCCGGCAGCCGTTCCAGGCAGCGCTTGTCGACCTGAATTATCGTGACGACACGACATCGGGGAAGGGGGGGCTTGCGCTGATTGGCGCCTTGCGCGAGACGGCCGAAGACATGCCCGTGATCGCGATGACCGGCTGGGGCACCATTGGCGTCGCGGTGGAGGCCATGCAACGGGGCGCTGTCGACTTCATCGAGAAGCCGTGGGACAACCGCCGGTTGCTCAATGTCATCCGTGCGCAGATCAAATTATCTGCGTCCGCCGAGCGCGAAAAGCGCTTGCAGGCCGAGAACGTACTGCTGCGCGGCCAGGACGATGACGTGGGGATCATTTTCTGTTCCAGTGCCATGGACGAGTTGCTGGCGATGGCGCGCCGGGTCGCGCAGAGTGAGATTCCCGTTCTGGTCACTGGTGAGAACGGTACCGGCAAGAGCCTCCTCGCGGGTTATATCCACCGCCACTCGCCCCGAGCGGAGGGGCCGTTCATTGGTGTGAACATGGGTGCTTTGTCGGAGACGACCTTCGAGAGCGAATTGTTCGGGCACACGCGAGGCGCTTTTACCGACGCCAAGGCCGACCGGGTCGGACGCGTCGAACTGGCCGAAGGCGGCACGCTTTTCTTCGACGAGATCGCGAACCTGCCGCTCGCGCAGCAGGCGAAGATCCTCCGGCTTCTCGAGGAGCGCAGTTACGAAAAACTTGGCAGTTCCCATCCCAGGAAGGCGAATGTGCGCTTCATCTCGGCCACCAACGCGGAGCTCGGAACGCTGGTCGCCGAACGAAGCTTTCGCCAGGATCTGCTTTACCGCTTGAACGGAGTGACCTTGCGCATGCCTGCGCTGCGGGAGCGGCCTGAAGATATTCCCCTGCTCGCGGATCGTTTCCTGACGCGAGCCCGCAAGCACTACCAGTCTCCGGCGTCGACCTTCTCCGCGAGCGCGCGCCGGACGATGGCGGCCTATGCATGGCCGGGCAACATCAGGGAATTGCAGCACGTGGTCGAGCGCTCGGTCTTGTTGTCCCAGGATGACGCGATCACCGAGCGTGACCTGCAACTCGATGGGGCCGGCGGTTCGGGGAGGACGGGGCCGGAGCTCGACGATCTGTCCCTGGACGAAATGGAGACGTGGTTCATCCGGCGCACCCTCGCTCGCCACGAAGGGAACGCGAACGCTGCCGCCAAGGCCTTGGGCATCAGTCGCTCGGCCTTGTACCGGCGTCTTGGCAAGCAGGACCCGGCTTGATCCTTCGCGCACGCTCTTCCAGGGCTCATCGGAGCGCCAGGCCGCTGCTAAGCGGCCTGGTCGTCTGGATCGCGAGCACGACACTCCCCCTGCTATTCGTTTTTGCCTGGAGCCTGGTCTACCCCTTGTCGACCAGGCTGCTTGCAGGCTGCGTCGCGGCATCGTTGGGCTGGACCGGCTTCGTCGCGTGGCTGGTGCGCAAGCGCCTGGCCAAGCACTTCCGCACGCTGGGCAACATGGTCGAGTCCACCCGTGTGCAGGACTACAGCGTTCGCGCGGTGCACGCCCGCGAGCCAGGTCCTCTTGGTGAGCTGTATCGCCAGGTCAATGCGCTCATCGCCGACTTGGACGACAGGCGCAGCACCGAGGAAGAACTGCTGGGCATTCTTCGCAAGGTGGTCGACCAGATCGGTGTGGCCATCCTGGTCTTCGATGCTGCGGGGCGCCTGCGCCTGGTCAATCCGCTGGGATTCAAATTGCTCGGCCTTGCCGCGAAGAGTGAACACGGAATCGCCTATGCCGACACGCCGTTCGCGCACATGGAACTGAGCGCCGAACCCAGCCTGTTCGACTGCCGTTTCGCAGGCGGCGACGGCCGCTGGCAAATCAGCAGCCAGTCCTATCGCCAGCGCGGGCGTCCTGCACGCATCGTGTTTGTCGCCGACGTCGGACAGGTGCTTGCCGATGAGGAAATACGCGTATGGCAACGGCTGATCCGAGTGGTCAGCCACGAGGTCAACAACTCGCTGGCTCCGATCGCATCGTTATGCCAGACGCTGGACGGCATTCTCGCGCGTGCCAGCGAGCAGGCGCATGTCCCGGTGGTGCGGGATGGCTTGGCGCTGATCGCCGAGCGCGCGTCGGGATTGAAGGACTTCATTTCCGTATACGCCAGGATCGCGCGGCTGCCGGAAGCGAAGAAGACATTGTTCCCAGTGGGGCGGCTGGTGAGACGCGTCATGGGCATGTTCGCCGCTGATGGCGCCGGGATCATGGGAGAGATTCCCGATCTCGAAATATTCGGGGATGAGGTTCATCTCGAGCAGGTGCTCATCAACCTGCTGCGCAACGCGGTGCAGGCAACGGGTGGAGCCGCCGGCATGGTTACGCTGAGCGTACGCGTCCACGGCGATAGTTGTGAATTCGAGATCGCGGATCGAGGGCCAGGCATTGCCAATCCCGGAAACCTGTTTGTGCCGTTCTACACCACCAAGCCGGACGGTGCCGGCATAGGCCTGGTGCTGTGCCGGAACATTCTGGCGAAGCATGCGGGAAAGGTGACCTTGACTAACCGGGACGATGGGCACGGGGCCGTTGCGAGAGTGGCACTGCCACTGCCACCGACGAAATGACGCACCCTGGCGGCTTGCTCTGGCGGCCGCGCGATTGCACACTCATCCGGCAAGGTGTCATCCAATGCGATCACAGGTGCCGACAAGGAGCTAAGGATGGGGGCTGGTTCGGTGGTCACCGGGTTGGGCGTCGTTTCCGCCATCGGTCAGGGCAAGGAAGCTTTCGCCGATGCGTTGCTGCAGGGCAGAACGGCGTTCGGCTTCATGCAGCGTCCCGGTCGTCAAAAGGATACGCGTTTCATCGGGGCTGAACTGGGCGACATTTGCTTGCCTTCTGATATTCCGCCGCAGGCGTTGCGGACGGCATCGCTTTCGGCCACGGCGGCCCTGGCTGTACTTCACGAGGCCTGGCACGAAGCGCAACTCGGCGAGCTGGACCCCTACCGTGTCGGTTTGATCGTGGGTGGGAACAATATCCAGCAACGGGAGCTTACGGCGGTGCACGACGCCTATCGTGAGCGCATGGCGTTCCTGCGGCCTGCTTACGGCATGGCATTCCTGGACACCGACGTGGCCGGCCTGTGCAGCGCGCAATTCGGTATCCGTGGCGCGGCTTTCACGGTGGGCGGGGCCTCGGCCAGCGGACAGCTGGCCATCCTCCAGGCACGGCAACTGGTGGCCAGCGGCGAGCTTGATGCATGCGTGGCGATTGGTGCGCTGATGGATCTGTCTTATTGGGAATGCCGGGGGCTGCGCGCACTTGGCGCGATGGGGTCGACCCAGTTCGCCGAGAGGCCGGATGCTGCGTGCCGGCCGTTCGATCGTGCACACGACGGTTTCATCTATGGAGAATGCTGTGCCGCCGCGGTGATCGAATCGGAGCAGTCGGCGTCAAGGCGAGCACGGGCCCCCTATGCGCGTTTATCCGGCTGGGCCATGGTGATGGATGCCAATCGCAATCCCGATCCCTCGCATGAAGGGGAGGTGCGTGCCATGCGCGACGCGCTCGGCCGGGCCGGATGGCGTGCCGGGCAAGTTG
The DNA here is from genome assembly GCA_030148505.1 of Rhodanobacter sp. Classification (GTDB taxonomy): domain Bacteria; phylum Pseudomonadota; class Gammaproteobacteria; order Xanthomonadales; family Rhodanobacteraceae; genus Rhodanobacter. The sequence goes on from JASBTI010000005.1 coordinate 54,097, forward strand.
ACTACGTGAATCCGCACGGCACCGCGTCCGTGATCGGTGATGAAACCGAGGTGGCGGCGCTCAAGGAAGCAGGGTTGGGCGGCGCATGGATCAATGCCACGAAATCGTTGACGGGGCACGGACTCACGGCAGCTGGCGCTGTCGAAGTCGCGGCTACGTTGATACAGATGCGGAAAGGGCGTTTACATCCTTGCAGAAACCTCGATGATCCTATCGACCCGTCTTTGCGATGGGTTGGGCCGGAAGCAGTCGATGCGCCGATTCAGACGGCCCTTAGCTTGAGCATGGGTTTCGGCGGGATCAATACTGCCCTGTGTTGGGAAGCCATGCGGTGACCAGGGAGCCACGTTATATGCAAGACCAAAGCGGACTGCAGTCGGAAGCGGCGGTGGATGTGCGTTTCGAAGGAGAGGTCTGTCATCTTCGCTTTGATCGGGCGGAAGCGAACAACGCCATCAATGCGCAGCTGGTGGCGGAATGCAGCCAGGCACTCGATGCATGCGAGGGCCGCGCGTCCGTGGTCGTGCTCAGCGGGTCGGACAAGGTGTTCTGTTTCGGTGCCGATTTCGCGGAAGTTTCGCGGGGCGTCGATCCGCGGTTCGCTGCATACGCGGGCCCTGGGCCGATGTACGACCTGTGGCTGCGGATGGCGACAGGGCCCTTCGTAGTCATTTCCTACGTACGCGGCAAGGTCAATGCCGGTGGTATGGGATTTATCGGCGCGAGCGACATCGTGCTCGCCGATGGCTCGGCGAGGTTCAGTTTGTCCGAGATGATCTTCGGTCTCTATCCAGCCTGCGTGCTGCCGTTTCTTTCGCGGCGGATCGGGTTTCAGCGGACTCACTATCTGACTTTGTCGACACAGCCGATCGGTGTCGAGATGGCGCAGGCATGGGGCCTTGTCGACGTATATGAAGAGCAGGGCGAGCCGCTGTTGCACCGGCACTTGCGGCAGCTCGGCCGTCTTTCAAAGACCGCGATTGGCCGCTACAAAACCTACGCAGCGCGCGTAGGCGCGCCGCTGAGAGAAATGCGCGAGGCCGCCATGGCGGGCAACCTGGAAGTCTTCGAGGATCTGGATAATCGCCGCGCCATCAGGCGCTACCTCGAAGAAGGTCTGTTTCCCTGGGAGCGTTGACAGGCGGCGTTACGCCGCCTGCACGCGAATCGGCAGGGATTTCAGTCCGCCGACGAATGCGGCTTTCGAGTGCGATGGCTTGCCTGCGAGCTCCAGGCTCCGCAGGCGCGGAATCAATTCTTCGAAGAAGACCCGCATCTCGAGTCTGGCCAGGTGTTGCCCGAGGCACATGTGGCCGCCGAATCCGAATGCCAGATGCTTGTTCGGCGTACGATCCACGCGGAACGAAAATGGGTCGGGGAAAATTTCCTCGTCGCGGTTGCCGGAAAAATAGCAGAGCATCAGCCAATCGCCGGCCTTGATCTCCTGTCCGCCCAAGACGTAGTTCTCGGTAGCCGTGCGCATGAAGTGACGGACGGGGCTGGTCCAGCGGATCGCTTCATCGACCAACTGCGGGATCAGCGAGAGATCGGCGCGTACCTTTTCCAACTCATCCGGAAACTGGGCCAGCGCCATGATGGCGCCCGCCGTCGATGCGCTGACGGTATCGTGGCCGGCCGTGGATACGAGGGAGTAATACGACATGGCTTCGAATGAGTCGATCGGCTCGCCGTCGATGCAGCCTTGCGCGATGACCGTCGCAAGGTCGTCACGCGGGGAGGCGCGGCGGTCTTTCGTGATGATGTCGAAGTAATCGAAGAACTCATCCAGGGTGCCTTGCAGGCCCATGAGCGCCTGTTCCGAGGTCTGCCTTGCCTGCCCGGAGCGGTTCAGGTCCTCGTCGAGGTTTCCGAATATCTGCCTGGTAAGGCGCAGCATCCGAGGCTCATCCTCGATGGGTACGCCAAGGATCTGCATGATGACGTGCAGTGGATAATGCACCGACACGTCAGCGACGAAATCGCATGTCTCGCCATTCGCGAACATGCGATCGATGAAGCCGCGGGCGATGGTTCGAATGTCTTCTTCGCGCCGCGCGAGGTTCGAAGCCATGAACCAGTTGCTGGTCAGCGAGCGATACTTGCGATGGTCCGGATCGTCCATGTGGGCCAGCGTCCTTGCCAGATGCGGGCACCCGTTACGCAGGTACCGGACCATCAGGTCGGTGTATCGATCGGTAAGGATGGTGGCCCGGTCGCCATTGTGGAAAGCTTTGTTGTTCTTGCTGACCTCGAGGATGTCAGCGTGTCGCGTGACTACCCAGAACGGATCGAAGTCGCGCGACTTGGCTACGCCCAGCGGCATGTTGTGCCTGAGCCAGGAGTAGGTTTGCGAAAGCCGCTCGAGATCGGTGTAGGTGACCGGATCGACCAGGGCCGCCGTCATGTCGGCGGGCAGGGTAGGGGAAAGTGTCGCTGCATCCATCGCTGTCATCCTTGCATGGCCACGTACGCGTGATCTTCGGATATGTGAATTTGGCGTGCAAGAGGAATAAATTCTTATATGGCAACCCGGCTCGACTGGTTAGCCTTTTTTGGACTAGGTGCGTGAAAAACGGCTTGGAACCGCTGCTGTAGCGGTGTTGACAGAACGTTCACGCGGCAAGTAGAGTCAGGGAGCCGGCGACGGCGAGGTTATAGGGAGTCGGGTGATCGCAAGCAATCGCCCAATGAGCACAGCCACAGGGGGTCAGGATGATAGTGGAACGCGAACGGCTTCAGCAGTTGACTGAGACTTTCCTCACGCGAGTGGTTCTGGAGGCTTTCGAAGAAGCCGATCCACCGCTCGATCCCGAAGATCATCCATTCAATGCGGATACGCCTTTCCGCGACTTCGGTATCGACTCGTTTCTCGTCCTGAAAATTCTGATCCGTCTCGAACAGGCCTTCGGCACCTTGCCCAAGACGCTCATGTTCGAGCACACCAATATTCAGGAACTGGCTGCGTATTTGGTCGATGAGCACGGCGATACTGCCGCGCGCGTCGTTGCCGAAGAAGAGACGTCGGCAACCTGATTCTAAATACAACTTCAACTTCAACACCGAGGCGAGCCAGTGAATGGATCCGGCGCTACCTCCGAAGTTCCGCATTGTAGTGGCGATGGTTTTCAGGGGGGCGGTTCGTCCGGGCCGACACTGATGCTCGCTCGCGACGTGCATGAGCATCCCGGACTGGGGCCATGGGCGACGCAGCTGTTCGACACTTACAAGAACGAGGGCTCCGCGTCGCGCGGCATAGCCCACATTGCGCCGAACCTGTTCATCAGTGCGGGGCGCGAAGGTTTTTTCCACTACAGCCGCCACCGCAAGGTGATGCTGGTTTACGCCTATACCGGGCCGGAAGCCCATTTCGAGCGGCTCGCAGGCGAATTGCTCGCCTACTGCGACAAGCGCGGCTATCAGCTTAATTTTCTCTTTCACCGGCGCTTGACTGACATCGCCGGAGTGGCTTTTACCGCCACTCCTTTCGGCGTCGTCCAGCGTATCCCGCGGCTCGCGGATTTCACCTTGAAGGGCAGCGCGATGCATCGCCTGCGCTACCAGGTAACGAGCTTCCAGAAAGCCGGTAACTGTACGCTCGAGGAGTATCGCTGCGGCTCCGATCCCGAAGTGGCGCAGGACATCGCACGCGTGATCGACGTGTGGTGCGCCAGCAAGACCAAGGTCAATCCGCTTGTGCGGACTGCGCGTGCGGAGATTCTCGATGGATCGCTTCACCCACGCCACCGACTGTTCCTCACGCGTGTGGACGGGGTGCTCCAGAATGTCATATTGACCTCGCCTCTGTCGGAGCGCGACAACGGCTACCTGATGGACCTGGAGTTCTACGGGCCGGACATGCCGCGCGGCGGCCTTGAGTTCGCGATCGTGAAGCTCATCGAGAAGCTCGTCGCCGAAGGCCGCACGCTGCTCAGCCTCGGGGGTACTTACGGATGCCGGATCGAGCAGTCACCCAATGCCGATCCCGCCATCGATGCGTTGCTGGATGACCTGCACAAACAGGAGATCTTCAACGATCAGGGCAACTTCCAGTTCAAGAACAAATTTCGCCCGGAAAACCAGACGATCTACCTTTGTCGCCGGGCGGACGACAAGCAATCCGGCACGGTGATCGACATCATCATGATGATCGCCGATCCGTCGCGCTCGCAGACGGCGGATACGGAGAACCACATCGCACCGGCCCCTATCGAGGCTGTGCCAGAGCAGACGCGCTCCGAGGCGGCGCCGCCTGTGCCGCTGGAGCAGATGCCGCGAACGCCCGCTCTCGACGCTCTTGTCGATGCGGCGTTCAACCCGATGCGTCTGTCCGACGAATGCATCCAGTTCGACCTGAAGACTGATTCGTGGGCACAGGTCGATCCGCCTGCCAAGGCCGTCCGCATGCGCGCACTTCGCGCTGGGCTGCAGCAGCCCGTCGACGTCGAAGCGATCTTGCGCAAGGCATTTCCCTTCACCAGGTTCGTGCTGACTGAATCAGGAAGAAGCGCCGAGCAGGCGTTTTTTCGCGGGTTCGGCCGGCGTGGCCTGGTGCTGCAGAACATCGTGTTTCCGACCAACCTTGCGCACCAGATATCCAGCGGCTTCTCGCCGAAGGAATGCCCGTGCGAAGGCTTTGCGGATGTCTGCAAGCTGCAGGCGGACCGCGCCGGTATCGACCAGTCCAGGCTGGGTTCGCTGATCGCGGACGATCCGTCGAAGATTGCGATGGTGCTCGTCGAGCTGGCGTGCAACGCTTCCGGCGGGGCGTCCGTGGCGATCGATCACTTGCGTGAGATCAAGGCCAAGCTAGCCCCGCATGGTATTCCGCTGGTACTGGACGCTACCCGCGGCATGGAGAACGTGCGTCTCGCGCAGCGGGCCGGCTATCGGCCAGATGTGGATCCGCTGCTGTTGTTGGGCGAGTGGCTGGAACTCGCCGATGCGGCCATCTTCAGCCTCGCCAAGGATTTTGCCGTCGACCGTGGCGGTATCGTTGCCGTGCGCGACGGCCAGCTCGCGGACGCCATCGAGCAGGCCGCGGCGAAGGAAGGGACCTGCCTGGGTTTGCTTGACCGCAAGCTCGTCGGGCTGGCTATTCGCGAACGCGACGGCCTGGCCGCATGGATCGACCGGCGCATGAACGCAGTGGCGCTGCTGGCTGATGTGTTTCAGCGCCACGCGGTTCCCGTACTGGCACCGGCGGGAGGGCACTGCGTGATCGTCGACGCAGGCCGGCTACCCGGCTTCAAGGATCTGGCGCATCCGGCGGCTTCATTCTGCGCCTGGCTTCATCTGGCGACTGGCATCCGTGGTGGCCGGCACAGCGTTGGCATGCAGCGGGCGGCGTCGGTGCGCGAGCTGGTACGACTGGCTGTCCCTGTCGGCTTGGACAATGCGACCGTCGATGCCATGGCCAAAAAACTTGACGGTGCGCTGGCGCGTATCGTCAACATACCGGTACTCCGTCGCGAAAATGCACCGCAGGATGGCTTTGGCGAGGCTACTGCGCGCTACGGGGTCGATGGCTTCCGTGCTGTCGATACCCAGGCATGGCAGATGCCCGCCATCGATGCGCAGGCCCCGGCACAGGAAGAAGCGCGGGCACTCCCGGATCCGGTGGTGAAGGAGTCCGCAGTCCAGCAACCGGCTGCGTCAGGCGCGCCAGGCCCGGTTGCCGCGCCGGCGCCAATGCCGATCGCCATCGTCGGTGTAGCGGGGCGATACCCGAAGGCTCGCAATATCCGTGAGCTATGGGAAAACCTCAGGCAGGGTCTCGACTGTGTCGAGGAGCTGCCAGCGGATCGTTACCAGCGCCGGTTGCGCTACGGGCCGACCAAACGGTACCGGGGCGGCTTCATCGACGATGTCGACCGTTTTGACTCGCTGTTTTTCCAGATTCCGCCGAAGGACGCCGAACGGCTCGATCCGCAGGAGCGATTGTTCGTCGAAGTCGCATGGGAGGCGCTGGAAGACGCCGGCTACTATCCCGAAGCGATCGCTGCAGGAGGCGGTCGCGTCGGTGTGTATGTCGGCGCAGTCTGGGCGATGTACCAGGCACTGGGAGTGGAAGAGCGCCATCTCGGCTTTGATCAGGCACCCAGCTCCTTCCTGTGGGGGATCGCGAATCGCGTCTCCTACGCGATGAATTTTTCCGGGCCCAGCCTGACGATCGACACGGCTTGCTCCTCAAGCCTTACCGCGCTCTACCTGGCCTGCGAGGCGATCCGGGCAGGTGAATGCCAGGCCGCGCTGGTGGGTGGCGTCAATCTCGACCTGCATCAGTCGAAGTGGGATATCAACTGGTCCGGTGGTGCGTTGTCCAAGGACGGCGTGTGCCGCAGCTTCGGACAGGGCGCCAACGGTTACGTTGCCGGAGAGGGCGTCGGCGCGATCTACATCAAGTCGCTTGAGCAGGCACTCGCCGATGGAGACCAGATCTACGGTGTCGTCCGCGGCATCGCTGTCAACCACGGCGGACGTACCAGCGGCTTCGTGGTGCCCAATCCGAAAGCTCAGGCCGAACTGGTGCGCACAGCGCTGGAGCGAGCCCGCCTTGAGCCGGGCGACATCGGCTACGTCGAGGCTCACGGAACCGGGACCGAACTGGGCGATCCGCTCGAGATTTCCGCTCTCCATTCGGCGTTTCGAGGTGCCGAGGTCGCTCCTGGCAGCTGTGCGGTCGGATCGCTCAAATCGAATATCGGCCACCTTGAAGCAGCCGCTGGCGTGGCGGGAATCACCAAGGTGCTCCTGCAGATGCGCCACCGCCAGCTGGTGCCGTCATTGCATTCATCCGTGCTCAATGAGCACATCGATTTCACCGGTTCGCCGTTCCGCATCCAGCAGGTAAGCGAACCTTGGCAGCCGTTCTCGCGCGATGGCGTCGTCCAGCCGTTGCGCGCCGGCATCAGTTCGTTCGGCGCAGGCGGCGCCAACGCGCACGTGGTGATCGAAAGCCACGAATCGCCGCCTGCCGCAGCTGCGGATGCGACGCGCCCGCAAGTATTTCCCCTTTCCGCGCGCACGGAACCCCAGCGTGCCGATGCGGCGCGCAATCTCCGCGACTTCCTGATGGGGCATGGCAAGGACATCGCTTTGGCGGATGTCGCGCATACGTTGCAGGTCGGGCGCAAGCCCTTCGAGCACCGCATGGCCGTCGTCGCGCGCAACGCGGATGAGTTGGTTGCGAGGTTGGATACGTTCCTGAAGGGCGGGCGCCATGTCTCGGTGATGGTCGGTAGCGGCAAGGCCGCGGACCCCGTGCTTCGCGCCATGAGCCGCGCCGAGCGCGCCGAAGTGATGGCGTTGCTGGGCGGGCGGGCGGATGCATCCCGGCTTGCGCGGCTATGGGTCGACGGAATGATCCAGGACTGGCGCGGATTGCCGGCGGCGGCCCGTGGACACCGGGTTTCTCTGCCGACCTATCCGTTCGCCGACAAGCGCCATTGGATTCCGGAAGGCACGGATGCGACGCACGCAGGCAAGGGAACGGCGGTCTTGCATCCCTTGCTCGACCGCAATGAATCGACCTTCGAGCGGCAGCTGTTCCGCAAGCGATTCCATCGTGGCGAATTCTTTATCTATGACCACAAGGTCATGGACATCCCCACGCTGCCGGGAGTGGCATATCTGGAACTCGCGCGCAAGGCGGGCGAGTTGGCGGCCGGCGTGCCGGTGCGCACGATCCGCAACATTCTCTGGGTAAGCCCGGTCGCCGTGCGCGAGCAGCCTCACGAGGCACGCGTGGAACTTATGCCGTCCTCCGACGGCGTGTCCTTCGAGGTTTTCAGCGAAGGAGCGGACGGGCAGCGCGTGTTGCACTCGCAAGGCAAGCTCACCTATCTGACGGGTGGTGCTGCACAACGCGAAGACGATGTTGTCGACATCGCCGCCGTCAAGGCGCGTTGCCAGCTGGTGGCGCAGGGTGACGAGGTTTATCCGCGTTTCCGCGAACTCGGGCTCGACCTCGGTCCGAGTTTTCGTTCGTTACAAGAAGTCTATCGAGGGCGGGGCGAGGCGCTTGGCCTCCTGCAACTGCCGATCGATCGCCGCAAGGACCTGGCTGACATGCTGTTGCATCCGTCGCTCGTCGACGGAGCGCTGCAAGCAGGCGTCGCCGCGGAACTGGCGACCGGCGAAGCGCGCATGCTCGTGCCGTTCTCGATCGGCGAAGTGGAGATTCTCGGCGCCCTGGGAGAGACGTGCTGGACCTGGGTTACCGAGGTCGTCGACGAGCGTGCGGCGCGCTCGACGGTTTCCCGCAAGAACGTCACCCTGCTTGCGCCGGATGGGCGCGTGCTGGTGCGGATCCGTGAAGCGACTGGCGTGCCCATCGGCGAATTGCACAAGACGACTGCGGGCGGCGATCCGGAAGTCGGCACGCACGTCTACGCGCCACGCTGGGCGTCGGCTCCGATCGACGCATCGCCATCTTCGCCACAACCGGGTGCCATGCTGCTGGTCGGGGCCGATCGGCAACTGCAGGATGCGCTGGCTGCCTGTCGCACTGGCGAACTTGTCGCCGTCGAATCCGGTGAAGGCTTTGCGGTACTCGGTGCGAACCGTTATGCGGCCCGGCTGGACGATGCCGATGACATGACCCGGGTCCTCGCCGACCTGGCCGATCGCCGCGTAGACCTGGCGGGAATCGTCCTGGCCGGTTCGCCCGATGCGTGCGCCGACGCGGTGTCGCGGATTTTCGGTACCTGCCAGGCGCTTGCCGCACGCCGATTCGAAAGGAAGCTGCGCCTGATCTATGGCTTTGCATGCCGTGAAGGCGATGTCAGGCCGCGCGACCAGGCCGTCGTCGGCCTGTTCCGTTCCCTGCAACTGGAAAACGGGAAGATCGGCGGAACAGTCGTCGAACGGATCGACCAGGCTTACGATCCGGACCGCCTGGCGCAGTCGATCGATGCGGAATGGCGCGCTCCTGGCGACGATGGCGCCTGGGTACGTTACGCCGGTGAGGAGCGTCAGGTGCCGCGCCTGACGGCTATCGATATGCCGGCGACTGCCACCGATGCCGATGTGCCGAGGGAGCAGGGCACTTATCTGATTTCCGGCGGAGCCGGTGGGCTCGGACTGATCTTCGCCGACTGGCTTGCCCGTACCTGCAAGGCGCGGCTGGTGTTGAGCGGGCGATCGCCGCTCTCGCCGGAGTTGGAATCGCGTTTGGACGCCTTGCGCAAGCACGGCGCGGAAGTCCTTTACGTGCAAGCCGACGTCTCGCTCCGGGAAGAGGCGGAGCGATGGGTGAACGAAGCGCGGCAGCGCTTTGGCGTCATCCACGGCGTACTGCACGCGGCGGGCATTCTGCGCGACGCGCACCTGCGCAACATGTCGCGTACGGATTTCGATGCCGTGCTGGCTCCCAAGCTGGATGGAACGCTTCATCTGGACGAGCTGACTGCCGACGATCCGCTCGATTTCTTCGCAATGTGCTCATCGATGGCGGCGCTCGGTGGGAATGCAGGCCAGACCGCGTATGCGTACGCCAATCATTTTATGGATTGCTTTGCGCAGGCGCGCGAGGCGCGGCGTGCGCAAGGCGAGCGACACGGCCGTACGCTGAGCGTTACTCACAAGTCAGAAATATAGGGAACAATGTGGGAACTTTCGCTCGGTAGCACGGTCAGATCGTGCATGAAGCGAGACGGCCGCACGTTGTCCCACGAGACGCTGGAAGACATGCGTCTGATGGCGCTTGAACGCATGG
>JASBTI010000017.1 GCA_030148505.1 Rhodanobacter sp.
CCCACAGCGACGGATACTCCCCGCGGTGTTCCTGCACCAGGCGCACTGCGCGCTCACGGACCTCAGGGGAAAACTTGTTCGACTTGTTCATGGCTCCATTCTCTCAAGAGTCGGAGCCTCCTCAAAACCCGGGGCGATTCATACCCATCGCCGTACCCCCTCTTAACCACAGGGCTTGGAGAGACAGCTCGAACGCGCAAACCCTCCTGGGTGAGGCACTAGAATTCAGACCTAACTGCATTGAGCGCCATTTTTCGCATGCCCTACGTGAGCCCTATGGCCACGCCTACAACCGGACTGCCCACTTGAATGAGCGACGGAGAATGATGCAGGCATAAGCGGATGATCTCGATCAGCTGAAAAAAGGCTCCTAATCGGTATCAATCGTCATCGGCGTGTCAGGGGTTCGAATCCCTTCGGGCGCGCCATACGTCAAAGACCCGCAAACGCGGGTCTTTTGCCTTCGCTACCCACACACCAGCAATCACGCCCGATCCGGCTGGTGCACCAGACGACCGACGGTCACCTTGACCAGGTCGTTGATCAGAAACTCGATCAGTACGTACGCCCAGATCAACAACGCATAGGACCAGCCGACCGGCGTCATCAGCCAGCCTTCGGCGGCGAAAACGGTACCTACCACCTCGGTACCAAAGGTGGCGAAGAACAGCACCGGGGCTGGCCACGGCTTCTGCCAGAACCATCCCCGTGCACGGGTGATGTAGAGCGTACTGTGTCCTGCCACGACCAGCTTCAGAAAAATCAGCGTGCGTATCTGACCCTGGGAAAACTGCCATTGCTGTAACAGGTAAAACAGCACGAACGTGAAAATCACTCCGGACAGACCCAACACGCTCGCCACGATTGTCAGTTCACGCATGTTCCAGCGCACCGGGCGCCGTGCGACCCGGGTACGGTCATAAGCGATGGCCAGGATCGGGATATCATTGAGCAAGGCGAGCAGAATGATCATCAACGCGGTGATCGGGTAGAAGTTGAACACCACGATGGACAGCGTCATGAACAACACGATGCGGATGGTCTCGGCGATGCGGAAGATGGCGTAGCTTTGCATGCGCTCGAAGGTGACCCTGGCCTGCTCAATGGCCTGGTTGATCACTGATAGTCCCGGCGCCGTCAGCACGATATCGGCGGCAGCCCGCGCCGCATCGGTGGCATTGTCCACGGCAAAACCGCAGTCGGCCTTTTTCAATGCCGGGGCGTCATTGACGCCGTCACCGGTCATGCCCACGATGTGGCCACCTTTCTGCAGGGTGTCGACGATACGGTATTTATCCTCCGGCACCACTTCGGCGAAGATATCCACCGATTCGATCATCTCCACGATGGCCGATTCGTGGGTATGGATGAACTCCCGTTCCAGCAACCGGGTGTCGTACAGTTCCCCAAGGCTGGTCATCACCTCAGCGGCAAAGCGCTCTGCCTCACGCCGCGAGGCGTCGCCCTTCAGACGTCGATAAATGGCGCCGGTCAAGGCCTCGGCCAACGCCAGCAATTCCTGACTTCCCGACCCCCGCAGCTGGCGTGACTGAATGGTCTCCTGCTCCAGACCCAACAGCCTACCGACCTCGCGCGCGATGGCGGTATGGTCGCCGGTGACCATCTTCACCCGCACGCCGTAATCCCGCATCTGCCGCACCACGTCCGCAGAGTCCTCACGGGGCGGATCGTACATCGGGATCAACCCCATCAGCTGCAGCGCCTGGTCGCCACGCTTACGCCCGACCGCCAAGGTGCGATAGCCCCGCCTCGCCAACTGTTCCACCTGCTCCACCACTTCCGTCGCCCGGTCGTCAGGCAACTCGGTCATCGCCAGCAGCACCTGGGCCGCGCCCTTCATCACGGTGAAACGGCCGTCTGGCCCTTCGATGTCCGCCGCGGTCCGTTTATCCACCGGATTGAAGGGCACAAAGCGTATCTGCCGATACCCGTTCAGCTGGGCACCGGGAAAATGCGCGGCCAGATAATCGAACAGCGGCATTTCCATGGGGTCGTTGTTTTCGCGCTTCGACGCCAGTACGGCGGCCTGGAACAAGGCCGCGGTGTCGAAGCCGCCCAGCACGACCGGCTCGGCCACCTGCATGCGATTCTGGGTCAGGGTGCCGGTCTTGTCGGAACAGAACACGTCGACGCCGGCGAGCTCCTCGATGGCCGACAACCGCGACACGATCACTTGACGACGCGCCAGATTGACCGCGCCCACCGCCATCGTGACCGATAGCACCGCGGGCAGGGCCACCGGGATCGCGGCGACTGTCAGTACCAGCGAGAATCGTGCGATTTCCAACAGGCTTTCGTGGCGGAACAATGCCACCAACACGATCAGCACCACCAACGCCAGCGTGATCAGGATCAGGAAATTGCCGATCTGGATCACCATTTTCTGGAAGTGGCTGCGCTCTTCCAGTGCGGCGCGCGCCACCAGTGAAACCACGTCGGCAAAGGCGGTGTGAGCCCCGGTATTGACCACCAGTGCCAGCATCTCGCCCTGTTTCACCACGGTATTGGCGTAGCCGATATCGCCGGGAGTCTTCGAGACCGGCAGCGACTCGCCGGTCAAGGCCGCCTGGTCGATCGACAGGTAATCGCCATCCAGCAGTTTCACGTCCGCCGGCACCACGTCGCCGAGTTTCAGCTTGATCACATCACCGGGCACCAGCTCGCTTGCTGCGACACGGGCGAAGGCCCCGTCGCGCAACACGATCACCGTCACCGCCAACCCCGCCTTGAGCGCAGCCAATGCATTCAAGGCCCGATGCTCCTGAAAAAAATCCAGCACGGCATTGATCAGCAGCATGATCAGGATGATCGCGAAGTCCTCCCATTTGTGCACCAGCGCCGACAGCAATGCCGCAGCCTCGATCATCCATGGAATCGGCCCCCAGAAACGGCGAAAGACCCGATGCCACAGCGGCTCTTCCCGCTGCTCGATGGTGTTTCGACCGAATTCCTCCATGCGTCTGCGAGCTTCCGCGCTTTCCAGGCCCCGGCGGCTATCGGAGCGCAGCGCAACGAGCACCGCATCCACGGTCTGCTTTTGGTAATCGTCGGTACGCTGCTGCATCACGTGTCCTCTTGTGTCCGACCACGATCAATTCGATCGGCCTGCCGTCGCCGTCGTCACCATGGCTCGCACCCGCAACCAACCGAGCCCGGTCTTACCAGTCAGCAGCCCTTCACGCCGAATCGCGAAAGGGAACGGCTTGGCACCCGCAGAAACACGTACCAGGACAGCACACCGAGGGCTCTACCACGCGCTCTGCGAGTCGCGCGATCGCCAACGCTGATCGTGCCGGCGTCACCTGCACGCGCTCAATGCCATAACCCGGTCAGGTGCCAGCGGGGCGGCCGGACCGGTTCATGCAAGTGATCCAAGCCCGGTGCCCGCCCGTTCCGCTCCGCGGCGTGGGCGGCTCGTTTACGCCGCGGTTGCAATTCCATCAGTCGCGCGATGCGCGCCGCGGTCTGCGGGTGTGTGCGCAACAAGGAAGGTGCCGGAATGCGCCGCCCTGGCAGCAGGATCCGCTCCATCCATCCACCCTGGACCCGTTCAATCTTGTCCAGCGCCCAAGCCAATCCCTCCGGGTCGCCGGTCAAACGCACGGCGTTGAGATCGGCGTCGTATTCCCGGGTACGCGACAGCGCCAATTGCGCGAGCGCACTCAGGTTGGGCGCCAGGATCAACAGCAGGATGGCAAACCAGTTGATCGATACGACGGAGAAAAACATCAACGGCAGGCTGATCAGCAACAGCAGCTGGCCGAACAACGACAACAGACCGGTCGCCCGGCTGAACAGATCGGCCAGGCCCATCACCCACAGATCGTTGCTGCGCACGTGACTGATCTCATGGGCCAACACCCCCATCAGTTCACGTGTGTCCAACTGACGCAGCAGGCCGTCGGTAACGGCGATGGCGGACTGTGGCTGGGAGCCCACGGCGAAGGCGTTGAGCATGCCGCTCGGCACATAGAACAACCTTGGGCGAGCCGGCAGACCGGCTCTCTCGGCCAGTTCCGACACCATCTGCCACAGCGCCGGGGCCTGGTGTCTCCCAAGGGGCCGGGCGCCATACATGCGCATCACCAACCAGGGAGAGAGCATCGGATTGGCGATCACCGCCACCGCACCTGCCGACAGCAGCGCCACCAGTCCCTGCGCGCCCCATAACAGCCAGCCGAGCATGGCGAGAAACCCCGCCATCGCCGTCAACAGAAGCAACGACTGCAGCCGATTCCGCCAGGCACGCCGTCGCCATATCCCGCCGTCGAAGGCACCGGGCGGCGACATACCGTTCAGCCTTCCAAGCGACGCAGGTGGGCGCGCAGACGCTGCAATTCGTCGAGCAGGTCGATCGCCAATGCCGCCCCTGCCACGTTCACGCCCAGGTCCTGCTGCAGGCGCGTGGCGCACCGCACGCGCCGCACGGTGCCACCACGAAAACGCCACTGCACGGGGTCCCGGCCACGGGGTTCGATCACGCCGTACTCGACCAGCTCGAGCACCCGCTCGGCGGGCAACCGGCAGGCTCGGCACAGGGCAGCGAGATTCAGCTCGTCCTCGTCTTCGAGGATGCCGCCGGACAATAGCGTCGACATATCGTGTTTCGCCATGACTCAGACCCCCAGGTGGGCGCGTGGATTGAAGTGAGCGGCCTGCCGCAACGCCTCGTAGGCGCGCCGGCTGGCGTCGTCGTCAGCCGGCGGCAGTGCGATCTGCAGCTCGATGTACAGATCACCGAGGTCCTTGGCCGGAATGCCCCGTCCCTTCAAACGCAGCTTGCGACCGGCAGCCGAATTGGCCGGGATTTTCACGTCCACTGGACCACTGGGGGTCGGCACCTTCACCGCGGCCCCCAGGGCGGCTTCCCAGGGTGCCACCGGCAACGTCAGATACACGTCGCGGCCCTCCACCCGGTAGTGCGGATGCGGGCGGAACTGCACTTCCAGGTAAAGGTCGCCCGCCGCACCCTCGCCGGCCCCTTCGCCTCCCTGGCTGGCCAAACGGATATGCTGCCCCTGGCGCACACCTTTGGGGATACGTACGTTCAGCGTGCGCTCGGTCAGCTTCGGCCGCCCATCCGGCCCCAGTCCGGTGTGCTTGAGCGTCAGGGTGCGGTTGGCGCCGTGGTAGGCATCCTCCAGGTCGATGAGGACCTTGGCATGGGTATCCTCGCCACGGGCGTGAAACCCGTGGCGGCCCCGCGGCCCGTAACCGCCGTCGTAACCACCGCGCCCGAACAGGCTGTCGAAGAAATCACTGAACTGCTCGGCGTCGCCGCCGGTAAATCCACCGCCGTGGAACTCGAAGCCCTGGTCCCAGTCCGGTGGCGGCCGGAAATCCTGACCACTCTTCCAGTCGGCGCCGAGTTGGTCGTAGGCAGCGCGCTTTTCCGGATCCTTGAGCACCTCGTAGGCCTCGCCCACGGCCTTGAACCGCGCTTCCGCGTCGATCTCCGTGCTCACGTCCGGGTGGTACTTGCGCGCCAATTTACGATAGGCACGCTTGATCTCGTCCTGAGTGGCGTCACGTTTAACGCCCATGGTTTCGTAATAATCTTTGAATTCCATCGGTTGCCACTCGTCGGTTGGCGGTTGGGCGGCCCCGGCGTCTGTATTGGGCGTGCAAGCCCGTACAAAAGTTCACCTCATGCCCCACCTTAGCCATGGAATGCCCCGGCCTCCATGCCAAAGCACCAGGCAGTTGCGCTGGGACAAGGGACGGCTCTGGCGATTGCCGCTAAGCTGCCAGCACACCCGCACCCGGTGTCGCACCGGAAGCGCCACCATCGCCGAGCGAGGCCGCGCATGTTATCGATCACCGAACGTCGTCCCCCACCCCGCTTCGCGCTTTTCGAGCTGGGGTTCCGGCCCTTCTTCGCCGGCGCCGGGCTGTTCGCCGTCATCGTCACCACCCTGTGGCTGTTGATCTATGGCCTTGGAACCCCGCTACGCCTGGCCGGGCTCCCGCCGGTGCTCTGGCATGCCCATGAAATGATCTATGGCTATGCGATGGCAGTAATTGCCGGCTTTTTGCTGACTGCGGTGGGCAACTGGACCGGGGTGCCTGGCTTGCGGGGCCTGCCGTTGGTCGGGCTCTTCCTGCTGTGGCTGACCGGACGGGCGGCGCTCTATCTGCCCGGCAGTCCGGCCTTGCCGGTGGCGGCGGCCGCTGACCTGCTGTTCATGCTCGGGCTGATCGTCGCAGTCAGTCTGCCGGTGATCCAGGTGCGGCAATGGACCCAATTGGGCATAGTTTCCAAGCTGTGGCTGATGCTGGCCGGCAACGCCTTGTTTTATGCCGGCGCGCTGGGCTATCTGGACGCCGGTCTGCGCTGGGGTGCCTACACCGGCCTGTATCTGGTACTGGCCCTGGTATTCGTCATGGCACGCCGGGTGGTACCGTTTTTCATCGCACGAGGGGTGGACGAACCCGCCACCACCCGAAACCCGCTGTGGGTGGATATCGCCAGCTTGGCGCTGTTTGCTGCCTGGGCGTTGCTGGACGTCTTCACACGGCAGACACAGTGGGTGGCCTGGCTGTCGGTGGCACTGCTGGCATTGCACCTGTGGCGGCTATACGACTGGCATACGCCGGGCATCTGGCGCAAACCCCTGCTCTGGTCCCTGTATCTGGCCTACGGCTTCCTGACGCTGGGTTTCGCGCTCAAGGCATGGGCCATCTGGCTGGGCGGCTCGCCCTACCTGGCGGTGCATGCGTTTGCCGCCGGCGGCATCGGACTGATGACCGTGGGCATGATGTCCCGGGTGGCCTTGGGACACACCGGTCGCGATGTGTTCCACCCGCCCACTGCCCTGGTGCCGATCTTCACGCTGATCCTGGCCGGTGCTGCGGTACGGGTACTCCTGCCGTTGTTTGACGTGCTGGACTATCGGCTGTGCATTGCCCTTGCCCAAGCGCTGTGGATCCTGGGCTTCGCGGGGTTCTCGCTGGTATACATTCCGCAACTACTGCGTCCGCGCGTGGACGGTCGGCCCGGTTGATCGCCGGCACCAAGCGCGAAGGCGACAACTTCCAACGACGACCCCTAGCCCCGGGCCTGCTCATGCAAGGCCATCTCACGCAGGCCTTCCAAACCCTGCCGCAGCACGTCGCTGTCCGACTCGCGGGGATACACCATGTACGCCGGGTGATCGAACGCCGGGGCGCCGGCGACCTGGAACAGCCGGCCTGTATCGATCATCGTCCGCGCCATGCGCAGCGGCAGGAAACAGGAACCACCATTGGTCAGGATCAGTTGCACACCCAGCCAGCCGATGTTGACCACTTGCGGCGGGCGCTCCAGGTCCGGATAACTTTCGCGGTGTTTGGCGTAGAAGCCCGGGCCCCACTCGACATAAATGTAGCGCTCGTCCGGCCCGGTGGTTTCAGGATGCGAGCTGACCATCACCAGGGTCTCATCGAACAGATGCTCCACCACCAGGCCCGGGGCATGGCTGGGCGTATACATCAACGCGACGTCCAAGGTGCCTTCGATCATGCGCCGCATCAGGTCTTCCTCGAAGCCGATCTCACTGCGGATCGATACGTCCGGCGCCTGCTCACGCATCCAACCCACCCAGTTGGGCAGGAACCCCTCCCACAACGCAATCCGCCCCCCGACCCGGAGGGTGGCGCGATAACGACTGGGCAGCCCCACATCATGCCGCGCCTGCTCCAACGTCAACACCAGGGTCTTGGCGTGCTGTAAGAAACGCCGGCCCGCCTGGGTCAGCGTGGCACCTGAGCGATTGCGCACAAACAACTGCGCGCCAAGCGCCTGCTCAAGACCCTTGATCCGCGCACTTACGGTGGACTGGGTGACATGAAGCCGTTTGGCGGCTTCCAGGAAACTACCGTGTGCGCTGATAGCAAGAAAGGTGCGCGCCTGATCTATGTCCACTTTGGTGCACTCCAGATATTACATCGAATATCTCGATATTATCATGCAATAAATATCGCTATACCACATGATCATGCCCTAATACGATGCGCTCATCGGCAACCACGGGAGTTCGCCATGTCCGCACAAACCATGCCACTGCCAGCGCAATCCGCGACCCTCGCCGACTTGGCTCGGGACGAAGAAGGCTTTCTGCTCAACGCCCACGACTGGCACCCGGGGCTGATCGCGCCGCTCGCCGCCGAGGCCGGATTATCGCTGACCGATGAGCACCTGACGGTGATCCACTACATCCGCGACAGCTTCGAGACTAACCAGAGCGTCCCGGAGGCTCGCACGTTGCTGAAGCATCTGCGCGACTGCTGGGGCGAGGAAAAAGCCACCCGGCGCTACCTCTATGCGCTGTTCCCCCACGGCTACGGTCAGCAGGCCTGCAAGATCGCCGGCATGCGCAAACCGCGCAAATTGATGCTGGACGTGTGAGGGACGACGATGAACGGTATCTGGCAAAACCTGCGCCTGGTTGCCGGCATCGATGCGGCACGCGCCGGCCATCTGGAAAAATGGCTCTCGGCCACCGGTGGCCTGTTCGGCCTGTGGGCGGTGATTTCCATCAGCCAGGCGGAACTGGGTGATGCCGGGTCGGCGGGACTGGTCGCCTCCATGGGCGCCTCCGCGGTGCTGCTGTTCGCCGTCCCGCACGGGACCCTGTCCCAGCCCTGGCCCGTGGTCGGCGGTCATCTGGTATCGGCGCTGATCGGTGTGGCGGTCGCGAAGTTCGTCCCGCAAATGGCCCTGGCGGCACCGCTGGCGGTAGCCTTGGCCATCGGCGCCATGCACTACTTGCGTTGCATCCATCCGCCGGGTGGGGCGACCGCACTCAGCGCCGTCGTAGGGGGCGAGGCAGTGCATCAGCTCGGTTTCATGTATGTGCTCACCCCGGTGATGCTCAACACGCTGGTGATTCTGCTGGTGGCCTTGGTGTTCAACTATCCGCTGCGTTGGCGCCGCTACCCGGCCGCACTGTCACGCGCCGAGGCCGACCATGAGCGATAAACCGGCCAATCTCGACACGTCCACCGCGATCTCGTTATCGCGGGAGGACTACCGGCAGGCGCTGAAAAGCATGGGCACCGTGATCGACGTCAGCATCGACGACCTCGTGCGGCTCACGCAGCGCGCCGCCGCGTTCGCCCAACAGCGACAGACCGGCACCCGTTGCGTTGCCACACTGATGAGCGCGCCGGTACAGGTGGTCCGCGCGCACGCTCGCCTCACCGATGCGGCCGACCTGCTGATCCGCCATCGCGTCAGTGGACTGCCGGTGGTCGACGACGGGGACAAACTGGTCGGCATCATCACCGAAGCGGATTTTCTTCGCGTCCTCGGGGTACCGTCCGCGCACCCGAGTCATAGCCTGTGGCAGACCCTGGCGTCATGGATCGATCATCTAGACCCGGTACCACACCCGTGCAGCGCACCCGTGTCGCAATACATGACCGCCGGCCCGGTGACCGTCTCGCCGGGGGACGCTGTGCAGGATGTGCTCAGGCTGATGCAACGCCACCACGTCAAGCGCGTGGTGGTCGCGGACGACCAACGAAACATCCACGGCATGGTGACACGCTCCGATATCGTGCGGGCCTTTTTTCAGCGCCTGATGCCGCCTGCTTGATTACCGTCGTTGCGGACCTCGCCCGCCTCACGCCACCGGGGTTGCCCCGGCGAGTCCAGCAGCCGGGGGGATCCTTGACGCCCACAACCATCGAACCGCAACAGCGGTCGTGCCAGAATAGTCGCTCGTCCAGACTGCGACTCCGGCCAACAACCCGGTCGCACCGACTTATAAGGAAGCAAGCGGCCCATGTGCGGCATCGCAGGGATTTTCGACACCACCGGCCCAGGGCCCATCGACGGCGATCTGCTCGATCGCATGAACCAGGTATTGGTGCACCGCGGGCCGGACGCCGGCGGCGTGCACATCGAACCGGGGGTCGGCCTGGCCCATCGGCGCCTGTCCATCATTGATCTGTCCAGCGGCCAACAGCCGCTGGCCAACGAAGACGACTCGGTCTGGGTCACCTTCAACGGTGAGATCTACAACTTCCCGGAACTGAGCGAGGAACTCGCCGCCGCCGGTCACCTGTTCAAGACCCACAGCGACACCGAAGTGATCGTGCATGCCTGGGAGCAATGGGGCCCGGCCTGCGTGGAGCGTTTCCGCGGCATGTTCGCCTTTGCTGTGTGGGACCGGAATCAGAAGACGCTTTTGCTCGCGCGGGACCGCATGGGCAAGAAGCCGCTCTACTACGCCTTGCTGCCCGGCGGCGCGTTGGCCTTCGCCTCCGAGCTGAAGGCCCTGCAGGTGCACCCGCGCCTGCCCCGGGAGATCGATCCGCAGGCCCTGGAAGAATACTTTGCGCTGGGCTATGTGCCGGACCCGCGCACCATTTACCGCGCGGTGCACAAACTGCCGCCGGCGCACACCTTGCTGCTGCGCCAAGGCGAACCGGTGGGCGAGCCCCGCGCCTATTGGGACGTACCCTTCACCCCGCTGCCGCCGATGTCCGAGATCGACGCCGGCGAACAACTGGTGGAACGACTGCGCGAGGCCACCCGCGTGCGCCTGATGTCCGAGGTGCCGCTCGGTGCCTTTCTGTCCGGCGGGGTGGACTCCAGCGCCGTGGTGGCGATGATGGCGCAGGCCTCCCGGGAACCGGTGAACACCTGTTCCATCGGCTTCAGCGATCCACGTTACAACGAGTCCGCCTTCGCGCAGCAGGTTGCCGAACGCTACCAGACCCATCATCAGACCAAGACCGTCGAAGCCGACGATTTCGACCTGCTGGACAAGCTCACCGGTATCTACGACGAGCCTTATGCCGACAGCTCCGCGTTGCCCACCTATCGGGTCTGCCAACTGGCCCGGGAACGGGTCACCGTGGCACTGTCCGGCGACGGCGGCGACGAACTGCTGGCCGGGTATCGTCGGCATCGCTGGCATATGAACGAGGAACGCATCCGCGGGCGCATCCCCGGTGCGCTCCGCCATTCGCTGTTCGGGGCGCTCGGGCGGCTGTATCCCAAGCTGGACTGGGCGCCCAAGTTGTTCCGCGCCAAGAGCACCTTCCAGGCGTTGGCCATGGACAGTGCCGAGGCCTACTTGCACAGCGTGTCGTTCATACCCGCGCACCTGCGCGAACAGTTGTATTCAGCCCGCTTCGCCAAGACCCTGGCGGGGTACAACGCCCGGGAGGTGTTCGAAGAGCATGCCCGCAAGGCACCGAGCGACAACCCGTTATCGCTGATCCAGTACCTGGACATGAAGACCTACCTGCCCGGCGACATCCTCACCAAGGTCGACCGCGCCAGCATGGCGCACTCGCTGGAAGTGCGCGCACCGATGCTCGACCACCAGTTCATCGAATGGGCCTCCGGTCTGCCTTCCGACCTGCTGTTGCGTGGTCGCCAAGGGAAATATCTGCTGAAGAAGGCCCTGGAGCCCCATCTTCCGCACGACATTCTGTATCGCCCAAAGATGGGTTTCGCCGTACCCTTGTCGAGCTGGTTCCGGGGGCCGCTGCGGGAACGGGTTCGCGACGCCTTGCTCGGTGACACGCTGCGGGACACCGGACTGTTCGACCCGGCAACCCTGACGCGCCTGGTGGATGAGCACCAATCCGGTGTCGGCGAACACAGTGCCGCACTGTGGTCGCTACTGATGTTCGAGTCCTTCGTGCGGCGCAACGGGGGTGCCCAAGTCGCTTGAGCGCCAGCATGATTCGTCTACTCACGTTCAGCAGCCTGTACCCCAACACCCAGATGCCGCGGCACGGCATCTTCGTGCACACGCGGTTGCGCCAACTGCTCGACAGCGGTCGCATCCAGGCCCGCGTGGTGGCGCCGGTACCCTGGTTCCCGAGCCGTTCGCCCCGCTTTGGTCAATATGCAAGGTACGCGGCAGTCCCCCGCCACGACTGCCGCGACGGCATTCGCGTCGACCATCCGCGCTACCCGGTACTGCCCAAGGTGGGCATGACCATCGCGCCCTGGCTGATGGCCCGCGCCCTGCTTCCGGTATTGCGCAAGCAGATCGCCGCCGGCGACGACTTCGATATCATCGACGCCCACTATTTCTATCCCGATGGCGTCGCCGCCGTCTGGCTGGGCCAGCGCCTGGGCAAGCCGGTGGTGATCACCGCGCGCGGCTCGGACATCAATCTGATCGCCCGCTACCCGGGGCCGCGCAAACAGATCCAACGCGCCGCCAGTCGGGCCGCCGGGTTGATCACTGTCAGCGCGGCGCTCAAGGACGAGCTGCTGAAGCTAGGGGCTCCGGCCGAGCGCATCCAGGTACTGCGCAACGGGGTGGATGCCACGCGATTTGCGCCGCCGTCGGACCGCGACGCGCTGCGCTCACGACTGGGGCTGCGCGGCACCACACTATTGTCGGTGGGCAACCTGCTGGAGGCCAAGGGACATCACTTCATCATCGAGGCGCTGCCGGATCTTCCGGATGCGCAGCTGCTGATCGCCGGCGACGGCGAATACGAACCGGCGTTGCGGGAACGCATCCGCCAACTCAACCTGGGCGACCGGGTGCGGCTGCTCGGCACCCTGTCGCAGGACGAGTTGAAGGAGTACTACGGCGCCGCCGACCTGCTGGTACTGGCCTCTCGCCGCGAAGGTTGGGCCAATGTATTGCTTGAGTCCATGGCTTGCGGCACACCGGTCCTGGGCAGCGCCGTGGGCGGCAGCCCCGAAGTGGTCGCCGCACCGGCCGCCGGTGCGCTGCTCGACGCACTGAGCGGTGACGCGGTGGCAGCCGGCGTGCGCAAGTTGCTCGATACGCCGCCGGACCGACACGCAACGCGACAGTACGCGGAAGGCCTCGGTTGGCAGGCCACCACGGACGGTCAGCTGCAACTGTTCGGGCAGATCGCTGAACGGCCCGGCCCAGCGGATTGACTCAGCGCCGCCCTCGCGCGCTCTGATGAACCAGCACCTCGGGCAGGTCGTCCAGAAACTGCACCCGCACCATGCGACGGCGATCGCCGAGGCGTCGCCGCTCCAGCGGCGGCCTTAACGCCTCCATGGTCCGGTTACGGCGGCGGTCGCCATTGCTACCGGCGCGGTCGAACCATTTGCGCACCCGCACCGGGCGCCCGTCCAACCGCTTGCCGTCCAAGCGCTTGATCAGATCCCAACCGGCGCTGGTCGGCTTCACATCGAGCAAGCCGTGATAATCGACCCGCCGCCCGCTCTGGTCCATCACCCTCACGATCCGGCAGGCGACCAAGTCACCCCGGGCACGAAACGCCATGTACCAGGGGCCGCGCAATCCGGCGCGCGCAAAACGCTCCAGGCTGGCCCGATCGAAGGCCTCACCCGCGCTGCGAATAAAGATTTTCATCCGACTCTCCCTTGTCGGTTGTCAGGCCGGCGACACGCCGCACGACCCGGTGGGGCATGTGAAACAAGCCCCCGCACCTTGATCTTCGGCGCCGGAGTCCACCGCTCTGGCAGCAAATCCACGCAACCGCGCGGCCATTACGCGCAATTTGCACCACTATCGCGGGAATGCGGTCCGCCATCGAGTCGGCCCCGGACGCGCCGAATGACACCCTAAACTGACAAGGTAGTCGTCCTAAGGAAGCTCTGATTGAATCCCTCAAATAAGGCAAAATCAATTCACTCGTGTGCCACAGAAAGATCGACCGGATGAAGCAACAAAGTTTCGCCTCACTGAGCTACGCGGCAAAGAAG
>JASBTI010000041.1 GCA_030148505.1 Rhodanobacter sp.
CTCGGCGAATGCCGGCGCGTGCAGGCTACCGTGGAGCAGGCAGTCAAGAGCGCCAAGGCCGCGGCGCAGGGCTACCAAGGCCATCTGCGCATCGCCATCTGCGACAGCCTGGCGCAGCCCCGCATCGCCACCTTGCTGGCACGCAGCCGCGAGGACGAGCCCGAGCTGGAGATTCGCGTCTTCGAGCTGCCGTTCGCGCAGCAGCTCAAGATGCTGCACGACGATCTGCTGGACATCGGCTTTGCCTTGTCAAACGCGGTACATGATGGCCTCGTCGCCGAGCCGGTGTGGACCGATCCGCTGTCGGTGATCGTGCCCGCACGCCACCCCTTGCTGGCGCACGTGCAGGTGCCGCTGGCCGAAGCCCTGAAATTCCCGCTGGTTCTGTGCCATCCCGAATCGGGATCGGGCTGCCGCCATCAGATTCAAGCGATGCTGGAGGACGCAGGCACGCCGCTCAAGCTGGTCGATGAGGTGACCAGCTTGGGCGTGATGCTGACCTTGGTCGGCGCCGGCTACGGCATCGGCTTCGCCATCGCCTCGCAGGTGCAGACGCTACAGCGCCCGGACATCTCCATTCGTCCCCTGGCCGGCACCCCACCGATGCTCTCTACCTACCTGCTGCGCCGCCATGGCGAACCCTCCGAGCCCATGAAGCGGTTCATCGAGCGGGTGAAAGACGAGGCCGCACCGGTCGATGAACAGCCAGTCCTTTGAGGACGCAGCTCGCCTGTTCGTTGCGACCTGTGGCGTGGTGTGCCAGTAGACAGATAGACTTCCGAATGAAATCCGATGCTCTGGCTGTTGATGGATGTGCTTGGCTCGCTTTGGATCACCCGCAACGGCTTGCGTTGACCAGGCCGAAGACTTGAGTCCACAATCGAGTCCATTCCGTGACGCTTGGATCGGAAAAGACGTTCGTAATAAACGAGTTAGCGACCGGGTGCTGTTCCCTTCACCCGCTCCATTCCCGGATTTCCACCGAGCAAGTCCATGGCAGACCTGATGATGTTGGGCTGGCGGGAACGCGTGGAGCTGCCGCAGCTAGGCATCGCGATGCTGAAAGCCAAGCTGGATACCGGTGCTCGCACCAGCTCCCTGCACGTGGATTCGCTGGAGTCCTTTCAGCGCGACGCGGCGACCTGGTTGCGCTTTACGCTGCACGTCCGGCGGCGGCAGTCGACGCCGCTGTGTTGCGAAGCATTGGCAAGGGACCGCCGGGTGGTCATCGATACCGGTGGCCGTCGAACCGAGCGCTGGTTCATTCGTACCGAAGTGCGACTGGCGGGGCAGTGCTTCGACATCGACGTCAATCTCACGGACCGTCGGCATATGCTTTTCCCTCTGTTGCTGGGACGCAGTGCGCTACTCGGCCGTTTTGCGGTTGACCCGGCAACCTCCTATACGCGGCCGCCGTCCTCAACGGCAACGCCTCACCTCATATCGCTGGACAGTGTATGAAAATCGCCATCCTTTCGCGCAACAGTCGCCTGTATTCGACCCGGAGGCTGGTCGAAGCGGGTCGTGAGCGTGGCCACGTGGTGCGCGTGCTCGACCCTTTGCGTTGCTATGTGCGCATTGCTCCAGGGGCGGTTGCGGTGCGTTATCAGGGCAAGGCAGTGCGCGATCTCGATTGTGTGATTCCGCGCATTGGTGCCAGCAGCACCTTTTACGGCACGGCCGTTTTGCGACAGCTGGAAATGATGGGTGTGTACACGCCCAATTCATCCGATGCGGTATTGCGCGCGCGCGACAAACTGCGTTGCCTGCAGATGCTGGCGGCGCAGGGTATCGACATGCCGGTGACGGTGTTCGGCGACAATCCCGATGACACCGCCGATGTGCTGGCCCTGCTAGGCGAGCCTCCACACGTGATCAAGCTCAATGAAGGAAGTCAGGGTACCGGAGTGGTGCTGGCGGAAAAACGTACCGCCTCGCAGAGTGTCATCGAGGCATTCCGCGGCCTGTACGCCGATTTTCTGGTGCAGGAATTCATTGCCGAGGCCAATGGCAGTGATCTGCGTTGTTTTGTGGTGGGTGGAAAGGTAGTCGCGGCGATGCAGCGCGATGCCAGCCCCGGTGAGTTTCGCGCCAATCTTCATCGCGGTGGCAGCGCGAGCGGAGTGACGTTGAGCGCTCAGGAAAGGCGCATTGCCATTCGGGCGGCTGGCGTGCTGGGACTGGGTATTGCAGGAGTTGACCTGCTGCGCTCCAAGCGTGGCCCTCTACTGCTCGAAGTGAACGCGTCGCCAGGCCTCGAAGGTATCGAGAAAGCTACCGGCGTCGATGTGGCAGGCAGCATCATCGATTTGCTGCAGAAGCAGGCCGCCAGCGCAATCGCAAAGCCCGTACCCCGCAAGAGGCCATGAGGATGATGCCCTGGCGTCCGTAATTGACCGCAATTTGGCGGCAGGCATACCATCGTCGGTGGGTAGATTCGGCGTTCTGTGCTCCATGACGGGGTGCGGCCTGATTGGGGGAGATAATTGACATGATGGAACGGAGACTGCATTGGGTTTTCATGGTGACCGTTGGCCTGCTCATGCAGGCAGGCGCCGCGTATGCTTACAAGACGAAAACGATTGTCAAGGCTGAAAACAAAGAGGATTTCACGGCAGTCGCCGCTGCCGTCCGTCAGCAGATGGTGCCAGGTGGACGCTATGAGTTTGTTGACAAGCACGAGCGCGCGAAAGTTGATGCGGGTTTGAGTGATATGCAGTCTCTGTTCGACAAGTACGACACCGTGGCAAAGATGAGCCAGAGCGCCAAGGTACAGTTGTTCAACGATCAGGAGACGGTAAACGCGATCCTCACCCGTCGGGACGACAAGCGGCTGATCTGTGAGTCGATAGCGCCGGTCGGTTCGCATATTCCCCGGACCACCTGCCGGACTTACCGCGAAGTCCAGTTGGAGCGGCGAGGGACAAGGGATTACTTGCAGCGAGTTCAGCAGGTGCCGCAGTACAAGAGCGGTCATTGATCGACCGGCCCGGCAACGACCCGCGCTCGCTGCGTAGCCGCGCGGCGCCGGTGACTAATTTGCCACGGTCCAGGCAGGACCGGACGTGGGCGCACATCGCGTGTTCACGTACTTCACTGCGGAATGAACAGGCTAGGCAACCGTACTGGCGTCGCACGACGCGATTAACCGGGGCATAACCCCCAGGTGTCTATAAAGGCCCCACTGATTGTCTGCTTGAGTACGAGCTGCAAGCGCGAGTGAAGGCAGATGGCGGTATCGGGGCAGTAGTTTGGGCCCAGATGAGGCGGCGGCGAGTCGCGCATCTGGGCCTTTTTCTTGCCCGCATGAGCACTTGTTCAGAATCTCCCGTGAGGCGGCGGGATTCCTCCGATCAAGCTTGTTAAGCTAGTGACTTGAGCCGTTCTGTGCAGCGGCTGCGCAGGAGTGACATATGCGTGTTCTGGTGATCGAAGACAATAGCGATATCGCGACGAACATCGGTGACTATCTGGAGGACCGCGAGCACGTGGTCGATTTCGCTGGCGACGGCGTGACCGGTCTGCATCTTGCTGTGGTACATGATTTCGATGTGATCGTACTGGACCTGACCCTGCCCGGGATGGACGGGCTGGAAGTGGCGCGCAAGTTGCGCCATGAGGCGCACAAGCAGACCCCGATCCTGATGTTGACGGCACGCGACGCCTTGGAGCAGAAGTTGACCGGTTTCGAGTCCGGGGCCGACGACTACATGACCAAGCCGTTTGCGCTGCAGGAACTGTCGGCGCGTCTGGAGGTGCTGGCGCGACGCGGCAAGGGTCCGCAGAGCCGGGTGCTCAAGGTCGCCGACCTCACTTTCAATCTCGATACGTTGACGGTGAACCGCGAAGGCAAGTCGATCCAGCTGAATCCGATCGGCTTGAAATTGCTGCAGGCCCTGATGGAGGCCAGTCCGTCGGTGGTGACGCGCCAGGATCTGGAGCAAAAGGTCTGGGGTGAAGAGTTGCCTGACAGCGACTCCCTGCGGGTGCATATCCATGGCCTGCGGGCAGCCATCGACAAACCGTTTGAGAAGCCGTTGATCCACACGCGGCATGGCATTGGCTACCGGATGGTCGAGCCGGATGCGGTCCAGGCGTAAGCTGCGCTTCCGATTGGTGGTTTCGTTCGCGTTGTTCGGCTTCGGTCTCAGCGCGCTGTTTGCCGTGGCAGCGCTGTACGTGCGCGCCAAGGTGGAAAACCAGTTGATCGACGCGAGCCTGCAGAACGACGTCGATCAGGCTGTCGATCATGTCATCGCGCATCCCGACCAGCAGGCTCACTCCGAGCTTCTCGAGGCTTGGATCAAGAGCGAGCGCACCCTCTACAAGATGCCCTTGGCCTGGCAAAATCTCAGTACCGGCATCCACGACATTCACGATGTGGATAGCGGAGGCAGGACCAAGCATT
Source organism: Rhodanobacter sp. (assembly GCA_030148505.1). Classification (GTDB taxonomy): domain Bacteria; phylum Pseudomonadota; class Gammaproteobacteria; order Xanthomonadales; family Rhodanobacteraceae; genus Rhodanobacter. The sequence goes on from JASBTI010000041.1 coordinate 4,409, forward strand.
ACAAGCTTGCCGTGCAGCGCAAGGACGGCATCATCGGTTTCATCCGCTATGATGCAAGCCGCGAGGATCTGGGTAAGCGCCAGCTGGTGACCTCGCTGATAGGCGCGGTCGTATTGTTCAGTCTGCTGTCGCTGGCGATCGGGCTGTGGTTGTCTCGCAAGGTGCTCAAGCCGGTAAGTGAACTGGCACAACGGCTGCGTGACTTCCGCAAGGCCGGCAAGGCCGAGCCGCTGGCGTCGCATTTTGCCGATGACGAAGTGGGTGAGCTGGCTTATGCGCTGGACGAGTACTCGTCGCGGCTCACTGCGATGGTCGAACGTGACCGGGAATTCAACTCCGACGTCAGCCACGAATTGCGCACGCCACTGGCGGTGATTGCCAGCACCACAGAGTTGCTGCAGGGCTCGCCCGACCTCAGCGAAAAAATCAGCGAACGCTTGAAGCGGATCGAGCGGGCGTCGCGTCAGGCCACCGAGCTGATCGAGGCGTTGCTGCTGCTGTCGCGCGCCGAGCGGCGTGGCCCGACCCGGGGCGAAATCACCGAAATCGGCAAAGTTGCCGCCGACGTGATCGAAAGCCAGCGACCGCAGATGCGCGGAAAGCCGTTGACCATCGCGCTGGCAATGAGCGAGTCGGTGACCGTCAACGCACCGGCGTCGGTGGTCGCGGTAGCATTGACCAACCTGATCGGAAACGCCATCAAGTACACCCTCGAAGGCCATGTGCAGGTCGACGTGGGGCAAGGCAAGATCGAAGTCATCGACACCGGCCCAGGCATCAAGCCGGAAGACGCCGAGCGACTGTTTCAGCGCGGGGTCCGCGGCGAAGGTGCCGGCGGCAGCGGGGCAGGCCTCGGGCTGGCTATCGTGCGCCGGCTGTGCGAACTGTATGGCTGGAACGTGGCGATGCGCCCCCGAAGCGATACCAATGGGGCCATTGCCAGCATCCAGTTCAACTAGGAATGGAGGAGCGCACTCTGTGCGCTCCTATCGGTTCATTGCTCAGACCGATTCCAGCCAACCCCAACGGTCATTGGTGCGCCCGTCGAACAGCCCGAAGTACAGCTCTTGCAGCCGACGGGTGACGCGCCCGGCTTTGCCCGCACCGACCTGTTTGCCATCGACCGAGCGGATCGGAGTGATTTCGGCGGCGGTACCGCACATCAGCACTTCGTCGGCGAGATACAGATATTCGCGCGGGATATCCCGTTCGACGACCTCGATGCCTTCCTCGCGAGCCAGGGTTTTTAGCGTATCGCGGGTGATGCCAGCGAGAATCGAGGCGCTGGCTGGCGTGGTATGCAGGACACCGTCGAACACCAGGAACAGATTTTCACCGGCGCCTTCACTGAGCAACCCGCTGGCCGCCAGGGCGATGCCTTCGCCGAAACCGAGGCGGCGCGCTTCGCGGGCAATCAATTGTCCGGACAGGTAGTTCCCACCAGCCTTGGCTCCGGCCGGGATCGTGTTGGGCGCAAAGCGCTGCCAGCTCGACACGCACGCGTCGATGCCCCTTTCCAGAGCTTCTGCGCCCAGGTAAGGACCCATTGGCCAAGCGGCGACGGCGACGTCGATCGGGGTTTCGGCGGACAATCCGAAGCCGCCCAGTCCGCGGTAGGCCACCGGGCGCAGATATGCGGCACCGAGGTCGTTCTTCTTGATCACTGCGCGGCAAGCGCCAGCCAGATCGTCGAACGAGTACGGCAACACCATGTCGTAGATGCGTGCCGACTGGTAGAGCCTGTTGAGATGATCGGTAAGACGAAAGATAGCGGCGCCGTCCGGCGTGGCATAGCTGCGGATACCCTCAAATACCGACGAGCCGTAATGCAGTGCATGCGACATGACGTGGGTGGTCGCTTCCTGCCAGGGTTTGATGCTGCCGTTTTGCCAGATCCACTCGGGGTATTGCTGCGCCATGTCGATTCTCCAATGGGGACTACCCATAATAACCGGTGCAGCCCCTTACGGCGCGGGCTTGTCGGGCTAGGGTGGCTCAGCCGGCGCGGCGCAGCCACAGGCAGCCGGCCTTCCGCTCGATGTTGAAGTGCAATGCCGGTGTGCTTTCGCCGTCATGCTCGGTGGTGCGCACAATCAAGTGCTGCGCGGTAGTCGCCGTCGGGGATGGCGGTACACTCGAGGTCGCGGTCCGCGCCGGGTAGACAGCCTCAGGGCCGATGTCTTCATCCGGCGCCGATCCCAAACCGAGCAGAGGCTGCTCGACGAGTCCGGCCAGCAAACGGATATCTGCCGTTGCAGCGCTGCGAGCCAGACCGTTCCACAACATCAGACCCGCCAGTCGGTTGGCATCGTGGTTGGTAAAGGCGTCAACTACCTCTTGCTGCAGCGCCTGACGACTGGCCGCGCACAGGACTGGCGCAGGCTTGGTCGGTGAGCTGGTGCTGTGGCTCGCATTACCCGGCCTTACCGGGGTGGCATCCAGTGAGGCGCAGGGTTGGTCGGTAAACACCGGAGTGCCCTTAGCGCCTATGCAATGGTGGATTGTCGTCTGGGCAACGGTGGACCCGCCCCAGGCGAGGAGGCTTAGGCAGAGCAGGGCGATCAGGCAACGCATCGTCGCAGCATACGCTGCGCTCAATCGAGTTGTTGCAGCACCGCTTGGGTCGCCCGGGCACGGTTCAGGGTATAGAAGTGCAGACCGGGTGCCCCTCCGGCAAGCAGTCGTCGACACAGTTGCGCGACTACGTCGGCGCCCAGGGCGCGCACCGAGGCGGCATCGTCGCCGTGCGCCTGCATCCGTTTGGCGATCCAGCGTGGAATCTCGGCGCCGCACATGTCGGAGAAGCGCTTGAGCTGGTTGTAGTTGGCTATCGGCATGATCCCCGGGACAATGGGCACCTTGACGCCGAGTTTGTATACATCGTCGACGAAGCGGAAATAGGCGTCGGGGTTGAAGAAGTATTGAGTGATCGCGCCATTGGCGCCCGCATCCACTTTGGCTTTGAAGTGATGCAGGTCACGCAGCGCATCCTCGGCTTGCGGATGGGTTTCCGGGTAGGCGGCTACCTCAATGTGGAAATGATCACCGCTGTGCTGGCGGATGAACCGGACCAGTTCGCAGGCATAGCGGAAATCGCCGGGGGTAGCCATGCCCGAAGGGAGATCCCCCCGCAAGGCCACGATGCGTCGGTAGCCCGCGTTGCGGTAGGTGTCGAGCATGGTGGCCAATTCATCTCGTGTGCCGCCGACGCACGAAAGATGCGGCGCCACGTTGAAACCGTACTGCTGATGCAGGCGCGCCACGGTATCGCCGGTGTAGCTGAGCGTCGATCCGCCGGCGCCGAAGGTGACTGAGGCATAGTCCGGCTGATGCGTTTTCAGCAGCTGGGCCGCGCGTTCCAGCTGCACGCGCTGCTCGTCGGTCTTGGGTGGAAAGAATTCAAAGCTGATCGCCGGCATCGCGCAGGTTCCTTGGGGGCAAGGCTGACGAGTATATATCTCTAATTCGCGATGAAGCGATATATAAATGCTCTGCCATCCCCGCGCAATGCTGCCGGCGGCCTCCCGCCTTGCGTTTATCTAGGGGGTGGCCAGCCCCCCGTGACTTGGGGCCTCGCCGTGCGTCGCTCTGCTTAGCCGCGCTTCGCCAGGGGCCCCCGTATGCAGCCGACGCGCCGCCCATCCCGACAATGGCAGGAGTTTCGACTTGAGTTGTTCCCATGCGCCATGTGGCGCATGGGAATGCGGTGAATCAGAACTTCCAGCCGTAAGCGATACCGAGTGAATTCTGGTGCATGGAAATGCGCTCCGTACCGGCTGGCGCCCCCCCCATGAATACGGGGAGAATCGAGGCTCCCTGTACGCTCTTCGTGAAGGCATGCATGTACGCGACGGTCAGTTCGCCGCCCGACGGCATCTTGTGCGTGAAACCAAGCGTCAGGTGATCGGTGACGACGCCGGGAGCCAAAATGTTGAAAGTGACATCTGTGCCGCGAATCGGGTTGTCGCCGTGATTGATACCGGCGCGCCAGGTCCAGCGGTCGGAGCTTGCATACTCGACGCCGAACTTCCAGACATTGATGTCGTGCCAGCCGAATCCCGGGCCGCCGTTGGAACCCAGCTGCGCGGGGACCAGGCTCGGATTGCTGACGGATTGCACACCGGTATAGTTGATGCGTTGATAATCGAGCGAAAACGTCAGCGGCTTGGTGGGCGTCCAGGCCAAGCCGATGGAGTAATTTTCAGGAATATCAAATTTTCCGGCTTGTGCAAACAGACCCGCATAGCGTGAAAACCGGCTCATGTTGATCTTGCTGGCGTAGGCTGCGCCGATCGCAAAGCTCGGGCTTACGCGGGCGAAGTAACCAATACGAACGCCGAGACCGTGAGAGGTTTCCGGGCCGTTGTTGGTGACGCTTCCAGGCTGGGACGAAAGACCTGGGGTGCCCGCGAAGGCCTGCAGTCCCTTGGCTGAGAAACGTTGAAAGGCGATCTGAGGGGCAATACCAATCGACTGGTTCGGCGTAAGTGCGTACGACGCCGTGGGTGCGAGGATCAGCTGGGTCAGGTCGACGCCGAGAGAGCCGGACCCACACAGCATGTTGGCCGCGCCCTGGCCACAGTTGAACTGGCCACCGCGGTAGTCTGTATTCATGCCACCGTTGCCGAAGACGCTGATACCGAGGGACAAGTCGTCGCGAACCATATGGTTGTAGCCAAACTCCGGGATGGCGAAGACAGTTCGTCCGCTATCGACCGACCCATCCATACCGGGACCAAGTCCGGAACGCGCAGCCTTGCGCTTCGGCGAGAACAGGTCCAGCCCGGCGTCGAGACGATTGCCTGCCATCACCATGGTGGCCGGGTTGTTGGCGCCGCCGAAGCTGTCACTGGTCATCGCCATCGAGGTGCCGCCACGACCCTTGGCCTTCATGCCATATCCGTGTGAAAAGTAACCGTTTGTTGCTGAAGCCGTACCGCAGCCAAGCATGAGCACACCGGCTGTTATGAGAATTCGCTGCCGCATGAGTCTTCCCCCAGCAATATATTGTCAATAGTCCGAAACCACCCCATGGCTTCGACCTCCCATATACCAATACGGGTATTGGTATATGCTGAGACTAACACGAGACTTTGCGTATTACAGCGACGTTACGTGGGCGAGCCGAAAGTTAATTCGGTTAATGGAAAATATAATGCGACGCAACATATCAACCACGCGGGCGCTTACGGAAAAGGTGGCGTTTATGACCGTCGCATTGATGCGAAAACAACGGCTCCATGCTAATCTCCAGAGGAGATCTTTGGGCGATTAAGATTCGCGTGTTACGAATGCCTGTAGATACTGCGAGAAAATCATGCGTTGCAACATTCATGAAACATGGTTGACGGATACGTCGAATGACAAAACCCAAACAAATGGACGGGCTTCAGGAAAGTGAAGAAGCGCACCGGCGCAAGGTGGTGACCCGGTTGGCCCGCATTGAGGGGCAGGTACGCGGCATTCAGAACATGATTACCGACAACTGCTCCTGCGAGCAGGTCGCGTTGCAACTCACCGCGGCCAGGCGTGCCCTGGACAAGGCGTTCTACGAAATGATCGCCTGCAGTCTCAATAGCCACATTGAGGCCGCCGGCGACATCACTGAGATTCGCGCCTCGACCAAGGATCTGGCGCGATTGCTGGCCAAGTTCGGTTGAAACTCGCGCTAGTGTGACAGCGACTCCTGCTCCATCTGCAGGTAGACGTTGTAGGCGTTCCTGCGATTGGCGACATTGAAGGTCGGTTCGGCCTGGAAACGGCTCCAATCGATATGCTTGTAAGCTTCCTCGAACGGCACGAAGTTGTCCACGGCCAGGCCCATTTGCTTCCGCAGAAAGATCAGATAGTCCCGGGTCATCCGGGCATCACGGCGCGGGTGGAAGGAGGCTTGGCCGTGTCCGGGAACCATCACGCGCGCCGGTATGGCGAGCATACGATCGATGGCTTTCAGCCACAATTTGGTATTGGCATTGCCTACAAAGGGCACCCGGCCAGCATAGACTACGTCGCCCGAATACAAGACGCCGTCCGGCTCCACCAACATGGCAAGATCTTCGGGTGAGTGTGCCGGACCGATATGGCGCACTGAAAAGCGCACTCCGCCCATCTCGAAATCCACGGGCTTGTCGAGCCAGCGGTCTGGAAGTGGCAAGCTGAAATCCGCACCGAGCCAGCGGCCGATGATTTTTTTGCGTTGCGCCAGCCGCTCCGATGCGGCTTGTGAATTCAGGTAGGCATGTGCACGCGTATCAGCCCAGACCTGCGCACCGATACGGCGAAACGCCGGTATGCCGTAGAAATGATCGGCATGATAGTGGCTGATAATGACGCGTTTGATCGGAAGTTTGGTGCGCTTGCCAATTTCCTCGATCAAGCGGTCTGCCAACGCTGGCGATCCCAGCGTATCAAATACCACGACGCCATCCCGGGTAATCACAAAGCCGGCATTGGCGATGAAACCTTCATTGGCGCGACTCGCCTCCTCAAGTCGGCCCTCCACATAATAGCTGTGAGGGCCCACCTGATGTACGGTCATCGTTATGTCGCTGGGTGCCCAGGGAGGCGCACCGGACGCGGCTGCCGCCGGCGTGCAGAGCGTCATTAAAACGAGCAGCGCTGACCGGACATGTTTCAGCACGGTCAGGCAATCCCGGGATTATTTTTCTCGCCGATGAGCTTCGGCGTGTTGAGTTTGGGTTGCGCAACGCTACGGTGTGAGCCGAGGTAATCGGCGACTACATCCCAAATCGGTTCCCCGGTGGCATTGGGCGCTACTGGTGCCCACCCGGCGACCTTGTAGGTTTTATTGGCGTCGAGGGGTTCGCCACCGAGCCGCATGTCAGTGATGCGTTTACCCATGCTGGCTGCGGGGGCGCAGGTATAGGCGAGGCCGCCCACGCGAACCATGTCGCCACCCTGCTGATAGTAGGGGTCCGGATTGAACAGGTTGTCGCCAACATCCTCCAGAATGGCTTTGATCTGCGTACCCGTAAGCTCGCTGACGGTGACGGCGGGGTAGGTGATGGCCGTCTGATCCATCAGTCGCTCATGGGTAATGGCTTCGCCGGGCAGCAATGTCGTGCCCCAGCGGAATCCCGGTGAAAAAGCGATTTCCGCATCTTTCACTTCCATCAACGCGTCGAGTATCAACTGGTCGAAACTGCCATTGAAGTTGCCACGGCGATACAACAGACCTTCGCTCACGGCATGCTGCTTCGTCAGCTTGGCTTCATAAGGCTGGCGGTGCCTCGTGATCAGCGCCTGCATCGCCGGGTCCGGTGCCAGCAAGTTGGAAAAGACCGGGAGCAGCCGGTACCGGGCATCGTGAAGTTTGCCGTTGCGCACGTCGAGATCGAGTACGCCAACGAACTTGCCGTTGCTGCCCGCATTAGTCACTAGCGTATGTCCACCGCTATTTTTCACCGTAACCGGGTGCGGTACGCCATCGTGGGTATGTCCGCCGAGGATGGCATCGAGCCCGCTGACCTGGGAGGCGAGCTTCAAGTCGCAATCCATGCCGTTGTGGGACAGCAGCACAACCACGGCGGCGCCGGCCTTGCGAACCTTGTCGATGACTTGTTGCAGATGATCCTGCTGGATGCCGAACGACCAGTCCGCGACGAAGTGGGCCGGGTGGGCGATAGGCGTGTAAGGAAATGCCTGGCCGATGATGGCGACGTCGACCCCGTTGACATGCCGCATCGTGTAATCGGGAAACACCGGGTCTCCGAAGTCAGCTGTGCGGATGTTCTGCGCCACAAAATCGATTTTGCCCTTGAAGGGGCCGTCGACAACCTCCTTGACCCGATCGGCACCGTAGGTGAATTCCCAGTGTCCCGTCATCACGTCGACGCCGAGTTCCAGCTGGGCATCGATCATGTCCTGTCCCTTGGTCCACAACGATGTGGCGGAACCCTGCCAAGTGTCGCCGCCATCGAGCAGCAGTGCTCCCGGGCGGCTGGAACGAAGGCGTTTGATCAAGGTTGCGACATGGGCATAGCCACCGATCTTGCCATAGCGCTGGGCGGCCTCGACATAATCCAGGCAAGTCAACGCGTGGGCTTCGCGGGTTCCCGGCTTGATCCCGTAAAACTTCAGCAGGTGCTCGCCTACCAGGTGCGGTGGCCTGCCGAAGGCAGCACCGACGCCAATATTGGACGAGGGCTCACGGAAATGAATGGGCATCAACTGCGCATGACTGTCGGTCATGTGCAATAGACTGACGTTGCCGAATGCCGGCAGGTCATAAAGTGCTTCACCGCTGCCGGCGGCAAACGCTTTGGAGGACGCCAGCGGCAGACCAGCCGCAGCTGCAGCTGCCATCAGCTGCATGAATTCGCGGCGACTCATGCTCATGAAAATACTCCGAAAAAGATTATTTGTTGACCGGTGAATCGGGATCGAACAGGAGGGCCATGACGTCCTTGAGCTGCTGTTCGGTGAGGATACCCTTGCTGCCAAAGCGCGGCATGGCGGAGCACAGCGAGTACCCTTTCATGTCGTAGACCATGCTCCAGGTCAGCTTGAGCATCGCTTCGGAGCGGCCGCGATTCTTGCCGTAGTGATACAACGAGGGTCCGATTGTGCCGTAGGCGATTTGCTGTTTGTCCAGTTGGTGGCAGGCATAGCAGTTTCCGCCCGACGGCTTGCTCGGATCGTCCGAATATTGCTTTCCCTTACCTTCTTCGGCGATCGCCTGTCCACGTTTCCAGTCACCCAGGTACTTGCCGTCGGCAGGGTACTTGACCGAGTCGCGATTGGCCGTCTGCAATGGGCTGGCGAGCTTGGCGGGCGGGGCATGAGGCGCATAGGTGGAGCACAGCGCCTGGGTCTTGTCCTGGTCGAGCCGGTCCATACCGGCCTGGCCGTGTGCTGCGAACGAGGCCTTCAAGGCCGCGAACGCTTCGGCATTGCGATCGTTCTTATGGGTTTGTGCTGCGGCGGCCGCCGCCAGGGGCAAGGCCGAGAGCAGAATCACCAAGCGAGTCAAAGTACGCATCGTCCACTCCTTAACGTTTGAGGCCGGGGGCTGCCATTTCTCCGCCTTCGGCGTTCTTGGCAAGGAACATGGTCAGATCGATGGCAACTTCCGAGCCGTATTTCAGTTTCGGAAAGCGCATCTGGCGGAAGCAGCTGCCGAGACGCCATTCCATCGTCCGGACTTCCCCCTGGGACACGCGATAGGCTGGCCAGGTAGTGTAGGTTTTTTGTGCTTCGGGATTGGCATTGGCCAGGTCGGGCAAGTCCTGCAGACGGATCCGCTTGCCCGACTGTCCATGGCAGGTGGCACACGAGAAGTCGTGGGTGCCTGCCCGATAGTAGAAAATCGCCTTGCCCATCGCATAGGCACGCTTTTCTTCGGGATGAGTCATGGGCAGGCTGATCGGTATGCCCTTCGATGCATCGACGACGTAGGCAGACAGCGCTTCAAGATCCGATTTGCGGTCGCCGTCGCCGAACCGGTTCTTCAGAATGGCTTTCCGGTCGAGCCCTTGATCCCTGACCATACAGGTGAGAAGCCGGGTTTCGAGATCCTGGACCTTGCCGGTATCGGCGAAATAGCGCGGCATGTGGGCATAGGCACCCTTGATTTTGCCCACACCCATGCCGAGGTCGCAGGTCTTGGCCAGCGCGACGTTTTTCGGTCCGCGAGGTTTCTGCCAGAGATCCTGTCCCCGCATCACCCACAGGTCGGCCGGGTTGTCGTCGCCAAACATGGCCCGGTACTGCGCCACCGGGTCGGCCGGAGTGGCTGCCTGTGCCCAGACTAGCGAGGCAGTGAAGCTGCTGGCGGCCCCCACCACAATCGCCAGCCAGAACATGTGCTGTTTGGTTTTTGCTCTCATGTCGCCATCTCCGTGATGCTGTGGGCGTTCAGGGCCTGATGTAAACATAGCCCTCGCGCGATTGCAGCCGCGCGAGTTCGGCCATGCCGGAAGGGACGACCACGATACCGTCGTCCAATTGTTCGGGTTTGATCTTCAGGGTCGCCATTGTGTTGCCGCATGCTTCGAAGCGGACCCCTTTGCTCTGTAAATCTTCGACCATCAGCGAGAACGGGTAGCCGCCGGCGGTATTGCTGCCTTTCACCATGAAGCGCACGCTGGGACCGATCGCCACGATGACGATCTTTGCGGTCGGATCGGCTGCAAGTTGATTCTCTGCTTGGTGCAGTGCGGTCGTAGTGTCCTTGCGATCAGCATCGAGGTGATAAACGACTCGGATTGGGGAGGACGTCGCGTGAGGGCCCTCGGCCGCAAGCGCGTAGCCTCCCGAGCCCACCGTCGCGGCCAGGCCGATAAGCAAGGCCATTGCCAGATTGCGCATGTGTGTCACCCCCTTTCTGAGAGTGCGCGAGGCGCATGCCCCGGCCGCGCGCACTCATGGTCGATGCCGTCAGGAACTCAGCTGACTACAGCGTCATCCGTGCGGCTCTCTCCCGCGGTATCTTTCCAGGTAATCGTTACCTTGTCGCCCTTGGCCGCACCCTTGAAGCGGAAGGCAAGAAACGGGTTCTTGGACACTGCGGGCCCCCAGTCGGCGGTCAGTACGTCTTTGCCCTTGCACGTGGCTTTTACGGTTTCGATGTAATGCGCCGGAATCAGCTTGCCGCTGGAGTCCTTGCGCAAGCCGGTCTCCATGGGGTGTGCCATCAGCACTTTTACCTCAACCGTATCACCTGTGAGCCGCGCGCGAATTCGCATCGGATCTGCCATGTCTTTCTCCTCGATCGAAATGTGGTTCAGCCGCCGCAGCCGCCAAGGGTGACCTTGACCAGCTTGTCGGTATAAAAGAAGCCCTTGTCGGTTTGTACCAGGGCGCGCAGATTGGACGTTTCAGCGATCTTCACCCGGGTCATCACGTAGGGCTCGGTGCCCTCGGGGAAGTGGAACGCCGCGGAAAGTGCGTGCGGGTTCTTTTCCGACACGATCGCTATCATGCGCGTACCCGGCAGCTTGCTCTGGATCACGACCGGAACCACGGCGCCATTCTCGGCGATCGAGGGCGCCTGAAGCATGATGTCGGAGGACTTTACGGCCTTGTCGCCGCCCATGGCCTTGACGACGGAGTCCAGCGTGTGGCCCTGGAATTCCTTGCGATGGTCTGTCGGTGCGAGCGGGCTGGTTGCGGCCGCCGCGAGGCGGGGCAGCAGACCAGTAGTCGCGACGAACAGGACGGCAGTACCGCTGGCACTTGCCTGCAGGAATGCCCTTCTAGACATTTTCATGAATAACTCCTCGACTGTATTGCGTTTGCTGTTGGATGGATTGGCGGGAAATCTGGGGTTCCGTGCCGCAGACTACCTACTTTTTGGCTTTTTGCGTCAGGATCCATTGAACCATGGTCGACAGATCGGCATCGGAAAGGTCGGGATGTGGCGGCATCGGAATCGATCCCCACACGCCGGCACCGCCGTTTCGAATCTTGTGTATCAGATGTTTTGAAGCCCCCGGATTGCCCTGGTATTTCTTCGCGACGTCGCGAAAGGAAGGTCCGAGAATTTTGTGGTCGAGCGCATGGCAAGCAGTGCAGCCGGATGCCGTCATCACCTTCGGCATTGCCGAAGCGGCTGACGTCTTGCCGGCCACGGCGCTGCCGGGCAGGTCGGCCTTCGGTGGCGCCTGTTCGTTCATGGTCTCCAGGCCGCGGAAGTTGTCCCGGATATCGCCGTAGAGATTCTTGGTGAAACCTGCAGGGAGGCTGCCGGTGATCTTCACCACTTTCTCGCAGTTCTTCATGCAGGCCGTATTGTGAACGTCCGGTTTGCCATGCACGCTCATCATTCCCGGATAGGGTTTGAGCGCATTGGCGTTGGGCATCTTGACCTTGGGCAATGTCTGCCTGTTGGCGACGAAGTCGGATGGCACGATGTCGTTGAGATTGAGCACATAGGCTGCGACTGCGTACACCTGGTCAGCCGTCAACGACTTTGAGTGCGGAAAAGGCATTGCGCGGTTGATGTAGTCAAACAACGTGGTCGCGTGGTTGAGCTTCGCTTTGATGCCGGTGAGAGCCAGATATTCGTTGCTTTCACCGAACGAACCGTGACAACTTGCGCAGTTCGCATCGTAGATCTCGCCGCCTTGCGCTACCGAGCCCTGACCCTCAGGCAAACCCTTCCCATCAGGGCGTACATCGATGTTCCAGCCAGCGATTTCGGCTGCGGTTGCCTTACGGCCGAGGTGGTAGTTTTTCTCCCGGGCCTGCGCCGGCAGCGCAATAACAAGCAGCAGAGCGACGGCCAGAGCGCCGACCAATCGATCAGACTTCGACATTGTGCACCTTCCCTTCGGCATCGACGAGCCACGTCTGAATGGCATTGTTGTGGTAGATCGACCGCGTGCCGCGGACTTCGCGCAACTGGCGCATCTTCGGCTGCACATAACCGGTCGAGTCAATACAACGGCTCTGCAGCATCGCCGGGTTGCCATCCCAGTTCCAATCAATGCGGAAGCGGGTAAGCGCCTTGTCGAGCACGGGCGTCTGCAGCTGTGCCGTGCGCCAGTTCTTGCCGCCATCGGTGGAGACATCCACGCGCTTGATATGGCCGCGTCCGGACCAGGCGAATCCGGTGATCTGGTAGTAACCACCCTTGTCGAGCAGATGCTGCCCTCCAGATGGCGAGGTGATGACCGACTTTGCCTCTTGGATCCAGGTGTACTGGCGGATAGTGCCATCGGGCATCAAGTCACTGTATTGCAGCGACTCCTCGCGGGTATCCCAGGGCTTGTCGCCGACCTTGATACGGCGTAGCCACTTGACGTTCGACACGCCCTGGACTCCCGGTACGACCAGGCGCAGCGGGTAGCCCTGCTCCGGGCGCAGCATTTCGCCATTCTGTCCGTACGCGACGATTACGTCGTCCAGTGCGAAGGAGAGCGGAATGGTGCGGGTCAGCCCTGCACCGTCGGCGCCTTCGGCGAGCAGGTATTTCGCTTTCTTCGTATCAAAGCCGACGTCTTCGAGCAAGGTCGACAGGGGCACGCCGGTCCACTCGGCACAGCTGAGCATGCCATGCGTATATTGCACCGTGGGCACCGATGGATTGGCCCATTCCATCGCCGAGTTGGCACCGCACTCGATGAAGTGGATGCGCGAGACCGAGGGAAACCGGAGGATGTCCTCCATGGTGTAGATTTTGGGTTCACGCACCAACCCGTGCAGCATCAATCGATGCTCGTACGGATTGATGTCCGGCCGCCCATTGTGGTCGCGCTCGAAGTGCAAGCCGTTTGGCGTGATGATGCCGAACAGGTTCTGCAGCGGTGCGAAGGCCACCGACGACTGGGTGGTAGTGGTCAGCCCCGGGCTGCTCCGTCGAATGATGTTTTTCTCGAACAAAGACGGGACGCCATACGGATTTGCTCCGACCGGCTTGCCGAGAAATTGCGACCAGGGCGGTACGTTCGGCGGCAGGTGTGCCGGATTGGCCGGTGCCCCCTTCGCGTCGACTGCATTCAGCGAACTACCGGCGAACACAGCTGCACCACCGGCCAGCAGGCCGCCCAATGCGCGACGTCGTGACTTGCCCGCAGCGCTCAGAAAGTTCTCAGGTGCCGAAATAATGCGGCCTGGTTTTGGGTCGTGCTGGTCCATCCAGTGCTCCGTTCAGTTTGGTCTATGGTGCCTGGCAAATCAGCTATCAGGCGCCGTTGCGGTTCCCTGCGCGCTCGTCGTGCAGGGAACCTGGCAAGAGATCAGGGGAGTCCGACGACCGGACGCTTCTCGGCCGTCCACTCATACATCGAACCGTCGTAGAGACGCGTATTCGGGTTCTTCATTATTTCGCTGAGCACGAACCAGGCGCCGGACGCCAGATGGCCGGTATTGCAATAGGTGATGCTCGGCTTGTGGGCATTGATGTCCAGGTGCCTGAAGATCGAGGTGTATTCGGCGGGCGTCAGGTAGTGCATACCGCCTTTGGCTGATGTGCGGAGGTCAGGCGGCAGGTCGACCGCGCCCTTGATATGGCCGGCGCTGCCCACGATCGGCTTCTTCGTAAGGCCGATATAGAACGGCATGGGCCTTGCGTCGACGATCTGCACCCCGGTGCCGATGGCCTTGGCTACATCTCGGCTGCTGGCGACGTATTTCATCCGAGCTGCGCTTGCGGTCCAGTTGCCCTTGCCTTCAGCTGCCGCGGCGGTGTTGTAGGGCAGTCCCTGCTCAAGCCAGCCGGTCGTGCCGCCATTGAGGATCGCGAGATGGTTGTCGCCATATACCTTCATGGACCAGTACACCCGTGCGGCCATATCCAGGTCGGCACCACTTGCACCCTCGGGCACGATTACCGTCGGCCGGCCGGCTTTGACGCCGATGTTGCGCATCAGATCCTGAAAAGCCATCTGATCAGGCAGCATCCATTTGACTTCATGACCATCGACCATGCGCGGCACGCGCACCTTTCCGAAGTCGAGCAGCAAGGCCCCAGGAATGTGACCACCGAACCCGGACAGCGACTTCACTCCCTTTTCGGTGGTGAATGCGGGTGTCTTGGTAAAGGACGCCGGATCGTGGCGGACGTCGATGACATTGACCTCCGCGCGGTGTTGTGACAGCCATTGTGAACTCACCAGCGGACCCGGTAGCGTAACCGCCTGGGCCGCAGCTGATCCAAGCAGGAGCAGTGTGGCCACTAAAGTAGTCCTGATCTGCGTTTTCATTTCCTTCCCCTCCAACCCCGTCCTCGCGGACAAATTAGTGAATTAGATGTTCAAATACAGTGAGCTGCTGTTCGACCGACACGTGACACTGGCTGATGACATGCATGCGTCGATCTTCAAACAGGCCGGGACGGCGTCCGCCGGCAAGCCGGGCTCCCATCCGGCGGTCGCGGTGTCTCAACAATTCGGCAATCTGTGGTGCAAACACACCGAGTTGCGCGCGCAACCAGCGCTCCACCGTCCGTGCGCCGGTATCGGCGGTATTTGCGATGTTTTCGGCTAATGCGATCAAGGTCTCGGCCGGTAGCCAGGTTTCGTCGGTAACCCAGCGGTTGGTGGTGAACAAGCGTTGCGGCATGCCGCGCGCGTCGACGCCAATCGCCGCCAGGTGGGCGTAGCATGGCTTGCCCGTGGCATCGTTGCCGAGCTGGGCAAACAGATGAAAATGCCCGTGTTCTTCCGCGGTCATGCCAGGTGTGTCATGCGAGTGGTAGTAGTAATGGAGGACACCACGGGCGCCATCGAGCATGCTGGCGTCTTCAGCCTGATACGCATGCCATGTACGAGGCGTCTCGCCACGGCCGACGACTGCAGACAGCGGGAAATCCCCCGCATCGACGAACGCGCACAGGCAATCGACCAACGCACTGGCCGCCGCTTGCGCGCGTTCGAGTTCCGGTCTGTCGAGCCTTTGAAGGCACGCTGCGATTCGCGCCTGTGGAAAACGCAGGCGCGAATTATCGACCGGAATGTGCTGGAGGACTGCAGACACGCTTCACTATCTCAAGAACATTTGCGAGCCGGAGCACACGGATTCTTTGGCCCGTTGCAGTTCTTATCGGCCTTTTTTGTCCTCGGCGCCTGCTTTGGCGCGCAAGGATTGCTGGGCCGGGCTTTCTGCGGAGCACAGGGATTGTTGGACCTGGTCGCAGGCCGGGAGGGCGCACAGGGATTGTTGGATTTGGCGGCCGGTCTGGAAGGTGCACAGGGGTTGTTCTGTGCATGTGCTATCGACACGCCACTGAGTGGCGCCAAGGCGGCCGGTAGCGGGGCCATTGCAGCCAGTGCCAAGGTGGCGGCTGAAAGCTTGGCCGCCAGCGGCCCAGTACGTTTTTTAGCGACAGGGTTCATCAGGTATCTCCTCGATTGTTCCAGGATTTTGTCAGTCGGCGCAGGTGATCGCTGCAGAAGTCCCGTTGCGACGGGTGAACCACCAGACCGCGACTGCAACGCCTGCCAGCAGCATCAGTACTGCCCATGCGGGAAGGCCCAGAAGCTGGCCAAGGGTTTGTGCCTGCGGACCCGCGGCCGCATTCATCAGCGGTGTGATCGGGGTATAGATGCCGGCGAAGGCTACTACCCCGAGAATCAACCCGACAAAAAAGACCATGCCGTCGATGCGCCCGGCAGCCGCGCCAACGACGGACGTTCCTGGGCAATACCCGCCAAGCCCCATGCCAACGCCGATCAATGCGCCTCCGAGCAGGGTTGCCCAGAGGTAGGTCGTGGGGATGAAGATGTCAGACGTATGCATGTATCCGGCCAGTTCGAGAACGTACAACCCCCCGCAGCGACGAGAATCGCCGTGAACATCACGTTAAAAACAGTCCAGTCCTGCAACCGCAGCTGGGCGGTAAGGCGACAGCCATTGCCGAGCCCCCCGCGTTGCAGCACGTAGCCGAAGAGTACGCCACACACCAGGCCGGAAACCGGGCCGGTCCATTCGATGGGAAAGGTCATTTCCACATCCTCCGTGTCAACAGGCCGGTGATCAGCCCGGCACCAAAGAAACCGATCAGAAAGACGAAGCCTGCCGTCGCCAGCGTTGCAGAACCAGAAAGTCCAAGCCCACTGGTGCATCCCGCAGAAACCCGAGCGCCAAAGCCGGACAGCACGCCGGCAATCAGGGCCAACGATAGACGCCCCATGCTCTTGATGCGGGGTGGCCCTTCAATGCGAACATGCAGGTGGCCGGACCACCAGGCGGCCGCCAGTGCGCCCAGTGCCACCCCGAGGACCTCCCAGATAATCCAGGAATTGAGCGGGTTTCGCCCATTTTCGACCATCCAGCCGAGATAGCCATTGGCTTGGGTTGCGGTGGGTGCTACCACATTCGACGTGGCGGCGGCGATGGCTGTAGGCGCTCCGGACGCACCTAGTCCGTGACCCGTCATCACGAAGGTCAACAGCAGCACCAGGCCGAGCACGGCCCCAGCCAGGTGCGCATTCCAGATTGGGCGCTGCTTCATGTTTGGAGACTCCCTGGCAACCGTCGGCAGGCGACGATGGACGTTATTGACTATACCCCTATAGGAACGAAAGCTCTGGAGGATGCCGTGGGATCGGCGCTCGGTTTTGGTGGGAGATTAGGGGCAGCACGAGTGTCTGGGGGCATGGAGCGGAAGTGGTGAGGCCGTACCTGGCGTGCAACCGCACCACGGTTTCGCCGGCGTAGCCCAGCGTTGATTTATCCGCGCCGAACGCTACCGAGGCAATATTCCGTTCAGCGCCTCGGCAGTACGGTCCATCGGCATGATCGTCGGCCTCGGGCGGAAAGCCTTTGCAGCTGAGTCGTGGGACGCTGCTGCTGGGGCTGTTGATATATCCCCGTCTGCGATGGTTCAGTGGTGGGCGTATTTCAGCCGAGCATGCCAGCGGTCCACTGACATAAAGAAGGACGCATTGCAGCGTCCTTCTTTATCGTTTTCCAAGTGCATGGCAGATTTTGTGTGGGTACGCCGTCTGCAGCGAGGAGGGCAGTAGCGATCAGTAGCGGTAATGCTCCGGCTTGTACGGGCCTTCGACCGGCACGCCGAGGTACTTGGCTTGCTCGGCACTGAGCGTAGTCAGCTTGACGCCTATCTTCTCCAGGTGCAGGCGCGCCACTTCCTCATCGAGCTTCTTCGGCAGGATGTAGACCTTGTTTTCGTACTTGTCCTTGTTCGCCCACAGCTCGATCTGCGCCAGTGTCTGGTTGGCGAACGAGTTGGACATCACGAAGCTCGGATGCCCGGTGGCGCAACCCAGGTTGACCAGGCGTCCTTCGGCCAGCAGGAACATCGCGTGGCCGTCGGGGAACACGTACTTGTCCACCTGCGGCTTGATGTTGATCTTCTCGACGCCGGCCATGGTGTTCAGCGCATCGACCTGGATCTCGTTGTCGAAATGGCCGATGTTGCAGACGATGGCCTGGTCCTTCATAGCCTTCAGGTGGTCGAGCGTCAGCACGTCCTTGTTGCCCGTGGTGGTGACATAGATGTCACCGCGGCCCAGCGTACTTTCGACGGTGTTCACCTCGAAACCTTCCATTGCCGCCTGCAGCGCATTGATCGGGTCGATCTCGGTGACCACCACGCGCGAGCCATAAGCACGCAACGAGTGGGCGCAGCCCTTGCCGACATCGCCGTAACCGCAGACCACGGCCACCTTGCCGGCCAGCATCACGTCCATCGCGCGCTTCAGGCCATCGGCCAGCGACTCGCGGCAGCCGTACAGGTTGTCGAACTTGCTCTTGGTGACTGAATCGTTGACGTTGATCGCCGGGACCAGCAGTTTGCCGGCTTCGGCCAGTTGGTACAGGCGGTGCACGCCGGTGGTGGTCTCCTCGGAGACGCCCTTCCAGTCCTTGACCACGGTGTGCCAGAAACCCGGGCGCTCCTTGTGCACGCGCTTGAGCAGGTTCTTGATTACCTGCTCCTCGTGCGAGGAAGCCTTCTCGTTGACCCAGTCCGAACCGTTCTCCAGCTCGTAACCGTTGTGGATCAGCAAGGTGACGTCGCCACCGTCGTCGACCACCATCTGCGGACCGAGGAAGCCGCCCTTGCCATCGGGGAAGCTCAGCGCTTGCAGGGTACAGTCCCAGTATTCCTCCAGCGTCTCGCCCTTCCAGGCGAATACCGGCGTGCCGGTGGCGGCGATGGCGGCAGCGGCGTGGTCCTGGGTCGAGAAGATGTTGCACGAGGCCCAGCGCACGTCGGCGCCGATGTCCTTAAGCGTTTCGATCAGCACGGCGGTCTGGATCGTCATGTGCAGCGAGCCGGTCACGCGCACGCCCTTAAGCGGCTGGGTGGTGGCGTATTTGCGGCGGATCGACATCAGGCCCGGCATTTCCGGCTCGGCGATGTCCAGTTCCTTGCGGCCCCAGTCGGCCAGCGACAGGTCGGCAACTTTGTAGTCGTGGGCAACAGTTTCTTTGTTGACAGCGTTCATGCGTATCTCCGGTTTGGTGCGAGGGGCTTCGGAGGAGCCGGCCATGGATCGCCGGATCTCTTCGGAATGACTCGCGTACAGACAACCGGGCGCCGTTGTGGAACGTGCGCGCCGAGCCTGGCCATTTGTGAATGTCGTCGCAGCTCCAGGCTGTCGGCGGTTGCGGATAGCTCCGCATTCACAAACGGTCGCAGCGCCCCTCGGCGGGCAGTACAAGCCGGTTATTGTAGCGTCAGATCCTGCCGGTTGCCTGCGCTGTATATTGTGGGGTTCAGCCGGACTTGCTTTCCCCACCCTGGAGCCCCCTATGGAAGCCAATCGCGAACCCGAGTTCCTGCCCCACGATGGGCCACTGCGTGAGGATGTGGGTCGGCTTGGGACCCTGGTCGGCAAGATGCTTGCCGAACAGGGTGGCAGCGGATTTCTCGATCGGGTCGAGCAGGTACGTACGGCGGCGATCCGGCGCCGGCATGAAGGGGAGTCGGTGGCGGGGCTGGCCGATTCGCTGGCCGGTCTCGATGCCAGCCATGCCGAGGCAATGGCACGTGCCTTTGCCACTTATTTCCAGGCCGTGAATACCGCCGAACGCGTCCACCGCATCCGCCGTCGCCGCGACTACCAGCGCGCCGGCGGCAAGCCGCAGCCGGAATCCTTGCTGGACGTGCTTTGCCAGCTCAAGGCGCAGGGCGTGGGCGCAGATGAGCTGCTCGGCTGGCTTGAGAAGCTGTGGATCGAACCGGTGTTTACCGCGCATCCGACCGAGGCGGTGCGCCGCTCGTTGCTGGAGAAAGAGCAAGCCATCGTGCGTTCCCTGGTCGACAACTTCGACTCGCAACGCACACCGCAGGAGCGCAAGGAGGACGACGACCGTATCTTCATGGCGCTGTCGTCTGGGTGGCAGACCGCTGAGGCGTCGCCGGTGCGACCGACCGTGCAGGATGAACACCACCATGTCGGCTTCTATCTGGCGAATCCGCTTTACCGCATCGTGCCGGCGTTGTACGAATCGCTGGCCGAGGCCTTGCAGACGGTTTATGGCGTGACCGTTGCGTTGCCACAGCTGCTCGGGTTCGCCACCTGGGTCGGTGGCGACATGGACGGCAATCCGAACGTAGGGGCCGACACCATCGCCGCCAGTCTGGCCAGTCAGCGCGCCCACGTGATCGAACACTATCGGGAGGACGTGGCCGTGCTGGCACGGTTGCTGAGCCAGACCGAGAGTCGCGTTGCCGTGGCGGAGCCCCTGCTCCAGCGGTTGGCCGACTACCGCGAGCGTTTTCCGCTGGCCGCCGCCAAGATCCGTCCGCGCCATGCCGATATGCCATACCGTGGCCTGCTGACCCTGATCGGCGCCCGCCTGGAGGCGAGCCTGGAAGAAAGCCACGCGGAAGGCTACACCTCGGTCGGCGAACTGGTCGGCGATCTGCGGCTGATCGAAGAGAGCCTGATCGGTCATCATGGTCTGCATGCTGGCGCCTATGCGGTGCAACGCTTGATCCGCCGGGTGAATACCTTTGGATTGCATCTGGCAAGGCTGGATGTGCGCCAGGATTCACGTGTGCACGATGAAGCGCTGGCAGCGCTGCTGGATGACGCCGACTGGATGGAGCGTCCCGCCGAGCAGCGCGCACAGAAACTGCGCGACTTTGCCAGCGGGGAAGCGCGCTTTCCGATCAGCCGTGTCGAGGTGGTTACTTCGTTGTACGACGTGTTCGCCACACTGGGGGACGCTCGTCGTCGTTACGGTAGCGAAGCCGTCGGCCTGTACATCATCAGCATGGCGCGCAGTGCGGCGGACGTGCTGGCGGTGTTGGCGCTGGCGCGTTACGGCGGCCTGCTTGCTTCACCCGCCGTGGTTGCGGGAGAGGCCGCTGCTACGGGCGCGGTTCCCCTGGATATTGCGCCGCTGTTCGAAACCGTCGACGACCTGAAGAACGCGCCGGCGACCTTGCGTGCCCTGCTGGCCGATCCGGTGTATCGCCAGCACCTGGCTTCGCGCAGCGATCAGCAATGGGTGATGCTGGGCTATTCCGACAGCGGCAAGGATGGTGGCACGCTCGCCTCGCGCTGGGGCTTGCAGCGGGCGCAGGTCGAGTTGCTCGAGGTGGCGCGCGAAACTGGCATCAAGCTGGCCTTCTTCCATGGCCGTGGTGGTTCGGCCAGTCGTGGCGGCGCACGCATCGCGCCGGCGCTGATGTCATCGCCCCGTGGCTCGGTCGCCGGGGTGATGCGGGTGACCGAGCAGGGTGAGGTGATCCACCGCAAATACGGCATACGCGCGCTGGCCCTGCGCAATCTGGAGCAGACCGTGGGCGCAGTGTTGCGCGCGTCGATGCGCCCACGCGAGATCGAGCCGCGCGAGGAACGCTGGCGCGAGCAGATGGGCCAGCTGTCGGCTAGCAGCCGGCGCACCTACCGGGCGTTTGTCGATCACCCGCACTTCGTCGATTATTTCCGCACCGCCACACCGATCGACGTGATCGAACGGATGACGCTCGGCTCGCGCCCCTCCAGCCGGCGCAGCATGCGCGGGGTCCAGGATCTGCGGGCAATCCCGTGGGTATTCGCCTGGACCCAGTGCCGCTCGATCCTGCCCGGCTGGTACGGTCTCGGCAGCGCGCTGGAGCACGGGGTACAGACGTTTGGCGAAGCGGCGATGGTGGAGATGGCCCACGACTGGTCCTTCTTCAGCAACACGCTCGACGACGTCGAGATGGTGCTGGCGAAGTGCGATCTGGATATCGCCGAGGCGTTCTCGAGGCTGTCCGGTCCGCTCCACGAAGAAATGTTCGGTTTGATCCGCGACGAGTTCGCGCGTACCCGCCGGTGGCTGCTACGGCTGAAGGGTTCCGCAGCGCTGCTGCAGGATGCGCCGCGCCTGGCAGCGTCGATCCGACTGCGCAATCCGTACATCGATCCCATGAGCCTGCTGCAAGTGGACCTGCTGCAACGCTGGCGCGACGGCGATCGCGCCGACGAGGAGCTGCTGCAGGCGCTGGTCGCCTGCGTCAACGGTGTATCGCAGGGGCTGCAAAACACGGGTTGAACTAGCTGTCCGGTAACGGACGTTGCAATTCGCTGCCGGACAGTCGGCGATTCAAGGTGCGCGCCAGTTTTCAAACCAAGCCATTGATCTAGAATTTGTTTTTCGTGGGCTTCTGGTTGGCACGCGAGTTGCGATGCCCGTTGCATGGATATCGCCAATCCGATGCTGAAGATCCGCAAGCGGCGCCGTTTGCGGTTAATACTTGGTGCTGCCGTTATGGCGGGCACCACGCTAGTGCTTCTGCTGTGGCAGCTCGGGCCTGCGTTGCCCCGCGTTGATCGTTCGAGTCTGTGGATCGACACCGTACAGCGTGGCGACATGCTGATCGAGGTGCGTGCCACCGGTACGCTAGTGCCGCGAGAGAGTCGTTGGCTGGCGGCCGCCACGGCCGGACAGGTGGAGAAAATTCTGGTCTGGCCGGGCGCCAGGGTCGAACCGGGCACCGTGCTGCTGCGCTTGAGCAGCCCGCAAGTCGAAGACAACCTGCGCAACGCTCAGGCGCAGGTGGCGGCCGCGCTGGCCGAGGTGGCCGCAAAGCGCGCGCAACTGCAATCGCAGTCGCTGGATCAGCAGTCAGCGTTGGCGCAGGCACGTTCCGACTATGCTTCGGCCAAGGTCAAGGCCGACGCCGACGTCATCGCCGCCCGTGAACAGGTGATCCCGCGTATCCAGTTTAAGCAGGGGCAGATCGCGCTGAAGCAACTGCAGCAAAGAGTGCGGATCGAGCAGCAACGCGTCGCGGCCTTCGCCGGCAATATGCAGGCGCAGCTCGACGCGGTGCGGGCACGCCTGCAACAACAGCGAAGCAACCTGCAATTGCGGCAGCGCCAGAGCGATGCGCTGGAGGTCAAGGCCGGTATCAGAGGCGTGTTGCAGGAAGTCGCCGTACAGGAAGGCGCGCAAGTCGCCGCGGGGGCGAGTCTCGCACGCGTGGCGCGGCCGGACGTGCTGATCGCGAGGTTGCAGGTGCCCGAAGTGCAGGCCAAGGACGTGGCGATGGGCATGCTGGTCAGCGTGGATACCCACAACGGCAAGGTCGCGGGCAAGGTTAGTCGGATCGATCCGGCGGTGCGCGACGGCAGCGTACAAGTCGATGTCACCCTGACCGGAAAACTGCCGCCGGGCGCACGGCCAGACCTGTCAGTGGACGGGCGCATTCGTATCTCGTTGCTGCGCAACGTGCTGTTCGTGGGGCGCCCGGCTTTGGCCAAGGCCGACAACGACATCAGTTTGTTTCGTCTGGGAACCTCAGACAGCATCGCGACCCGCGTGCCAGTGCGCATAGGCGCGACCTCGGTCGATCGCGTGCAAATTCTGCGTGGCCTGAAGGCAGGCGATCAGGTCATTCTTTCCGATACAAGTCAGTGGGATAAATATGACCAGATCCGTGTGCGCTGAATTCCAGCGGCCAACCGCAGGAGCGCACCTTGTGCGCGATGATTTCGGGTGGCCAGCAGCAGGAGCATCGCGCACAGAGTGCGCTCCTACTCACACATCAGCCAAACGACTCCGCACAGGAATAGCCCCATGAACGAATCCACTCACGTCATCGCCCTCAGTGGCATCCGCAAAATGTTCCAGACCGACGAGGTGGAAACCCACGCGTTGTCCGATGTGCACCTGTCCATCGAGTCCGGCGAATACGTGTCTATCTCCGGCCCGTCCGGTTGCGGCAAGACCACGCTGCTGTCGATTCTCGGCCTTCTCGACAACCCCAGCGCCGGCAGCTACATGCTCAACGGTCACGACGTCGCCGCGCTCAACGCGGCCTCCCGTGCGCGCATCCGCAACGCTGAAATCGGCTTCATCTTCCAGGCCTTCAACCTGATCGGCGACCTCAGTGTGCAGGAGAACGTTGAATTGCCGCTCACCTATCGCAGCGGCATTGGTGTCGGCGAGCGTCGCGAGCGGGTGCAGGAAGCGCTGGAACGCGTTGGCATGGCGCACCGCATGCGTCACTACCCGGCGCAACTCTCTGGCGGTCAGCAACAGCGAGTGGCGGTGGCACGCGCACTGGTCGGGCGGCCGGCGATCCTGCTCGCCGACGAGCCGACCGGAAACCTGGATTCACGCAACGGCGAAGCTGTTATGG
Organism: Rhodanobacter sp.; assembly: GCA_030148505.1. Classification (GTDB taxonomy): domain Bacteria; phylum Pseudomonadota; class Gammaproteobacteria; order Xanthomonadales; family Rhodanobacteraceae; genus Rhodanobacter. The sequence continues at coordinate 28,422 of JASBTI010000041.1, forward strand.
CGCTCCTGGACGAACTGCACAAGGGCGGCGCGACCATTTGCATGGTCACCCACGACGCGCGCTACGCCGAGCTGGCCAAGCGCAAGATCCGCCTGTTCGACGGTCGCGTGGTCGACGAAGAGACTTTCGATCGGCTACGTCACGAAGACGAGCAGCGACTGGACGCCCTGATCGGTCAGCGTGTGGAAACCGGCGCGTGAATATCTGGCTGGCAGAGATCTGGAGGACTTGGCGGGCCTGTCTGCGGCGACCGGGCTATTTGCTGTTGGCTGCGGGCGTGCTGCGCGTGGTGATGGATCAACTCGACCGCCATGGCGCCTTCGATCCGCTGATAGTCGTTGGCGTGTGTGTGGTCCTGACTCTCGCGGGCTTGCTTGCCTGCCTGCTGCCGGCGTTGCGTGCTGCCCGTGTTCAACCCATGCGCGCATTGCGCGGAGAATGATGATGATTGTGCGCGAATTGCACGATGCGGGGCGTCGGTTGGTCAGGCGGCCGGGGTACACGACATTGTCGGTGGTGGTGCTCGGGGTGGGGCTGGGGCTGGTGCTGTTTCTCTTCAGCATAGTCAATTCGCTGATCCTGCAGCCGTTGCCGTTTCCGCACGCTGATCGGATGATGGCGGTTGGTGAGCCGGCCTTCAACGGTATCGAAGGCATCGAGAGCGACCAGTACCTGCAGCTCAAGGGCAAGCTGCACAGCGTCGATGTAATGGGTGCCTATGACGATTCCGGTATCAGCCTCGACAGCGGCAACGGCGCGACCTATTACCCAGGTTGCTGGCTGACCGCCTCGATGATGAAACTGCTGGAAGTAAAGCCTTTGCTGGGGCGTGGCTTGGTGGCAGCAGACGATGGGCCCGACGCGCCGCGTGTGGTGGTGCTGGGTGAAGCGTTGTGGCGGCACATGTTCAACGCGGATCCGCATATTGTCGGCCGGGCCGTGCGGGTCGATGGCGAGTGGAGCACCGTGGTTGGCGTGATGCCGGCGAATTTCGGGTTTCCCGCTCGTTCGCAGGCGTGGCTTCCGCTGCGCCTGCGAAACGGTGAGCGCCGTTATATCGATGCCGTGGCTCGGCTGGCGCCGGGGCAGCAGCTGGGTCAGGCGCGCGCGGAACTAGATGCGTGGGTCGGCCGCTTGCAGCATGCGCTGCCGCCGGGGCAGCACGCCACGCGGGCGGTAATGGGGCCGATATCGCTGACCTTTGTGCCTACGGACATGCGTCGTTGGGTGTGGTTGATGTTCGGCGCCGGGGTGCTGGTGCTGCTGCTGGCGTGGATCAACGTAGCCAACCTGCAATTGGTGCAGACCCTGCAGAGACGGCATGAGCTGGCCCTGCGCAGTGCTCTGGGCGGCAGCCGTGCGCGGCTGATGCTCGGCGCGCTGGCGGAGAGTCTGCTGTTGAGTGCGACGGCACTCGCGGTGGCGTTTCCGATTCTGCATGGTGCGGGATACTGGCTCAAGGTGACATGGACCGCGAGTCATCCCGACGCGCTCGCTCTGCATCATGGTGTCGATGCCTGGGTAGTGGCATTCGGCATTCTTGCGGCCGTGCTGAGCAGCCTGCTGGCCGGTGGCATTCCCGCCTGGCGTGCTTCGCGAGTGGATCTGCAGGACGCGCTGCGCGACGGGGCCAAGGGTTCGGGCGGTAAATTCGCACGTGTGGCGAAGATCATGGTGGTAGCCGAAGTGGCGCTGACCGTAGTGCTGCTGGTCGGTGCAGGTACCTTCGTGCTGGCGCTGGGCAAGTTGCTGGCGCAGCCGGCAGTGGGCGCAACACATGCTGCGCAGGTATTGACCGCGAACGTGGCTTTTCCTGCAGCCTCGTATCACGACGATGCCAAACGCATCCAGTTCTTCGACAGTGTGGTCGAGCGCTTGCGTCGCCAACCGGACGTGGTCGACGCCACTGCGTCGGACACCATTCCCAGTGCGGTGTTGGGCAGTCATGAAGACGTCTCGTTGCCAGGTCAGCCGGAGCCTTTGGAGGGCTGGCCGCGGGTGCAGATGGGTATAGTCGGGCCGCATTTTCTCGATACCTACGATGTACGTCTGATAGGTGGACGCTTCATTGATGCGCGCGACCGTGCCGCCAGTGCGCCGGTGGTGGTGATCGACGGCACGATGGCTGCGCAGTTCTGGCCGCACGGCGATGCGCTGAATCGCAAACTGATCCTGTATCCTGGAAGAAGGTCGGCAGAGACGGTGACGGTGATCGGGGTGATCGAGCCGTTGCAGCTCGATAGCGCGCTGGAGAGATCGGCGCCGGGGATGCTGATGCCATTGCAGCAATCGGCCGGGGCCACGCCGCTGCAAGACGTTGGTCTGGCAGTGCGCACGCACGCCGACGCGGCGACTTATGTGCCGCGTCTGATCGAGACTGTGCATGCGGTGGATCCGCAGGTTGCCGTGTACAGGGTGCTCACTCAGGCGCGCGTTATGGGCATGCAACGTGCCGGATTTGTCGTGCTGACCGACGTATTCTCCGCGTTGGGACTGGTGGCCTTGTTGCTGGCTGCCGCCGGTCTTTACGGTGTCCTGGCGTTTTCGGTCGAGCAGCGCACACGCGAGATCGGCATCCGCCGTGCCATTGGTGCCAGCAACAGTGCCATCGTGCGTCAGGTGTGCCGGCAATTGACCTGGCAACTTGGCATTGGTCTGGCCATCGGCATTGCTCTGGCGTTGCCGTGGTCCAGCGCTTTGGCCGACCCGAATCTGAAAACGCGGTCGCATGATCCGGCGGTGTTCGTGCCAGTGCTGTTGATGGTGTTGTGTGTGGCGGCCCTGGCAGCGCTGGTACCGCTATATCGCGCGCTGCGCGTCGATCCGGCGATCGCTTTACGCTATGAATAGAAGTGGCCTCGGACACGATAAGCTTTTCGCGCCTGGCAGCGCTGAGCTTTTCACGGCTCAGGCAGGCCTTGCCCATCACGCCGCACGAATCGTGTGGCCAGCCGGGTTTGTCCGGGCAGCGGCCTGCCTGTGTCTACAATGCAACCATGGCCAGTATTGGTCGTATCGACCCATGGACCCTCATGACGCGTGAAACCATCACTACCGTGCTGTTGGCCGATGACCAACCGGATGTGCGCGAGGCCTTGCGTCTGCTGCTGAAATCCGAAGCCATCGCCAGCGTGGGCGTCGATGGGCCGGCGGCGGCAATGGAGGCGGCTGGTCGGCGCAGTTTCGATTGCGCCATGATCGACCTCAACTACACCCGCGACACCACCTCCGGTGACGAGGGGTTGCGGCTGCTCGAACGCTTGCGTCAGCTCAATCCGGATCTGCCGGTGGTGGTGATGACCGCCTGGGGCAACGTACCCCTGGTGGTCGAGGCGATGCGCCGCGGTGCGGCCGACTTCATCGAAAAGCCGTGGGACAACGCACGCTTGATCGGGGTGTTGCGGGCGCAGATTGCCCTGGCCCGCAGTGCACGCAAGCAGCAGCGGCTCGAGGCGACCAATGCCCTGCTGAGCGGGACGGGCGGCACCGATCTCATCGCTGAGTCGCCAGCCATGCAGCGGGTGATGGCGATGCTGGCCCGCATCGCGCCCAGCGACGCGAACGTGTTGGTGCTGGGCGAAAACGGCACCGGCAAGGGGCTGATCGCACGGCAGCTACATGCATTGTCCGCGCGCGCCACGCAACCGTTCATCAAGGTCAACATGGGCGGCATTGCCGAAACCGTGTTCGAGTCGGAGATGTTCGGCCATGTACGCGGCGCCTATACCGATGCCAAGAGCGAGCGCATCGGGCGTTTTGAGCTGGCCGACGGCGGCACTCTGTTTCTGGACGAAGTCGGCAATGTGCCTACTTCGCAGCAACCGAAGCTGCTGCGTGTGCTGGAGGACGGTGAGTTCGAACGGCTGGGGTCATCGCGCACCCGACACGCGGATGTACGGCTGATCTCGGCCACCAATGCCGATCTGGCGGCGGACGTGGCCGACGGCCGCTTTCGACGCGATCTGTTGTATCGCCTCAATACGCTGGAAATCATGCTGCCGCCGCTGCGCGATCGGCTGGCCGACATTCTTCCGCTGGCTCGTGCCAGCCTAGCTCGCAGCGCCCGTCATTACGGGCGGGCCGGGTTGCGGCTGGCACCCTCGGCCGAACGCGCGCTGCAAGCTTATGCCTGGCCGGGCAATGTGCGCGAACTCGGGCACCTGATGGAGCGTGCGGCACTGCTGACCGAGCATGACGAAATTTCCGCCGCCGGTTTGGCTTTCGGTGCACCAGCCGAGCCCAGCGGCGAGCTGGATCGGATGACCCTGGAGCAGGCCGAGGGTTGGCTGGTACAGCGGGCGATGCAGCGCCATGAGGGCAACCTGCAGCACGCCGCCGATGCGCTGGGGGTCACCCGGCAGGCCTTGTATCGACGACTCGAAAAACATGGTCTGCGTGAAAGCGCCGATGTCACTGATGGCGCCCCCTGAGTCACCGCCCTCAACGCGCCCGCGCGCGCGCTTGCCGGCGTACGAGGCGCGAGCGCTCTATGGCGCGCTGGTGGTCAGCTTTCCGGCGCTTGTGACGTTGACTCTTGTGCTTTTCATGGGCCGTCCAGACGTCCATAATGGCGTATATTTCCTGCTGGCTGTGGCGATTGTCACGGTATGGCTGGCACGCTGGCACTATCGGCGGATGATTCATCCGATTCGCACGCTGGCCAGTTTGCTAGAAGCGCTGCGCGAAGGCGACTACAGCATGCGCGGCGCATCGCACAGCGTGCTAGGTGACGTGGTCTATGACATCAATGCGCTGGCTGAACGTTTGCAGAGTGAACGGCTGCACTTCGAGGAATCTTCCTACCTGTTGGGCAAGACCTTGGCGGCGTTGGATAACGCGGTGCTGGTGTTCGATGAGGGTCGCCGATTGCGGCTGCTCAACCCCGCGGCGCAACGTCTGCTGCATGCGGAGCATGCTCGCCTGTTCGGCCGCAGCGCACAGGAACTTGGCCTGCAGCCGTTGCTCGATGGCCCGTCGCGCCAACTGCTAAGTCATGCATTTGCGGGTCGCCGCGGCCGCTTCGAGATTCGCCATGCGCCCCTGCGCAGCGGTGGCCTGGGTGGCCGGTTGCTGGTAATCAACGACGTGGGACGCGTGCTGCGCGAGGAGGAGCGCCAGGCTTGGCAGCGCTTGCTACGCGTGCTCGGACATGAGGTCAACAACTCGCTGGCACCGATCCAGTCGATGGCCAATACGCTGGCCACGCTGGTGCAACGCGAACCGCTGCCACACGACTGGCGCGACGATTTTCACAGCGGGCTGGAGCTGATTGGACACCGTGCCGGGGCGCTGGCCCGATTTCTGGCCCGCTATAGCCAGCTGGCGCGCTTGCCGCCGCCGCGACTGCGCACGGTATTGCTCGCCGCGCTGCTCGAAAAAGTCGCACACCTCGATCAGCGCGTGGTCGTGCACGTCGATGCTGGCGTACCGCTGCAGGTTGAGGCCGATCCCGATCAACTGGAACAAGCGCTGATCAACCTATTGCGCAATGCGGTCGAGGCCTCGCTGCCGGAGGGCGGAGAAGTTGAGCTGAACTGGCAAGTCGGCGAAGGCGAAGTGCGCATCGAGATTCGCGATGATGGCGCCGGCCCGCCGGCCAGCGACAACCTGTTCGTGCCATTTTTCACCACCAAGTCGGGCGGCTCCGGCATAGGCCTGGCGTTTGCGCGACAGATCGCCGAGGCACATGGCGGTGGCGTGAGTCTGGTGGCCCGCGAGAATGCGCGCGGCGCGCTGGCCATCTTGTGGCTGCCATTGCCCGAGTCAGGAAGGTGAAGGCCGGGCAGTACCGTCATGGGGTTGGCGGTACAAGGCCCAGCGTTCGTTCTACCCCGGAATCATGAAGCGGGCGACCTGGGTCAGTTCACCGGCCTCGCGCATCGGCACGACAAAGGTCTGGCGTTTCTCGTCCGGGGTGTTTTCGTTGGTGATGATGGTGACGTGCGCCACGGTGATGGTGGCAGGCTTGCCCTCGGCATCGCTGCCGCTGCCGCCGTAGTAGTTGACGTAAACGTAGTACAGGCCGGGCATCGCCACCGGCGAAGAAAAGATTTCCGGACCGTAGCCGTCGGTCACGTCCACATCCAGGGCGCCGCCATTGTCGAGTTCGCGATGGCCGTACCAGGCATGTTGGCCATCGGGGGTGATGACGTGCAGGTCCAGATCGGTGTTGTCGGTGCTCCAGGACAGCACCACGCGGATACGTGCGTGCAGTTTGCCGGTTTGCGCCTCGTAGAACGTGGCGCTGTTGCGCTGTTGTCCATCCGGGCTGATGACTTGCACGTTGTTCGAGCCGGCCCCGAAATTGTACGGCCGCGAGAAATGGCCTTCGCCGTCGACCTTCAGCGGCATCGCCACGCCGTTGACCACCAGGGTATAGGGCGTGCGCGGTGCCCCGGCCACCTGGTCGGTTTTCGACTTGGGTCGCTGGCGGATCTGGCCGGCAATCATCGCGCTGCGGCTCTGGCCTTCCGGCGTGTTCACGTCGGAGGCTGGATAGTGCACCTCCTGCAGATAGTTCTGTGCGCCCTGATCGAGGTTGGCCTGGCGCCAACCCGACAGCGGCGTGTCGATCCGGATATCGGCCGATGTCGATTGCGCCTGTGCGCCACCCATCAGTGCCAATGACAGCGGGACGAGCCAGCAAAGGCGGCGGAGCAAGCCCGGGGCCATGAGTGTACGCATCACTTCAGTCTCCTCCGTTGCGCACGAGACGACGTGCGAGTGCTTCGACATAGGCTTCGTCACGACCATGCGGGTGCCCGGCCAGAGCCAGATGCAGGTATTCGTGGACCACGCTTACGGCATCGTTGCTGTTGCGCAGCGGTCCCACGTAAATGCGCCGTGCGCGCAGGTCGGTATACGGTCGGCGTGCATGCAGCGCGCAGACCGTGAAGCTGGCCGGCGCGTGATACCCGGGTTCGCGGATCAGCACGGGCTGCCATGCCACCAGTTGCTGCCGCAGCCACTCTTTCAGCAACGGCTGCGGCTGGCATGGCGTCGGTGCAGCCGCGTGCGCGACGCGAGATGACGCTGCGACGGCCAGCAACAGCAGCAGACAAACGACGGCAGCGCGCGTCATTGCACGATCCACGGTGCCGAATCGGGCGTCGACAGGGCGCTGGCATCGGGTTGATACATGCGGTAGTAGCGTACCGGCGGCAGCCGGAAGCGACCCGGTTGCGAGAAGCGGATCAGGTGGCGGATGGTCCGCGTGCTGTCGGCCTCGATGGTTTCGATCGGGTCGGCATAGTAGGTCTCGAAAACCTGGGCTTTTTCGCTGCCCAGCACCGGCATGGCACTGGGCATGGGGTCGCCGTTGACGTCCAGCGGCTGGTATTCGTCACGGTTGGGATCGAGCACCTTGAGGTCGCTGATGCTGAATCCGTAGCGCTGTGGTACCACCTCCGCGCCGGGCGGCAGCGGCACCTGCAGCAGACCGTAGCGCAGCGGCGTATCCAGCCCCGAGGTCAAGGTGATCTGATCCACATACAGCGCTTCGGCGCTCAGCGGACCGTGTACCACGCGTGCCTCGAACACGCCGGGTTTGCCGGAGGGAACCAGCTTATACAGGGTGCGCTTCAGGCCGAGTGCCAGGGACTCGCTGTCGCCCGCGGCGGACTGATAGCTGATGCGCAGCGGCACGGGGGCGTCGGAGGCCCGGTCAAGAGCGATCTTCCTTGGCACGTCATCGCCGATGAAGCGCCAGAGCGAACCGGTTACGGTGTTTTGATGAAGCCAGGGACCGGCCAGAGACAGCGCGGTTGAAGTACTGGTGGTGTTGGCAGCCGGATGTGCGTGGCTCAGCCAGACCAGCAGCAAGGCACGCTCCATGGTCGGCCAGTCGCGGCTGATGTGCTGCAGCACCGGCTTCATGCGGGCCGCATCCGCGTGGGCGGTGAGCACCAGCGGCATCGACGCGAGCACGTCATTGCCGCTGGTAGACAAGGCTTCGGCGGCGGCCACGCTGGCCTTTTCCAGGGCCGCGGTGAGTGGCTGGCCCTGGCGACGGACGATATCGCGATACAGCACCAAGGTCAGTGCGCGACCGGCGTTACTGTCCGGTGCGGCCAGGATGACGCTTTCGCCGCGTGGCAAGTCCATCGCCGTCGGTGACGGATCGATGGCCGGCATCTGGTCAAGATCATCCTGCAGTCCCTTGAGCAGGGTCGTTACCGGCAAGCCCATGTCCTCCATCATGCGAATAGCCAGCGCCCGGTGCAGCAACGGCATCTGTGTGCCGCCCTGCTGGTAGGCGTCCACCACGTGCTGCCAGTGGCTGGGCGGGAGCTGGATGCCCAGGGTGCGGCTGGCATACCAGTCAGCGTAATAGGCGTACACCGTCAGCAGCGGGTTCATCGCGCCCTGGTTTCCCCACCAGGTGAACGTGGCATCCGGCCCGGCCAGCGCCATCAGCCGTCCGCGCGCGGTTTGCGTGCGCTGTTGCAAGCGCAATCGCAAGCCCTGGCTGGCACGGTCGTGGGGCAGCGAATCCAGTGCCAGCGACAGCGGCAGCAAACGGCTGGCGGTCTGTTCCACACAGCCGTAGGGGTAGTCGATCAACGCGCCCAGCGCGCCGTCGAACTGTTGTTGCACGGTGCTTGCCGGTTCAGCCTCGATGTGTCTCGCATCGGCGGGCAGATCAAGCGCCGCACCGGTCATCACGTTCTTGCTGTGCCAGCTCAGCCAGTGTGCCGGCAGCGCCTCCAGCGACACATTCAGCGCGTCCAGCGTCTTGCCGTCGGCCTGCAAGGTGAGGTGTTCGATGGCGTCGTGCTGAATATCCAGCTGCAGCGGCACGAAGTTGCTGCCCGGTTGCAGGTTGACGTTTCGAGTCTGCAGTTTGCCATCGCCGGTGCGCGCCAGCAGCTGCCCGGCCACGGCGTGATCGCTGTGGTTGAAGGCGACGATACCGATGGTCGGCTGGTCACCCGTACGGAAGCGTTTCGGCCCGGTCCATTGCAGGTAGAAGGGCTTGGTCGAATCGACGTACGCAACGCTCTGGCCGGCGCTTCCATCCGCACTCATCGCGCGCACGGTCATGCGCCAGCGCGACAGCGCATCGGGCATGACAAAACTGAATTGCGCTTCGCCGTTGGCGTCGGTACGCAGCGTGGGAAACCAGGCGGCGGTATCGATGTTTTCGCGTCGCGGGCGCACTTCCAGGGTGGGCGACTTGACGTCCCGATGGTAGATGCTCGCCTCGCCGCTGTCGGCCATTTTTGGCGACCAGGCCAGGTCGTAGCCGTAAAAGGACAGGCTGGCGGTGGTGCGTACGCTGTCGCGCAGCGGGTGGAAAAAGAAGTCGAAAATCGACGGCGCCAGTTCCGGCTGCAGCACATACACCATGTTGTCGACCACCGAGGCGGTCAGCACCGTCTGTACCGGCTTGCCATCGCGGCTTGCGCTCAGTTTCACGGTGACACGATCGCCGGGTCGGTAACGGGTTTTTGCGGTGTGCATGGCGATCTGGATCGCCGGCATTTGCACCTGCAGGCCGACATTCTGGAATTGAAAGTCGTCGTGATCGACGTACAGGGCGGAGAAGGTCATGTTCGGTGCGTAGGCATCCGTCACCGGCACGTCGACTTGCCATCGCGTGGGGCTGAGCCGCTTGGCCCGCAGCCAGTCGGCACCCTGGCTGGCCAGCGCATGCTTGGCTACGCCGTCGCGCTCCAGGGTCAGCAGCATGTCACCCACCGGTTGCGGGAGATCCAGGGTGATATGGGCTATATCGCCGATGCGGTAGCGCGGCTTGTCGGTGTGCAGGCGCAACCCCACTGCCGGGTTCTCGCTGTTGCCGGGAATCTGCACGCTGGCGCGCGCCAGGTTGGTGCCGTCGGCGCTGCGCAGGAACAGGCTGTAGCCACCGGGCTGCTTGAAGTCGACCTGGAAAGCGGGGGCGGCCGGATCGAGCGTTCCCTCCGTCGTGGTCTGATCCTGCAGGCGTATCGCCATCCATTGCGTCGGTAGTGGCGTGCCGGTCTTGGCGTTCCCGGAAATTGCGAATTGCAGGGGGCCGGTGCCCTGCGGCGGTTGCTTCGGCGTGACGGTGTAGGGCAACGGTCCTGGCTGCAAGCTGATCTGCATGCGCGCGCTGACCGGAAACGCGCCGTACTCGCGCGCCTCGGCACGCAACTCGTAGCGTGACGGCACCGCGGCAGCCGGCAGTTTGAAGCGCGCGTTGCCGTTCTTGTCCACGGTCAGCAACTGCTCGCGCAACTGCCGGACGAAGCGGGTATGCGCATCGTTGTCGGTGATCGACAGCGCCTGTGCCTTGACGTCGAGCAACACCTTGGCGTGTTTCAACGGCTTGCCGTCCGGGTAGTGCAAACGCACGGTACCGTCGATGGTGTCACCGGGATGGTAGTGCGGGCGGTCGAGGGCAATGTCCACCTGGAAATGCGGCTTGGCGTAATGAGCGACACGGAACATGCCGGTGTAAGTGGTGCCACCCAGCTGCAGGCGCAGCTGATAGCCACCGGGCAATGCGGTGTCGGGCAGCGGCATGTCGACATTGCCACCGGTTTGCGGGTCCACATCCACGGCGCGGCTCAGCAGTTCACGGCCCGCCGAGTCGATCAGACTCAGCCGCCCGGCACCGGTCTTGATCGGATGTGACTGGCGTGCGCTGGTGTAGTGACGGGCGAATATTTTCACCTGCACCTGGTCGCCTGGCTTGTACAGCGGGCGGTCGGTGAAGATATACACGCGCCGGTCGTAGACCTCGCTGTCGTAGTAGAAATTCTCCGACACGAACACGCCACCCTGGGCATCCGTACCGATCATGTAACTGGTCTGCGGTACCGTGTGCTTGAGCGCCAGCAGCCCCTGGTCGTCGGTGTGTCCCCGATCGAGCAAACCATTGCCGTCGGTCCAGGCGATGGCGACATCGGGCACGGCCTTGCCGGTGTTCTTGTTGGCCGTCCAGACCAGCGCCTCATCGCGGGAGGTCTTGGTTACACCCACGGTGTCGGAGACGAACAACGTGGTCACCGCGCGGTGGCTGCCGACATAGGCTTCAACCAGATACAAGCCGGGTTTGAGGTGACCCAGCGGCACATAGGCGTTGCCGGGCGGTGGGGCCAGAAAGTTGCTGCTGCTGCCGTCGAGCCGGGTCAGCTTCGGCGGTGCGATCGGTTCGGCGTCCTGGATCGGATAGCGAAAGCGTTCGATCAACTGAAACTGCTTCAATGGCGTGAACTGCGGCGGCGAATCGTAATCCGGATGGTAGGAGCGAGGTGGTGCCTGGCTCAGTGACGGCGTCGTCTGCACCACGGCGCTGCGCACTCGGCCGGTGAAGATCTGCTGCCAGATCAGGCGTGACTTGGCGAACCATTTGTCCCACAGAAAGCTCAACGTGTTGGACACGCCCTCGCCGCTGTAGTGACCGTCGACCTGCACGCGGTGCAGGTCTTTCTGATGTTCGAGCAAGGCTAGCGGGTGAGGCACGCGGTACAACACGATATCCACGCCGCCATAGCTCTGGAATGCGTCAGGTGGCCCCTCGACGCGCACGCGCGCAATATCGGTCGAGCTGAAGCCGGAGTCGGACAGCACGAAAAACGGTGCGCCGGCATCCACCTGGTGGCGGCTCTTCAGCACATCGGAGGTTGCCCCGGCAGGGCCTGCCAGCAGCAGGCTCAGCGCGACAAGAACGATAGCCGGAAAACGCCGATGAAATTGGGATTGTCGATTCGCGGTTGCCAACGCACATCTCTCCATGTGAACAATTGTTGTGCGCTGATCGCGCGCATGCCGTTGTCGCCGCGCCGGGCGCTGCCATCGTGATAGGCGATGTAGTTGCCCATCCAGATCATCAGGTGCTGATCCTGCCCCTGATCGAAAAACAACAGGTCACCGGGGCGTGCCTGATTGACGTCGCGCGAGATGTAGCGGCTGTTTTCCTGCACCAGCGCATACGCCGAGGCGAAGGCGCCAAAACCACCACCAATGTGCCGCCAGTGGCCGCGCAATGCGTCCTGCGCCCGGGTCAAGTCCAGCTCCGGCGGCAATGGCTGCCGGCTGAGCGCATTGTCCCGGCGCCAGGTCGCATCGTGCCGACGCAACGACTCGGCGACGGCGAAGCGCACCAGCCCGGCGCAATCGCGGTGGTTCCAGCGTGGGTTGGGACCGTGGCGCAACTGCTCGGCGACGATCAGCGTGAACCACGCACGAAATTCGCGTGATTGCTGTGGACTGAGCGCCGCCGCCGATGGCGCGGCGATCGCCGGCGTCACGCCCGTCAGCAGGGCGCCTGCCAGCGCGAGCGTGGTCAGTGTGTGCTGGACAAGGCGTGCCATGTGACCGATTGCCAGGCGAGGTGAGAGGTGTCGAGCGGATCGGGCAGCGTCAAGGCATACACCGGGAACTGCGCCAGCGCCTGCAGTCGGGGTGACAGGTATTGTGCGGCGGCCTGGTGAAACAGCGGTTCGCGGTCGGCCGGCAGGTCGCCGTTGATGGCGTCGCCGAGCAGCTTGCTCAAACGTACGGGGGTGATCACCGCCATCACGTGACCGGCATCGCGCGGCAAGGTATCGGCCAGTGCGGGCCGCAGCTTGTTCATCACCGCCAAGGTGTTGCGAACCTGCTGCGCATCGGGCGAAAACACCAGCCACTGGCCATGCCGGGCCAGGGCCATATGGTAGGTGCCGTAATCGGTGGGCACGTCGCGCTGCCACACGGTGGCATGGTCGGTGTGCACCGGCGTGATGGTTTGCGGCAACGCACTTGCGGTCTGACGATAGCGCGCCCAGGAGTTGCCGGTGCTGTCGGCAAACAGCGCCCCCAAGGTGGTGTCCCAGGCGCCCCGATCCTGGATCGATGCCACCAGCAGCGGCGTGTAGATGGCGCCGTCGGCGAACCAGCAGATGGCGGCCGGCCCGTGCAGCGCACCGACCAGGGCGGTATCGATGCGTGCATCGCTGGCTTGCAGTCGTTTCAGTGTGGCCAGGGCACGCCCCCAATCCACCGGCGCGCTGGCGCACAGGCTGGCGCCGGCAGGGGTGACCTGCCACAGCGCCCGCGTGTCGAAGGTGCGATCGGCGTTGTTCATGTCGACCAGCCGCAGGTAGCTGGACCAGCCGTTACCGTCAAAGTCGAAACGCAACGCCTGGACGTCCGGCGTGAAATGTTGATAGTTGAACGTGACCGCGTCCGCGTCGATCACCAGCGCGTGTTTGCCGGCAAACTGCTGCAGGCCGAAATGGCGCCGCAAAGGACTGGCGCGCCAGCGTGGGTCGAGTAGCGCCTTCCACACTTTGGCCCGGTTCGCGGCGTCACCGAAACGCTCGCTGGAAAACAGCGCCGGGTCGGAGAAGATCAACAAGTGCGCGTTGGCCTGCGCCAGAAACAGCGATCGTTGTCGCCCGTAGTCGAGCCGGTACAACGGCGTGTCGCTGCCATCGGGCAAGGGCAGGGAGCCGACCTGCTGCAGGCTGTGGTCCTTTCCGGTCAGCCGGGCAACGAGTTTCAGTGCCGCCGTCATCGGCGAGCTGTCGGTGTCGATCAGCCAGTGCGAAAGCTTGCCATCGGGTCCGCGCCACAGGGCGATATCGGCGGGACGGTCAAGTGCCATCGCCACCAGATCATCGCGCAGGCTCAGGTGATGTTCGTAAGCGATGCGGCGCAGCGTGCCTTCGAGCTCGAGAAGGCGGCTATGGTGCTGGTAGTAGAAAACGAAGTCTTCGGTAAGCACCGCCTTGAGCAGCGGTACCTCGAGCAGGTCACGCGGCAGATCGCGCAGGGATTTCGACACGATCATCGCATCGGGCTGCGCCAGCCGTACTGGCGCGATGTCGGTCAGCGCGGCGGGAATCGGTTGCCGCAACTGGTGTTGTCGCCACAGCTGTCGTCCCAGCACCGTGGCCAGAACCATCAGCAAGACGGCCATGCCGGCGAGCAGGTAGCGACGTCGATTCATGGCTCGCATGCAATACAAACCCCCTGTGGCACCGTGCACCAGAATGGCGCCGGCATTGGTTTTCCCCACGGCACCCAGAATGGCTCCGATGCACGTCTTTTTCGGGGCTAATCATGCGTGCTGAAATGGCCGAATTGGGGTTTTTTCGGGAAAGCGTCGTCCACGCCAACGGGTCGCCCAATCCGTTTGGCAGACTACACGACGATGCAGTACCGGGAAACGTTTTCGGGTACCGATGAAGCGGCAGCCGCTCGCAGGCCGACAGAGGTCGATTGAATCGAGCGGTGATTGCCATGTCCGATGATCCCGCGTGTCGATGACCGTTCTGCGACGGCGCCATCGCTGACACCCCGGATTCATTCGCCGCTTCAACCGTCCAGTGCGGACCAGCGTGCGTATGCCGTTTCCAGTTCTTCCTGCAGCTTGGCTACGGCGTCATTGGCGGCCGTGATGGCGGTGCTGTCTTGTTTGAAGAACTCCGGCGCATTCATCGCTTCGGCATGCTCGGCGATCGCGCGTTCCAGTTTTTCGATGCGGGCGGGCAGCTGCTCCAGTTCGCGTTGCTCCTTGAAACCGAGCTTGCGCTTCGGGGTGGCGCTGGTCGGTGCTACCGGGGTGTCGTTGCGAGTCAGGCCGGGACGTGCGGCGGCGGCTGATTGTGCGGCGGCGGTCGGCCTTTGCCGTAACCAGTCGCTGTAACCGCCTACGTACTCACCGATGCGGCCTTCGCCCTCCAGCACCAGGGTGCTGGAGACCACGTTGTCGAGGAAGGCGCGATCGTGCGAAACCAGCAGCAGGGTGCCCTGGTAGTCGGTCAGCAGTTCTTCCAGCAGCTCCAGGGTTTCGACGTCGAGATCGTTGGTCGGCTCATCCATCACCAGCAGGTTGGAGGGCTGGGCGAACAGCTTGGCCAGCAGCAGGCGGTTGCGTTCGCCGCCGGACAGTCGGGTGATCGGCGCGCGTGCGCGTTCGGGCGAGAACAGGAAGTCCTGCAGGTAGCCGATGATGTGCTTGCGCTGGCCGTTGAGTTCGATGAACTCGCGGCCCTCGGCGACATTGTCCAGCGCGTTGAGCTTGTCGTTGAGTTGCACCCGGTGCTGGTCGAAGTAGGCAATCTGCAGGCTGGTGCCGCGTTCGGCGCTGCCGCGCAGCGGCTGCAGTTCGCCCAGCATGATTTTCAGCAGGGTGCTTTTGCCGGCGCCGTTGGGTCCGATGACGCCGATGCGGTCACCACGCATGATGGTGGTGCTGAGGTCGTCGATCAGTACGCGGCCGTCGTAGGCCTGATGCACGTGCTGCAGGTCGATCACCTTCTTGCCGGAGGACTGTCCCGTCGCCACCGCCATCTTCGCGTTGCCGGTGAGATTGCGTCGCTCGGCGCGCTCGTTGCGCAGCGCCTTCAGCGCACGCACCCGGCCCTCGTTGCGGGTGCGTCGGGCCTTGATACCCTGACGAATCCAGACCTCTTCCTGGGCCAGCTTCTTGTCGAACAGCGCATTGGCCTGTGATTCCGCATGCAGGCGTTCCTCGCGTCGGCGCAGGTAGTTATCGTAGTCGCCGGGCCAGTCGGTCAGCGCACCGCGGTCGATCTCGACGATGCGCGTCGCCAGCGCGCGCAGGAAGCTGCGGTCATGGGTGACAAAGATGATCGAGCCGGCAAACTGTTTGAGGAAACTTTCCAGCCAGCCGATCGCCTCGATATCCAGATGGTTGGTGGGCTCGTCCAGCAGCAGCACGTCGGGCTTGCGGACCAAGGCCTGCGCCAGCAACACGCGGCGCTTCATGCCGCCGGACAGCGCGGCGAAGTCGGTTTCGCCCGGCAGCTCCAGCTGGGTCAGCACCTCGGTCACCCGGCGGTCGAGGTCCCAGCCATGCTGTGCCTCGATCTGCGATTGCACCTCGCCCAGCGCGTCGAAGTCGGCCTGGGTGGTGAGATCGTGCAGCAGGTGGTGATAGCGCGCCAGCAGATGGCCGAGATCTCCGAGGCCTTCGGCAACCACATCGAACACGTTGCCGGCGGTGTTCTGCGGTACCTCCTGCGCCATCCGCGCCACCACCACGCCGTTCTGTACACGCACCTCGCCATCGTCGGCATGCAGCTCGCCGGCGATCAGCTTCATCAGGGTGGATTTGCCTTCGCCGTTGCGACCGACGATGCAGACACGCTCGTTCGCCTCGATCGACAGATCGACGTGTTCAAGCAGGAGGGGGCCGCCGATACTGAAGTCGACGCGTTGCAGTTGGATAAGGGACATGCCCTATTGTAGCCGCCCCTATGCCGCCATGACGGCTCCTGTTGACGAAAGCAGGCACGTGGATGGCCTAGAATCGACGGCTTGTCTTTCGCAGTGAGCTTGATCATGAATCGTTGGGATGAGCGCTACACCGGTGAGGCCTTCCTGTTCGGCACGGCGCCGAACGCGTTTCTGGTGGCGCAGAAGCAACGTCTCCCGGCTAGCGGGAACGCCTTGGCCGTGGCCGATGGCGAAGGTCGCAACGGGGTATGGCTGGCCGAGCAGGGTCTGCACGTGCTGGCGGTGGATGCCTCGGAGGTGGGACTGGCCAAAAGCCGGCAACTGGCCGCCGAACGCGGTGTCTCCATGCAGCAGGAGCTGGCCGATCTGGCGCAGTGGGACTTCGGCCACGAACGCTTCGACGTGATTGCCGCGATCTTCATCCAGTTTGCCGACCCCGCCTTGCGTGAACGACTGTTCGCCGGCATGCAGGCGGCGCTGAATCCCGGTGGCCTGCTGTTGCTGGAAGGCTACCGCCCCGAGCAGCTCGGCTACGCGACGGGTGGCCCGTCGGACATCGAGAACCTGTATACCGAGGCGCTGCTACGTGATGGCTTCCCCGCATTGGAGATCGAGCATCTGGCCGTCTACGACGCCGAAATCCACGAAGGGGCTGGGCACCACGGCATGTCCGCGTTGATCGACCTGGTGGCGCGCAAGCCGATCCGCTGAAATTCCGGCAAACGCCATCGCGGTAGCCGGCTGCTGTCGTTGACCCACACCTTCGAGCCTACTTGCCAGTAATCATCGGGAGTTGAACCGTTTCGGTTTTCGCTCGCAAGGCCGGCGCGCGCCGACGTGGCATTTTTCCCGGCGCTCGCGCCAGGGACTGCCATGTCACGGGTTCTCATCCAGCACTACCGCAACGAGCTGGCCACCTTGCGCCAGATCAGCGGAACCCAACGCGAGAGCGTGGTGCGCGAGGCATTCAAGGGACGGCTCAAGGGCTTGGCGCGCGCTCGAGCTTAACCTCGTGGCAGCCGATGTCGTCGAGGGTCTGTCCGACGTGAGGAAGGTCGGGAATTTCGACAAAATAATTCGGGTTCTTGCGGTGCCACATGACCGGCTCCACGCCGTTGCACCACATCGCCAGCGGCGCGCCACTGGCGTAGGAGCAGAAGCTGCCCCTTGCCGTCCTTGAGCTTGCCCTGCTTCACCTCGATGATGAGGTAGGGCACGGTGGAGCGGTCGGCGTCCATCACTACGATGGCGTGGTGGGTTATACCACTCATCCAATGTGAGGGGTATAACCGAGGCGTCTACTGGAGCCCTCAAACTGGCCTTGTACCGTGAACTGCCCGCCGCCGCCCAGACCGCTTACGCCGAGCTGCAAGAGCTTCTGGATGCCGCCGCTGCCTGTCTGGTGAACCTGCCCGATCCGGCGCGCTACGGCTTGCAAAAGTTGCTGGTGGCTGCCGAGCGTGGTCCACGCCATGCAAAGTACAACAAGGATATTTCCCAGGCGCTGAGCCTGATTGACTGGCACCTGCAGCGCGCACCCACGCTGTTGCTGGATGCATGGGAGGATCTGGCCGGTCGCGGAACAGGTTGGGTCCTGCGTGCACGGCAATCATTGAAGGCGGCGCCTGCGGCGCAACGCGAACTGGTGTTGCGGTTCGAGCAGGCTGCTAGCCTGAAATAAAAACGGGCCGCTCAAAGGCGGCCCGTTTCTGTTGGTGCGCGGTGTTCGCGCACTTCGATGCGCTCCTACAGCTTGGCATCGGCGCGCAGTGCCTCGGCCTTGTCGGTCTGTTCCCACGAGAACGCGGTGAAGACGTTGCCATGGGCATCCTTCATCTTGTGCGGGGCGCGGCCGAAGTGGCCATAGCTGGCGGTCTGCTGGTACATCGGGTGGATCAGGTCGAGCATCTGCAGGATGCCATACGGGCGCAGATCGAAATGCTTGCGGATCAGCTTTTCGATCTTCTCGTCGCTGATCTTGCCGGTGCCGAACGTGGTGACCGAGATCGAGGTCGGATGGGCCACGCCGATGGCGTAGCTGACCTGCACTTCACAGCGGTCGGCAATGCCGGCGGCGACGATGTTCTTGGCCACGTAACGGGCCGCGTAGGCGGCTGAACGATCGACCTTGGACGGGTCCTTGCCGGAAAACGCACCACCGCCATGGCGGGCCCAGCCGCCGTAGGTGTCGACGATGATCTTGCGCCCGGTGAGACCGCAGTCGCCGACCGGACCGCCAATCACGAACTTGCCGGTCGGGTTGATATGGAACTTGGTGGCCTTGTGCAGCAGCTTGGCCGGCAGCACCGGCTTGAGGATGTATTCGCGCACGGCCTCGATCAGGTCCTTCTGCTTCACATCGGGATCGTGCTGAGTCGACAGCACCACGGCGTCGATCGCCACTGCCTTGTCGTTCTCGTAGCGCAGGGTGACCTGACTCTTGGCATCCGGACGCAGCCACGGCATCGGCGAGTTTTTCTTCTTGCGGACCTTGGCTTGTTGCTCGACCAGCCGGTGCGAGTAGTGGATCGCCGCCGGCATCATGTCCTTGGTTTCACGGGTGGCGTAGCCGAACATCAGGCCCTGGTCGCCGGCGCCCTGGTCTTCCGGTTTCTTGCGGTCGACGCCTTGATTGATATCCGGCGACTGCTTGCCGATCAGGTTGAGCACGCCGCAGGTCTCGCCGTCGAAGCCGACATCGCTGGAGTTGTAGCCGATGTCGAGAATCACCTTGCGGGTCAGTGCCTCGAGGTCGATCCATGCACTGGTTGTGACTTCGCCGGCGACGATCGCCACACCGGTCTTCACCATCGTTTCGCAGGCGACGCGCGCACGCGGGTCCTGAGCGAGGATCGCATCGAGCACGGCATCGGAAATCTGATCGGCAATCTTGTCCGGATGGCCTTCGGAGACCGATTCGGAGGTGAACAGGTGGCTGGTCATCGCGGTTTATATCCTTTTGTGCGGATAGAAAGATACATAAGGTCGCGCATGATACACGCGCGGCGCTGGGTTTGCAGCCCGAGGGGTCATAGGTCGCCCTGAGTTTCAGACCGGTTCAGCCGTCTGGATGGCTGCCAGTGCCCAAATCATCCCATTTCACAGCGGTTGCGGCCGCGACGTTTCGCCAAGTACAGGGCGCGGTCAGCCCGTTCGAAAACGCTGTTGGCGGTATCGTCGGGCTGTACCTGGGTAACGCCGCAGGACAGGGTAATGCTTACCGGCTGCTGTTGGCCGCGGAACCCGATCCCTTCGATAGTGGCACGCAATGTCTCGGCAATACGCAGGCCCGCCTGAGCTGAAGTGCCTGAGAGCACCGCCACGAATTCTTCGCCGCCGTAGCGCGCCAGCAGGTCACCGGCTCGCAGTCTCGCCTTGAGCTGATCTGCCACGATGCGCAGGGCGCGATCCCCGGCAGCGTGGCCGAAGCGATCGTTGATATGTTTGAAGTGATCGATATCCAATACCAGCAGACAGACCTCGGCCGTGTGCTGGCGTACCTGCTCGCAGATTTCTCCGATATGCGCTTCGTACACCCGGCGGTTCGCTATGCCGGTCAAGGGATCTGTCGCGGCCTGCTGTTGTTTCTGGCTCAGGCTGAGCTCCATCGATTGCGCGGCATGTTCCAGTTCGCGGATGCGCTGAGTCATTTGCTGCGCGCGTGCCTGCCAGTCCCGTTCGCGTTTTTCTTCCCGCTCGCGGAAGGCTTTCATGTGTGTGCTGATGGCCCCGATGCGTGACTCGACTTCTCTGCGAAGGAAGTGCAGGTCGTTGGTCTGCCGCATCTGTGAGCCGAGTGCATCGATCTCATGAATCAGGTGATGGTCGAGTTGCTGGCGGGCACCACTGCCATCGCGTTGATCGGCGTTTTCTCGGGTGACGTACTCGGTCAACTCCACCAATTGCTCGGTTACATGGGCGAGCAAGGTTTCGGCGGCTTGCCTGTGTTCGCCGAGTTGCCTGATCTGACGGTTGACCACGCTGGCCAGTGCCTCGGCTTGCTGGGCAAGTCCGCCAAGTTCGTGCGTTTCCATGATCGCCGCGCGCAGCGTGCCGAGGTACGGCAGCATCGTCTCATCGAGTTGCAGTCGATCCAGCACGGCCAGCAGGGCATCGCGGCCTGCTGCACTGTCCGGCGGGGAAATCTCCGGAGGCGGGAGGGTCACGCTGGGAGTCGGCGAGACGAGGTCATCCAGTGAGCGCACGGCGTCGGTCAGTTCGTGGAGCAACTGCTCGATGGTGGATTCGTCGGTGGCGTTGCGCATTTCGCTGCGGATCTTGTCCAACGTGAGATCCAGCGGCGCCGCATGGCCTTCGGCGGCATAGGTTAGCCGGGTGACCAGGCGCCGCAGCAAGGTGTCGATGCGCGACCATTGAGCCAGGGCGTTCTCGTCTTCGTCGAGGGTACCCGCTTGTGAGCCTGAGGCTCGGTGTGCATTCATGGGCTATGGCTGTGATCCACGGATCGGATCATGGTAGTTCGCATACGGGGCGAATGCACCTGCACCCTTGCCGTCGCGGCGAGGAGCATGCTGCGATGCATCGCCTATCCAGTCGTGCAGCGGTGCATAAGCACGTCGCACCTGCCCGGTGAAACCTTGCGTCGAGCGCCGGGGAGGTTTCCGGGCAAGTTGGACCCGATGCGGGAAAGCAGCTTGCAGCAAAGGGTCTCTCCCGACCGGATGCCGGGCGGAAGAGGTTCCCACTTACGCAGGTAGCCGCATTTCGTCCCGCAGTTGTCGGGCACTATCGACCATATGGCGGAGCGCCAGCTCCACTTCGGGCCAGCCGCGGGTTTTCAGACCGCAGTCCGGGTTGATCCACAGTTGTCCGGATTCCAGCACGTGCAGCGCCTTGTGCAGTAGTTGGACCATCTCCTCCTTTGTGGGCACGCGGGGGGAGTGAATGTCATATACGCCGGGGCCGATACCGTTGGGATAGCGGAAACGAACGAATGCATCCAGCAGCTCCATCCGTGAGCGACTGGTTTCGATCGAAATGACGTCAGCGTCCATGGCCGCTACCGCCTCGATGATGTCGTTGAATTCGGAATAGCACATATGAGTATGGATCTGCGTGGTGTCGCGTACGCCTCCGGCCGTGATGCGGAAGCACTCAACCGCCCAATCCAGATAGCGTGGCCAGTCAGCGTGGCGCAGTGGCAGGCCCTCACGCAGCGCCGGTTCGTCGATCTGAATCACGTCGATGCCGGCGGCTTCCAGATCGTGCACTTCGTCGCGCAAGGCCAGTGCAATCTGTCGACAGACCGTTTCCCGGGGCAGGTCGTCGCGTACGAAGGACCATTGCAGCATGGTCACCGGTCCGGTGAGCATGCCCTTCATCGGCTTGGTGGTGAGTGATTGCGCATAGCGCGACCAGCGCACGGTCATCGGTGCACGGCGGGCGATGTCACCATAGATTACCGGAGGCTTGACGCAGCGTGAGCCATAGCTCTGGACCCAGCCGAGCTTGGTGAACAGGTAACCGTCCATCTGTTCTCCAAAATATTCGACCATGTCGTTGCGCTCGGGTTCGCCGTGTACCAACACATCCAGCCCGATAGTTTCCTGGAAGCGCACTACACGCTCTACTTCCGCTCGCAGCACGGCTTCGTAGGCGTCTTCGCTCAGCCTGCCGCTGCGGCGGGCAGCGCGTGCCTTGCGCAATGCGTCAGTCTGGGGGAAGGATCCTATCGTCGTGGTCGGCAACGGAGGCAGCGGCCGGATTTCGGATTGCGCCACCCGGCGTATTGTGTAGGCGGAGCGACGCAGTGAGGCTTGCGGGCCGAGTGCGCTCAGGCGACTGCGGACTTCCGCGTCGATCACGCCCGGGGCATGCGCCTGCGCATTCAGTAAGGCTTGTTGAGCGGCCAGTGCGGCGAGCGCCTCGGGTTGCTCGGCCAGCGCGGCGTCATACACCCGCAACTCCTCGATTTTCTGGCGGGCGAAAGCCATCGGGGCACGATGCCGCGGATCGAGCATGGTTTCCGCTTCGAGATCAATGGGCACGTGCAGCAGCGAGCACGATGGCGCAAGCCACAGACGGTCGCTGCCCAGGCGCTCCCGAGCTTTGCGCAGAGCGGACAACACGCGGTCGGGTGAGCTTCGCCATACATTGCGGCCATCGACTACGCCGGCACTGAGGATATGTCCGGCTGGCAGCGCGTCCAGCACGGAACCGAGCTGTTCCGGTGCGCGCGCCAGGTCGATGTGCAAGCCATCCACCGGTAGCGTGCTGGCCAGCGTTAGGTTATCGCCGAGCGCGCCAAAGTAGCTGGCCAGCAATATCCGCGGGCGGCGCGCCGTGGCAAACCTGGCATAGGCGTGACGATAGGCTGCATGGGCATCGCGATCCAGGTCGAGGACCAGACAGGGCTCGTCCAGCTGGACCCAGTCGGCGCCGGCATCGGCCAGTTGCTCCAGCAGCTCGATGTATGACGGCAGCAGCGCGTCGAGCAACGCAAGGCGGTCGCTGCCGTCCACGGCCTTGGATAGCAGCAGGAACGACACGGGTCCCAGCAGCACCGGACGGGCCCGATGGCCTTGCTCGCGCGCTTCGCGAAATTCCGCCAGTGGCTTGTCGCCTCTCAGTGCAAAGCGTTGGTTTGCCTCAAGCTCCGGTACCAGGTAGTGATAGTTGGTATCGAACCATTTGGTCATCTCCAGCGCGTGCAGATCGTGACCGCCGCGTTTGTGGCCGCGAGCCATGGCGAAATAACCGTCCAGCGCATTGTCGGAAAATATGGGTCGGTAGCGTGCTGGAATGGCGTCGAACAGCACCGCCGTATCCAAGACATGGTCGTACAGGCTGAAGTCGTTGCATGGCACTACGTGGGCGCCGGCATCCACGGCCAGGCGCCAGTGCCGGCGCCGCAGGGCGGATGCGGTATCCAGCAGGGCTTGGGCGGAAGTTTCCCCACGCCAGTGCGATTCGAGCGATCGCTTGAGTTCGCGCTTGAGGCCTATGCGCGGAAAGCCTGAGTAGGTAACGAGTGACATGGAAATTCCTCTTGCAAGATGGGCAAAGAGGAACGAAGGGCGGCCGGCGAAGTCCGCCAGCTTTTGACCTTCGCCCCCGCGGGCGAACCGGCATGACCGCGGAGAAGACAGAGCACATCTGCCTTCCGCAGGTAGGAGCGGAAAGCACACGGGCTCCGGTGTTTCCCCGCGGAAACGCCAGGTCGGACGGAAGCGCGAATGCACGCTTCCGGCTGAGGCAGGTATTCGGGCTCGTGGACAGACTGTCAGACCTACTGCCCGTCGCTTCCCGGACGCATCGCGTCCAGTGCCTGTGACGGGGTTCGTTTCCACATACCGCTGCGGGGCAGCGCCGGATTCACACCGGCTTCCCTTGAGATTATCTCTTTATGCGAATAAAGAGATAATTACCACCAGCGGCGCTGAAAATAGCCGTATGGATGTCTGAAGTCAAAGGTCGCGTGGTCATGGCGTAGGGCGACCAGGCGGTGGAGGTTCAGGGTTCCGGTGGTCTGGGAACCAGGCCGGGTGCTGAGCGATCGCTTTTCAGGCGGCCTGCGGTTGGCCAGCTGCAAGTGCAGCAAAGTAGTCCCGGGTCAGACGCCACTGTTCGTCGGCGCTCTCGGCGCGATTGGCCACGTGCCGGAAGGCGGCGTTTTGCGGACGGTCCTTGGCATACCAGCCGAGGTGTTTGCGCGCGATACGCACACCGGCCTGTTCGCCGTAGAACGCGTACAGGTGTTGCAGGTGGTCGAGCAGGATCGCTGCGACCTCAGCGGGGTCCGGCTCCGGCAACTGCTTGCCGGTGGCCAGGTAGTGCGCGATTTCCCGGAAGATCCATGGCCGACCTTGGGCGCCGCGACCGATCATCAGCGCATCGGCGCCGGTTACCAAAAGCACGTGGAGTGCCTGCTGCGGCGTGGTGACATCGCCATTGGCCAGCACCGGGATGTGCACGGCGGCCTTGACCGCGGCAATGGTGTCGTACTCTGCCTCACCTTCGTATTTGTCGGCGCGGGTGCGGCCGTGCACGGCGAGTGCCGCGATACCGGCATCTTCGGCGATATGCGCGATGTTGAGGGCGTTGCGGTTGCTGCGATCCCAGCCGGTGCGGATCTTCAGCGTTACCGGCACCTCGACGGCATCGACCACCGCCCTGACGATACGCGCGACCAGCGGCTCATCCTGCAGCAGCGCAGAACCGGACCATACGTTGCACACCTTCTTGGCGGGGCAACCCATGTTGATGTCGATCAGTTGGGCACCGTTGGCGACGTTGAAACGTGCCGCCTCGGCCAGCATTGCCGGATCGTAACCGGCGATTTGCACGCTGACCGGTTCCGGCTCGCCGCTGTGATCCATGCGTTGCAGCGATTTGCGCGTCTGCCACAGCCGCGGATCCGAGGCGGTCATCTCCGACACGGCCAAGCCCGCACCAAGACGTTTGCACAGGAGTCGGAACGGTTTGTCGGTGACGCCGGCCATCGGCGCGAGCACCAGCGGAGGGTCGATGTGGTAGGGGCCGATCTGCAGCATTCGCCTAGTATAACGATCGTCGGCGAGGACGGCGGTTGGCCGCGCACGGTGAGCATCGGTGTGGCGTTGCCCGACCGACGGTATCGCCAGAACCTGTCGAGCTGGGTGGTTGGCCCGACAACGCCCTGGATTTAGGCAAGGAGCACGGTCGTAGCCGGGAGGAGCGGGCCGGTGGTCCCCGGGAGCGATGTCCGGAGCCAGGTGCTATGGCAAAACCGCACCACTACGCTTCGGCTGGCTGCCGACAAGTGTGCCGCGAACATGCTTGTGCCGGAACAGGGGCACGAACAGGATTGCCATCAACAGCGCATAGGCGGCGAAGGCCATCCAAATCCCGTGCCAGTCCTTGCAGATCGCGACGGTGTCATTGCAGGTATGATCGGTGAAGAAATGGTCGATCGCGAAGCCCGCAACCAGGCTGCCGAGCACGGCGCCGACGCCGTTGGTCATCAGCATGAACAAACCCTGCGCGCTGGCGCGGATCTTCGGGTCGGCCTGGCTCTCGACGAACAGCGAGCCGGAGATGTTGAAGAAGTCGAACGCCATGCCGTAGATGATGCATGACAGCACGATCATCCACAGGCCGCCCGCGGGATCGCCCAAGCCGAACAGGCCGAAGCGCAGCACCCAGGCGAGCATGCTCATGGTCATCACCGCCTTGATGCCGAAGCGCTTGAGGAAGAACGGGATCGTAAGGATGAAGGCGGTTTCGGAAAACTGCGAAATCGAAATGATGATGGCCGAATAGCGAACCGTGAGCAGATCCTTGTAGGCGGGAATCTTGGCGAAATCCCTGAGGAAGGTGTCGCCATAGGCATTGGTCAGCTGCAGCGCAGCGCCCAGCAACATCGCGAAGATGAAGAACACCGCCATATTGCGGTTCTTGAGCAATACGAACGAGGTCAGCCCCAGCCGATCGGCCAGCCCGCGGCTGTGCGTGGCATCCAGTTGTGGCGGGCATCGCGGCAGGGTGAACGCGTACAGCCCCAGTAACAGCGAAGCGCCGGCGGCAACGCGGAACTGGGTGGCGGAAGCCTCGAAGCCGAGCAGGCTGACGGTCCAGGTGGCGGCGATGAAACCGATCGTGCCCCATACGCGTATCGGTGGGTAGTGACTGACCACATCGTAGCCGTCCCGCTTCAGTGCGTTGTAGGCCACCGCGATCGACAGCGAGATGGTCGGCATATAGAAGGCCATGTTGAGCAACATGACCCAGAACATCATATGTGGACTGCCGACCAGCGGTATTGAGAACAGAACCACGGCACCGACGATCTGAAACAGTCCATAAAGACGCTCGGCGTTGATCCACTTGTCGGCAATGATGCCGGCCAGCGAGGGCATGAACAGCGAGGCGATGCCCATGGTCGAGAAGATCGCGCCGAAGTTGGTGCCCGACCAATGCTGGGTGTGAAACCACCAGGTGCCGATGGTCAATAGCCATGCTCCCCAGATGTAGAACTGCAGAAAGTTCATTACGATCAGGCGAAGCTTCAGATTCACAGGCAGGCATCCGGCATATTGGGTCCCCTGACGCAGCCGAGGGAACTGCCCCGTGGCCAC
Organism: Rhodanobacter sp.; assembly: GCA_030148505.1. Classification (GTDB taxonomy): domain Bacteria; phylum Pseudomonadota; class Gammaproteobacteria; order Xanthomonadales; family Rhodanobacteraceae; genus Rhodanobacter. The sequence continues at coordinate 54,674 of JASBTI010000041.1, forward strand.
CAGCGAAGGCAGGTTAGAGGAAGCCGCGTGGCAGCGGCAAGGCGCACGGTATGGGCGCTCCATGGTTGCCCTCGAGTACGGCGGCGACCCGCGCACGCAATGCCGGCAGCAGTTCGGTCTCGAACCACGGATTGCGCTTGAGCCAAAGCCGGTTGCGGGGACTGGGATGCGGCAGCGGCAAGCGGTTCCGCGACAGGTGGTCGCGCCATGCCTGCACGGTATCGGTGAGGCGGCTTCCTCGTGGTGTACCCAGCATGCCGGCTTGTGCGTAGTGGCCAATCAGCAGGGTCAGTTGCACCTGGGTGAGGGTGGGCAACAGCTGCGGTTGCCAGGTTGGCGCGCATACGGGGCGCGGCGGCAGGTCGCCGCCGCGAGCAGTGCCCGGAAAACAGAAGCCCATCGGCGCAATCGCAACCAGGCGGGCATCATAGAAGGTCGACGTGTCGATGCCGAGCCAGTCGCGCAACCGCTCGCCACTGACATCGTTGAACGGGATGCCGGTGTCATGCGCCTTGCGTCCTGGCGCCTGGCTGATGATCAGCAATCGTGACGTGGGCGATGCCTGCACCACCGGTCGCGGTTCCCGCGGCAGATCGGCTTCGCAGAGCCGGCAGGCGCGAATTTTCGTGAGCAGCGAGTCCATGCGCTCGGTCTGCACGATCTTTCCCCTCTGCTCGTTCAAGGCAGAAGTTTGCCAGGATTGAGGATGCCGTCCGGATCGAATGCCGCCTTGATGTTGCGCATCAGTCCCAGTGCGCTGCATGACAATGCCAGCGGCATGAACTCGCGCTTGACCAGGCCGATACCGTGTTCGCCCGAAAGGGTGCCGTCCAGCGCGATGACCAGGGCGAACAGCTCGGCCAGACAGGCGTGTGCACGCGCGCGTTCGGCGTCGTCGCGTGGCAGCAGGTTGACGTGCAGGTTGCCGTTGCCGGCATGACCGAAGCTGACGATCAGCACCTGGTGATTTGCCGACAGTTGCTTGATGCCGTCGACCAGCTCGGGCAGGCGGCTGACCGGTACCACCACATCCTCGTTGATCTTGTTCGGCGAAATCCTGCGCTGGGCAGGCGACAGCGCCTTGCGAGCGGCCCACAGGGCTCGCGTTTCGGCCTCCGTTTCGGCCACGCGCAGTTCGTCCAGTCCGTCGCCGCGGGCGGCGCGGGACACGGCGTCGACGGCCGAGTGCAGGGTTGCCGTCTCGCCGTCGACCTCGATCATCAGCATCGCACCGGCCAGCGGCACGCCGTCGCCGCCGTAGTCGTGTGCCAGTTGCAGGGCGACGTCGTCGATGAATTCCAGCGCACAAGGTGTCTGCGGCTGCGCCATGATGCGGGCCACTGCGCGCGCGGCAGCCCCCACGCTGTGGTAGGTCGCCCGCAGGGTGCGGATGGCCGACGGCTTCGGGGTGATCTTGAGGGTGGCTTCGGTGATCAGCGCCAGTGTGCCCTCCGAGCCGATCAGCAGACGGGTCAGGTCATAGCCGGTCGCCCCCTTGCTGGTGCAGGTCCCGCAGCGGAAGCCCTCGCCGTGGCCGGCAACGGCGCGCAGGCCGAGCGTATTCTCCCGCGGGCTGCCGTATTTTACGGTGCGGGGGCCCGCCGAGTTGCATGCCAGGTTGCCGCCGATCGTGCACCACGATGCCGAGCTGGGGTCGGGTGGCCAGAAGAAGCCGTACTGATCAAGGGCTCTTTGCAGGTCGCCGTTCAACACCCCCGGTTCGACTATCGCGAGGCGATTGTCCGGGTCGATCCGCAGGATCCGGTTCATCCGCTCGAAGCTCACCACTACACCACCATCCACCGGTACGGTAGCGCCGGTGGTATTGCTGCCGCGACCGCGTGCAATGACCGGGACGTGATATTCCCGGCATGCCTGCACCAGTGATTCAACCTGCGCATGCTCATGCGGAAATACCACCGCATCGGGCAGTGCGTGGCGCCGCGAATTGTCATACGAGTAGGCAATGCGTTCGGCTTCGCCGGTGGCGCAGCTCCCGGTAGGAAAGATGTCATCCAGGCGTGCGTGCAGATCGAGGGAAAGAGGCATGCGTGGCATCGTAGTCCACCGGCGAGGAAAAGTTTGCACCCGCCGGTACCGACCTAACCTCCCGGCATCGATTCTGCCGGCGGTCGAGTTGCGTGAGGTGCGTTGATCAGCTGACCTCGAAGGCGTCCCTCAACCAGTGCATTTGTGCGTTTTCTGCTGGGCCGTCGTAGCTGACCACGTCGAATCGACAGGGCGATCGGCGGTAGCGGGGATGGGCGGCTAGCCAGTGTTGCGCGGCGAGGATCAACTTGCCCTGCTTGGCCGCGGTGACCGAGGCGGCGGCGTCGCCGTACCCGGAATTCTTGCGATAGCGGACTTCGACGAAAACCACGGTCCCCCCATGGGACATGATCAGATCCAGTTCGCCGTACCGGCTGGTGTAATTGCGGGCGAGCAGCCGCAAACCGGCAACTTCGAGTTCGGCGCAGGCGCGTTGCTCGAATGCGTCTCCCGCCGCACGCATCAGTGCCCGGTGGCAGCGGGGTTGGGGGTCGATGGCGTGCTTGCCGACGCCGGCTGCGCATCAGGTGCTGGTACCGTGTCGGGTACATCATTGATCTCCAGACTGCCCCCCATCGGCCGCGCCAGACCGTTCTGGAATTTGGCCCAGATCAGCACATTGCGTACCCGGCCAAACGGATCGGCGGTGAGTTGCCCGGTGGCACCAGGCAGGTAACTGCCGGGGTGAGCACGCATCCAGTCGATATAAGGCACCAGACTCCAGGCGTCCATGCCGAACGCGAACAGCCGGCCCGCGCCGTCGCGGGCGGCCGGGAGTAGCGCCGCGATGCTGTCATGCTCGGGAAGACCGGGTTGTGCATTGAACAACCACGGCATATCGCAAAACTCTACCCCGTCGAGGTCGCGATCCGCAGCGGCGTCGTCGCTGCCCGCATAGATATGGGACGTGGCGAATACTGGTAACTCGACGTTGGCTACCCGTAATTGCGGCAGCAGCAGCCGCGCCTCGGTGGGGCGCATGCTGATGAAGATGCCGGTGTCGGGGCTGGCGGCAACCGCCGAACCGGGTTTGCTGGTGTAGTTACCCAGATTCAGCCCCTGCAGTGCCGAGGTGAAATTCGCCACTACATGGATACCGTCGAGTTGACCGCCGCGGGCGAGCAGCTCTGCCTTGAACGCGCCGGCCGCTCGCTGCGCGAAATCGTCCTTGGAAATGATCACATAAGCGTGCTGCAGGCCGCGCCCGATCATACGGTCGGCGGCCTGGGCACCCTCATTCTCTGGCAGCAGACCGAATTCGCTGGTGTCTCCGGCGGGCAATTGGCGGTTATCGGGGTGATTCAACGCCAGCAACGGGACCGGTAGCGACGCTTGGTTGAACACCGCGGTGACGTCGTCGCGGGTCAACGGGCCGACCACGAATTGTGCGCCATCTGCCACGGCTTGCTGATACGCGGCGATGCTGCCGGCGGCGGTGCCATGGCTGTTGTAGACGCGCACGATAGGTCGTGGCGCATGGTTATGGCCGGCGTGCATGTAGGCCGCGAAGAAACCCTCGCGAATCGAACGGCCTGCGGCGGCGAAGTTGCCGTCGCCAGGCAGCAGCAGCGCGATTCTGGCCGGTACCTTATAGCCCTCACGCACGTCGGCGTCCGGGCCGGGTACCAGGGTGCCGACCGGTTGATTCAGTGCCGCCTCTTGCCGCGCCACCACCACCCCGAGCTGGCTCAAGGCTTCATTGACCCAGGACAGCATGCGGTCGCCGGGTTTCATCGCGGCAGCGCGTTGCTGCAGTGATGGAATGCCCAATTTGCGCAGTAGGTCGAGGGCCTGCTGGCGGTTTTGCGCCTGGTCGAAGCCGGTGAGCTCGCTGTCCATCTGGATGCGTGTGCGGGCAGCTCCCCAGTTGTCGCCGCTGGCCGCCATGGCCCGGGCGCGCAATTCGAGCAACCGGGGTTGCAACGCCGCCGGCACCACGAGGTGCGGCTGGGTGGTGAGGCGCAGTGCGGTGGCGACGTCGTGCTGGCTCAATGCCAATTCGGCACGCAGCAGATCGAGGCGGGCCGGCTCGTCACCGCTCAGTCGCTGGCGATCGATTTGCGCAAGCGTGGTGGCAGCAAGATCGATTCGACCCTCCTGCCGCCACGCTTCCGCTGCCAGCAGCCGATAGTGGTCCTGACGACTGGACGACTGCGAGGCCAAGGCCAGATAGGCTTGTGCGGCCTGCTGGAATTGGCCTTGCTGCGCCAGTGTGGCAGCACTTTGCGCTGCGGCGATTTCGGCGGGTGTGCGCTGCACGTTGGCAGGCATGCAGCCAGTCAGTGCGAAGGAAAGCAGCAGTGCGAACGTTGTGGCACGGCTGAGGCGCATGAGGCGCATGGGAGATCCCTTGATCGTCATGGTCGGCAATGCGCGATGATAGCCGATCATATTGTCCAGCCGCGGTGCAGGAGTTCACGATGTCATCAGTTCAGCCAGGCTGCCTGTGGGTGGTTGCCACCCCGATCGGTCATCGGGACGATTTGTCGGCACGGGCTATTGCGACCTTGCGCGCCGTGCATGTCGTGGCAGCCGAGGATACCCGGCATACGCGTCCACTGCTGGTACATCACGGTATCGACACACCACTGATGGCATTGCATGAACATAACGAGCGGGATGCGGTGGAGGCGATTGTCCGCAGGCTCGTTGCCGGGGAGTCGGTGGCGCTGGTTTCTGACGCCGGCACCCCATTGATCAGTGACCCGGGCTTTCGTCTGGTGCGTGCGGCCCGGGCGGCAGGTATCCGCTGTGTGCCGATTCCGGGCGCGTGTGCGGCGATTGCGGCATTGTCGGTGGCCGGTATGCCCAGTGATCGTTTCGTATTCGAGGGTTTTTTACCGCCGAAATCCGCTGCCCGGCGCAGTCGGCTGCAGCAGCTGGCGAATGAATCAAGAACGGTGATTTTCTACGAATCTTCCCATCGGGTTGCCGAGAGTCTCGCCGATATGCGCGATATTTTCGGTGCTCAGCGCGATGCGGTGCTGGCGCGTGAGCTGACCAAGCTGTTCGAGACGGTGCTGGGCGAGCCTCTGGGGGAGCTGGCAGTCCGGGTGGCAGCGGATCCCGACCAGCAACGGGGCGAATGCGTGCTGCTGGTCGCCGGCCGCGGGGAGGAGGCTGATGCGAAACTGGCCGAAGGCCGCCGCATCTTTGCCATCTTGCGCGAAGAGCTGCCACCGGCGAAGGCAGCCAAGATGGCCGCCGCAATCAGTGGTGCGCCGCGCAAGGCGCTGTATGAGAGTGAGAAGTGAGAAGTGAGAAGTGAGAAGTGAGAGAGCGCCAATCGCGCGCGTCCGCATTTCTCTCATTTCTCACTCCTCTCCCCTCACTCCTGTATTCTTGGCGGTGGAGTCGGCCGGACAGTCGCGTCGCGCGCAAGCGCATCGAGGAAAGTCCGGGCTCCATAGGGCAGAGTGCCAGGTAACTCCTGGGCAGCGTGAGCTGACGGCCAGTGCAACAGAGAGCAGACCGCCGATGGCCCGCAAGGGCACAGGTAAGGGTGAAAGGGTGCGGTAAGAGCGCACCGCGTACGGGGACAACGTCGTACGGCACGGTAAACCCCACTCGGAGCAAGACCAAATAGGGGAACGATAACGCGGCCCGCGTTGTTCCCGGGTAGGTTGCTGGAGCCAGACGGTGACGTCTGGCCGAGAGGAATGACTGTCGCGTCGCAAGACGTACAGAACCCGGCTTACAGGCCGACTCCACCTCTTGCCCCATGGCGCCCTGGGTATCGATGCGGACCCGGGGCGCCGAAGGCGGCCGCTGGATGAACATCGATTCATCTCCGGAGCGATGAAAAGCGTTCCACCAAGCCAGTGGCTAAACTAAAAAATCCCGAGCTTTCATATACCTTCACCAGCTTTCTAGAAACAGCTGGATATTTCGTCACGTGATGAAGCTTTCTCCTTGATTCACAAAAGAAAATCCCTTGACAGTCTCATAGGGCGAGACTATCGTGGGTTCCAGTGTGAAATCGTGGGATTAAGTGGAGTTAGCGCATCGTGTTCCAGGGCGAAACAGCCATCACTGTTGACGACAAGGGTCGTCTGGCCATCCCGACTGCATACCGGGACCAGGTGTCGGGCGAGTGCGCGAATCGTCTGGTGGTGACCTACAACCCCTTCGAATCCGGCTGTCTGTGGCTGTTTCCGTATGCCGAGTGGGAACAAGTGCGCGATCAGGTCAATGCCTTGCCGAAGGTCAAGGCGGCGCATCGCGACATGCAGATGAAGCTGGTTGGTGCCGCTGCAGTGCTTGAGCCCGATGGATCGGCACGCATCCTGCTGCCGGCCAGCCAGCGAGCTGCTGCGGGCATCGAAAAGAAAGCCGTCTTGCTGGGCATGGGCAACAAGTTCGAATTGTGGAGCGAGCAGGCGCACCTGGCGAAGATTCGCCAGAGCATCGGCGAAGACGAAATCACCAACGAAATGGCGGACCTGCGCCTGTAACTGCTTGCCGAATCGGCACAGCGACAGGGTGGGACGGGAGCGGGAGTGCGGCATGGCCGAGAGCCGGAATACAACTTCAGGCTCTGAACCGTTGCGGCATATCCCGGTAATGCTGGGTGAGGCAGTGGAGGGCTTGTCGGTGCAACCTGACGGGCGTTATCTCGATGGCACATTTGGGCGTGGCGGTCATGCGCGAGCGGTATTGTCGCGGCTCGGCCCTGGCGGCCGATTGCTGCTGATGGACCGTGATCCACAGGCGATTGCGGCAGCACAAGCCGAGTTCGCCGCGGATCCTCGGGTAGCGATTCGGCATGCCAACTTCGCCCGTATGGACGAATGGAGTGAGGTCGCAGCGGGCCTGGACGGGGTGCTGCTGGATCTTGGCGTCTCCTCGCCGCAGTTGGATGAGGCCGCACGGGGCTTCAGCTTCATGGCCGATGCGCCGCTGGACATGCGCATGGATACGACCCGTGGCGAGAGTGCGGCCGATTTCCTGGCGCAGGCGGACGAGCGGGAGATTGCCGATGTGCTGTGGAGCTATGGCGAGGAACGTCACAGTCGACGGATCGCCCGTGCCATCGTTAACGACCGCGATGATCGGCCGTTCATTCGAACCGGCCAGCTGGCCACGCTGATTGAACGCGTGGTGGGGCGGCGTGAGCCAGGAAAGCATCCGGCTACGCGCAGTTTTCAGGCGTTGCGAATTCGCGTCAACCGCGAACTTGATGCGCTGCAGGAAGGTCTGGATACGGCACTTGAGCGACTCAATGTAGGCGGTCGCCTGGCGGTGATCAGCTTTCATTCGCTGGAAGATCGTGTTGTGAAACGATTTATCCGCGATCACTCCGGTCGTATCCAGAATCGTCGAAATGGGCCGCCGGTGCAGTCTGCGCCGACGCGTCTGGTCGCGATTGGCAAGGCGCAGTTTCCTTCGGAAGCCGAGCTGGCGGTGAACCCGCGTTCGCGCTCGGCAGTATTGCGCGTGGCGGAGAAGCTGTCATGAGGCTGGTCGGCATCATGGCCGTGCTGGGCCTGTTGGCCGCGGTACTGGTCAGCGCGCTCGGGGTGGTATGGACGCGCAACCAGAGTCGCGTACTGTTTGTCCAGCTCACCTCGCTGCAGAATCAGCGTGATGCGCTGAACATCGAATACGGCAAATTGGAGCTGGAGCAGGCGACCTATGCCGAACCGCGACGGGTAGACAGTGAGGCGCGGCTGAAATTGGGCATGGTCGACCCGCAGCCGCAAGATATCCGGTTGCTGCGTCAATGAGCTGGCGCAACCACACCCAGCCCGCAATTCAGGGCCGCCATCGCGGGGTAGGTCCAAGTGCCCGCAAGCGCATGGTGCTGGTGGTCGGATTGCTGGGCCTGACCTCGGTGGGCCTGGTGGCGCGCGCGTTTGACCTGCAGGTGGTGCGCAAGCAGTTTTACCAGCGCCAGGGCGATGCCCGCTTCTTGCGTGTGGTGCCGATCCCGGTATCGCGCGGCAGCATCTTCGATCGCAATGGCGAGCCGTTGGCGGTGTCGACACCGGTGACGTCGATCTGGGCCAATCCGTCCGAAGTGCTGGAAAACGAAGACCGCATTCCCCAGCTGGCCAAAGCGCTGGGAGTCGACCCGGGCGATTTGAAGAATCGTCTGGCACAGCGGTCGGATCGTGAGTTCGTCTATCTGCGCCGGCAGATGCCGCCGGCGGCTGCCAAGGCAATATTGGATCTGAACATTCCCGGCATCAACGGCCAGCGTGAATTCAAGCGGTTCTACCCTTCCGGCGAGGTGACGGCCCATGTCCTGGGTTTTACCAATATCGACGACCACGGCCAGGAAGGGCTGGAGCTGGCCTATGACGACTGGCTTTCCGGCAAGCCGGGTGCCAAGCAGGTTATCCGTGATCGGATGGGACACGTGGTCGAGGATGTCGAGCAGGTACGTGCGCCGAAGCCGGGGCGCAACCTTACCCTGAGCATCGACCGACGTATCCAGTTTCTGGCCTATAGCGAACTGAAGAATGCGGTGGAGAAATTTCAGGCCGACTCCGGTTCGATGGTGGTGCTTGACGTGCAGACCGGTGAAGTGCTGGCGATGGTCAACATGCCGACCTACAACCCGAACGCGGTGGGCGAGAGCAAGTTGTCGCAGCGGCGCAACCGGGCGATGACCGATGTGGTCGAGCCCGGTTCGACGATGAAGCCGATCATGATGGCGGCAGCACTGTCCAGCGCTCAGTTCACTCCGACCAGTCCGGCCATCGATACCTCGCCGGGCATCTGGCATTTCGCCGGTCACCTGATTCGCGACGATCACGACTACGGCGTGTTGACGCCAACCGGCGTTTTGACCCGCTCCAGCAATGTGGGTGCGGCCAAAATTGCCGATCAGCTCAATACCGCGTTGATGTACGACACCTACCGCGCCTTCGGCTTCGGAAACAGCACCAACAGCGGTTTCCCCGGCGAGGCATCGGGCTACCTGAAAATAGGCCACGACTGGCGACCTTTCGAAAAGGCCACCATGGCCTTCGGCTATGGCGTCAACGCCACGGTGCTGCAGCTGGCCAACGCCTACGCCACGATCGCCGACAACGGCGTGATGCACGACCCCAGCTTTATCAAGGGCGATGACAATCCGGCCCGGCAGGTGATTTCGCCGAAGGTGGCACACGAGTTGGTGCGCATGCTGGAAACCGTGACTGCACCAGGGGGTACCGCTGTGAGTGCCGATATCGCCAATTACAGTGTGGCTGGCAAGACCGGTACGGCGCACAAGGCCATTGCCGGCGGCTACGCCAAGCACCAGTACAACGCGCTGTTCGCCGGCATCGTGCCGGCCAGCCATCCCCGGCTGGTCGGCGTGGTAGTGGTCAACAACCCCACCAAGGGTAGCTATTTCGGTACCGCGGTCGCGGCGCCGGTATTCGCCAAGGTGATGGAAGGCGCCGTGCGCCTGCTCGATATCCCGCCGGACAACATCGGCCGCTGGTATGTCGGCGGTCCGCTGCAGAACGCCGGTGGGCTGGTCAGCAGCAAGCCGCCCCCCGACGATCCGAACGTGGGTGATACGCCGTGACTACCGTGCACCTCGACCAACTGCTGCTGGGCATCGCCGATGACGCGGTTTCCAGCGCCGCCGGTGCCTCGCGCATAGTGGTGTCTGGCTTGACCCTGGACTCGCGGCGGGTGCGCCGCGGGGATGCATTCTTGGCGCTGACTGGCGTGCGTTCGCATGGCATCGCATTTGCCGCCGAAGCGATCCGGCGTGGTGCCCAGGTTGTGCTGGCCGAAGGCCCGGCGGTAGAGACTGCCTTGGATGTGCCGGTGCTGTGGGTCGACGGGTTGCGCAGCCAGGTCAGCGAGATCGCCGCACGTTTCTACGGCCGCCCGGCCGAAGCGCTGCGGGTGATCGGCGTCACCGGCACCAATGGCAAGACGTCCTGCGTGCAGTTGCTGGCACAAGCGTTGACCTTCCTCGGCCACCCCACGGCCAGCATCGGCACCCTGGGCGCTGGCCTCCATGGGGCCTTGCGCGAAGGGGAGCGCACCACGCCCGACGCCATATCGGTACAGCAGTTGCTTGCCGATTTCCGCGCTGCCGGTGCCACTCACGTAGCGATGGAAGTGTCCTCCCATGCGCTGGAGCAGGGTCGCGTGGCGGCGGTGGATTTCGAGGTCGCCGCCTTTACCAACCTCACTCGCGACCATCTGGATTACCACGGCAGCATGGCGGCCTACGGAGCAGCCAAGGCGAAACTGTTTGCCTCGCCGGGGTTGCAGTCGGCTGTGGTCAACATGGATGACGCCTTCGGCGCGAAGTTGGCGGAGACATTGCCTGACGGAACACAGCTCGTGCGCTTCAGCATGGCGAAGGACGAAGGCGCCGACATTGCCGCGAGCGAAATTGTCACCTCGACGCAGGGGATCAGCTTCCATCTGCGCACGCCCTGGGGTAGTCGGCGTCTGGAAAGCCAGCTCCTGGGCCGTTTCAATGTGTCCAACCTGGTGATGGTGGCAGCCTGCCTCGGGGCGCTGGGTGAGCCGTTCGAGCGCCTGGTTGCAGCGCTCGAAAGCTTACAGCCCGTGCACGGCCGCATGAGTCGTCTCGGTGGAATCGATGGTCTGCCGCTGCTCGTCGTCGACTATGCGCATACACCTGACGCGCTGGAGCAGGCGCTGACCGCCTTGCGTGCTCATTGCCCGGGTCGCTTGATCTGCGTGTTTGGTTGCGGTGGCGAACGCGATGCCGGCAAGCGTCCGTTGATGGGCGCCATTGCCGCCCGCCTGGCCGATGTGGCGATTGTCACCGACGACAACCCGCGCGGTGAGGACGGCGATGCCATCGTGGCGCAGATCGTGGCGGGAATGACGGATTCACCGGCGATGGCCATTGAGCGCGATCGCGCGGCGGCGATCGCCTGTGCGCTGGCGATGGCCAGGGCGGGTGACGTGATTCTGATTGCCGGCAAAGGGCATGAGACCTACCAGGAAGATCGGCAGGGTAAGCGCCCGTTCGACGACCTGGCGGTGGCGACCAAGGCAATTGATCGAATGAAGCGGGAGGCGCGCACATGATGCGACTGAGCGCCATCGCTGTGTGGACCCACGGACGTCTGCTGGGTGAGGATACCGAGGCCGGTGGTGTGGCTATCGATAGCCGCCTGCTGAAGCCGGGCGACCTGTTTGTGGCGATCAAGGGCGACCGCGTGGATGGCCACGACTATCTGGCCGATGCCGCAGCGCGTGGTGCAGTGGCGGCGCTGGTGACACGCAGGGTCGACAGTTCGCTGGCGCAGATCGTGGTTGATGATGCAACGCTGGCGCTGGGTGATCTGGCCAGCGCAGTGCGCGCCCAACATGCGGCGCGAGTCATCGGAATAACGGGCTCCAATGGCAAGACTACGGTGAAGACGCTGGTCGCCGCGATTCTCTCGCGCCACGGCCGTACCCATGTCAATGCCGGCAACTACAACAACGAGATCGGCTTGCCACTGACCTTGCTGGCCATGCCCGACGATACCGAATACGCAGTGCTGGAAATGGGTGCCGGAAAACCTGGCGACATTGGTTATCTTGCCGCCATCGCCCGGCCCGATATCGGCCTCGTCACGCTCATCGCACCGGCGCATCTTGAACGCATGAAGAGTGTCGAGGGCGTGGCCGAAACCAAGGGGGCGCTTTATCAGGCGTTACCCGCAGACGGCGTGGCGATCGTCAATGCGGACGACGCTTTCGCGAGTTTCTTTGTCGGTCTCGCGGCGGGTCGCCGGGTCATCCGTTTCGGGCTGGAGCATCGGGCCGAGGTAGGCGCGGCTATCCTGGACCTGGCCGCCAGCGGCTCGCGTTTTGTACTCAGTACGCCGGTTGGCGACGCCGAAGTTTCATTGCCGATGCCTGGACGCCACAACGTCGTCAATGCGTTGGCCGCAACCGCGGTCGCGCTGGCGCTGGAGGTGCCGCTGGCGCAGATCGTGACGGGACTGGAGCAGGTCGATGGCGTGGCCGGCCGATTGCGCCGCATCACATCGCCGACGGGCGCCGTGCTCATCGACGACAGCTACAACGCAAATCCGAGCTCGACGAAGGCGGCTATCGATACCTTGCTGCTGGCCACTGGCGAACGTTGGCTGGTGCTTGGCGACATGGCCGAACTGGGGGCGGACGCGACCGAACTCCACGCGGATATCGGTCGCTACGCCCGGGAGCAGGGCGTCGAACGACTTTTTGCCGTGGGACCGCTGGGCGCCGCCACCGCCGCTGCGTTCGGTGCAAACGCCAAGCACTTTACCGGACAGGCGTCATTGATTGCCGCGTTGCGGGTGCAATTGCATGAAGGGGTCACCTGCCTGATCAAGGGTTCTCGTTCAGCCGGCATGGAACACGTCGTCAACGCACTCGCGCGCGATCAGGGAGGGGCGACCGATGTTGCTTGAGCTGGCGGACTGGATGGCACGGCACTACACCGGAATGCATCTGTTCCAGTACATCACGTTTCGCACCATCATGGCGGCGCTGACGGCGCTGGCGATGTCATTGCTGCTGGGCCCGGCATTGATCAACAAGCTCGGCGTCCTGAAGGCGGGGCAAGTGGTGCGGAGCGATGGTCCGCAGACCCACCTGATCAAGGCCGGGACACCGACCATGGGCGGTGTCATGATTTTGCTCGCGGTGATCATTGCCACGCTGTTGTGGGCGGATCTGCATAACCGCTACGTATGGGTAGTGCTCGCAGTATTGGTGGCGTTCGGCGTAATCGGCTTCTACGACGACTACAAGAAGCTGGTGCTGAAGGACAGTCGCGGGCTGGCTTCGCGCTGGAAGTACCTCTGGCAATCTCTATTCGGTCTGGCGGCAGCGTGGTTTCTCTACCACACGGCGGTGCTGCCAGCGGAAACCGCCTTGTATGTGCCGCTGTTCAAGCAGGTGGCAGTGCCTCTGGGTCTGCTGTTCGTGGCCGTGGCCTATTTCATGATCGTCGGCTTCTCCAACGCGGTGAACCTGACCGATGGCCTGGACGGCCTCGCGATCATGCCGACCGTGCTGGTATCCGGTGCATTGGGTGTGTTCGCCTATCTGGCCGGCAACCGGGTGTTTTCCGAATACCTGGGCATTCCCTCGATCCCCGGTGCCGGCGAGCTGTCGATTTTCTGCGGTGCGCTTTCCGGTGCCGGCCTCGGCTTCCTGTGGTTCAACACCTATCCGGCGCAAGTCTTTATGGGTGACGTCGGGGCGCTGGCCATCGGTGCAGCGCTGGCGGCGATTGCGGTGATCGTGCGGCAGGAAATCGTGTTGATCGTGATGGGCGGGGTATTTGTGATCGAGACGTTGTCGGTGATGTTGCAGGTGGCCAGCTTCAAGCTCACCGGCAAGCGCATCTTCCGGATGGCGCCGATTCACCACCACTTCGAGTTGAAGGGCTGGCCCGAGCCGCGGGTTATCGTGCGTTTCTGGATCATCAGCGTCGTGCTGGTGCTGATTGGCCTGGCCACGTTGAAGGTGCGCTGATGGGCTTCTTCGACAACAACCAGGCGAAGCGAAGGCAAGGGCCGCGTGGCCATTTCGATCAATGGTTGCTGCTCGGCTTGATCGGCTTGGCCAGCATCGGTGTGGTGATGGTGGCCTCCAGCTCGATTGCGGTCGCCGACAGCCACCATCTAGGCCCCTTCTACTACCTCAAGCGGCATCTGGTGTTTTTGGGCCTCGGCCTGGTTGCGGCTGCGGTGGTAATGCGTACCGAACTCAAACTGTTCGAGAAATACGCTTTCCATCTCATGTTGCTGGCGTTTCTGCTTCTGCTGGCGGTTTTCGTGCCACACCTCGGCATGCGCATCAACGGTGCGCGGCGTTGGCTCAACCTGCTGGTGACGAGCTTTCAGCCGGTTGAGGCGGTCAAGCTGATTCTAGTGGTGTACATCGCCAGCTACCTGGTACGGCATCGGGAGAGTGTGGAGACGCGCTTCCTCGGGCTGATCAAGCCAATCGCCGTGGCAGGCGTGATCGTAATCCTGCTGCTGCTGCAACCGGATTTTGGCTCGGCGACCCTGGTGATCGGGGTGACGATCGCAATGGTCTGGCTGGGCGGCGCGCGACCACTCTTCCTGTTCATCATGGGGCTTCCGCTGATGCCGCTGCTGTATATCGCGGCAACTGGCGAAAGCTACCGAATGAAGCGGCTGACCTCGTTCATGGACCCTTGGAAGGACCCGTTCAATGATGGCTTCCAGCTGACTCAGTCGTTGATGGCGATCGGTCGCGGCGAATGGACCGGGGTCGGGCTCGGCTCAAGCGTGTTGAAATTGTCCTACCTGCCGGAAGCCCATACCGACTTCATCTTCGCTGTGATCGGAGAAGAGCTTGGTCTGGCTGGCATCGTATTGGTGATCAGTCTGTTTGCGCTGGTGGTAGGGCGCGGCCTGTATTTGGGACTCAAAGGGGTTGAGGTTGGGCAACGCTTTGCCGGCTATATCGCCTTCGGGGTGTCGCTGATGCTGGCGATGCAGGCAACCGTCTCGGTTGGGGTGAATCTGGGTGCTTTACCGACCAAGGGCTTGACCTTGCCGCTGATCAGTTACGGTGGCTCTTCGATGGTGCTGACCTGTGCCATGGCGGGCGTCTTGCTGCGCGCAACCTATGAGATCAGTCGCGCGCTCGACGCGCGTCAGATGGCCACGCGAATGCCTGCGATGGCGGTGAACGACGCAAACCTCGCGGCAAATCCCCGCGAAGCGGAGGCCGCATGAATTCGTCACGGCCCGTGCTGATCATGGCTGGGGGTACCGGTGGGCACATTTTCCCGGGCCTGGCCGTCGCCGACAGACTGCGTGCGCGGAATGTACCGGTGGTGTGGCTGGGTGCGGTAGGTGGCATGGAGGAAACCGTGGTCCCAGCGCAGGGCATCGAACTGCACGCCATTCCGGTCAGCGGGTTACGCGGCAAGGGGATCAAGGCGCGGTTACTGGCACCGTGGATGCTGGCGCGTGCTCTGCTTGGCGCTCTGGCCGTTGTACATCGAATCAAGCCACGCAGCGTGCTCTCGATGGGTGGGTATGTTGCCGGCCCGGGGGGCGTCGCGGCATGGCTGTTGCGGCGGCCGTTGCTGGTGCACGAGCAAAATAGCGTGGCCGGATTTACCAATCGCAAGCTGGCCGCCCATGCAAGGCGCGTACTGCTCGGCTTCGCCGGTACCTTGCCGCGCGGCGAGTGGGTGGGGAACCCAGTTCGTGGTTCAATCGGCGCCTTGTCGCCGCCGCAGCAGCGGATGGCCGGCCGCGAGGGCAAACCGCGCCTGCTGGTCCTGGGTGGCAGCCTGGGGGCGCGGGCGCTGAACCATGCGTTGCCTCGCGCACTGGCGCAATTGCCCCCGACCCAACGACCCGAGGTATTGCACCAGGCCGGTTCGCGTGGTCTCGATGAGGCGCGTAGCGCGTACGCACAGGCCGGCGTTCAGGCCCAGGTGGTGCCGTTCATCGATGACATGGCGGGCAGCTACGGCTGGGCCGATCTGGCCGTCTGTCGGGCCGGTGCGTTGACGCTCGCCGAACTCGCCGCCGCCGGGCTGGGCGCGCTGCTGGTGCCCTACCCCCATGCCGTGGACGACCACCAGACCCGTAACGCTGAAGTGCTGGTTGCCGCTGGCGCCGCCGAACTGATTCAGGAAGATGATTTGAACGAAACCTCCCACGACGCCAGACGGCTGCTACAGCGGCTGGCAGCCCTGCTGTCAGATCGACCGCGGATGCTTTCCATGGCGACGGCCGCACATGCCTTGGCGAAGCCGGATGCGGCACGCAGCATCGCCCGGATGTGTATTGAGGTGGCTGCATGACATCCCGTCGGCTATTACCTCATGAGGATCTGATGAGTACCTTTCGCCAGGTGCATTTCATCGGCATTGGTGGCGTGGGCATGAGCGGCATCGCCGAAGTGCTGCATAACCTCGGCTATGCTGTGTCCGGCTCGGACCGCGTCAGTTCGCCTACGGTCCAGCGGCTGCAGAAGCTGGGAATCCGCGTCTCCATAGGACATGCCGCACAACATGTCGGCGATGCCGACGTATTGGTCACTTCAAGCGCGATTCCGCCCGACAACCCAGAGCTGGTTGCTGCCCGCGCTGCCCGTATTCCGGTGATTCCGCGGGCGGAAATGCTTGGTGAGCTGATGCGCTTCCGTCGTGGCGTGGCGATAGCCGGCACTCACGGCAAGACCACCACCACCAGCCTGGTGGCCAGCGTGCTGGCCGAGGCCGGGCACGATCCAACCTTCGTCATCGGTGGGCAGCTCAATGCAGCCGGCGCCAATGCCCGTCTTGGCACCGGCCAGTATCTGGTGGCCGAAGCGGACGAGTCCGATGGTTCATTCCTGCTGCTGTCCCCGGTTATTGCGGCCGTCACCAACATCGACGCAGACCACCTGGAGAACTATGGCGGCGACTTTGTCCAGTTGAAGAAGGCATTTGCCGACTTCCTGCACCGTCTGCCGTTCTACGGACTGGCGGTGCTGTGCATCGATGACGACGAGGTTGTCGAGCTATCGCGCAATGTGGCACGTCGCGTGCTGACCTATGGCATCGATGCCGAAGATGCCGATGTGCGCGCGGTGGATTTGCGCCAGCACGCGTTCGAGATGCATTTCGGCCTGGTGTTGCCGGGTCGCGACGCCCCGCTGCCGGTCAAGCTGAACCTGCCCGGACGGCACAACGTGCTCAATGCGCTGGCGGCGGCGGCGATCGGTTGGCAGCTGGGCGCTGACGCCGAGGCGATAGCCAGGGCGTTTGAGCGTTTTGAGGGGGTGGGTCGCCGTTTCCATCGTCGTGGTGAACTTGCACTGGATCAGGGGCATGTGTTGCTGATCGATGACTACGGCCATCATCCACGCGAGCTTGCAGCGGTGTTCGCAGCGGTTCGCGGCGGCTGGCCCGATCGCCGGTTGGTGGTGGGTTTTCAGCCTCACCGCTACAGCCGCACTCGTGATCTCCTTGACGATTTCGCCAATATTCTCGCCGAGGCCGATGTGCTGGTGTTGACCGATGTCTACCCGGCCGGTGAGGCGCCCATTGCCGGGGCCGACGGTCGTGCGCTGGCGCGGGCGGTGAGGGCGCGTGGCAAGGTCGATCCGGTGCTGATCGACCATCCGCGAGACTTCAGCGAGGCGTTGCCCACCCTACTGCGCGACGGCGACGTGCTGCTGCTGCTCGGGGCTGGCGATATCGGCGCGGCGGCACTGGAGCTGGCGCGGGCGGCCGAGCTGAGAAGCAAGGGAGTGTCGCGATGACCATCTCGCCCTTGGCCGCGACCGCACGCGTTATCGACCCCGCTCAATTCGGCCGCGTGGCGGTGGTCATGGGTGGCAGTTCGGCCGAGCGCGCGGTATCCCTGGATTCCGGTCGTAATGTGCTGGCAGCACTGCAGGCGCGCGGGATCGATGCGCACGGGATCGATGGTATTCCTGCGTTGCTCGATGCGCTTCGGGCCGGTCACTTTGCGCGAGTCTTCAACATCCTTCATGGTCAGCACGGTGGCGGCGAAGATGGTGTGTTGCAGGGCGCTCTGGAATCGCTCCATGTTCCGTACACCGGCTCGGGGGTACTCGGTTCTGCGCTCTCGATGGACAAGACCCGCTCCAAGAGGGTGTGGCAATCGTTGGGCTTGCCAACACCGGCATTCATGGCCTTGCCGCGTGGCGCCGATGTGCACGAGGCCGCACGCCAGTTGGGTTTTCCGTTGATCGTCAAGCCAGCTTGCGAAGGCTCCAGCGTCGGTGTTACCCGCGTGTTCGCGGAAAAGGATCTCGATGCGGCGGTGGCACTGGCGGCCAACTATCCCGGCGATCTGCTGATGGAAACCCTGATCGAGGGCGACGAGCTGACCGTTGCCATCCTGGGTCGAGAAGTATTGCCCAGTATCCATATCGTGCCGAGCGCGGCATTTTATGATTACGACGCCAAATATGTCGCCGACGACACCCGCTATATATGTCCGGGGCTCGAAGGTGCTGCGGCCGATGAACTGAAGACCTTGTCGATGGCTGCCTTCGACGCGCTCGCCTGCAGTGGCTGGGGACGTGTCGATGTGATGCGCGACCGCGCCGGTCGCAACTGGCTGCTCGAGGTCAATACCGCGCCCGGCATGACGTCGCACTCACTGGTGCCCAAAGCGGCAGCTGCGGTGGGCATCGACTATCAGGCGCTGTGCTGGCGGGTGCTGGAAACCAGTATGCGGGAGGCCACATGAGAGGCTCCATTCGACTGCTTGCATGGTCGCTCGCACTCGCGCTGGTCGCCTTGCCTATCGTCGGCGTGCTGCGCGGATGGTTTGCGGTCAACCGCTGGCCGGTTACCCAACTGACGGTGCAGGCAGAATTCAAGCATGTAAGCGCTGCCGCTATTCGCGCTGCGGTAGTGCCGCGACTGAACAAGGGTTTTTTCGCGCTGAATCTCGATGCGGTACAAAAATCGGTAGCGGCCTTGCCCTGGGTCGAGTCGGTGGAAGTACGCAAGCGCTGGCCGGGGACGTTGCTGCTGACCGTACAAGAGCGCAAGCCATTTGCCGTGTGGAACGGCAAGCAACTGATCAGCCGCCAGGGCAAACTCTTCGACGCGCCGCTTTCGGACGTCCACCACGTGTTGCCCGATTTGCATGGTCCGGATTCCCGGCTGGCCGAGGTAGCGAGTTTCTACGCCGAGACGCACAAGGCGTTCGCCAGGAACAAGCTGCAAATCACCGGTGTGGCATTGACCGAGCGGGGCAGCTGGAGCGTAACCACGGCCGGCGGCGCACGGATCGTGATCGGCGACCGGGATCAGGCAAACAACCGCTTGCGTCGCTTTCTTGATGTCTACCCGCAATTGATGGCCGGGCATGCCGACGGCTTTGCCTACGCCGATCTACGTTACACCAACGGGTTTGCCGTGCGCTGGCCGCAAGCGGCTGCCGCTCATGCTGGAGGTTCGCCCCGCACATGACTACTCAGCTATGAAAACGCGCAACGACAAGCAATTGGTGGTCGGTCTCGACATCGGTACCTCGAAGGTGGTGGCGATCGTCGGTGAATACGAGCCGGGCGAGCCGATCACGGTGATTGGCATTGGCACCCATGTGTCACGCGGCATGAAGCGAGGCTCGGTAGTCGACATCGAGTCGACTGTTCACTCTATTCAGCGTGCGGTGGAAGAGGCGGAGTTGATGGCCGGCTGCGACATTCGCTCGGTCTACGCATCCATCTCCGGCAGTCATCTGGAAACCCGCAACTCGCATGGCAATGCGGCGATTCGCGACCGAGAGGTCACCCCGGGCGACCTGGAGCAGGTGCTGGAAGCGGCCAGTGCGGTAGCGATTCCCGCCGATCGCAAGCTGCTCTACAAGGAGTCGCAGGAGTATCGCATCGACGGCCAGGACGGCATCCGCTCGCCGGTGGGCATGAGCGGGGTCCGCCTGGAGGCGAATGTCCACCTGGTTACGGGTGCGGCGGCCGCCGTGCAGAACATCAGCAAGTGTATCCAGCGCTGCGGCTTGTCGGTAGACGAACTGGTGCCATCAGCGCTGGCCAGCGCGAGGGCGGTGTTGACCGACGACGAGCGCGAGCTTGGCGTCTGCCTGGTCGACATCGGTGCTGGCACGACCGATATCGCGATCTACACCCAGGGCTCGATCCGCCACACTGCCTCGTTACCGATCGGCGGCGATCAGGTCACCAGCGACATCGCCTATGGCGTGCACACCCCGACCGCGCATGCGGAGGAAATCAAGATCAAGTACGCCTGCGCCCAGACCGGCTTGGCGCACGCCGAGGAAACCATTCAGGTGCCGAGCGTCGGTGACCGACCGCCGCGCCGTCTCGCTCGCCAGTCCTTGGCGCAGAGCGTGCAAGCACGGTACGAGGAAATCTTCGAGATGGTGCAGGACCAGCTGCGCCGCTCCGGCTACGAAAACCTGGTGGCCGCCGGTGTGGTGCTGACAGGGGGTGCCTCGCGGATGGAGGGCGCGCTGGAGCTGGCTGAGGAGATTTTCCACAAGATGGTGCGCATCGGTATGCCGCAACAGGTAAGTGGCCTGGGCGACGTGGTCGCCAGCCCCTTGCACGCCACCGGCGTGGGCTTGCTGCTGCATGGCGCGCGCGCGGCAAGTACGCGCAGCAACGGCCCGGTCGGCGGCAGTGTTGGCGGTCTGATCGAGCGCGCCCGCAGCTGGCTGGCGAGAAATTTTTGATGACACCGAATCGGGACTTTCAAGGGTGATGCAGGAGGCGTCACCAAGGGCGACAGGATGTTCGCCCACCACCATGAACGGACAGGAGTCGGGTTTCGTGGTTACAACGACAACAACTCTACGGAGGACGGGAAATGTTTGAATTAATTGATAAACTAGCACCCAATGCGGTGATCAAGGTGATTGGTGTGGGCGGTGGCGGCGGCAATGCCGTAGCGCACATGCTCAACGCCCATATCGAAGGCGTGGAATTCATCGTTGCCAACACCGATGCCCAGGCCATGAGCAGTTGCGGCTCGCAGATCCATCTGCAGCTGGGTGGCAATGTCACCAAGGGACTTGGCGCTGGCGCCAATCCGGAGGTGGGTCGTCAGGCAGCCCTGGAGGATCGCGAACGCATCGAAGCGATGCTCGAAGGTGCCGATATGGTGTTCATTACCGCGGGCATGGGTGGCGGCACGGGCACCGGGGCCGCTCCGGTCGTGGCGCAGCTGGCCAAGGAGAAAGGCATCCTCACCGTAGCCGTGGTGACCAAGCCGTTCCCATTCGAGGGGCGCCGTCGTATGCAGGTCGCGCTGAAGGGCATCGAGGATTTGTCCCAGCACGTCGATTCGCTGATTACCGTGCCGAACGAAAAGCTACTGAGCGTATTGGGCCGAGAAGTTACTTTGCTCAACGCATTCAAGGCTGCCAATGACGTGCTGCAGGGCGCGGTTCAAGGCATTGCCGACTTGATTACGGCGCCAGGCCTAATCAACGTCGATTTTGCCGACGTGCGTACGGTGATGTCGGAGATGGGTCTGGCCATGATGGGCTCGGGGACCGCACGCGGCGACGATCGGGCGCAAGCGGCCGCCGAAGCTGCGATCAAAAATCCGTTGCTGGAAGACGTCAACCTCAACGGTGCCTGCGGCATTCTGGTCAACGTCACTGCGGGTACCAACCTGACCATGCGTGAATTCGACGAAATTGGTCGGGTTATTCACGATTTTGCCAGCGAGGACGCCACCGTGGTGATCGGTACATCACTGGACCCGGAGATGAAGGATGACGTGCGGGTCACCGTGGTGGCCACGGGACTCAATCGTGCCGCCGCTTCGCGCTCGCCGATTCGCATGGTGGAAACGCCGCAGGTGCAGATGCGTCCGCGCCCGGTGATGTTGCGTACCGGTACCGGCAACGAAGTCGTGGACTATGCCCAGCCTGAGGCGAATGGCAACGTCCAGAGCCGTGTTGAGCCCGGTTCCAGCCCGGGTAAAAATGCCGAGCCGGGCTTTGACTACCTGGATATCCCGGCTTTTCTGCGTCGTCAGGCCGATTGAATGGGCCCGTCGAAGAGTGAAGTGGCTTGAACAAACGTCCATGACATAGGTCTTATGTCGAATACGATGCCTCCCGAGGCTTGCGAGCGTTAAACTGCGCGTTTACGGGCATCTTGGCGCTTTTGTGCCGAGCGCTCTCCGATTCGGCGTTTCGATGCCGAGAGGGGGCGCCGCAGGAGCGAGGTGCGGCCAGTATGCCGGGATGGTGTACTGGCGGAGCATGGCGTGATGCCTGTGCCGGACTCCCGTCCCTGGCGCAGGCATCGGTTCGGAAAGTGCGATGGGTTGTCAGGGGAGGCGTTGCCGTACACCGTTCGCTTTCATGCATGAAGGAAACATGAAAGTTTAATAAGACTGTACGGTACGGTTTGCTTTTATCGCAGGTTAAAACTGTGTTAGCATCCGCTCCGAATTGGCTGCTGCCTACACTCAGGTACCAACAACAATGATCAAGCAGCGTACGCTCAAAAACATCATCCGGGCTACCGGCGTGGGTTTGCACACCGGTGACAAGGTGTACATGACGCTGCGTCCAGCAGCCCCGAATACCGGCATCGTGTTCCGTCGAACCGACCTGAATCCTCCGGTGGACATCCGCGCGCGCCAGGATCATGTGGGGGACACGCGCCTGTCCACTACGTTGGTCAATGGCGAGACGCGCGTTTCCACGGTAGAGCATTTGCTTTCCGCCATGGCGGGACTCGGCATCGACAATGCCTATGTGGACCTGTCCGCACCCGAAGTGCCGATCATGGACGGCAGCGCCGGTCCGTTCGTATTCCTGCTGCAATCGGCGGGAATAGAGGAGCAAAATGTGGCCAAGCGCTTCATCCGTATCAAGAAGCCGGTCAAGGTGCAGGATGGCGACAAGTGGGCGAGCTTTGATCCCTTCGAGGGCTTCAAGGTAGGTTTTTCGATCGATTTCAATCATCCGATCATCAGCAAGCGGACATCACGAGCGGAAATCGACTTCTCCACCACATCCTTTGTCAAGGAGGTCAGCCGGGCGCGCACTTTCGGGTTCATGCGGGACATCGAGATGCTGCGTGAGCATAATCTTGCTCTGGGTGGCTCGATGGACAACGCCGTCGTGCTCGATGACTACCGGGTATTGAACGAAGACGGTCTGCGCTACGAAGACGAGTTCGTCAAGCACAAGATTCTCGATGCGATCGGCGATCTTTACCTGCTCGGCCACAGCCTGATTGGCGCCTACCATGCGCACAAGTCCGGGCACGAATTGAACAATAAATTGTTGCGCACCTTGATGGCTGACGTCACAGCATGGGAAGAGGTCAGCTATCAGGATGATCCAGCGACCTCGCCCATCTCCTACGCGCACCCTGCGCAGGCGATCTGATTTCGCTGCCACCAAGAAACACGCCATACCCCACGAAAGGCCGCGTTGATAAACGCGGCCTTTCGTTTTGTGATGGCCTTCCCGTTGGGTGATTTCTGCGGCGCCAGAGGTCGCTCATCTCGGACATCGGAGCGTTTTGCGTGGTATAAACGCCCTTCGTGAATATTGCGTGATTGACAGCGAATTTTCACGTCGATGAAAACGCCGACTCATGCGGTGCCCTACGTGGGCCGCATCAGGAGTCAGCAGGTTCGGCGAGGGACGCCAGCTTAAGAAACAAGATCTGCAGTTCGGGATCGGAGAGTGAGGCGGCGCTCGCCCGAAGATGGGCGGCGGCGGCGGGGGAAAGTGGTTTTTGTCGGTCCGGGGCGCTGGTGGCTGCCGGGGCTTGGGGAACCACTTTCACGGTGACGGAACTGGCGCAGGTGCCAATGGCACGTGCGGTATCAAGGATTTGTGCCTGCACCAGGCGCAGCCGTGATGCCCAGGCCGGTGAAGACGCCAGAAAGATGAGGCGCTCGTTGCGCAGGTTGGCGAATCTCACCTGCTCGCGTAGCGGTAATGGCAGCGTCTGGCGCAGGGCTCGATCCAGCGCCTCCAACACGCTGGCTTTTTGGGCCAGCGTGGCGAAGGAGCCACATTCGACGATGGATTTGGGTCCATGGTCAATGCGGCGGGACGCGGGAAGCGCGCCGCGTTGCGTGGTGCCTGAATTCGACTTTGGAAACATATGCAAATCATACTCGTCTCGCGTGCCAGAAAATTACCCAGAATTTTTGATCTGGCCGATCGCCGCATGCAGTGGAAGCTCTTCCCGCTGGTCGCTGTGGCGATGATCGGGCTGGTCGGGCTGGGAGCGGCGCTGGCGATGACAGTAGCCGGCCCGCGTGATCGGGCCCTGAGTGAAATTCGGGATCTGCAACAGCAGATCAGTCAGCAGAAGGCGCAGCTCGGCGGAGTCAGTCAGGACGCGCAGCGGAGCATTGACGCACTAGCCGTCAAACTGGGGCAATTGCAGGCGCAGTCGACTCGACTGGATGCGCTTGGCGAGCGGCTGGCCGAAGTCGGCAAACTGGACGTCAGCGAGTTCGATTTTGGCCAGCAGCCTGCCGTGGGTGGTATCGAGGACCTTGGCAGTACGGCGTATGCGCTGCCACAGACGCTGAATGCCGGCATCGGCCAATTGACACGGCGCTTCGATACCCAGCAGGCTCAGTTGTCGGCGCTGCAGAGTCTGTTGCTCGATGCCAAGATCGAATCGAATCTGAAACCGACCGGGATGCCGGTACAGGGTTACATATCGTCATATTTCGGGGTTCGGACGGATCCCTTCGACGGTCATACCGAGCGACATACCGGAATCGACATTCCCACACCGTATGGAACGCCGGTACACGCCGTAGCTGAAGGCATGGTCACCTTCGCCGGGGTGCGTCATGGGTATGGCAATGTGGTCGAAATCGACCATGGCAACGGCTATATGACGCGCTATGCGCACAACAGCAAGTTGGTCGTGCATCCGGGCGAGCACGTCCAGGTGGGCCAGGTGATCGCCAAGGCTGGCTCGACGGGGCGATCGACGGGTCCGCACGTTCACTTCGAGGTCTGGTACAAGGGCCGCGTGATCAACCCATTGGCATTTGTGCGCAACCATCGGTAGCACAAGGGTGCGTCACCCCTTGAATCCAGTCGTAGATGCCGCCATAGCCATGATCTGGACGGTCCGCGCCGACGGGTCGGTCTTTTCACCGGTGGCCCGGCGAGCTGCAATGCCTTCCCGGGTCCGTGCGTCGCCGAGCATGTAGTAAGATGCCCGTTTGGCCCGTGTCAGTTGCGGGCAACCCGTTACCCAATCCGGAATATCGATGTTCAACCGTGCCTTGACGAGTCTTTTCGGTAGCCGCAATGAGCGCGTGCTGCGCCAGCTTTCCAAAAACGTCGCGCGCATCAATACGCTGGAGCCGGAGTTTGAAAAGCTGAGCGACGAAGCCCTGCGCGCCAAGACAGACGACTTCAAGCGTCGCATTGCCGAGGGAGACACGCTGGAGAAACTCCTGCCGGAGGCCTTCGCGGTAGTGCGGGAGGCGGCCAAGCGGACGCTTGGGATGCGCCACTACGACGTGCAGCTGATTGGCGGCATGGTCCTGCACCAGGGCAAGATTGCCGAAATGCGCACCGGTGAAGGCAAGACCCTGGTCGGGACGTTGCCGGTATACCTCAATGCGTTGGCAGGCAACGGCGTGCATGTGGTGACGGTGAATGATTATCTGGCCCGGCGCGATTCTGCACAGATGGGCAAGCTCTATAATTTTCTCGGCCTGACTGTCGATGTGGTCTATCCGTCGATGGACCACGCCGACAAACATGCAGCCTATGCGGCCGACATCACCTACGGCACCAACAACGAATTCGGATTTGATTACTTGCGCGACAATATGGCGCTGAGCAAGGAACAGCGTTATCAGCGCGGCTTGCACTATGCGATTGTCGATGAGGTCGACTCGATCCTGATCGACGAGGCGCGTACGCCATTGATTATTTCAGGGCCCGCCGAGGACTCCCCCCAACTCTATCTTGCCGTGAATGCGATTGTGCCGAAGATGATTCGGCAGCAGGAAGAAGAGGGTGAGGGTGACTACTGGGTCGATGAAAAGCAGAAGCAAGTACATCTGTCTGAAGCGGGCATGCAACATGCCGATGAACTGTTGCGTGCGGCTGGGGTGATCGATCAGGACAGCGGCCTCTACGACTCGAAGAATCTGGCCGTGGTGCATCATCTCAATGCGGCGTTGCGGGCCAACGGCATCTATCAGCGCGACGTCGATTACATCGTTCGCGACGGCGAAGTGATCATCGTCGATGAATTTACCGGCCGCACCCTCGCGGGTCGTCGCTGGTCGGACGGCCTGCATCAGGCGGTCGAGGCCAAGGAAGGCGTGCCGATCCAGCGTGAAAACCAGACGTTGGCCACGGTGACCTTCCAGAACCTGTTCCGCATGTACAAGAAGCTGGCCGGGATGACCGGCACGGCCGATACCGAAGCGTTCGAGTTCCAGAGCATCTACGGTCTTGAGGTGGTGGTGATTCCCACGCATAAGCCGATGATCCGCAAGGACAATCCGGACATGATTTTCCTGTCCCAGGATCCCAAGTACCGCTCGGTGATCGAGGATATCCAGGATTGCCACAAACGTGGCCAGCCCGTGCTGGTGGGCACCACGTCGATTGAAGTGTCCGAACTGCTGTCGGCCCAGCTGACCAAGGCCAAGGTGCCGCACGAGGTACTCAACGCCAAGCAGCATGAGCGAGAAGCTCACATCGTGGCGCAGGCGGGTGCCCCCGGTCAGGTGACCATCGCGACCAATATGGCAGGTCGCGGCACCGATATCGTGCTGGGCGGCAGCCTCGATGTTGCGATGGCGGCGTTGCCTGCCGATGCAAGTGAAGCGGATCGCAAGCGTGTCAAGGACGAGTGGCTGAAGCTGCACGAACAAGTGCTTGCGGCCGGCGGTCTGCACATCATCGGCACCGAGCGGCACGAGTCCCGCCGTATCGACAACCAGCTGCGTGGCCGCTCGGGTCGCCAGGGCGATCCGGGTTCGTCGCGTTTCTATTTGTCGCTGGAAGACAACCTGCTGCGTATCTTCGGTGGTGAAGGTCTGGTGCGCTGGATGAAGCGCTTTGGCATGAAGGACGACGACGCGCTGGAGGATCGCATGATCAGCCGGCAGATCGAAAAGGCGCAGCGCAAGGTCGAGCAGCACAACTTCGATATCCGCAAGCATCTTCTCGAATTCGACGATGTCGCCAATGATCAGCGCAAGGTGATCTACCGCCAGCGTGATGAACTGCTGGAGGGTGAGGACGTTTCCGCGACCGTAGCCGACATCCGCGAGGATGTGGTGCAGGCGATGGTGCGCAAGTATGTGCCGGCCGAGAGCATTGACGAACAGTGGGATATTCCGGCTCTCGATCGAGAGCTTGGCAGCGAATTCGGCTTGCAGCTCGATCTGAAGCATTGGATCGAGCAGCAGCATGAGATTGATGCGGACATGCTGCTTGAGCACGTTCGTGACAGCGTCGAGGGCTTTTTCCGCGAAAAGGAAGAACAGGTCGGTGCGGAGACCATGCGTCAGCTTGAGAAGCACATCATGCTGACCGTGGTCGACAACGCCTGGAAGGATCACCTTTCCAACATGGATTATCTGCGACAAGGTATCTATCTGGTGGGTTACGCCCAGCAGGACCCGAAGCAGGCGTTCAAGCGGGAGTCGTTCCGGCTGTTTTCCGAGATGCTCGATCGGATCAAGGCCGAAGTCGTGCAAATGCTGGCGCGAATCCGGATCCGCAGTGAAGAGGAAGTGGCGGCGATGGAGGCCGAGCAGCAGCGCCTTGCCGAGCGCATGCAGAAACAGATGTTGGCTACCGGTGGGGGTGCACCGCCGGAGTCATTTGGCGGCAACTCGGCGGCGGGTGTCGGTGGCGATGTCACGGTCACGGCGCCGCGAACGGTACAGCACGATGGCCCCAAAGTAGGTCGCAATGACCCGTGCCCGTGCGGCTCCGGCAAGAAGTACAAGCATTGTCACGGACAGCTGGCCTGATGTCGCGTTGAATCCCGATAGAAAAATCCCGTTTCGGCGGGTCTTCCTCGGTTCAGTCGGCGACGCCAGCGGGACGTTTGCGATGTGACTCGGCGTTGACGGTAATGTAGCGCGGCTCGTCGCCATCCAGTTGTAGCGCGGTAAGTTGTCCGCCCCATACGCACCCGGTATCGATGGCATGTACCCCGAGGCCGGCAAAACGTCCCAGCGCCGACCAGTGACCACAGACGATACGCATCTCCCGACGGCGCATGCCGGGTACTTCATACCATGGGTACAAGCCCGCACGCTGGGTACCGGGCACGTCCTTGGCGTCAAAATCAATCCGCCCGTTGACGTCGCAGTAACGCATGCGCGTCATGAAATTGATGGTGGCACGCTGGCGGTCGAGACCCTGCAGCCGCGGTGACCATGCTGCTGGTCGATTGCCGAACAGATTCCGCAGTAGCCGTGGATGACGTGGGCTGGACAGCTCCCGCTCCACCTCCTGGGCGGCGCGCAATGCCTGTCGCAGGGTCCACGAAGGCGCCAGTCCCGCATGCACCATGCTCCAATTCAGCTGCTCATCATGATGCAGGAGCTTTTGCGAACGCAGCCATTCGAAAAGTACCGGCGCATCATCGGCAAACAACACTTCGCGCAGTTCAGGGTTTACCCGCGCCTGGGCATCCGGACGGCGCTGTGCGATGGCCAGCAGACTCAGATCATGGTTGCCCAAGGTGATTACGCAGCTCTCGCGCAAGTCATGGATTAGCCGCAGTGTCTCCAGTGACTGCCCGCCCCGGTTGACCAGATCGCCGCAGAACCATAACCGGTCGCTTGCTGGGTCGAAACGCAGCTTGTCGAGCATCCGCTGCAGTTCGGGATAGCAGCCCTGCACGTCGCCGATGGCATACGTGGCCATGTCAGTGTGAGGCCATCAGTGCAAGGTACGGGGAATGGACAGGGTGAACGCCGGAATTGGAGCCTCGAACTCGGTACCATCGTCGGCCAGCATCCGGTAGCTGCCGCTCATGGTACCCACCGGCGTTTCCAGCACGGCGCCGGAGGTGTACTCGAAGTCGTCGCCGGGCCGCATCCATGGTTGCTCACCCACGACCCCATCCCCGCGAACCTCCTGCACCTTGCCGTTGGCGTCGGTGATCAGCCAGTGGCGGCCAAGCAAACGCGCGGCCATAGTGCCTGCGTTGCGTAGGGTTATGGAATAGGCAAAAACGTAGCGATTGTCACCGGGTTTCGATTGATCGGAGACGAACCGGGTTTCGACCTGCACGTCGATCGTGTAGGAAGATTTTTCATTCATGTTCTGATTGTAAGGCCTGCAGACATGAATGGGGCGGCCCGGGCAAATCTATACGCTATCGTTGTTTAAGGCGGCGCCGTAAATCTTTGCCAATCGCACGAAGTCAGCGGGAGCCAGCGCTTCTGCGCGGGCTTTCGGGTCGATGTCGGCGCGACGGATCGCGTCGCTGTCGAGCAGTTGCTTCAGTGCGTTGCCCAGGGTCTTGCGACGTTGTGCGAACGCGGCTTTGACTACCGCGTAAACGTCCGCCGGGTTGGCGTCATGCCGTTGGTGAGGCGGTATCGGCAGCAGCCTGACCACCGCGGAGTCCACCTTGGGTGGGGGGCGAAACGCTTCGGGTGGCACGTGGAACAGGGGTTCGACGCGGCAGGCCAGTTGCAGCATCACCGAAAGCCTGCCGTAGACCTTGCTGCCGGGTTCGGCTGCCATGCGCTCCACCACCTCTTTCTGCAACATGAAATGCATGTCCTCGATCACTTCGGCATGCTGGACACAATGGAACAGGATGGGGCTGGAAATGTAGTACGGCAGGTTGCCGGCGATGCGTATACGCTCCACGCCATGGCTATGCGCCAGTGCGGCGAAGTCCACTTTCAAAACGTCGGCATGGATGACGTGCAGTGCTCCTGTGGAGGCAGCGCGCGTCCGCAAGGCGGGGATCAGATCGGTATCCAGTTCGATCGCGGTGAGCTTGCCCGCCGCTGACAGCAGCGGCAGGGTCAGCGCGCCTTCCCCAGGGCCGATCTCGACCATGAAATCAGTAGGGCGGGGGGCTACGGCGCGAACAATATTCTGGATGTAGCGGGTGTCGTGGAGAAAGTGCTGGCCGTAGCTCTTCTTGGGCCGGGCGTTCATAGGGGCAGTAACGAGCGGAAAGGAGCGAGAAAAGAGTCAATACCGTGATGGTTCACCCGCGGCTCACTCCTTTTGACGAGTTTTGGCGCAGAACCAGCGCCAGCGCCATTCTGGCGGCGGCAATCAGGCTGGCCGGGTCGGCTTTGCCGGTGCCTGCCAGGTCAAGGGCGGTACCGTGGTCGACCGAGGTGCGAATAAAGGGAAGGCCGAGCGTGAGGTTCACAGTGCGGTCGAAGGCTTCACTTTTCAGCACGGGCAGTGCCTGATCGTGGTACATCGCCAGCACAGCGTCGTACTGGTTGCGCATCGCGGGCACAAACGCCGTGTCGGCGGGCAGGGGACCCAGCAGCTGCAGACCTTCTGAACGCAACTTCTCCAGTACGGGAATCACGGTATCGATTTCCTCGCGACCGAGGTACCCGCCTTCTCCGGCGTGCGGATTGACCCCGAGTACAGCAATGCGGGGATGACGGATCCCGAATTTTACGCGCAACTCGGAATCCACAAGCTTGAGGATGCGGTGCAGCATGGCTGGCGCAATGGCGCCAGGCACCGATGCCAGCGGCAGGTGCGTAGTCGCCAGCGCCACCCGCAGCTCCGGGCTCGCCAGCATCATCACCACCTCCGCCCGCGCACGCTCGGCGAAGAATTCGGTATGTCCGCTGAAACGGATGCCGGCGTTGTTGATGGAGGATTTCTGCAGCGGGCCGGTAACGATGGCATCGTAGCGGCCCATCATGCAGCCATCGGCAGCCTCGGCAAGGGTAGCCAGCACATGGGCGGCGTGGCGCGGGTCGGGCTCGCCGGGTGTTTCCGCGAAGGGAAGCGGCACCTGGTGCAGGCGCAACACACCGGGCGCCGAAACAAAGGCGGGTTCGCCATCGTCTTCGAGCAAGGTGATCTGCTTGCCGCAACGCAACGCTGCGCGCTCAAGCAGACCGCGATCGGTGACCGCCACCAGGCAGGCGTCCAGGGGAGCACTCGCCAGCTGAATCAGCAGTTCAGCGCCTACGCCCGCCGGCTCACCAGCGGTGATGGCGAGCCGCGGCAGAGGGGTAGCGTTCAAGTCAGCCAGCGGTCGCGCTGCTGCCGGAGGCCTGATTGTCGGTTTCGCGCAATGCGGGCACCAGAATCCGGACATAGGCGTTGGATCGGAGGTCACGCAGATAGTCGTCATACACCTGGGCAGCCTTGCGATTGCCGATCGCCTGGCGAGCCTGATTGCGGGCGATTTCCTGGGTGACGTCGCTCTGCCGCTTCCCTTCCAGTTGCAGGATATGCCAGCCGGCCTCGCTCTTGAACGGTGGCGATACCTCGCCATCCTTCAGCTTGGTCAGCTCATTGCCAATCGTTGAACCCCACGCCTGCTGCTGGAACCAGCCCATGTCGCCACCCGCATTCGCGGTGGTGTCGTCCTTGGAATACTCCTTGGCCAGCGTGGCAAAATCCGCGTGCTTGTTGACGATACGGTTGTACAGGTCCTTGGCTTTTTGTTCCGCCTGGGCCGGGCTGACCAGCTCGCTGGGCTTGATCAAGATTTGCCGGGCATGGAATTCAGTAACCATGGTGCGGGGTTGCTTGCGCTCACCGATCAGCTTGATGATGTGGAAACCGGTCGGGCCCCGCAGCGCCGGACTTACCTGGCCGGGCTTCATGGTAGCGATGGTGTCGGCGAATGCGGGTGGGATCTCGTCGAGCCGTCGCCAGCCGAGGTCTCCGCCATCGAGCGCGTCCGGTGCATCGGAGTAACGGATAGCCGCAGCGTGAAAATCCATGCCGCCCTTGATCGCTGCCAGGGCCTGCTCCGCTTTGGCCTGACTGGCTTGGATGGCCGCGGCGTCGGCACCACTGGGTGTGCTGATCTGGATGTGCGCCAGATGAACTTCGCCGGCCTTGTAGATCGGGCTGTTGAGCAAGTTGTCGA
Source organism: Rhodanobacter sp. (assembly GCA_030148505.1). GTDB lineage: Bacteria > Pseudomonadota > Gammaproteobacteria > Xanthomonadales > Rhodanobacteraceae > Rhodanobacter. Next base: position 86,240 of record JASBTI010000041.1, read on the forward strand.
TCTCGCTATCAGTGATCGAGACGGAATCCCGGACGACATTCTGATGCAAGCGCTGCACGGTGATCTGGTCGGCCAGCTGCTGACGGAAGGCAGCCCAACTGGTACCGCTGTGCTCCACTTCCGCACGTAACTGATCGGGGGTCAACTTGTTCTGTTGTGCCACCCCATTCACGGCCTGGTCGACGTCCGCCTCGGAAACCTGGATGCCCTGATCCTGCGCCTTCTGAATCTGCAGTCGCATCAGGATCAACCGGTTCAGCACCTGTTTGCGCAGCAGGTTGATGGGCGGCAGCTGTCCGGGCTGGCTTGCGTATTGCTGCTGGACCGAGCGGACAGCCTCATTCAAATCGCTTTGCAAGATCACGTCATCGTTGACCACGGCGACAATGCGGTCCAGCGGCTGCATGGCCGGCGCGGTTGGGGCCAGCAACTGAGCGTGGCCGGAAATAGGAAGTGCTATCGCCAGCGCGAGCAGCAGGAGTGCAATGGATTGCTTCATACGGTGAAAAGCCTGGATCGCCTGGGCGAATACATTTATTGATAGCCGAGAATATCACGGCGCAGCAGCGGATCGATTTGACCGCCAGATGAGCCGAGGCCCTTGAACACCACTTCGAACATCACCGCGTTGTCGCGGTAATTGACGTTGCCACCTGGAGGGACCGGTCCGATGCCGTAATTGCCTTGGTTTATGTAGTTCCGGTCCACCAGCCGCAGGGTCACGCAGCAACTGTCGAATTCCACGCCGGCGAGGGCCTCGACGGTGCGCTTGTCCAGTGCGGAATACGCCCAGGCGCCAATCAGGCGCCAATTCTCCGACAGTGGGTAGACCGCCGATGCGCTGTATTGTTCCAGTAGTCCGCGACGGAAGTAGTAGGAGAGATTGAGCACACCATCGCTGCCGATGCGCCGCTGCAGCTGCAGCGTGCCGAGATCGACGCGGCGTGTGTTCGGACTCCACTGGTAGGCGCTGTTGAGACGCCAGCGGTCGTTGAGTTGCACATCGAGCTGCGCCACGTAATCGGATCCCGCCCAGTTGGTAACGGGCGACACCGTGTTCTGGCCGTTCGGCACCTGCACGCGCTGGGGGCTGAAGTAGCGGATCTGCCCGAAGCTTGCCGAGATCCGTTCCACCCCGCCATCGTCAAGCAGGCGCGTGGTGATCGCGGCGGTCAGGTTGTTGGCGTTCATCTGCCTGTCCGCGCCGGAAAACTGATTCGGCGAGAACAGTTGCCAGTAGTCGAACGACATCAGTCGCGTGTCGAACAGCGGCAGGTTGTCCTGATTGCGATAAGGCACGTACAGATAGTAGAGCCGGGGCTCCAGCGTCTGGGTATAGCTCTGGCCGAACAGGGAGAGGCCTCGATCGAACACCAGGCCGCTGTCCAGGCTGACAACCGGTAACGACCGGCTTGGCGCAGTCTGCGTGAAAGGTGAACTGATGCCGCTGCCAAGCAACCCGTAATAGCCGTACTTTTGCGGATTGTCGCGCAACTGGTAGGCGGTATAACGGTAGGCCAATCTGGGTCTGACGAACCATGCGGGGGTGCCGAAGTCCGCGGCCAGGTAAGGGTAGAGGTCTTCGCGCCGACCCTCGACATATCCGGGCTTGCGGAAGACGGCCGCCTGGCTGTCCATGCCGAAATCCAGCCACGGCGCAAGCGGCACGTCCATGCTGAAATTGGCGTACGGCAACTGCCGGTAGGGCAAGGCGCTGTCGGTCCCGAACGGGTTCAGGTTCTGATAGACGGTGGCGCCGACCGACGCGTTCCACCAGTTGCCACTACCGCTCACGGCAACATTGGACGCCAGCGTGTACACGGCGATATTCGACAGGCCATTGCCGTAGTCATACAAATAACTGCTGTCCGAGGCCCGGTTGAGCGAGCTGACCAGGCTCCAGCTCTGCCACAGGTGGGTGCTGTTGGCGAAGTTCACCAGATAGCGGCGGGTACCCTTGGTAGGGATCAGCCCACTGTTGTCGCCGTGGTCGTTTGGTACATATTGCAGGTTGAGCGTGCCGGCGCTGACAGGCAGCAGGTAGCGGAATTCGCCTGCGAGCATCGGCCCACGCAGACTGTAGAAGCGCGGGTCCAGCGTGGCATCGTAGTTCGGCGCCAGGTTCAGATAGTACGGCGTGCTGAGCTCGAAACCTGAGCGACTGGTATTGCCGATGGTCGGATACAGGAAACCGCTCTTGCGTCGGTGATCGACCGGGAAGGTGAAGTATGGCAGGTACAGCAGCGGCAACTTGCCGACCCTCAGCGTTGCATTGCGTGCCACCCCGACGCCCGTGTCCTGATTGATGGTGATCGAACTGCCCCGGAATTCCCAGACATGGTGACCGACGTCGCACGTGGAGTAGGTCGCCATCGAGTAACGGGAGTGTTGGGCGTCGAACATCTGCCCTTTCTGCGCCACGCCATTGCCGCGGGCGTCGAGCATCTGATAGCGCACATCGTCGGCCGTACCACGGCTGGCATTGGTATTCCCGCGCATCGTGCTGGCCGACAGCAGCTGGCTGGCCGACTGGTAACGCACGTGGCCGCGGGCATCGTAGTCGGTGCTGGTGTCGTTGTAGTCGACCTGGTCCGCCTGCAATTGCTGGTCGGCGCGGCGCAGCTTCACCTCGCCCGACAGGTGGTAGATCGATTTGTCGGAACTGTCGACATGTTGTGCCTGGACGTGCGTGGGGCTGGTGGCGCGCAGAAGCGGATCGGTACCCAGGGTGGGATCGTAGAATTCAAGCAGCGCATTGGGGCTGCACATGGCGTAGTTGTACGGTCTGGGCGGGCAATGGAAGGTACCTAGCGGGCACACAGGCGCCGATCCATCCAGCGAGGTTTTCGGACGGCTCTTGCCCGCCTGGGCCTCACCGGGGCTGATGATGCCCAGGGCGACGGCGGCGGCGAGCACCAACAGGCGGCGCGGAGGAAACTTGGACGTCACAGTCGGAGTCTGTCGGCATGGAGGGCTGGTTACGCTAGCAGAAAGCCCCCCTATACGGCAGGTTGGTCGATGGGGTGGGCGCATTGTCAACGCGTCACCTGATCATGCCATGAGCGCATCGACGTGGGCTGTGGCGCTGGCCGCCAGCGCACCCAGGTCGTAACCGCCCTCCAGGGTGGAGACCAGTCGGCCGGCGGCATGACGGCGAGCCAGGGTCACCAGCTGCTCGCTGATCCACGCATAGTCCTCGTGGCCAAGGCGTAAATCCGCCAGCGGGTCGTTGCGGTGCGCATCGAAACCCGCCGAGACCAGCACCAACTGCGGCTTGAAGGCATCCAGCTGCGGTAGCAGTATCTCCCGCCAGAGTTCGCGAAATTCGTGTGAGCCGGCGCCGGGCGACAAGCTCGCGTTGACGATATTGCCAACGCCGTGCTCCCGCTCATCTCCGGTTCCCGGATACAGTGGTGACTGGTGACTGGAGACAAACATCACCCGTGGCTCGCGCTCGAAGATGGCTTGCGTGCCATTGCCGTGATGGACGTCGAAATCCGCGATCGCAATGCGCTTCAGGCCGTGAATGGCCAGCGCATGGGCTGCTGCCACGGCGATGTTGTTGAACAGGCAGAACCCCATCGCTTGATCGCCGGTGGCGTGATGTCCGGGCGGGCGTACCGCGCAGAATGCGTGCCGGCCATGACCACTCATCACCGCATCCACGGCGGCAACGGCGGCGCCGGCGGCGCGAAGCGCGGCCTCGGCGGAGCCGGCGGACATCACGGTATCCTCATCCAGCCGAACCGTGCCCTCGGTCGGCGCGCTGCCCAGAATGCGGTCGATGTGTTCGGCACGATGCACCCGCAACAACTGTTCGCGGCTTGCTCGCGGCGCTTCGACACGATCGATCGCCGCGTAGCGGTCATGATCCAGCGCCATCAGGACAGCTTGCAGACGCGCCGCGCATTCGGCATGTCCGGTGCCCGGCTGGTGCTGCAGACAGGCGGGGTGGGTGTATAGGCGAAGCATGCTGGCGCTCATTCGGCGGGCGGAGTTTTGCGCCGTCGTTGGTGCTGCCACAGTACTTCGCCGTGGCCGCTACTGCGGGCCAGTACGCGGGAGATCACGAACAGCAGATCGGACAGGCGATTGAGGTAGCGTTGCGGCTGGGGTCGAAGTGCTTCCGCACCGCTCAGCGCAATCACCTCGCGTTCGGCACGGCGGCATACGGTGCGCGCCAGATGACCACAGGCCGCCGCCATGCCCCCGCCGGGCAGGATGAACTCTTTCAGCGGCGGCAACGTCTCGTTGAGCTGATCGAGGATCTTTTCCAGCCGGTCGATATCGCTGTCCTCGACCATTGCCATGCCCGGGATGCACAGCTCGCCGCCCAGGTCGAACAAGTCATGCTGCACCTGGAGCAGTGCTTCGCGCACGGGATCGGTGACACCGTCACAGGCCAGTGTCATGCCGATCGCGCTGTTGAGCTCATCGACCGTGCCATAGGCGCTTACACGTAATGAATCCTTGCTGACGCGGGTGCCATCACCCAGTCCGGTGCTGCCATCGTCGCCGGTACGCGTATAGATCTTTGAGAGCCGGTTACCCATGCCGGAGGTGAGCTGAGCTCAGGCTGCCTGCGGCGCGGCAGCGAGTACGGCATAACGACGCGACAACAGCGCGAAGGTGCCGAACATGACTGCGCTCCACAGCAGCGTGCCCGGCAGGGAGCCGTATTGGTAGAACGGCAGCGCGGCCACATAGCAGGCCACCAGGCCGTTGAGGCTGGTGGCATACATGCCCGAACCCAGCCAGACGAAGAAGTTGGTGATCACGAAAAACCCGGTGGCGCTGGCGATCGCTGCGACCACCACACGGAGGGGCTTGACCCGGCCACGCAGCGCAAAACCGGCGAATCCGGTGAGCGCGATGCAGGCGTAGATTATCGGCGCCATCGTGATCCAGTCGCGAAGCTGTGCGGCAGGCAGGGATAAGGCAATCACCCCATCGGCAACCGCCATTGCCGCGAGCGGAATCAGGATGGCCAATCGGCGATCGGCGAAATAGGCGCCGCCGAACAACGCCATGGCTTCCACGGGAGTGAAGTTCCATGGCAACAGGCCGGGTACGAAATACACCACCAACCGGTAGCCGACTGCGAACGCGACCATGGCAAAAAGCACCAGTGTGCGCGGCGTCACAAGACGGGAGGTGGAGTCGATCTTGCTGCGGTTCATCGGTTATCCAGGAAAGCTCGCGGAACAGGCGCACAGGATACTTCAAATTGTTTGACATGACCCAGACACGCCCAGTACCCCGAGCCTGCGGGTATCATGCCCGGCATGAGCGCAGGTACCAACATTCTGGTTATTGGTGGTGGTCTGGTCGGGGCGAGTCTGGCGATCGCCCTGGACGCGGCGGGCGTCGAGGTGACCCTGGTCGAGACGGCGGTGCCGCGTGCCGATGCCCAGCCCAGCTATGACGAACGCAATCTGGCACTGGCACGGGCTACGGTCAATGGATTGGCCTCGATCGGTGTATGGCAGCATGCGGTGGAGGCGGCGACACCGATCCGCCACATCCACGTGAGCCGCGCCGGCGAATTCGGCAGTGCGCGAATTGACGCCGACACGCAGGGCGTCGCAGCGCTGGGCTGGACGTTGCCGGCGCGTGAGCTGGGTGCAGCGCTGCTGCGCCGTCTGGATGAATGCACTCATCTGACGCGTTTCGCCCCGGCTACACTGACCGGACTGGCGTCCCGGGAAACGGGTTGGTGTGCCCAGCTGAGCACGGCTGAGGGAGGGTGCAACATCGACGCGCGATTGCTGGTAGGGGCTGATGGCAGTGATTCATTCGTGCGTTCGCAGCTGGGTATCGGCAGCGAGCGTCACGATTACCGTCAGACCTTGTTTGTCTGCACGGTGACGCCGGAACGCGATCATCGACAACGCGCCTACGAACGGTTCAGCGATGACGGCCCGGTGGCGCTGCTGCCGCTGGCCGATCGCCGTTGTGGCCTGGTGCTTACCGTTCCCGTCGAGCAGGCCGAGAAGGTTGCAGCATTGGACGATGCCGGTTATCTCGAGCTGGCGCAGCGCCGGTTTGGCTGGCGGCTCGGTCGGTTGGAGCGACCCGGCAAGCGTCACCCGTACGCCATTCATCGGGTCGCTGCCGAACGGCTGATCGCGCGTCGGGCGGTGCTGGTAGGCAATGCCGCCCAGACCGTGCATCCGATCGGCGCCCAGGGCTTCAATCTCGGCTTGCGCGACGCGCTCACGCTGGCGGAGCTGGCGGCCCAGGCCGTCGACCCCGGGGCCGGTGAGCTACTCGCCAACTATGCCGCGCGCCGTGCCGCGGATCGCGATGGCACCATGATGATGAGTCACGGACTGGTGACCCTGGCCTGCCTGTCCCAACCTGCGCTGGCGCCGCTGCGTTCGCTGGCGTTGCTGGCCTTCGATCGGCTGCCGTCCTTGCAGCGTGGTCTGGCACGTCGCGGCATGGGGTTTCGTGGGGAACCGCCGCTGGCTGTGCTGGAGCGTTTGCCATGAGCGTCGCCTCGAGGGACGTAGCGGGTCGTCGCCGTCCCCCCGGCTTGGACGTGGCCGTAGTGGGCGGTGGCATGGTCGGGGCCGCCACTGCGTTGGCGTTGGCCCGGGCGGGCTTCGCCACGGCGCTGCTGGAGGCGCGTGCGCCGCAACCGTGGTGTGCGCAGGACGAGGTGGACCTGCGCGTGGTCGGACTGGCGCCGTCATCGATCGAACTGCTGGACGAGTTGGGAATCTGGGCGTCGGTCCGTGACGCGCGTGCAGGCCCGTATGCCCACATGCACGTATGGGATGCGGCCAGTGGCGCTGCAATCGATTTTGCCGCGGCGAGCATGGGGCAACAGGTGCTTGGCTACATCGTCGAGAACAAGCTGTTGCAGTGGCGTCTTTGGCAGGCGCTGGAGGCCGCCGGTGTACGGTGTCGGTGTCCCGCCGACGTCCGCGGCTTCGAGGCAAGAGAGGATCGCATCCAGCTCGAGCTGGCAGACGGCGAAACCTTGGCTGCCAGTGTGCTGGTAGCCGCTGACGGTGCTGGCTCGCCGCTGCGCCAACTCGCCGGTATCACCACCGGCGGGCGTGATTATGCGCAACGTGCGGTAGTGGCGCATTTGCAGACCGCGCGGGCCCATGAAAGCACGGCGTGGCAGCGGTTTTTGCCGAGTGGACCGCTGGCGCTGTTGCCGTTGGCCGACGGCCGCAGCTCGCTGGTGTGGTCATTGCCGGAAGCCGAAGCGCAGCGGGTGCTGGCGCTCGATGATCGGGCGTTTCTCGACGAGGTCGGTGTTGCCAGTGACTTTCGCCTGGGGCGGATCGTGGCCAGCACGTCGCGAGCGGCGTTTCCGTTGAAGCTGCAGCTGGCAAGCCGGTATCAGGGCGAACGTCTGGTACTGCTGGGCGATGCCGCTCATGCGGTGCATCCGCTGGCCGGGCAAGGGGTCAACCTGGGCCTGCGCGATGTCGTCGAGTTGCGCGATACGCTGCTTGGGGCACGCGTGGCGGGATGTGACCTCGGCGCGGCGCACGTGTTGCGTCGTTACGCACGTCGGCGCCGCAGTGCCGATACCCTGGATGCGCTGGGCTTTGACGCACTCGCGCGAATCTATGCCTGGCAATCGCCCGCGCTGGTCGCCGCCCGCGGCCTGGGGATGGGTTTGCTGGGTCGTCTTGCGCCGTTGAAGCGGCGTATTGCGGAGCATGCAGCTGGGCGCTGAAATTTTGTCGTTTTGCGGTGCAGGGTAGAGCGTCATTACTGCCAATGAGAGGACGAAGCCATGCGTATTGCCCGACTTGGTTGTCTGTTGTTGCTCTTCGGTTGTTCTGTCACCGCTCAGGCAAAGATGGTGCGGCATGCGGTGGTCTGGAGCCAGGGCGGCGTGCATTTTCACAGTGTGCTGATTTATGACGATGCCACCCCGGCGAAGCGGCCAGGCCTGCTCATGGTGCCGAACTGGTATGGCGTCAACGCGGCAGCGATAAAAAAGGCCGAGATGATCGCCGGCAGGCGCTATGTGATTCTGCTCACCGATATGTACGGGCAGCATGTGCGGCCGGCCAGCACGGCGCAGGCGCAGCTTGCGGTCAAGCCGTTGTACGGCGACCGGACACTGATGCGCAAACGAATGGCCGCTGCGCTGGGGCAGTTGAAGGCGCAGGCGACCAAGGCGCCGATCGACCTGCATCGGCTGGCGGCCATCGGGTTTTGCTTTGGCGGTTCGGCAGTGCTGGATCTCGCGCGCAGTGGCGCGGCGATCGCGGCGGTGGTTTCTTTCCACGGTGCACTCACTACCGACAATCCGGCCCTGGCAAGGCACATCAAGGCTCGCGTACTGGCCATGAACGGTGCCGACGACACGTGGACCATGCCCGATGTCGGCAAATTCATGGATGAGATGCGCGGTAGCCCAGCCGACTGGGAGTTCGTGGTACTCGGCCACGCCCAGCACTGCTTCACCGAGGTAGGGGAAAATTCACCCGGCTGCCGTTATGACGCGGCGGCCAGTGCGCGCAGCTACCGTTTGATGCACGACTGGCTGGCGCATGCCTTTGCGGGTACGCCCTGAGCTCGCCGGCTCGGGCCCGCCAGTGTTGTTGCCGACACGACATACGACACCACCGATTTCCCCGCACAGTCATGCGAAGATTGGCCCAACCAACCCTCAACAGGTCATTTCATGACTATGCGCATGTCGAAATCCGCCCTTCATGAAATCGTGATTGTAGGTGGGGGCGCGGGTGGACTGGAGCTCGCGACCCGGCTGGGCGATCGCCTGGGTCGGCGGGGCAAGGCCCGCATTACCCTGGTCGACGCGGCCCGTTCGCACCTGTGGAAACCGTTGTTGTTCGAAGTGGCCGCGGGCAGCCTGGACTCTTATGCGGATCGCCTTGAATATCTTGCCCAGTCGCACTGGCATCACTTTCGCTTTCACCTGGGGCGTATGGACGGGCTTGATCGCGCCCGGCAGGAGATCCAGCTGGCACCTGTGCATGACCAACGTGGTGTCGAGATCCTGCCACGGCGCAACGTGCGCTATGACAGCTTGGTGATCGCGGTCGGGTCAGTGGCCAACGACTTCGGTGTGCCAGGCGTGCGCGAGCACTGCGCCATGCTCGACACGCCGGAGCAGGCCCGCGATTTTCATCGACGCCACATCAATGCCTGCCTGCGCGCGCACACGAAGCCGGATGCCGTACAGCCTGCGCAGTTGACGGTGGGCATTGTCGGTGCGGGCGCCACCGGTGTCGAACTGGCAGCGGAATTGCACGACACCACGCGTGAGTTGTCCACCTACGGTCTGGAAGATATCGACCCGGACAAGAATCTGCGCCTGGTGATTGTGGAGGCGGCCGATCGCATCCTGCCAGGCCTGCCGCAGTCCCTGTCGGCCTCGGTCATCACGCGCTTGAATGATCTGGGTGTCGTCGTGCATACCGGTGAGCGCGTAGTCGAGGTTCGCAGCGACGGCTTGCTCACCGCCAGCGGAAAATTCATCGCTGCCGGCATGATGGTCTGGTCGGCAGGCATCAAGGGGCCGGATTTTCTCGCCGGGCTCGATGGGTTGGAAAGCAATCGCAGCAACCAGTTGCTGGTGCGGCCTACGCTGCAGACCACCCGCGATGACGCCATCTTTGCCTTTGGTGACTGTGCGGCCTGTCCGCTGCCGGGCGGTGAAGGCAATGTGCCGCCACGGGCGCAGGCCGCGCATCAGCAGGCGGCATTGCTGGTGCGTTCGTTGCGCCGACGGTTGCACGGAAAAGCGTTACCCGTTTACCGCTATCGGGACTACGGATCCCTGGTGGCGCTGGGCTTGTTCAGCCCAGTGGGTAGCCTGATGGGTGCCTTGATCGGTGGCAGCGTGATGATTGAGGGGGCCCTGGCGCGGTTGGTGTACTGGTCACTGCATAAGATGCACCAGGTGGCGCTGCACGGGTACTACAAGACAGCTCTCGCTACCTTGGCCAATCTTATCAACCGACCCAACCGGGTGAAGATCAAGCTGCATTGAGTGTGTGTGACTCAGGAGCTGCGTTGTACCGAATAGTCCGCGAGGTCGGCCAGCGCGTCGCGGTAGGGCGATGCAGGTAGTGTGAAGAGAGCCTGGCGGGCTGCGTCGGCGTGGGCTACCGCACGCGCTCGGGTGCGCTCCAGCGCGCCCGAATCTCGGATCGACGCGATGATGCGATCGAGCGAATCGAGGCCACCTTTTTCGATGGCATGGCGCAACGAGTGCGCTTGCGCGGCGCCGTCCGGATCGGATCGGGCATGCTCAAGAGCGTAGATGATAGGTAGCGTCGGTTTGCCCTCGGCGAGGTCGTCGCCGATGTTCTTGCCGAGCGTACCAGCGTCGCTTACATAGTCGAGCAGGTCGTCGGCAATCTGGAATGCATAGCCGAGTTGCACGCCGTACTCGCGCAGCGCGGCGGTCTGCGCTTGCGGCAGACCGCCGAGGATGCCGCCGAGCTCGGTGGCGGCCGCGAACAATACGGCAGTCTTGCGCTCGATGACTGCCAGATAGGAAGCCTCGTCAACGTCGGCGTTGCCGATGTTCAGCAACTGCAACACCTCGCCTTCGGCGATGGTGTTGGTGGTGTCGGCAAGAATGCGCATGATGCGCATGTTGTCCAGTTCGACCATCAACTGGAACGAACGCGAATAGAGGAAATCGCCGACCAGGACGCTGGCCGCATTGCCCCAAAGTGCGTTCGCCGTCTCGCGGCCGCGGCGCAGACCGGATTCATCGACCACGTCATCGTGCAACAGGGTCGAGGTATGGATGAACTCGATCACCGCGGCGAGCTTGATGTGTTGTTCGCCTGTATAGCCGGCTGCGCTGGCGGCCAATACATGCAGCATCGGCCGCAGCCGCTTGCCGCCGCTGGCGATGATGTGATCGGCAATCTGGTTGATCAGCACCACATCCGACGATAGACGCTGGCGGATCAGTGCATCGACCCGCTGCATGTCGGCGGCGGCGAGCTCGCGCACATCGACGAAGTTGCGTGAGGGTCCGTTAAGTTGTTCGGCGGGCTGGCTCATGGGGCACTTCGTAAGGTCATGTCGGTTGATTATAGGGGGTTGTAGCCGACCATGATGCGGGCTTCCCCACTTAGGCTGCCGACGTTGGCTGAGGGTCCGCTGCGCCCGAGCGAGCCTGGAGCGATCAGCCCGACCAAACTCGTGGCGTTGTGTCGCAGGGGTTTGGACGGCCGCAGGTCTATAATGGCCTCTCGTCATTATCCAGGTGGTCAGTAGCCGTGAGCAAACTCAGCAAGCGTGAATTGAACACGGCTTTCGCCTTGTCCAGCGTAGTCGGCCTGCGCATGTTCGGCCTGTTCCTGATCATGCCGGTGTTCACTGCCTATGCGATCCATTTGCCTGGAGCGACGCCTCTGCTGGTGGGGCTGGCGATCGGTATCTACGGCTTTGCTCAGGCCTTGCTGCAAGTGCCGGTCGGGCTGTTGTCCGATCGTATCGGAAGGCACCTGACGATCACGATCGGATTGCTGGTGTTTGTGGTTGGCAGCGTGGTGGCGGCGATGGCACATGGTATTGTCGGAATCATTGTCGGGCGTGTACTGCAAGGCATGGGTGCGGTGTCCGGGGCAAGCCAGGCGCTGGCCGCCGATCATTCCCGCGATGACAATCGCAGCAAGGTGATGGGCATCATCGGGGTCAGTATCGGTCTGGCCTTTGTATTGGCAATCATTCTCAGCGCGCCGCTGGCAGAGATTTCCGGCCTGTCCGGCTTGTTCGGGTTGACCGCGCTGCTGGCGGTGGCGGCGATCGGTCTGCTGTGGATGTTGGTGCCCAGGCCGGCCCAACGCACGGCGCCTGCCGCGGCACGATCAGGGGCGGTATTGCGCATGCTGGTCAAGCCCCAGTTGATGGTATTGAACGTATCCGTCTTCATGATGCATACCATGTTGACCGCGGCATTCGTGGCCCTGCCGTTGATGCTGATGCGCGACACCGGTTTCGCGCTCGATCGTCAATGGGAGCTCTACCTGCCGGTGATGCTGATTTCCGCCGTGGTGATGGGAGGTGTGTTGCGCCGGGTGACATCAGTTTCCGGCAGCATGCACTTGATCCTCATCTGCGCATTGGGATTGGCGCTTGCGCTGTACGGCTTCAGTGCTGCCAACCATGGCCAGCTGATCCTGTGGCTGGCCGCCATCGTGTTTTTCAGTGCTTTCAATCTGCTGGAAGCCAGCCTGCCTAGCCTGGTGTCGCGACTGGCACCCCCGCATATGCGTGGCGCGGCGCTCGGCGCCTATGCGACTAGCCAGTTCTTCGGTGCTGGCGTCGGTGGCGTGCTCGGTGGCGCGATGTTGCAGCACGTCGGGATCTCGGCCGTCTTTGCAGTCGCCGCCGCCCTGATCATTCTGTGGCTGCCCCTGTTGCTGTGGGGACGCTCCCGGGTGGTCGCGGCAGATGTGGCGGTAGCCACCGCCTGAGGAGGCGCCCGACGACCGGCAGCCTCTCACGCGTTTTGTCCTTTCACTGGCATTTGAGTTGCGCGCGAGCGCTACGCCCTATCACGGATGGGAAAATAGCCTGTCTCCCGGGTACGGGTTGCGGGTACGGGTACAAGGCGAGGCGAGGGATCGCCGTGGTTTTGCAGAGTCGGCGGGATTCTAGGTAGATGGAATGCGTAGCGGAGACAGCAAATGCCGCGTCCTTACATCGGCGTAGCATCTCCGTTTTTGTAGGGCGAGCGGCAGAGATTGGCTAGGGTCACGACCCTCGCCGATGTCAGCGCCCCAGACGATCGGCGGCGAACATGATGAAAGCTGCATCGAAGATGGTTTCCCGTGGCATCAGTGCCTGTGGGCTCCGCGGTGGCGATAAGTGCACTGGCGGGACTGTTGGCAAGTTCGGGTGGACAGCGCCGAAAGGAGGCCTTGCTGTTCACTGTGGCCGCGAACCGCGGGACAGTCAGGCCGGTTATGATAGAAGCCTGCAGGGGGTCGAACGCGACCCCTAACCACGATCACTAGGCCGGATATGCTTCATCGGCCACGCATAGCGAGGTAGTCACATGGCACGCGGTATCAACAAAGTCATTCTGGTGGGCAACCTGGGCGCAGATCCGGAGATGCGCCATACCGGTGGCGGTACGGCGGTAACCACGCTGAACGTTGCGACCTCGGAAAGCTGGACTGACAAGCAGAGCGGTGAGAAGGTCGAGAAGACCGAATGGCACCGGGTGAAGATGTTTGGCCGGCTGGCTGAAATCGCCGGTGACTATCTGAAGAAAGGTCGGCAGGTCTATATCGAAGGTTCGCTGCGTACCGACAAATACACCGGTAAGGACGGCATCGAACGTTACAGCACGGACATTATCGCCAACGAGATGCAGATGCTGGGGGGGAACGAGGGTGGCGGCGGGCAGCGCGAGCGCCCGCAAAGCGCCAGTAGTGGCCAGCGCAGCAACTACGGTGGCCAAAGCCGTGGCGGAAGCGAATCCGGCGGTGTGCCGAGCCATGCACCCGCGCCCGCCGATACGGGTTTTGCCGACGACGATATTCCGTTCTGAGAGACCCTGGGTTCCGTCCTTGGCGCGGCCGCGTAAGATCAGCCAGTAGGTCGCTTGGGTCCCGTTCCGCGGAAAGTTAACAAGAGGTTCAGAGCATCGAGGACCGCCTTCATGTGGTAGGGTTTCAATAGCAGGCGTGCATTCTGGAAACGTGCCGGCAGCGCCTCCGCGCCGTGGCCCGAAGAGAACAAAAAGGGAATTTCTCGGCGCTGGCACTCGTCGGCAACAGGAAAACTGGAGTTTGGGCCCAATCGGATGTCGAGAATGGCAGCGTCGACGGGGTGCTCGGTCAGCATGGCCAACGCTTCTTCTACCCTTGTCGCGATGAGTACGCGATAACCGACGCTACCGAGCAGATCTTCCAGGAGCATCGTGACCAAAGGTTCGTCTTCGGCCACGAGGACGCAGTATGCGGGTTCATTCATCAAGGTACGGCTCAATAGGGTAGGGGCGACGAGCATGATTTTTGGATCGGCAGGGCTGGTGCTGGTCGCTTACGGTGATGCGGGTGATTGCAAAGCGGCGCTTACGGCGATCGATAGGTCAATCTGGCTATAAGGCTTGCGTAGAATCCTCGCGGCGCCGTTGCCCTCTTCCAGTGACCCGGCATGGCCGGTATAACCCGAAGTCAGCAGTATCGGAATTTGTGAATACTTGGCCTCTATTTCGCGAGCCAGATCGAAGCCGCTCATTTCGCCTGGCATGATCACATCACTAAAGACCAGATCCACTGATCTGTGCTGCTCGATCATTTCCAGAGCAGCATATCCCCGGTCTGCCTCCAGCACGCCGTAGCCCAGGTTACGGAGCATGCTGCTAGCGATCTGGCGGACATCATGGTCGTCCTCCACCACGAGTACAGTGCCGCGGCCCTTGACTTCTTGCCGTATGGAATTGTCCTGCGCTTGTTGGGTTTGCTCGATCGCGCGGGGCAGGAAAATAGAGACCGTAGTCCCTTGCCCGAGCGCGCTCGCGATTGAAACAAAGCCGCCCGACTGTTTGGCAAAACCATATACCTGACTGAGTCCCAAGCCAGTGCCTTTGCCGATTTCCTTGGTGGTGAAAAATGGCTCAAAAACTTTTGTGATCAGCTCGGGCGAGATCCCGGTGCCGGTATCAGTGACGGAAACAACAACATAGTTGCCAGCTTCTCCGCCAAGCAGCGCGCCCTCCCCTTGGTCAAGGGTTCGTGTAGCAGTGGCGATGGTCAACGTACCGCCTTGGGGCATGGCGTCCCGCGCATTGATAGCCAGGTTGAGAATGGCCGTTTCCAATTGATGGGGGTCGGTCTGGCACAGCCACTCTCCTGCGGCGGGAGCTATCTTCAGGATTACCGTTTCGCCGATGGCACGGTCAAGAAGGTTCTGGAATGTTGCCATCAGCTCATCAAGGGATACGGCCTCGACGCGGAGATCCTGGCGGCGTGCAAAAGCGAGCAGCTGTTGGGTAAGTTTGGCACCACGGCTCACCCCTTGCCGCGCCGTCCTTAGATATAACTGCGCCCCAGGGTTGTCGGCTACCCTGATTTCAAGAAGATCAAGACTGCCCGCGACGATCATCAAAAGATTATTGAAGTCATGGGCGATGCCACCGGTCAACTCGCCGATCGCTTCCATTTTCTGGGCTTGCCGCAATTGCTCGTCGAGCAAGCGACGTTCGGTGATATCCGATACGACACCGGCAATACGTATGGGCGTCGCGTTGCGATAATAGGTCAGCCCTCTGACCTGGATCCAGCGAAGGGCATTGTCGGTAGGGCGCCGAATGCGTTTTTCGAAGTCGACGACACCGGTGAGTCGCGCTCGTGCGAATGCTTCGGTTACGGCAGGGCGATCCTCGGGTAAAAAGCGCGAGAGCGTAATGCGCGGATCCCATGTTGTCGCGGTATTGAAATGGCCGAAAATCTGGTTGTAGCGGGAGGATCGAATCAGGTTGCCCGTGACCAGGTCAAGGTCCCAGTTGCCCATGTCCGCGGCATCCAGAGCCAACTGAAGACTGGCCTCAGCGCGAGTGCGTACCTCAATCTCATTGGCCAGCAAAATATTGGCACTAGCCAGTTCGTCCCGGCGTTTCCGGATGACAGTCAGATCCGTGACCACGCAGCAAATGATCCTCGACTGCTCGGGTTCGACGGCGAGCTCTACCATGGAGATCGTCACCGGCACTTCGAGCGAGTCCTGCCGGATCATGTTGAACTCTGCCGAACGGCTGGCATCGAGCATCAGGAAATCGTCAAAGCGAGCTCGCTCGGAGGGAGCCAGCAAAGCCTGAATATGTTGCCCGATAAGTGTGTTTCTAAGTCGGCCAACCAGTGTGGCCAGACGCTGGTTGCAGTATAAAATGGTACCGTCGCAGCCAAGAGTTACAGCGCTTTCCTGCATCTGCTCGATCAGCACGCGATAAGGACGATCGGCGCTCTCGAGCGTATAAACCTGCTGGCCCGAGGTGCCTGCGCCGACGACAACGGCATCGACATCTCCGTTGCGAATTGCATCGAGGGTTTCTTCGGCTTCCCGAAGTCGTTGCTCCAATTCGGCGATGCGGTCTTGGGGAGTGACTTGGACCATGAAACCATGCCCTACCGGGGAACGCTGGCCAATAGGCTGAGGCCAGCCAGTACGCGATCCGGATCGGACATGTCACCGATGGTACGTCGCGATGGTTCGGGCAAGAGCTTGATCAGGGTGGGAGTTGCAATCACCTGCAAGTCGCGGGTTGCCTCCGGATTTTCATAGACGTCGATGATCTCCAGGTCGTATTGGCCATGCAGACGCTCTTCGCAAATGCGCTGCAGGTTTTCGATAGCTCGCGTCGATCGGGGGCTCGAGCCGGAAATGAACAGACGAAGCCTGTATGGGGCCATCATGCGCGTGGCATCGCCTGCGTCGATACTCACGATGAGGCTGTCTCTCGTGGACAGATATCCAGGCCGACGAGCACGCGGTCGGTATTGGACAGATCGCCAATGACACGTTTGAGCGGAGGCGGCAATCGCCGTATCAAGGTAGGTAGAGCGATGATCTGGTCCCCCGCTGCCAACTGGGGTGTAATGGTAAGGTCGATGATCTCGATGAAATAGCGGCCGGTCAGATAGTTCTCACAAATGGTCTTCAGATTGCCGATGGCCGCCAATGACTTCGGCGTTTGTCCCGCCACGTAGAGGCGCAGATTGTACGCGTCCGGTTCCGCTTGACCGATCTCCACGGAACAACCCTCAGCCACCTTGTGCTGTGCACTTTCACTGGTCACGATGATGTCTCCGAATGGCTTCCATCGCGTCCCGCTCCGACCTGCGTGTCGTTTCCCGGATACCTTCCTCGTCGACGAACATCTGGAATTCGTTTTCCTCCATTTCCAGTTCCGCTCGCATTTCGGCAATACGGAGTTCCACCAGCTCGCGCTTGCGGACCATCTCGCGGTGGCGACGTGCGGCGAGATGCTGGCGTTGGAGCGAAGCATCATGTTCCCTTGCCTCCTGCGCTATCCGGGCGGTACCGGTAAGAACGCCCTCTGGCCCTACGTAGACATCAACCAGCTGGATGCCCCGACTGCTCAGCTGATATTCGCGCAGTTGCTTGGAATGGTCCATGCCCCGCGATTTAAGCAGGTATAGGACACGATTACGCTCTCCGTTCGCCTCGACATCGGCCAATGAGACCCAGGTATCCATCAAGGAAGAGACGCTTCGCTGGTTTTCGTTCAGAGGATCGTCGGGGGATGAAAGCGTGGTGAAGATCGCCGTGATCCCGCGGCTCTTGCAGATGTCGGCTAGTCGTACCAGCGTGGCATGGATTTCGGATGACGGGCCGCGAAAGGCGGAAATCGGATCGACCACAATGGCATTGGGCCTGAAACGTTCGATATCGCGATTCATCCGTGCCAGGTGCATCTCGAATCCGTAGAGGCTCGGACGAGCGGCTTCAAACTTGAGCAGCCCCGCATCGACATGCCGTTTGAGCTGAATGCCGACCGAATTCATGTTCCGGATGACCTGTTCCGGCGATTCCTCGAAGGCGAAGAAGAGGCATCGTTCTCCCCGTTCACACGCTGCGTTCACAAAGGAAGCGGAGAATGTCGACTTTCCGGTACCGGCCAGGCCCGAAATCAACACACTGGAGCTGCGATAGTAGCCTTGGATGCCGAGCATGTCGTCCAATCCCGCAACGCCGGTCGGAACCGCTTCATTGGAGACGCAGTGCTCAAGGCCGGCCGAGGTGATCGGCAAAACACTGATCCCCTCCTGATCGATAAGGAACGGATACTCGTTGGTGCCATGCGCAGAGCCGCGGTATTTGACCACGCGCAGACGGCGTGTCATCACTTGATCCTCGACCCGGTTGTCCAGCAAGATCACGCAGTCGGACACATACTCCTCGATCCCATACCGCGTCAATTGACCTTCGCCGCGCTCACCGGTGATGATCGCAGTAACGCCTTTGTCCTTGAGCCATCCAAACAAACGGCGAAGTTCGGCGCGCAGCACGGCGCCGTCCGTGAAGCCAGAAAAGAGGGCTTCGATGGTGTCTAGAACAACGCGCTTGGCGCCGACCCTGTCGATGGCGTAATTGAGGCGTACAAATAGCCCTTCCAGATCGTACTCGCCGCTTTCCTCGATTTCGGATCGTTCGATATGAACGTGGTCGATGACGAGTTTGCCGGCGGCAACCAGGTCGGTGAGGCGGAAACCAAGAGAGGCCACATTGGCATCGAGATCCTCGGGGCGCTCCTCGAAACTGACAAAAACGCCTGGCTCACCGAATTCTGTCACCCCATTGACCAGGAAGGTCACGCCGAACAGGGTCTTGCCGCAACCGGCCGAGCCACATAGCAAAGTTGGCCTGCCACGAGGGAGGCCACCCAGCGTCAGGTCGTCCAGACCTGTGATACCGGTAAGAGCTTTCGAAAGCCGTGCGGCCGCGGCCTCATGTCCCTCCACGATGCTGGGGATTGTGTGTTTACCCACGAGTTGCTCCATTTTTCAGATCGGACCAGACGTTGACGGCCTTGAAAGTCTATACCGTCTGGGGAAGTCTTCCCTCTCGAGAAGTCGGTGTGGAAGGGTACAGGCACGCTCCCCTGGCGTGCCTTTAGCCACAGGACCCTGGTCAGCTATTCCAGCATGCGTCCGGCGGTCCAAAAGGCACATATCATGCAAAAATGATAGCGCTCCAATGATAGCCAAAGGTGGCATCAATCCATGATGAAGATGCACGATATAGCGCGATGGCGCATTGTGGGCTTGCTGCTCGCCGTGCTGGCGATTGTTGGGTTGCCCTATATCGTCACACTTTCCAATACACGCGACACGCAGCAGGCCGTGGGTCTGGTCATTCATTCCAATGCCGTCAAAACACTCACTTACAAAATCGCCTACGTGGTCAATGATAGTGAGGCGGCGAGCTATCGGCTGTTGACAGGGGACAGCGACCAACGGACGCAGAAACGCGCTGCACGAGCAATCGGCGAGGTTTCTGGACTGCTTCAACGGCTGCGGGGAATGACACGGGATGATCCGGATCAGCAGATGTTGATCGGGGCACTCAGCACCAGCGTCAATGGCCGCATTATCCTGATCAGCCAGGCGTTAACCCGGCTGCACAAGGGAGATCGGGCGGGTGCCAGGCAATCACTGCGGGATGCCTTCAACCTGTTCCAGATGAATGGGCAGGTCACCGCCATCGTGGAAAATGAGGATAATTTGCTGCGGACCCGACAGGTGATCGCGCAGCGGCAGGCCTTCGAGGCCCGCACCATACTCACGGTTACCGCCCTCGCCCAGATCCTGTTGTTGACGGTTATTGTGATCATGTCCGAAAGGCAGATCGGCAGGCGACGCCTGGCGGAGATCCGCGAGAATCGAGCGGTGCATCGCTCGCAATTGATCCTGCATACCTTGCGCGAGCCGATTGCCTTGTTCGATGAGGATTTGCGATGCCTGCTGGCGAACGAAGCATTTGCCGAGTTGTATGGACTGGATGCACAACAGCCCTTGCAGCCCTTGGCCAAGCTCGGCAACGGTGCCTGGAGCGACAGCGTGCTGTTGCAGCGTCTTAGCGACGTACTTCTGCGTGACCGCGAGCTATGGGACTACGAAATGACCCAACGGACGGTCGATGGATCGGACCGGCGAGTGATGATCAATGCGCGTCGCTTGAAGTCGAGGGAAGTCGACACGCCGACGTTGTTATTGACGGTCAGCGATATCACCGCTCGTGCACTGGTCGAGCAACGGGTGAACGAGCTCAATCGGCAACTGGAGGGTAAGGTATCCAAAATCTCCGACGTCAACCGTGAATTGGAGGCCTTCAGTTATTCGGTGTCTCACGATCTACGCGCGCCGCTGCGGCACATTGCCGGCTTCGCGCGCAAGCTTGATCAGCATATGGGCGACCAGCGCGATGACAAGTCGGCGCACTATATCGAGGTGATTGCCAGCTCCGCTCAGCGGATGGCGATGCTGATCGACGATCTGCTGGTGTTCTCGAGGCTTGGTCGCGGCGCCTTGCGCATGCAGGCGGTGGACATGCAATCGCTGGCGGAGGAGGTGCGTGCCGAGGTTGACTCCGCCATCCAGGGCCTGGATCGCCGCATCCGGTGGAATCTGGCTCCGCTGCCGATGGTGATTGGTGACGAGAACATGCTGCGGACGGTATGGCAGAACTTGCTTGGAAACGCCGCCAAATACACTAGCCAGCGCGAGATTGCCCATATCGACGTGAGCGTACGCCAGGACCAGCGTGGTGACTATGAGTTCACCGTCACCGATAACGGCGCCGGCTTCGACATGCAGTACGTCGACAAACTGTTCGGCGTGTTTCAGCGCTTGCACCGCGCCTCGGAATTCGAGGGCAATGGCATCGGCCTTGCGAACGTTCGCCGGATCGTGACGCGCCATGGCGGCCGGGTCTGGGCCGAAGGTAAACTTGGAGAAGGCGCTTCCTTCCATTTTTCGCTACCGGCCACTGACCTGGCGGGAGCACAGAGTAGAGACCTGGCATGAAAAGGCGTGATTTGAGAACTATCCTCCTGGTTGAGGATAGCCAGGCCGACGCCGAAATGACGATCGACGCGTTGGGAGAGGCGCGGTTGGCGAATCCGGTCGTCCATCTTGAAGACGGTGTCGATTGCCTGGATTATCTGTACGCTCGCGGAGCATGGGCCAACCGTGAGCCTGGTGATCCGGTGGTGGTGCTGCTGGACATCAAAATGCCCCGCATGAACGGTCTGGATGTACTGGCGCGTATGCGTGCGGATGAGCATCTGCGGCGGATTCCGGTGGTCATGCTGTCGTCGTCCCGCGAGGAGAGCGACCTGATGCACAGTGCCGATCTGGGCGCCAATGCCTATGTGATCAAACCGGTGGATGTCGACCAGTTTTTTGATGCCATACGTACACTCGGGCAGTTTTGGGCACTGCTCAATCAGCCGCCCGAACTGACATGATGGCGACATTGAATGTGGTAGTCGATCTCCATGGTGAGGTTGGGAAAGACAAGCGTCATTGCAGGGTAGTACCTAAGGATTCAGATGCCACAACGGCAACCACATTCAAGCTCGGCCATTCGCGTATTGCAGGTCGAGGACAGTCAGCTTGACGCCGAACTGATCCAGGCGGCACTCGATGAGGATGGTATCGAGTACGAGGTCATATTGGTCGATAGCGAGCCGGACTATGTTGCCTCGTTAAGCCATTTCAGGCCGGATATCGTATTGTCCGATTTGAGCCTGCCCGGTTTTTCAGGTGAGCGTGCGCTGCAGTTGCTGCGCCAACAGGACGAAGATCTTCCTTTTATTTTCGTCTCTGCCACTCTGGGCGAAGAGGCGGCAATCGAGGCGCTTCGCAAGGGTGCAACCGATTACATCCTGAAGGAAAAGCCGGCACGGCTGGCCACGGCCGTGCGCCGGGCACTGAGCGAAGCCTCGGCGCGACGTGCCAATCGCCGCGCCGAGGTGGAGCTGATTCGGGCACAGCGCTTCGAGAGTCTGGCGATGCTTGCTGGCGGTCTTAGTCACGATCTGCGCAATCTGCTGCAACCCCTGTTGTTGGCGGGTGACAGCTTGCAGGACTACCAGAACGATCCGCGGCTGGCGCGGCTTGGCAAGCTGGTACGCGACTGTGGCAAGCGCGGCCTGGACATGGTGCAGTCGATGCTGTCTTTTGCACGGGGCGCGCGACGGGCTGAGCAAGTCCGGCTGGGTGCGTTGCTCAAAGCACTCGATCTGTTGATGCAGGGTAGCGTGCCACGCTCGGTATCCCTGGAACTGGTCATTGATGACCCGGAATTGTCTTTTGAGGGAAACCATACCGAGCTGCAGCAATGTTTGCTCAATCTGTGCCTGAACGGAATCCAGGCGATGCCAGACGGGGGCTGCCTTCGCATTGAGGCGACAAAACTGCAGCTGGCGGAAGATTTTTTCCGGCCAGACGAAGATGCGCGTGGCGGCCAGTATTTGCGCCTGAGCGTGATCGACAGCGGTATGGGTATGGATCAGGACGTGCTCGCGTGCCTGTTCGAGCCGTTCTTCACCACCAAGGATGCCGGCACCGGGCTGGGACTGGTATCGTGCCAGCGAATCGTCAACAGCCATGGCGGTTTTATGCGGGTAGACAGCGCTCCGGGCAAAGGCACCCGCTTCGATCTCTACATACCGTTGCTGGACCAGGTGGCGGATGCCGAGCAGCTGCTTGAACAGGATGATCTGGAAGGTTCGGCCGAAAAGGTCCTGATCGCGGTAGAGGAGGCCGGGCAGCTGTCGTTGCTGGTCGATACGCTGGATGCCTACGGTTACCAGGCCCATGCCAGTCAGAGCGGAACAGCGGCGCTACAGTGGATCGAAGCTTTCGGATTGCCCGATCTGGTGGTACTGGATGCCGACATGAACCTGTTTACCGGTGTACGTACGATGGCCGCTCTGCTCGACTATGGCTACACCGGCGGGGTTGTGTTGCTGGCTCGCCCCGATGCTCCGCAGGATATCAGCGAATTGCCGCCAGTCAGGTCCATCTATATGGTGGACAAACCGGTTGACAGTCGACTCCTGCTGGTGACGGTTCGACGGGCGCTAAAAGCCACTGGTACAGACGCTCCTGCTGGCGGCGAACCATCGGACTGATTCAGGTCATCGGGTGTGACGCGCCCAGGTTGCCTCAATCGATGCCGAGTTTTTTCAGCTTGTAACGCAGTGCCCGGAAGGTGATGCCCAGTTTCCGGGCCGCGGCTGTCTTGTTGTAACGCGATTCTTCCAGCGCTTTGACGATGGCGGTGCGCTCGATATTACTGATGTAGTCGTCCAGCCCCCCATCGGCGGTCGTGGCAGGTGAGGCGTTGCCGGATTGCTGTGGACTGGTCGTCGGCTGGTTGAAACGGGAAGTCTGTTGGGGGAGCATCAGATCGTCGGGCTCAATACTGCCACCGTCACACATTGCCATCGCGCGTTCGAGGATATTCTCCAGCTCGCGCACGTTGCCGGGAAAGTCATAGCTTTCCAGCGCCTGCAGCGCCGCCGCTGACAACTGGCCGACCTCTTCGCCGCTCTTGCCTGCAAGCGACCTGAGAATGAAGTTGGCCAGCAGCGGAACATCGCCGCGCCGTTCGCGTAAGGGGGGGACGCGCAATTCGATCACGTTGATGCGGTAGAACAGATCCTGTCGAAATTGGCCTTGCTCGACCAGTTGACCGAGGTTTTTGTGGGTGGCCGAGAGAATCCGCACGTCCACCGGTATTTCGTCGCGCCCTCCAATCGGGCGAACCGCTTTCTCCTGGATCGCACGCAGCAATTTCACCTGCATGTGCAATGGCAGTTCGGCCACCTCGTCGAGAAACAGCGTGCCGCCTTCGGCTGCCTGAAACAGTCCCTGCTTGTCGGCGCTGGCGCCGGTAAAGCTACCCTTGCGATGCCCGAAAAATTCACTCTCCATCAATTCGGACGGGATGGCGCCACAATTGACCGGCACGAACGGACCATTGGCGCGGGGGCCTTGCTCGTGAATCAGGCGGGATACCAGTTCCTTGCCGACGCCCGATTCACCCGCGACGTAGACCGGCGCCTGATTGCGCGCGAGTTTGGTGATTGTCGCGCGAACCTGCTGCATCGCCGGCGAGTTTCCGATCAGCCGCTCACTGGATCCGGCGTCTTCCCCCGCGCCGCCACCGTTGCGCTTTTCCTCGGCCAGCCGCAACGCCGTGCGAACCAGCCCGCGCAACATCTGGATATCGACCGGCTTGGAAACGAAATCGAAAGCGCCGGCCTTGAGTGCGCTCACTGCGGCATCGACATTGCCGTAGGCGGTAATCATCGCCACCGGAGTATCCGGACAGTTTTCGGCGATCAACTCGATCACCTCCTGACCGTTGCCATCCGGTAGCCGCATATCGGTGAAACACAAGTCGTAACTGCGCTCGGTCAGCGCGCGCCGGGCTTCGGCGACCGTGCCTACGGATTCGACCTGAAGATCCATACGCCCCAGCGTAATGGTCAGCAGTTCACGGATGTCGCGTTCGTCGTCGATGACCAGGACGGTCTGCAGGCTCATGGCACGTCGCGTGGCTGATGATGAAGCAGAGAATACTCTGTCCGCGGCGTATGGGGCAAAGGCTTCATGGATTACCGTGGGTGCCGGGGGCCGGGGCTCGCAGCAGGGTACGGCGCAATTGCGGTTTGCCGCTGGGATCGCGATCGACGGTGATGTCGTAGTGCTTGCCGCGGAAGCTGATGTGGCGGAGTGTGACCGACGTCCAGCCCGGTGGAAGTACCGGCGGGTAGGCATCGACCAGGCCATTCCTTTCGATACGCAGGCCGGACAGGCCATAGACGAAGCTCTGCACGAAGCCGGCCGAGGTCGCCAGAATGTAGCCTGCGTTGTTGGCGACGGTCTCGGTACGTACATTGAATGGCGGCTTCAGGAAGCCGGTCAGGTTGCGTTGGATCCATGTACCAGCAGCTTCGCCATTGCCCAGCTCGGCCTCGCCGACCGCAAGCATCACCATCATCATCTCGTTGGGGTCGTCGCCATGGGTGCGCAATTCGTGCAGCTGGAAGTCGAAGTCGTTGCGCCGCACCCGCGCCGACATCGGCATATCGAGATTCGGGTACATCAGCCAGGCCAGCGACGAACCCATCCAGGTGATCTTGTCGTGCGGTACCGATGCGTCGAAATCGAGATGCCGTTGCTCTTTAGGGTCGAACGGGATGTACATCTTCGCAGCGATCTCGGCCCATTTCGGGTTAGGCTTGGCCCCGACCAGCTTAGCCGCGGCGGTGGCGATATCCAGTGCCTTGCGGGCCGCCGCGTTGGTGAATGAATCGTTCGGCACATCGTCATACGCCTCGTCCGGTGAGGTGACGTGCAGTATTTCGTAGCGGGCATCCGCGGGATTCCAGGTCACACGGCCAGTCCAGAAGCGTGCGATGTCCCGGATCACCGGCCAGCCGTGCTGCTTCAGCCATGCGGTATCTCCGGTGGCCAGGTAGTACTGCCATTGTGCAATGGCAATATCGGCGTTGACGTGGATCTCGCGATGGACGCCATAGGCAAAATGCGGGGTGTTGTCGACGCCGGTTTCAGGGTCCGCTTCCCACGGATACATGGTGCCCTTGGCCCCAAATTGCTTCGCGCGTTCGCGCGCCGGTTGCATGGTGCGGTCACGAAACATCACGATCGGCTTGGCCCGTTGCGGATGCAGCAACAGCAGCGCAGGGAATACCCAGGAGTCGCTGTCCCAGAAGGCATGTCCGGCGTAGTTCGGCGTCAGTGCGCAGGCTCCCATCGGCCAGGCGGTCCCGACGGTGGTGTTGGACAGCAGATAGTACAGATCCGAATGCAAGGCTTGCTGCACCTTGGGATCTCCCTTGACGATGATGTCGGTCCTCCACAGCCTGTGCCAGGCTGCGACATGCCTCGCCAGCAGGGCCTCGAAGCCGGTCTGGCGTGCTGCCTCGGCCAATGCCGTGTCCTTGCGTGCGTCACCGCCCCAGTTCTGGCGCGAGATCGCGATGTATTTGGTGAAGGTGTAGGTCTTCCCCTTCTGCACCCTTGCGGTCAGGTCCAGCGACAACTTGTAAGCCCCTTTTTCGAGCTTTACATTCGCCACCGTGAGACCCGGCGGCAGACTGATCGCGGCTGCCTCCGCCATACGCAGCCCACGTACCGCCTGGCCATTGAGCCACAGGGTCAAGGTGTGGACATTGCCACCGCTGGACAGGACCCGGGTGTAACCCGGGTACCACACGGCGGCGCGATCGGGCGTCGGCACCGGCTTGTTCTGCAGATTCTGCCCGCTGGCGATGACCGCGTTGGTCATCTGCTTGCCGGTCATGCTGCCGATCGGAAAGCGGGGTTGGTGTTCTGCCCATAGCCTGATTGGAAAAGTCAGTCGTACCTTGCCATCGAATTGCGGTGTGATGGTAATCCGAGTCGCCGCCAGATGCGGGTCGGCCTGGCTGACGAAGGTGATGACCCGGACATCGGTGATCGTGTTCGCATAGGTAAAACGGTAGCGGGTCGACAATGTGGCGTCGTGCATGTTCAAGGTCTGCGCGTAACCGGCGAAAATATTGCGGTCCAGGCGCGTCGAGTTGAGCCAGCCGCCGCCGGGGTTGTAGTCGATTTCGCTCCAGCCGGGAATCGCTGCGGGACGGGATATATCCCCCTTGGCATAATCCATGAACGCGACCATGTAGGCCATGTCGGGTTCGGTGCCACGCGGCGAGGTCATCGTTGAGAAGTAGCCGTTGGCCAGGTAGCCCGGAAAGTAGCTGTTGAAATTCTTCGCCGTCGCGGTGAGCACAAAGCTCGGATCGGTGGTGGCGGATGCGGAAGCGGCAAGCGCGCACAGGAGTAAGAGCAGGCAAGCGGTGCGGGATCGGTGGAATCGCATAATGACTCCGGAGCGTTGACGTTGAATTATTTTGCCGCGAGCGAAAGAGCGACGGCGCGCTCAGTGCGATCCGTTTCGCGCTTGAAGAAGAACAATGCAATCAGCACCAGGCTCATCGGTATCAGTGAGAAGTAAAACGCATCAATGCCATTGAATCGCGAGAACACGATGGCAGTGATGCGCGAACCGAGGGTGCCGCCGAGCGCGGAAAAGATCACGATCAAGCCGGTCATCGCAGCGTGCGCCGGTTTCGGCAGCGAGCTGAGCGCGACCGAGTTGATTACCGGGTAGATCGGTGCCATCAGCAGGCCGATAAGGGGGATCAGGTAGGCGGCGATCGGCGCGTTGAACCAGCCAACGTCGGGTCTGGCGACTACGTTCTCGGCCAGCGGCAGGGTCAGCACGACTAGCAGCGCCATCCCGATTACGCATACGTTCAACAGTACATACCAGTGCATGCGTCGCAACACCTGGCCCGCGCCAAGCCGTCCAATCGCTGTCATGCCGGCGAGGATGCTGGCGAGCTGGATGCTCATTGCATTGGGAAGTTTGAGAACTTCGTTGTTGAAGGTCGGCAGCCAGGTGCCGAAACTCTGCTCGATCAATACGTACAGAAAGGCCGAAATCAGAAACACGTAAACCAGCGGACGTACAAACAGGCTCATCATTTCCAGCAGCGAACCCTGGATCGTATTTGTCTGGTCGGTATGCGCCGCCGATTCATCCAGTTGGGCGGTCGCCAACAATACGATGATCGCGGCGCAAAGGGCCGCCAGCAGCCAGTACACGTTGAGCCATACCAGATCGGCCGGCGCAGCGTGATTGATAAAGGCACTGAAAATCCAGCCGCCGACCAGCACGCCGACCATGAACAGGCCTTCGATGGTATTGGTCATGCGGCCGTGCTCGGCCTTGTCGCGGGTAAGCAGGCCAATCGAGGAGTACACCCCCACCTTGGCCAGCGCGAAGGAAATGCCGATGCAGGTAAACAGCAATTCGGTGGTATGAAAGCCGGGGTACAGCGGCATCAACACGCAGGCGCTGCCGACAATCGCCAGCGCCAGCATCATCGCGCGACGGTAGCCGAGAAGGGGCAAGAATGAGGCAACCAGGAACGAGGTGATCGCGATCGGAAGATCCTTGAACAGCTCCAGCAAACTGGCTTGCGGCTTGCCCACACCGAAGCTGTAGATCGACTGCAGGATCACCGTGCCGACACTGTTGAGCAGGATCGCGAAGATCATGTAGATCAGCGCCAGGGCGACAATCATGCGGTATCGGGTCATGGCGCTCTCTACGGATATGCATGGAACGGGTGAAGCGGCGCCCCGGAACCCGTGACTGATCCGGGGCGCCCATCAAGTAACGCGTCAACTCAGAACAGATACTTCACCTGGAAATTGACCTCGCGCCCCTGGATCGAGCGGGCGAGAATCACCCCGTTGCTGCTGGCGAAGCCGAACAGGCGGGCGTTGCCCTCCGTGATGCCGATCTGGTTGGTGATATTGGTGCCTTGCAGCCTCAACTGCCAGTTCTGACCGATGTTGGCCATGGCGCCGATCGCCAGATCGTAATAGTTGCCCAGCGGCTGCTGCTGGATGAGATCGCCATAGCGGTTGCCGACGTACTCATAGGTGAACCAGAACTTCATGTTGCCCCAGTCCGTTGGCACCTCATAGGCCGGCGTGAAGCGTGCCTGGAACTTCGGTTGCCGCTGCAACTGCATGCCATTGATGCTGGTGCATTGGGTACTGCCATTCTGGGCGACATACTGCACGCAGTCGTTGTAGTGGGTGTAGTGGCCGTCCATGTAGTCGCCGGTCAGGGCCAGCGAGAGGTGGTCGAACGGCTTGATCACCGTGTGGAAGTTCAGGCCCTTGGTGTTCGAGCCGTAAACGAACGACTGCTGGCCCGTACTGGTGGTGATGGTGTACGGCACGCCATCGAACTGGCGCAGATAAGCGCTGATGTCCGCGTAGATCCAGTCGTTCTGGAACTTGAAGCCGACTTCGGTGTTGTGAATGGTCTGCACCGGCGTGCTGGGCAGGCCGCGCAAATCATCGAAGCCGGGGAAATGCACGCCATGATTGAGCCGCAGGTAGGCGCTCATGTTGTCATTGAACTGATAATTGGCGCCAAACGTCCACGAGGGTGCTGTCTTCGAGTACGGGATGTTGGTACCGCCGGAGGTCAGGTACGACGCGTTGTTGTTGTACAGGGTATTCGGGTTGTTATCGAGATCGCCCGAGGTGTTGTTCTGGATGAAGCCCGTCGCATTCTGGTGTTCCACACGAACACCTGCATCAAGCAGCCAGTTGTTGAGCTTCCAGGAATCGGTGGCAAAGAATGCCGTGTTCACGGCGTTCCATTTCTCATGCAAGGTATAGAACGAACTGCCGGAGAAACCCTGTGGGTCAGTCAGCGCGTAGGTGTTGGTGCCGTTGCTCAAGGAAACCACGATGGGATTCGGATTGTTCCTGGCCTGCAGCAACATGCTGTTGCCCAGATACCACTGGTCCTCGGCCGAATACACCGCGGTGTAGTTGCCCACCGTCAACGTGTTGCCGTCAAAAAGCTGCGTGCTCAGGTGCAGTTCGTTGGTGAACGCCTTGATCTTCTTGTGGACGTACCACAGACCCTGGTCGTTGACGTTTTCATTCATGTTGGCCGCGCCGCCGTTGCGGTAGGTGGCGGTGGCGGTCAGCCCCGCCGGCAGGCCATACGAGGTTTCGGCGTTGGCGATGTAGTTGGCCAGCGTCGTGGGGTTGTTGCCGGTGCTGAAGAAGGACGTCGTGTCCATCTGGCCACCGGTCAGATTGAACTTGTCGGACAGCGACCAGCCGGAATCGAAATCGAGATCGAGGTTGCCGCCGAAGATGTGGATATCGGCGCCGCGGCCATTTGCCAGATCGACTGGCATGCTGCCCGGGGTGCAGCCGGCGGTGGTGCAGGGTGTGATCGCGAGGGTGGAGTGGCGATCGGCGTTGCTGCCGAAGGTGCCAGTCAGCGGGCTGAAGCCGGGATAGGCCGAGAACTGGCCCGACGACGGATTGAGGATGGGGGTGTCGGTGACGAATTGGTTCTTGTCCTTCAGCCGGCGCGCGTAGAACATCACGTCGCCGTTATCCAGGTCATGGCTCAGAGTCGCTGTCAGCTGCCCGCCATTGTCGGATGGGAACTGCGGCGAGCGTACACCATCGGACTTGCGCCAGAAGCCGCCGATGCTGCCGTACCAGCCATCGGCGACCTTGAAGCCGAGGAAGCCGTCCAGCCGTTCCTTGCCTTCGGAGCCGTAGGTCAGGCCGATGTCGCCCGAGGGCACGGCGGTGCCCTGCTTGAGCATGAAGTTCGCGGTCACGCCAGGCTGGCCTGTGCCGTACAGCACCTGAGGGCCACCCTGCACGATTTCCACGCGGTCGACCGTGTCATCGAGGCGGAACATCGAGGAGTTTTCCATGAACGACAGCGTCGACATGGGATACAGCGGTGAGCCGTTCATCTCGAACGTGGCATACGGCGCGTCACCACCGCCGGGGAAGCCGGCAACCTCGATGTTGGCACCGGTTTCACCGCCGGACGATTCCGGATAGACGCCGGGTGACATTTTCAGAAGGTCGGCCGAGCTGACCGGATTGGCTTCCTTGATCTGTTCGGCGTTGGCTGCCGTGATCGAGTAGCTGGCGTCGATCTTTTTCACGCCACCGTACGTGGCCGTGCCGGTGACCACGACCTGTTGGAGCGACGTGGGGCTGCTGGAATTGGGTGGTGGCGTCGCGGACTTCTTGGCGCCGGCGGCAGTACTTTGCGACTGTCCGTTGTCCTGGGCCAGTGCTGTGCCGGAAAACAAGGTGGCGGCAATAGCCGTGGACAATGCCAATCGGGTCAATTGTTTGGTATTCATCTGATGACTCCCCGGAAGTTGCTTGATCGTGCTGTGTTGTCGTGATGGTTGGTAAAGAAGCCAGCGCTTCGGCCGGCATGCAACGGTTCGCCGCTTACCCTGTTGTGAACATGCGAATGTCGAACGCGGCGACGTTCGGCAGTAGCACATCGGCATCGGACAAGGCCTCGGCCATTCCGACCCCGACTGCCGTCATTCCCGCGGCATGAATGCTGGCGATGCCAGCGGCGGCGTCCTCCACACCGAGACACTCCCCTGGTGCCACGCCGAGTGCGTCCGCCGCGGCCAGGAAGATCTCGGGATCCGGCTTCGAGCGGCTGATTGTGTTTGCATCGACGACGTAGTCGAACAACGGGGCGATGCCGAGGCGCTCAAGCAGCATTGGCGCATTGCGACTGGCTGAGGCCAGTCCGGTTTTGAGCCCGGCGCGACGGACCGATTCGATGGCATCGCGTGCGCCGGGCAGCAGGTCCTGGGGCCCAAAGTGCTCGATCTGCTGGCAGTAGTAGTCGTTCTTGCGTGCGGCAAGCACCTGTTTTTCTTTTTCCGAATAGGTGTGCGTACCGGCTTCCAGCAGGATATCCAGGGAACCGCGACGATCGACACCCTTCAGTCGGTCGCCGAGGGAGTCATCGAACGGTACGCCGATCTCCCCGGCCAGTTTGCGCCAGGCCGCATCATGTACGGCGGCGGTGTCGGCGATGACACCGTCAAGGTCGAAGATCACCGCCTTGAGCGGACGTGGCAGCGGGTAGCCGGGTGTGAATGAACCGGCGTGCGGCAAGTGTACGGATTCCCCAGCCTGCAGCTGCTGGGGCTTGCCGTGATGGAGGAACGTGAGCTGTGCCCCGGAGGTAAGCGTGTAGCCAACGCCCTTGTCGTCGACATCCACTCGCAAGTTCGCATCTCGCCACCGTAGGCCAAAGCGGTAGCTCTTCCACGAGTCTGGCAATTGCGGTGCCAGCGCGGGCTTGCCGTCACGTACGCGCAGGCCACCGAAACCCCAGGTCAGTGCCAGCCAGCTGCCGGCCATGGCCGCCAAATGCACGCCATGGGATGCGTTGCCGTGCAAGTCGTCGAGATCGACCCGCAAGGTGTCGAGAAAGTAGCGGTACGCTTTTGCTGCGTGCCCCACTTCTGCCGCCATCACTGCGAAGGTCGACGCCGATAGCGTAGAGTCGTGGATCGTGACGCCCTCGTAGTAATCGAAATTGCGACGTTTGACCGCGACGTCGACGTGATCGCCAGCGAGCATCAGCGCCAGCAACGTGTCGGCCTGTTTGCAGACCTGGTGCCGATAAATGCCCAGTGGATGCATTCGCAGCAGCAGCGGCTGTTTGCCGGATACCTGGGCAAGTTCCGCGGGGAGACGCGGTTTGTCGAGAAAGCCGTCGTCCTGGGGGAAAATATCCAACCTGCTGTCGACCGGTAGATGCATCGCTTGCGCAGCGCGTTGCCATTGTGCGGGTTCATCGGTATGCAGATGGATGCGCGTCGCGAGGGTGGCGTACTCCGACGGATGGTCGGCGGCCATCCATGCGGCGACAGCAGCGGCATCCTGCAAGTGTCGCTGTGCCATGCGGTTGGTGTAGTGATTGTTGTCGACCAGCGCGGAATACTCATCCGGCCCGGTCACTTCGTGGATACAGAAGTCGCCGTTGCGACGTTCGCTGAAGTGGCCGATGTCGATCCAGATGCGGGCGGTTTCGAAAAGCATTTCGGCGCCCTGCGTCAACAGGAACGCCTGGTCGCCGCTGGCGTCGACATAAAGGCGTAGCGCCCAGGCAATGGCGGCATTGATGTGGTATTGCGCCGAGCCGCTGGGAAAATAGGCGGAACATTCGGTGCCGCTGATCGTGCGCCAGGGATATAGCGCACCTCGCGGATGGCCCATTTCGCGCGCATGCAGGCGAGCCTGCTCCAAGGTGCGATGGCGAAAGGCCAGCATGGCGCGTGCCAGATCTGGTGCGCTGGTCACGAGCGCGGGCAGCATGAAAACTTCCGCGTCCCAGAAGTAATGGCCTTCGTAACCTTCACCTGTGAGGCCCTTGGCGGCCGTGCTGCTGGCGCTATCGCGGCTGCTGGACTGGAACAGATGAAACAGGTTGAGGCGCAATGCTTGTTCGACACCCGGGTCGGCGGCGATCGCCAGATCGGTCTCGCGCCAGAAGCTTTCCAGGGTATGGGCCTGGCGTGTGAGCAGGGTGGGGTAACCGGTTGCGACTGATTTTTCCAGGAGCTTTTCGACACGGTCGAGAAGCGTGTGGTCGGGCTCGTTGCCGCCAGGCGTCGACCATGCATAGGCGACGTGCTTTTCCAGTGCGACGTCCTCGCCCGGTTTCAGCGTGCCAACAAACGACTGAGCGACACCGTGGGGCATGTCCATCGGTCCCCGCATGCGCAACCGGGTATCGAGCAGCCGGTGACGCTGGCCGCAGACCAGCCGTATGGCGCTATGCGTGGTTTGCTGCGCGACCCAGGCAAGGGTTTCTCCGGCGCGGGAGCCATGCGTCTGGAGGCCGCCATCGAGGTGCGCACCGATGCGCGGATCGGCGCCCTGTCCCGCTGCGCCGCGCGAGGTGTCGATCGCGGATTCCAGGGCGATCGGGCCGGTGTAGTCGATAGACCGTACCCGATAATGAATTACCAGCAGACCGGGCTCGTCGAAGGCGACAATACGCTCCGATTCGATCTCGAGGGTGGCGCCGTCGGGGGCGCGCCAACGCAGGGTTCGTTTATAACACCCACGGCGCAGGTCGAGCCGTTGTTCAAAGGCCAGCCACTCGCCTTCACTCAGGCGAACCGCCGTGTCGCCAAGGCGGACGCGGATCCGTGAGCCATCGGCGACGGGAATGCGAGTGTCGGTGTGGCTGGCGAATCCCGGAAAGCGCTCGTGATAGCCAAGCGGCGAGCGCTCCCAGACGCCGGACAGAAAACAGCCCTGACTCGGACTGGGGTCCTCCTCCAGGCCACCGCGGACGCCGAGGGCGCCATTGGCGAGGGCGAACAGACTTTCGTTTTGCGCAAAGCCATTCGGGTCAATGTCGTGGCACACCAGTTGCCAGGGATCTGTCACCCGCTCGTCAGCAAGGGGTGTCGTCGGGTTGGGGGTCAGGTTTGCCAATTCTTCGTCCACAAGGCATGCGCGCTGTATTTTCTAAGTTTGAGAGCGGGTCGCCATGGGCCCCTCCCGGTTGACTGCGGTCCGGAGCTTGCCAGCAAATGATATCGATATCAAGTTATCGATATCAGTTATCGATACCATCTCCCCCTTCCGGAGTCAGCTGCGCCACACTGACGGTTGCCCAGAGTCAAATGTCCACCAACCCGGTGGGGACCTCGATTTTGGGTTGGACGCGTGGCTGCTAAATGGCCACACTGGGCATGTCTAGCGGTCCGTCGGTGCCTCGGTCATGAAGTCGCTGCATGGATCCGGGGCGGCACTGGGTCGGGGTGGGTATTTTCATTGATGAGAGGTTGGGCCGTTGAGTCGCACAGGGAAAAAAAAGGCGCCAGCTCATGGCTCGACCAGTCTGACCATGGCGGATCTGGCAGAGCTGGCGGGATTGTCGAAAATCACCGTTTCAAGGGCGCTGAGCGATAGCCCTCTGGTCAATGTCGCCACCCGCGAGCGGATTCAATTGTTGGCGCGGGAGCATGGCTACAAGCTCAATGTAAACGCGCGCAATTTGCGCCTGCGTCGCAGCCACACGGTGGCGGTGATTGTGGAGATGAAGCCGTCGAGCGATCGCAGCATGTTCGATCCTTACCCGCTGGTGTTGCTTGGCGGCATCTCGCAAGAGCTGACCGCTGCCGGTTTCAGCGTATTGCTGACCACGCGCCAGGGGGCCAGTACGGCAGCGGTGCAGGCCGCCGACGGATTGATCCTGCTGGGTCAGGGCGTGCATCAGGATGCGGTACGCCGATTCGACAAGATGGGTCTGCCAATGGTGGTTTGGGGGGCGGGTTCGACCACCGATAGCCATGTGGTGGTCGGTAGCGACAACCGTCGTGGTGGTGCTGCGGTGGCTGACCATTTTGTGGCGATCGGCCGTCGTCGTCCGGTATTTATCGGTAACCCCAGCCATCCGGAGATTTTCGAACGACTGGATGGCTTTGTGGACGCACTAGGTGTTCATGGGATCAAGCCGTTGTTGATGCGCCGCGACGAATTCACTCCTGATTCGGGAATGGACGCTGTGCATTCGCTCTATGCGCGCAAGGTCGATTTCGACGCGATCTTCGCGTGCAGCGATCTTTTGGCCATGGGCGCGATTCGTGCCACGCTGGAACTCGGGCGCTCGGTGCCCGGTGATGTCTCGGTGGTGGGCTACGATGATATGCCGTTGAGCGCGAGTTTCCTGCCGCCGCTGAGTTCGGTACGGCAGGATTGGCAGGAAGGCGGCATTCTGCTGGCACGCAAGGTGCTGGCCTTGATCCGCGGCGAATCGACCGATTCGGAAACGCTTGGTGTCAAACTGATAGTACGTTCTACCTGAACGGTCCGGTCCCGGGTCGTTTCAGGCGGTGGCGGCATCTTCGGCGACGGACAGGCCGCCGTGCGCAGGCGTAAGTGTCAGTCGGAAGCAGCTGCCACCGCCGGCGACCCGGACATACTCCAGCGCCGCCTGGTTGGCTTCGCTCATCTGGCGAGCCAGGTATAGCCCCAGCCCGGTACCGTATTCGTGCGTGGTGTAGAACGGTTCGAAAATCTGTGCGGCCACTTTTGGGACGATTCCCGGGCCGCGGTCGATCACTTCGAGGATGGGCGCTCCGTGCTCGCCCTGGCGCGCTACCACCAGGACACGCGCAGGCTCTCCGGGCATGCGTCCATAACGCAATGCGTTCTGCACCAGATTCCACAGTACCTGTTGCAGTTGTTGTGGGTCAGCAACCGCGGTAACCGGCGTTGGGCTGTTGGCGATCACGCGCAAGGTGTCGGCGCCGAGATCGTTGCCTTCGCTGTACTCCGTCACGAAATCCTGCGCCCAGTTGCCCAGATCAAGGCTTTCCGGGCGCGACCGCTCGCGCCGCGAGAGCTGCAGGATATTCTCGATAATCTCGTTGAGGCGGATGCAGTGGTTGTTGATGATTTCGACCATACGCTGGTCGGTGCCGTCCATGCTCTTGGATTCAGCCAATAGCTGGGCGGAATAACGGATAGCCGCCAGCGGGTTGCGGATTTCATGCGCTATCGATGCGGAAAGTCGCCCCAGCGACGTCAACGTCAGTTCCTCGGCCCGTCGCGACAGCAGCGAGGTATCGTCGAGGAAGATCAGCACGTGGGAGTCGTCATTCGGCGCCAGCCGGGTGAATCGTGGCACCACCTCGGGAACCCCGTCTGCGAGCTGGGTAGCGGTTTCATCCAGCTTCCCCGAGGTCATCCAGTGGTACAGGCGGCGCGAGAGCTCGGGTGCGAGCTGTCCCAGGTCGCGTTGATCGGCGCCGGGGTTACCCATCAGCATCCAGGCCGATTCGTTGATCTGGTGGATCCGATTGGCGTCATCGACCAGCAGCACCCCCGTTTTCATGCGCCGGATGATCAGTTCGCTGACTTGGGCCATGTTCGCCAGGTCGGTGCTGCGTTGCTCAGCTAGCGCCTCGGTGGCGCGCAGTTGGCGGCCAAGCACATGGCAAAGTGTGGTTGTCGCGAAATAGGCCAGGCCAAACAGCGCGCCCTCCATTAGATCGCGATCGCCCGGTGAACTCCCTGGACTTGTGCCCAGAAAGGTGTGGCCGAGAATACCCAGCGTGGCCAGAGCCGCGAAGAAGCTGGACAGCCGCAATGGCAAGATCAGCGCGCCGGCGCTCAGGTTTACCGCCAGCATCATGGCGATACCGATGCGGGCGTCATACATGGCGGTTATTGCCAGCACGGCGGCGACGATGTCGACAACCAATGAGGCAGACACCGCCATGGTGACGTAGGCCATGCTGCGTCTGTTGAGCAGCAGCATGATCAAGGCAAACAGCAGGTAGAGCACGGCCACGCCGCGAGCGAAGTCAGCCGCTCCCAGGTGCGGTCGCCCCAGCCATGCTGGGCT
Source organism: Rhodanobacter sp. (assembly GCA_030148505.1). GTDB lineage: Bacteria > Pseudomonadota > Gammaproteobacteria > Xanthomonadales > Rhodanobacteraceae > Rhodanobacter. The sequence goes on from JASBTI010000041.1 coordinate 122,588, forward strand.
GAAAGCCAAGCCTACATAGACCAGCGCCTGCACGATCCGGAAGACGTTGAGAAACGAGAGCTCGTGGCGAACTGCTGCGCTGCCTGCGCTTTGCATGGAAAGAGGGGCGGTACTGGACACTTGGCAAGTCACTCCGCGGAGAGTTCCGGCAAGTATAGGGGGCAACTCGATGCCATATCGGTGATTCGGCCGATGTAGCCGTGCTGAGCGCGCCCCTGGGCGATGACGGCAGGGATGCGGATTGGCGTGGTTTTTTGCGGGGCCAGTGAAGCACATCGGCCGGCGATGAACCGGCAAGCGGGGCCTGTTGCGGGTCGTCTGCGCAAGTTGCCCTTTCCATCCTGACCCGCTTCCATGAAAATAGGCGGCCGTATTGCGCGGTTTTTGCCAAGTCCCCTGGCAGCGCACTGCACGCCGGCAGCGCGTTATTCCGCCGTCCGACCCTCATGCCTCACGTCGCGTTCCAGCGTGCGGCCGTCCTGTTTCCATTCGCTCGAGGTATCGAATGAATTTCCACGAATACCAGGCCAAAGAACTGTTCGCGCAGTACGGTATTGCCGTACCGCCGGGCAAAACCGCCAATTCTCCCGACGCCGCCGTCGATGTCGCCAAGCACCTCGGTGGCTCGCAATGGATGGTCAAGGCCCAGATTCATGCGGGCGGCCGCGGCAAGGCGGGAGGCGTCAAATTTTGCCGCAGCCTGGATGACGTCCATGCCGCCGCCAAGGCCATGCTCGGCACCCACATGGAGACCTATCAGTCCGCGGGCCGTGCGCTGCCTGTGAACCTGGTGCTGGTAACCGACGCGACCGACATCGCGCGGGAGCTGTATCTCTCGATTCTGGTCGATCGCGACAGCAAGGCAATCTCGTTCATTGCCTCCAAGCACGGTGGCGTGGATATCGAGCAGGTCGCCAAGGAAACCCCGGAAGACATCCACACCATCGTGATCGATTTCGTCGAGGGCCTCCAGCCATATCAGTGCCGCCAGCTCGGTTTCGCGATGGATCTGAATGCGAAGCAGGTCGGTCAACTGACCAAGATCATGCTGGGCTTGTACAAGCTGTTCAACGAGAAGGACCTGGCGCTGGTCGAACTCAATCCGCTGGCGATCCTCGAAGACGGCAACCTCGCCGCGCTCGATGGCAAGGTCAACTCCGACGACAACGCCGAGTTCCGTCATGCCGATCTGGCCGCGATGCGCGACCTGACCCAGGAAGACGCCGCCGAGGCCGCGGCTGTGCAGCACAATCTCAACTACGTGACCATGGACGGCACCATCGGCTGCATGGTCAACGGTGCCGGCCTGGCGATGGCTACCATGGACGTGATCAAGCTGGCGGGTGGCGAGCCGGCCAACTTTCTCGACGTCGGCGGCGGTGCCACCAAGGAGCGCGTCACCGAGGCGTTCAAGCTGATCCTGTCCTCGGACAAGGTGAACTGCATCCTGGTCAACATTTTTGGCGGCATCGTGCGTTGCGACCTGATTGCCGAGGGCATCATCGCCGCGGTCAAGGAAGTGGGCCTGACGATTCCCGTGGTGGTGCGCCTGCAGGGCACCAATGTCGAGAAGGGCCGCGAACTGCTGGCCAACTCCGGTCTGGCGATCACGCCGGCCGACGATCTCAACGACGCGGCGCAGAAAGCCGTGGCTGCGGCCCACTAATCACCCCGTAGGAGCGCACCTTGTGCGCGATTGTCTTTTTGGCGCATGTGAAAAGCAAAAGCATCGCGCACAGGGTGCGCTCCTACACAGATACGGGATATTTCAATGAGCGTTCTGGTCAACAAGAAAACCAAGGTGATCGTGCAGGGCTTCACCGGCCAGCAGGGCACCTTCCACGCCGAACAGGCGATCGATTACGGCACCCTGATCGTCGGCGGCGTGACGCCGGGCAAGGGCGGCAAGGAACACATCGGCCTGCCGGTATTCAATTCGGTCGACGAGGCCGTGCTGGAAACCGGCGCCGACGCGTCGGTGATCTTCGTGCCGCCGCCGTTCGCGGCCGATTCGATTCTCGAGGCGATCGACGCCGGCATCAAGGTGATCGTGGCGATTACCGAGGGTATCCCGGTGCTCGACATGCTGCGGGTAAAGAACGTACTGCAGCAGCATCCGGAAACCGTGCTGATCGGGCCGAATTGCCCCGGCATCATCACCCCCGGCGAGTGCAAGATCGGCATCATGCCCGGTCATATCCACCAGCCGGGCAAGGTCGGCATCGTGTCGCGTTCGGGCACGCTGACCTACGAGGCGGTGTTCCAGACCACCAATGAAGGCCTGGGGCAGTCCACGTGCATCGGTATCGGTGGCGACCCGATCAATGGCCTGAGCTTCATCGACTGCCTCAAGCTGTTCCAGGACGATCCGCAGACCGAAGGCATCATCATGGTCGGTGAGATCGGCGGCTCGGCAGAGGAAGATGCGGCCGATTTCATCGCCGAATACGTGACCAAGCCGGTGGTATCGTTCATCGCCGGAGCCTCGGCCCCGGCAGGCAAGCGCATGGGCCATGCCGGTGCCATCATCTCCGGCGGCAAAGGCACGGCGGAGGCCAAGTTCGCTGCGCTGGAGAAGGCGGGCGTGACCACGGTCAAGTCCCCTGCAGACCTGGGCAAGACGCTTGCCAAACTGATGAAGTAAGTTGCTCGGCAAAGGGTAAAATGCGAGGGCTGCGGCGGGTGCCGTGGCCTTCGTTATTTCTGGAGGTATTGCATGGCAAGCCTGCGTCTGGCACTGGCCCAGTTTGATTTTCCGGTGGGTGCGGTGGCGGCCAATGCAGCCCGGATCGCCGATCTTGCGGCACAAGCGCGCTGTGGCGGCGCCGAGCTGGTGGTTTTTCCCGAGTTGGCGCTGAGCGGGTACCCACCGGAGGACCTGTTGCTGCGACCGAGCTTTCTCGCGGCCTGCGAGAGCGAACTCGAGGCACTGGCCGGCAATTTCGGAGAGATGGCCGCGTTGGTGGGTCATCCGCACAGCGAAGGCGAGGTCTACAACGCGGCCAGTCTGTTGCACCAGGGGCGGGTCGAACGCGTCACATACAAGCAGATATTGCCGAATTACGGCGTCTTCGATGACAAGCGTTATTTTCGACCGGGACATGCTACGGCAGTGGCAGCGATCGCCGGAGTGCAGGTGGTGCTGCTGATCTGCGAGGACGTGTGGCGGCCGGAGCCGCTGATGCAGGTTGCTGCGGCAGGGGCGGAGCTAGTCGTGGTCATCAATGCGTCGCCATGGGACGGCGCCAAGCAGGCCGAGCGCGAAGCGGTACTGAAGGCGCGCGCCGCTGAAAGCGGCTGCGCGATGGCTTATCTCAACTTGGTCGGCGGGCAGGATGAGGTGGTGTATGACGGCGCTGCCATACTGGTCAATGGCGATGGCTCGATTGCAGCGCGCGCGCCGGCGTTCCTCGATGCCTTGTTGTGGGCGGAATTCGATTCGGCGGCACGTCGCTGGTATCCGCAAGACTGGCCTACGGTGGTCGACGCCTCGCCCGAGGCCGTGCTGTACGCGGCATTGACCCGTGGCACCCGTGACTACGTCGACAAGAACGGCTTTCCGGGTGTGCTGCTGGGTCTGTCCGGTGGTATCGATTCGGCACTGACCTTGGCGCTGGCGGTCGATGCGCTGGGTCCGGATCGGGTGACCGCTGTGATGATGCCCACACGCTACACCTCGCAGTTGTCGCTGGAGGGGGCACGCGATCAGGCGCAAAGACTGGGGGTGGGCTATCACGTGATTCCGATTGAGACGACCTTCCAGTCTTTCGTCGACGCACTCGCTCCGGCTTTCGCTGGCAAGGCCGCCGACACCACCGAAGAAAACCTGCAATCGCGTACGCGCGGCGCGATGTTGATGGCCTTGTCCAACAAGCATGGCCAGTTGCTGCTGGCCACCGGCAACAAGAGCGAGATGGCGGTGGGCTATGCCACGCTTTACGGCGACATGTGTGGAGGCTACGCGCCGTTGAAGGATGTCTACAAGACGTTGGTATACCGCCTGGCACGCTGGCGCAATGGTGCAGGGGGGTATGCCGGGGGGGCTGGCGACTCCTGGATCATTCCCCCGGCGGTGATCGAGCGGGCCCCGTCGGCGGAGTTGCGCGACAATCAGACGGATCAGGACTCTCTCCCGGATTACGGGAAGCTGGATGCGATATTGAGCCGTTTCATCGAGGGCGAACAGTCCCAGGCGGAGATCATTGCAGAAGGATTCGACGCCAGTACCGTGCACCGGGTGGTGCGACTGGTTTTACGCAATGAATTCAAGCGCCGACAATCGGCACCGGGGCCACGTGTGACTACGCGCGCATTCGGCCGGGAAAGACGTTATCCGATCACTTCCGGCTGGACCTGAGCTTCCACGCACCACCAACGCCGTGCCGGTAGCGCATGGTGGTGTCCTGCTTTTCAGCCCCGGCGTGAGGCGGCAAGCAGGACGTTGGCGTCAGCAATGAATAAAGCCGGCGCGATGGCGCCGGCTTTATTCATTGCACAGCTGACTACCGCTTCTAGTGGTGCCCTGAGAATGGAATCATCTTGCGCAGCAGCGATGGCTCATGTGGCCATTTGGGATCGTTGAGGTAGGGGTGGTGCGGGTAGTTCATGGCCAGCACTTCGCGGACCTGTTCGGCCAGCTTCTTGTGATCCAGCGCCAGGTAACTGCGGCACAGGATGGCCAGGGCATCGCCCGCCTGAGGCGCCTGCTGGTAGTGTTCGATGACATACTGCGCGCGGTCGGCCGAGGCGATATAGGCCTTGTGCCTCAGGTAGAATTCCGCCACGTTGATCTCGTGCTGGGCCAGGACGTTGCGCAGGTAGATCATGCGCTGACGCGCGTCAGCGGTATAGGCGCTGTCGGGAAAGCGTCGTGACAGCTCGGAAAAATCATCGAACGACTGCAGGTTGAAGCCCTGGTCGCGCCGTGACTGCGCGCTGCCGCGACTGACGTAGCGTTCGATAAAGCCGCTGGTGCGATTAAAATTGATCAGGCCGCGCAGGTAATAGGCATAATCGACATGCTTGTTGGCTGGATAGGTCTTGATGAAGCGGTTGATGGTCGACAAGGCATCATCCGGCTGGTTGTCCTTGTATTGCGAATAGGCCATGTCGAGCTGGGCCTGTTCGTTGTAGGCGCCGGAGGGAAACCGCGCGATGAGGCGCTGATAGGCCCGGGTGGCCGCGGCGTAGTCGGCATTCTCCAGCGAGTCATGGGCCTTGTTGTAAAGCTCGCCGACCGGCATGGTGTTGATGGTGTCGCGCTTGGTGCCGAACATCGAACACGCGCTCATCGTGGCGATAATCGCGACAATGGCGAGCAGCTTCAGGGCAGGCAGTGGGAGCATCGGCAGCTTGGTTACACGCATGGGAAATGAATTCAGATGTTTGATCGAAAAGGCATGATAGCCGAAACAGGCAGTTGCCCGTGGAGCAGGGCATGACCAGCATCCGGCACGAAGCCACGGTGCCATTGACTGCCGCAGGACGCAGATTCGACCAGGTAATGGCCGAGATGTTCCCGGATTATTCGCGCTCGCGGCTCAGCGGCTGGATCAAATCCGGCGCGGTGATGCTGGACGGGGTGCTGGTTCCTCCGCGGTATCTGTTACATGGCGGTGAACAGGTTCAGCTGCGGGCTGAACTGGAAACCGAGGTGAACAGTACTGCTGAGGCGATTCCGCTGGAGATCGTCCATGAGGACGAACACCTGCTGGTGCTGAACAAACCGGCCGGCCTGGTGGTGCATCCGGGGGCGGGCAATCCGGCTGGCACCTTGCTCAACGCCTTGTTGCATCACGATGCCGGACTGGCGGAGCTGCCGCGCGCAGGCATTGTTCATCGACTGGACAAGGACACCTCTGGCTTGATGGTCGTGGCGAAGTCGCTGCCGGCGCTGACGGCGCTGGTGGAAATGCTCTCGCGGCACGACGTCCAGCGCCAGTACGAGGCGGTGGTGCTGGGCACGATGGTGGCTGGTGGCACGGTGGATGCGCCGCTGGGTCGCTCCATGGGCGATCGCCTGCGGCAGTCGGTGCGTGACGAGGAGGACGGCAAGCATGCGGTGACGCATTACCGGCTGCGTGAACGTTTTCGCGCCCACACCTTGATAGAGTGCCAGTTGGAGACCGGCCGTACCCATCAGATTCGTGTGCATATGGCGCATGTCGGTCACCCCTTGCTGGGGGATCCGCTGTACGGTGGCGGGCTGAAGCTGCCGAAAGGAGCCGCGCCCCGATTGGTGGCTGTATTGCGGGGTTTTCGTCGCCAGGCGCTGCATGCGGAGCGGCTGTCGTTCGAGCACCCGATAACCCACGCGACGCTGTCGTTCAGCATCGAGCGTCCGGCGGATCAGCTCGCATTGATCGAGGCCCTGCGAGATGATCTGGCCCTTCACGGCGCGGATGAATACTGAATGGGGACTACGATCGGTGCAGCCGGGAACGCCATGGACGTCGCCTGGATCTTTCCGGACTGGCCTGCTCCACCACGGGTCAGGACCGCCGTAACGACCCGCGAGGGACCTGGCGTATCCGTACCGCCGTTCGGGCGTTTCAACCTGGGCCGGCGCAATGGCGACCGGCCGGAAGCGGTTCAGACCAATCGCAGCGTGTTGCGACAGACGTTGAATCTGCCGGCGGAGCCACGCTGGTTGCGACAGGTGCATGGCACCACCGTCGCCGAGCTGGGACCGCTGGCCAGTGAGGACGAGCCCGAAGCCGATGCGGCCATATCGCGCCTTCCCGGAACCGTTTTGGGTGTGCTCACCGCCGATTGCCTGCCGGTATTTTTCTGCGCCGACGATGGTAGTGCCATCGGCGTGGCGCACGCGGGATGGCGCGGACTCGCTGCCGGTGTGCTGGAAGCGGTGGTGGAACAACTGCAGTTGCCGCCAAGCTGCCTGCTGACCTGGCTCGGTCCGGCTGCCGGTGCGGCCTCATACGAAGTGGGCGACGAGGTACGCGAGGCCTTCGTCAGGCACGATCGTGCCGCGGTGGCATGTTTCACCGCGACCCGCGCCGGACACTGGCGCTGCGATATCGAGGGATTGGCCCGTCAACGCCTCACGGCGGGGGGGGTGACCCGTATTCACGGCGGCGGTTTCGATACGCTGACTGATCCGCGTTTCTATTCGCATCGTCGCGAGGGAGCCCGCCGCGGCAGCTTCGCCAGCCTGATCTGGTTGGCGGAAGACTGATTGCGGCTCGCGTCGACGGGTTTTGCGTAGAAAGCATCCAGCACCATTCGCTTGAATCGGTGCGCGCTGCCCGCATTTTCACCTGCAGTGGCGGAAACTCCGTCGAATCCTTTGCTGTGGGGATATGCCGATGCGGATGGACAAGCTTACCTCGCGTTTCCAGCAGGCGCTGGCAGACGCCCAGTCACTGGCGGTAGGGCGCGACAACAACATGCTCGAACCGGCGCATGTGATGTCGGCCTTGCTCAATCAACAGGGCGGTTCGACCGCGCCCCTGCTGACTCAATCTCAGGTCAATGTGCCGGCACTGCAGCAGCGCGTGAATGGCATCCTGGAACGGTTGCCGCAAGTCAGCGGACAGGAAGGCAACATAAATCTCGGCAATGAGTTGTCGCGCCTGCTCAACCTCACCGACAAGCTGGCACAGCAGCGCGGTGACCAGTTCATTGCCAGCGAGCTGTTTGTGCTGGCGGCGCTGGACGACAAGGGCGAGTTGGGCGCGGCGTTGAAGGCCGCCGGAGCGACCAAGCCGAATCTGGAGGCAGCGATCGAGAAATTGCGTGGCGGCGAGAAAGTGCAGAGCGAGAATGCAGAGGAGCAGCGTCAGGCACTGGAAAAATACTGCATCGATCTCACCGAGCAGGCCGAGAAGGGCAAGCTTGATCCGGTGATCGGTCGCGACGAGGAGATTCGGCGAACCATCCAGGTGTTGCAGCGGCGTACCAAGAACAATCCGGTACTGATCGGCGAGCCCGGTGTAGGCAAGACCGCGATCGTCGAGGGGCTGGCCCAGCGCATCATCAAGGGCGAAGTCCCCGAAGGTCTGCGCGAGCGTCGGCTATTGTCGCTGGACATGGGCGCGCTGATTGCCGGGGCCAAATTCCGCGGCGAGTTCGAAGAGCGCCTGAAGGCAGTGCTCAGCGATCTGTCCAAGCAGGAAGGCCGGGTGATCCTGTTCATCGACGAGCTGCACACCATGGTCGGGGCGGGCAAAGGTGAGGGTTCGATGGATGCCGGCAACATGCTCAAGCCGGCCTTGGCGCGTGGCGAGCTGCATTGCATCGGTGCCACCACGCTGGATGAATACCGCAAATACATCGAGAAGGATGCTGCGCTGGAACGCCGCTTCCAGAAAATCTTCGTGGGCGAGCCCAGCGTCGAAGACACCATCGCGATCCTGCGAGGGCTGAAGGAGCGCTATGCCGTGCACCATGGCGTGGAGATTACCGATCCGGCGATCGTCGCCGCGGCCACGCTGTCGCATCGCTATATCCCCGACCGCCAGTTGCCGGACAAGGCCATCGACCTGATGGACGAGGCCGCCTCGCGAATCCGCATGGAGATCGACTCCAAGCCGGAAGAACTGGACCGGTTGGAGCGTCGGCTGATCCAGCTGAAGATCCAGCGCGAGATGTTGAAGAAGGAAAAGGACAGCGAGTCAAAGCAGCGCCTCGCCGATCTGGAAACCGATATCGAGAAACTGGAGCGTGAGTTCTCCGATCTCAACGAAATCTGGAAGTCGGAAAAGGCCGCACTGCAGGGTACGACGCGGGTCAAGGAGCAGATCGAGCAGGCCCGGTTGGATATGGAAACGGCCCAGCGTCACCAGGATTACGCGAAGATGAGCGAGATCCAGTATGGGCGCCTGCCGGCGCTGGAAAAGCAGCTGGCGGTGGCGCAGGCCGCCGAGCAGCAGGAACTCAAATTGCTGCAGGATCGGGTCACCGCCGAAGAAATTGCCGAAGTAGTGGCGCGTTGGACGGGCATTCCGGTCGCCAAGATGCTTGAGGGCGAGCGCGAAAAGCTGTTGCACATGGAGGACGAGCTGCACCGCCGCGTGGTCGGTCAGGACGAGGCTGTCAAGGCCGTCTCCGACGCGATTCGTCGGGCCCGCGCCGGGCTATCCGATCCGAACCGTCCCAGCGGTTCGTTCCTCTTCCTCGGCCCGACCGGCGTCGGCAAGACCGAGTTGTGCAAGGCACTGGCCGAATTCATGTTCGATACCACCGATGCGATGGTGCGTATCGACATGAGCGAGTTCATGGAGAAGCACGCGGTCAGTCGGTTGGTGGGTGCGCCACCGGGTTACGTCGGCTACGAGGAGGGCGGTTACCTTACCGAGGCGGTGCGTCGCCGGCCGTACAGCGTGATCCTGCTCGATGAAGTGGAGAAGGCACATCCCGACGTGTTCAACATCCTGTTGCAGGTACTCGATGACGGTCGTCTCACCGATGGCCAGGGGCGGACCGTGGATTTCCGCAATACCGTCATCGTGATGACGTCCAACCTCGGGTCGCAGATGATCCAGGATTCATCCGAGAACAGCGTGGATGGCGATGCGGAAGAGCAGTACACGCAGATGAAGGCTTCGGTGATGGGCGTGGTGCAGGCGCACTTCCGTCCGGAGTTCATCAATCGTCTTGACGAACTGGTGGTATTTCGTTCGCTGGACAAGACGCAGATCCGGGCGATCGCGAGGATCCAGCTTGGCTATCTGGAAAAGCGGTTGGCCGAGCGTCAACTCAAGATGGAGGTCAGCGATGAAGCGCTGGCTTTGCTGGGCAATATCGGTTTCGATCCGGTTTACGGTGCGCGACCGCTGAAGCGGGCGATCCAGCAGCAGCTGGAGAACCCACTGGCGCAGCAACTGCTGGCGGGGGCATTCAGCGCGGGAGATACCATCGCAGTCGAGCTGGAGCACGGGCAGCTGCATTTCCGCAAGCACTGACTCGAGCACGGCAAACGGGTGCGGGGCGGGCTCAGCTTGGCTCGTTTGGTGATTCTGTTTCCGGCAACATCTCGAACGCTGCCGGGGTAGTACGCAGCATCATGCGGAAATTCGCATCGGTCGACTGCGTGCGATGGTAATGCCAGTAGCGGTATGCGGCATACGCCGCCAGCAGTGCCTGGGTCATAGCGAACCAGCCGAACAGCGAATTGGGACCGAGACCCGACATCAAGGCGCCGGCAGCAATCGGCCCGATCGCCGAGCCTACGCCGTAGATCAGCAGCACACTGCTGCTGGCCGAGAGAAGCTCTTCCGGCGACAGGTGATCCACCAGGTGGGCCACCACAATCGGGTAGACAGCGAAGGTGAGGCCGCCATAGAGAAAGATCAGCGCGATCATTGCACCATGCCAGCGCGCCATCACCAATTGCAGCATGGCCAGTACCGTGGCGAGCGCGCAGACTGCTGCCAGCGCTATACGTCGGTCGTGCCGGTCCGACCAGCGACCGATCGGCCACTGCAGCGCGGCGCCGCCGAGGATGGCCACGCTCATGTAGGTTCCCACCTGAGTCAGGTCAAAGCCCAGTCCGCGGGCATACACCGGCAGCAGGCCCCAGAACGCCCCCATCGCCAGCCCCGATAGCAGTGCACCGACCCCGGCCGTCGGCGCCAATGCATACAGCCGGCTCAGTTGCAGACGAGGCATCGGTTGCAGGCCGGGCTGTGCCTGACGCGTGGCAACTACTGGCAGGGTGGCGGCGCACACCAGCAGCGCGACAATGACAAAAAGCACGATCGGCTCGCCTTGAATGCGCAGCAGCTGCTGCGCCACTGCCAGCGAACCAAGATTGACCATCATGTAGATGGCGAACACGGTGCCGCGCCGCGCGGGCTCGGTCTGGGCGTTCAGCCAGCTCTCGATGATGGCATACAGTCCGACCAGCGATATCCCCGCCAGCAGCCGCAGCAACAACCACAACCACGGGTTGCTGCTCAGGGCATGGAACAAGACCAGGCAAGCCACGGATGCAGTGCAGAAAGCGAAGGCGCGAATGTGGCCGATCCGCTGGATCAGCCGCGGCAGCGTGAAGGTGCCGACGAAATAGCCGGCGTAATAGGCGGAGGTAAGCGCGCCAAGCATGGTGGTCGAATAGCCCAGCGCACGACCACGCAGCGGGATCAGTGTCGTCAGCAAGCCCACGCCCAGCAACAGCAGTGCCGCGCCGACCAGCAGCGAGGTAATCGGACGTAGATTGCGCAGCATGTTTGGTCCGTGTGCGGAGCGCGGGAAGGCTTCGGAGGCTACCATCTCAGGACTGTCAGGGCCGCATAGGCGGTGGCCCCCCGGCAATTCCAAGGCATGTCAGCATGATGCTGCGTTGCCACTGAACGGAGGTAGACCGTTCGTCGTTAGCGCTTGATGGGCTGGCCGAGACGGCGCCTGCGATGCGCGATATCGATCAGGTTCGTCGCCCCGGACGTTACCGGGGCGACAAACCGGTGGCGGTCAGAAGTGGTAGGTGACCTTGCCGTACCAGTAGCGACCGTTCATGCCGAACGGCGAAAGTGGCGAGTATTGCAGGCCATCGTAGGCGTCCTCGTAGGCATTGTCGTTGAACGCAACCTTGGTCGGATACTGGTTGGTGAGGTTGTCCGCACCGACCGTAAAGGTCCAAGCGTCCACGTTGTAGCTTGCGGAAAGATCAAGCAGCCAGCGGGCGGCGAAGGTCTGATCCTGGGTGGGTCCCGGGGTGTCGCCAAGACGGGTTACCGAGCCGTAGCGGGTCAGGTTGGCATGCACCGAGAAGGCCTTGATCATCCAATCCGAAGTGAACACGTACTTGGTGCGGGGCGTCGATACCGTCAGCAACCCCTGGCTGGCACGCCCGAATGCCGGGGTCGAGACGTTCAGGATGTCGGTCTTGTTGTAGTTGCCGCTGAAGGTCAGATTGAGCCTGCCGTAGTCGTTCAGGTCCATCCGGTAGTTGGTGATCAGGTCAACACCGCGGGTGCGGCTGGTGGCGCCGTTGACGAAGAATTGCGCGGCTTGGACCTGGCTGTTCGGAACGCTGACCGCAATCTGGTCGGAGTACAGGATCTGATTGCCGATGCGGATCTGGTAGACGTCCAGCGTGGCGTTGAAGTTGTTGGTCGGCTGCCATACCGCACCGAAACCGTAGTTGGTCGACTTTTCCGGCTTCAACGGCTTGGCGCCGAGCGAGATGGCCACTGGGTCGGAGGTACGGAAGGTGCCGACTTGGATCAACTGGCCCGCCTGCGGCAGCGTAACCACGGACTCGTAATTCTGCTGAGCCAGCGACGGTGCGCGGAAGCCGTTGGAGATGGTGCCGCGCAGGGCGAAGGTGTCGGTGAGCTGATAACGCGCCGAGAGCTTGCCCGAACGGGTGGAGCCGGCGTCACTGTAGTGTTCGACACGGGCCGCCACGCCCGCGGAGAGCTTGTCGCTGAGGTCGGTCTCCAGGTCCACATATCCAGCTTCGCTATGCCGATCGAAGCTGCCGGCCACTTGCGGCGTCAGTCCCGGGAACACCTGCGAGCCGCCCGGGTAGGGTGTGCCAGCAGGATTGCTCGGGGTGACCGAGCCCGGAACGACGGTGTTCGGATTCAGGAAATACGAGTCCGGCTCCCCGGCACCGATCACATACCTTTCCTTGCGATATTCGCCACCGAAGGCCACGGTCACCGGGTTCGGCAGAAAGCCCCAGTCGTATTCCTTGTTGAGGTCGAGATTGACTACGCCTTGCTTGTTGCGGAACGTGCCGGCGTGGAAATAGGTCGGCGAATGACCGGTGCTGTAGTAAAGGTTGGTGTTGATGGTGTTCTGGATATCGAACACCAGGATGTTTTCACCGTAGTCACCGGAAAGATCCCAATGCCAGTTGCCGGCGGTCTTGCCCTTCAGCCCCAGCACGCCGGCATAGTCGTTGCTGTGATTGACGATCTGCGGCAGGAAGCCATTGGGGTAGACTTCCGGCACGTTACGGGTCTGGAACCAGCGGCGGTAGTAGCCGTTGGACGTCACATCGCGCCTGCCGATGTTGAAGTAGCCGTAGAATTCGACATCCGGTGTCAGGTTGTAGCCGAAGTTGATCAGGGCTTGGCGCGTGACCACGGCCGGGTCGCCGTAACGCTCGTAGGGGATCACGCTCTGGTTTGGTGCCAGTGCGGTGGACTTGTCGGTGTTGGCCGCACGGTTGGTGGCCATGGTGTCCTGGTAGTTCCACGCCAGCCGAGCCCAGCCGGGCGAATTGCCACCGCCATCGGTGCCGCCCAGCGGAATGCCGACCGAACCCTGGATGCCATTCTGGGCACCGTCGCCGCGATCCATGATGCCGCCGGTGACGCTGATGCTGTTGTTGCCCCCGCGACTGCCATGCTTGAGCACGACGTTGATGACGCCGGCGATGGCATCGGAACCGTACTGTGCGGCGGCGCCGTCACGTAACACCTCGATATGGTCGATTGCCGAAATAGGAATCGAATTCAGATCCACCGGTGCCGACCCACGTCCCACCGACGGGTTGTAGTTGACCAGACTGGTGGTGTGATAACGCTTGCCGTCGACTAGCACCAGTACGTCGTCGGGAGAGAGTCCGCGCAAGGTGGCGGGGCGGATCGCATCATTGCCGTCATTGATGGCCGGGCGCGGGAAGTCCAGCGAAGGTAGCAAGCTGCTCAGCGCGCTGGCCAGATCGGTGCCGCCGCTGGCGGTAAGGTCGGCTGGCGTCAGCACGTCGATCGGGGAAAGCGATTCGGCCACCGTGCGGTTGCTGGCACGGGTGCCGGTAACCACCACCTGCTGCAACTGCTTGGTGTTCTTGGTGGTGGATGTAGGTGTGGTGTCAGCGGCGGTGGCCGTGGCGGCGACCATCATCAGGCTTGCGCCCAGCAAAGGAAGCATGGCGGCAGCCAGCGGGCGCCGCACGAAACGGTTTGTCATCAGGTGTTCCCCAGGAATACAACGAATGGTAAAAGTCAATGGGACAGTTGGAACTTGCACCGCGGAATGCACTTCCCCCTGTCCGCGATGGGTGAAAGCTATGGGAAATGTTGCCTTGCGTCAACATATCGACTTTAGTCTGACATCAAGAGGTCATGTGGTCTCGATAGAGACGCAAAAAAGCGTTGTTCCCCAGTTTGTTACCTCTGAAGGCGCGGGCTCGAAAGATCAGCTTGCATAATTCCGCACTGCAGTAGTCGCGATCGGGTAAAAAAAATCCCCTGCCATTTCAGCAGGGGATTTCATCGGGTCTTGAAAGCGCTTCCGGGGCATGGAAACGGTGGTGCCGCCCCGGCCTCGCTGTTGTCAGACGACTACCAGTGGTAGGCCACCGTACCGTAGTAGTAGGCACCACTGAAGCCGAACGGCGAGGAGTTCGGGTACGGGAAGATGCCTTGGTAGTTGGTAGCCGGCGAATTCTTCTCGGGGTAGGTGTCCGTGAGATTGTTCGCGCCCAGGGTGAAGGTCCAGTCGTTCCAGTTGTAGCTGAGCGAGGCATCCAGCAGGAAACGTGCTGCATACGTCTGGTTGTTGGCTGGCGTGTTGCTGTAGTCCGTCCACTGTCCGTAGCGGGTCAGCTGGGTGTGCACTTGCCAATTGCTGATAGTCCAGTCCGCAGCGATAAACGACTTGCTGCGCGGGGCGCCCTTGGTGATGCGACCCTGTTCGACGTTGTCGATGATCGGCAGGGTCAGACCGGCCAGGCCCAGTTGGGTCGGATTCGGCGCGATCGAGCGGATCGTGGTCTTGTTGTAGTTGAAGCCGCCGGTCAGCTTGATGGTGGAGTCTTGCAAGTCGACGGGGTAGGTGGCGACCAGATCGGCGCCGTCGGTGCGCGTGTTCACTGCATTGGTGAAGAAGCGTCCACCCCCCACGTCGGGGATGCCGGCGGAAGTCAGATAATTCGTTACCGCTGCACCGACCAGGTTGCCGCTGAGAATGATGCGATTGTCGATATCGATGCGGTACAGGTCGAGGGTGGCATACAGGCCGTTGAGGGGCGTGAAGACCAGACCGATGCTGTAATTACGTGACTTCTCGGGCTTCAGGGGCTGCGCGCCCAGGGCCCTTGCTGCCGGATCGTTGACCGGGAAGGTACGGACCTGGACCGGGATGGTCGTGCCGTTCAGGTTGAGAAAGTTGGTCGCGGTGCTGGAGTAGAACTGCTGCTGCAGCGACGGTGCCCGGAAACCGTTGGACGCAGTGCCACGCAGTGCCAGCGAGTCGGTAAACGCGTAGCGGCCGGAGGCCTTCACCGAGGTGGTGTTGCCGAAGTCGCTGTAATGCTCATTGCGTGCTGCCAGGCCAGCGGAGAACTTGTAGGTGATGTCGCCTTCAAGGTCGACATAGACCGAACGGTTGTTGCGCGAATGCGTGCCGGCGTCGCTGGGCTGGTAGCCCGGGAACACCTGGGCGCCCGCGCCAGCGTAGGCTGCCGCGTCACCCTGTTTGATGGTGAAGTCTTCCTTGCGGTACTCCAGACCCCAGGCCACAGTCAGTGGGCTGCTCATGCCGCTGACGTCGTAGCTTTTGCTGAAGTCGGCGTTGAGCAGGTTCTGGCGGTTAGTCAGCGTGCCGATGTAGAAGCGCGTCGGCGAGGTCGGATCCAGCGAATAGTTATAGGTGTTGCTGGTGTTGAGTTTCCAGTGATTGCCGCCGGTGTTGGCGCTGAGGTCGTAATGCCAGCCGGCCACTTTACCGCGCACTCCGAGGACTTCGGAGTCGTCGCGGATGGCGCTGTTCTCCATCGGCAGGAAGCCGAGCGGATAGGTCGCCGCAGCACCCGGGTGGTAGTTGCTCGTCCCGGGCACGCCGAATTGGTTGAACGAACGATAGTAGCCGCCCGCCGATACGTCGCGCTTGTTGAACAGGCTGAACGCATAGAGCTGGGCATTGGGCGTCAGGTCGTACTGCATGTTGACCGCGGCTTGCTTCACCTTGGTCAACGGCAGGCCGTAATGGAAGGTAACCTGACCGTTGGTCGGCGCCACCACGCCATTGTAGATGCGGTTGTCCGGGCCGGCGCTGTTGGTCGGATCCTGATGGCTGGCATCGACCGACAGATGCACCCAGCCCTTTTCACCCAGGGCAAAACCGCCATCGGCGCCGCCCTGCCAAGTGGTGCCGTCGCCCTTGCTGTACTGGCCGCCGGTAACGCTGGCCGAGCCATGCTTGCTGCCACCCTTGAGGATGATGTTGATTACGCCGGCGATAGCGTCGGAACCATACTGGGCTGCTGCTCCATCGCGCAGCACCTCCACATGATCAATGGCATTGATCGGGATGGCATTGATGTCAACCGGCGACGAACCGCGACCGAGCGAGCCGTTGACATTGACGATCGAAGTGGAGTGTTGGCGCTTACCGTTGATCAGCACCAGGGTCTGGTCAGGCGACAGGCCGCGCAATTGCGCTGGTTGGGTCGCATCGGTACCGTCGGTAATCGATGGCTGTGGAAAGTTGAACGATGGCAGCAACACGCGCAATGCCGTCGCCAGGCTTGTTGCGCCGGTGCTTTGCAGATCCTTCGGGGTCAATACGTCGATCGGCGCCAGCGAGTCTGCCTCGGTACGATCAAACGCGCGGGTGCCGGTGACCACCACGGTCTGCATGCTCACGGTCTTTTTCTTGGTTGGCTGGGTACCGGCGTCCTGGGCATATGCGGCCTGGGACAATGCCAGCATGATGGCGGCGGCCATGATGGTATGTGTCGAAAATTTGTTTGCAGACATGTGACAACTCTCCCCTCTTAAATTCTAATGATGTGTGTGCTTGCTACCACTATTCCGTGCAATCGATTGCGCGCACCGTCACCATAATTGATGCCCCGTGTCACGTGTCCTTCACGGGGAAGGTAGTCACAGGGTAATTGATGTGTCAACAAATTTTTTACAATCCCCGAGGCGGGTCGGAACAAATCGTTTCCCATTTCAAGGAGCATCTCATCATGGCTATCGCCATTTGAAATCTACTTCATCGCCACCATACTCTCGCCCTGAATGGCGCCGTGTAACGCCTTGAATCTAACCCTATGCCCATTTATGCCTACGCCTGCCACGCTTGTGGCCATCAATTTGACCGTTTGCAGAAGCTTTCGGACCCGGATCCGAGAGTTTGCCCGCGGTGTGAGAAAGCCGAAGTGGCCCGTCAGGTGACGGCGCCGTCGTTTCGTCTCGCCGGGAGTGGTTGGTACGAAACCGATTTCAAGAAAGATGGCGACAAGAAGCGCAATCTTGCAGGGGACGCGGGGGTATCGACAGCCCCGGCCAATGACAAGCCGGCGGCAGCGCCGGCAGCTGCTCCGGCAGCTGCTCCGGCAGCCGTCAAGGCGGGCACGGCCGACTGATCGTTGTTGCCGCTATGCGGTGGTAACATTCCCGGTCTTTGCCATTTGTTTCTGCCGTTGCGGCAGCCGGGAGTTATCAACGCATGCGCACACACTACTGTGGCCTCATCAATGAGTCGCTGGTGGGCCAGGCTGTCACCTTGTGCGGCTGGGTCAACACCTTGCGCTTGCAAAGCCATGTCGCGTTTGTGGACTTGCGCGATCACGAGGGCCTGGCCCAGGTGGTGATCGAGCGCGACAATGCGGCGGCGTTTGCCGTTGCCGGCGAGATCGGCAACGAATACTGCCTGCGGGTCAGTGGCACGGTACGAGCGCGGCTTGCGGTCAACGACAAGCTGAAAACCGGCAAGGTTGAGCTACTGGTCGACACCGTCGAGGTTCTCAACGCGGCAAGGGACTTGCCGTTCGCGCTGCATGAAAGCCCCAACGAGGACATGCGGATGACCTATCGCTACCTCGACCTGCGCCGACCGGAAATGCAGCAGATGATGCGCAAGCGGAGTCGCCTGGTGCAGGCGTTGCGACGCTACCTGGATGATCGCGGCTTTCAAGATATCGAGACGCCGATCCTGACCAAGGCGACGCCGGAGGGCGCGCGCGATTACCTGGTGCCCAGCCGCGTGCACGCGGGGCAGTTCTACGCGTTGCCGCAGTCGCCGCAGCTGTTCAAGCAGATCCTGATGATGGCGGGCTTCGATCGCTATTATCAAATCGCCCGGTGCTTCCGCGACGAGGATCTTCGCGCCGACCGGCAGCCGGAATTCACCCAGCTCGACCTGGAGTTTGCCTTCGTCGAAGAAAAAGATGTGCAGGACTTTGTCGAGGAATTGGTCCGTCATGTGTTCCGGGAGGTACAGGGGGTTGAATTGGATGCCGCCTTCCCGCGGATAACATGGTTCGAAGCCATGCGTCGCTTTGGTTCGGACAAACCGGATCTGCGCATTGCGATGGAGCTTGTCGACATCGCCGAGGCGGTGAAGCACGCCGAGTTCAAGGTGTTCTCCGATCCCGCCAACGAGGTCGGCGGTCGCGTGGCTGCCTTGTGCGTGCCTGGCGGGGCGGTGCTCAGCCGCAAGGATATCGACGCGTTGACCGAGTACGTGTCGCGCTATGGGGCAAAGGGACTGGCCTGGCTTAAGGTCGAGGATCTTGCGAGGGGGCGTGAAGGCATCAGTTCGCCGGTGGCGAAATTCCTCGACGATGCCGCGCTCGATGGCATTCTGCAGTCCACTGCAGCGCAGAGCGGCGACATCGTGTTCTTCGGTGCCGGGGCATGGAAAGTTGTCAGCGACTTCATGGGTGCGTTGCGGCTCAAGCTCGGCAAGGATCGGGGGTTGCTTGAGGCGGGCTGGAAACCGTTGTGGGTCACCGATTTCCCGATGTTCGAGTATGACGCCGAGGCGCAGCGGTATGTGGCATTGCATCATCCCTTCACCGCGCCCCGGGTCGACGATATCGATGAGCTGCGTGCCCACGCGGCTACCGCTGTCAGTCGTGGTTACGACATGGTGCTGAACGGCAACGAGATTGGCGGCGGATCGATCCGTATCCATCGTCCGGAGATGCAGAGTGCCGTATTTGAGTTGCTGGGCATCCGTGCCGAGGAGGCCGAGGCCAAGTTCGGTTTCCTGTTGAAGGCGCTGAAGTTCGGCGCTCCGCCCCATGGTGGGCTCGCCTTCGGTATCGATCGCATCGCGGCGCTGATGGCAGGTACTGAGTCGATTCGGGACGTGATCGCCTTTCCCAAGACCACCAGCGCCCAATGCCTGATGACCGATGCGCCGTCGGTGATCGGCAAGAGCCAGTTGCAGGAGCTGCACGTGCAAGTGGTGCCGGGTAGAGAGACCTCAAGCTGAATATTCCGCTCCTCCCCCCAATACGTTTGCACGCTTCCACGCGAGGTATTCTCTTCCTCTCGACGTCGCGTCAGATCTCATCGTCATCATGCCTGATCATGTGATCCTTCTGCACGGCCTGTGGATGCGTGGCTTCGCGCTGTCCATGCTGCATCGACGGCTGATGGAAGCGGATTTTCGCGTTCATCGATTCGATTACCTGAGTGTGGCGGCCACCCAGCAGCGGATTCTGGACCGGCTACAAGCCCGCATGGCCGCGTTGGCCGATGAGGCCACGGCGGTGCATCTGGTTGGCCATAGTTTGGGGGGGCTGCTGGCGTTGCGCGCCTGCCTGGACGTGGATGGGCTGCCGCCGGGACGCATCGTCTGTCTCGGCTCGCCGTTGAAGGGCAGCGCGGCAGCGCGAGCGGTCGCTGCCTGGGGACGTGGCGGGGAGGTGCTGCTGGGACACAACCGCACACTTATGGAACAGGGTTTCGAGCACTGGGACGGAACGCGTGAGGTCGGCATGATCGCCGGTAGCATGCCCGTGGGTTTGGGATCCATGCTCGGTCATCTCGAGGGTAAACACGACGGCACCGTAACGGTGGAGGAAACCCGGCTGGCAGGTCTCACCGACCATTGTGTGGTCGAGGCGAATCACACTGGATTGCTGTTTTCACAGGAAGCAGCTCAGCAAGTGACGCGGTTTCTGCGAAGCGGCCGTTTCGTCGTTCCCACGCCCTGATCCGATACAACCGGCACGATCGTCGAATTCAGGTAAAATTGCGGGCTTATCCATCCGAATCAAGCACAGGCTATTGTCATGGGTAGAGGCCCGTCCATCGAAGGTCGCAAGAACGCCGAGGATGCCAAGCGCGCCAAGGTGTTTACCAAGCTGATCCGCGAAATCACCGTTGCCACTCGTGCCGGGGTGGCTGATCCGGGAGGCAACCCGCGGTTGCGGGCGGCGGTGGACAAGGCGCTTTCTGCAAATATGAGCAGGGACACCATTGATCGTGCGATCAAACGCGGCGCGGGTACCGATGGTGGCGCCGACATGCAGGAACTTCGCTACGAGGGCTACGGACCGGCAGGGATAGCCTTGATCATCGAATGTTTTACCGACAACCCCACACGCACCGTTGCAGACGTGCGCCATGCGCTGACCCGGCACGGCGGAAATCTGGGTACCAGCGGCTCGGTGGCTTTCCAGTTCAGCCGCTGCGGCGAGCTGGTATTTGCGACCGCAGGCGATGCCGCTGCCGAGGAAAAGGTACTTGAGGCCGCCCTTGAAGCGGGTGCCGACGATGTACTGAACGAGCACGACGAGAGCGTGGTGCTGTGCGCGCCGGAAAACTTTGAGGCGGTCCAGCAGGCGTTGCTTGATGCTGGTCTGAATGCCGCGCATGCCGGCGTGGTGATGCGCCCCACCAATCGTGTGAGCGTACCCGAGGACGCGCTCGAGCCGCTCGGCGAGTTGCTCGAGCGTCTGGATGCGCTGGACGATGTGAGTGAGGTCTATCACAACGCCGACCTGCCCGTCGAGGTTGCCGGATAAGTCGGAGGGCGCTCGCCTTTCGCCTCGCCGTTCATGATGACTCGCATACTCGGTATCGACCCTGGCAGCCAGCGCACTGGCCTCGGCATCATCGATGTCGATGGCAGCGGCAAGTTGAGTCACGTGTTCCATGGCACCCTGGCAGTCGCGGCAGAGCCGACCTTCCCGTTGCGGCTGAAACGCATCTTTGACGGTCTGTGTGACATCATCGCCACGCATCAACCAACCGAGTGCGGCATCGAGCGTGTGTTCATGGCACGCAATCCCGACTCGGCCTTGAAGCTGGGGCAGGCACGAGGCGCCGCGATTTGTGCGGTGGTCAGCAGGGGAATCGCGGTGCACGAGTACGCGGCAACCGAGGTGAAACAGTCGGTGGTGGGCAGTGGTCGCAGCGACAAAACCCAGGTGCAGCACATGGTAAGCGTGCTGCTTGGCCTCAACGGGCCATTGCAGGCCGACGCCGCCGACGCCCTGGCCATCGCGGTAACCCATGCGCATACACGCGCCAGTCTGGAACGGGTGGGTATTCCCCGTACTGCCTGGAGGCGGCGCCGATGATAGGACGCCTGCGGGGAACCCTGATCGCCAAGCAGCCACCGTGGCTGCTGGTCGATGTCGGCGGGGTGGGTTATGAGCTGGAAGCCCCGATGTCGACCATCTATGACTTGCCGGCGCTCGGCAAGGAAGTGATCCTGCTCACCCACCATGCGGTGAAGGAAGATGGCGTCACGCTGTACGGTTTTCAGCACGAACCCGAACGTGCGTTGTTCCGCAACCTGCTCAAGGTCAGCGGGATTGGCGCAAAGATCGCACTCGCCATTTTGTCAGGCGCGTCGGTCAATGATTTCGCCCGTCTGGTGCACGCCGGCGACGTGGTGGCACTGACAAAAATTCCCGGCATAGGCAAGAAGACCGCTGAGCGAATCGTGGTAGAGCTGCGTGACCGCGTCGGAGGGGTGGGGATGAGTCTTCCCGGCGCCTCCGCCCGGGTCGAGACCCCACTCGATCCCGCTGGCGAGGCCGCCGTGGCACTGCAGCAGCTGGGCTACAAGTCGACCGAAGTCACGCGCCTGGTACAAAAAGTTGCCGCTGCCGGTGACAGCGTCGAATCCATCATCCGCAAGGCGCTGCGTGCCGCGCTGGGCAGCTAGCAGTGTCGCGTCAAACAGGAAACCCATGAACCAGCCACATCCCGACGTGCTACCCGAGTCCCCGGGTTCGGCCCAGAGTCACAGCAGCCGCAAGGCGCTGATCCTCGGTGCCATCGGTGTGGTATTTGGCGACATCGGTACCAGTCCGCTGTACACGATGCACGAAACCTTTTTGCCGGCGCACGGACTGAAGCCCCATCCGGCGACGGTGCTGGGGATTCTGTCGCTGATAACCTGGTCGTTGATCATCGTGGTGGCGATCAAGTACGTGAGTCTGGTGATGCGCGCGGACAACAAGGGTGAGGGCGGCATCATGGCGCTGATGACCCTGGCCCAACGCGCCGCCGGAAAGTCGGTGAGGGTACGACGGACCATCATGCTGATGGCCTTGCTGGGCGCGGCGCTGTTCTTCGGCGACGGCGTGATTACGCCGTCCATCTCGGTGCTTTCGGCGGTGGAAGGGCTGGAGGTGGCTGCACCGAGCCTGTCGCACTGGGTGGTGCCGATCACCGTGCTGGTGTTGCTCGGCCTGTTCTGGCTGCAGCGGCACGGCACGGCCAAGGTCGGGGCGGTGTTCGGTCCGGTGATGGTGCTGTGGTTTCTGAGCCTGGCGGTGATCGGCATCAGCAACATCATCCAGGCACCTGGCGTGCTGCGTGCGCTCAATCCGTGGTACGCGTACGAGTTTTTTTACACCCATCGGGAAACCTCGGTGCTGGCCTTGGGTTCGGTGGTGCTGTGCGTGACAGGCGCCGAGGCGCTGTACACCGACATGGGCCATTTCGGCCGGTTCCCGATTCGCACGGCGTGGTTTGGGTTTGTGATGCCGGCGTTGCTGATCAATTACTACGGCCAGGGCGGGCTGATCCTGGTGCACCCCGATGCGATCGCCAATCCGTTCTACTACTCGGTGCCGGATTGGGCGTTATATCCGATGATTGCGTTGGCGACGGCGGCCACGGTGATCGCCTCGCAGGCGGTGATCTCGGGGGCCTTTACGGTGACCCGTCAGGCGATCCAGCTGGGTTTTCTGCCTCGCATGCAGGTGGTGCATACCTCGCGTGACGCGATCGGGCAGATCTATTTGCCGTGGGTCAATCGGGCACTGATGGTGGCGGTGATCGCCACGGTGATCGGGTTTGGGTCGTCCAACGCGCTGGCCGGTGCCTACGGCATCGCTGTCACCGGCACCATGGCCATCGATACCGTGCTGACGATGATCGTGGCGCGGCGTATGTGGCAATGGAACCGGGCGGTGGTGATCATCACCGCGATCGTGCTGCTCATCGTCGATCTGAGTTACTTCGGCGCCAATACACTGAAAATTCCCGACGGCGGCTGGTTCCCGCTGGTGCTGGGTTTGGGCCTGTTCACCGTGATGACCACCTGGCGTCGTGGCCGCGATCTGGTCAAGCGCGAGATTACCCAAGGTGGGCTGGCGCTGGCGCCGTTCATCGAGAACATGACCGAACATCCGCCGCTGCGGGTACCCGGTACGGCGGTATTTCTTACCGCCGACCAGAACGCCGTGCCTCATGCACTACTGCATAACCTCAAGCACAACAAGGTGTTGCACGAGCGCAACGTCCTGTTGACGGTGGCCATCCTCGAGACCCCTGTGGCCGACGCCGAGGAGCGTATCCATATAAGTTCGCTAGGTGGCGATTTTTACGGCTTGGAACTGCGTTTCGGCTTTGCCGAGGATCCCAATATTCCGTTGTCGTTGTCGCAGTGTCCGCGCGAGGGACTCGGCTTCGACATGATGGACACCACGTTTTTTCTTTCCCGCGAGAGCATCGTTGCCGATACGCGACGACCCGGCATGGCCTTGTGGCGTGACAAATTGTTTGCCTTCATGGCGCGCAATGCGCTGCCGGCCACGGCATTTTTCCAGATTCCCGGCAACCGGCTGATCGAGCTTGGTGCGCAGGTGGAAATCTAGCCCTGCGGCATTTTACCTGCAGCCCCGTTCATCTCGTCCTGAAACGTTCCGGATATGACTACAGCCGATGCCCGCCCCGGTAAACCGCCCCGTCTGAGGACACTTGCGCTGGGCGCGATCGGTATCGTTTTCGGCGATATCGGCACCAGTCCGCTGTACACCATGAAGGAAACCCTGGGGATGCACGGCATGGTACCCGCGCCGGCCGCGGTCCTCGGCGTGCTTTCGCTGATTTTCTGGTCGCTGTTGATCGTGGTGTCGTTGAAGTATGTGACCTTCGTGATGCGTGCGGACAACAAGGGCGAGGGCGGCATCATGGCGTTGATGGCGCTGGCGCAGCGTTCGCTGGGTGGCTCGTCGCGGGCGCGCTGGTTGCTGGCGGTCATCGGCATTTTCGGCGCCGCGCTGTTCTACGGGGACGGGGTGATTACGCCGGCGATTTCGGTACTGGGTGCGGTCGAGGGTTTGCGGATTGCCGAGCCGGGACTGGCTCCGTACGTGGTGGCGATTTCCCTGCTGATCCTGCTCGGCATCTTTGCACTGCAGCGTTATGGCACGCATGCGGTGGGCAAGGCCTTCGCGCCGGTGATGGTCACCTGGTTTGTGGTGCTGGCCGTGCTGGGTTTGCGTCAGATCGCCGGGCATCCGCAGGTGATGTACGCCGTGAACCCCTGGTATGCCGTGCAGTTCTTTCTCAGCCATGGCTATCACTCGTTTATCGCGCTGGGTGGCGTGGTGCTGGCGTTGACCGGTGCCGAGGCGTTGTATGCCGACATGGGTCACTTCGGCAAGAAGCCGATACGCGTGGCCTGGTTCAGTTTCGTGCTGCCGGCGCTGCTGGTGAACTACTTCGGCCAGGGCGCGTTGTTGCTGAGCAATCCGACGGCAATCGAGAGCCCGTTCTTCATGCTGGTGCCCACTTCTTTGTTGTACCCGATGGTCGTGCTGTCGGCAGCTGCTGCGGTGATTGCATCGCAGGCGGTCATTTCCGGTGCTTTTTCGATGACTCGCGAGGCGATGTCGCTGGGCTATTCGCCGCGCATGGCCGTGGTGCACACCTCGCGCGAGATGTCCGGTCAGGTGTTTGTGCCATGGGTCAATCGTTTGCTGATGGTGATGGTATTCGGCGCCGTGCTGGGGTTCCAGAGTTCAGCCCACCTGGGCGCGGCTTACGGTATCGCCGTGACCGGCACGATGATCATCACCACCTTGCTGGCTCTGGTGGTGGCGCGCAAGCACTGGCACTGGAGCTGGCCTGCGGTGGTCGTCGTCGGTAGCTTGCTGCTGACCGTCGATCTGGCGTTCTTCGGCGCCAATGTGCTGAAGATTGCTCATGGCGGCTGGTTTCCGCTGGTGCTGGCCGTGCTGCTTTTTGTCATGATGACGACCTGGCGGCGTGGTCGCGAGCTGGTCATGCGGGAGATCAAGCAGGGTGGGCTGGCGCTGTCCCCGTTTATTGAAAGCATCGGCAAGCACCCGCCGGTACGGGTGCCCGGCACGGCGATTTTCCTCACCGCGAGCCAGCAGGCGGTACCCCATGCGTTGTTGCATAACCTCAAACACAACAAGGTGCTGCACGAGCGTAACGTGCTGCTGACGGTTGAAATGCTGGAAACCCCGTCGGCAGAAGCCGCGGAGCGGATTCGGATAACTTCTTTCGGTGGCGACTTCTACGGTCTGGAGTTGCGCTTCGGTTTCGCCGAGGACCCGGATGTTCCGCTGGTAATGTCGCAGTGTGCCGCTTCGGGACTCGGTTTCGACATGATGGATACGACATTCTTCCTGTCGCGAGAAACCGTGGTTGCCGACAAGCGTCGTCCTGGCATGGCGCTGTGGCGCGACAAGCTGTTTGTGATCCTCTCGCGTAACGCGATGCCCGCTACAGCCTTCTTCCAGATTCCTGGTAACCGACTGATCGAGCTGGGCACACAAGTGGCGATCTGACGCCCTGCGAACAGGAACGCCCCTGCGCGATGCTTTTCGTTACATGACGAAGATCCATCGGGCATCGGGTGCACCTACACGGACGGTGCTTGCCTGCCATAATCCCCCCATGACCGAAACCCGCATCATCGAGGCCGTCGCCCAACCGGACGATGCCGAATTGGAAGCCACGATTCGCCCGCGCAGGCTCGCCGACTATCTGGGGCAGCAGGCGGTGCGCGAGCAGCTGTCGATTTACATCGAGGCCGCGAGAAAGCGCGCTGGTGCGATGGATCACGTGCTGATCTTCGGGCCGCCGGGGCTGGGCAAGACCACCTTGAGCCACGTGATTGCCAATGAGCTTGGCGTCAACCTGCGCTCGACGTCCGGGCCGGTGCTGGAGCGTGCCGGCGATCTGGCCGCATTGCTGACCAATCTGCAAGCCAATGACGTGCTGTTCGTCGACGAAATCCATCGCCTCTCGCCGGTGGTCGAAGAGGTGCTGTATCCGGCGATGGAGGATTTTCAGATCGATATCATGATCGGCGAGGGGCCGGCCGCGCGCTCGATCAAGCTCGATCTGCCGCCGTTCACGCTGATCGGCGCGACTACCCGTGCCGGCATGCTCACCGCGCCGCTGCGCGACCGCTTTGGGATTGTGCAGCGATTGGAGTTCTACACCATCGACGAGCTTGCGGCGATCGTGCGTCGGGCGGCCCGCATCCTGGATATTGCGTGTGTACCGGAAGGCGCGCAGGAAATTGCGCGCCGCTCGCGCGGAACGCCGCGCATTGCCAACCGATTGTTGCGACGGGTGCGTGATTATGCCGAAGTGCGCGCAGGAGGCGAGATCACCTTGCCGGTGGCCCAGGCTGCGTTGGACATGCTGAAAATCGACCCGCAGGGTTTCGACGAACTGGATCGGCGCATGCTCGGCATCATCGTCGAGAATTTCGACGGAGGCCCGGTCGGGGTGGAGTCGCTGGCCGCCGCGCTGAGCGAGGACCGCGGTACGCTGGAAGACGTGGTCGAGCCGTATCTGATCCAGCAGGGCTACCTGATCCGTACGGCGCGGGGGCGCATGGTCAGCGCCAAGGGTTGGCGTCACCTGGGACTGGTCCCGCCGCCGCGACAGCCGCAGTCTGCCAACTTGTTTGCCGCGGGCGCCGACGATGTCTGAGGCTGTCGTCAAGCCACCGTTTCACTGGCCGGTACGAGTGTACTGGGAAGATACCGACGCGGGCGGGGTGGTTTATCACGCCAGTTATCTGCGTTTCCTCGAACGGGCACGCAGTGAATGGCTGCGCAGCCTCGGTATCGACCAGTCGGTACTCAAGCAGCGCGCCGGGCTGGCGTTCCTGGTGCGGGAAATGCAAATCGATTTTCTCCGCGCTGCCCTGCTGGATGATGAACTGCTGGTAACGGTCGAAGTCAAACAACGGCGTGCAGCCAGTATCCTGTTCACCCAGACGATATCGCGAGCGGATGGCCATGCCCTGATCCGCGCTGTGGTGCGCGTGGCGTGTGTGGATGTGCAACGCATGCGTCCGGTACCGATTCCGGTGAATCTGTTCGCCGAAACGGCCACTTAGACCAACTGCCCCAAGACAATCAAGCCGACTGGCGGAGAACCTTCAAGCAATGAACGGTGGACTGAACATATTCTCGCTGATCGCGGACTCGAGCTGGCCGGTGAAGTTGGTCCTGCTGGTCCTGCTGGTTTTCTCCTTCCTGTCGTGGGTGATCATCATCCGCAAGTATTCGCAGACCAAGGCGGCGATGGAGGATGCCGAGGCGTTCGAGGAGCGCTTCTGGTCCGGAGGCGACCTGGCCCAGCTGTTCCGTGAAGTCAGCAACCGTGGTTCCGACAATGGCGGCATCGAAAACATCTTCGAGTCGGGTTTTCGCGAATTTGCGCGTCAGCGCCAGCGCAAGACCCACGACGTGCGCAGCGTGATCGAAGGGTCAGAACGGGCGATGCGTGTTGCCGGTACCCGCGAAATCGGCCTGCTTGAGCGCAATCTGGAGTTTCTGGCCAACGTCGGTTCGATCAGTCCCTATGTGGGGCTGTTTGGCACCGTATGGGGGATCATGGGCGCTTTCCAGGGCCTTGGCGAAATGAAGGATGTGACCATTGCGGTGGTAGCGCCGCACATCTCCGAGGCGCTGATCGCCACCGCGATGGGTTTGTTCGCGGCGATTCCGGCACAATGGGCGTACAACCGCTACGCCACCAAGGTCGAGAGGGTGGCGTCGCGCTATGACGTCTTCCAGGAAGAGTTTTCATCAGTGCTGCAGCGGCAGATCCAGCCTGACGACGTGGCCTGAGCGAGGCTGCCCTCATGCGAACTCCCAACCGCCGTCAGAGGCGCTACAAGCTCAAGTCCGAGATCAACGTCGTGCCCTATATCGACGTAATGCTGGTGCTGTTGATCATCTTCATGGTCACCACGCCAATGCTCAACTCCAGCGTGGATGTGCAGCTGCCGCAGGCCAATGCGAAATCGCTGCAACAGAAAAAGGACCCGGTACTGGTCTCGGTGCAGCAGGACGGGACGCTTTATCTGACCTTGAGCGGCGCCAAGAAGGAGCGGGTCGACGAGGACACGTTAAAGGCGAAGGTGGGCGCGTTCGTGCGCGTCAATCCCGAGGTCAGTGTGCTGGTCGGCGGCGACAAGCGCGGCAGTTATGGCGGGGTCTTCAAGGTGCTGGCCGACCTGCAACAGGCGGGCGTCGCCAAAGTCGGCTTGATGGGGCAACCCGATACGTCGGCCAGTCCGGGCACGGGCACGTCCAATGGACGAAAGTAAGGCGACGCCGAAGGCGGTCGTACTCTCCGCCATCCTGCATGTGGGTATTGTGGGATTTCTGTTTCTCGCCATCCTGCCGTGTTCCCGTTATGAGAATTTCTTCAATGCCCTGGGCCTGCCTGCCTGGATGAATCCGATTACCTGTTCGCGGCCAATCCAGCTGCCCGGTCAGATCATCCAGGCAACCCTGATCGGCCCCACCGGTAGCCCACCACCGAAGGCCAGCAAGGCGCGGCCGGTGCCGGACAGCATGCCCCCACCACCGACCGTGGTGCCGGCGGTACCCGCCGTGGAAGCGCCGAAGATCAAGACGCTGCCGCCACCACCGGAGCGCCCGGATATCGTGGACCAGGAGCGGGTAGTGGCGGACGCTTTGCAGAAGGCTGAGGACGCCAAAAAGCTGCAGGAAGAAAAGCAGCGGCAACGGCAGTCCGAGCTGGATGCGCAGGCGGCCAAGGCCAAGAAGCAGAAACAGCTCGATGAAATGTTCGCCAAGATGGATGCCGCTGCCGCCCAGACCCGAAAGCTGGACAGTCGTGCCAGGCAGGCGAAGCAGCAAATGGCGGACCTGAAGGATGCCAAGGACAATGGGCAGCCTGACCTGCCCAAGGCAGCGCACCGTCAAAGTGGTACCAATGGTGCAGACACGGGCTTGATGGGACGATATCAGGCGGCCATTCAGAATGCGGTCACACCGAACTGGCTGCGGCCGGATAATATGCCGGATGTTGCCTGCGTGGTGCACGTCGTGCAGTTGCCGGGTGGCGATGTCATGAGCGCCAAGGTCGATCCCGGCTGTCCCTATGACGATGCCGGAAAACGGTCTCTCGAAAATGCCGTGCTGCGGACCAAGACATTGCCGTACAAAGGCTTCGAGAAAGTGTTCAGTCGTGAAATCAACCTAACCTTCAGGCCGAAATGATCAAGCTCACGCGCAAACTCAGCCCAGGCTTCGCCATCGTCCTGTTCGTCATTGCGGGTCTGTTTACTGGCCCGCTTGCCGCCCAGTCCCTGAATGTCGACATCGTCGGGGGACTCAAGACCGCCACGCCGATCGTGGTAGTGCCCTTCGCCCAGCAGGGCGGCACGCCATTACCGACCGATGTGGCCGATGTCATGCGCAACGATTTCAACCGCTCGGGAAAATTCCGCTCCTTGGCCAAGAGCGATATCGTCGAATCCCCGTCGAAGGGCTCGGAGATCAAGTTCGCCACCTGGCGTCTGCTGAAGCAGGATTACATCGTGGTGGGGAATATCAAGGAGACCGGCAATGGCATGGTGCAGGTCGAGTACGAGCTGTGGGACGTCAATAAGCAGCAGAGCTTGCTTCATCAAGCCATGCCGCCGGTGCCGGTGGGCGATCTGCGCAGCGTGGCACACCAGATCGCCGACATCATCTATCAAAAGATTACGGGGGTACGCGGTGCGTTCTGGACTCGGATTGCTTATATAACCGCGGTAGGTGTGGGCAACAACACCACGTATTCCCTGATCGTGGCCGATTCGGACGGCTACAACCCGCAAGTGGTGGCTCGATCGAAGGAGTCGCTGCTTTCGCCCCGTTGGTCGCCGGATGGCAAGAAAATCGCCTATGTCTCGTTCGAGAGCGGCAATTCGGCGATCTACGTGCAGAACATCACCACCGGTTCGCGACAGCTGGTCGAAGCCCATGCCAAGGGTATCAACGGGGCTCCGGCGTGGTCGCCGGACGGTACCAAGCTCGCGGTGGCACTTTCCTATGTAGGCAATCTCGAGCTCTTTGTGCTCGATCTGGCGACCCACAAGGAAACCCGCCTCACCCACAATCTGGCGATCGATACCGAACCGGTGTGGGCTCCGGATGGAAAGAGCATCTATTTCACCTCGGACAGGTCGGGTCAACCGCAGATCTATCAAATCCCGGCCACCGGCGGGACCGCGCAGCGCATCAGCTTCCAGGGACAGAACAATGCCGATGCCGCGGTAAGCTATGACGGCAAACAAATCGCCATGGTGCAGGGCAACGGTAACGTGTATCGTATTGCCATCATGGACAAAAGTCTGGGTAATCAAGTGCGATTCATTTCGCCCGGCCCACTTGATGGCTCGCCGAGTTTTGCCCCAAATGCCAGCATGCTGCTCTACTCCGCTACCGAAGGCCGTCGAGAAGTGCTGTATGCCGTGTCCGACGACGGACTGGTACGTCAACGCCTCGTACTTGCGGACGGTGATGTGCGCGAGCCTTCGTGGGGACCTTATCGGCAAAATTGATTTTTCCATGCAGTCGTTTGCAATTTCGACTGCATGGTGCCCAAGGACTGGGCCCGAACAGCGCCATGGGCGCGTTTCGGTTTGCGGCGGTGTTGTCTAGTTGCCTCATCGCCAGTCAGGTCGGGAGCGTCGCATCACCTGCTCGCGACCTTTCATATGTGGAAATAACAGCCGGTTAACCGGCGTGGCTGTCCCGTAGTCGTCATTGCTTTTTCGGAACTCAACCCGTTTGTAAGGATCGTCACCATGAATAAGACCGTACGCGTCGCCCTGGTCGCCCTGCTCTGCGTTGGCGCGGCCGCATGTACCAAGAAGGAAGTCAAGTCGCCACCGCCGCCGCCGGCGCCGGAGGCTCCCGTCGCGCAGACCCCGCCGCCAGTGTCCAACGGCAAATACACCCCCGCTGATCTCGATACCGATGCCTGCCTACGTCAGCGCGTGGTCTACTTCGATTTCAACAAGACCGAGATCAAGCCGGAGTTCCAGCAGATCATCGCCTGCCACGCCAAGTACTTGCAGGATCGCCCGACGGCACGTATTCGCCTCGAAGGCAATACTGACGAGCGTGGTACCCGCGAATACAACCTCGGTCTCGGCGAGCGTCGTGGCGATGCTGTCTCCAGTGCGTTGCAGGCTGCCGGCGGTTCGGCCAGCCAGATCAGCGTGATCAGCTACGGCAAGGAAAAGCCGGTATGCCGTGAACACAACGAGGCTTGCTGGAGCAAGAATCGTCGCGTCGATATCGTTTACACGGCGCAGTAATGGTGAAGTACCTGGCCAACAGTTTCACAGCCAGGTTCAGCATGGCGGCTGCGCTTGCAGCCGCCATGCTGTTCGCGTTTCCGGCGTGGGCACAGAACTCGAGGCTGAGTCTGGCAGATCGCGTTGCGATGCTGGAACAGCGTGCGCAGAACAAGGATCAAAGCGCCATCGGCATGGTCAACCAGATACAGCAATTGACGGCGCAGGTGCGGCAGCTGGAAGGTCGGGTCGAGGAACTTCAGCATCATTTGCAGCAGCTTGAAGACAAGAGCAAGGCGCAGTACGTCGATCTCGATTCACGCCTGTCCCGGCTCGAAAAGAGTGGTTCAGCAGCATCACCCGGCAGCAGTCCGGCGTCGACGTCCTCGGCGCCTGTCGCGGCAGTCTCTGTCAATCCTGCCAGTACAGCGTCTGCCAATACAGCCCCTGCCGATACCGGTGCCGGCAGTAGCGATGTAGCGGCTGCGCAAAGCAGTTACGACGTGGCTTTCAAGGGCCTGCAGTCGGGCGATTATGCGCAGGCGTCACGGGATTTTCGTGCTTTCATCAAGAAGTATCCCGACAATGCACTTACTCCCAATGCCTGGTATTGGCTGGGTGAGTCGTATTACGTAACGATGAATTATCAGGTCGCGCTGCAAGCGTTCCAGCAGATCGTCAAACAATTTCCGCAGAGCGAAAAAGTGCCCGATGCCTTGCTCAAGGTGGGTTACTGCCAGTTTGAGCTGAAGCAGGTGGACAAGGCCAAGGCCACGCTGACGGAAGTAACCACGAGATATCCCGGCTCCAGCGCAGCCAGTCTGGCACGCGAGCGGCTGCATCGCATCCAGCTGCAGTCGGCCAACTGAGGGCGCTGCAGTGAGCGATAACGACGCGGGGATGGCGTCCGGCACCCTGTCCCCGGCGTCCCGCGAAAGTTTGCGAGTCACCGAGATCTTCCACTCGATCCAGGGTGAAGCCGATGCCGTCGGTTGGCCAAGTGTGTTCGTCCGCCTCACCGGCTGCCCGTTGCGCTGTGTGTGGTGCGACACCACTTATTCGTTTCAAGGTGGCGGCTGGCAGTCGATTGACGACATCCTGCGGGAAGTCGCCTCGCACGGTGCCCACCATGTGTGCGTAACCGGCGGAGAGCCCCTGGCCCAGAAACGCAGCCTGATCCTTTTGCAACGCCTGTGTGACGAGGGCTACGCGGTGTCGCTGGAAACGTCGGGTGCGCTGGATGTTTCCCCTGTCGACCCGCGCGTGCGCAAGGTGATGGATCTGAAGGCACCCGATTCGGGTGAGAGTGCACGCAATCTATGGACGAATCTCGACCATTTGCTGGCGCACGATCAGATAAAGATCGTGATTGCCAGTCGGACCGATTATGAGTGGGCTAGTACCGTGTTGCGCGAGCGTCACCTGGCGCAGCGTTGCATGGTGTTGTTCTCCCCTGTCCATGGCGCGGTGAACCCACGCGAGCTCGCCGAGTGGATTATCGCCGACAAGTTGCCGGTGCGCTTCCAACTGCAGTTGCATAAGTTGCTGTGGAACGATGCGGCGGGACATTGAAGCGAAAAGCGAGCGCGAGCAGAGAGAAACGGGTAACGGCAAATCGCGGTGTCCCGCTTTCCCTCTCGCCCGGGCTCGCTTCTGTTTTATGCGCGCCGGCCTGTCTTGCCGGTAGCGTTTGCGGCCGGTGACCGGCTACTCGGGACGGAACATACCTTATGTCTGAAAACATCTTGCGCAAAGCTGTCGTTTTGGTATCCGGCGGCATGGATTCGGCCGTCACCCTCGCACTGGCGCGGGAGCAGGGCTATCAAGTGTATGCATTGAGCGTGGCCTACGGTCAGCGGCACCGGTCAGAGCTTGCGGCATCCGAACAGGTTTCGCGGGTGCTGGGGGCTGTGGAGCACAAGACGGTAAGCATCGACTTGCGCGGTATTGGCGGTTCGGCATTGACGGCAGATATCGATGTGCCGCTGGACACGGATGAGATCCGCAGCGCCAGTACGGTTCCGGTTACCTATGTGCCGGCGCGCAACACCATCATGTTGTCGATCGCCCTCGGCTGGGCCGAGGTGCTCGGCGCCCATGACATCTGGTGTGGTGTCAACGCCGTCGATTATTCGGGATATCCCGACTGCCGTCCTGCCTTCATCGCGGCTTTCGAGGGGCTTGCCAATGTGGCGACCAAAGCCGGAGTCGAAGGCTTCGGTTTGCGCATCCACGCGCCGCTGATGCGCATGAGCAAGGCCGACATCGCCCGTGAAGGGCAACGCCTCGGCGTGGATTTTTCAGCCACGGTCAGTTGCTATCGGGCTGATGACGCGGGGCGTGCCTGTGGCCACTGTGATGCCTGTCGATTGCGTGCACAGGGCTTCCGTGAGGCCGGGATGCTGGATCCTACACGCTATATGTGAGCACCTTTGCTTGTGCCACTGTCGGTCAGCCGGTAAAATGGTCGGCTGGAGTTTCTCAATGATGGGCCGTTAGCTCAGCCGGTAGAGCAGTAGACTTTTAATCTATTGGTCCCGAGTTCGAATCTCGGACGGCCCACCATCTCTTGACCCGCAAGGCACCCGCCTTGCGGTTTTTTTTGTCTGGATTTTGTGGCGACTCACCGGTCGGCCCATCCGCATGGCCGCTGCTCCCATGCATCACTTCCCCGGCAACGTAGGACCACCTCCGAGGCTTGGCTGGGCGGATCTCGCGTGAACTTATGCGTTCATATTTCGCCATCGCGGACCCGCGAAATTCTTGACTTTGATGTTTGGTTTGTGCAATCACTGGATACGGGGGCGGCCATAGGGCCGAGATTGAGGAGTCATTTGTCGTCGCTATAGGCGAAATCACGACCAGACAGGGGTGGTGCAATGGATCATGCTAAAAGAACCTCATCCACACGAAGCGCTGTGATAGCCCGAACAACTTGCGCGCTGCTCATCGGTAGTGCGATGGCTACGCTGATATGCAGCCCACTCCACGCTGCCACCTCGTCCACGACCTTCACCGTCAACGCAAATGTATTGGCGGTATGTACGCTATCGGCCACCAATGTCAATTTCGCTAACTACGACGCGACATCAGCCACCGCCGACGACACGACCAGTACGCTTACCGTGCTCTGCACCAATGGACAGGCCTACACCGTAGCGCTGAATGCGGGCCTCTCGGCTGGCGCCACCGTGGCGGCGCGAAAAATGACAAGTGGCGCAAACCTGCTGTCGTATACCTTGTATACGGATGCGGGGCGAACAACCGTCTGGGGGGACGGAACCCTGTCGACTTCCACCGTGGCCGGAACGGGTTCGGGAGCGGATCAGACGCTCACGGTTT
The DNA here is from genome assembly GCA_030148505.1 of Rhodanobacter sp. GTDB lineage: Bacteria > Pseudomonadota > Gammaproteobacteria > Xanthomonadales > Rhodanobacteraceae > Rhodanobacter. Next base: position 157,433 of record JASBTI010000041.1, read on the forward strand.
ACGGCCGAATCCCGATCAATCAGCACGTGCCTCAAGGTAGCTACGCGGACGATATAACGGCAACCTTGACTTACTGAGCGAGGTCGCCATGCAGGGAAGGCCGGGTCTGCTGATCGTCGGGTTGGTTGCTGTATTGGCGGCAAGGGTGTCATTCGCTGGGTCCCTTTCGGTGTCGCCGACAACCGTCGAAATACCAAGAGCTGGCGGCATGGCGGTCCTCTATGTGACCAACCATGGTGTCCAGCCGATCATGGCGCAGGTTGAAGGTTTTGACTGGCACCAGTCGCAGGGAGTCGACCGCCTTGAGCCGAGCAGTACGCTGCAGGTCAGTCCGCCGATGGCGCGGCTGGAACCCGGGGAATCCCAAACGGTACGAATCCTGGTAGAGCCCGTTGGGACCGAAGCCGGCGAGCGGGCGTTTCGTCTGTTGGTCAGTGAACTTCCGGATCCGTCCGAGGATAACCCGGGCAAAGTCCATATCCTTCTTCAGTTCAGCGTGCCGGTATTCGTCAACACCCCGTCTGGGGCGAAAGCCCGGCTCGCCTGGAATGCGAAAGTTGCGCAAGGTGGGTTGCGGTTGACGGCACACAACCATGGGCGTGCGCGAGCAAAGCTCGCCAAGCTGACCTTGGTGACTTCATCAGGAAAGCAGTTGAAGGACGCGCAGAATGCACTGCACTACGTGCTCGCTGGCGCCAATAGGACTTGGACGTTCCGCTCCGCAGGCATTGCCGCAGGGGAGAGCCTGAGGATAAAGGGGGTAGATGTGCAGGCAGGCAAGCCGTTCGAGACAACCGTCGACGTGCAACCGTGAGGCGCTGATGCGCGCCGTCACGTTGCATCTTCTGCTTGCGGCCATCTCCCTGTATGCCGCTGCCGCTTGCGCCCACGTTTCCTTTGCCGCATTTTCCGCGAGTGATCGCCACTTCCTCCTCGAAGTATGGCTCAACGGGCGCAATAGCCATGTCATCGCCCAAGTGGACAGGCATGATGGCGAGTTGTGGGTCAGCCGAGCCGAGCTGGCTGGGTATGGAGTTCGCTTGAACTCTCGGGACCCGGCGGGGAGAAACATTCCACTGAATGCCCTCTCAGGAGTTCACGCAGTGGTCGACGAAAGGCGACAGCGTCTCATGATCACGACGACGAACGATCGACTATTTCCGCAGGTGTTCGATTTTAACCGTGGGAACCCATTGCCTGCCGCTGCTGCCGGCTCCGGATTGGTGCTCAACTACGCTGCCGTGGCGACGTCAGGAGACGGGTATGGCCCGATATCCGGCGGAGGCACCTTGTCGGCCACCGCGTTCACCCCCCATTGGCGATTGACGAGCTCGGGTTATGCATGGGCCAGACATGGCCAAACACGAACCACCCGACTTGATACGGCGTTGATATTCGACGAACCCCATAGGCTGAGACAGTGGGTTGTCGGGGACAGCGTTTCGGGAGGGCTAGCTTGGTCCAGGTACGTGCGCTTTGCTGGTATCCATGTTGCCACCGACTATTCGTTGCAGCCAGATATGCGGACTTTTCCGTTGCCCCAATTCATCGGGGCTTCAACGGTGCCTACCGGCGTCGACGTCTACATAGGCCAGTCCAAGGTGCTGCAACAGCATTTTGCGCCTGGACCGTTCGAAATTCGCAATCTTCCCCTGTTGACGGGTAGGGGCGAGGCGACCGTTGTGGTACGTGACATCCTTGGGCGCGAGCAAGCACGAACCCTGCCTTTTTTTACCTCAAACCGGCTTCTGAAGCCAGGTCTCAACGCCTATTCGGTGGATTCCGGATTCCTGCGTCGCGCCTATGGCGAGCGAAGTTTCGACTATGGCGCTCCCGTGGTTTCGGCAACCTTCCGGCACGGGGTCAGTGATGTGCTGACCGTGGACTCCCACGGCGAGATAGCGCGTGACATCGCGCTCGCCGGTGGTGGCGTGACGTTTGCCATCCAGCCGTGGGGTGTTGTTCAATTTGCAACTGCGGCAAGTTCGGGAAAAAGAGGGGTAGGTGGCCTTGTTTCGGCCTCGGTGAATAGCCAACTTGGATCAGTGACCTTGTTCGGGTCGGTAGATGTTACTTCCCCGCGCTACGCCGATATCGGCGCGATCTATGGCCCTGTGCCACCGCGCAGGCGTGTCCAGGCCGGGATGACGACGACACTGGGTGAGCGCGGAAATCTCGCTTTTTCCTGGCTGAGTGTGGATGGTGGCTACTACACAGCACGACTGTTTTCGACAAGCTATTCGCGGTCGTTTGGGCGCGGCGCATTCCTTGGTGCAACCGCCCTGTACAGCCCAAGTGCCCGAAGCTGGGAGGGACAGGTATTTATGAGCATTCCCTTGGGTCGCCAACAGACAGGTTCTATTTCCACCGGTGAGCAGAACGGGCATTTGACGGAACGTCTTTCCTTGAATCGACCGGCGTCTCCAGATGGCGGTTTCGGATACGGTGTCTCAACAACTCGGGGAGACAACAACATCACGGAAGGTCAGGCCACATGGGTGGGTCAGCGCGGGGTTGTGGACGCGGCCGTTTCGTCAATCAATGGCGCGACGGCGGGACGTATAGGCGTTTCAGGTGCCGTTGTCATTATGGACGGATCAATGTTCGCGACGCGTCAGACGGGCGAGGCCTTCGCCCTGGTACGTACCGGCAGATCCGGAGTACCCATATATCGGGAAAACCGCGACGTCGCGGTATCCAATGCCGACGGCGTGGCGTTGCTGACGGGACTCAGTGCGTATGCGGAAAACCGGATTTCCATCGACCCCCGGGACTATCCGATGGACACCGTCATCAAAAAAACTTTCAGGAATGTGGTTCCACGCCGGGCGAGCGGAGTGCTTGTCGACCTGACTCCGAAGCAGCGAAACCCCTTGCTGGTCACGGTGAGGCTATCCAGCGGCGATTTTCCCCCGGCGGGCTCTCGGGTTATTCTCGACGGCAGTGAAAACCCCTTGGTGATGGGTCGTAGGGGCAAAATATTCCTCCCTGATGCACCAGCGTCTATCTCCGGAACCATCGAGTTTCGGGGTGAAAGCTGTCGGTTTCAGGTATCCAGGCCAGTGTCCAGCAATGGGTTGATACCCACGGCCGGGCCGGTAACGTGCAGCCCCGGCAGCGACGATGAAAACTAGCGCTCCACTTCGCCGGGTCTGGGTACGTGCAAGCGTGCTGCTCTTGCTGATGGCACCGCTGCCGGCGTGGGCGGTGGCCTGCGGTACAGTGCTGAGCCCGGTCAGCGTGACGGCAAGCCCAGTCGATTTCGGCACCTATAACGCATCTTCCGGTGCCGCAGACAACGCCAATGGAACAATTACGATTGCCTGCAAGATCGGTGCGGACGCCTTGCCCATTTTTGTTGTCAGTCTTTCACAAGGTCAGGCGCCCAGCTACAGCCCGCGGCTAATGACGGCTGGTGCGTCAAGCCTGATGTACAACCTCTATACCACCGCGGCCCATACTACGGTCTGGGGCGACGGATCGGCGGGGACCTCCACGCGGAGCAATGGTGGTCTCGTGGTATTGGGGTCGATCTCCTTCACCGTTTACGGGCAGATCCCCGCCTCCCAGTTCATCGCCGCGGGAGCCTACGCAGACTCCATTACCGTAACGGTAGTGTATTGAATACTCCGTATGTGCTACGCCAACCCTGGTCCTGGGAAAATGTCGGTTCCGGGCTGCTGAGACCGTTTCAGCCTTGCCGCTTAAGGCTCGCACAAGCAGCAGTTTGCACCTGAGGACCCGTGCGCTGCGTCCGTCCCGAGTCGGGGAGGACGCGCCGCGATTCGCACGGGTCGTCTGAGACGTTGCCTGGCAGACCGGGTTTGCCTCAGTGCAGCTCGACAACAACCAGGCCCTGTGGCGGGACAGTGATCTCGAATCTGCCGTTGTGCACCGTCATCGTTTTCGGCGCAGCCAGTTGGCCGGCGGTGCGCAGTTGCTTGATCTGCTTGCGGCTGGGAAAGTCGGGGCGGCCCATCCGGTTGAACAGCGCCACGGCATTGCCGTGCTGGCGGTCGAGGCGCCATAGGGTGGCATGGGCGCTGGCGGCCAGGTGCTTGACGTCGATGTCGAAATGCTTCGGTTTGCCTTCGGGCTTGCCTGCCGTGTAGCTCGCGGTCTTGCCGACAGGCGGAGCATAGTTCCACAACGCCATGACTACGCGGCCGTCCTCCCGCCTAGTGACCAGGGCCGAGTCGGCGCGTGTTTTCAGCAAGCGGTCGCCGAGCTTGTGCAGCATGGCGAAGGCATTGAAGGAGGGTTTGTCGATGCGGTCGGCGGCGATCAGGCCGAAGCCACCGTAGAACGGATTTCGCACCACGCCCTGTTCCTCGAACACATCGGAGAACGACCAGTAGCTCATGATCTGCACTTTGCCGGCGCACTCGCGGATAGTGTTGGCTATCCACGGCCCCATGAATACCGTGTCGGTAACGTTCGGCAGGTTGGCATAGCTGGCGTTGTATTCACTGAAAATCAGCGGCAGCTTCGGATAGGAGGACGCGACGATCTCCTTGTGCACCTTGTCCACCGTGCGGCATACCATGTCGCGGCGGGGAATGTTTTCATCGGTGTGGAAGACGTTCTTCGCGGTGTCGTCGCCATAAACATGGGTGCTGACGAAATCAACAGGTACGTTGTCCTTTTTGGCATGTGCCAGGAAAGCGCTGGCCCATGCTCCTTGTGCAGTACTCGGCCCACCTACCCGCAAGCGCGCGCTGACAGCCTTGAGCGCCCGCGCCGTGTGGTCGTACAAGGTGAAGTAGGTGGACTGGGCGGGCCGGCCGGCCCAGAACCCGATGTTGGGTTCGTTCCATACCTCGAAATACCAGCTGGCCACTTCATTGATGCCGTAGCGTGCCACCAGATGTCTGGCGAATGCGGTGATCATCGCATCCCATTCGACGTAGCTTTTCGGCGGGGCGATGTTGGGGTGATACCAGAATTCCTGCAACGCCTTCGGATCGGAGCTCAGCGCCGGTGGCATGAAACTCAGTTCGACAAAGGGCTTGACCCCGTGTGCCAGCAGGCCGTCGTAGATCTGGTCGATATAGGAAAAGTTGTAGCTGATCTTGCCATCGGCGCCGCGTTTCACCAGGCCGACGTCATGATCGAAGATGCCGTGAAAGCGGATATAGCCAAAACCAGTAACCCGGTGGACTGCATCGATATCCTTGCGATAGTCGTCGCGCAGCGAAAGCGAGGCCCGTCCCGAACCGAACATCTGTTCCCAGAAATGTGGGAATGGCGTGCCTCGTGCACTGGCATCTACCCGAATTTGCACGGTGTTACGGGAGGCAGCTTTGGCTTGGAGGTTGCCGCAAGCCAATAGCGTCGCGAAGCAGATGCCGAAGGCAAGGTATTTGATAGATCGCAAAGAGGTCATCGCAGGTCCGTTCTGTTCATGCGGGTGCGGTGAGGATCGGCCACCCGTGCGCAAACAACATGATGTAAACGTTTACATCCTGCCTCAGTTTCCTACAGTCGAAATCATGCGTCCAGTGACCGCGAGCAGACTTTGACCCATAAATAGCGTTTCCGCTCGGAAGAAAACGGTGGCGACTTCAATTCGACCAGGCCGTGGGCTGACCCGGCCTGCTGCGAACGAAATCGCCACCACCGGTATGGCTTATTGGGCCAGAATCGCCCCGTAATGACCGTTAACCGTCACCGTGACGTTGCCGTTGGAGACCGTATATGCCGTGCCTGAAATCAGGTCGGTCATAGTGCTGCCGTTGGTGACACTGAGCTGCCACACGGGGACGGTGATCGTGTGCGACACCGAGTCGTTGTTGAGTGCTACCGCGATGCGGTTGGTGGCATCGAAGCGGCCGTAGGCATAGAGCTTGTTGGTGTCATCGGTCAACAGCGTCATGAACGAACCCGTGCGCAATGCCGGGTAGGTGTTGCGGATCGCGATCAGCTTGTGGGTGAGCGCCACCGCACTGTTGGTCGAGGTGCCGACGGTCCAGTCGAAGGTGCGGCGGTTGTCCGGATCGGCGCCGCCCTGCATGCCATACTCGTCACCGTAGTAGATCGTCGGCGTGCCGACATAGGTCATTTGAAAGATCAGTGCGAGATAGGTCTTCCAGATGTCGCCGCCGGCGCGGGAGCCGAAACGCGTCACGTCATGGCTGCCCAGTGCATTGCTCATGGTCTGCTGCACGTTGGTGGGATAGTTGGCCCGCGTGCCGTGCAGCCAGCTGTCGAACTGGCTTGCCGGGATCGAGGCGGCGTTGCCGTTGTAATCCTCACCGGTGATCCATTCGGAAACCGGCTGGATGAAGCCGTCGTAGTTCATCGCGCTGTCCCACTGATTGCCGGTATCGGTCCACGGCCCTGCATTGCCCCAAAACTCGCCGAGGATCTCGGCATTGGGATTGACGGATTTCACTGCGCTGCGCATCTCGGCCATGATCTGATGGTTGGTGGCGTCGCTGCCGTTGTTGCCGCCGGCATCGATGTACTGGGCTGCGTCGAGCCGCCAGCCATCGATGTTGTACGGTGATTTCAGATAAGTCTGCATCACCGAGGTACTGCTGCCGTAGATCGCGTTGCGCACGGCCGAGCCGCTGGCGCCGTAGTCGAGTTTGGGCATGCTGGCTATGCCGAAGAACGCGGAGTACGTACCCGGCCAGGTCTGGAACGTGTAGTAGCTGTACCAGGGGCTGGATTGGGACTCGTAGGCACCGCTGGTGGTCCACCAGTTGTACTTGTCGAACCACTGGGAGGTATCACCGGTGTGATTGAATACGCCGTCGAGAATCAGATAGCCAGCGGGGCCGTTGCTGGTGCTGTGAATGTCGGCGCTGAGAGTCTGCAGCAAGGCGTTGCTGCCGAACGCCGGATCGACGGTGTTGTAGTCCTCGGTGTCGTACTTGTGGTTGGTTGGCGAGAGGAAGATCGGGTTGAGATAGAGGATGTCGGCGCCGACGGTGTTCTTGATGTAACTCAGCTTCTGATCGATGCCAGCCAGATCACCACCGAAAAACACCGCGCTGTTGCAGCCGCTCACATTCGAAAAAACGCTGCTGCCCCAGGCGTGTTGCTCGGTAGCGCAGCCGGCATAGGTGTACTGACCGTTGGTTACGTCGTTGCTGGCGTCGCCGTTGTAAAACCGGTCAGGGAAAATCTGGTACATCACCCCGTTCTTCATCCAGGCCGGCGTCTGGAAGCCTGGAATGATGTAGAAGTCGCCGGAAGATGGCTCAGCGGACGTGGTACCCGCGGCGTTGAGCCAGGCGGTAGCGGTGCCGTCGTTGATCTGGAATCGGTAGTATTTCTCTGAGGCGCTGGCCGGAATGGTGCCCTTCCAGTAATCGAAGTTACCGGTGGGATCATTCGACGACCAGCTCATCGCGACCCAGTGGAAGGCGCTGTCGGCGGTATCGTAGTACTTGATGTTGGCACTGGTGATGTCGCCCTTGAAGGTCCGCAAGGTCAGCGTGACCGCCTGACTGGCGGTCGGCTCGACATGGTTGTCGTACAGCGGTCCCTGGTCATGGAACAGCCCCGCCCATTCCACGTTGTTGTCATTGCTGGCGGCTTGCGCCAGGTTGCCTAGCGAAGGCAAGCCGTACAGTGCCAGTGCGGCACAGATAGCGGTAGCCAGTACAGGTCTAGACCTGTGGGTGGTGTTCAGGTTCTTGCTCATTCAACGTCCCTCCCTACGGTGAAAATGGGGCGGGATCACGTGTGAGCTCCCACCCGGCGATGTTGCTGGATGAAACGAACTACGGTGACAAGGCGAGTTTGATGTTCTTCGTCTGAGCCGCCGCCACACGCACATAGGTAACTGGGCCGAAGCGGTCACGACCGGTGGTCCAGCCCTCCCCCTGGCCTCCACGCAGGGCCGCCAGATCGCGGAACGAGGCCAATGCTTTGCCATTGCAGCGCACCGCCCGCGCGTCGCTGCCATGAATTTTCAACAGATAGAACGCCAGTTGTGGTTTGAAACTTCCCCGGGGTTTGTCGGTGACGAACTGCACGTTCTGGCCGTGCCGTTGCGTGCTTAGCGTCTGCAGAAAATAGCTGCCCTGTTCATATGCATAGGTGCGGCCATCGTCATCGTAGTAGTCGAAGCTGCTGCGGCTTCCGGCGGGGAATACTTCCACCGTTACCTCGGTCAGCGGCTTCTCGCCGACGTAGTCCATCGGGGGTTGCATCGGGATGATTGCGCCCGCGCGGATGTACAGCGGGATGTCGCTCCAGTCTTGCGCATCCACCGTGTGCACAATGGCGTGGCCACCGGTATAGCGTTTGCCGCTGAACCAGTCAGTCCATTCGCCAGCAGGCAGGTAGACGTGTTTTTCCTTCTGGCCCTGCTTTACCACCGGCGCCACCAGCAGGTACTTGCCGAACATCCAGGCATCGCTGTCGTTGCGCACCCTCGGATCGTGTGGCCAGTCGAACAGCAGTGGACGCACCAGACCAACGCCGCTGACATGGCGCTGGTATTCATAGCTGTAGATATAGGGGATCAGCGCATAGCGCAGACGGATCGCGGCGGTGGCAGCCTTTTCGGCTATCGGGCCGTATACCCATGGCTGGCGTTTCTCATCGAAGGTGCCATGGACGCGGAAGATCGGCGTGAATGCACCGAATTGGATCCAGCGTGCGTAGTTCTCGTTCGAAGGATGACCTTTGAAGCCGCCGCCATCCATACCCCATTGCATCGCGCCGACATTGATCGCACTGAGCATGCGTACGCGTTGTGCGGCCATGCTGTCGAAGCCCGTGGCAATGTCGCCCGACCACAAGCCGTAGGCGTAGCGCTGGGCACCGAGATAGAAGTCACGATTGATCGACCAGACGCGTAGGGTACTGGCGGCACGCTGGGCGTCATACAGCGAGCGCTCCATGTTCATGAACTGGGTGTTGTCGCCGGTTTCGTCGGCCTCGTCGTTCCACCACCCGACAATGCCTTTGTCGAAGGCATATTTCATCGCCAGATGCCCAAACCAGACGCGCGCCGCGGGTTTGTCGAAGTCGAGATCCCTGACCAGCTTGTGGGAGAAGTAGTCCTTGCTGGCCTTCTCGCCCGGCATCCACAGATCATGCGCCGTGGCATAGCGGCCCTCGACCGTATCGACGTGCAGGCGGGGTTTCATGATGCCGGTCAGCTGGATGCCCTTGGCATCGAGCATGCGCTTCAGTTTGCCGCTGGGACCGGCGGGAAATTTCACCGGATTCCAGCGGAACTCACCGTAGTTGTCGTCGCCCCAGGCCTTCCAGTCGAAATCGAGGGTGAAGTTGTCGATCGGGATGTGTTTGGCCCGGTAGGTGTCGACGATCTGCAGCAGTTCTTTCTGGTCGATACCCCATTGGCTGTTGGTGAATCCCATCGCCCACTTTGGGAATAGCGGGGTGTGGCCGCTGACCCTGGCCAGGTCACCGAAGATCCGCGCGGGCTTGCCCACGAACACATAGAGATCCAGGTCTTTTTTTGAGCTCTTGCTGACGCGAATCTGTTGCTTGCCGAGAACAAAGTTGGCGCCATCGGTATCGACCATGACGCCGTAGCCGGCGGTGCTCCACACGAACGGCGCGCCGGCGTGACCCTGGGCACCGGCCTTGGCCACGATGTCACCGCTGCGCAGCAGGCCGGCCGATGCCTTCTCAGTGGCGTTGTAGCCGCGCAGGCCATAGATCGCATCATCGGCTGCATGGTGCAGGGAGACCTGGCCCTGCGCTAGTGGCGCCAGATCGAGTTTCAGCAAAAGCTTGTGTCGGGCATCCTCAATCGACAATTGCGAAGTGCCCTTGTTCCAGCGCACCGACAGCTGTCCCGTCGTCACAGTCAACCCGGCGGCTTCGCGGGCGACCCGCGCTTGCTCGAACACCGGCCAGCTTGCATGGGGGTCGATAACCAGGCTCGGCGGACTGACCTCGCCGCCCGGCAGGTAGTGAACGTGCACGATACCGGGTGCGATTGCCGTGACATCGATGTGGTCGCGGCCCCGGGTGATGGCAAATCCGGCTGGCTGGACCGTGGCGACGCCGTGTTCGGGTTGCGCAGTCGCCGGGCAAGCGGGCGCCAGCGCCAGGCCCAGCGCGAGCAGGGTGGTGACGCTTCCTTTGCGGATGATGGATGTCATTGGATCATTTCCTTCTGGTAGATGTGGCATCCGGGTGTCACTGCAGGACCACACTGGTATATGCCGGAAGGTTCAGACTCCCGTGCTTGAATGTGACGCCGGCCTTGCTATGCAGCACCACGACATCGAAGTGACGTCCATCAAGGTCATCGATGCGCGTTGTTTGCGGCGTGGACGAAAGGTTGTGGATTACCAGCAGGTGACTGCTGGCGTCGTCCAGTCGGTAGGCCAGCAGATGGTCGCTGCTCAGCGATACGGCGTGGATGCGGCCGTCGCGCAATGCCGGCAATTGGCTGCGCCAGCTGATCAGCATGCGGTAGAAGTGCAGCAGCGAGTCGGGATTCACCTGTTCGGCCGCTACCGAGATGTCGCCGGCTTGATGTGAGGTGGAAGCCTTCCAGCGTGCTTCGCCGGGCGCGTCGGGTGAGCGATCCCAGCGCATCGGTTCGCGCAGATCGGGGTCGGGTTTGTGGCCGAGAACGCCAAGCTCTTCACCGTAATAGATGAAGGGGCGCCCGGGCAGGGTCAACAGCATTGCCGCCGCCATGCGCATGTGCTGAAGATTGCCGTCGAGCTGGCTTAGCACCCGGTTCTGGTCGTGATTGGAGAGGAAGGTCGCGTCGATAAAATGATCGCCCGATGCTGCCCGGTAGGCAGCACGTGATCGGGAGAGGGTGGCGGCTATCGGCAGTACTTTTTCCTGTCGGGCGCTGTCGATCAGTTGTGTGGCCAGCGGGAAGTTGAATACCGAATCGAGCGGTTTCAGATACGGCGCAAGCAGCGCATCGGGGTGGGCGGCGGCCGCGGGTGGCACGGTCACCTCTCCCACCACGTAAGCATGCCGGTTGATGGCGTCCAGCCCATGGCGAAAAGCCGACCACCAGGCCACATTCTTGCGCAGCGTCGATGGCTTGCCGTCATCCGACGCGAGGTTGTCGTAGATGTGCCGGGCCGCATCCAGACGGAAACCGTCAACACCTTTCTTCAGCCAGAACTGCCCGACCTTGATCATCTCCCGACGAACTGCCGGATCGTCGTAGTTGAGATCCGGCATGTTGCGACCAAAGACCCCGAGGTAATAGGGACTGCCCGCCGCCGGCTTGCCGTCAGCCGACACGACGGCCGCATGCCAGGCCGGTCCTCCCGCAGCGCTGATCGCATGCAGGTCGGTCTTCGGTCCGGCCCACGTATACCAGTCGTGGTAGCGGCTGTGCGGATTCTGCGCGGCCTTGAACCACGGCGCCTGGCTGCTGGTGTGGTTGATCACCAGGTCCATGATGACCTTGATGCCGCGCTTGTGTGCCTCGCGCAGCAGGCGTTGGAAATCAGCCATCGTGCCGTATTGCGGGTTGATGCCGTAGTAATTGCTGACGTCGTAGCCGTGATAGCTGGGCGAAGGATTGATCGGCATCAGCCAGATGCCGCTGATACCCAGCGATTTCAGATAGTCGAGCTTGGCGGTGACGCCATTGAGGTCGCCGATACCGTCGCCGTTGGTGTCGTACCAGCTGCGCACGAAAATCTCGTACCAGACACCCGAGGAAGTGGACTTATGCGTCGTCGTGGCCTGGGCCGGGGAAGTTCGCCCATGCGCCACGGAGAGCATGCCCGCCGTCAGCAGCGCGGCAACCAGGATGATCGTGACAATACGTGAATGACGGATCACCAGCAGCTCCAGTGGGGGCAGGAAAGGATCGGAAGTGACAACCGGATTCATGCGGTTTGCCGCCGCCGCGCGACAGGTACGTGGCCGCATTTCGATACCTGATCCATGGTAGGTCGGTGTCGTCGTCGACGGACCCCATCTGCATACGTATTCATCGCGCGGCGACGCAGTTTTTCATGCTGCGATGCAAGATGATTTCAGCGCCAGCGCGGGTCGATCCGCTAGGCTGAGACCGCAGGTATGACCGGGGGAGGCAATGAACAATACAGACAGCTTCCTGATCGCGATGACGCTCATCTTCAGCGTGCCCTATCTGATCTGGCGGCTCGCGCGTACCGACCACTACGCGCCGCTGGTAGTGGTGCAGATCCTCACTGGTATCCTGCTAGGCCCCGGCATGCTCGGTGCACTGTTTCCGCATTACTACGAAGCGGTATTCAGCCCCCCGGTAATCCAGGCACTCGATGGCGTGGCCTGGTGGGCGGTGATGCTGTTCGTATGGATCGCCGGGATCGAACTCGATTTCGGACAGGTGTGGGCACGCCGTCGCGAGTGCGGTCTCACCGCCGGGCTCGCGCTTGCCGTGCCGTTGCTGTTCGGTGGTCTCGCCGCCATCGGCCTGCTGGCGTGGCGCGACGAGTGGATCGGTGCGGCGGCGGCACCCTGGCAATTCACGCTTGGCGTAGGCATGGCATGTGCGGTGACCGCGCTGCCGATCCTGATTCTGCTGATGGAAAAGCTCGACATCCTGCGTGCGCCACTGGGGCAGCGGGTCCTGCGCTACGCCAGCCTTGACGACGTGGCGATCTGGGCGGTGCTGGCGGTGATCCTGCTTGACTGGGCGCGGATCGGAAGGCAGGCCGTGTTTCTGTTGTTGTTCGTATTCGCGGCGCGGCTGTTCCGCCGCTTGATGCGCCGGTTGGCCGAGAATGACCGCTGGTACATCGGGTTGATCTGGCTGGCCGCCTGCGGCCTTGCCGCCGATCGCGCGGGCCTGCATTTCATGGTGGGCGCCTTTCTTGCCGGTGCGGTGATCGATCGCCAGTGGTTCGATCAGCCGCGCATGGACATGCTGCGTCGTCACGTGCTGCTGGTGGTGATGCCGGTGTTCTTCCTGTCTACCGGGCTGCGCACCAGCTGGGCGGTAGGCGGTAGCGCGGTCTTCATCGCCGCCGCGGTGTTGTTGCTGGCGGCGGTCGGCGGCAAGCTGCTCGGCGTGCAGCTTGCCGGGCGCCGGCTGGGCTGGGCGAAAGGCGAAGCCTGGGTCATCGGCTGGCTGCTGCAGACCAAGGCGTTGATCATGATCATTTTCGTCAACATCCTGCTGGACCGGCATCTGATTACCGGTGCCACCTTCACCGCGCTGCTGCTGATGGCTGTCGCCAGCACCATGCTGACGGTGCCGATGGTGGCGCCGTGGTTGCGCGGGCCTGTTCGTGCTGTTGCGCCGGACGCTGTCGCGCCGCTGATCGGCAGCGGGTGTGCGCAGGTACCGGAGGTTTCCCGGTCGTCCCATCGCGGGCATGACAAATGACGAGCCGCGTGAAGTTATCCCGCTGGCGGGCACTTGCCGCCGCAGATTCCGCTGCATTTGCGATGCAGGCCGTCGACAGGGAAGATGTGAATGAACAACCGCCATCGACACCATCGGAACCCGGATATGACTGACCGCCGCATTCGTCGCATCGTGATCGTGGGAGGAGGTACCGCGGGCTGGATGACGGCAGCGGCGCTGGCCAATGCGCTGCAGGGCCACTGTCGGATCGAGCTGGTCGAATCGGAGGAGATCGGCAGCATCGGTGTCGGCGAGGCGACGATTCCGCCAATCAAGTACTTCAACCGCACGCTGGGTATCGACGAGAACGCGTTCCTGGCCGCCACCCACGGCACCTTCAAGCTCGGCATCGAGTTCGTCGACTGGACCCGTGGCGGGCAACGCTACTTCCATCCGTTCGGCCAGTTCGGCACCGAGTTCGATGCGGTGCCGCTGCATCATTACTGGCTGCGCGAGCGCGAACGTGGCGACGACACGCCGCTGCAGGATTATGCGCTGGCCTGGGTGGCGGCCCGTGCCGGCAAGTTCGACTTGCCAGTGGCCGATCGCCGCCAGGTGCAGTCTTCCCTCGACTATGCCTATCACTTCGACGCCAGCCTGTACGCGCGTTTCCTGCGCACGTACGCCGAGCAGCGTGGCGTCCGGCGCACCGAGGGCAAGGTGGTGGACGTCACCCTGCGCGGAGAGGACGGCTTCATCGAGAGCGTGACGCTGGATGGCGGCACGGTGCTCGAGGGCGACCTGTTCATCGACTGCTCGGGATTTCGCGGCGTGTTGATCGAGGGGGCGTTGGAGACCGGTTACGAGGACTGGCGCCATTGGTTGCCGTGCGACCGTGCGGTGGCGGTGGCCTGCACCCACGGCCGCGAGTTGACGCCTTACACGCGCTCTACTGCTCATGCGGCCGGTTGGCAGTGGCGTATCCCGCTGCAGCACCGGATGGGCAACGGCCACGTGTACTGCAGCCAGTTCATCGGCGACGACGAGGCTGCGGCGACCTTGTTGGCCAACCTGGAAGGCGAGCCGCTGGGTTCGCCGCGACAGTTGCGCTTCAGCACCGGACGGCGCAAACAGTTGTGGAACCGCAACTGCGTGGCCATCGGCCTGTCGGCCGGCTTCATGGAGCCACTGGAGTCGACCAGCATCCACCTGATCCAGACTGCCATCACCCGTCTGCTGGCGCTGTTTCCCGACCGCGATTTCGACCCCATCGGGACGCAGGAATACAACCGCCTCACGCATACCGAGTACGAGCGCATCCGCGACTTTCTGATCCTGCACTACCACGCGGTGCAGCGCGACGAGCCGTTGTGGCGTCAGACCGCGACCATGGCAATTCCCGACACGCTGCGCTACAAGATCGAGCAATTCCGACGCGGTGGCCGGCTGGTAGCCGAGAGCATGGAGCTGTTCCAGAACGCCAACTGGCTGGCGGTGCTGGTAGGGCAGGAAGTATGGCCCGAGCGCTACCATCCGCTGACGGATATGCGCAGCCAGGTCGATGCAACCGGGCGTCTGCAGGGTATGCGCCGAGCGATCGAAGAGGCCGTTCGCAGCATGCCGACACACCGGCAATACATCGACCGGCATTGCCGGGCGCTTTCACGATGAGCTGTTATCGGATGGGCTGACTGAGGAGGCTGGCAGGTCGTGCGCGAAGGTCGGTGGCTCGCGCGCCAGCCAGATGGCGGCGTGCCGACATCCCTCGGTGATCGAGGGTGCCGGCACGCAGGCTCTTACAGCGTGGTCGTCGCCACCGTCGCCGGCGATCCGGTCATCAGCGTCGGCGCGCCTGCCGCATAGGCAGCGTGGTTGTAGGCAACCACGTCACCGCCGAGCAGGGCGTTGAAGCGCGCGATCAGATTGCCGACCTTGCTGTCCAGCTCCTGCTGCAGGCTCAACAAGGCCGGTGGCGGCAGCTGCCCCTGCAATCCGGAGAATCCATAGCCCGACAAGGCCTTCATCGAACCGTGCAGGTCACTGAGTTGTTTCAGGTCGTCCTCGATGACGTCGTGCTGCACGTCAGGGTTGTAGGCCCCGTCCTTGAGCTTGCCCAGTTCACCGTCGAGTTTCTTCGCCAGCGCCAAGGCATTGGCGTAGCGGTTGTCGTCGCCGGCCTTGGCTTCGAACTGCTTGAGCGTGGCCTGCATCGCGGTGACCCGGTTGAGTACATCGTCCAGCGCACTCATCGTGTTGCGCGCCGCCAGTGCGTGCTGGAGGACGACGCGGGCGGCAGCGGTTGCCGGCTTCTGGTTGGGATCGGCCCGAACCACGACGTTTTCACTGGCCTGCGTGCCGGCGGCAGCAACGGTGACCTCGTAGGTTCCCGGCAATACCCGAGGGCCGTCCGGGTTGTTGCCGTCCTTCCGGTCCTTCTTGTCCTTGTGCTTCTCGAAGCTCAACCGAGTGGCGCCGTCGTACTGCATGTTCCAGGCATAGCGGTTCACGCCGGCCTTGGCATTGGTGTAACGGGTGGCGACCAGGTGACCCTGAGCATCGTGCACGGTGATGGTGACCGCACCATGTTTGGCCTTCTTGCCGGCCTTGATCGCCTTCGGCACGCTGTAGTCGATCAGTACGCCGTCCGGTGCATTGGGCACCGTGTACAACGGCTCGGCACCTTCGCCGCGCGACCAGCGCACGTATTCGGTGCCGGCGCGTGACGTGAACAGGTGCAGCGGCTGTTTGGCCACGTTGTCGTTGTATTCAGCGATCGACGCGAAGTGGTCGAGCACGAAAATGCCGCGGCCGTGAGTCGCCAGTACCAGGTCACCCTGGACAAACTTTACATCGACCACCGGCACCGTCGGCAAGTGCGCGGTGAGCCGCGACCAGTGGCTGCCATTGTCGCGCGAGATCCACGCACCGATGTCGGTACCGGCCACCAGCACGCCGGGATGGGTCGGGTCTTCACGCACCACCGAGACCGGCGCGTCGGGCAGGTCGTGGCCGATGTTGCGCCAGCTGCGGCCGTAGTCGTCGGTGCGATAGGCGTAGGCGCGGCGATTGTCCAATTCGTGCGCATCGAAGGCGACGTAGGCGGTGCCGGGTTGTGTGGCGGAGACGCCGATCTGGTAGACGCGTGCCCATTTCGGTGCGCCGCGGGGGGTGACGTTGGACCAGTGCGCACCATCGTCACGGGTGACCTGCACCAGGCCGTCGTCAGTACCGGCCCAGAGGACCTTCGGGTCCGACGGGGCAATACTCAGCGACAGCACCGTGTCATAGGTCTCGGCACCGGACAGGTCCAGGTTTACCGGGCCACCGGAGAGCGCCTGCTTGGCCTTGTCGTCGCGGGTGAGGTCGCCGCTGATCGGCGTCCAGTGCGCCCCGGCATCGGTGGATTTGAACACCACGTTCGCCCCCAGGTAGACCGTTTTCGCGTCATGCGGATCGACTGCGATCGGACTGGTCCAGTTGAAGCGGTATTTCACCGCGGCAGGTGGCAGATCGTTGACGAAGCCTGGGCCGTGCAGGTACGGCATCACGAAATCGCTGCGCTTGCTGGCGCGATGGAACACGCTCATCGCGCCGTCCTGCGAATCGTTGTAGATCAGGTTGGAGTCGCTGGGTGCCGGCACCACGTACTGACCATCACCACCGACCACGTTGAACCAGTCGTTGCCGCTGTTGACCTTGTCCGCCAGCGAGTTGGCGGGGCCGCACCAGCCGCTGTTGTCCTGCAGGCCGGCGCACAAGGTGTATGGCGTCCTGCTGTCGGCAGCGACCATGTAGTCCTGCTCGATCGGCAGGCCGTCGAGGAAGCGCCAGCTCTTACCGCCGTCCTGGCTCAGGTAGGCGCCGCCGTCGTTGCCCTGGATGATCCGCTTAGGGTGCTCGGGATCGATCCACATCGCGTGATGATCGACGTGCACGCTCTTGTCGATAATGTGGGCGCTCTTGCCGCCGTCGTCGGACTCCATGAGATGAAACGACATGAAATACAGGCGCTCTGCATTGGTCGGCGACACGGCGAAGCGCGAGAAGTAGAACGGACGCACGTCCAATGCGTGGTTGTCGCTGACCTCGGTCCACTTGTCGCCGAGGTCGTGCGAGACGAACAATAGACCCTTGTTCGGCTTGGTTTCGACCAAGGTATAGACGCGCTCGGGGTCGCTCGGCGCCGTGGCGACGGCGATGCGCCCGAGCGGCCCCTTGGGCAAGCCGTCGGTGAGCCGTGTCCAGTGCGCGCCACCGTCGGTGGAGCGCCACAAGCCGCTGCCCTTGCCGCCATCGACCAGGTTCCAGGGGTGGCGCACCACCTGCCAGGTGGCGGCAAACAATACCTGGGGGTTGCCCGGCGCCATCGCCATGTCGATCGCCCCGGTCTGGTTGTCGACAAACAAGGTCTTGTGCCAGTGCTTGCCGCCGTCGGTGGTCTCGAATACGCCGCGTTCGGCATTCGGTCCCCAGGCATGACCCAGGGCGGCTACCAGAACATGGTCGGGGTTGTGCGGATCGACGATGATCTTGCCGATCTGGCCGGCGTCAGCCAGGCCCATACGCTTGAACGTCTTGCCGGCGTCAGTGGACAGATACACGCCGGCCCCGTCGACAATATCGTTGCGGATATTCGGCTCGCCGGTGCCGACCCAGACCAGGTTGGGGTTGGAACGCGACAGCGCGATCGCGCCGATCGAGGCGGTCGCCTCGTGCGCGAATATCGCCTTCCAATGCTGGCCACCGTCGACGGTCTTCCACACGCCGCCGGCCGCCGCGCCGACGTAATAGATCAACGGGTTGCCGGGAATGCCGGCGACGGCCGAAACGCGGCCGCCAGCGATGGCCGGACCCAGGTCGCGGAAATGCAGCTGTGCGAACGGACCTTTCTGCTGCGACGAGGGGTCGGCTGAGCGGCTGTGTTGCGGCGTGTCCGCAGCGAGGGCCGGTGTGGTTGCCAACGCAGCGAGGATGGCGAGCGACAACAGGCGGGAGTGTAGTGGGCGCATGAGGTGGTTCCCTGTGTGGCGGGATGGGGCGCGCGGCAGTACGTGACGCCGCGCAGGGGTAATCCCTGCCACTGTGAAACCGCCGCCGAATACCCGACAAGTGACGAAAGTACCGGCCTGTGACGAAGGTTCTTGGCGGACGCTTCGCAATTACTTGCCGCTGTCAGCTCGGCGTGGTCGCCCGGCAATGTTCGGTGACGAAATCGGTGTGCTGAGGCATGCTGTTCACGGCCCGATCGATCAGGGTGCGAATGTTGCCGAGGAACTCGTCGAGCTGTGCTGGCGCAAGCGCATCGGCCAGCGGATGATGACGTGTCGGCTCGATACCCTGGCCGAGCATCACCTGCAGCCAGCCGACCTCGGTGAACAGCTCCTCGCCTTCACGGAAGATCTGACCACTGCTACGGAACAGATCGAGTTTTCGAAGCAGGCTTTCGGGCATGTCGATATGGGCGCAGTGTCGCCAGAACGGCGAGTCGTCGCGCTCGGTGGCACGGTAGTGCAGGATCAGGAAATCGCGCACGCGTTCGTATTCGAAACGGGTCTGGCGGTTGTACTCGGCGCTCAGGCCCGGATCGAAATGACGATCCGGAAACAGCGCGAGAAGGCGGCTCACGCCGGTCTGGATCAGATGGATGCTGGTCGATTCCAGTGGCTCCATGAAGCCGGCGGAAAGACCTAGCGACACGCAGTTGCGGTTCCAGAACCGGCGTCGCATGCCGGTGGTGAAACGCAGTGGACGCGGCTCGGCAAGCGCCTTTCCTTCCAGATTCGCCAGTAGCAACGCGGCAGCCTCATCGTCGCCCATGAACTGACTGCAGTAGACGTGGCCGTTGCCGCTGCGATGCTGCAGCGGGATGCGCCATTGCCAGCCGGCCGCACGGGCGCTGGCCTGGGTGTAGGGCCGCATCGGTTCGACCCGCTCGCTGGCCACGGCCATGGCACGGTCGCAGGGCAGCCAGTGTCGCCAGTCTTCGTAGCCGGTCTTCAGCGCCCCCTCGATCAGCAGACCACGGAAACCGGAGCAGTCGATGAACAGATCGCCGCCAATCGTCTCGCCGCTTTCGAGCCGCACCGATTCGATGAAGCCGTCTTCGGTGCGCAACTGCACATCCACCACCTTGCCTTCGGTGCGGCGCACGACGCGCGGATCGCAATGCTTGCTGAGGTATTTGCTGTAGAGCCCCGCATCCAGATGATAGGCGTGTTTGATGCCGCTCAGCGGGCTGCTGCCAACGGTTTCCAGGCGGTCGAAGCGGTTGCTATTGGCCGCTTGTGCATTGAGCGAATACGCCCACAGATCCGCCATCGGATCTTGTCGACGTTTCCTCAGCCAGTACTGATGAAACCCGATCAAGCCCAGAGGCAGGCCGATGTCGCCGAAGGCATGCAGGTAGGAGTCGCCTATCCGGCGCCAGTCATTGAACTGGATGCCGAGTTTGAAGGTGCCATGGCTCGCCTTCAACACGTCGTCTTCATTCAGTCCCAGGAACTGATTGACGTGACGAATCTGCGGGATTGTGGCTTCGCCGACACCGACGATGCCGATCTCATCGGACTCGATCAAACGGATATCGAGTTGAGGGCCCATGGCACGCGACAGCAGTGCGGCCGTCATCCAGCCGGCGGTGCCGCCGCCGACGATCACCACGCGCTGGATGGGATTGACCTGCATGTGCGTGCCCTGAAATGCCTGAAGGCTGTTAACTAGCGGGTTACCCCATGACTTGTCAAAAAAAGCCCCGTTGAAGGGATTCAACGGGGCTGATGGGGAGTCGCTTTACTGGCTTACTTGAACTTGTAGGAGACGCCGACCTCGAAGCGACGGCCGTAGCTCTCCCAGGTCTGCACCTGCCGTGGGTCGTTGTTCTGGAAGGTGATGAACTTCTTGTTGCTCAGGTTGGAGCCCTGCGCAATCACCGTCAGACCCTCCAGCGGACCCTGGTCGAAGGTATAGCTGACCTGTGCGTCGATGCTGCTGCCGCCCTTGATGGTCTGCTCGATGCGCGACGCGCTGATACCGGAGACCCTGCCCAGGAAGCTGGAACGGTAGTTGTCGCTTACGCGAGCTTCGAAGCCGCTGTGCTGGTAGTACAGCGTACCGTTCGCTACCCACTTCGACAGACCGGGTACGGTGATCGGGTTGCTGTTGCCGGAGTAGACCAGCGAGCTCTTGGTGCGGTTGCCGGTGAGGATCACGCCGAATCCGTCGAGCGTCGGGCTGATCAGGTTGGCGGGCAGGTTCAGAGTTACCTGCGCGCCCTTGATGTAGCCGTGGCCATCGTTGGTCGGGCCGCTGACGATGCCCATGGTGGTGCC
Source organism: Rhodanobacter sp. (assembly GCA_030148505.1). Taxonomy (GTDB): domain Bacteria; phylum Pseudomonadota; class Gammaproteobacteria; order Xanthomonadales; family Rhodanobacteraceae; genus Rhodanobacter. The sequence goes on from JASBTI010000041.1 coordinate 178,019, forward strand.
GAGCTGAGCCTGCTGCGCCGGCGTCAGATAGGACGGCACAAACGCGGCGAAGTCATACAGGTAGGCTGAATTCGGGTTGATGTAGTCGCTCAGCTTCAGGAAGTAGCCTGACACCGCGAAGTAGCCGCCACCGCCGCCACGGCACAGGTCCGACTGTTTGGCATCGGACGCGTTGCACTGGTAGCCCGACGCATCGCTAGCGAAGTAGTGCTCGTAGCTGATGTTGTAGTTGTCTGCCTTGGTCGGCTTCAGTCGGGCGTTGCCGCCGTTGGAGCTGAAGAACGCCTGGTTCGGATCGGTTGAGGCCAGATGCGTCAAGTTGCCGCTGATCGACTGGCTCGCGTTCATCTGGTCCATGCGCGGACGGGCGATGGTGCGGGCCGCGCTGACGCGGATGTCGTCATTGGATGTCAGGCCGAAGATCAGGTTGGCGCTCGGCAGGTAGCGGGTATACGTGGTGCCACCGACCACCGGTATCAGTGCGGTCTGGCCTCCCGTGACGGAGCTGCCCGGGACCACCCGCTCACCGGTCGATGTCTGGTGGGTGCGGGCGACCTGCATACCGAAGTTGCCGCGCAGGCTGACGTCGCCGAGCTGCGTGTCCAGGTTGAACTGGAAGAAGGGCGTCGTGTCGCGCTCGCGCACCTTCCAGTTTGGCGGCAACGGCAGGCTCGACATGAAGACCGGGATCTCGGTGTAGGTGCCGTTGCCGATCAGGGTGAACGGGTTGTAGCACGGCTGGGCGCCGACGCCCATCCAGGCCAGCGGCGAGCAGGTGCCGCCGGCATAGGGCACCGACTGTACCGGCGTGTTGGTACCGGTGATGAAACCACCGCCGAGCGTAAGGAAGTTCTGCTCGATGTTGTAGGTCTTGTTGCGCGTGCTTTCGGCTACACCAAACTCCACGCTGGAGAACGGACCGCTCATGAAATCACGCTCGACGCTGAGCTTGAGGTTGGCCAGGTAGTCGACCGTGCGCGGCGCATTGATGAAGCCGGTCTGTACCACGTTGTTGCCCGAGCCCCAGCCCTGCGGATCGGTCAGTACCGTGCCGCTGCCGTAGTCGACCGAGTTGTTGACGTACAGCAGGCCATTGCTTTGCTCGTTGAAGTTCAGGGTGTCGAGCGGGCCGCTCTTGTTGTAGCCGCTGCCCGAGTAGCTCTCCAGGTTGACCTTGCGGCTGGTGGCGCGCGAGTAGTTGGCCACCAGATCAGCCGACCAGTTCTCGTTGATGTGGAACTTGTTATCCCAGTTGAAGTTGTAAACGCGCGCGCTGTTGCTGTTGTAGTCGTTGCGGATGACCGGTGACACATTGGTATAGGTACCGTTGGTCACCAGGCCGTTCTGCACAGTGCCGCCGGGTTGCAGCGTGGCCGAGCTCCAGTACAGCGGGAACTCCATGCCCTTGGCCTGCTGAACTTCCTTGAAGTTGTCGTACGTCATGTCGATCGTACCGGTGTAGTGCTCGTTCGGCTGCCACTGGACGGTGGCGAGCAGGCCGCGGCGCTTCATGGTGTCGGAGATGCCGTAGTTCTTCGCGCCACCGATCACCGCGTTGCCGTTCGGGTCGGACGGATAGCCCCAGGGTGCCTGGTGCTGGATCTGCGACGGATTGGACTCCATATCCACGCCCAGCGTGACGCCTACGGTGTGATCGGCGAACTGGTTCACCCACACGCCATTGACGTTGTAGCCTTTGTCGCTGACACCCGGACCAGTGGCGAGCTTGGACATGCCGTTCCAGATGTAGCGGGCATTCATCGCCGCTTCCGGTTTGTCCTTCTCAAGTGGGCGGATCGTCTGCATGTCTACGGTACCGGCCAGGCCCTGACCGATCAGGTCGGCCTGGGGACTCAGATGCACCACGACGGCGTTGAACCAGCTGGAGGGGTATTGATCGAACTGCACGCCCCGGTTGTTGGAGGTCGATACCTGCTCGCCGCCGTTGACCAGCGCCGTGCTGAAGTCTGGGCCCAGACCATGAATGGTCAATACCTGCGGGCGACCGTCCACGGTCTGCACCGCCAGACCGGGCAGGCGGCCAAGGGTATCGGCAATGCTGATGCCGGGCAGCTTGCCGATTTGTTCGGCAGACACCGCTTCGACAATGCTGTTGGCGTTGCGCTTGATCGCGGTGGAATTCTCGATGCTGCTGACGAAACCGCTGACCACGACAGCCTGCATCATTTGCGGCTTCTTGCGGGCCTTGGCGTCAACCGGCTTGGCGCCGTTTGCCTTGGTGTCGGTGCTTTGCTGACCCTGGCCCGTCGCGGCATTGGCGGTTTCAGCCTGCGCATTGGCGGCCATCATCAACACGGCTGATGCCAGCGCTGCGCTGAGCAGATTGCGTTTGAAATTCAACATGTACCCCTCCCGTACTGAAACAGTGGATTTATGACCTGGGACTGCAGGTGTCTCAGGGCACCTGCTGCATCCGAATACGAACGAGGTCTGTCAAACCTGCGCAGCACGATGGTAGTCGTGGTTAAGCCGATGTTGGCTTGTGCTGCATACGTATTCATTGGTGGCGCGGGAACGGCGATTTCACTTTTGACGACCTTGCTCGCCACGTTGTGCAGTGCGCAAAAACAGCGGGTTAGCAGCATTCTTTACGCGGTTGCGAAAGGTCCAAAGCGAGCTGCTACAAAGGGTTTGCAAAGATCCCGACGTAAAGTGGACACATGATTGTCATGACAGCTTGCACCCGTTCAACGACGTCTCTCTCGCGTGTTTGGACGTCTGCATCCGGGAAATCGAGGGTGATGAATACGTATGCAGAACCATCGGCTCATCCCGCCCGCCGCGGTTAAGCTGCGACGCAAGGCTGCTCTTAGCAGTGCGCGCCTCGCATGATGCAGGGCGCGACGTTCAGGATCATTGAATGAGTACTCAACCCTGGTGGCGCGGCGGCGTTATCTACCAGATCTACCCACGCAGCTTTCTCGACACCAACGGTGACGGGGTGGGCGACTTGCCGGGCATCATCGAACGGCTCGACTATGTCGCGGGTTTGGGGGTGGATGCGATCTGGATCGCACCGTTCTTCAAGTCGCCGATGGCTGACTTCGGTTATGACATCGCTGACTACCGCGACGTCGATCCGCTGTTCGGCACACTGCAGGACTTCGACCAGCTGTTGGCCAAGGCGCATGGGCTGGGATTGAAGGTGATGATCGACCAGGTGCTCAGTCACACGTCGGTCGAGCATGCGTGGTTTCGTGAGAGCCGACAGAGCCGCGACAACCCGAAAGCGGACTGGTACGTATGGGCCGATGCGAAAGCCGACGGCACACCTCCAAACAATTGGTTGTCGTTGTTTGGCGGTTGCGCGTGGCAGTGGGAGCCGCGTCGGGGGCAGTACTACTTGCACAATTTTCTGAGCTCGCAACCGGATCTCAATTTCCATCACGCCGAGGTGCGTGCGGCGGCACTCGACAGCGTGAAATTCTGGCTTGATCGCGGTGTCGACGGGTTGCGTCTGGACGCGATCAATTTCTGCTTCCATGATCGCCAGCTGCGCGACAACCCGGCCAAGCCGTTGCAGGAACGGGTGGGGCGCGGCTTCAGCCCCGACAACCCCTACGCCTTTCAATACCATTATTACAACAATACGCAGCCGGAAAACCTGGCGTTTCTGGAGGAGCTGCGCACCTTGCTGGATCGCTATGAGGATGTCGCTGCCCTGGGCGAGATCTCCTCCGAGGATTCCCTGGCAACGATGGCCGAGTACACCCGTGGACGGCGTCTGCACATGGGTTACAGCTTCGAGCTGTTGACCGACGATTTCAGCGCCGCCTATATTCGCAGCACGGTGCAGAATCTTGAAGCTCAGATGCACGACGGCTGGCCGTGCTGGGCGATCTCGAACCACGATGTCGAGCGTGTGCTGAGCCGATGGGGCAACGGTGATGCGTCGCCCAAGCTGGCCAATCTGCTCACTGCGATGGTCTGCTCGTTGCGGGGCTCGGTCTGTGTCTACCAGGGCGAGGAGTTGGCGTTGACCGAGGCCGAGGTGCCTTACGAGTCGCTGAAGGATCCCTACGGCATTGCCTTCTGGCCCAACTTCAAGGGGCGCGACGGCTGCCGCACGCCGATGCCGTGGAGCGATGCCGAGCATGCCGGCTTCAGCCGTTCCAACCCCTGGCTGCCGGTACCCACAAAGCACCAGACGCTGTCGGTCAGCCAGCAGGAGGCCGATCCCAATTCGGCCTTGCGCGGATTTCGCGCCTTCATGCATTGGCGCAGGACGCAGCCCGCATTGTGCAACGGTGAAATCGAATTTCTCGATACCGCCGAGCCGGTGCTGGCGTTTGTCCGGAAACTCGATGACGACAAGGTGCTGGTGATGTTCAATCTCGCCACGGCCACGATCGACATCGAACTGCCGCCGGGCGTGGGTACGCCGACGGTCATCGAAGGCCACGGTTTGTTGCAAGGCCAATTGCGCGGGCATCGCGTGCACTTGCCAGGCCATGCAGTGTGGTTCGCGCGCCTTGATTGAGCCGGGCTCTCGCCGGCCCGCTGTAGCGGCCTCAGCCCGACACGGCAGCGTTCCATCGATTGCCGACCGGGCTGAGGAGAGCGTTGCTACGTGGTGCTTACCCTGTTCCGGGGAATCGGCTTCGACACCATGACACGTGAGCACGCTGCCAGGCGACAACGACCGAGCGCTCAGATACCGGCGTACCACTCGTAGCCCTGATCTTCCCAGTAGCCGCCATGGCCTTCGCCGATAGTCGCGAAAGATTCCACCAGCTCGATACGGCGGATGTACTTGGCCTGCTTGTAGCCGAGCTGCCGACCCACCCGCAGTCGCAGCGGCGCGCCGTTGGCCACCGGTACCGGCTGGTCATTGAGGCCATAGGCCAATAGCGTCTGGGGATGTCGCGCCTCGTCGAGATCCAGACTCTCGTAGTAAGGCGTACCCAAGCCCATGTTGTCGAAGCAATGGAACACCACATAGCGCGCCTGGGGTTCCACGCCGACATGGTCGAGCACCGCCGACAGCAGGGTACCTTGCCATTTGCCGATGACGCTCCAGCCTTCGACGCAATCGTGGCGGGTGATCTGGCTGCGCAGGTCGAGTGCTTTCAAGTCATCGATGGACAACGTAGTCGGTCGCGCCACCAGGCCATCCACCGACAGGCGATAGTCGCGAAACTGGTTGGCCAGCAGGGCTTGGTAGGCGGCGGCACGTGGCATCGTGGTGCCGTTGGCGCGAAACACCGCCGAGATGTCGGCTTCGCTGTATTCCCGGGCCATCGCGCTGGAAGGGGCGAGCAGGGCTTGCACGCGACGGTTCAGTCCTTCCGCGCTGCCCAGTACCTTCGGCCCCCAGCTGCTTTGCGAAATCCGGTCGCAGCCGGCCAGAACAAGGCCGGCGGCACCCATCATGGTCATGCGCAGAAACCCGCGGCGATCAGTCATGGGGAGACTCCTGGCCGGTGATCGTCGGCGTCGATGCCGGCGGGTCATCGACGCGGAAATAGCCGGTGATCATGCCGCGCAGCTGGTTGGCCACCCCGCTGACCAGTACCTCGAAGAGATGGACCAGCACAAAGGCGACGAACGCCCAGGCGATGACAAAGTGGATGGTGCGAGCCGACTGCCGGCCGCCTACCAGGTCGAGCACCGGCCCCAGCACGGTATCCATGCGCGGCGACATCGCTAGCCCCATCAGTACGATGCCGGTGCCGAACACGAAGATCACCGTGAGGTAGGTCAGTCGCTGCAGAATGTTGTAGCGCAGCGCCTCGTCGCCATGCGGCTGGCTGAAATGCAGGTGATCGACAATCGACCGACCGATGCCGCGCCAATCGGATCGGGTCGGCCACAGGTCGCGTTGCAAGTGCTTGCGCGCCAGCGAATAGCCGACATAGCAGAGACCGTTCAACACGAATACCCAGGCGAAGAAAAAGTGCCAGCGTCGACCCATGGCCAGCCACGTCGGGCCGGGCACGGTCAGCCATGACGGAAAGCCGCGAACCTGCGGCAAGCCATCGCTGCCGGCGGAAACGCCGAGCACGCCGGTGGTGGTGAATTGGTGCTGCCCGATCTGGGTGATGCCGATCAGCTTGCCGGACGCGTCCTGGCGCGCACCGAGCACCAGCAACTCTCTGCCGGGAATTGTTTTCTGCCCCCAGGACAGACTGGGATGTGCGTTGAAGATCTGCAGACCGCTGAAAAACATCACCGACAGGGCAATCACGTTGACCCAGTGCATGATGCGGATCGGCAGCTTGTGCCGGTAGACCACGCGCGACCGCCAGCGCCTGATCGGTTGAGATATAGGCTCTGCGCCAGCAACCTTCGCGACCGTCGGGTCGGGCGAAGTCATCGGGGGCTACTCGCGCAAGCTGGCCGGATTCCCACGGCAGGGTAATCGCGCTTTGTAGTGCCCATGCGGTCGTTCTCCAGGTCATTCGATTCGCGTAATGCCGGGCTTGGCGGCAGGACCGCAGCACGCGCGTTGTCGTGCCGTGGCTGGCTCGTCACCCGGGTATTCGCTGCAAGTATGCGCCCGGTTACGGCGGGGCGGTGTGCTTCGACGCCCATCAGCCCAGCAAGGCGGCCGACTTGATCTGAACCCACACCTCGACGCCTGACGCCAGCTGCAGGCTCTGCCAGGAGCGCCGGCTGATGCGTGCCAGCAGCAGAGTGTCACCGGCCTGCAACCGTACCAGAAGGTAGGCCGGGGTGTCGGTTTCGGCCCTGCCGGTGACCTTGGCGCGCATCACGTTGAGGATACTGGTGGCTTCGGGTTTTCTCAGGGTCAGGCTGACGTCACGGGCATGGATGCGGTAGCGCAAGCGGTGGCCGGAGGGTTCGGGGCGGCGCGCCACGAACAGCTGTCCACCAGGAAAGTCGAGCCGACTCAAATGATCCGTATCGTCGTGCGCGGCGACCGTGGTGGCGACGACCACGCCCGGATCGTCGCGAAATGCCGCGGCCAGATCGAGCCGCGCCAGCATGGGTGCCAGCGGACCGCTTTGCACGCGCTGGCCGTCGCCCAGCAAGACCAGATGATCGGCCAGCTGCGCGACTTCCTCCAACGCATGGCTGACATAGATTGCCGGCACCGCGAGGGTGTCGTGCAGCCGGGCGAGGTAGGGCAGGATCTCCGCCTTGCGCGCACTGTCCAGCGCCGCCAGTGGCTCGTCCAGCAGCAATAGCCGCGGTTGGCTCATCAGTGCACGCGCGATCGCCACGCGTTGACGTTCGCCCCCGGACAAGGCCTGCGGGCGACGATCGAGCAGGGTGCCGATACCCAGCATCTCGACAATGCCCGGGGGGTCGATACCGGTCGGCCGACCAGCACGGCGATGGCCATAGTCGAGGTTTTCGCGCACCGACAGATGCGCAAACAGGCTTGGCTCCTGAAACACGTATCCCACAGCACGTCGGTGGGCCGGTACGAACACAGGCCGGCTCTCGTCCTGCCACACCTCCTCACCGATCGCGACATAGCCATTGGCGACACGATCCAGTCCCGCGATGGCGCGCAGGCAACTGGTCTTGCCGCTGCCGGAGGGGCCATACAGGGCACTGATTCCCCGTGTCGGCAGGGCCAGATCGAGGTCAAGCGCGAACCCGGTGTGGCGCAAGGGGAGACGGACGTGGATGGCCTCGTCCACCTCAGAAACTCCGCAGCCGCGGCTGGGTGCCGTAGACCGCCAGCAAGACCAGGAACGAGAACACCATCAGGCCGCCAGCCAACGCGTGCGCCTGGCCATATTGCAAGGCCTCGACATGGTCGAATATCTGCACCGAAACCACCCGGGTGCTTTGCGGAATATTGCCACCGATCATCAGCACCACGCCGAACTCGCCTACCGTATGGGCGAAACCGAGCACGCCGGCGGTGACGAAACCACGTCGCGACAGCGGCAGCGCCACTGAGACGAAGCGATCCAGCGGGCCGGCGCGCAGCGTCGCGGCTACTTCGAGCGGGCGCTCGCCGATCGCTTCAAACGCGTTGCGCAGCGGCTGGATCACGAATGGCATCGAGTACAGCATCGATGCGATCACCAGGCCGGGAAAGGTAAACGACAACAAGCCGATGCCAAGCGCCTGGGTGAGCGTGCCGATCGGACCGTGCGGGCCGAACGCGACCAGCAGATAAAAGCCCAGTACGGTCGGCGGCAGCACCAACGGCAGCGCAACCAGCGCCGACAGGGGGTGGCGCCAGCGCGATCGTGATCGCGCCAGCCACCAGGCCACGGGCGTGCCCAGCACAAACAGCAGCAACGTAACCGTGGTGGCCAATTTCAGGGTCAGCCAAAGGGCGGCAAGGTCGGCGGCCGACAGCATGGTGATTCAGCGTGCCAGCGTGCCAGCGAGAAACACCTGGCGATCGCTGAGTGGCGCGGGCGCATCTCCAGGCCCGACGACACCGGCCGACCGTTCCGACGCTTCGTGTCTGTTCGTCATTGAGCGGCGCCGGCCGACATGGGGGCGAAGCCGTACTGCTTGAGGATGGCCTGCGCCTGCGCCGAATCGATGAAGTTGGCGAATGTACGGGCCAACGGGTTGTGCGCCGCGCGACGGGTGATCACGAAGCCCTGGATCAGCGGTTTGTACAATCGCGCCGGGATCGTTGCATAGCCACCCTTGGACGCGAAGGTCGGGTTCAACGCCAGCGATAGCGCAATGATGCCGATACGGGCATTGCCGGTGAGCGCGAACTGGGCGGTTTGTCCGATGTTTTCACCATACACCAGTTTGCCTTTGACCGCGTTCCAGACGCCGGCCGCATGCAGCGCCTGAACGGCACGTTCGCCGTACGGTGCATGTTGCGGATTCGCCACGGCAATGCGATCGAATGAGGGCTTGGCCAAGTCGCCCAGCTTGAGTTTGCGGGCGTCCACCTCAGCGCTCCACAGCACGATCTTGCCCAAGGCATACGCTTGCGGCGTGGATGCCGTGAGCCCGGCCGTGGCCAGCTTTTGCGGGTAGGCAATATCGGCAGAGAAAAACAGGTCGAAGGGCGCGCCCTGGCGGATCTGCGTATAGAACTTGCCGGACGAACCGTAGATGACCCTCACGGTGTCCTCCGGGTGCGCTTTGCGGAAGGCCACCGTAAGGTGGTCCATGGCAAATTTCAGATCCGCCGCTGCCGCAATCGTGATCGAATCCGCGCTGGCAGGTAGCGCAGTCATGCCGAGGATCATCGGCAACAGGAGAAATTTGAGCAGGCGACGGGACATCGGTTTTCCCAGGCTGGAGGCGTGAACACGTGGAGCGGCCAGGCAGGTTTCGCCTCTGTCCTTGCCATCGTGCGTCTGACCGACAGGATAAGTGAAAGAAGCCTGGCGGCACAGCGGATCGCCTCAGTGCCGCAGATCTCGGAGCGGCTGCGCCCCACCGTGGCTCGGGCGATGGCGTGAGAAGGGAGGGGGTGCGCAGAGGTGTTGCCGACAAGGGGCGCTTGAGGATGATCGTGACCCCGGCGCGCGGCCCCGCAAGCCGGTGCGGTGGATCAGCGGCAGTCGCTGCTCGCTGCGGCACTGCACATCGAAGACGAAGCCGGCGCGTCGCCTACCCCTGGGTCGAGCGAATGGGGTATCGCGTTGGCAGAGCTCATCGCCAGCAGCGCGAGCGCGATGCTGACGGTAATCATCGCCAGCCAGCGGCAGAGGCTGGCTACCGTAAGAGGCATCATCGACCTGGATGAACTCCTCGAGTCCAGCGGACGCGACAATCTTGTGTGTGGTTGGTCCATCAAGCATTCCGATCAAGCGTGGCGCCAGGTGCATACGTCATCAAGCAAGTCTGATACCAAGTCGAGCTACCGGCGCGAATGCGTGATACGGATCACAAAAAAAGCTTGATCAAGCGGGGCTTGCAGCGTTTTTCGTGCCGGCAGACTGGAGTTCGCCTAGGGCGGCACGGCCTCGGCCTGGCCGAAAACTCATGCGATCAGCCGTCACGGATGGTCAGAATGTGACATTTACCCGGCTCCGCTGGGGCTACACTTTCGACTGCGACGAGGCAGCGCAGAATCGAGGTTCGGGATCGGTCTTTACGGCCTTAACTCAACTGTCCGCGAAAACGGGTAGAGCCCGCCCACCTGTTCAGATTTTGATTGAGTTGTGGTTCACACAGGCTGCACGCACTTAAGGTAAGCTTTGCTTGGCCGATGTATATACAAGATAACCTATGTAGCTGTTGATCTTTCCGAAACTTGTATATACATTGACGAACCGCATGCAAGGTCTGAGGTGGCATGGACATCCACATTTCACCGAAGATCACGCAGAAGCTCGCCGATAAGACCCCACCAGTTGTGCTTAGGGATGTTCAAGAAGCCTTCGCAAACCGCACCGGCAAGCTCCTTTTTGATCCGCGTGACAAGCATAAATCGGACCCTAAGACGCTTTGGTTTGTCGCGTTGACTAACCATCGACGCCTGTTGAAGGTTTGTTTCATCCCTAAAGCAGATGGCGTACATATTCGAACCGCATACTCGGCAAACGACGAAGAACTGCGTATCTACAGAAAGTATGGTCAACCGAGTGACTTCTAAGCTAGGAGATAAAATGAACACCAAGTCCCCTGCCGTTGAACAAGATCCCTGGGATAGTGGAGATCTGGGGCGGAGCGCGGACCATGTGGGTATCGTGGCCGAGGCAGATTGCCGTGCCATTGATGATTCGCTGGGGTTGCACCCCGTCTCGATTCGGCTTGAAAAGTCCCTAATCGCTAACCTGAAGCTCATCGCTGAGCTGCGGAATGTGTCCTACCAACCCTTGATTCGGGATCTCCTAAATCGCTTCGTTGACTCGGAGTTCAAGGCGATCCTGAATGAACAGTCTGAGCAAGCAAAGCGCCGGATTGAGCGTCAAGGTAGCCGAAGCGAAGCCGTGGACGAGTTCTTTGAAAGAGAGCGGAAGCACGCTTGACTTCAGAGCTTCGCCTGCCCGTCAGGCTTGAAATGTGTAAAAGAACGCCACCCGCAACGGTGGCGTTTTTCGTTTCAGCGAGGCAATTCGGGTTACTGCGACTTGGACGTGAATTTGATCGCTTCGTCTTCGACTGCAACGTGTCGATCATTCAGCCGCTGATCGTTTCGGACAATCACGGCATCCGCGCCAATCTCAGCGCCGGGCAGTCTGTAATTGCGAAATGGCATCACTCGCCGTCGGATCGGTCTAGCCGGGCTTGTAGCGCTTGGCCGAGACAATGCCGATGGACTGATAAGCCCGCTGGGGCGGGGAGTAGAGAATTTGCACGCGACTCGCGTTCGTGGGCGCGTAACGCGTGGCGAGGTTGCTGTGCGCCTGGTACGTGTTGCATCCCGCGAGCGCACCGATAAGCGCGAGGCCTGCAAAGATCTTCATCCGTGTTCCCCTGATTTTCTCCCCGCGTTCGAAGCTACTCCGGCCGAATCCACCGTGCCAGCATCCAGCGTTACATATGGCTTACACGACGAAAAAGGCCACCTGGTGAAGGTGGCCTAAGTCACTGATATACATGGTGGCCGGGGACGGAATCGAACCGCCGACACGGGGATTTTCAATCCCCTGCTCTACCAACTGAGCTACCCGGCCGGAAACTGGACTGTTGTACGACAACCGCAGGGGGTGTCGGTGTTGCGTGGAGCCGCGCATTAGACCGAATGCGCGGGGTTTCGTCAAGGCTCGTTGTGGGGATCGACGTAGCCGGCGGGTTTCGCGAAGTCGCCGCCGAACAGGAATTTTTCCATTTCGTCGCCCAGATACTGGCGGGCTTTCGGGTCGAGCGGGTTGAGTCGGTATTCGTTGATCAGCATGGTTTGATGGGCCAGCCACTGCTGCCACGCCGGTTTGGAAATGCTGGCGTAGATGCGTTGTCCCAACGGGCCGGGCCAAGGGGCGAAGTCGAGGCCTTCGGCGTCGATGTCGAGCTTGCTGCAATGGATGGTGCGGCTCATGAGATTCCTTGGGTCTTTGCCGTGGCGAGAGCGGGCCCGGCGGGTTCGTCCGCAGCCAGCTTCATCAGCAGGGTACGAACCGGTGCCGGCAGGCCCAGTGCAGACAGTTGCTCGGGGCCGCACCAGCGCTGCATGGAATTATCGGCGATACCGCCTGCTGCTGTCGCGCGATCGAACAACAGCGGCTCGATGTTCAGCCGGTAGTGGCTGAATACGTGGGTGAAGGGCGGGAGTGTTTGTACGTCGTCGATCTGCGCATGGTGCTGCGCGATGCGCCATGCGTGCTCTGGCGTGGCTGCCTCGGGAAGGCTCCAGAGTCCTGACCACACACCCTGCGGACCGCGCCGCTCGAGCAGCACGCGGCCTTGCAGGTCGCGCAAGATCAGCATCATCGTGGCGCGATAGGGCAGGCTTCGACTCACTTTGCGGGTAGGCAGCTGGGTTGTCAGGTTGTCGCGGCGGGCGACGCAATCGGCAGCCAGTGGACAGGCTTCGCAACGTGGTTTCGAGCGCGTACACACGGTTGCGCCGAGGTCCATGATCGCCTGGCTGTAGTCGGCGATGTGCATGGTCGGAGTGTGGGCTTCGGCGTGCGACCACAATTGTTTATCCACGGCCCTCAGCGAGGGATGTCCGTGCACGCCGTGATAGCGGGCCAGGACCCGTTTGACGTTGCCGTCGAGGATGGCGAAGCGCAAGCCATGGGCTTGAGCCAGGATCGCCCCGGCGGTGGAGCGGCCGATGCCGGGCAATGCGCTCAATGCGGTGAAGTCGCGAGGCAGTTCACCACCGTGTTGTTCCACGCAGCGTTGCGCGGCTCGGTGCAGAAAGCGGGCGCGGCGGTAGTAGCCGAGACCCGACCAAAGCGCGAGCACGGTGTCCTCGTCGGCGGCGGCCAGCGACGGCAGGTCAGGCAGGGTGCGGACGAAGCGCTCGAAGTAGCCGATCACCGTAGCGACCTGGGTCTGCTGCAGCATGATTTCCGACAGCCACACGCGATAGGCATCGCGCTGTCCCGGCTCGGTACCGCTTTGCTGCCAAGGCAAATCCCGGCGTCCGTGCTGCGCGAACCATGGCAGCAGGCGCGATGCGACGGTACTGCTCATGGTTTGCCGGTGGCTGCGCCGGGGGTTGCGGCCGTGCCGGCCGGTGCGGGGGCGCTGTCGTCGGCCTGCAACGACAGCCCCTCGATGGTGATCCCGCCGGTTTCGATCTTCGTTGCCTGTATCTTGCCGCTGCCGGGTGGCACGGTCAGCACTGGGTTGTCCGGGGCGCCGAGCTTGCTCCACCAGCTGGCCAGCGCCAGTGGCGGCAGTCGCAGATCGACATGCGCGTCCTTGCCTTCCAATTTCAAGGCAAGCAGCAGCGGATTGCTCTGGTCGGCGGGCGTCAGCGCCAGCGAGATGGCGTATTGCCCCGCATCGGCATGGTCGAGCTTGCCTGCAAGATGCGCTGCGGCATCGGCCGCACCATGCCAGTAGGCCGTGCCGTTCAGTTGCAGGAGCAGCGTGCCGGCTTGCGACAAATGCAGATTGATATTGTCCAGCTGTAAGGCGTTGCCTCGGATACGGGGAGTGGCGGACAGCCGCAGTTGCAGCATGTTGCCGCTGGCGGTCTGGGCCGACATGTTGAGCGGGAATGCCTGCCCGGAGCGGAGCCGACCGGTATCGAGGTTCACATTGCCCAGCAGCAGCTGGTTGCCACGCACCACACTGCCGTAGTTGATGCTTACACCGGTATCGATGCGCGGGATGTTGGGCGGTGTGCCCCCGGGTCGGGTCGGCAAGCTGGCCAACCACGCTTGCAAGGCATCCAGGTCGACCCGCGGGGAGTCGATCTGCAAGGTCGAGATAACGGTGGGGCCACCAAACAAGGTACGCCAGGGCAGGCCCAGCTTGCCGCGGGCGGCGAGCAAGATCGGGGCCGTGGCACCTTGTGCATTGAGGGTGATGCCGTGGAGATCCAGCGCCGGGTGCGGAAACAGGGTTGGACTGGCCGGACTGGCCAGATTCAACTCCAGCCCGGCCCCGCGCGCCTGGGTCTGCAGCATGGCGGTGAAGCGCTCCGGCTGCAGCAGCAGGTAGACGGTAATCACCGTGGCGAGCACAAAGGCCAATAGCAGACCGGCGAAAACCAGCAGGGAAAGGCGCAGCCATCGCGGCATTGAGGCGCCTCGCCGTAGGCCGGCTTCAGTCATGGCGTTGCTCAGTATGTCCCAGGCTCGTTGGTAGCAGGCCGTCGACGAACGCCTGCGCTTCGAACGCACGCAGATCGGCAGCCGTCTCGCCCAGCCCCACATAACGGATCGGCAGGCCGAATTCGCGTGCCAGGGCGAATACCACCCCGCCCTTGGCGGTACCATCGAGTTTGGTCACGACCAGACCGGTGACGCCGACGATCTGCAGGAACTGGCGAACCTGATTGACGGCATTCTGCCCTGTTGTGCCGTCAATCACCATCAGCACTTCGTGCGGCGCATCGCTATCGATTTTCTTCAGCACGCGGGCGATTTTGCCCAGCTCATCCATCAGCCCGCCTTGAGTATGCAGACGGCCGGCGGTGTCGGCGATCAGTAGGTCGATGCCTCGCGAACGGGCCGCCTGGAAGGCATCGAATATTACACTAGCCGCGTCAGAATCCTGTCCTTGCGCTATCACCGGCACCCGGTTGCGCTGGCCCCAGGTCTTGAGTTGTTCGACGGCGGCAGCGCGAAAGGTGTCGCCGGCGGCCAGCATCACGCTGTGTCGCTGATCGCACCAGTGGCGCGCCAGCTTGCCAATGGTGGTGGTCTTGCCGGCACCGTTGATGCCTACGGTCAGTACCACAAAGGGCTTGCGGCCGCGGATGTCGAATGCCTTCTCAACGGGCTTGAGCAGGTTGACCAGGTCTTCCCGCAAGGCAGCCAGCAGCGCGCCGGCGTCGGCGAATTCCCGCTTGTGCATGCGCTTGCGCAAGCCCTCCACCAGTTCGGTGCTGGCCTGGATGCCGACATCGGCAGTGATCAGGATGGTTTCCAGTTCGTCAAGCAGCTCGTCGTCGAGCTTCGGATGGCGCACGAACAGCGAACCGAGTCCGCGGGCGAAAGTATTGCCGGACAGGCGCTCGCGCCAACTGCGGCGGGGCACGGGGACTTCGCCATCGACGGTCGGAGGAGGCGCGCTCGGCACATGCCCGGGGGCCTGAGCTGCGGACTGGTCAACCGATGGCTCGGGCGGCACGACGGCTACGTCCGGCGGGAGGTCAGGTGCCCCGGAAGTATCCGCTGGCGCGTCCTCGGCTGGCTTCTCCGAAGTCGTCTCGGCGGTTTTTTTCTTCCAGAATTTGAGCATTGCGGCAGGGATTCGGGGACAATGGACGGCATGCTAACACTCCCACCTGTACTGCTCGCTGAGCAACGGATGCGATCATGGCGCGGATAAGCGGCGGGCGTCCCGGGGTGGGCGGGCGTATTCGCATCATCGGCGGCAGCTTGCGTAATTCGCGTTTGACGGTGGCAGACCAGCCGGGGCTGAGGCCGACCGCCGAGAGGGTTCGCGAGACCCTTTTCAACTGGTTGGCGCCGCGTATCGTTGGTGCGCGGTGCCTGGACCTGTGTGCGGGTACCGGAGCGTTGGGCATCGAGGCGATTTCGCGGGGCGCTGCCACGGTGCAGTTTGTCGAGCGGAATGCCCGCGTCGCTCAGGCGCTCCGTGACAATCTCGAAAGGCTCAAGGTGCTTGGCGGCGAGGTGACGAGCATGGAGGCAGAAGCCTTTCTGCGCGCGTCGGTACGTTCGTATGACTTGGTATTCCTGGATCCGCCCTTTGCGAGCGGTTTGTGGGCACCGCTGGCATGGCAGCTGGAGCGCCAGGGGTGGTTGGGTCCAAGGGCCTTGATCTATGTGGAGTCCCCCTGGGGTCAGCAGCTCGACTTGCCGGCGAACTGGCAACTGCAGCGCGATGGCCGGGCCGGCGAGGTGCGCTACGCGCTGTATCGGCGCGAGGCGGGGGAGGAGGGTTAGAGCGGTGCCACCCACACCTCGGTGCGTCAAAGCCAGCCGGCGTCAAGCACATCGCAGAGCCAGTACGACCATGGATGCCGTGGCTATGCCCAAGGTGCGTCGGCTTCCGTTAAGCTAGCCTTACTCTTCCGGTTGTTGCTGTCTTGTGAACAAATTTTTAGGCAATCCGCGTCTGGCCGTCTATCCCGGCACTTTTGATCCGATCACCAATGGTCATGCCGATCTGGTGGCGCGTGCCGCGCCGTTGTTCGACCGGGTGGTGGTGGCGGTGGCGGACAGTTCGAACAAGGGCCCCAGCTTCAGTATCGGCGAACGCATTACCTTGGCACGACTGGCGCTGGCGGACCTGCCCAACGTGGAAGTTCGAGGTTTCGACAGCTTGCTGGCGCATTTTGTAGCGGAAATCGGCGCCGGCGTGATCATTCGCGGTTTGCGGGCCGTCTCCGATTTCGAATACGAATTTCAGCTGGCCAGCATGAACCGCCATCTGATTCCGCAGGCCGAAACGCTGTTTCTGACCCCGGCAGAACAGTACAGTTTCATTTCGTCCTCGCTGGTGCGGGAAATTGGACGTCTCGATGGCGATATCAGTGGTTTCGTACACCCCGCAGTGCAACAGGCCATGCGGCAGCGCTGGCAGAAAGGCCGATTCGGCCCCAACAAGAAACTCGAAACAGAAGGTGATAATCATGCGTAAGTTCGCTCTCTTTGCTGCTGTCGCGCTCGCGGCGACCCTGACCTTGTCCGCTTGTGGCAAGCATGACAATGATCAGAAGGCTGCGGCCACCGCTCACGTACAGAAGCTGACCAAGCCGACCGACATGAACGACACCCAGGCGTGGAACGCGTACCTGGTGCAGTTGCTGCAGGAAAACCTGCAGGGCATGGCTGCCGAGCGGCCTTACCCCTACTTGGTCCCTGCCGGCGACAGTGATGAGGCCAAGGCCGCTCGCGATCGTCAGCTTTCCAATGTGCAGGACACGGTGGCGCGCGGTGTGCTGCCGGGCAATCTGCTGGCCTTTGCCGGTCCGGATTCGAGCAAGACGGCGGATCTGATCGTGACGGCATTCAAGGATGCCAAGCCAGGTTCGTTCAAGGATGTGATCATCCTGTTCATCGGCGACAAGGCGGACGAACAGCGGGTTGACGATGTGCTCAAGCCGACCGGCGCGACCATCCGCTTCGTAGCGATGTAATTGACCCGTGCACCCCGCTGGCGGCATAACCCTGCCAGCGGGGTTGCGAGGAAGGCGCCTATCGGCTGTGTAGGTCGCCGTCGTGGCCAAGCACACCCCGGATTCACCCCTGCCTTGTATGATCGCATTCTATGTCTCTGAAGATTCTCGACACCTGCGTCAATTGCGACGTCTGCGAACCGGTCTGCCCGAATAAGGCGATTTCGCTGGGTGAGGAGTTCTACGAGATCGATCCAGCGCTTTGCACGGAATGCGTGGGCCATCATGACGAGCCGCAGTGTGTGGTGGTTTGTCCGGTGGAATGCATCATTAGCGATCCCGACCACGCCGAGTCGGTTGAGCAGCTGGAACTCAAGTATCGCCATCTGATGACTGCAGAATCGTCAACATGATGCCCTCTACTCGTCGTTGCGTTCACGCACCTCCCGGCTGTTGCCAGGGGACTCGCCGATGACGCTGCATCACGGTCGTGATGCGTTGGCGCTTAGTGACCACGCGTCGGCCCGATTGATGGGCGAGCAGGTCTGATGGATGGGGTTGGCAAGATATGGCTGCGCCGCGCGGCCCTGCACGTGATCGGGGCGCTGTTGTTGCTGGCCGGTGTAGCCTTGGCAGCGATGACGGCCAGGGGGTTGCTCAACTATCGTGAAGTGACCGAGCGTCACGGTGGCGAGGTGATCGATCTGAGCGCCGGCAGCGGGCCGCGAGCGGGTCAAGCGGGTTTCATGGCGCGCATCGTGGGGACACCGGAGGTCGTGGAGGCGCCGCGTGACGCGGATTTCAATTTGCATGTGAACACCCCTTTGCTCACGCGGCACGTGGAAATGTTTCAGTGGCGTGAAATTCATATTGGCGGAGCCGTTCATTACGAGCTGGACTGGGTCGATCACCTGATTGATGCCAGTCACTTCGAACAGTCGCAAGGACATGCAAATCCCGCTAGATTTCCCGTCCACAACATGGAATTTCCTGCGGGCCTGGTGCGCCTGGGCGGATTCAGGCTGTCCGCGCAATTGCTGCATGCGCTCCCGGGGTATCAAGCGGTTGCGCCCAATATCGGGGTACTTCCGTCCAACCTGGCGGCGAGCTTCGGCAAGTCTGGCAATTATCTGGTGACCAGCGCGCATCCGGGGGAGCCGCGTCTGGGCGATGTGCGCGTCAGCTGGAGCGAGGTACCACTGCAACAGGTCACGGTGTTTGCGCGTGTCAACGGCGACCGGTTGGCGGCAGCGACCGAGGCAATCGACGGCAAGGGGTACCGCGTCGAAATCGGCAATGTGTCCTTGCTGGACATGTTTCCGGACATTCCGATACCGCCGGATTTTGTGCAGGGCAAGCGGATATTGGCACTGCTTCTCGCTTCACTGGGTGCGCTGGTACTTTGTTATGCGAAGCAACAGAAGCACCCTGATTTCGCCTTGGCCGCAGGTCTGGGGTGTCTGGCTGTGGGCTCGGTGGCCAGCGTACTGTGGTTGGGCCAGCACGACACGCGCCTGTTGCTGGGTTGGGTGGCGGTGGCGACCTCGGGGCTGGCGCTGACCATCTGGCGGCTGCGACAGCGGCGTCGAACTGACTGAGGCTGAGTGGTTTCGGTTTCGTTCGGCGGCTGCGTGCAGGCAGACGAGCTACTCCGGAATCGCCTTGCGGCGGCCATTGGACGGGTAGCCGATTTACACCGGTCTACGCCGCCGGGGTCGGGGCTAGGTCAAACGGTGCCTGCTGCGAGGACACCAATCCGGGTGTCAGCTGACTGGCTTTACATTGGCGCTCGCGTAAACCTGATCGGCCCACTGGGTAGCTTCCAGGTAGATGCCGGCCATTTTCTGGATGACGTGGGGGCGGACCTGCTGGCTGTTGAGCTTTCCCGTTTCCCACGCCCGGATCTGATCCAGCAATGAACCGAACTGGCCACCACGGCCGGTAAGTGCGTCGCTGATTTCGGGAACCAGACGGAGATGGGTCAGCAAGAAGCTCATCGGCGCACACATCAAGGTATCGAGTAGCGAAAACAGGCCGACCGTAAAGGCTGTTTCTGGTTGCCCCTTCGGCATGCTTGCCGCGAGCTTTTCGCACATGTGGGCACGGATGAGTGCTGCGCGAAGGAGTTCAGGTGGGCGGTCGTCCATGCTGCACAGCGACATCGTGTCGATCCAGTTGCGCATCCGCGTGACGCCGAAAAAGATCGCCGCCTGCTGGACGGATTTCAACTGCCGGGGCAGCGCGAAATAGGCGGAGTTGACGCAGCTCAGCAGTTTGAAGCTGAGAACTGCATCGTTGCGAATGATGTCGCCCAGTTCCACCGGACCCGGATTGGACTCCTGCAGGGTTCGCATGAGCCGCAGTATGGTCAGCCGGTTGGCGGCCAGCACGGGTACCTCGACGGGCTGGGGGATCAACAGGTAGCGCCCCTGGATGGCATGGAACGGCAGTTCCAGGCAGCGTTCGTAGGTAGGGTGATCGTTGACCTCGCCAGCGATAGGCCACACGCCGCGAGCGTGCAATTGTTCGCAACGCTCCTGCAGTATCTCTGGCGATAGCCGGCTGGCATCCAGTCGGACGAATTGCACGGTCTGCAAAAGCGTTTCCAGCGACAGACTGCCACTTAGGTCAAGCTCAGCGAGGTCGAGCATGAACTGGCAGCCGCGCTGAGACATCAGCTGCAGCCGCTTCATCAGTTGCGGATCGTCGGCAACGTGTGGCTGCAGCACCAGCCCCAGGCGTGGTTGATGCAGCAGAATATCGGAATCTTCCGGTAGTAACTCGGCGGGCAGGTTGAGGAAGGCCCGGTTGCCGCGAACCAGGCGCGTGAGCGCGCCATCGGTAATCGTCGACAGGACACCCTGCAGCAGGCTTTCTTCATCGCCGGGCTCGCGATGGAAGGTGATCTCATAGGCGAAAAGTTGGCGTTCGCGGTCGAGCATCGGTACCCGCAATACCGGCAGTGGCGTCGAAGTGACCGGCAAGGCCGAGTCGGACGAAGAGGAGGCTACGGCTGCGTTGCGATTGCTCATGGGGGTGATCGCGCTAATGGTGTGGTTGTGCCGGGACGTACTCAGACCCAGAGAGGTTTGTCGCCGGCGAGGCCGCTCGTTGCATCGGATATCTCATGCTTCGGCTAGCGCCTGCGAGCGCAGGTTGGCGCGCAGTTCACCGCTGCGTCCATACAGTTTGCTGTCGTCAGTGTTACCCGTGAGCACGGCGAGTGCGTTGCGCACCTGCTGCAGGCGTTGGTTGACGACCCCACCGTTACGAAGGTTCAGCTGTTGGCAGCGCTGCAACGAGTTCAACACGCCGGCCCACTTGGATTCCTGTGTGGGGCTGATGCTGCTCAGTTCTTTCTGCAGCTGCAGCCGCTCGGTATCCAGTTGCTCCAATCGCAGCAGTGCTTGCTGTTTTTTTGAGCCTGCGCGATCCAGGGCATCGGCGTCATTGTCATCCAGCGCCACACGCTCGAACTCGAGTGCCTGAAGCAATTGACCGACGAACTGACCCATTTCAGCCAGTACGGCGGTCAGTGCGTCGTCAAGCTCATCGCGAACCTGCTCACTCATGCCTTGCCCGGGCCGCCAATCTGCCGCTCGAGTGC
This sequence comes from Rhodanobacter sp., assembly GCA_030148505.1. GTDB lineage: Bacteria > Pseudomonadota > Gammaproteobacteria > Xanthomonadales > Rhodanobacteraceae > Rhodanobacter. Next base: position 198,712 of record JASBTI010000041.1, read on the forward strand.
CAGCATGCGATCGGCGATTTTGCCGGGATTGATCTGATAGCTGCCGCCGGCCAGGGCCTGCCGCACATGTTCGACCCGCTGCGCATTGATCGCAGACGAGCCATCATGACGTGCCGCCTGCTGTAGGGCGCGCGCGGAATCAGTCAATTTGACCTGGTCATCGCCTTTTGATGCATCGCCCGTTGCACTGGCGGCCGAAGGCGTTGCGGCGGTCGACGAACCATTGCCCGAGTTGCCGGTAGCCTTGGTGAAATTCGGCAAGCCATTGTTGATGGTCGTGGTATTCATGGGTCCGATGCTCGCTGGTGGGTTGGCCCTGTGTTCACGGTATCGGCAAGGGCTGCAGAAACTTTAGTGCTGGAATAACGGCGATGAACCGGTGTTATGTCAGGTGGATTCATGGCAGCGCCAGCACTACGCCCGGGGCGCTGACCATGGCGTCGACAATCTTGCCCGAACTGTCATTGCGGACGCGCAGTCTCGCGCCATTGTCGCCGCTGCCAAGGGCCGTACCGGTGGCGCGCACCTCGATACCGCTCATCTTGGCGATCAGCTGAACCTGGTCGCCAGCGCGGATCATGCGACGACCGCCCAGTGCGCCGGGCGTCAGAACGCTGTCGGCCGGCAGCGACCGCGCCAGCGTGCGTCCATTGGCCTGCTTCAGGTTGGTGACATACCCATAGCCAAGCCGTGTGACATCGCGTTCTTCGGTGCGCAGGTCAGCTTCGCGCAGGCCATCACCACGAAGCAACGGTCGTCTGGTGACCAGGACCTTGCGGAACAGCCGCATTTGCAGCGGTACGCGGACCGACCAACCACCGGCCTGCGGGCAGCGGACCTGGACACTCATGCGGGAGGCGGCGGTAGCGTAGGTCGGTATGCTCGCGTGCAAGGGAACGGGACAGTTGGGAAGCCGCAGGCGCCTATCCAGTGGTGACGAAGTGATCTCGACCCGGCTGCCAGGTAATGTGAAGTGCTGGCGCAGTGCCGAGACGGCGACTGCGCGTATCTCGGTCAGTGCCTGCGTTGCTGCCGCCGACGTGGCGAACACGCCGACACCTAGCAGGCACACGCCAACCAGCCACGATCGAACAGCCCGGGAATAACTTGCGGCCGCGCCTTCGCTCATGCGTCCACCAACAGGGTCCCGAGGTGCTTGAGAAGATCCTCGCGCCGTGATTCCATTTTTTGGGAAACGTGCGCGGCGTCGTCGAGCTGTCCGTCGCTCAGCAAGTCAACGAACTTCGCGCTTTGCTCGCGCAGTTCGGCGCAGGCATCAATCAGGGCGGCGCTGGTGGCCTCCTGAGGATACAGTGCCGCCAACCGGTGCACGACACGATCGAGCACATGGGTGTCGAACCAGCGTCGGTCCAGCGCGCTCGGCTCCAGCAATGCCAGATCCATGGCTTGGCGCAGGCTTGAGGCAGCCTCGCGCAAGCCCAGGCTGAGGCTTGCCGGGTCGCGCCCGCTCTCACTCTCTAGCCAGTCCAGGCCCAGGCGGTGTGCCAGCAGGGCCGCCCGGCTGACAGCCTCGGACTGGCGCCGTGCCTCAGTGCTGCGACGCCCCAGCGCGCCGAGGACGGCTTGTGATCCAGTGGCGCGAACATGGTGCTGGTTATGTTGCTTTTGCAGGTGGCTGACTTGCCCGGTGGCCACGCTCAAGGCCTCGCTGCCCTCGCGCAGCGCCAATGCCGCCTGATCGACACCGGATTGTGAGCGCTCCAGTTGGCGCAGACCATGCTGTACGTCGCCATCCAGTTGCAATGAGAACTCTCCGATAGAACCGGTGACCGCTTCGATCTCGGCGGTGCTCAGGGTTGTTTTCTCGGCCAGTTGCTTGACCTCATCGGCGACGACCGCAAAGCCGCGTCCGGCCTCACCGGCCCGGGCCGCCTCAATGGCGGCATTCAAGGCCACCAGATTGGTCTGATGGGCGATTTCCTGGACTACCCCGGTAAGCTTGCGGATTTGCGCCACTTGCTCGGCGAGCTTGCTCTGATTGCGATTCATCGCGGCTAGGGCATTGCGCAGCAGGCGCAACTGCCCGTCCAGCTCACCGACCCGGTCCCTGCCGGTCCCTTCTGCGTGGCAGGCCTCGCCCAGACTGCTGGCCAGCTGCTCAAGCAACGTCGAGATCCCGGCACTGCCATCCGTCAAATGATCGACGTTGCCGCTGCTGTCGCGTGCCGCCTGATCCAGCGCAGTCTGCTCCCGCATCAACTTTTGCACGGAGCCCAGCACAAGGCTTTGCTGTTCCAGGGTTTGCAGGGCGACACCATTGGGGGGGCGGCTGGCGACGCGGCTGAGCAACGGAGCAATGGCGCTGGCGGCGCGCGGGTAACGGCGGCGAAGCGCGGCCACTCGTGCGTCGTCGCCGTCGACGGCGGCCTGCACGAGGGCAGTCAGATGCTGATTCCAGATCAAGCTCATGGGACGGAGGTCACCTTCAATGGCACGGGGCTGCTGAACTAAGGGGATCGTCAGGACTCGCGAAAACTTGAGCAAGCAATTCACATGCCAGGGTGGTGGTCATGCCCGCTGCCATCGTTGTCGCTCAAGCGTACAGCGAGTCTGCCGATACGCCATGGAGAAGATGGCCTCGTTGATATGAGGTGTCGCATTTCCTAAAGGAACTCCCATGGGCAGCGCGTTGCTGGAAAAGGTCGAGTGGCACACCAGGCTGGCCGGGCATAACCGTGTGGCGATGTTGTTGTTTCGCCTCGGCGACAACCAACTTTTCGGCATCAATGTGTTCAAGGTCCGTGAGGTGCTTCGGCGGACACCGCTGGAGCGGATGCCGGGAGCGCACAAATTGCTGGCCGGGACCGGCGAGTACCGGGGACAGACCATCCCGGTGATCGATCTGGCCGCCGCGCTTGGCTATGCCTCGCTTCGCCAGACCGAGTCGGCGCATTTGATCGTCACCGAGTTCAGCCGTTCGGTCCAGGGCTTCCTGGTGGCGGATCTGCAACGCATCGTGCACTGCAGCGGTGAGTCGCTGGTGGCGCCGACTCCGTCCCTTGGCTTCGGGCCGCAAGTCAATGCCGTGACGAGGATTGATGGTGCATTGGTTGCGATCGTCGACGTCGAACATATCCTGGCCATCATCGATACGGCGCCCCACGAGCTCTCTGCGCGGCTACTGCGTGAGGCGGATGGGCATCGGTCGCGTCGGGCGCTGGTGGCGGACGACTCGTTGATTGCCCGACGGCGCATTGTGAAGGTGCTCAATCAGATTGGGGTCGAGTGTGTCGTGGCGCAGGACGGCCGCGAGGCACTTGACCGATTGCTGGAACTGGCCGATGCACCGGAGGCCGAGCGTGTAGATGTGCTGGTATCGGACATCGAAATGCCACGCATGGACGGCTATGCGCTGACGCGTGCGATTCGCGAAACCCCCGCGTTAAGGCAATTGAAGGTGTTGTTGCACAGTTCAATCAGCGGAATCTTCAACGAAGAGATGGTAAAAGAAGTCAATGCGGACAGTTTCGTGGCGAAATTTCAGCCAGACCTGTTGGCACAAGCCGTCCTGAGCTTGCTGCCGGAGCCGATGGCGGGTGTCGAGGGAACGTAACCTTTCGGCACCGTCGGCGGCGGTGCCGGAATTTCGTCGTCGCCGGGTAAAGTCGACGCACTAGATCGGTCGGTCGCTGCGTCAGCCCAGTGCTGGCGCGGCTTCGCGCGTCATGGCATGCAATTTGCCTCAAGCCCCATGCGGATTCCAACCGTGTGGAGCGATGCAATGAGCCCGATTTCCGACAATCTGTTTGGCATCCATACCAAGGCGCTCGAGCTTTGGCAGCGCCGTACCGAAGTGCTGGCCAGCAATCTGGCGAACGCCGATACGCCTGGCTATCTGGCCCGCGATGTGGATTTTCGCAAGGCGCTGGCTTCGGCCAATGGCGAATCGGGCAAGGTGACTTTGCAGACCGATGCCCCCGGCCAGATCGGCAGCAACACTCCATCCGCCACGGCACCGCTGGACTATCGCGTGCCGACCCAGCCGAGCATGGACGGCAATACCGTCGATACGCAGGTCGAGCAAGCGGCATTCGCCGCCAACAGCGTGCACTACCAGGCAAGCCTGGCCTTCATAACCGCGCAGATTCGCATGTTGCGCACCGCGATCACCGGGTGAGGTGAGGCATGTCTCTTTTCAAGGTCTTCGATACCGCGGGTTCCGGCATGGCAGCGCAGTCGGTCCGGCTCAACACCGTGGCGAGCAATCTGGCCAATGCCAACAGTGTGTCCAGCTCCGCCCAGGGCGCCTACCGCGCGCGGGAGCCGTTGTTTGCTGCCGTGCAGCAGAGCCTTTCCGGGCAGCAGCAGGATTCGGGTGCGACCGGCGTGAAGGTGGTGGGGCTCACTGAAAGTCAGGCGGCCATACCCAGCCACTACGAACCCAACAACCCGATGGCAGATGCCAACGGTTACGTCTATGACAGCAACGTCAACCCGGTCGACGAACTGGTCAACATGATTTCCGCCTCACGCTCCTACCAGAACAACGTCGAGGTCATGAACACCACCAAGCAATTGCTGGTGAAAACCCTGAGTCTCGGTCAATGAGCAAACGGAGTAAACGATGACGACCATCAATTCCAGCGCAGGTCCGGCTGCTATTCCGCCGACGTCGGTCAGTACGGCGGCAGGCACGGCGGCATTGGGCGGAGGCCTTTCGCAGGCCGATTTTCTGAAGCTGATGACGACCCAGTTGCAGGCGCAGGACCCGACCAAGCCGATGGACAACTCGCAGTTCATTTCCCAGATGGCGCAGTTCAGCCAGTTGTCGACCACCCAGGACTTGCTCGCTTCGGTCAATGGGCTGAACGGCAGCCTCGGCTCATCGCTGCAGACCTCGCAGGTGCTCGGTTCGACCAATCTGATCAATCGTCAGGTGATGGTGCCCGCTTCGACCATCGATTACGGCGGCAGCACCGTCACCGGCGCAGTCAATGTGGGCAGCGCCAGCAATGCCGCGGTCAACATTCTCGATGCCAGCGGAAATGTCGTGCGCAGCATAGGTCTGGGCACCCCCAGTGGGGGTCTTGCCCAGTTCAGCTGGGATGGTACCGACAACTACGGCAACAAGGTGGCCAATGGCGCCTACAGCATCAGCGCCAGCAGCAACGGTAGTGCTCTGAATACGTATGTGGCCGGCACAGTGACGGCCACCGGCTACGGCGGTAGCACGGTAGGCACCTATCTGCAGGTGTCAGGTGTGGGCGGGGTTCCGCTCAGCCAGGTGGCGCAGATTCTGTGATAGACGCAACACACCCAATCCCTGATTCGAGGAACACACCATGGCTTTGAACACGGCACTCAGCGGGATCAACGCGGCCCAGTCCGACCTTAATGTCATCTCCAACAACATCTCCAATGCCAACACCACCGGCTTCAAGGGCTCGCGCGCGGAATTCGCCGAGATCTACGCCGTGACCGGGATCAACCTCAATTCCACCGCTACCGGCAGTGGTACGCGTCTGGTCGATGTAGCCCAGCAGTTCGCCCAAGGTGATATCCAGACCACCAACAACAGTCTCGACCTGGCGATCAGCGGCAACGGCATGTTCACCCTCAGTAACGGTCAGGGCATCAGCTACAGCCGTGCCGGCAACTTCCAGACTGACGCGAACAATTTCGTGGTCACCCCGAGTGGTGCCAAGTTGCAGGTCTATCCACCCAACGGGATCGGTGGCTTCGACACCAGCACCTTGTCTCCCCTGCAGCTGGTGACGGCACAGAGCCAGGCCACCCCCACCAGTCTGATCACCATGACCTCGAATCTGCCGGCAGCAGCGAGCGTGCCCGTAAATCCCTTCAACCCCACTGACGCGACCAGCTACAACGCGGCCACGCCGGTCACCGTCTACGACTCGTTGGGCGGTACGCACCAGGGTACGGTGTACTACGTGAAAACCGGTACCAACGCCTGGAACGCCAATCTGTATGTCGATGGCACCAACGCCGGTACCCAGCCGATGACCTTCGATACCACGGGCAAGCTGACCGCGCCAGCGGGCGGCAACCTGGCGTTCAACCCGGTTCCTCTCAGCAACGGTTCGAATCCGCTTACGCTCACTGTCAATGTGAACAATACCACTCAGTTCGGCACCAGTTATTCCGCCGGTGCGATCACCCAGAACGGCTTCGCCGCGGGCACGTTCTCGTCGATCGATATTGACAGCAAGGGCGTGGTGACGGCGCATTACTCGAACAACCAGAGTGCCCAGGTCGGCCAGATTGCGCTGGCGAATTTCGCCAACCTGCAGGGGTTGAACCAGCTCGGCAACAACAATTGGACGGCCAGCGGCAATTCCGGATCGGCGGTGATGGGCTCGGCTGGCAGCGGCCAGTTCGGCAGCGTGCAGTCCGGAGCGCTGGAAAGTTCCAATACCGCCGATACCACAGCGCAGCTTGTCGACATGATCAAGGCGCAGCGCAACTACCAGGCCAATTCCCAGGTACTTGGCACCGACAACACACTGGCTTCTGCGCTGTTCGCTGCGGTCTCCCGGTAACCGACTGCAATGGATCATTCCCTCTACGTAGCGATGACCGGGGCGGCGCAGACCCTGCGCGCGCAGGAGGCGGTCAGCAACAATCTCGCCAATGCCAGCACGGTAGGTTTCAAGAGCGAGCTCACCGCGTTTCAGAGCCTGCCGGTACTCGGCAGCGGCCTGGCCACGCGAATCAACGCAGTGGCGCGGGGCCAGGGCGAGGACATGTCACAAGGCGCGTCGGTGAGTACCGGCCGCCCGCTGGACGTGGCGGTCAGTGGCCCCGGCTGGATCGCCGTGCAGGCACCGAACGGAGCGGAGGCTTATACCCGTGCCGGCAATCTGCAGCTGACGGCCAGCGGGCAGCTGACCGATGCAGCCGGCAATCCGGTAATGGGTGCGTCCGGTCCGATCAGCATCCCGGACAGCACGCAAATTCGCATTGGCGAGGACGGCACGATTTCCACGGTGCCGGCAGGTTCCGGACCGAACACGGTGACAGCGATCGGCCGTATCAAGCTGGTTAATCCCGCGGTGAAGTTGGTGCAGGGGAGCGACGGGCTGATGCACACGGCCGACGGCAGCACGGCACCGGTCGATGACGCGGTGCATGTTACCTCCGGCACCCTGGAAAGCAGCAACGTCAATCCATCGGGAGAGTTGGTGAGAATGATCGCACTGTCCAGGCAGTTCGATATGCAGCTCAAGTCGATCAAGACCGCGGAGAACGACGCCGATTCCGCCAACAAGCTATTGCAGTCGAACTGATGAACGATTGCGCCAACCAGCAGGAGTGACTCATGCTTTCCTCACTTTGGATCGCCAAGACCGGTCTCGATGCGCAGCAGACGCGGATGGACGTGATTGCCAACAACCTGGCCAACGCCAATACCACCGGGTTCAAGAGTTCGCGTGCTTCCTTCCAGGATCTGGTCTACCAGAACAAGGGCCAGCCGGGCGGCCAGACTACCGAGCAGACTTTGTCGCCCTCTGGCCTAATGCTGGGCACCGGTGTGCGCGTGGTGGGGACCGAAAAGTTGTTCACCCAGGGCAACATCTCGCAAACCGGCAATTCGCTCGATGTGGCTATTCAGGGGCGTGGCTTCCTGCAGGTAAGCATGCCTGACGGCACCATCGCCTATACCCGTGATGGTTCACTGCATACCGATGCCAATGGGCAGCTGGTAACCGCCGACGGCTTTGCGATTTCCCCGGCTGTCACGCTGCCAAGCAATGTGCAGAGCATCACCATCGGCAGTGACGGCACGGTCAGCGCCACCGTTCCGGGTCAGGCTGCCGCCCAGCAGATCGGGACCCTGCAACTGGCGGACTTCATCAATCCTTCGGGGTTGCAGCCGCAGGGCAACAACCTTTACCTGGAAACCGCTTCCAGCGGCTCGCCACAGACCGGTCAGCCCGGGTTGAGCGGCATGGGGACGTTGCTGCAGGGGTCGCTGGAAAGCTCCAACGTCAACGTGGTGGAGCAAATGGTCAACATGATCGAGACCCAGCGCACCTACGAAATGAACTCCAAGGCGATCAGCAGCACATCCCAAATGCTGCAAAACCTCACCACTAACATGTGAGCATGCAGATGGCTTCGCGAAAACTCCTGCTGCCTTTATTCGCCGCCACCGTCCTGCTGCTGGCCGGCTGCGCACCGCGTGCGATACGCAATGATTCGCAATGGGCGGCGACGGCGCCGATTCAGCCGGTACAGGCGGCGCCGGCAGATGGAGCGATCTATCACGATGCTCAGAACATGGAATTGTTTACCGACCCCCGTGCCCACCGTGTGGGCGACATCCTCACCATCGTCCTGCAGGAAAGCACGCAGGCCAGCAAGAAGGCGACTACCAGCACCAGCAAGAACGACAGCGTGGCGTTGTCGGCGCCGACCATCCTGGGGCAGCCAGTGACCTTGCGTGGGCGGGGCCTTGGTACCTCCTTGAGCGGCAAGAATGCCTTCGACGGCGCGGGATCGAGCACCCAGAGCAATCAGCTTTCCGGCCAGATCACCGTCACAGTGGCGCGGCGACTGTCCAACGGCAACCTGATGGTACGCGGCGAAAAATGGCTGACCATCAACCAGGGTCAGGAACTGGTGCGCATTTCCGGCATTGTGCGTCCCCAGGACATCTCGCCTGGCAACACCATCAGTTCCACGCGGGTGGCAAATGCCAACATTGCCTATACGGGCCGCGGCTCACTGGCCGATGCCAACACCCAGGGTTGGCTGGCGCGCTTCTTCAATTCCAAGTGGATGCCCTTCTGATGAACACGCCATCCAGGACGCGGCCGCACTGTGCTGAAGACGATGTTTCGGCGAAGCCGCGGGCTGCCGTGGCGGACCGCGAGCTGGCGCAAGTGGTGCGCGGCAGTGCGCAAGGCAAGCGCACGCCCGAAGCACTCGAAAGCGCGATCATCTCCGCCTTGCTTCGGCGCGGGCGTGCCATCGCCTCGATGCTGTTGCTGTGCATGGCCGCCATGCTGATGGTGCCACAGACGGCATACGCCGATCGTATCCAGGACCTGACCCAGGTAGCCGGGGTGCGCAGCAATCAGCTGATTGGTTACGGCCTGGTAGTCGGCCTCGATGGCAGCGGCGACCAGACCACCCAGGCGCCGTTTACCACGCAAAGCCTGGAGAACATGCTGCAGCAATTCGGCATTAACGTGCCGGCCAACGTACGACCCCAGCTGAAGAATGCTGCCGCCGTCGTGATTACCGCCAATCTGCCGCCATTTACCAAGCCGGGCCAGACCATTGATGTCACCGTTTCCTCGATCGGCAATGCCAAGAGTCTGCGCGGCGGCGAACTGCTGATGTCGCCCTTGCGGGGGGGCGACGGCAATGTCTACGCGATTGCCCAAGGCAGCGTAGTGGTCGGTGGCGCCAGTGCGCAGGGCAAGAGTGGCTCCAGCGTGCAGGTCAACATAACGTCCAGTGGGCGCATTCCCAACGGCGCTACCGTCGAGCGCACCGTGGCCTCGTCCTTCGGCAAGGGCGGCGACCTGATGCTGAATTTGAACACACCCGATTTTACCACCGCAGCACGCATCGCCGAGGCGGTGAACAAGGCCTATGGTGCCGGTACCGCGCAGGCGGTGGACGGCGGCTCGGTTCAGGTGCGCGCGCCAGCCGATCCGTCGCAGGAGGTGGCGTGGCTGGGCGCGATCCAGAGCCTGCAGGTAACACCAGGCAGCGCCCCGGCACGGGTAGTCATCAACTCGCGCACCGGCACGGTGGTAATCGGTTCCGATGTCCGGGTCAGTGCCGCCGCGGTGGCGCATGGGGCGATCCAGGTGACGATCAGCGAGCAACCGCTGGTCAGCCAGCCCGCACCCTTCAGCAAGGGCCAGACCGCGGTGGTACCCAGCAGCAGCGTGCAGATCAGCGAAGACGGTGCCCACATGTTCAAGTTCGGTCCCGGCGTAAGCCTGGACACCATCGTGCGCGCGGTAAATCAAGTAGGTGCGTCGCCGAGCGATCTGATATCGATCCTGCAGGCATTGAAGCAGGCCGGTGCCTTGCATGCGCAACTGGTGGTGATTTGATGGCTGGGGGCGCCAACTTTGCGGCACAGAGCGTCAATACCTGGACCGACCTGTCCGGGTTTGCCGCCCTGCGTCAACAGGCGCAAACCGACAGCAAGGCCGCGTTGCCCGTCGTGGCCAAGCAATTCGAGTCGATCTTCACCGAAATGATGCTCAAGTCGATGCGCGATGCCAGCTTCGGCGACCCCCTGTTCGACAGCCATGGCAGCAAGGCCTGGCAAGGTCTGTTCGACCATCAGCTTTCGGTCAGCCTGTCTGGGCAAGGCCATGGGCTGGGCATAGCCGAGATGCTGGTGCGCCAGCTCGGTGGCAAGCAGGCGGGCGCTGCCCATGCCCCCGGCCAGCCGGTTGCAGGTGCCAGCCAGGACGCAACCAGCCCAGACGCGGTCGATGGCTGGCGCCAGCGGCTGGATTCGGTAATGGGCGTAGCCAGTTCGGTCGGCAAGGCAGTGTCCAGCTTGTTGCCGGGTGATCCGCAGGCGTTTGTCAGTACCTTCGCCCCGTATGCCCAGGAGGTGGCCCGCAAGTTGGGCGTGTCGATGCGTGCAGTACTGGCGCAGGCGGCATTGGAGACGCAGTGGGGCAAACGCATGCCTACGCAGCCCGATGGCAGCAGCAGCAACAATCTGTTCGGCATCAAGGCAGGGGCCAATTGGAAGGGCGCCCACGTTGGCGTGCCTACGTTGGAGTTCGAGGGTGGGGTGGCGGTCCGCCGCCAGGCGCAATTTCGCGCGTACCCGTCGCCTGCCCAGTCGTTCGCCAACTATGCCGAATTGGTGGGGGGCAATCCCCGTTATGCGGGGGCGCTGGGAAAGGGTGACGATGTGCTCGGTTTTGCGCGGGGATTGGTCGAGGGCGGCTATGCCACCGATCCGGACTATGCCACCAAGGTGGCTTCCATCGCCAACAGTGCAGTAATGCGCAAGGCGCTCGAGACGCTCAAGAAAACCGTCAATTTGTCGACATCTGTGGAATGAGAAGCGCAGGAATGACTCATGGCTGACATGCTCGGCATTGGAATTTCGGGGCTCGGTGCCGCACAGGTGGCGCTTAAAACCGTGGGCAACAACATCAGCAACACCAATACGCCTGGCTACAACCGCCAGGTAGTGGTGCAGACCGAGCAGGTCAGCCAGAGCAATGGCCGCTATACCATCGGCAGTGGCGTCAACGTCGTGGCGGTGCAACGTGCCTATAGCGACTTCCTGACCAGCGCAGTATGGAACAGCAACGCCAACTTGCAGCGTGCCAGTACGTTCAACGACCTTGCCAGCACATTGAACAGCGCCCTGAGCTCCAGCGGCAACCTGCAGGGCTCGCTTGACAGCTTTTATGGTGCCTTCGGCACCGTGGCGAATGCACCGAACAGTACCTCCGCGCGCCAGGCGTTGCTGGGCAGTGCCACCGCGCTGGCCACCGTTTTCAATACGCTTGGTCAGCAGCTGGACTCGCAGCGTGGGCAGATCAACAGCCAGATCACCGGCACGGTCTCCAGCATCAACAGCACGATCAGCAACATCGCCGACCTCAACAAGCAGATCAGTCAGGTCAGCGGCACCGGCAAACCCAATGCCTTGCTCGACCAGCGTGATGCGCTGGTACAGACCCTTTCCGGTTATCTCGGGGTGAACGCGATCAACCAGAGTGACGGTACCGTAAGCGTCTACTCGTCCAATGGCCAGGCACTGGTGAGCGGCAACAACGCCTACCCGCTGGGTACTGGCGGCAATGTTTACGCTCCGGGCCGCCAGGAGGTGTTCGATGCCTCCGGCAACAACATTTCATCCCGCCTCAGCGGCGGCACGCTGGGGGCGCTGCTGGACTACCGCACGAACGTGCTCGATCCGGTGCAGAACCAGCTGGGCCAGGCGGCGGTGGCGCTCACCACCAGCATCAACAACCAGCAGGCGCAGGGGCTGGATCTCAACGGCAAGCAGGGGGCGCCGATCTTCAGCGTGCCCGCCCCGGGCATACTCCCCTCCGGCAACAACCAGGGCACGGCGGCTGTCTCTGCAAGCATCACGGATGTGTCCAAGCTGACGGCATCGGATTACAAGTTGGCCTATGACGGCAGCCAGTGGAACCTGCAGACCCTCGCCGGACAAAACGTGCCGCTGACCGTCAACGCCAACGGCACGCTTTCGGCGGATGGCCTCACCTTCAGCATCAGCGGTAGCGCACAGGCTGGCGACAGCTACCAGATCCAGCCTACCCGCAACGCAGCCACGGGGTTGTCGGTCAGCCTGACCAACCCCTCCGGCGTCGCCGCGGCAGCGGCCTTGACAGTCAGCGCCGGCAGCAGCAACACCGGCAATGCCAGTACGTCGCCGGTCACCGTGACCGACCCGAACAATCCGCAACTGCTCAGCAATGCCACCATCAACTTCACTGCCGCCAACGCCTATCAGGTTACCGATAGCAGTGGCACGGTGTTGAGCAGCGGTGCCTACAATGCCGGTCAGCCGATCAGCGCCAACGGTTGGAGTCTTTCGATCTCGGGCACGCCCGCCGCAGGGGACACCTTCAAGGTGGCTGCCAACACCGCGGGCTTGAGTGACAACAGCAATGCGCTGGTGATGGCCGGCATGGCCAGTTTCGGCGTGCTCAACGGGGGCAGCACTTCGGTGCTTTCCACCTTCGCCAGCCTTACCGCCCAAATCGGCAACGCCGGCAGCCAGGCGGCGAGCAACCTGACAACCCAGACCAGTCTCAACAACCAGGCGGTGTCTGCGCAGCAGACAGTATCGGGTGTGAATCTCGATGAGGAAGCGGGCAATCTGGTCAAGTTCCAGCAGGCATATCAGGCCTCGGCGCAGATCATCGCCACGTCACAGACTATTTTTTCCAGCCTGCTGGCCGCGGTGCAGAGGTAATCGAGATGCGTCTTTCCACCCATTGGATGTACCAACAGTCGGTCAGCACCATGCTGAATCAGCAGAGTGCGCTGGCTACCACCCAAAACCAGGTGAGTACCGGCAAGCGCATCAATGTCGCCTCCGACGATCCGGCCGGTGCCGGCCAGGTATTGAGCCTCAACCACATCATCGCGGCCAACGACCAGTATTCGGGCAATATCAACAGCGCGACCAACCGTCTTTCCACTGAGCAGACGGTGTTGAGTTCGGTCGGAAACCTGTACGACAGTGCGCGTTCGATGGCGATCCAGGGTATCAACGGTTCACTCTCGCGCAGTGATCGTGCGGGCATGGCAACCCAGCTCGGCCAGTTACGCGATCAGCTGGTACAACTGGCCAATGCCAGCGACAGCAATGGCAACGCCTTGTTCGCCGGCACCAGCACGACTACCACGCCGTTCGTGAAGGACGCCGCCGGAACGGTCAGCTATGCCGGGACCGATGCCGTGCAGCAGGCCTCGATTGGTCCGGGGCTGAAAGTGCCGACTAGCGATGCCGGCAGCCACCTGTTCATGAACGTCCCGGCCGGCAATGGCACCTTCAGTGCCAGTGCTGGCAGCGCCAACACCGGTACGCTGGTGGTGGGCGCCAACAGTGTCACCGATCCGGCCGCATGGAGCACGGGAAACGCGGCCAGTGGCGGCAGTTACACCCTCACGTTCGGGGCCGGCGGCAACTGGACGGCCGCCGACGCCAGCGGTAACCCGGTACTCGACAGCAGCGGCAATCCGGTCGGTGGCGTCTATCAGGATGGTGGCAGTATCAGTTTCAACGGACTGACGGTCGCGATGACCGGCTCACCGTCCAGCGGCGACACGGTCAAAATCCAGTCAGGTGGCAAGCAGGATGTGTTTACCACATTGAACAACATGATTTCTGCGCTGCAGGGCAATAGCAGCAACACGCAGCTGGCCAATACCTTGAGCCGGCAGATCGAGTCGCTGGACCAAGCCAAGTCCAGCGTGACGGGCGCCGAGGTATCGGTTGGCGGGCGATTGAATACGCTCAACCAGCAACAGACCGTCTATCAGGACCTCAAGGTCACTTATCAGCAGACGCTTTCCAATATTCAGAATGTGGACGTTTATACGGCCATAGGAAACTTGTCGTCGCAATCGGCAGCGTTGCAGGCATCGCAGCAGACCTTTGCCAAGATCAATGCGATGACGCTTTTCAATTACATCAAGTGAACGATGGGCGAGACGATGGTCATGTAGGCGCACGCCAGGATGGGATACCGCCGATACATTGGGCGTGCGTCACGGCAAACATGGTCGATCCACCGCAGATGATTTGTCGCCGAAGACAACGGATTTTTTTTCTCTGCCACAGGGCTGGCGCGAATTGCAAGAAGCATTCGGCAACGACCGCTCAAGTATTTGTGAAAAACGCCGAAAACCTTTCTGAGGCGGATGGTATTCCAGCGTGGGAACCTTACCGCCGGGATGCAGAACCAACAAACAATCCGGCATCAGGTTTTCACAGGAGACTCCCATGTCACTTACCATCTACACCAATATCAACTCGCTGGTTGCGCAGAACAACCTGAACAAGTCGCAGAGTGCGCTGGCCCAAGCCACCGAGCGGCTGTCGTCGGGTCTGAAGATCAACAGCGCCACCGACAACGCAGCCGGCTACGCGATCTCGACGCGTTTCACTACCCAGATCGGCGGTCTCGGACAGGCTAGCTCCAACGCCAGTGACGCGATCAACCTCGCGCAGACCACACAGTCAGCCCTCGATCAGGTTACTGCCAACCTGCAGGCAATCCGTGATCTGGGCGTTCAGGCGGCCAACGGCAACTACAGCGCCAGCGACCGCGCCTCGATCAACACCGAAGTGCAGCAACGGCTGGCGGAAGTTACCCGTATTGCCAACCAGACCGACTTCAATGGTCAGAAAGTGCTGGACGGCTCGCTTGGCACACTGAGTTTCCAGGTTGGCGCGAATGTCGGGCAGACCATCAGTGTCGACGTCAGCCAGGGCGTGCGTACCAGCCAGGTCGGCGCAGTCGCCGAGGTATCGGGGGGGGTAGTTCCTTCCACCGCGTTCACACCCACCTCGGGTTCAGTCACGGGTTCGGCGGCAGCGACCCTGTCCACCGCCTACACCTTCACCGTCGACGGCCACACCGTCAACGCGACTACCGCCGATACCACCGCTGCCCTACTGCAGACCGATGTGCAGAACCAGCTGAACACCGCTGCGCCTGGTGCCTATACGGTCAGCAATACAGCGGGTGTATTTACGATCACCAACAACGCCACCGGTACCGCGTCGACGGCACCGGTCATCGCCGGCACAGGCGCCAGCAGCTTCATCGGCGCCACCCCGACATCGGTGAACGGTGCCATCACCAATCTGGGCAGCGAAGGCCTGGTGATCAATGGGACCGCCGTCAATCTTTCCGGCGTGACCAACTTGCAGGGGTTGTCCGATGCCGTAAACGCCGCCAACATCTCCGGTGTTTCGGCAGCGGTGAACGCGGCAGGCACCGGCATCAATTTCTACTCCAGCGATGCGACCAAGGGTCTCAATATCGCCGACACCGGCGGCCAGGTGATCATCGCGGGCTCGGCGACGAACGGCAACGGCGGAAGCTATACGGCCGGCACGACGGCGGCGGTCGGTGGCAGCCTGCAAGGTGGTAGCGTGTCCACCGTGGATGCCGCCAACCTGCTGGTCTCGCGTATCGATGTAGCGTTGAACACGGTGAGCGACCTGAACAGCACCCTGGGTGCGATCCAGAACCGCTTCCAGTCGACGATCTCTACCTTGAGCGCCGAGCAGAACAGCCTGTCTGCTTCGCAAAGCACGATTCGCGATGCGAACTTTGCCGCCGAAACGGCGAACCTGAGCAAGGCGAATATCCTGCAGCAGGCCGGTATCTCGGTGCTGGCACAGGCCAACGCCCAGCCGCAGCAGGTGCTGAAGCTGCTGCAGTAATTGCAACTCGGTCCACTGCGATGATTCTTCGTCGCGGTGGGCCGGCCAATCGAAGCGGTTGGCGGACGGGATGACATAGGCCGCCGCCAGCCCCACCGGAGCCGCCCGCAAAACCCTTGCCGTGGACGAGGTTTTTGCCGGCGACTCGTCCCTCCCGAAAAGCATGAGCGGGAGTGCTTCCCACAGACGACAACCACTTCACGGGTATCGCCATGGCCATCACCAGCGCCACCTCCAGTCCAGGTCAGTCCATTCTCAGTTCGGCGGGCATCGGTTCCGGTTTGAACGTGAAGTCCATTGTCAGCGCCCTGGTCGACGCGCAAAAAGCGGGGCCGCAGACCCGGATCAGCAACGCCACCAACCAGACCAACAGCCTGCTGAGCGGTCTAAGTACGCTCAACGGAACGTTGACCTCCCTGCAGGCGTCCGTGGCTGCACTGACCAGTGTCAGTACGTTCAACAGTTATACAGCCACGTTGGCCGATCCCACGATCGGCACCACGGCTACGCTGAGCAATGCCAAGTCCGGTAGCTATGCGCTGTCGGTCACTCAGCTAGCAACCGCGCAGCAACGCACTAGCGGGGCGTATGCCAGCACTGCGGCCGTGGGCGCAGGCACACTCGACATCGCGGTGGGAAGCAGCAGTGTCAGCGTGAATGTATCGTCCACCGCGACACTGTCGGACATTGCCAGCGCCATCAACAGCGCATCCGGCAATCCCGGAGTGACCGCTACCGTGGTCAATGGCACCAACGGTTCGCAGTTGCTGCTCAGCTCAAACAAAACCGGCGTGGCCAACGGTTTCACCGTCACCGCGGGCAGTGGCAGCAGCTCAGGTCTGTCCAGCCTCGCCAGTACGCTCAACACGGCCGGCAGCAACGAGGCGAAAGATGCGTTGTTGAGTCTCAACGGCATCAGTATCAGCAGTGCCAGCAATTCTGTCAGCGGTGCTCTTGATGGCGTGACATTAAATCTGACTGCGGTCGGCAATACGCAACTGACTGTCAAGCAGGATACCAGTAGCACGGTCAATGCGATTCAGGCGTTCGTCTCCGCCTACAACAGCTACGTCAGCTCGATCGGAACCTTGTCGAGCTACAATGCGACGACCCAGGCGGCTGGCCCCCTGCTCGGCGACGCCACGCTGAACTCCGCGGTCAACCAGATATCCAACGTGCTCAGCAAAGACGTGCCCGGCAACAGCATCGGCTCCCTGGCCAGTCTCGGGATTACCCGCCAGGCCGATGGAACGCTGGCATTGAATTCGACGACCCTGACTACCGCGTTGAGTGCCAATCCCGCGGCTGTCCAGGATCTGTTCGCCGGCACCCGTGGCTATGCCACCCAGCTCAATTCGGTGATCGACGGCTTCACCTCCAGCACCGGGATTATCACTACCCGCGAGCAGAGTCTCAACAGCCGCCTGACCCAGCTTTCCAGCCAGCAGAATGCTCTCAATGCGCGTATGGCCGTGTATCAGCAGCAGTTGCAGACGGAATACACCAACCTTGACCGGTTGATGTCGAGTCTGAACAACACCAGCAGCTTTCTCACCACCTCGCTCGCACAGATCACCAACCCGTCGAAACCTTAACGGATCGGGAACCGACATGACTTACGGATACATGCGCAATGCCAGCGCGATTTATCAGCAGAACAACGTGCAAGGCGTGGTCGAGAATGCCGATCCGCACAAGCTCGTGAGCCTGTTGCTCGAAGGCGCCATCGACCATATCGTCAAGGCGCGTGGGAACATCGTTCATCACGTCGTGGCTGCGAAGGGAAACAATATTGCCCGCGCGGTCGCCATTGTGGGTGCTCTGCGCGACAGTCTTGACCATAATGTGGACCCGGCGCTCTGTCAGCGGCTGGACTCACTATACGAGTACGTGACACGCCGCCTGCTGTTTGCCCAGTTGAACGACGACGAGGCTGCGCTGGATGAGGTGGTTCGCTTGCTCACGCCGGTTCGCGAGGGTTGGCAGGCGGTACGTGGTGCTCGCACGCCGGCTGTGGAGATGGCGTCCGCAGCGCGATGACAAGCGATTCCTGCCATCCCGACCTGGACCATGCCCTGCAGCTCGCGGGGCAGATGATGGAGGCGGCGACGGCCGGAGACTGGTCGCGTGTCGCCACGTTGCAAACGAAATGCGATGCCTTGGTGCGTCGCGCATATCCGCACAGTGATGCTACCCACAAGGCCCTGTTGGCATTGCAGTCGCAGCATGAGCAGTTGTCGGCACGGGTCGCGCAGGCGCGTGACGGGATAGCTCAGGAGATCGCGCGCCATACGCATAACCATCGCGCGTTGAATGCCTACCTGGACTCATCACCGACGCCTTGAGCTCGGGATGATTAGGGATAGGCATTCTTCGTGCGCCATCGAAGCAGTTGAGGCGGTGGAAAAGGGGTGGGTCATTGTAGACGACCGCGTCTGCGTGGCGCGTGTCCCCCGTCGAACGTTCCCATAGGTCGGGAAGATGTCTATGCTAAATACGGTCTTGGCGGCAGAATGACGTGATGATGGATTTCACCATCCACCGTATTGCGGCCGCGAACGCGACCTTGGTGTATTGATCTCATGACGGGGCGGAATCCGATGCAAGACGTTGCCTGGCATGCATTTTCCGAACGCATGAGTTGCGAAGATCGCTGGCCGGTCGATTGTGTCCCGATCGGCTGGCCGTTGACGCCGGCACGGGCCCGTGAACTGGTCGAGGGAGCGATCAGCGTATTGGCGAGCGTCGCGGCGCTGGAAGATCGTCATCTCGAGAGTCTCGATGACGACAACCCGCTGTGGCAGGAGATGCAGCGTCTGGAGGCAAAGCTGGCGGCGCTGATCCATATAGTGAATCAGCTGCAAGCGTCGGCCGGTGCGCTGCCGCCCTCGGAAACCCTGCGTTTCAATGCGGTCGGGGCGGTGCTGCCGGCGGCACGGGTGCCCTCCGGCGAAGCGATGCTGCTCAGGCTGCACTTCGATGTCTGTCGCCACTTGCCGCTCGAGCTGGCGGCGCGGGTCGATCGGGTATTGGACGACGGCCGCGTATTTGTTGTTTTCGCGCTCCCCAGCGATGCCCTCGACGAGGCCATCGAGCGGCACATTTTTCGCCATCATCGGCGTCAAATTGCCGAAAAACGTCACTTGACAAATTGACCGGGTGCCGCCGGGCCCGGTAGGTGATGTGATCAATCTCACCTTAGTGAAAAAGCCGCGACGATCGCGCATGAAAACGCGCGCCGAAGCACATCCTGGGGTACGCCCGTCGTGCGACCTGAAAGATTTTTATCTTCAATCGCTTACGGCGCGAGATGTAAACGATTACCCACTCGTAGCGCAAAAATTTGCGCTGTAAATTCGACGCCCGCCAAATTAATGGCTCGGGCGGGCCGTCATTGGCCTTGCTCTTGCTTGGTTCAGGTAAGTGAACCCGATGACGAAATGCTGACACGTCATTATCGGGGCCCGTTCGAGGTGCCAGACCCGATGCAGGGCTGCGGCATCATGCAAGTTAGGAACCGTCATGCAAAAGTTCGATTTCCTGGTCATAGAGTCCGATGAGCGGCGGGCGGAATCCGTCACCACGGCACTCCATTTTCTGGGCTACAACCCGCAATCTGGGGCAGCATGTGTTTCAACCGATGAGTCGACCCACGAATGGCGTGCGGTATATATAGGAAGTGTCGATGATGCGGAGGACGCCGCACGTCAACTTGAATTGCTAGGTCCCGCCGGCGAACAGGTGCCGATCGTTCTTGCCAGCGATTCGGCGTGGGTCGAACGCTTCACGGAGGCTGGTTCACCGTTCAGCCGCCGGGCAACCACGGTGAGCTTCCCTTTACGTTATGCGGACATGGCAGAAGCTCTGCGCAATGTTCACGGCCGCAAAGCCAGTGGACAGCCCGGTCGGGTGCGTTTTGTTGGCCATTCAACCCCGATAGCTCGGGTAAACGGATTGATCCGTCAGGTCGCACCGTTCGACTCCAGTGTGCTGGTATTGGGCGAATCGGGTACCGGCAAGGAAATGGTAGCCCGCGCAATCCACGACCATTCGCCGCGTCACGATCGGCCTTTTGTGGCAATCAACTGTGGGGCGATTCCCGCCGAGCTGCTCGAAAGTGAGCTGTTCGGGCATGAAAAGGGCGCGTTCACCGGCGCGATCAGCGCACGTAAGGGTCGCTTCGAGATGGCCGAGGGCGGGACCCTGTTTCTCGACGAAATCGGTGATATGAGCTTGCCGATGCAAGTGAAGCTGCTGCGTGTTCTGCAAGAGCGGGTATTCGAACGTGTTGGCGGAACGCGGACCCAGCGTTGCGATGTGCGAATCATTGCGGCAACCCACCGAAATCTGGAGAAATCCATTGCCGATGGACGCTTTCGCGAGGATTTGTACTATCGCATCAGCGTCTTTCCCTTGGAGCTTCCGTCACTTCGGGAACGTATGGAGGACGTGCCGGTGCTGGTTGCCGAGTTCAATCACCGACTTTTGCGGCGTGGCTTGGGCGTGGTGCGCTTCAGCCAAGGGGCCCTTCAGGCATTGCACGGCTATGCGTGGCCGGGCAATGTTCGGGAGTTGTCGAACTTGGTGGAGCGCATGGCCATCCTGTTTCCGCACGGCGAGGTAAGAGCCGCCGACCTGCCGGCCAAGTACCGCAGTCACTTGACCAATGACACGATGCAGGTAGCTGGATTGCTGGGCGAGGCAAACGAGGATGCCTTGCCCACGGCGACGGACTTCGGCTGTGGGAACATCGATTCCCTTGGTACCTTGCCGGCGGATGGCCTGGACCTGAAGGATCATCTCGCCGAGATCGAATCCGGCCTCATCCGGCAGGCGCTCGATGCCACGGGCGGGGTGGTCGCACATGCGGCGCGGTTGCTGCGCATGCAGCGCACGACATTGGTCGAGAAGCTGCGCAAGTACGGCCTGCAAAGTGGCTTGCCTGCCTAGCGACGGCGTAAGCCAGGGGAGTTTCCTGTTCGTTGCGATGATGGGCACGGCCTAGGCGATGTGCCGCGGGTGGGGGCGGGCAAGGCGTCTCGCAGGGAGGCGCGAAAGCCGATTCGCCGGTGATAACCGTCGTCATGTCGTGAGCTTGGTCCAGATGGCATGGCTTGTGCTACGAGTCATTCATCCAAGATCAAAGTGCTGGAAAACCGTCATGAGTCAGATCGACGTCAACAACCTACTTTCGCAGATGCGCACGATGACCGCGCAAGTGAGGCCACCGGAAACCGCCTTCAAGACTGCGATACCGGATGCTCAAGGCGGCTTTTCTGCGTTGCTGCAAAAGTCGATCAGTGCGGTTGGCAAGAACCAGCTCGAGGCCAGCCGCATGGCGACCAACTTTGAGCGCGGCGCACCGGGGGCCAACCTGGCTCAAACCATGATTGCCGGGCAGAAAGCCGAGCTGTCATTTAAAGCCGCCGTCGAGGTCCGCAACAAGTTGGTGGATGCCTACAAGGAAATCATGAACATGCCGGTCTGAGGGCATCCGCCTTGCACCCCACTCATCTTTTAGATATCGAGCAAACTCATGGCCGATAAAGCCATCGCGACGACCCGGGACAATGGCGCGCGACTGGACCCCTTCAAGCAACTCGCCGGTAACCCGGCGGCGCGTCAGCTGCTTTTGCTGGTAGCGGTGGCGGCGGCGGTTGCGCTGGGTGTCGCTGTGGTGCTGTGGTCGCGCGGGCCCAATTACGGCTTGCTCTATGCCGGTTTGACGCAGAAAGACGCTTCGGCGATCACCCAACAGCTGCAGTCGAGCAATACACCCTACAAGTTGAGCGCCGACGGCACGTCGATCATGGCGCCGACGGCAGACCTGGCAGCGCTGCGCTTGAAGCTGGCAGGCAAAGGTTTGCCACAGGGACTGGCCAGCAGCATAGGCGATACGGCCGCGTCGCCGTTCGGTATGAGTGATCTTGCCGAACGCACTCGCTATCAACAACTGCTGGAAAACGATCTGGGGAACACGATAAGCGCGCTGCAGTCTGTACGAGCAGCGCGCGTGCATCTGGCGTTGCCGAAGCCCTCGGCTTTTATCCGTGACAGTCGGGAGGCCAGTGCCTCGGTGCTGGTTACGCTGTATCCGGGGCGACAGCTGGATGCCGGCCAGGTCGCCGCGATTGTGCATCTGGTGGCATCCAGCGTCCCCGACCTCAATGCCAGCCAGGTCTCGGTAATCGATCAGCAAGGTCAGTTGTTGACTACCGACCCGAACAGTCCGGCGGCGGTGGGCGACTACCGTTTGCGCTTGGCGACCCAGATGGAGAATACCTATGCGGCACGTATCGAGGCGTTGCTGACACCGCTGGTTGGTCCCGGCAGGGTACGTGCACAAGTGTATGCCGATCTGGATTTCAGCCAGACTGAAAAAGCCACGGAAACGTTCGATCCGAAGAATCCGTCGTTGCGTAGCGAGCAGACATCCAGCGAACAGCATACCGGCACTGGCACCGCGGGAGGCGGTGTACCCGGAGCACTCAGCAATCAGCCGCCTGCCGTCGTTGCGCAACCCACGGCAGCGAAACCCGGCGCTGGCAAAGCGTCTAACGCAACCACCGCTGCCGCAGCGGTATCGCAGCCCACCGAGAGCTCCAGCAGCGCTACCCGAAACTATGAACTGGACCGTACCATCAGCCATGTCCGCGATCCTGCGGGCAGGCTGGTGAGGCTGACGGTTGCCGTGGTGGTAGACAACAAGCTGGTGGACGACGCGGCGGCGACTGCGGCAGCCGGTTCGAGTACGGCCAAGACCGCCGCCGGCGTACCATTTACGGCGAAAGAATTGCAGCATCTGACCGAACTGACCAAAAACGCCGTGGGTTTCAATGCCGCGCGCGGCGACAGCGTTACCGTCATCAATCAGCCATTCCTGCACGGTCCCGCGCCGGAAACGATACCCCAACAGCCCTTTTGGCAGCGGCCCGGGCTAATGGACCTGCTCAAACAAGGATTGGGTATTCTGGCGGCGCTGTTGGTGGCTTTTGGACTGTTGCGGCCGCTGTTGAAAGGGCTGCTGCGCAACGACACGCGGGCGTTGCCGGCACCGGCACAAAAAATATCGGTACGCGTGGCCGACGAGCCTGACCAACCTGATGCGCGCTTGCCGCAGGCAGCGGAGCTCGGCTACGAACAACGCATCGACCAGGCCAGGCGAATGGTTGGTGAAAATTCCAAACAGGTGGCGCAGGTGGTGAAAAACTGGGTGAGCGCAGATGGCAGCTGATCAAGGCTCCGGCATCGGTGCGCAGAATGCCGCCATACTCCTGCTGACATTGGGCGAGAAAGAGGCGGCCGAGGTACTCAAGCATTTGAGTGCCCGTGACGTGCAGGCGGTTGGCTCGGCAATGGCCGCGCTTTCCGGTGTCTCGCGCGATCAGGTAAAGCAGGTTCTGGACAAGCTTGAGAGTGACATGGGCAGTCACACCTCACTCGGGGTCGGAACCGAGGAGTACATTCGCAAGATCCTCGTCAATGCGTTGGGCGAGAACAAGGCTGGTGGACTGATTGATCGCATATTGCTGGGGCGCAGCGGCAAGGGGCTGGAATCGCTCAAATGGATGGAGAGCCGGGCCATCGCCGAGATGGTCAATCAGGAACATCCGCAGATCATTGCCTTGGTGCTGGCGCATCTGGAACCCGACCAGGCTGCCGAAGTCATTGGCTATTTGCCGGAGCGTGTGCGTAGTGACGCGATCATGCGCATTGCCACGCTCGACGGGGTGCAGCCACATGCGTTGAATGAGCTTGACGAAGTGATGGAGCGTCAGTTTTCAGGCAGCAACAAGAAACTCAAATCCGCCAGCGTGGGGGGACTCAAGGCTGCTGCAGAGATCCTCAACGCGATGGAAGGCAGTCGGGAAACCGAGTTGATGACCGCGATTCGTGGCCAGGATGAAGCCTTGGGTGCGAAGATCGAGGATCTCATGTTCGTATTCGAGGATCTGGCTGGTCTGGATGATCGTAGTATGCAGACGCTGCTGCGTGAGGTTCCCTCGCCGGTCCTGATCATTGCGCTGAAGGGTACCGAGCAGGAGATGCGCGAGAGAATCTTCGCGAACATGTCCAAACGAGCGGCCGACATGATGAGGGACGACCTCGAAGTGAAGGGGCCGGTACGCCTCAGCGAGGTGGATGCAGCACAGAAGGAGGTCATGACCACCGCTCGCAAGCTTGCCGATGCCGGACAGATATCCCTTTCATCCGGCGGTGAAGAGTTCGTCTGATGACCAGCGCAAACAGCTCCGAGGCCGTATCGTGCATCCGACGCTGGGAATTGCCGCAGGTTGGCAACGCGCCGCCGGTGACGAAAGTGGCCGGTGCGGCAGCACAGCCGACCGTCAGTGAGCTTGAGGCAATCGGACAGCAGGCGCGTGAGGAGGGCTATGCGGCAGGTCATGCCGAAGGCTTGGCAGCGGCACAACAGCACCTGCAAGCGCAGCTGATTCGGTTTGACGCGCTCTATGCGTCTGCTGCACGTCCGCTACAGACGCTGGATGAACAAACCGAACAGGAACTGGCGCGGCTGGCGATGGCCGTGGCGCGGCGAGTGATAGCCCATGAATTGACGCTGTCACCCGAGTTGATCGTCAAGGCGGTACGCCAAGCGATCTCGGCGCTACCCGCTTCTACGCGTGAGTTGCGCGTATATGTGCACCCCGACGATCTGCCACTGCTGAAGGACTCGGCCGCAGCGGAGGCACATTGGAAATTATTTGCAGATCCGCTGCTGGCACGCGGCGATTGCCGCCTGGAAAGCGAGCGCTCCAGGCTGGATGCCCGGGTGGAGGCCCGCATCGCCGCAGTCATCGACGCGGTATTCAGCGAGGACGAGCGTATGCCTGAGGAGGCGAGCGCATGAGATACGTCACTGCCTCGGCGACGCTACAGGGGGATGCCGGTGTCGGTTCGTCCGGTGATATTTCATGAACAACGAAGGCCCAACCCCCGCGCTGCGGTGCGCACGTTGGCAGCGCCAATTGGCGCTGCGCAGTGAACGTGTCGCCGTGGCACGCACCGTCATTGCGGAAGGCAGTTTGCGACGTGTGGTCGGACTGACGCTGGAGGCGGAGGGGTGTGAGGCAGCGCTCGGATCCCGTTGTCTCGTCGATGCGGTGGACGGCATCCAGCTGGAGACGGAGGTTGTCGGTTTTGCCGACGAACGGTTGCTGCTGATGCCGGTTGGCGATATGCACGGTGTACTGCCCAATGCGCGGGTGCGCCCCTGTGGAAACTCCGGGGGCTTGCCGGTGGGTGCCATGTTGCTTGGTCGGGTGATGGGTGCGGACGGCGTGCCGTTGGATGATCTTGGCCCGCTCGCCGTGGATGAACATGCCCGGCTCAAGCGTGAACCGATCAACCCGATGGCGCGCAAGCCGATCGATGCGCCACTCGACGTTGGCGTGCGGGCGATCAACGCCCTGCTGACGGTAGGACGTGGCCAGCGACTTGGCTTGTTTGCCGGCTCCGGCGTTGGAAAATCGACACTGTTGGGAATGATGACGCGTTACACCAACGCTGACGTCGTCGTGGTCGGCTTGATCGGTGAGCGCGGTCGCGAGGTGAAAGAGTTCGTCGAGCAGACATTGGGAGAGGAAGGGCGACGCCGCGCCGTGATCATCGCTGCGCCCGCCGATGCGCCTCCCCTCAAGCGACTGCGGGGAGCGCAGTATGCCACCGCGGTCGCCGAGTGGTTTCGTGATCAGGGTATGCGCGTGCTGTTGTTGATGGATTCGCTGACCCGCTACGCGCAGGCTCAGCGCGAGATTGCGCTGGCGATCGGTGAGCCGCCCGCCACCAAGGGCTACCCTCCTTCGGTGTTCGCGATGATGCCTGCCTTGGTGGAGCGAGCGGGCAACGATGCCGAGGGACGCGGTTCGATCACCGCGTTTTACACGGTACTGACCGAAGGTGACGATCATCGCCATGACCCGATAGCCGATGCGGCGCGAGCTATTCTGGATGGCCATATCGTGCTGTCGCGCGATCTCGCCGAGGCAGGGCATTACCCGGCCATTGATATCGAGGCGTCGATCAGCCGGGTGATGCCGGCGGTAGTGGCGCGCGAGCACTTGCGGTCGGCACAGCGTTTCCGCCAGGTCTATTCGGCCTACCGCCAGCAGCGCGATCTGATTGCCGTGGGTGCCTATCAGAAAGGTTCCGATCCGCAGGTGGACCAGGCTATTGAACTATGGCCTCAACTGCGAGGATTCTTGCAACAGGAGGTCGACGAGCCGATGACCCTGGACGCGGCTGTCGATATGCTCCATGTCCTCACTGAGCAGGTGGCTTCGTGAATTCGCGCGCTAAGCAGCTGCAGCCGGCGGTCGACCAGGCCAGGCAGCGCAGCGAGGACGCATTGGCGCAACTTGCCTTGCGCCAGCAGCAACTTGCCAAGGCAGAACACCAGCTTGCCGAGTTGCAGCGCTATCGTCACGAATATGCCATGGGTGGTGACGGCGCCTTGACGGTATCGGGCATGCTGAATCGACAGAAATTCGTCGAGCGCATCGACCAGGCAATAGCACAGCAAACCGCTGAAATTGCCCGTTTGCAGCACCAGTTCGAACGGGTGCGTGATGGCTGGCAGCAGGCGCATGCGCGGGAAAGCGCATTGGACAGCGTGGTTGCGGGCTATCGCACGGAGGAACGGCGAGCAGAGACCCGCCGTGAGCAGGAGGAGAGCGACGAGCGCATGCAATATCGGCGGTCGAGATAATGGCCCGGAAAGTGCATTCAAGCCTGATGCCCGCACCGGCCAGCGGTGGAGGGGCAGGCCCTGTGGCATCCCAAATCATCTATCCCTGACGGAATCTCCTTTTCATGACACCTACGGTCACCCCTGTTAGTGCTGCAACCACGCCAGTCTCTGCCGCTGCTTCCGCGGCATCGAGCGGGCCGGGAAACGCCTCGGCAGCCATGACGTCGCGCGCCAGCGGCGCAACGGGTCCTGGTGATCCGGCTCATGCGCCGAAGCCCTTCGATCGTCAACTCGGCGCCGCTATGCAACAACGGGGCGTAGCCAGTGGTGCCTCCGACGCCCCCCAGACGCCGCCGTCAAAGGCGGCTGGCGAGCCGCAACAGCCGACCGCGGATACTCACGCGAAGGACAAGCCGCAGCCCGATCAAGCGGCAACCGCGTTGGCTGGCGCCATGCTGACACTTGTAAATCCTCCGATGAAGCTGGCCGCCCCGCAACCCCTACCCGCCGCGGGCAAGACGGCTGCGCTAGAGAACACCGCAACGGATGCCATTGCAGGGGCTGACGCCACCGCCGCTCCGCCGTTGTCGATGGGCGAATCGGGTGGCGTCAAGCCGATCGAGGTACACCCCGGGGCGGTTGCCTTGCCGCTAACGTCGGCTGATACCCCGGTGCTGCACAAGAGTACTGCTCCGGCAGCATCCGGCGATACTGCGCAGGCGGTTGCCATGTCCGCCGGGACCGCGCCGGCGGTGCCGGCAACCGTGCATATGCTGCAGTTGTCTTCGCCGGTCGGAAGCCACGCATTCGGGCAAGAGCTTGCACAGCAGGTGAGCTGGCTCGTCGGTCAGGACATCAAGCAGGCGCGGATACGCCTGCATCCCGAGGCGCTCGGCCCGCTGGATGTAAAGGTCAACGTCACCCACGGTCGGGTTGATGTCGCGTTTAGCGTGCAGCACCCTGCGGCCGCCACCGCGGTACAGCAGAGCCTGTCCCAACTCGGGCAGATGCTGGCTCAGCATGGCTTGAATCTTGGCCACGCCGACGTCGGTCAGCAGCCGCGCGGTGATCAGCCCACGCAACACGGTCGCTCGTCGGGGGGAGCGTCCTCGATGGATATCGACGAGGGGGCTGCCAGGGCGCTTTCCAGTGTGCCTGCTGCGGTGAGCTTGCTCGACGCCTTTGCCTGAGGAAGGCGTGTCCGCGTAACCGTATGCGTGCCGCCGGCATACATGCGGCCGCCTTCCGTTACGCGTCTCCACTTGCAATGATCGCCCAGCCGGCAGCTGTCGTGATGCCGTCACGATGCTTGACTGACGGGCGTCAAGAAAGCGCCGCCGTGGCGATTCCGAGGAACGAGCTGCGGCGAAAACCACGCGATAACAAGGGCTTCAGCCGCTGGCACGCGGTTTGCATTTGACATGTTTGCAGCCGCCCACTGACGGGTGAGCGGCAAACCCACTTTATGCAAATTGAGGTTTTCATGGTTGAGGATGACGAGGGCGTGGAAATCGTCGAGGCGCCGGCAAAGCGCAAGCGGCGATTGCCGTTGCTGATCGGACTGGCCGTTGTCGCGTTGCTGGCGGCCGGCGGTGGGGCCTGGATGGCCTTTCGACCGGCGCCTGCCGGCAAGGGAAGCATTGCCAAGACCAAGGACAGCAAACCCACGGAAACCAAGGCTGAACTTTATCTTGCGTTGCAACCGGCGTTCGTGGTGAATCTCCGTGGCAGTGACTCGGTGCGCTACCTGCAGGTTGGAATCACCTTGATGTCTCACGACTCCGCTGCGATCGAAGTGGCCAAGGAGGCTGACCCTGTCATTCGCAATGCGCTGGTATTGCTGCTTGCCAGTCAGGACAGCACCAGCATCAGCGATACCAGCGGCCGCGAGAAATTGCAGGAACAGGCCCTGGCTGCGGTGCAGAAAATCGTTCAGGCCCGGCTAGGGCGTCCCGGCATCAAGGCCTTGTATTTCACCAGTTTCGTCATGCAGTGATGGGGATGGCGCGCGAATGAGCGATTTGCTTTCACAAGACGAAATCGATGCTCTACTCAATGGTGTCGAAGGGGGCGATGTCGCGACCGGCAACGACGAACCGGTACCGTCAGGTGAGGTGTTGTCGTTCGACTTCACCCAGCAGGACCGGATCGTGCGGGGGCGTTTGCCGACGCTGGAAATGGTCAATGACCGTTTCGCACGCTTTTTTCGTACCGGTATATTCAATGTGCTGCGCAAGACCTGCGAGGTTTCGGTACTGGGCGTAAAAATGCTCAAATTTACCGAGTACGTACACGGACTGGCATTGCCGAGCAACTTGAACCTGGTTCGCGTCAAGCCCCTGCGCGGAACCGCCCTGGTGGTGTTTGAACCCCGCTTGGTCTTTACCGTCATCGACAATTTTTTTGGTGGCGATGGTCGTTATCACGCACGCATCGAGGGGCGCGATTTCACGGCCACGGAAAATCGCGTGATTCAGATCATGCTGGCCGAGTTGTTCAAGGCGATGGGCGAAGCGTGGGCTCCGGTACTGGAACTTGAGTTCGAATACCTGAATT
Source organism: Rhodanobacter sp. (assembly GCA_030148505.1). Taxonomy (GTDB): domain Bacteria; phylum Pseudomonadota; class Gammaproteobacteria; order Xanthomonadales; family Rhodanobacteraceae; genus Rhodanobacter. The sequence goes on from JASBTI010000041.1 coordinate 227,895, forward strand.
CGGAGATCAACCCTCAGTTCGCCAATATCGTCAGCCCCACCGAAACCGTGGTGGTATCCCGTTTTCAGGTCGAGATAGACGGCATGGGCGGGGAAATCCATCTGACCATGCCCTACGCGATGGTCGAACCGATCCGTACCTTGCTTGATGCCGGTGTGCAGAGTGATCGCGCCGATCGCGACGGTCGCTGGGCGGAGGCTTTGCACGAGGAAATCCTGGATGCCGAAGTCGGGCTCAGTTCATTGCTGCTTGAGACGCAGCTGAGTCTTGGTGAGTTTCTCCACCTGAGACCGGGGGACGTACTGCCGGTGCAGTTGCCCGAATTGACCTTGGTCTATGCCGAAGACGTGCCACTGTTTCGTGGCTACTTCGGTCAGTCCAACGGTCGCAACGCCATCCGTTTTCATGCCCAGGCCAGTCGTCGCGAAGCGCGCTCGGCCAGCGATAACTTTATCGGAAAAAAAATCCAATGAATCAGTCCCATCAGGGTGCCTTCGACGAATCGTCCGAGAACGTCGGGTCCGTGTCAGCTGGCGCGGCGGCGGTGGACAGCGGTGACGTCAATCTCGACATGATCCTGGATGTGCCGGTGACTCTGGCGATGGAGGTAGGGCGTACCCGAATCAGCATTCGGAACCTGCTGCAGCTCAATCAGGGTTCGGTGGTAGAGCTCGATCGTGCCGCCGGCGAGCCGCTCGACGTGTTCGTCAACGGGACCTTGGTGGCACACGGTGAGGTGGTCGTGATCAACGAAAAGTTCGGTATCCGACTGACCGATGTGATCAGCCCTGCCGAGCGCGTGCGTAAGCTTCGTTGATGAATACGCTGGCGTTGATTGGTGTCGCTGCACCGGCTGTGTCAGCCGATATCCATGTCGGTGGCGAGCTTGTACGGGTGATCCTGAGCTTGCTCGGCATTATCGCGATGATCCTTGCCGCTGGCTGGATAAGCCGTCGTATGCAGCGCCGACCCGGGAGTGCTGGCCGACGTATCCGCTGCGTGGAGACGTTCGCCGTGGGCGCGCGCGAACGGCTTTTGCTGCTGGATGCCGATGGCCAGCGCTTGCTGATCGGTATCGGGCAGGGCGGCATCAGGACCTTGCATGTCTATGACGCTGCGGCAAGGTCACCAGAGGCACCAACTGCCGAGGCGCCCTCGGCGACGGGGACAGACTTTGGCGAGTTGCTGGCGCGCTGGAAGCGTGGCTCATGAAGGCGTTTCGATGGATTGTGGCCATGGTGCTGGTGCTGCTACCGCTGGCGACAATGGCCGCTCCGCCCGGTATTCCGGTGTTGAACGTGCAAAATGCGCCGGGCGGCGGACAGAACTGGACCCTGTCATTGCAGGTGCTGGCGTTGATGAGCGCGTTGACGCTGTTGCCTGCGATCTTGCTGATGATGACCTCGTTCACGCGCATCATCATTGTGCTTGGCTTCTTGCGCCAGGCATTGGGAACGCAGTCGACACCGCCGAACCAGGTGCTGCTGGGGCTGGCGTTGTTCATCACCTTGTTCGTGATGTCGCCGGTGCTCAATCGCGCCTATGCCGACGGCGTGAAACCTTATATGGACGGACAGCTCTCCGCCGAGCTGGCGATACCCGCCGCGGCGGCGCCGTTCAAGCGATTCATGCTCGATCAGACACGCAGTGCCGATCTGCAGCTGTTCACCCGGCTGGCCAAGGAAAAGCCATACGCCAACAAGGCCGACGTGCCGTTCAAGGTGGCGATGCCCGCCTTTTTGACGAGTGAACTGAAAACCGCCTTCCAGATGGGGTTTCTGCTGTTTATCCCATTCTTGATCATTGATCTGGTGGTGGCCAGCGTGCTGATGTCGATGGGCATGATGATGGTTTCCCCCATGATCATCTCGTTGCCGTTCAAGATCATGCTCTTCGTTCTGGTAGACGGGTGGACCTTGCTGTTGGGTACGCTGGCGGGGAGCTTTTACACATGAATGCGATCACGCGCCTCTCTCCGCCCCCGTCTCCCAGTGGCTATGAGGTAGCCGATGGACGACGACGGCGGTGTGCCATCTTCCGTGCCACGCGACTCGTCGCAGGCCGCCACCTGTGACGCCCGAGTCGATCATGACGATCGGTCAGCACGCCATGTATGTGGCGATGCTGGTGGCTGCGCCGCTGTTGCTGACGGCGCTGGCGGTGGGCCTGCTGATCGGTGTTATCCAGGCGGCCACGCAGATCAACGAAATGACGCTGAGTTTCATTCCCAAGCTGATCGCCATGGCGCTGGTCGCGCTGGTGACCGGCCCGTGGATGCTGCGCTTGCTGGTGCAGTTCACCCACAACCTGATCGTCGGCTTGCCGGGCGCGATCAGATGACGGCGCTGGATCTCGCTCAACTGCCGATCTGGCTGGGAAACCTGCTGTGGGCGCTGGGCCGGGTCAGCGGTTTGTGCCTGGTGGCTCCGGTGTTCAGTTCCAAGACCATACCTGCCCAGATACGGGTTGGACTGGTGGTGGTATTGACCCTGGTGCTGGCGCCATTGACCTCGGCGGCGATCAACCCGCTGAGTGCGGCTGGTGTGGCGACAATGGTCAGCCAGGTACTGATCGGTGCCGCGGTGGGGTTCACGTTGAAACTGGTGTTCGAGGCTGTGTCGTTCGGGGGCGAGCTGGTGGCACAGAGCATGAGCCTTGGATTTGCCGAGGTGGCCAACCCGCAGGGCGGTCCGAGTTCGCCGGTGCTGAGCCAATTTTACCTGTTGCTGGTGACCCTGCTGTTTCTGGTAATGAACGGCCACCTGCGTTTGATCGCGCTGCTTGCCGACAGCTTTCGCAGCTTGCCGCCGGGGACGGCGATCCACGCCACCGGGCTGCATGCCGTGGCGGCTTTTGGTGCCGAGCTGTTTGCGGGGGCCGTGAGGGTCGCATTGCCGGCGATGACATCCTTGTTGGTGGTGAATATCGGCTTTGCCGCGATCAGCCGCGCTGCGCCCTCGATGAATCTGTTCGCGGTGGGCTTCCCGATCACCGTGTCACTGGGTTTCGTCGCGTTGTGGCTGGCCTTGCGCAGTCTGCCCGGTGCCTTTGAGGCGCTGCAGGATCACGCCTGGTCGTTGATGCGCGAGCTGGTCAGGAGCTGACAGGATGTCGGAAGACAGCGGCCAGGAAAAAACCGAACTTCCCTCCGAAAAGCGCTTGCGCGAATCGCGTGAAAAAGGCGAGGTCGCCAGCTCGCGCGATTTGTCCGGTGCCATGGTGGTACTGGCTGGCGTGGCCGCGCTGATGAGTAGCGGAGAAAGCGCGTTGCGCCATGCTACCAACTTGTTTTCCATTGGCCTGGATTACCACCGGGACGCGTTGTTTTCTGGCACTTTGCCGGCGCGTGCCCTGCATGCGGCGATGCGCGAGGCGCTGGCCTTGTTTGGGCCGGTAGCCGTGGCGACCTTGCTGGCCACGATGGTCGCGCCCTTGCTGATGGGGGGCGTGAATTTCAGTGCGCAAGCCTTGCAGCCGAAATTCGAGCGTATCGACCCGCTCAAGGGCCTGGGTCGTATCTTCGCCATGCGCGGATTGGTCGAGTTGGCCAAGGCGCTGCTCAAACTGCTGTTCATCGGCTTGGTCTTGCTGCTGTTGCTGCGCCATTGGCAGGGCGAGCTTCAGGCCACGGGCAGAGGGACGGTTACCGCAGGCATCGCGTTGTCCATCAGTCTGCTTGGTCGTGCAGGATTGTGGTTTGGCAGCCTGCTGGCCCTGATCGGCGGCCTGGATGCGTTGTATCAGAGGTTCGATCATGCCAAACGCTTGCGCATGACCAAGCAGGAGGTGCGCGACGAGTCGAAGGAGACCGAAGGCAATCCCGAACTCAAGTCGCGCATCCGCCAGGTCCAGCAGCAGCAATCGCGCCAACGCATGATGGAGGATTTGCCGAAAGCCGACGTGGTGGTGGTCAATCCAAGCCACTTTGCCGTGGCCTTGCGATATGACGACGGCCGCATGGGCGCGCCACGGGTGATTGCCAAGGGCGTCGATCTGCTGGCGCAGCAGATCCGGCTGGTGGCGGGTAGTCATCGCATTGCGATGGTCGAGGCACCGCCGCTGGCGCGTGCGCTTTACGCCACTACCGAACTGGGTCGCGAGATCCCCACGGCGTTGTATGTGGCGGTAGCCCAGGTGCTGGCCTATGTGTATCAGCTCAAACAGGCGGTGGTGCATGGCGAGGAGCCACCGCCCGCGCCCATGCCCGAGGTCGATCCCGACTTGATGGGGCCCTACCGTGATCAATGACAGGCCAGGCAGATGACAGGCGAAAACGTACTCGGCAATTTCAGGCAGATCGTCAAGCGCGGCTTTGGGGCGCCGTTGGCCGTGTTGGTCATGCTGGCGATGATGATGCTGCCGCTGCCGCCGTTCCTGCTGGATCTGCTGTTCAGCTTCAACATCGCGCTATCGCTGGTGATCCTGTTGGCGGTGGTGTATGTGATGCGACCGCTGGAGTTCGCTGCATTTCCCACCGTGGTGCTGATGGCCACGCTGCTCCGGCTGGCCTTGAACATCGCTTCATCCCGCGTCGTGCTGCTGCACGGGCACGATGGGCCCGGAGCAGCGGGCAAGGTGATCGAGGCCTTCGGCGAGTTTGTCATCGGCGGCAATTTCGCCGTCGGCCTGGTGGTATTCGGGATCATCACCATCATCAACTTCGTGGTGGTCACCAAGGGTGCTACCCGCGTTTCCGAGGTCACCGCGCGCTTCACGCTCGATGCGATGCCCGGCAAGCAGATGGCCATCGACGCCGATCTCAATGCGGGCTTGCTGACCCAGGAACAGGCACGGGAGCGGCGCCAGGAGGTGCGCGAGGAAGCGGACTTCTACGGCTCCATGGACGGCGCCTCGAAGTTCGTGCGCGGCGATGCTACGGCGGGCATCCTGATCCTGCTCATCAATATCGTCGGCGGTTTCTTTGTCGGCGTATTGCAGCATGGCTTGTCGGCCGGCGAGGCGGCCCGGACCTACACCCTTTTGACGATCGGTGACGGTCTGGTGGCGCAGGTGCCGGCACTGATGCTCTCGGTTGCCGCAGCCATCATCGTCACCCGTGTCTCCAAACCCCAGGACATGGGCAGGCATCTGCTCGGTCAGGTATTCGGTCAGCCGCGGACGTTGGCGGTAGCGGGCACGGTATTGACCGTGATGGGGCTGATTCCGGGCATGCCGAATATTGCCTTCCTGCTGCTGGGCGCTATGTGTGGCGGAGGTGCCTGGTTGATGTCACGACGGCAACACGAAACCCGCGCCAAGCTGACAGAGGCAGCCGAGGAAACACCGGCGACCACGCCCCCCGCCGAGCGCCTGGAGCTTGGCTGGGAGGACGTCGCCAGCGTTGATCCCTTGGGGTTGGAGGTGGGCTACCGCTTGATCCCGCTGGTTGATACGCACCAGGGCGGCGAGTTGATGGGGCGGATCAAGTCGGTGCGTCGCAAGCTTTCGCAGGAGCTCGGCTTTCTGGTTCCGGCAGTCCATATCCGCGATAACCTGGATCTGGGGCCCAGCACCTATCGGATTACGTTGATGGGCGTGCCGATGGGTGAAGCCGAGGTTCACAACGAGCGGCTGATGGCGATCAACCCCGGGCAGGTGCACGGCAATCTGCAGGGCATTGCCACGCAGGATCCCGCGTTTGGCCTCGAAGCGGTATGGATCGAGAGCGGTCAGCGTGAGCTGGCACAGAGCTACGGTTACACCGTGGTCGATCCGGCCACGGTGATCGCCACCCATCTGTCGAATATCCTGCAAACCCACGCACACGAGTTGCTGAGCCATCAGGACGTGCAACAGCTGCTGGATCGTCTGGCCACCACGGCGCCGAAGCTGGTCGAGGACCTGGTGCCCAAGCGGATGACGCTGGGCGTGGTGGTCAAGGTGCTGCAGAATCTGTTGGCCGAGCGGGTACCGATCCGCAATATGCGCAGCATCGTCGAATCCTTGGCGGAGCACGCCGGGCAGAGTCAGGATCCCGGCGTTTTGACTTCCAGCGTACGGGTGGCGTTGGGCCGTCAGATCGTCCAGGAGATCACCGGGCTTGGCACCGAGGTACCGGTTATCACGCTGGCTCCCGAGCTGGAGCAGATTCTCCTCAGCTCGCTTTCCGGGGGGGGTGGCGTGGCGGGTGCCGCGGTGGAACCGGGGCTGGCCGATCGCCTACAGCAGAGTGTCGCCGACGCCGCTCGGCGTCAGGAGGCGAGTGGCGAACCGGCGGTATTGCTGGTCGCACCTCAACTACGACCATGGCTCGCGCGCTTTACCCGGCATGTGGCACAAAACCTGCACGTCCTCGCCTACAACGAAGTGCCCGACAACCGTCGGGTGCGGCTTGTCCAGGCGTTGGGACAATAGGAGGGGTGGCGGAATGGGTATCGCAGAGCAGGTGCGGCGCCGTGACGGCGGGCCGTCGAGGAAAGTCTCTGGCAACTGGCTCGGGCGCGTCGACATATCGGCCTGGCGGGTCGCACGAAGCCGTTGCACGCGGCTCTCTGGCGGGCGCCTTGGTAGGTGGAGCAAAACAATATGAAGATCAAGCGATTCGTAGCCGCTGATATGCGCCAGGCCATGCGCGAGGTGCGCGAGGAGCAGGGGCCGGAGGCGGTGATTCTCTCTACCCGGCGCTTTGCCGAGGGGATCGAAGTCATCGCCGCGATCGATTATGACGAATCGCTGATGCGTGAGGCCTCGCGCCACAATGTCGCGGCAGTGAATCCCGGAACACCGGCATCGACGGCGGCAGCGACAGGGGCCACCCCGCCTCCGCTGGCTCGCACCAGGGGCCAGTCGGTGTCCAACAGTCCCTCGACTTCCCCGGCGCTGAGCGTGGTGCCTGCCCCGGTGGCCCTGCCCGAGGGGACAGCGACCATGCAGCCGATGATGGAGCAGACCGCGAAGGACACGGCACGCATGCGCGTCGAGCTGGGTGACCTTCGCGAACTGCTTGAAGTACAGCTGTCGAGTCTGGCGTGGAACGATATGGAGCGTCGCCAGCCGCTGCGCTCCCGGGTGCTGCGTGAAATGACGCGGATGGGCATCGAGGCCGATGTCGCCAATCAGTTGGCGGCGGCGCTGCCGGACAAGTTCAATGCCGAACAGGCACGTTACCTGCCACTGGGCATCCTCAGCCGCAGTCTTGCCGTAAGCGGTCGCGACCTTTCCGCGGGGCAGGGCGTCACCGCCCTGGTAGGGCCGACCGGCGTGGGCAAGACCACCACCATCGCCAAGCTTGCTGCTCGCGCAGTACTGCATGGGGGCGCGGACCAGGTAGCCCTGGTCAGTACCGATCACTACCGCATCGGCGCCGCGGCGCAGCTGGAGCACTATGGGCGCCTGCTGGGTGTGCGCGTGTATCCGGCCTACGACGCCGAAAGCCTGCACAAGGTTCTGGAACTGTTGCGCGGCCGGCATACCGTCCTGATCGATACCGCCGGCGTGGCGAGTGGCGATTCGCGGCTGGCGCAGCAGCTGGAGATATTCTCCGGTACTGGCGATGTGCGTGCGTGTCTGGTGCTGGCGGCAAATGCGCAGGCACAGGCGCTGGACGACGCGGTACGCGCCTACCTGCCGTTGAAGCCGAGTGCGTGCATTCTGACCAAGCTTGATGAAACGCCGAATCTGGGCGGGGCGTTGTCGGTGGTGATCCGCCACCGCCTGTCACTGGATTACACGACGGACGGGCAACGGGTGCCCGAGGACATCGCGACTGCGGATGCCCGGGCGTTGGTCTGCCGGGCTGCACAGGCGCTGAAAAATCACTTGCCGGATGACGAATTGATGGCTGAACGTTTTGGCTTCGCGATGGCCAGCGCATGAGCGGAGTACTTGCAATGGATCAGGCTGGCGGCCTGCGAAACATGTTGTCCGGAATCATCGGGCATGCCGAAGCGGAGTCTGTGTCAAGTCATCAGACCAGCAGTCTACCGGTGTCAGCGGTTGCTCCGGCGAGACGCTGCCGCGCAATCGCCGTGGCCGGTGGCAAGGGGGGCGTGGGCAAGAGTACGGTGGCGGTGAACCTTGGCATGGCGTTGTCGATGAGCGGTCATGAGGTGATGCTGCTCGACGCCGACATGGGCCTGGCCAACGTCGACGTCTTGTTGGGCCTCACGCCGTCGCGCCACATCGGCCACATGCTTGACGGGCAATGCTCGCTGACGGATCTGTTGCTGCAGGCCCCCCACGGCCTGCAGGTCATTCCGGCGGGTTCCGGAGCACGGCGATTGGCGAGGTTGGACAGCGGCGAGCACGCCGCCGTCATTCGGGCTTTCGATGAGCTGGTCCGCCCCCCGCAGTTCCTGCTGGTGGATACCGCGGCGGGGCTGGCCGACAGCGTGGCGATGTTTGCCGCAGCGGCGGACGATCTGGTGCTGGTGGTGTGCGACGAGCCAGCGTCGCTCACCGACGCGTACGCATTGATCAAGGTACTCAGCCGTGATTTCGGAGTACGCCGCTTTCGAATGGTGGCCAACATGGTGCGAAACGAAGGGGAGGGCCGGCAGTTGCATCAGAAGCTTTCGCGGGTCAGCGACCGCTTTCTCGACGTGGTGATCGATTTCATGGGTTGGGTGCCGCACGACGAACGTTTGCGCCAGGCTATCCGCCAGCAACGCGCTGTGATCGACGTCTGGCCATCGAGTCGGTCTTCGCTGGCATTCAAGAAATTGGCGGGTGCGGTCGATAAGTGGTCAGAACCCGAAAGAACAGGCCTCGACCGGATTGCTTTCTTTGGTAACCGGGTGCCATCGACGGCGGGGTACTGAGATGAGTGTGGCCTCGGAATACCTACAACATTCTCGCGAAAGTGCCGATGAGCTGGTACGTCGGCATGCTCCGTTGGTGCGGCGGATCGCCTATCACTTGATGGGACGGCTGCCGGCCAGCGTGGACGTGGGTGACCTGATGCAATCGGGAATGATTGGCCTACTGGAAGCCTCGCGCCACTACGCCACCGATCGTGGTGCGAGCTTCGAAACGTACGCGGGTATTCGTATCCGTGGTGCGATGCTTGATGAGCTACGCCGTACCGACTGGACTCCCCGCTCGGTGCATCGCAAGACCCGCGAGGTGGCCGAGGTGGTCCACCAGATCGAAACCGAGACCGGAGCTGAGGCAAGTGATGCGGAGATCATGCGACGGTTGGGAATCAGTGCCGACGAATACCATCAGGTACTCGCCGACGCGGCCTGCGTCCGCTTGCTCAGTCTCACTGCGTCCGATGACAACGAGGAAGACACGGTACTGAATGTTGCCGATGAGGCAGGCCTCAACCCGCAGGAGAGCATCGAACGCGATGGCATGCGCAATGCGTTGAGCGAGGCGATTGGCGGCTTGCCTGAGCGGGAACAGTTGGTGATGTCGTTGTATTACGAACAGGAATTGAACTTGAAGGAAATAGGCGCCGTGCTGGGAGTTAGCGAATCACGAATTTGCCAGATACACGGGAAAGCCGTCATTCGCCTGCGTGCGAGGCTGACCGACTGGTGTGCCTGATGGGTCGTCCTGATGGAATTTTTCGAGAGATAGACGCGCTGGTCTGACCAGTACACGTGGAGAGGGTGTTGGACAAGAACATGAAAATACTGGTGGTGGACGATTTTTCCACCATGCGCCGGATCGTTCGCAACCTGCTGGTCGAACTTGGTTTTACCAATGCCTTGATACAAGAGGCCGACGATGGCGAAAACGCGATCGCCATGCTGCGCAGCATGCCATTTGAGCTGGTAGTCACCGACTGGAATATGCCGAACATGACCGGCATCGATTTGTTGCGCGCGATTCGCGCGGAACCGAAGTTGAAGGGGCTACCGGTGTTGATGGTGACGGCCGAAAACAATCGGGAGCAGATCATCGCAGCGGCCCAGGCCGGTGTTAACGGCTATATCGTCAAGCCTTTCACGGCAGCCACTCTCGAGGAAAAGCTTGGCAAGATCTTTGAGCGCATTGCCGCTAGCGGGGCCAGCGCATGAACGCTATATCTCCAACCCTGAATGGCGAGGCGTTGCCGCCTGAGCTGCAGGCGCTGTTCAACAGTACCGATGGCGCCGCTTTTGAGCAGGCGCTTGACGGCTTGCTGCGCCAGCGCGAACAACGCTTGTTTCGCGCACTCGGTTTGCTGGCGCGAGACCTTCACAACGCCATGCGCAGAATCGGCGGTGACCTCGCGGTGGAAGGCGCTCCCGCCACGATGGCCGATGCCCGGCAGGATCTTCAGGACGTGCTGGAGATGAGCGCCAAGGCGGCACATCGCAGCCTCGATTTTGCCGAGCGGATGCGCCCGGAGACGGAGTCGATGGCGCAGCATGCCAGCGAGGTGCTGGCTCATAGCAGCGGCGATCCAGCGGTTGCGGCGTTGGCACGCCAAGCCGGTGAATTTGCCGCAAGTTGTCGCGAGGGATTGGCTGACATGGTGCTGGCCCAGTCGTGGCAGGATCTGTCCGGCCAGCGCATCAAGAAGGTGGTGAGTTTCATCGGCAGCGTGGAGAACTCGCTGCTCGAACTGGTGCGTCTGACCGGAGCACTGGCCGGTGGCGAGGCGCCGGTGGCCGCCGCGAAGATATCCAGTCAGGACGAAGCTGACCGGTTGCTCAGCGAATTCGGGTTCTGAGGGTGACCCCGGAACTCGACAGCGAGCTGCGCGATGACTTTCTGGTCGAGGCCGGGGAGCTGTTGCAAAATCTCGGTGAGCAACTGGTCGACCTGGAATCCTCGCCCGGCGATGCCGAACTGCTGAACGCAGTCTTTCGGGCGTTTCATACGGTCAAGGGTGGGGCCGGCTTCATGGCGATCGAGCCGATGGTATTGCTGTGCCATCACGCCGAGGATCTGCTCAACGAGGCGAGAAACGGGCACGTGGCGCTCAATGCCACGTATATGGATGCCTTGCTCGAAACGCTCGATCTCCTTAACGGGATGATGGATGCGTTGAACGCGAATGCCGCACTGGAGATGCCCCCACCCAGCCTGCTGCAGCGGCTGTTGCCCGCCGCGCCAGGGGCGTCCCCGCCGCCGGCAGACGCCGTGCAGGCAGGTGGCGGGGCAATTGACGACAGTGAGTTCGAGTCATTGCTCGATACGCTCTATGGCGGCGGCGCCCCCGGCGTCACCGAGGCTGCAGCGCTGGTCAATGTCACGCCGACGACGAGCGGGGCGATCGACGACGACGAGTTTGAGGCCTTGCTGGACAGTTTGCATGGCAAGGATGGGCGGCCCGGCACCGTACCGGTCGAGGCGGCCCCCAAGGGGGGGGCTGTGGGGCCTGCGGCACCCACCCCGCCACCGCCACCGGCGCCGGCACCAGCACCAGCAGCGGCGCGCCACGCGGCAGCAGAAAGCACCGTACGGGTAGATACGGCACGACTCGATGTCCTGGTGAATCGTGCCGGGGAGCTGGTACTGGTGCGAAACCGGATGCTCAGCCTGGCCCTTCGCGACGGCGACGAGGCCCTGCTGACCGCGGCCAACGAGTTGGGTCGTGTCACCGATGAACTGCAGAACGCGGTGATGGGGATGCGCATGCAGCCGGTGGGTCGACTGTTTCAGCGATTCCCCCGCATCGTTCGCGACTTGGCCCGTCAGCTCGGCAAGGAAGTGGAGTTGGTGCTGGAAGGTGAGGGCACCGATCTCGATCGCAGCCTGGTCGAAGCTCTGGCCGACCCCTTGATACATCTGCTGCGCAACGCGCTTGACCACGGCGTGGAAATGCCGGACGAGCGCGAGCGTAGCGGCAAACTGCGCAAGGGGCGGGTAAAGTTGTCGGCGAGTCAGCGCGGCGAGCGCATCGTGATCTCGGTGAGTGACGACGGAAAGGGCATGGACCCGGCCGTTCTCCGTCGCAAGGCGGTGGAGAAGGGGCTCGTCGATGATGCCCAGGCGGCACGTCTCAGCGACGCCGAATGCTACGAGTTGATCTTCCGGCCGGGCTTCAGCACGGCCGCCGCGATCTCGGACATTTCCGGTCGTGGCGTCGGCATGGACGTGGTGAAAACACGTGTTGCCGAGCTGGGCGGCACCTTGCGGGTAAATTCGAAGCTTGGCAACGGCAGCGAGCTGGAGTTGTCGGTGCCGCTGACGTTGGCGATTCTCAGGGTTCTGATGGTACGCGTGGGCTCGCGTCTTTTTGCCTTGCCATTGGGCAATGTCGAGGAAGTTTTCGAGTTGGTAGCGGGCCAGGATCACATGCTGGACGGTCGATTGGTTGCCAACCATCGCGGGCGCGCGCTGCCGCTGGCCAATCTGGCTGGTTGGGCCGGCGCCGCGGCGGCGGCAGGGCGGCATGTCGTAGTGTTGCACATCGGTCACCTGCGCATCGGCTGTCTGGTACATGCCGTGCTGGGACGCGAAGATGTGATCATCAAACCGCTCGGTCATTTGTTTGAAGGCGTGCCGGGTGTCGCCGGCGCCACTGTCACAGGCGATGGTCGTCTGGCGCTGGTGCTGGACCTGGCCGGCCTGGCCGACGCTCATGGGGAACTGCTCCCGTCGCTGCAGCTGGCTGGCTGATAGATGGATCCCGTGAGTATTGTCGGCACGATTCTGGCCTTGGTGGTCATCGTCGTCGGCACCGTGCTCAAGGGTTCGACCGTGGGCGCGCTGTGGAATCCGGCCGCATTCGTGATCGTGATCTTCGGGACCTTGGCCGCCTTGCTCGTGCAGAACCAGGGCAAGGTGCTCAAGCGCGCACTGCAGATGCTCTCGATGATCTACCGACCGCCGCAATATCAAGCGGATGATTTGATTCGCCGGATTGTGGAATGGAGCGAGATTTCACGCCGTCAGGGTCTGCTTGGGCTGGAACCCCAGATCGACGAGGAATCCGACAGCTTCATCAAGAGGGGCTTGCAGTTGCTGGTCGACGGAAGCGAGCCGGAGGCAATACGCAGCGTGTTGGAAGTGGATCTCGATACCCGGGAGGCGATCGACCTGGCAGGCGCCAAAGTGTATGAAAACGCCGGCATCTATTCCCCCACCCTGGGTATCATCGGGGCGGTGATGGGTTTGATGGCGGTGATGCAGAATCTCGCCGATCCGAGCAAGCTCGGTCACGGTATCGCAGCAGCATTCGTGGCGACGATCTACGGGGTGGCGCTGGCCAACATGTTCATGTTGCCTATGGCTGCAAGGTTGAGGGGGATTATCGGCAAGCAGACGCGGATGCGTGAGATCCTGATTGACGGATTGGCCTCGATCGCCGAGGGCGACAATCCCAGGCAGATCGAGGCGAAGCTGCAGGGCTACCTCTCATGAGAAAGAAACGGCATGAGGAGCACGTCAACCATGAAGCGTGGGCCATCCCCTATGCGGATCTGATGACCTTGTTGCTGGCGTTTTTCGTGGTGATGTACGCGGTTTCGGTGGTCAATGCAGGCAAGTTCCGCGCGATGTCGACATCGATGTCCGAGGCCTTCAACGGTCGTGGTTCGTTGGCTGCCCCTCCCGAGGCGGGGGCAACTTCACCGCCGGTGGGCCTGATCCCGGCGTCCCGATCCTCACGGTCGGTCAATACGCCGATTCAACTGCCGATCCCGTCGCGTTCCGCTGTCATCCACGGCCAAGGGAACGCTACCGCACATCTGGCGACACTGGAGCAGATCGAGGGCAAGGTGCAGCACGTGTTGCAGCCGCTGATCGACAAGAAGCTGGTTGCCCTGCGGCGGACTCCCCAGCGGCTGGAGATCGAGATTGGCACGGATATCCTGTTTCCAAGCGGGGTTGCCAAGCTGTCGCAATCGGCGACGCGGGTACTCCAAGAGCTGGGGAAGGCGCTCGCCCCTTTTCCCAATCCCCTGCGGGTTGAAGGTTTTACGGACAACGTGCCGATCAGTACGCCGCTTTACCCGTCCAATTGGGAGCTGTCAGCAGCACGGGCAGCGCGGGTGGCGCGACTGTTTGCCGACGATGGGGTGAACCCCACGCGATTAGGTATTGTGGGCTGGGGTGAAGTCCGGCCAGTGGCCAGCAACGCCACCGCGGAGGGACGTAACCGCAATCGTCGCGTTCTGGTGGTGGTGCAGAACCACCTGTCGGGGCCGCCGGATAGAGGCGCCGGTGTCTCTGCCGACGAAAGGCCGGCAAGTCAGGGGCAGGGCGGGACGTCGGAGCGGCCAACGCCATACGTCGACGCCCCTGCCGCGGCGGTCGACCGGGCCGCTTCTTCCGACCGCGCTACCTCGCGCTCGTCAACATCCGCCACCGGCAGTCTCTCGCCGACGCTCGCGTCGACAGTGCCAGTAGCGTCTTACGGAGCGTCTGGAGATACTGCGGCCAAGGCGCCTTCGAGCGCCAAGTTACCTGTGGGCGCGAGGCGAGGCGACAAGGTGTCGAGTCGACCTGCCGTGCAGGCAGCGGTTATTCGACAATGAGGTTACTGTATCGTGGAGTACGTACATGAGTGCCGTCGCCCCCGTGACCGATAAGAATGAACATCACTGGCTGTCGTTTCATATCGGCTCCCAGTTGTACGCAGCGCCTTTACGTGAGGTCGGCGAAGTCATCCGTGAGCGTGAGCTGACGCCAGTGCCCGGTGCGGCACCCGATCTGCTTGGCATACTGCATCTGCGCGGACATGTGGTGCCGGTGCTGGACGGACGTTTGCGGCTCGGTCTGCCGGCCTTGCCAGAGGCAGATCCGGCCAAGGTGCGCATCGTATTGTTGAGCCATGCTGCCCAACTGATCGGACTGCGGGTCGACGCAGTCGACGAATTGCTGTCTACCGAAGGCATCGAGGTTGCGCCGCCGCCGCCCGGCCGCGCGCGACGAAGCGATGATCCAGTCAGTGGGGTGCTGGCATGGCAGGAGGGCTTCGTCGCTTTGCTCGATGTCCGGCGACTTTGCCGCTTGCACCAGGAGAGCGGTCATGTGGTATGAGATCGCCCTGGTAGTGCTATTGGTGTTGGCGTTGCTGCAGTCCGCCTTGCTGATGCAACTGTGGCGCCGTTCGCAGCGGTTGCAGTTCACGATGGACAGGATGGGCAGCACGGCAGCCTATGCATGTACCGATATCCCTACGTCGATGATGGTGACGGCGCTGGGGCGTCTGGAGCAGCGCATCGGTCAGCTTGAGCAGAAGCAGCCGCAGGCCAGGCTTTCCTATGAGCTGGCCCAGCAACTGGCGCGCGAAGGTGCCGGGATCGAACAGCTGGTGGCGCGATGTGGGTTGTCCAGCGATGAGGCGCGACTGGTACTGCAGCTGCATCCGGGAAGCCAGTGAACGAATCTGCCCGACGCCAGGATCTTTGCGCGCGCGGCCCGGCTTATTCTTCCGAGGCGTGGTAGACCGTGGCCAGTACGGCGGCGGCGGCGGCATACAACATGGCAGGCACATCATCACGCAGACGCAGTGACGCGAGCATGGCGGCGATCTGCGGATCGCGATGCAGCGGAATGCCGAGTGCGCGGGCGCGCGCCAGCAGCGTTTCCAGCGATTCGGCGGGCAGCGGTTTGACTTCGTTGGTGGCGCTGCCCAATCGAAGGCTGACCTTGCGTTGTGCCGAGGGCGGTGGCGTATTCATGCGGTCGCCTGCAGCAGTAGGGCGCTGTATCGACCCGAAGGCGCCGGGACGCCTACCTGACAGCTCAGCTGATCGAGCAAAATGCCGGATGCCAGGAGGCGATGGCGCAGCGCAGTAAATTGACGCTCCAGGCGTTGTGCCGTTTGCGCATGTTCGGCCCACAGACGTACCGACAAGCGTGGCTCGTTCAGCTGCAACTCGCCCTGTACCGGACCCAGCTTGGGCAGGTTCAGCGCAAATCCCAAGATCCAGCCGTGGCTGCCGTCGGGGGGCTCGGCAATGTATTCCAGATGCAGCTGGAGCACATCGCGTCCATTGTCACCCTGCAGCGGTATCTCGATAATCCATGCTGGCAAAGCCCCCGCTTGCAGTTGCGCTACTTCCACCCGTGCCAGCGCGGCCTTGACGTCGCCGTGCAGCTGATCCAGCACCGGATTCACGTTCGCGTTCTCGGCAAGTACCAACAACGGCAGTCTGGCTTGGGCCTGCAAACCGCGTTGTAACAAGGGTGGGGGTGTATCGGTGCGGTTTGCTACCACCGCTGGTGACGGACTTTGCTCCAGTAGGCCGAGCAAGCGCAGAAGTGCATTTTTCCAGTCATCCTCAACGAGCGCCGATGGTGCGTTCGGGGGCAATGCCGCCAGTTGCGACTCGAAGAAAAGGCCGCTGTGCAGGATAGCTTGACGCAGCCCGTCGCTGCTGGTGACGTCGGCCGGGGTACGGATGGTGTGTTCGAGCATTGCCAACGCCGTACGCAGATTTGCCGGCAATTGACGCAGCATGGGACGCTTGGCCAGGGTGCCGAGGGTAGCGAGCAGCGGCGCGTAGCCGTTCTGCTGCGGTAAACGTTCACGCAAGGCGCGCTGAAAGGCCGGTTCGGAAGTGTTCGGCAGCAGTACCTCCAGTTGCGGCTGGCTGCCAAGAGTCAGTACCCGGACCTGGAATTGTCCCGGCAACTGGTTGCCGGTGATCTGCGCCTCCACCGTCAACGCGCCGACCTGCAATACCATCAGCCCCTGCGGATTCAAACCCAGTGGGCGTGCCGACAGCACGGCGCCGATGCGCCAGCTTTGCGCTGTGGTGCCGGCGGCGGCGCCGGCCCAGGTAAGAGCAGCAAGGCTGGTGGGTTGGATGATCAAGTCGGATCCTGTCCTGGTATCGCCTGATACGAGAGCGCGCAGATAGTCATGTTTCCAAGCTTGTCGGCAGCTTGTGGGCAAACTTGAGTGGCCTGCCGTCGAAGCGGAACCCACGGCGAAGCGCCAGCCGATCGGCTTGGTGATGTTTTCTGGTGTCGAAACCTTTGCGAAAGTCGCTCAAGTGATGTGGTTTCCGGTCGATAAGCTACTCGACAGCACAGCTTGAGAGCATGGCAAATGGCCGGTAGACGGGCGGTAAAACGACGGAGTGCGAACACGGCGTCAGGTGAGGAACGTGCCAGCCCGGAGGCCGAGACAGCGGTGCTGTTGCCTGCGGACTGCCGTATGGCGTCGCAGACGGCCCTCAAGGAAACGTTGTTGCAGGCTGCGGAGGCTCAGATCGTGGTGCTGAACGGTGGCGAGGTAGAGCGCGTCGATACGGCCTTCCTGCAGTTGCTGATGCTGTTTCGGCGCGAGCTGGAAACACGTGGCGGCAGCCTGAAATGGCATGGCGTGAGTGAAGCCCTCGCCGAGGGAGCTGCTCTGCTTGGTTTGACGCGAATTTTGGATTTGCCAGCCGCCGCGCTGGCCTGACACGAGATAACAGCATGGCAAAGATTCTTGCGGTAGACGACTCGGCTTCGATGCGTGGCATGGTGGCGTTCACCCTGCGCGGTGCGGGGTATGAGGTGTTCGAAGCCGAAAATGGCGAGCTGGGACTGGATGCAGCCCGCGGCGCGGCCTACGATCTGGTGCTTGCCGACGTCAATATGCCGGTGATGGACGGTATCAGCATGGTGCGACAGTTGCGGGCCATGGATACCTACAAAGGTGTGCCGATCCTGATGTTGACCACCGAGTCGCATACCGAGAAAAAGATGGAAGGCAAAGCGGCAGGCGCCACCGGCTGGCTGGTCAAGCCGTTTGACCCCGAGCAGCTGTTGGCCACCGTCAAGCGCGTGCTGGGCTGAGCAGGACCATGAGCGCGGTCGATCTAACCCAGTTTCACAAGACCTTCTTTGAAGAAAGTCAGGAGGGGCTCGATGCGATGGAGTCGGCGTTGCTGGCGTTGGATTCCGGCTCGACCGACACCGAGCTGGTACACACGATCTTTCGCTCTGCCCACTCCATAAAGGGCGGTGCAGCCACTTTCGGCTTTGTCGACGTGGCTGCCTTCACGCATGTGGCAGAGTCATTGCTGGAGGAGGTCCGCAGTGGGCGTCGCCCGGTTGAGCCACCGCTCGTCGATGTGTTGTTGCGCTCAGTCGATTGCCTGCGTGTGATGCTTCGCCGCTCCAGCGCGGGACAACCGGTTGCCGATGCCGAGAGTGAAGAGCTGCGTGCAGAGCTGGCGTCCCTGGTCAGTGGCCAGGATGAGGGGGTGCAGCCGCCCCCCGCAGAGTCGGTATCGACTTCTGCCGGCTGGAGGATTGATTTCGCCGCGCTACCCCACCTATTGCAGACTGGCAATGACCCGTTGCGGCTATTCCGTGAACTGCAGCAACTTGGCCAGCTCGATGTGATTCGTGCGTTTATTGTGGATGGCGCGCCGGCCACCCTGGCTGAGGTCGATCCCACCCTGTGCTACCTGGGATGGGAGTTGCATCTGCAGGGGGCGGCAAGTCGGTCAGACCTCGATGCCGTATTCGACTGGCTCGATGGCGACTGCGTGCTGGAGATCCATCCGCTGTCGACGGGGGGGAGCGCCGAAACGGAAAACGTGTCATCGTCATCGCCCGTGGCGACCGATCCGTCACGGAGAGATGCGTCTCCTCCCGGGATTGTCAAAGTCGCCACCGACATTCCGGCTGCCGTGCGGGAAACGCCGATCGCCCCGGCCGAAGGCAGTTCCATACGTGTCGATATCGACAAGATTGATGCGTTGATCAACATGATGGGAGAGTTGGTGATCACCCAGTCGATGCTCAGCGAGATCGGCGAAAACTTCCAGCAGTCCCAGCTAGAAGTCTTGCGAGAGGGGCTGGTGCAGCTGGAGCGCAACACCCGCGAGTTGCAGGAAAGCGTGATGCGCATTCGCATGTTGCCGATCGCGTCGATCTTCAACCGGTTCCCGCGGTTGGTCCGCGATCTCGAGCGCAAGCTCGGTAAGCAAGTCAAGCTGGAATTGCAAGGCGAGCACACCGAGCTGGACAAGACGGTGCTCGAGAAAATCGGTGATCCACTCGTGCATTTGGTACGCAACGCAATCGACCATGGGCTGGAGTCACCGAGCCGGCGTAAAGCTGTTGGAAAGTCCGAGACGGGTACGCTAAAGCTCAACGCCTATCACGAAGGCAGTAATATCGTGGTCCAGATCAGTGACGACGGCGCCGGCCTCAATCGCGATGCAATCACCGCCAAGGCCTTGCAGAATGGCTTGATTAGCTCCGGTCAGGAGCTCAGCGATGCCGAGGTTGCGGATCTGATTTTCCAGCCTGGATTTTCCACGGCGGCCCAGGCCACCGACCTTTCCGGTCGTGGGGTGGGCATGGATGTGGTGCGACGCAACGTGCGGGACCTCGGTGGCAGCGTCAGCGTGCGCAGTGTGAGCGGCAAAGGCAGCACGTTCACGATCGCCTTGCCACTGACTCTGGCTATCGTCGACGGCCTGGTCACCGCCGTGGGCGGCGAACGCTACATCGTGCCATTGATCTCGATCGTCGAGTCATTGCGACTGAAGGCCTCCGATGTACGCAAGGTGGCCGGAGGGGGGGAGGTCTTTCACTTCCGCGACGCCTACCTGCCGATCATGCGGTTACACAGATCCTTCGCCTGCCATGAGGCCGTCATGGACATCGAGCGCGGCATTGTAGTCGTCGTCGAAGAGGATGGTCGACGGGTGGGACTGCTGGTCGACGACCTGCTCGGGCAGCAACAGGCTGTCGTCAAATCACTGGAGGCCCACTATCGCCGTGTCCAGGGCATCTCCGGGGCGACCATCCTCAGTGATGGTTCGGTGGCGCTGATCGTCGACGTGGGCGGGGTTGTGCATATGGGAAGGCAAAGCAAGGCAGCCTAGAGTCGCCAGGGCTAACGCAAGTCAAAGCACTTGCCTTCCGTGCCCCCCGCTCCGCGCGGGCACACGCTCCCAATCGTTGTTCACTGCGGGTGTCACCGTCCCGGTGACACCCGCATTCCGTCATTTCTGCATAAACGCAAGGTAGAGCAATAATGTTGTTCCGACGAGAGTGGTCATTCGGCCGGCTAAGCCTGAATGCGCGGTTGGTGATGGTGGTGGCGGTGGTTATCGTGGGCTTGGTCAGCCTGACGATCATGAGTGCGCTTGAAAATCGCGACCGACAAATGAGTGGGCTTGAATACAGCCTGAAAAGTCAGGTCCAGTCGGCCATTTCGATCGCCGACAATTTTCACCAGCAGGCAGTCAAGGGCGAGTTCAGCGAGGCGAAAGCCCAGCAGCTCGCGTTGGCCCAGATTCAAAACATGCGCTGGGATGGCGGCGCCGGGTACGTGTTTGCCTTCGATACGGACATGGTGCTGCGAATGCATCCACTGTTATTGGGAAAGGTGGGCAAAAGCGTTCGCGAGGTGATGGATCGCAATGGTTTGCACGTTTTTCAGATGATGGGTGCGCTCGACCTTCAGAAGGGTCATGGATTGATCCGCTACGATTGGCCCAAGCCCAACACCAAGGCCATTGTTGGCAAGATCAGCTACTCGCAGATCTTCAAGCCGTGGAAGATGAATTTTGCGACCGGTGCCTATTTCGACGACATCGATGCCGCATTTCGGCACGCGTTGCTCGTCAACCTGGGCAAGGCTGGCCTGGTAGGTCTGTTGGTGATCCTGATGGTCTGGCTCTCGATGCGCAGCATTCGTCGAAGCATTGGCGGCGAGCCGAGCTTCGCCGTTGAGATGGCCATGCGAATCGCCGAGGGCGACCTGAGCACGAAGGACTCAGCCGAAGTGTTTGCGAGTGGAAGTCTGCTCGACGCGCTGGCAAGAATGCGCGTCAAGCTGACCAGCATTGTCGGCGACGTGCAGCGTGGTTCGGAGTCGGTCAGCGTCGCTGCACAACAGATCGCCAAGGGCAACGACAACCTAAGTCAGCGAACTCAGGAGCAGGCATCGAGTCTCGAGGAAACGGCAGCCTCGATGGAGGAAATGACCTCCACGGTAAAACAGAACGCCGAGCATGCAAACCACGCCAACCAATTGGCATGTAGTGCGAGAGAGCAAGCGACGCGTGGCGGCGAGGTAGTGAGTAAAGCGGTTGTCGCCATGGGTGAGATCAATGCATCCAGTCACAAGATCGCCGACATCGTGGGCTTGATTCAAGAGATCGCGTTCCAGACAAATCTGCTGGCGCTCAATGCGGCGGTGGAAGCTGCGAGGGCAGGGGAGCAAGGTCGCGGCTTTGCGGTGGTGGCTTCGGAGGTGCGCAGCCTCGCCCAGCGAAGTGCCAGTGCAGCGAAGGAGATCAAAGGGCTTATCGAGGACAGCGCAGAGAGGGTCCGCAGCGGCTCGGAGCTGGTCGACCGCTCCGGCAAGGCGCTTGCCGAAATCGTCGACAGTGTGAAGAAAGTTACTGACATTGTCGCGGAGATAGCAGCGGCGACCCAAGAGCAGTCGGCGGGCATCGAGCAGGTGAATAACGCCGTAATGCAGATGGATGAGGTCACCCAGCAAAATGCCGCACTGGTGGAGGAGGCATCTGCCGCCGCTCGCGCCATGCAGGAGCGGGCAGATGCATTGCAGCGACAGATGGCATTTTTTCGTGTGGAAGATAGCGCTTCGGGGATAGCGCCGCCCGCTGGGGCGGTGCCACAGGGGATCCCGCCGCACGGGAAAATGACACCGCGGACCCCGTCGGGAAGGCCAGTGGGCATGGTGGCGGGGGCCTGGACCGAATTTTGACCTGATATCCCCGCGCCCTTCCCGATATCTCTGTTGACGGACTAGACCATGCCGTGGCGCGGCGCGGCCATGGCGGGCATGGGCGAAACATCGAGGGCGAGGGCGGTCGCTCAAGTTTTTCCTTGGAAGGCCGACACCATGAATGAATCAGGATGTTCGCGAGCATCCGCCATGAGGTAGTGAAACCATGTACGAAAGCAACCAAAGCACGGCCCTAAAACTGCAACAACTCACCTTCAGCCTGGCGGGAGAGGAATACGGAGTGGACATCCTGGCGGTCCGCGAAATTCGCGGCTGGTCGCGAGTCACGCGTATTCCCCAGACCCCCGACTACCTGCTTGGTGTGCTCAATCTGCGTGGTGCCATTGTGCCGATCATGGATTTGCGCATGCGCTTCGGACTCGATCGTGAAAGCTACGGCGAAAGCACGGTGGTGATTGTCATCGCGGTCGAGGAACGCCTGTTTGGCATCGTGGTGGACTCGGTTTCCGACGTGGTCGATATCGACCATGCCGCGATCAAGCCGGTACCTGACATGGGGGTGGTGGTAGACACCCGTTACCTGAAAGGGCTTGCCACGCACGTCGAACGCATGGTGATGCTGCTGGACGTGGAAAAGCTGATGCGACCCGAAGACGTGGAAACGCTGGATGCCGTTCTGCCGTCAGTGGAAGAAGTTGAAATTGCCGCCTGATCCGGAAACTACTCATGAAGATAAAAAAACTGATACCACGCCTTTCCAGTCTGACGGCACTTAGCGTCAAGGCGCGTCTCAGCGGCGTGCTGGGGCTGTTGTGTGTGATGTTGCTGATAGGTGCCTGGATGGGGCTTGGCGGCATGGCGCGAGCCAATGAAAGCGCGCGCGAGATCTATCAGGGAGAACTGGTGCCGTTGGCCCAGATCAACGAAATCGCG
Organism: Rhodanobacter sp.; assembly: GCA_030148505.1. GTDB lineage: Bacteria > Pseudomonadota > Gammaproteobacteria > Xanthomonadales > Rhodanobacteraceae > Rhodanobacter. Next base: position 250,330 of record JASBTI010000041.1, read on the forward strand.
CGGAACTCGTTGCTGGATTTCATTTCGCTCAGCGAGGCGGCGTTTCACAAGAACGACAAGGCGATCATCACGCAGAAGCTTCAGGACATCGCCAAGCTGAATGCCAAAAGCAATGCGTTGCTGAAGAAATTGAATGAAGCCACGTTGTCAGATGGCGTCAGGAAGCAATTGAAGTCGTTCGAGAGTGCGCGCGCCGACGTGGAGTCGTCGATGGCCGATATCCGGGGCGCGCTGGGTCAGGCCGATGGTGGCGCCACCAGCATGCTGTATTCCGAGGTGCTGCCGAACGTGGCCATCATGACCGACGAGATGAACAAGCTGATCTCCACCCAGATCAAGGAGGGCAAGCAGAAGTATGAGGCCGCGGTAGCCAGCTACCAGCGGATTCGCCTGATGACCTTCGCCGCGCTTGTGGTGGGCATGCTGTTGGCAGTGTCGATGGCATTTTTCCTGATCCGTTCGATTGTCGGCACCCTGGGTCGCGCGGTTCTCGTCGCCAATGCGATTGCTCAGGGCAAGCTGGGCCACGATATCCGTACCCGTCGCAAGGACGAATTGGGCCGCCTTCTGGAAGCGCTCAAGGAGATGGATGAGCGACTCACGCTCACCGTCGGTGAAGTGCGCAGCGGTTCCGATTCGGTCAGCACCGCGGCCCAGGAGATCGCCCATGGCAACGATGACCTGAGCCAGCGTACCCAGGAGCAGGCGTCCAGCCTTGAGGAGACGGCGTCCTCGATGGAACAGATGACTTCGACCGTCAAGCAGAACGCCGAGAACGCCAGTCACGCCAACCAGCTCGCCCGCGGCGCCCGCGAACAGGCCGAACGTGGTGGCGAGGTGGCGGGGCGGGCAATCGTCGCGATGGACGATATCAACGCCGCCAGCCGCAAGATCGCCGACATTGTAGGTTTGATCCAAGAAATCGCCTTCCAGACCAACCTGCTTGCCCTGAACGCGGCAGTCGAAGCGGCACGTGCCGGTGAGCAAGGCCGCGGCTTTGCCGTGGTCGCCACGGAAGTACGGAGTCTGGCGCAGCGTAGCGCCGGTGCGGCCAAGGAGATCAAGGCGTTGATTGACGACAGCGCGGAGAAAGTGCGAGACGGCTCCGAACTTGTCAATCAGTCCGGCAAGGCATTGGCTGAAATTGTCGATAGCGTGAAGAAAGTCACCGATATCGTGGCCGAGATCGCGGCGGCCAGCCAGGAGCAGTCAGCCGGCATCGACCAAGTCAACAATGCGGTGATGCAGATGGACGAGATGACCCAGCAGAATGCCGCCCTGGTAGAGGAGGCCGCCGCCGCCGCACGTGCGATGCAGGAACAGGCGGGCGAGTTGACCCGACAAGTGGGCTTCTTCCAGGTCAACGAGAACATCGTCTCTGGATCGGAGTCCTCATCGGCTCGTGCGCAGAAAATTGTTGTAAAGGAAGCGGAGGCGGTGTTTGCTGCCGTGCGCAACACGCCAGCATTGCCGGCGCGCCCGTCACGGGCGACCGCTGCTGCTGACTTGACCAGTGCTGCTGGTGCCTGGAAGGATTTCTGAGTGAGCGCAAGGCCTGACCAGGTCCGCGAAGAGGCCTCCTCGATCGAGCGCCGGGGGCCGCTGCTGGGAGGTGCTGAGTTCCAGTTCCTGCGCCGCTTCGTTTTGGAGCACTGCGGCATTTCGCTGGGGGAACACAAGCATCAGCTGGTGCAGGGCCGACTTTTACGGCGATTGCGGGCGCTCGGGCTGGAGGATTTCAGCAGCTATTGTGAGCTGCTGCGCCGAGATCCGCAGCGGGAGCTCGGCGAACTGGCCAGCGCGATCAGCACGAATGTCACCGCGTTTTTCCGTGAGGTGCATCACTACGACCTGCTGGCAAACGACTTGCTGCCGCGCTGGTTGAACGAAAAGCGACGTCAGGGCGACCGGCTTCGCATCTGGTCTGCCGGCTGTTCCTCGGGTGAAGAACCCTATGCCATGGCGATGGTGCTGGCCGAGACCATGGACCGGCTCGGCAGTACGCTGGACGCGAAAATACTGGCTACCGACCTGTCACCGCAGGCTTTGGAAGCCGCACGCAAGGGCGTGTATTCGATCGAACGAATAGCGGGTATCAGCGAGGAACGGCGCCGTCGTTGGTTGTTGCGCGGGACCGGCGAGTATGAAGGTTTTGCCTCCATCCATCCGCGGCTGCGTGATCTGGTCACAATTCAGCCGCTGAACCTGCTGCATGAATGGCCAATGCAGGGTCCGTTCGATGCAATTTTCTGCCGCAATGTGGTGATCTATTTCGATCAACCGACGAAGCAGCGGTTGTTTCAGCGGTACGCGGGTATGCTGCCGGTCGGCGGCTATCTGTTTCTTGGCCACTCCGAATCTCTACATGGGGTGAACGACGATTTCGAGCTGGTTGGCCGTACCGTATATCGGAAAAAAGGCTGATGGGTCTGTCCGTCATCGACCGGGTCGACGCCCCCGTGCTGCCGGGCTTCGAGCACCTCAGGCGGTTCTGGGATCCCGTTCTGTCCCGCATGACGGTCAAGGTGTTGCCCGGCGAGTTCTATGTCAGCAGCCAGGACGAGCTGGTCACCACGGTGCTGGGTTCATGCGTATCGGCGTGCATCCACGACCGCCGTCGTGGCATCGGTGGAATGAACCATTTCATGCTGCCCGAGCCCATGGGGGAGCGTGACAACTGGTCTGCCACGGTCGGACGTGCCGCACGTTACGGCAGCGATGCTATGGAACAGTTGATCAACGCGATTCTCTGTGCCGGGGGGCAACGCGCCGATTTGCAGGTAAAGGTTTTTGGTGGCGGTCGCGTGCTTGCCCAGCTGACCGATGTCGGACAAAGAAACATCGAGTTCGTGCAGCGCTACATCGCTGCCGAGAAGCTCGTACTGAGTGCGTCCGATCTGGGTGACGTGTATCCGCGGCAGGTGCAGTTCTTTCCTCACAGTGGCCGGGCGCGTGTGCGTCTGTTGCGCCGCCACGATGACGTGGCTCTTGTCGCCGGCGAACGCGGCTACCTCAAGCGTTTGGCAAATGACCCGATAAAGGGTGAGGTAGAGCTTTTCTAGCGACGGTACAGGTGACAGCGCATATCGACACGATCGAGCCTGCGTGAGATGGCTTGAAGCTTCATGGCGGAGAAGACGAATGACGATAGACAAAGTGCGCGTTCTGGTGGTTGACGACTCCGCATTGGTGCGAAAGCTGATGTCGACGATGCTTGCCTGTGACCCGATGATCGACGTGGTGGGGACTGCGGCGGACCCGTTGATCGCGCGCGACAAAATAAAGCAGCTGAATCCGGATGTGCTGACACTCGATGTCGAGATGCCGCGCATGGACGGCTTGACCTTTCTGGAAAATCTCATGCGTTTGCGCCCGATGCCCGTGGTCATGGTGTCGTCGCTGACTGTGCAGGGAGCCGATGTGACGTTGCGGGCGCTCGAGCTTGGTGCGGTGGATTTCTTCGCCAAGCCGAGCAGCGACCTCGCCAGCAGCTTTGGCGACAGCGCCCAGGAAATCTGCGCCAAGGTGAAGCTCGCGGCGAAAACCAGGCCACGGGCGCGAACCACGGTGCGACAGCTGGAAGTCGCGCCGCGGCTCTCGGCTGATGCAGTATTGCCTCGTGCGCAGACTCCGGGAACGCGTGGCGGCAGCCCGATCATCGCCATCGGCGCCTCGACCGGCGGAACCGAGGCCATACGAGTAGTGCTTGAAGCCATGCCACCCGATGCGCCGCCGATTCTCATCACCCAGCACATCCCTGCGGCCTTCAGTGGTCCGTATGCGGCACGCATGGACAAGTGTTCGGCGATGCGCGTCTGCGAGGCGCGCGATGGTCAGCCGATCCAGCCGGGGCATGCCTATATCGCACCTGGTAGCCACCATTTGCTGATGATGTGGGATGGTGCCAAATACGTCTGCCGGCTGCACGACGGTCCCCAGGTCAATCGACACAAACCCAGCGTCGACGTGTTGTTCCGGTCAATGTCGGCCAGTGCCGGCGCGGCAACCATTGCGGTGCTGTTGACCGGGATGGGCGACGATGGCGCACGAGGTCTGCTCGAACTGAAGCAAGCTGGCGCAGCGACCCTGGTGCAGGACGAAGACAGCTCGGTGGTCTGGGGCATGCCTGGCGCGGCCTGGAAGTTGGGTGCGGCACGCGAAATGTTGCCGCTGGATGCTATTGCCGCGCGCCTGCTTACGCTGGCGCGTCAACCCGTGCCTGCGCTTTGCGCAGCCGATTGACGGATACCGATCATGACTGTCACCACCCGTTTCGTCCGCTTCACTACCGGCCGTCCGGCCTTTGGTTGGATAGCCAGTATCGTGGCGCTGCTGCTTTCACTGATGTGGCATTCCACATGGCTCGCGCCCGTTCTGGTCATTGCACTTACCAGTGTGTGGATCATGGAAAGCCGGCAAGGCCGTGAGGCGACACCGAAAGCTGCAATGGTGGCCAGTAACGCGCTGCCCGTACGGGAAGCACTGGAGGACGTCCGTAGTGCCCTGGTGGATGAACTCGGTCACGCCAGTCGTGAACTTCATCAAGGGCTCGATCTTTTGAGCGATGCGGTCTCCGAGTTGGGCGGCGGTTTCGACGGCTTGTCGAAAAAGACCGGTTTGCAGCAATCGTTGCTCAAGCAGATCATCGATGTGCAGGGTGATGGCGTCTCGGTCCAGGATTTCGCTGCCCGCACAGCCGAGCTTTTGCAGCACTTTGTCGGCATGATCGTCCAGATGTCCCAGGAGAGCCTGCGCATCGTTTACCGCATCGATGGCATGGCCAAGGAAATGGATGCCGTGTTCGGATTGCTGAAGAACGTCAATACGATTGCCGAAGAAACCAATCTGCTGGCACTGAACGCTGCGATCGAAGCGGCCCGAGCTGGCGAGTCAGGGCGGGGTTTTGCAGTTGTGGCGGGGGAAATTCGCAATCTCGCGAGCAATTCCAATCAGTTCAACGAACAGATTGGCAGCCACGTCGAACGTGCGCGCGGGGCGATGGAGCAGTTGCGCGGACTGGTCGGCAGCATGGCGTCGCAGGACCTCAACGTCGCCTTGGCGGCGAAGGGTGGCATCGACGCGATGATGACGCATGTCACTGAGAGTGATGCCCGCACCAGCGCGGTTGCAGACCAGGTCGTGGAAATCAACCGGGGGTTGGGCAGCGACGTTTCAACCACTATTCGTTCGTTGCAGTTTGAGGACATCCTAAGCCAGCTGTTGAAGCAGACACGGAATCGCCTGGTAGAACTGCAGGAGGTAGTGGCCGAATGCACGCGGGATATCGAAGAGCTGGCGTGTTCGCCGGTCGATGCCGAAGCCCTGATAGAGCGTGCCCAGCGGGTGCGCAGTCGGCTGTCGATCCAGCGCGAAAAGGCGCGTCTGCGTTCACGTGGACCTGCTCTGCAAAGCTCGATGGATGCTGGCGAAATCGAACTGTTTTGAGGAAATTTTCATGATCATCCATCACGATGCCGAATACGACTGCCTCACCTTGCAGGTGGGTGAACGTTTCGATTTCAGCATACATCGCGATTTCCACGATGCCTGCCTCGGCAATCGGACAGCTTCGCGCAGCTATATTGTCGACATGGGCGAAGTGATCAGCATGGACAGCTCCGCGCTTGGCATGCTGTTGCTGCTGCGGGAACATGCCGGGGCAGAGCGTGCGGATATCCGCATTGTCAACGCCGGGCCGGAGTTGCGCAGTACCCTGCGTGTTGCCGGTTTCGAGAAATTGTTCACGATGCAGTGAGGGGTGCGCGGCAGCGACGGTCAACATAGGAGTTCAGACTCCGTGACCTTCGCTGACACGGTGCGACGACACCGATTGCTCCGCGATGGTATCGGGTATGCCGCGCTCCCCCGGTAGTCCCCGGCCCAATCCGATTTGACGGTCTCCTGTACGCTCCACGCTGTGGTCAAGCGCGGCATAGCCATGTTCCGCGGTCACGCCTCGCGGCTGCCGAACAAGAGGTGTGGGCTGGCGTGCAAAACGGCGTTATACGCTCAGGGAGCGGACTCGCAGGGAGGGACTCGTATAACGCACCCGGCCCCACTGGGGCGGGCCAGGTGCGTGGGAGGCTGGTAGCCTCAAGGTTGCGCAGTACTACCAGCTGCGGACAGAAACCACGCTGACCGCATAGGTCTGCATGGAAGCCTGGTAGTGGAACATCCGGCCGAGATTGAATGGCACCGACTTCCCCGGCGCGATATTGGTGGTGCCGGCGGGCCAGCCCTTTCTGCTTTGCAAGACCTTTCCGTTGGCGTCCCTAGCATCGATTTCGACTTGTGCCGCGGCAGGTTCGGCGCAGTGGTTCACCAGCTCGCCCTTCATGATCATGGTGTTGCGCATACCGCTCTGGCGGGTGCTTACCGCGAAATCCTTGACCACGAAATCGGTGGGTGCGCACGCTGCGCTGGCGGTGATGGGGGCAAGTAGGCACAGGGTAACGAGCAGGGTTTTCATAGGCTGGGATCCGTCAGTCTGGGGTTTGGTGTTGCTACAAGCCCCACAGCGGCAGTACTGGAGAAAACTTTAACGTTCGTCGTATGCGTCGCTGCAAAAATGTGAACTGAGCCACAGTCCGGCGAATAACTTGGGGTCGATCGAGTATCCCTCCGCGGCGCGTGCGAACAGCCAACTGCCTGCTTTGTCACGCGGTACTTCATGCACCACGATGTTTTCGCTGTCGTCGCCGCCGCCAGGTCCGACCCTGCGCAGATCCCGTGCAAGCACAAAAGTAATCATCTCGGTGCTCATGCCCGCCGACGAGGGGCCGCGGTGGATGAAGTCGATGCGGTCGCAGCAATAGCCAGTCTCTTCCTGCAGTTCGCGTGCGGCGGCGCGCAGCGCGCTTTCATCCGTGTGGTCGGCGAGATCGCCAACCAGGCCGGCGGGCATCTCGATGGTGTATTGCTGGATGGCCACTCTGTACTGTTCGACAAACAGCAGGTTGTCTTCCGGCGTCAGCGCAACAATGATCACGGCGCCACCGCGGTTGTTGCGCTCCGCGTATTCCCAGCGGCCGCGCTTGCGCAAGCTCAGCCAGCGCCCTTGGTGGAGGGTCTCTACGGGCGCGTCGGCGTCAACGGGAAGGCGGTGGGAATTCTTGTTCATCGTGTTTGCAAGTTAGCTGGAAAAAACGTGGTGGCACCCGGTCGTTTCGACACCGACGGGCGATTGCTGCGTTAATGACGCAGCAGCGCGCGCAACCGACTGCGGGTGAAGGTGCCGAAGCCGAGCTGTTCGGAAAGCCGTTCAAGGCGATCGTGTCCGCCCCGTCGACGCTGAAGCCTATCCGGTGTGCTGACGACGGGTGCGTCCAGTGCGATACGGGTCAGCTGTCGATAAAGTCGCGCCTGTTCGGCGTGCTGGCGCAGCTTAGCAGCGCAGCTGGCGGCGCCGCGAAGGCGCAGGAAAGCGACTTCATCGACGCGCTCCAGCAACGTATCCAGGTTGCCGAAGTGGCTCAGCAGCGCCGCGGCGGTTTTCGCGCCGACGCCGGGTACGCCGGGGATGTTGTCCACCGAATCGCCGCACAGTGCGAGGTAATCGGCCACTTGGTGCGGGTGCACGCCAAGTTTGTCGTGGACACCGGCTGGCCCCCAGCGCAGGCCGCGCGCATAGTCCCATTGCTCGTCATGCTCGCCCAAAAGCTGGCCGAAGTCCTTGTCGGCGGAAACGATCACGCTGCGCCAGCCCAGCGCGCGCAGATTCCATACCGTGCTGCCGATCAAGTCGTCGGCCTCGAAGCTGTGGTCGATCATCAGGTGGATGCCGAGCGCTTCGGTGATTGCGCGGCATTGCACGAATTGCCTCTCCAGATCCGGCGGCGGCAGTTCCCGGTTGGCTTTGTAGGATGGATAGATCGCATTGCGGAACGAGCTGGTCAGTGAGGCGTCGAACGCCACTGCGATGTGTTCGGGCTGGACCCGTTCCAGCAGTTCGCAAAGAAAACGGGTATAGCCATGCACGGCGTTGACCGGATGACCGTCCACATCGAGGAACTCGTCCGGCATGGAATGCCAGGCACGAAAGACATACAGGCTGCCGTCGACCAGATGAACGGTGGGAGGCTGGGCGAGCGCCGGACTCACGGTGCCCAGCTGCTTAGGAGGTCGGTGAGGGCGGGGCGATCGCGATCGGGGACCTCGATTACCGGCGTGCCAATATGGATGAAGCCAATCACCTGCTCGTGGTCGGCGAGGCCAAGAACCGCCGCTACCTTCTCGTCGTAGGCGGCCCATCCGGTCAGCCATTGCGCGCCGTAACCGAGGGCATGTGCGCCCAGCAGCAGATTGTGGGCCACATTGCCGGCGCACAGCTTTTGCTCGATTTCCGGGATGCTGCTGTCGCGATGCAGGCGGGCGACCACCACGATTACCAGCGGCGCAAAGGTATAGCGCAACCGCTCCTTCTGCTGTTGCGCTTCGGAAAGCTCCGGGCCGCGTTCGATCGCGCGCTCGGCCAGCCGTTCGCCGAAGCGCAGCTTTGCCGCGCCGTGCAGGCGGATCAAGCGGAACGGCACCAGCTTGCCATGGTCCGGCACGCGGATGGCGGCTTCGAGCAGTGCCTGCAGTGTCGCCTCGTCAGGCGCCGGTTCACCGAGCTGGCGCGAAGGAACGGAGCGGCGTTGCAGCAGCAGGGCGAGGGCATCGGACATAGGCGGACTCGGGAATGCAGGGAGGTTCATGTTGGAGGGCAACTCATGATCTTGCACTGTCGGGCGAATCCAGTTCAAACCATGCCTTGACGCGCGCCCGTGCGTTGCCGTCGTTGCCATCCCGGCGCACAAATTCGTTGCTGACCGGCGAGTACACGTAGTCTGGCGCCCATGCGCCGGCATGCGCCACGATTTCCCGCACCGCGTTGATCGTGTGGTCGATGTCGGCGGTTGTGGTGCTGGGGTGGAACGACAGCCGTACCCACCCCGGTTTCTTCGACAGATCGCCATGGTCGATGCGATCGGTGATCGAGTGGGACAGTGACGGGTCGACATGCAGCAGGTAGTGCCCATAGGTGCCCGCGCAAGAACAACCGCCACGTGCCTGTACGCCGAAACGGTCGTTCAGCAATTGCACGATCAGGTTGTAGTGGATGTTCTCGACGTAGAACGAGAAGATCGCCAGCCGTTGCCGGTTCAACGGGGCCAGCACCTGCACGCCCGGGATTGCCTGCAGCGCGTCCATCACGTGGGGGACGACCGCCTCCTCGCGCCGCCGCATCGCCGACACGCCCATCTGGTTCTTCAGCTGCACTGCCAGCGCGGCTCTGATCGTCTGTAGGAACCCCGGCGTGCCGGCGTCCTCGCGCGCCTCGATGTCGTCGAGGAACGAATACTGCCCCCAGGGATTGGTCCAGTTCACCGTGCCGCCGCCGCAGTCGTCGGGAACGGTGTTGCGGTAGAGCGCGCGGTTGAAGATCAGTACACCGGTAGAACCCGGCCCGCCGAGGAATTTGTGCGGCGACCACAGCACGGCATCGAGTTGCTCCTCGGGGTCGGCCGGATGCATGTCGATGTCCACGTATGGCGCCGAGGCGGCGAAGTCGATGAAGGCCACGCCGCCGGCACGGTGCATCAGCCGGGCCATCGCATGATACGGCGTGCACACGCCAGTGACGTTCGAGCAGGCGGTGAAGGAACCGATCTTCACCGCGCGCTCGCGGTGCTCATACAGCAGCGCTTCGAGCGCGGCCAGATCCACCAGACCGTCCCGATCCGGTGGCACCACCACGACGTCGGCAATGGTTTCGTACCACGAGGTCTGGTTGGAGTGGTGCTCCATGTGCGTGATGAACACCACCGGGCGTTCCGCTGGCGCAATATCCACGAAACGCCGCAAGCCCTGCGGCGCCTTCAGTCCGAGGATGCGCTGGAATTTATTGACCACGCCGGTCATACCGGCGCCCATGGTGATGATCAGGTCGTCGGCCGCTGCGTTCACGTGGGCCTTCAGTATGCGGTGCGCCTCGTGGTAGGCCAGCGTCATCGCGCGGCCGGTCTCGCTGCTTTCCGAATGGGTATTACCCACGTAAGGGCCGAAGCGCTCCAGCAGCATTCGCTCGATCGGCCGGTAGAGGCGGCCGCTCGCGGTCCAGTCGGCGTAGACGATGCGCTGCTCGCCATGCGGTGACCGAAATGTCTGCTCGTGCCCTACGGTATTGGCGCGGAACGGGGCGAAGTGGTGCTCGAGCGAATCCATCGGTGATCTCGGGGCGTCGTTGATGTGTTGAAAGGCTAGCAGCCTGTCGGATTTTAGTCGGGCGGTCAGCGAATTCGGCTATTCTCCCCTCGACCACCAACCTCCGCCAGGCGGTTCAGGCATGACGGGTCGTGGGGGGGACTGTAACGCGCATTGGCGATAAAGGATCGCCAAAGAGAGCAGGCCGGGGAAATGAAGGGCGAACGGTGGCACGATGGGGGCACTAGGTTCCTGCGCGGGCGGGTCCTGCTGCCGCTCATTTAAGTCGCCAGCGGCAACCCGAATGCGCCCGGCAGCAGTTCAGCTACCGAAGTTTGCCGGGTATCGCCGTCGAGGTTACCCAGCCATACCGGCATCGCCCCATCGCAAAGCTCGGCCATCACCTGTCGGCAGGCACCGCATGGGCTGACCGGTGCCGGGGTATCTGCAATCACCGCCAAGGCCACGAAATCACCAGGCTTGCAGCCGGCGGCTATCGCACTGAAGAGCGCCGTGCGTTCGGCGCAGTTGCACAGTCCATAAGCTGCATTTTCCACGTTGCAGCCCTTGAATTCCCTGCCGTCATGGGCAAGCAGCGCGGCACCGACCTGAAAGCCCGAATACGCAGCGTAAGCGCATTCACGGGCGAGGCCGGCCAGGGCCAGCAATTTTTCATGGGAATAGGCAGTTGCAGGCATCGGATCTCCTGACGGGGCATCGGTTGATGCAGGCCGGCCAGGCCGGCAGATCAGCTTACCCCGCCGTCTCGCAGGATCAAAACCTCCTCGCCTTCAACTGCCGCTAAGATAGAGGGACCTTTGGAGGGGAAGCATGATGCCGATCACCGTAACCGCCTTGCGCGAAACTGCCGCTGCAGAACGTCGCGTTGCGATCACGCCCGAAATGGCGAAGAAGCTGCGGGCCCGAGGCTTGCGTGTACTGCTGGAACGCGGCGCGGGCCGCAGCGCCGGCTTTCCCGACAGCGCCTACGCCGAGGTCGAGTTTGCCGATCAGGCCGGGGTGCTGGCACAGGCCGATCTGCTGGCATGCGTGTTGCCTCCGGACGACGCTGTATTCGCCGGATTGCGTGAGGGCTGTGTAGTGGTAGGCCAGTTGCGGCCCTACGGCGCCAAGGAACGTGTAGCGGCACTGACGGCACGCAAGTTGACCGCCTTTTCGCTGGAACTGTTGCCGCGCACTACCCGTGCCCAGGCGATGGATGTGCTGAGCTCGCAGGCGGCGGTGGCGGGTTATCGGGCGATGCTGATCGCGGCCGAGGCATCACCGAAATTTTTTCCGATGCTGACCACAGCTGCGGGCACGATCCGCCCGTCCAAAGTGCTGGTGATCGGCGCCGGTGTCGCCGGTTTGCAGGCGATAGCCACGGCGCGCCGACTCGGTGCGCAGATCGAAGGCTACGACGTGCGCCCGGAAACCCGCGAACAGGTGGAGTCGCTGGGTGCGAAGTTCCTCGAATTGGGGGTCAGCGCTGCCGGCAGTGGTGGCTACGCGCGGGAGCTTTCCGCCGAGGAGCGTGCGGCGCAGCAGCAGGCGCTGGCCGAGCACCTCAAATCCATCGACGTGATCGTCACCACGGCAGCGGTGCCGGGTCGACCGGCGCCGAAGATCATCAGCACAGCGATGGTCGAAGGCATGAAGCCGGGGGCATTGATCGTCGACCTGGCCGCCGAGGGCGGCGGCAATTGCGAACTGACCCGGCCCGGCGAGCGGGTCGAACACGGCGGTGTGGTGATTCTCGGTCCGCTCAACCTGCCCGCGGGCGCACCGCTGCACGCGTCGGAAATGTATGCGCGCAATGTCTACAACTTTGTCGACTTGCTGATACACGATGGCGCGTTGAAGCCCGATTTCGACGACGAACTGGTGGCCAAGAGCTGCCTGAGTCATGCCGGTGAAACCCATTTTAGCGGCTGACGGGAGGCTGCTGGTTGCCACTGCGGCCGTCGATCCTCAGGGGTTTTCGCCACCCGGTGGCTGAGGTTTTTGCCGGAAATGGCGTGGCCATTGATCGCGTTGTCCGCGGGGCAGCGCGCGCCACTCACGCAGCAACTTCTCGCGTTGCCGGGGAGGCAGTTGGCGGAAACGTTCGTAGGCGGCGTGCAACCGCCGCCGCTGTTGAGGCGTGAGGCGCTCGAACTGGCGCATGTTGGCCCGCGCCTGCTGGCGTTCCTCCGGGGTCATCTGCTGCCAGTGGGCAATCCGTTGACGGATCTTTTCGCGCTGCGGCGCAGGCAGCCTGGTCCAGTGCTCGGCACGTTGCAGCAGATGCGCCTGCCGACGCGGCGTGAAGTGATCCCATTCCTCCTGCAGCGGCGCAAGGATCTCTCTCTGGGCGGGGGTGAGACGGCTCCAGGGAGTGGGTGGGGGTGAGCCGTATATCGCGTTGTCCGCCTGGACCGGTGGCTGCGGTGCAGCCAGTGACGGCGCTCCGACGCTACCGAGGAGGGACGCCAGCAGTAACAACAGAATCCTGGATTGCACTCGATTCATGGGTCAACGCGTTGTCGCGGGAGGATCGTTGGCTGCCAACCAGCCATAGAAGTCGAGGTTCTGATACAGGATCGGGTCGACCTTGTCGGCATCCGGCGGCAACACATTGTCGAGATCAGTGGCGGGTACAGACAAGCTTGCGGGTGCGATCACCTGGCTTTGCCGAGTATGCGGCATCGGTTGCCAGATCATCAGCGCGGTCAACGCGATTGCGGCCAGTGCGCCGGTAGGGACCAGCCAGCGCCCAAGATTCCGTGGTGGCGTTTGCGCGGCCTCCAGAGCCTGGCGCCTGGCGGCACGCAGGCGCTCGCTCGTCGTCGGATCGATATGCCTGGCGGCTTCCTGATAGAGCCGGTGCGCACGCTGCCCCAGCTGTTGCTCGGTTTGGTCGTCCGGCAGGTTCATCGCCAGTCCTCCAGTTGGTCGCGCAAGTAATGCATGGCGCGCGAAAGATGGGTTTTCACGCTGCCCTCGGAGCAGCCCATGGCCTGCGCGGTTTCTGCCCCATCCAGCCCCTCCAGCATGCGTAGCATGAATGCCTCGCGTTGCCGTCGGGGCAATTGTTTCACCACCCGAGCCATGTCGGCATACGACTGCGAGTCCTGCAGTCGGTCCAGCGGGCTGGGGTCGTGGCCGGCGGGCTCCCAGCGGGGCAGCTCGTCGTCGTCGTCATCGTGCCCCCCGCCAAGCCAGCCGACCATGATCGAACGCACCTTGCGCCGGCGTTGCAGGTCGACAATGCGCCGTCGCAGGATGCCCCAGAATAAGGGAGGCCATTCTTCCGCCGGCTTTTCGCGGTAATGCCGGACCAGCCTCAACATGGCATCCTGGACGGCATCCATGGCGTCCTCGCGATGGCGCAGGTTGAGCTCGGCCATGCGGAACGCGCGCCGCTCGACGTGCGCCAGAAAGGCATCCAAGGTCGCCGGCGTCGCGCGCACGCGCTCCAGTGCCATGTCTGTGGTCAGCAGCCCCATCGCGCTGCTCATGGCGGCGTTGTCGTCAATTGGCACATCCTCGGGCTCCATCGGCTCAGCTCTCGCCCTCAACGCAGCAGGCTCGCACGGGTTGACTGTCACCCGTATGATGCACCGACAACAGTGTCTTGGCGGGGTGGGTCATGATCGACGGTTTTCTGGCGTTGTACATCTTTATGCTGGCAGCCTTTACCGGCTATGAAATTATCGCTCGGGTGCCGGTTATCCTGCATACGCCGTTGATGTCCGGCTCCAACTTTGTTCACGGTATCGTGCTGGTCGGCGCGATGATTGCGCTCGGGCATGCGCAGACGCCGTTCGAGATGACGATCGGCTTTGTCGGGGTGCTGCTTGGCGCGGGCAACGCCGCGGGGGGCTACGTGGTAACCGAGCGGATGCTGGAGATGTTCAAGTCCAGCAAGCCCGACGCCAGCAAGGGGAACAAGTGATGAGCTGGCTGCCGATGCTGATCAAGGCTTGTTATTTTCTCGCCGCGCTGCTGTTCATCGTCGGCCTGAAGCGAATGAGTTCGCCGCGCACTGCCCGCGGCGGCATCGTTTGGGCCGGCTACGGCATGGTACTGGCGGTGCTCGCCACCTTCTTCCTGCCACAGATGCACAATCTGGGCTTGATCATCGGCGCCGTGCTGATCGGCGTGAGTGCCGCCTGGTGGACCGGCCGGCGGGTGGCGATGACGGCGATGCCGCAAATGGTGGCGTTGTACAACGGGATGGGCGGTGGTGCCGCAGCGGCGATTGGCGCGGTCGAGCTGATCGGCTATACCCGCGGGCTGGCTGGATTGCAGCCTGTTGTCGATGCGATCCGGCTCCCGGCGCTGGTGTCACTGTCCCCGGTCGAGCTGGCGCTGGGTGTGTTGGGCGCGCTGATCGGAGCGGTGAGTTTTTCCGGGTCGCTGATCGCATTTGCCAAGTTGCAGGGCTGGCTCGACAAGCGCTTCGTGTTTCCTGCCCAGCGTACGGTGAACCTGGCGCTGCTGGCGGCTACCGTGGCGATTGGAGTACTGCTGGCCACGGGCCACGCGAGCCTGCCGCTGATCGCGGCGTTTTTCGCACTAGCGCTGCTGTTCGGCCTGATGATGACCTTGCCGATCGGCGGCGCCGACATGCCGGTGGTGATCTCGCTGTACAACGCATTCACCGGCCTCGCCGTGGCGTTCGAAGGGTTTGTGCTGGGCAACGAGGCGATGATCATCGCCGGTACCGTGGTCGGGGCCGCGGGCACCTTGCTGACGCAGTTGATGGCCAAGGCGATGAACCGCTCCATCGGCAACGTGCTGTTCGGCAGCTTCGGTGCGGCCGCCGGCGAAGCGCAGGCGATCGAAGGTGCGCAGAAGCCGGTGGATGCGGCCGACGCAGCGGTAATGATGGCCTATGCCGAACGCGTGGTGATCGTCCCGGGCTACGGTCTGGCGGTGGCGCAGGCGCAGCACAAGGTATGGGAATTCGCCCAGTTGCTGATCAAGCGCGGGGTGAAGGTGAAATTTGCCATCCATCCGGTAGCCGGGCGCATGCCGGGGCACATGAACGTGTTGCTGGCCGAAGCCGGCGTGCCATACGACTTGATCGCCGACATGGACGATATCAACCCGGAGTTCCCGAGTGTTGACGTGGCGCTGGTAATCGGTGCCAACGACGTGGTCAATCCGTTGGCCAAGACCGATCCGGCGTCGCCCATCTACGGCATGCCGATTCTTGATGTGGTCACTGCCCGGCAGGTGATTGTGATCAAGCGCGGCAAGGGCACCGGTTTCGCCGGTATCGAGAACGCGTTGTTCTATGCCGACAACACGCGAATGCTCTATGGAGACGGGCAGGCGGCGGTGGGCGAGTTGGTGAACGAGCTCAAAACGCTGGATGCCTGAAACGGGGTCCGCCCGGACGGGTCGAGCACAGTACGGGGGGGCAGGCTTGCGCCAACCCCGAAGGGGAGAGGGTCGTCGTACGGCGGGCTCGCCATCCTGTGTGAGCTTTCCGGTCACCTGCGGATTTGCGTCCGCGCCGTTTCCCGGGCAGGGTGCAGCCCCGGACGACAAAAATGAATCAGGCAAGGTTACCCATGGAGCACCTCATCCCCTCTCGCGATTCCGACGAAAGATCTGCCCGCGGCACCGCGGCGGCGTCGAAGAAGCCGCAGTCGGCGCGTTATCGCGACGTGTTGCGCCATCGCGTGGTGGCCGCTTTTTTCGGGCGACTGTTTGCACAGGTGAATCGCACGCTGTGCCAACCTGGGCAGTTGCCGAAACGCGGCATCCACAAGATCCTGATATGCCGGCCCAACCACCGGTTGGGCAACGCCATCCTGATCAGCCCCTTGCTGGCCGAGCTGGAGGCGCTCTATCCAGGGGCGGAAATCGACATGGTCAGTGCCGGACATGCCGCGCAGACGCTGTTCGCCAACCGTTTCCAGCTGCGTCGGGTGTTCAGCTTTCCCCGCAAGATTGCCCGGCATCTGTGGTCGAGCATGGGGCTGCTGCGGCAGGTGCGGGAAACTACCTACGATCTGGCCATCGATGCCAGCCATGGTTCGCAGTCGGGCCGCTTGCTGTTGGCGATCGTCAAGGCCCGCTTCAAACTTGGCTTTCCGGAGGCGTCGGCGCAGCCCGCTGAAGCCTCCCTCGACGAGGGGCCTGAGCATTTCGCCCTGCGCCCGGTGTTTCTGTTGCGCACGGCCTATGCCGGATCCGTGGACGCAGGCTGGCCGGAGCTCAATATCCGTCTGACCGACGGCGAGAAGCAGCAGGCACGGCTGGCGCTCGGCAACATAATTGGCGAGTCGACGCTGTCATCGCCGGCACGGCGGGTAGTCGGCGTCTTTGCCAATGCGACGGGTGCCAAGCACTACGGTGAAGCTTGGTGGACCCAGTTCGTCGATACCTTGCAAACCCTGCAGCCAGGGATTTGCATCGTCGACCTGGTGGCCGATCATGGCCAGTCCCAACTCGGACAGATGCTTCCTTCCTACTACACCCGCGATTTGCGCCGGCTGGCCTCGGTGATCGCCAATATGTCGGCCTTCATCAGTGCCGATTGCGGCGTGATGCATTTGGCGGCGGCCAGCGGCACGCCCACGCTGGGTCTGTTCTCCGTCACCTCGGCCGCGAAATATGGTCCCTACGGGGATGCCAACAGTGCGATCGATACGGCGAGGTTGAATGCCCGAGAAGTCGCCGCCATCGCATCGGATTGGCTCGGCATGCCCTGATCGAGGGTGCGCCATTGTCCGAAGTCCAGCTTGGCGTGCGCGCACTGGCGCAGGAAGCGGGGTATGTTCACCTGAGGCCGATTCAGCGCGGCACCGGCGGTAGCGGTTGTCGTTGTCTTGCCGGAAGCAACGCGGTGGACGCCGCCGCCGCGGCACCCGCAAGCGTCCACCCCAGGTCCGCGTGCGTCAGTCCAAGGCGGGCCAATTGCCAGAGCATGTCGACCCCGGCGCTGCGCAGCGTGTCGATCAGCCCCATCCCCATCTGGCCACTGATTTTCACTGCCACCAGCAACATGTTCATGTAAACCGATGCCAGTATGGTGGCGGCGCTGGCCAACAAGGCGGCGCCGCTGCCGGGTCGATGCACGCTCAGGCGTATCACCCAGGCCAGCAGCAGGCCGCAAGGCAGGGCCAGCCAGGGCATCAGTTGCTCTCGGTAAATCGAGATCACCATCCAGACGGCGCCAGCGGCGAGGCCGAGCATCACAGTACTGAAAGTGGCGAAGACCAAGGCGAGCAGGCGGCGCGTACTCATCGGCTATCTCGCGGCAACGCATAGGAGCGCATCGGTGCACCTTCATGCAAAGTGCCCATCATAACGTGGTGACGGCAACTGGGCGCGGCAGACGGCAGCTGGAGGACAACAGCACGCACTTTAATGACGGGCTCTGATCCAGATCGGGCACAGGTATGTCATGCGCGGCATAATAGCTTGTCAGTCACGACGACTTTGTGGTGATTTGCAAGACAGGATTGGGTATCGGCATGAGTGGTTTCAGTTTGAGCAGCGAACCTTTCACCTTGTTGCGGGATTGCAGTGCCATCATGGTGCCGCAAGGTGAGGTGGTAAGCCTGCCGGCGGGTCAGATCGGTTATATCACGCAGGCGCTTGGGGGCAGTTTCACCATCTATCTGGAGGGCAATCTGTTTCGGATTGCCGGCAAGGATGCCGATGCCCTGGGCAAGGAGCCTCCGGCACCGATCGAGGTGCCTGTCAATGCCACCGACGCCGATGTGGAGAAGCTGGCCTGGGATCAGCTGCGCACGGTGTTCGATCCGGAAATCCCGGTCAATGTGGTGGAGCTGGGCTTGGTGTATGACCTGACCCTCGAGCAGACCGACAGCGGCGCGCGCAAGGTCTACGTGAAATTGACCCTCACCGCACCGGGTTGCGGGATGGGCGACATCCTGGTCGATGATGCGCGGACCAAGATCGAGATGATCCCCACCGTTGTCGAAGCCGACGTGGACCTGGTGTTCGATCCGCCCTGGAACCAGTCGATGATGTCCGATGCTGCCAAGCTGGAAACCGGCATGTTATAGCCCGGTCCGTTCTGGAAAACCGTCGACTCAAGTCCTCCGCGCGCCCGCAGGCGACAGCGTGTATGCGATGGATATCGCAAGATAATGCTTTTTGCAGCCGGTCAGATCCCGCAAATTATTGCTGTCAATTTCTGTCGCCAAAGCGGGTAGGTGGCCTGTGACTACGGGGTTAAAGGTTCTTTGTGCCCAGTTAGCATGCCAGCATCGGCGACGTGATCGGCGTCACAATTCGTAAGAAAAAGTCGTATTGCGTCGACGCGTCGCAAGTAATAGTGTTTATCGGTCCGCCATCGGGGAGGCTGGTGGATGATCCTTTGGCGGCATCATGCATGCCGTTTTGCAATCACGCGTCCCGTAGCTGCCTAGCATGGAATGCCAGGGGGAGGCAGCTCGATCCGACGTATTTGGGGATCGCTAGACAGAATCATGAGTGCGCTGCCGTGCCGAGTGCGCGGCAATTTCTGCATGGGGCGTCGTCGCCGCATCGGCTTCGTTTGCCTCGAAAACTGTCCAGGAGCTTTTACATGCCCACAAATTGTCGTCTCAAATTGCTGGCCGCTGTCATGGGGATGGCCCTTATCCCTGTCGCCACGGCAGGAACCACGCAACGTCTGCACGCCCAGAACCTGAATGCGGTACCTGCCGCCGCGCTGGCAGCCCATCTCAATCTGGGGCAGGACATGTCCCTTGAGGCGCGCAGCTCGGTGGCGATCCCCGGTGGTCGCAAGGTAGTGCGTCAGCAGCAGATGTTTCGCGGCGTGCCGGTCTACGGGCGCAGCATCGCCGTGGTAGAAGATGTCAACGGAAATGCGCTGCGTGCGACCGGTGAGTTACTGCACAATGCCCAGGCCGACCTGGCCTCGGTAGCGCCGAAATTGAACAGCAAGGCAGTGCTGGCCCGACTCAGGACGCACGCGCACACCGTGCTGACTGGCGGCACCACCATCAGCAATCAGCAGGCTGACCTGTTTGTGTATCCACAAGACAACGGCCCGGCGCGGCTGGTCTACAGAGTGTCGTACTTTGTGGACGATCCGAGTCACCCGACGCGTCCCACCGCAATCATCGACGCCAATACCGGCGAGGTCATCAACAGCTGGAATGGCCTGACCGATGCATCGGCCAACGGCCCAGGCGGCAATCTCAAGACCGGCAAGTACCTCTACGGCACAAACTACGCGGCGCTCAACGTAACCCAGTCGGGCAGCACCTGCACTCTTCAGAACCCCGACGTGTCCACCTACAACATGAACCATGCCACCACTGGCAGCGGTACGCTGGTCAGCTTCATCTGCCCCACCAGCGATACGGATGCCATCAACGGCGCCTATTCGCCAGTCAACGACGCGCACCATTTCGGCAGTGTCGTGCACGATATGTACGTGGGGTACACCGGCGGAACCCCGTTGACTTTCCCGCTGGTCATGAAGGTGCATTACGGCAACAGCTACGAAAACGCGTTCTGGAACGGTACGGTGATGACCTTCGGCGATGGCGCCACCACGTTCTATCCGCTGGTGTCACTGGATGTGACCAGCCACGAAGTCAGTCACGGTTACACCGAGCAGCATTCGGCCCTGCAATACACCGGACAGACCGGTGGCATAAACGAATCCTATTCGGACATTGCCGGCGAAGCGGCCGAGTTCTATGACCGCGGCAGCAATGACTTCCTGGTGGGGGCCGAGATCATCAAGAGCGGCACCGCGCTGCGCTACATGTGCAATCCGCCGCAGGACGGCAAGTCGATCGACAACGCCGCCAACTACACCGCCGGCATGGACGTGCATTACTCCAGCGGTGTCTACAACAAGGCGTTCTGTGTGCTGGCAAAAACCACGGGTTGGGATACCAGCAAGGCCTTCAAGGTGTTCGCGCTGGCCAACAAGATCTACTGGACCGCCACCTCGGATTACAACTCCGGTGCCTGTGGCGTGGAGTCGGCTGCGACCGACCTCGGCTACAACCAGAGCAACGTGGTCAGTGCCTTTACCGGTGTCGGGGTGACCTGCCCGGCTAGCGGCGGCGGTGCAGTGACCCTGGCGAACGGTGTCGGGGTGACCGGCGTGGCGGCCGCCAGCGGTGCCGACAAGGACTTCCTGATCAAGGTGCCGGCCGGTGCCAGCAATCTGGTGATGTCGATATCCGGTGGCACCGGTGATGCCGATCTGTATACCCGTTTCGGTACGGCACCGACGCTGACCACCTATGACTGCCGGCCGTACAAGACCGGCAACGCCGAGAGCTGTTCGGTATCGGCGCCCCAGGCGGGCACCTACTACATCAAGGTGCACGGCTACACGGCTTACTCCGGTGTGACCGTCCAGGCCTCCTACAGCACGAGCAGTGGTACGGGTGGGTTGCAGAATGGCGTGCCGGTCACTGGCCTGTCCGGCTCAACGGGGACCAAGCTGTACTACACGGTCACCGTACCCGCGGGAACCAGCAGCCTCACCATCGCCACATCCGGGGGTACCGGAGATGAGGATCTGTACGTGAGGTACGGTGCCAATCCGACCACCAGCACCTACGACTGCCGTCCCTACCTGACCGGCAACAACGAAACCTGCACGTTCAGTGCGCCAGCGGCGGGCACTTACTACATTATGCTGAACGGCTACACGTCGTTCTCGGGGGTATCGTTGCAAGCCACCTGGTAACGAAGAAGATTGAGAGCCATGGATGGCTCGTTTGTGAGCGCAAGACGGTGGGTCCGGGCGGTATGCCCGGGCCCATTTTCAATCTACGCATTGCGCCGAGGTTGAGAACATATCGCTCGTCGTAGCGAGCTTATCGCCAGGCGACTCTTCTCAGCCCCTCAGCTCACCGCCTCGAAGCGATTGGCGTCGCGGTTCTTGCGCACCTTGGCGGGATCCCACACTCGCCCGTTCATGGCAATGTAGACCCCGTCCGGCAGTGTTTGCACGGCAGCTACCGCGCAGCCGATGTTGAATACCGCATCGGAGCCCTGGAAACGCGCCGGGTTCAGCGCACCGGTCAGTACGATCACCTTGCCTTGGAGATCCGCCAGCGCGCGGGCGGTATCCACCATGCTGTCGGTGCCATGCGTGATCAATACGTGGCGATGGGGCTGCGCCTCGATCGTCGAACGTACCAGGGCGCGGTCCTCAGGGCCCATGTGCAGGCTGTCCTTGCGCAGGATCGGAATCACCTCAAACTCGAAGGCCACGCCCAATTGGCCGAGAATCTCGCCGATTTGCGGTGCGCCGATCTTGTAGTCGGACTTGTCATCGAAATAGATCTTGTCGATGGTGCCGCCGGTGGTAACGATGGTCAGATGCTGCATTAAAGGATGGCCGAGAAGAGGGGTGCGGCATTTTAGCCGGTGTGATCGGTGGCGCGCTGTTTCCAGTGGTAGACCCGCTAACGCACTAGCCATGCCGTATTGTCTGCGTCCGGGGTGATCAGACGATCCAGCCCGCGCCCGACGAAGCGGCGCAGCGCGGCGGCAGGACGCGGATCGCCGTGACGGCTTGACCAAGTCGCCTGGCGTGCCAGCAAGGCCGCCGCCGCACTGCGCGCGAGCGTGAGAGCGAGCCCGCGCGCGCCCGCTTCGAGCGCACCGCGTGCGGCGCTGTGGCGGTCCAGCCAGCGTGCTGCGGCGTCCAGTGCCTGTCGGATCACTGCGGCCACATGCATATCCTCGTTGCCCTCCAGCCAGCCGGTACTCGTGGTGCGCAATGCGTCCATACTGTCGCCAGCCAGTGCGCGCAGGCTGTCCAGCGAGAGCACGTTGGTAGTGCCCTCCCAAATCGCGTAAACCTGTGCATCACGCAGCAGTTGTGGCAGGCCGGTATCTTCGATGTAGCCGGCGCCGCCAAAACATTCCAATGCCTCGGAGCACAGCTCTACCGCCAGTTTGCCGGTCCACAACTTGGCGAGCGGGGTAAGCAGGCGGAGCGCGGCGACTTGGTGGGGTGCTGCCGCATGCTGTTCAACCTTGCCAAGCAGGTGTGCCACTTCAAACGCCAACGCGAAGGCGGCCTCGAACTCAGCCTGCATGTCGGCCAGGGTCTGCGCATGCAGGGGTTGCTCGAGCAAGGGGCGGCCGAAGGCCTCTCGACGCAAGGCATAGTCGCGCGCCAGGCTGATCGCGCGGGCCATGCTGGCCACCGCGCAGACCGCATTCCAGGTGCGCGTGACATTGAGCATCGGTGCGACCTGCCGTACACCGTGAGCCAGTTCGCCGAGTGGCCAGGCAGGCAGGCCCTCGAGGTGGATCTCGGCGGTCGGCAACTCGCGGGTGCCGAGCTTGTCCTTCAGCCGATCGATCACCAGCTCAGGCTTGCGTCGATCGCCATCCATGGTTTCGACGTAGAACAGCGCGAGCGCAGCGGTACCTTCCGCGGCGCCTTCGGGTCGTGCCAGGGCCAGTGCCGCCTCGCCGACCACCGCCGAACTGAACCACTTGCGGCCATGCAACCGCCACTGGCCATCGGTATCCCGGCGCGCGATCGTCTCGGTATCGCCGACATCCGAGCCGCCGATGTTCTCGGTCATCCATTGCCCGCTCAGCCAGAATGTGGCGGCATCGCGACTCAGAAAGTGCGGCAGCGCGCGTTCGATCAGCGTCGGGTTGCCGGAGGCCTTCAGCGCCGTAACGGCGCCGTCGGTCATCGCCAGCGGACAGGTATAGAACTCACTGGCCAGGTGGTACAGATAGACGCGGGCGAATTCCTCCAGCCGCGCATGTTCGTTGTCGGCGTGACCGGAGGCGAGCACGGCGTGGCGCGTCGTCATTGCGGCGCCTTCCTGCCAGGCCGCGGTCAGCTCGATGCGATCGATACGCCCACCCCAGGCATCCCACCGGGTCAGTATCGGCTTGCGCGGCGTCGTGGTGCACACCCGCCGCCAGGCCATCTGCGCATAGTCGCCCAAGGCGTCGAGATCACCATCCAGGGCTGCGCGCCGATCGGCGGGCAGCGCACGATCGAGCAAGCTCAGCAGCAGCCGGTCGCTGCGATACGGGTGAGCCAGCTGCGGCGAATCTTGCAAGAAGGCCATGGCATGCTCCGTTCCGGATCAGGGATCCAGTATAGGCCGACCGACATTCTCTCGCTGAACTGGCATCATCGAAAACCGGCGTATCGATGCAGGTGGCAGCATGCAGTTTTCCGAAGTGATGCAGAGCGTGATACCCCATGGTGACGGCTGGCATGCCATGGTCGGCGAGGATTGGCTGCAAGGCCGCAGTGTCTTCGGTGGTTTGCAGGCCGCGTTGGCGCTACGTGCGATGCGCGCGTTGGTGCCTGCGGATATGCCGCTGCGCAGTTTGCAGACGACTTTTGTGGCGCCGGTACCTGCAGGACCGATAAGCATTCGCGCGCGATGTCTGCGCCGGGGGCGCAGCGCGATCCAGCTCGAGGCCAGCTTGATCGACGGCGAGCAGACGTTGTGCCGGGTGCTTGGCGTGTTCGGCAGCGCGCGGCCTTCGGCATTGAATTTCCAGCCAGTGCAGCCGCCGGTGGCCGCCAAGGCACCGCGCGAGCTGCACTACGTCGAAGGCCGCATGCCGGCCTTCACCCAGCATTTTCGCGCCTGCTGGTTGCGCGGCGACTTGCCATTCAGCGGGGGGCGGCAGCGCGAGAGCGTGGTGCGGGTCTCGTTGCGGGATGAAGGTCCGGTCGACGAAATCCATGTGCTGGCCTTCGGCGATTTCATTCCGCCGATCGCCTTGTCGATGTTCGACCGGCCCATACCCGGCAGCTCGCTCACCTGGATGCTCGAACTGCTGCGGGATCGTCACGACGATCTCGTTCTGGACGACTGGCGCATCGACGCCCAGCTGATCGCGGCCCGCGACGGCTATACCCAGCAAGACGTGATGCTATGGGGGCCGAACGGCGAGCCGGTGGCCTTGAGCCGGCAGAGCATGGTGGTGTTCGGCTGAGGGCGCGTGAGCAAGGCACGGCGATGGGCTACCTTCGCTCCGGATGAATTGCGGATGGATTGGATCGCATGGCGGGGCTGTGGAACACTGGGCTGCGATTGTTCTGTATGCCCCTGTTACAGTTTGCACGGTAGTGGTGGGTGTCAAGATTGCGCTGTACTTTGAGATTTACTCTGCCGTGGACGTAACGTCAGGAGCACCAACATGGTTGAGTACAAAAAAGAAGACTTGCTGGGTGGCTGGTCGATCAAGGTGATCGCAGAGGGCTCAGTTCTTGGCCATATCCGCAAACACGGACAAGACGGGGGCTTTGTTTACTTCAGGGGTCCAGACAATCAGCTCAACGGATCGCTTCAAGACCAAGATCTCGGTGCTCTCAAAGTCAAGATTGAAGCGACTTTAAGGTGAAGGTCAAATACGCGATTTCCGCCGAGGCCGTTTCATGGCTCAGCGTGATTTCGGGTTCAACGCTGTCGATTCACGCCGGCGTGCTTAAAGATTTGAAATCGCCGATGTCGCTCACCCGCCGGGCTTGCGCCTTACCCCGGCGCCCAGTGTGCCGATCAGCAGCAGGGTGATTGCGATTTCCAGCAAGGCCAGCCAGCGTTCGCTGGCGCAGCTCCAGGCCTCGGCGATGCCATGGCTGAAATAGAACAGGCTGAGGATGCCCACCCACAGCAGGGCGCGGCGCGGATCGCGGATCGCCAGCAGCGGCAGCAGCAGGGGAACCAGGGTGATCGCCAACACCACGGCGATCGGGATGGCTTGTGACGGGAACAGCCACCCGTGCCAGACAAGCTGCAGGACGACCAGCGCCGTCCAGGCGAGCAGGCCCAGCCGTTGTTCGGTGGGCAGTGTTCTCACCTTGCGGTCACCAGCTTGCGGGCGGTATGGGCGAGCCGGCGACCCAGGGCCCGGGCCAATTCGCGTTCGTGCCCGCTGACCGGATTGTCGCCCTTGCCACCGGCGACATGGCTGGCCCCGTACGGTGTGCCGCCGCTCAGCGTCGCACTCAGCGCCGGCTCGGTATAGGGCACGCCGAGCAGCAGCATGCCGTGATGCAGCAGTGGCAGAGCCATGCTCAACAAAGTGGATTCCTGGCCGCCGTGCATGGTACTGGTGGAGGTGAACAGTGCGGCGGGCTTGCCGACCAGGGCGCCGCTGGCCCATTCGGCGCCGGTGGTGTCGAGGAAGTGTTTCAGTGGCGCGGCCATGTTGCCGAAGCGGGTCGGGCTGCCCATTGCCAGGCCGACACAGTCGAGGAGATCCTGCTTCTGCACGTAGGGTGCGCCGTCCTCCGGCTCAGGTGGCTGCGCGATCTCGGTAACCGGTGCCACCGGCGGCACTTGGCGCAGGCGGGCGCGCATGTCGGGAAGCTCTTCGATACCGCGGGCGATCAACCGCGCCAGTTGGGCTGTGTGACCGCTGCGGCTGTAGTACAGGACGAGGATGTCGTGATTCATGCGACGCGGCTCATGCGATTGAGGCATTCATTGGCAGTACGCTAGTGTACTGGTCGATGGCGACGATGTTGGCAGCAAGGGATATCGATGGTTCGACGTTTCAACCGTGATCGCACGGCGAGCTTCGGCCGTTTCATCTGGCAGCGCTTTGTCGACGACAAGTGCTTCGAGACGGCTGGTGCGTTGTCGTATACCACACTGGTTTCGCTGGTGCCGCTGACGGTGGCGGTTTTCGCGATGTTTTCGGCGTTTCCGATGTTTGCCGATGCGCGCAATACCTTGGTCAACTTCGTGTTTGCCAATTTCGTGCCGACCGCGGGCGAGAAAGTGCAGGCCGCGATGCTGGGGTTTGCTGCCAACGCCAGCCAGCTTACCGGCATCAGCATCCTGGTGATGCTGTTCAGCGCGCTGTCGATGATGATCAGCATCGAGGATCGCCTGAACCGGATCTGGCGGGTGCATCAGGCGCGCGGATGGACCTCGCGGGTGTTGCTTTACTGGGCGGCATTGACGCTGGGGCCGATCCTGATCGTCGGCGGTATCGCGGTGACTTCGTTCGTCACCGCGGTGCCGTTGCTGCATGACACCATGGGAAATCTGGGCATTGGCGAGCGACTGCTGGGGGTGTTGCCGTTCGTGGTGACCTTCATCACTTTGTGGCTGATGTACGTCTTGATTCCCAACTGCAAGGTTTCGCGCACCGATGCGGCGATCGGTGCGTTGCTCGGGGCGGTGCTATTCGAAGTTGCGCGCTGGGGTTTCACCGTGTTCGTGCGCAATGCGCAGACCTACCAGCAGATCTACGGGGTACTGGCGGCGATTCCGATTTTCCTGCTGTGGATCTACCTGTCGTGGGTGATCGTGATCCTGGCCGCGTCTATCGCCGCGTCGGCGTCGGCATTCGAGTATCAGCCCCCGAGCGAGAAGCTGCGCCAGGACGCCGAATTTCTCGGCCTGCTGGTGGTGCTTGGCCATTTTGTCGAGGCCCAGCGGACTGGGGGGAGCGTGGATCCGGCCAGTGTGGGCGCGCTTGAGCCGGGCTTGCACGGCAGCGCGATTGCCTGCTACTTCGAAGATCTGCAACGGGCCGACCTGATACGGCGCGGGGAAGGCGGTGGTTGGCTGCTCAGTCGCAGCCTGGACAGTACCGACCTGTTGCGTGTGTACCAGGCAACCAGCTACCGCCTGCCATTGCAGCCGATGGAAGAGGCTGCCGCGCTAGGCGTCGAGTTGCCGCCGGGCCTGCTGGCCATGCTGGTGGCGCTGGCATCGTCGCTGGAGGCGAAGCTGGGTACCCGGCTCGCCTGTATTTATCCCCTGACCGCAATCAGCGCGGACCCTACCGAGGAACCTGTCGCATGACCGTGTTGAAATCCATCGCGTTGAAATCCACCCTGATCCTGGCCGCCGCACTGACTCCCGCAGTGGCTGCCTGTGCCGCGATGCCGGAAAAACCGGCCCTGCACGTCACCACCCTCGATGGCAAGACCTTCGACCTCGCGGCGCAGCGCGGGCATTGGGTCATCATCAACTACTGGGCGACGTGGTGTGTGCCGTGCATCAAGGAGATGCCGGACATTTCACGGTTCGTCGCCAGCCACCAAAATGTGAGGGCGATCGGTCTGGCCTTCGAGGACAGTGGCAAGGCCGATATCGAAGCGTTCATGCGCAAGCATCCGGTGGTCTATCCGATTGCCCAGGTGATGCTGGACAAGCCAGTGAAGGATTTCGACCCCCCTCGCGGACTGCCGACCACCTGGGTGATCGATCCGTCCGGCAAGGTCGCCAAGCGCTTTATCGGGCCGGTCAATGCCGTTTCGCTTACCGCGGTGATTGGAGGCCGCTGATGCCTGCCGCGAAGTTCATCGTCAGCGGCAAGGTGCAAGGTGTGTTCTACCGCGCCAGTACCCGTGAGCAGGCGCTGCAGTTGGGCCTCAGCGGCATGGCGAGGAATCTCGCCGACGGCACGGTCGAGGTCTTGGCCTGCGGTTCGCGCGACGCGCTTGCCGCATTGGAGCGCTGGTTGTGGGAAGGGCCGGCGGCGGCGCAGGTCGACGCCGTCAGTCGCGATGAGATGCCGGCGCAGTCATGGCAAGGCTTCCGCATCGACTAGTCGCCTTCAGAGCGTATCGGGCACCCGCCATGCGTGCTCGGTGACATGCTCGAGCTTCGGTCTGCCTTTGAGTTTTGGCAGCTTCACTTCGGCTATCGGCTTGTCGTGTTGCGGCAATTGCTGCAGCAGATGCCTGATCAGGTTGATCCGACCGCGTTTCTGGTCGTTGAAGTCAGCCACGAACCACGGTGCCTTGTCGGTATGCGTGCGCTCGATCATAACGTCGCGCAGCATGCCAATCTCGGCGTATTTTTGCCGGGCAGCGAGATCCACCGGTGACAGCTTCCAGCGCTTGAGAGGATCCTCGGCGCGTTCGGCGAAACGCTGCTCCTGCTGCTGCTGATCCACGGTAAGCCAGTATTTGAGCAGGATGATGCCGTCGTCGGTCAGGAGTTTTTCAAAGGCGGGCACCGCATCAAGGAAGGCGGCATATTGGCCGGCGCTGCAGAAGCCCATCGCCGGCTCCACCACCCCCCGGTTGTACCAGCTGCGGTCGAACAGCACCATCTCGCCTGCTTGGGGGAGATGTGGCACGTAACGCTGAAAATACCATTGGCTTGCTTCGACCGCGCTGGGCTTTCCCAGCGCGGCAATACGGAAGCCTCGCGTATCCAGGCTTTCGGTAATGGCCTTGATCACGCCACCCTTGCCCGCTGCGTCGCGCCCTTCGAAGATCACCACAACCCGCTGGCCGTTGCTGCGCAAGCCGCGCTGCAAGCGGATCAGGTCCAGTTGCAGTTGCTTCATCACCTTGCGGTAGTGGATGCCCATGCGTCTTCCCCGTGATCGCCCGGCCCGCGGAATGTGGGTCGGCCACGCTGCACAGGCTACCGCGAAACCCCATGACGGAAGGATTCAGGTGGCGCCCAGCGCCTGCAGCTGATCGGCTTGATGTTCGCGCATCAGAGCGTCGATCAGTTCGTGCAAGTCACCTTGCAGGGTTTCGGGAAGACGGTACAAAGTGAGGTTGATACGGTGATCGGTGATCCGACCCTGGGGGAAATTGTAGGTGCGTATGCGCTGGCTGCGGTCGCCGGAGCCGACCTGCAGTCGACGGGATTCGGCCTGTTCGGCGCTCTGTTTGCTACGCTCGGTGTCGAGCAGGCGAGCCTTCAGCAGGCTCATCGCACGGGCGCGATTCTTGTGCTGGCTGCGCTCTTCCTGGCATTCCACCACAGTACCAGTGGGCAGGTGCGTGATGCGGATCGCCGAGTCGGTCTTGTTGACGTGCTGCCCGCCTGCGCCGGAGGCCCGGAAAGTGTCGGTTTTCAGGTCGGCGGGGTTGATCGCGATGTCGTCGATATCGTCGAGTTCGGGCAGGATCGCCACCGTTGCGGCCGACGTATGGATGCGGCCCTGCGACTCGGTTTCCGGTACCCGTTGTACACGATGCGTGCCAGATTCGAATTTCAGCTGCGAATACGCGCCCTTGCCCTCGACCAACGCGACGATTTCCTTGTAGCCGCCGTGCTCCCCGGCGTGTTCGCTGAGCACTTCGACATGCCATCGACGGTTTTCCGCATAACGTAAATACATGCGAAACAGGTCGCCGGCAAAGATCGCCGCCTCGTCGCCACCGGTTCCGGCGCGTATTTCCAGGTAAAGATTGGCGTCGTCGCGAGGATCTTTTGGCAGCAACAGCCGTTGAAGTTCGGCTTCGAGATCGCGCCGGCGCTGCTGTAGCCGTTCGATATCGTCACTGGCCAGCTCACGCAGCTCGGGGTCATGCAGCATCGCCTCGGTCTGGGCCAGCTCGCGGTCGATCTGGTCGTGTTCCCGCAACGCCGTCGCGACGGGCTCCAGCTGGGCATATTCCTGCGACAGTTCCCGGAAACGGTTGTTATCGGCCAGCACTTCGGGCTGACCCAGCAGCAGGCCGATTTCCTCATGGCGCTCGGCGAGTGCTTCGAGCTTGCGGCGAATCGATGGGGTCATGATGGAGAGCGATAGGGAGTGGAGAGGAGTGAGAAACGAGAGTAACGGGATACGGCCTTCTCTATTTTCTCACTCCTCTCCACTCGCTTCTCGATCAAATCCGTACAACCGTCCGGCGGCGTGCAGCAGCTCGATATCCCCGCTCAACGTGGCCTCGCGCAGACGCGCGCTGGGGTGGTGCAGCAGCTTGTTGGTCAAGGTGTTGGCCAGAAACGCGAGGGCCTCATCGGGAGATTTGCCGCGGGCCAGCATGGTGCGTGCCTTGTCCAGCACTTCGTCACGATAGATCTCGGCGTGATGGCGCATGTCCAGCGCGGGGTTTTTCAAGCTCAGCGCACGGCGCCAGGCCATGTAGCGGTCGACTTGCAGATCAATGATTGCATCGGCTTCACGGGCGGCCGCTTCCCGCGATCGCCGGTTGTCGTCGATTACCTGACGCAGGTCGTCGATACCGTACAGGTAGACGTCGGGGAGTTCACCGACGCCCGGCTCGATATCGCGGGGCACGGCGATGTCGACCATGAACATCGGTTTGCGCCGCCGACCGGTCATCGCTTTTTCGACCATGAGCCGGCTCAGAACCGGCTGCCGCGAGGCGGTGGACGAAATAACCACGTCAACTTCCGCCAGATGCTGTGGCAGGTCGCTCAGCGCAATTGCATAGCCACCGTAACGTCCGGCCAGCTCCTGGGCGGACTCCAGCGTGCGGTTGGCGACGATCAGACGCCGAGTGTCTTTTTCCGCCAGGTGCCGGGCCGCCAATTCGATCGTGTCGCCTGCGCCAATCAGCAGGACACACGCTTGTTCAAGGTCGGCGAAGACCTGTTCCGCCAGGCGTACGGCCGTGAACGCGACGGATACCGTATGTGCCCCGATGCGGGTATCCGTGCGCACGCGCTTGGCAACGGAAAAGGTATTCTGCATCAAGCGGTCCAGCGGTGCGCGTAAGGCGCGTGCCTCGCGCGCCTGCTGGTAGGCTTCCTTGACCTGACCGAGAATCTGCGGTTCACCGAGCACCATCGAATCGAGGCCAGTGGCCACCCGGAACATGTGGCGTACGGCCTCCTGTTCGTCGTGTCGGTAGAGGAACTCGTCGAGCTTGCCCGGGGTCAAATGATGATGACGGCTCAACCATGTCCGTGGCACGGCTTCGGCGCCGGCGGTTACGCTCACATAGAGTTCGGTGCGATTGCAGGTGGACAGAATCAATGCCTCTTCCACACCAGGTTCCTGGCTGAGCTCGCGCAACGCCGGGCCGGCGGTGGCCGGATCGAACGCCACTTGTTCGCGCAGGGCGACCGGCGCGGTGAGGTGATTGAGCCCAAGGGCAATCAACGGCATGGTAGTGAGAACATCTCGGCGGTGGTGAACGATGACGTTAGGCTAAGCTTGTCGCAACGTCCCCAAGTTTAATGACACATACGGCCGAAACAGGCGAACGGATGGAGAGTAGTGTGCGGAGCAGGTCGGCTAAGTTCAAGCAGCTGCGGCATTTTACGGCAGTAACCGTCCTCACACTGGGCGTTGCTGCCTGTGCCGGCGTGCCCCGGCATCCGGTGCCACGACCAGCTGCGAAACAGCCGCTGGCGCGTATGGTGGTGGTCACCCCGGATGCCCAGCATGATTTGCTGGCTCAGTTGCTGGCTGGTGAGATGGCTTTGTCACGTAGCGATCTGAAGTCGGCAGCGGCCTTCTACGGCAAAGCAATGATGCTGAGCCATGAGCCCGAGGTAGCTGAGCGTGCGGCGAGGCTGTCGATTGCCGTGCAGGACAATGCGGCGGCCCGACGGGCGCTTGCCCGCTGGAAGGCGCTCGGCGCCACACCGACGGCGATGGCGCGGGTTCACGCCGAGCTGGCGCTTCAGGATGGCGATACCGCCGAAGCGCGACATCAGCTGCAGCTGTTGACGGATAGCGGCCACAAGAATGCGTGGCGTGAGTTCGGCCGCGTGCTGCTGGGGGCCCGCGACCAAGCTCAGGCGGTCAGCTTGCTTGAGGCGCTGGCGACGCCGCAGCGGCTTCCCGATGATCCGCAGGCCTGGCTGGCGATGAGTGAGTTGGGCGAGAAATACGGGCGGCATACGTATGCCACGCGTATTGCCGAGGCGGCGGTCCAGCGTTTCAAGACGGCCGAAACCTATGCGTGGGCAGCCCAGGTGGCGTTCAGGAATGGCGACCACGTCGAAGCGCGTGCCCTGTTGCGTCAGGCCATTACCAAGGCGCCGAAGGATACCCGCTTGCGGCTCGCCTACGCTGGCATGCTCAGTCAGCAGGGGCGCTATACCGAGGCGAGCGACCTGCTGGCCCATGGTCCCCAGGATGCCGCGGTGTATAGGTTGCGGGTGGCCCTGGCCGCTCAGCAACACGATGACAAGGCCCTGGCCGCGTTGTATCGCCAGTTGGAGCACGCCTCGCCCAAGCTGCGTCGGCAGAGCGCCTACCTGCTTGGCCAGCTGGCGGAGATGCAGCATCACAAAAATGAGGCACTGGCCTGGTATCGCCAAGTCGGCAACGATGATCCTCATGCATTCGAGGCGGATTTGCGCAGCGCGGTGATCCTGCAGTCGCAGGGAAAATCGGCAGACGCGCATCAGTTGCTCGGCCAGTTGCAGATGGACTATCTGGATCAGCCCAAGCAGCTGCGGCAAGCTTATCAAGTCGATGCCGAGCTGTACCTGCGTGACCAGCAGTACCCGCAGGCCGAGGTGGCGTTCAGTCATGCGCTGCAGCTGCTGCCAAACGATCCGGGCTTGCTGTATGGCCGCGGTCTGGCGTATGCCGAGGCGGGCCAGGTTGACCTGGCGGTAAAGGACTTCCGTCATCTGCTGAAGATCAAGCCCGATGACGTCGATGCCAGCAATGCACTTGGGTACACGCTCGCCGACGCCAACCGTGACCTGCCGGAGGCTGAACGGCTTCTGCAGCATGCGCGTGCCGCAAAGCCACACGATCCGGCGATCGCCGATTCCTGGGGCTGGCTGCAGTACCGGCTGGGACATCTGAGCCAGGCTGCTGAGACCTTGCGGGATGCGTGGCTGGCCAGCAAGGATGCCGATGTTGGCGTGCATCTGGGCGAAGTGTTGTGGCAGCAGGGACATCGGCAGGCCGCCGAACGAATCTTCGGCGCGGTACGCAAGGTCGATCCGCACAGCCGTCGTTTGCAGGCTGCCTTGCAGCGTCTGAAGCCATGATCCGGCAGCTGCGGCGATTTTTGGCGGCTATCTTGCCGTTGGTGCTGCTGGCAGCTTGCGCACCGGCAGTTCGGATCAAGCCCACGGTGGGGCTACTGCAGGCCCAGGCCGCGCGCGAACAGGCGCTGGCCGATGCGCATCACTGGACACTGAATGGCCGACTGGGGGTTTCAGACGGTCAGCAAGGGGGCAGTGGCAGCTTCAGCTGGACCCAGGATGGTGATCGTTACGCGTTCGTGTTGCGGGCGCCGATTACCGGAAGGAGTTTCCGTCTCAGTGGCGGGCCGGCGGGTGCCACGCTGGACGGTCTGGACACCGGTCCGTTGCACGGACCGGATGCCGAGGCGCTGATGCGCAAGGCGATCGGCTGGGAGGTTCCGTTGCACGATCTGCGGGCATGGGTGCTTGGCCTGCGGGCCGACAGTGGTCCGGCGGTATTGAGTTTTGGCGAG
Organism: Rhodanobacter sp.; assembly: GCA_030148505.1. Lineage (GTDB taxonomy): Bacteria > Pseudomonadota > Gammaproteobacteria > Xanthomonadales > Rhodanobacteraceae > Rhodanobacter. Next base: position 283,613 of record JASBTI010000041.1, read on the forward strand.
AATCGATTGCCGTCGTTGCTGCGCCAGGACGGCTGGAGCGTGGACTATCGCGCATGGGACATGAGCCGGGAGCCGCCGTTGCCGGTCAAGGTATATGCCGAACGGCCGCCGTACAAAGTCAGGCTGTCAATCGAGTCGTGGCACTTCAACTGACATGAATTTCTTCCCGGCGTAATCCGATGAGTCCATGCATCCAGCGTGCGGTATCGACCCAGGTCGAGGCATTGTGTGCGATCGAGCGTGCCGCGGTGCAGCTGTTTCGCGGTCATCAAGCGTGGGCAGGTTATGCCGCAGCCTCGATTCCCCCGTCCTTGTTGAGGCGGGCGATCGAGCGAGGCTTGGTTTGGGTGAGTATGAACGCCGACGCCGAGCCGGTGGGATTCGTCTGGCTGGACGCGCAAGAGGGTAGCGAGGCGATCGGTATTGCTGAAATCGATGTGCTGCCGGAATACGGTCGTCAGGGTATTGGCGCCGCGCTGCTGGAGCACGCCTGTAGCTGGGCCCGTGAGGCGGGATATCGCCGGGTCGATCTGGGTACCTTGTCCGATGTGCGCTGGAATGCGCCATTCTACGCCAAGCATGGCTTCGTGGTGGTCGACAAGCATGATCCCGTGTTCGCCTTCGCGCTGAAACGCGATCGGGAGAATGGCTTTCCGGATGAACTGCGCGTGTTCATGAGCAGGAGTCTGCCGCCGGTCGCGAATGACGGGTGGACGGTATGGCCTGCGCCGGCCAAGTTGAACCTGTTCCTGCGCATCGTTGGGCGTCGGGCGGACGGCTATCACGAATTGCAAACCGTATTCCGATTGCTCGACTGGGGCGACGAGATCCGTCTGCGGCCACGATCCGACGGGCTGCTGCACCGATTGGCGCCGATGCCGGGCGTCCCGCCACCGCAGGATTTGATGATACGCGCAGCCGACTTGTTGCAGCGTCATAGCGGTACTGGCATGGGGGTCGATATCGCACTGGAGAAGCGCATCCCCATGGGAGGCGGCCTGGGCGGCGGAAGCTCCGACGCGGCTACCGTGCTGGTGGCCTTGAATCACCTCTGGCGACTGAATTTACGCGAGGATGTACTGGCCGATCTGGGAGCGCAGCTCGGTGCCGATGTGCCGGTATTCGTGCGTGGTCGTTCCGCCTGGGGCGAGGGTGTGGGCGAGCGGTTGACTCCGCTGAGTCTGCCGCGAAAGCATTACGTGGTGCTTGATCCGCATGAACAGGTGCCTACGGCGGAGCTGTTCGAGGCAGCTGAATTGACACGAAATGCGCCGCGGGCGACAATTTCATCCTTTGTTTCGGGCGAAACGACGGAAAATGTCTTCACGCCGGTGGTCCGGGCACGGCATGCACGGGTCGCGGCAGCACTGGATTGGCTGGCTGGCTTTGGCCGAGCGCGGCTTTCCGGCAGCGGTGGCGGTGTGTTCCTGGAGGCAAAGTCATTTGATCGGGCCATGGCCATTGCCCGGCAATGTCCGGCGGCATTCACGGCGAAGGTGCCGATGGGTGTCGATGTTTCGCCGTTGCACGAAGCTTTGACGCGTCACCGCAATGCGAACCGAGCGGCGGCGGAAGGCGAAGGCATCGTTTGACGAATACGAACAAAAGCGCTAGCTGATACAACAAATTACTGGGGCGTCGCCAAGCTGGTTAAGGCACGGGATTTTGATTCCCGCATACGCAGGTTCGAATCCTGCCGCCCCAGCCATTCATGATGGCTTTGGTACCGAGGTAAATACGTGGACACGTCCACCCCGATGATGTTGTTTACTGGCAACGCACACCGTGCGCTGGCGGAAGATGTTGCCCACCGGCTTGGCGTGCCGCTTGGCAAGGCGCAAGTAGGCACCTTCAGTGATGGCGAGGTGCAGATCGAGATCGAGGAAAATGTGCGCCGCCAGGAAGTATTCGTGCTGCAGCCCACCGGCGCACCGAGTGCGGTCAACCTGTTCGAATTGCTGGCATTGACCGATGCGTTGAAGCGTGCCTCGGCCTCCAGCGTTACCGCGGTAATCCCCTATTTCGGCTATGCCCGCCAGGATCGCCGGCCACGATCGGCGCGGGTGCCGATTACCGCCAAGCTGGCCGCAAGGATGATTGGCGCCGCCGGTGTCGATCGGGTGCTGACGGTGGACTTGCATGCCGACCAGATCCAGGGTTTCTTCGACATCCCGGTCGACAATGTATACGCCTCGCCGGTGCTGCTGGCTGATATCTGGCGTCATCACAGCATGGACGACCTGATCGTGGTCAGTCCGGATGTCGGTGGTGTGGTGCGTGCGCGGGCGCTGGCCAAGCGGTTGGATGATGCCGATCTGGCGATCATCGACAAGCGTCGTCCGAAGGCCAATGTGGCGACGGTGATGAATATCATCGGTGACGTGAATGGCAAGACCTGCGTGCTGATCGACGACATCGTCGATACCGCCGGAACCTTGTGCGCGGCAGCGGGTGCCTTGAAGGAGCGCGGCGCGAGCAAGGTGGTCGCCTATTGCGTTCACCCAGTGCTGTCGGGTGCGGCGGTCAGCAATATCGAAGGTTCGCAGCTGGATCAGCTGATTGTCACCAACACCTTGCCGCTGCGACCTGAGGTACAGGCCTGCGCGAAGATTCGTCAGCTTTCGGTCGCCGAATTGCTGGCTGAGACGATTCGCCGGATTGCCTTTGGCGAGTCGGTGAGTTCGCTTTACGTGGATTGATTGCAGGACCTTGGCGGCTGGTGCCGCTGAGCTATCGACTTTTCTGGTCGCGGGAAAGTCTCCCGGCTGCTGCGAAGCGGCCATTTTCCAACTCAAGGCAATACCGAAATGATCAAGACTCATGAAATCAAGGCGCAAAGCCGCAAGGACGAGGGGAAGGGTGCGAGCCGCCGCCTGCGTCGTGCGAGCTTCGTGCCGGCCATCGTCTATGGTGCGGGGCAAGATCCGCAGAGCATCCAGATCGAGCACAACACGATTCTGCTCGCTGCCAAGCACGAATGGTTCTTCTCCTCGGTGCTCGATCTCAATATCGACGGCAAGGTGCAGAAAGTGCTGGTGCGCGACTGGCAGAAGCATCCGTTCAAGCAGTTGATGATGCACATGGATTTTCTGCGCATCAATGAGAATGAGACGGTTCGCGTCAGCGTGCCCTTGCACTTCCTGAACCAGGAAAAATCGCCCGCCGCCAAGGCCTCGGGTGTGGTGGTTTCGCACAACCTCACCGAGGTGGAAGTCTCCTGCCTACCGAAGGATCTGCCAGAGTTCATCGAGCTCGATCTGGGCGGGCTGGAAGCGGGCGATATCATCCATCTCTCGCAACTGGTGCTGCCGGCGAACGTGGAGATTCCGGAGTTGGCGCTGGGTGAGAGCCACGATATTGCGGTGGTCACCGCATTGACCGTGAAGGAAGAGGTCGACGAACCAGCGGAAGATGGTACAGGCGATGCGGATGCTGCCAAGTCGCCTGACGACTCCAAGGACGCCAAGAAGTAAGCTGTCGCGACCGCATCCGGTGACGGGTGTCGGTCGCGCTGCGGGCTGTGACCATGGCAGGTTTGCGACTTATCGTCGGGCTGGGCAATCCCGGCAGCGAATATCTCCGGACCCGGCACAATGCCGGGTTCTGGTTTGTGGATGCACTGGCTCAGCGACTGGGTGGGCGTCTTGCCTTCGATGGCAAGCTGCATGGCGATGTTGCCAAGGTATGGGTCGGCGGGGAGTCGGTTTGGCTGCTCAAGCCCGCTACGTTCATGAACAAAAGCGGCCTGGCGCTGATATCGGCGCTCAACTACTACAAGATAGACCCGGCACAGTGTCTGGTCGCGCACGACGACCTGGATCTGCCAACCGGCACCGTGCGCCTCAAGTTTGACGGCGGCCACGGTGGCCAGAATGGCTTGCGCGACATCATGGCGCACCTGGGCGAGGGCAAGTTTCACCGGCTGCGAATTGGCATCGGCCATCCAGGCCATCGCGATCGCGTAACACCCTGGGTCTTGGGTCGTCCGTCGCCGGTGGATGAGGACGCCATCGTCGAGGGCATTTCTCGGGCGCTGGACGTGCTGCCGCTGGCGGTCGGCGGACAGTTCGAGAAGGCGATGCATCAACTGCACACGACCGGATCAGGGGATGGCCGACAAACGTAGATCCTCATTGCTGAGATTGCTGCGTTCGAGTCCCGTATCTCTGTTTTCGTTTCCCGTTCTGTACCTGTTTTCCGGAGTTCCATCATGGGCATCAAATGCGGCATCGTCGGACTGCCCAATGTCGGCAAGTCCACCCTGTTCAACGCGCTGACCAAGGCTGGAATCGCTGCGGCAAATTTTCCGTTCTGCACGATTGAGCCGAACGTAGGCGTGGTGCCGGTGCCGGATCCGCGCCTCAATGAGCTGGCCGATATCGTCAAGCCGCAAAAATGCATCCCCACCGCCGTCGAGTTCGTGGACATTGCCGGCCTGGTAGCGGGGGCGTCCAAGGGCGAAGGGCTTGGCAACAAGTTTCTCGCGCACATCCGGGAAGTGGATGCGATCACCCATGTGGTCCGCTGCTTCGAGCATGGCGACATCGTGCACGTCGCCGGCAAGGTCGATCCGATCGCCGATATCGAGACCATCGACACCGAGCTGGCGCTGGCCGATCTGGAGTCGGTGGAAAAGGCCTTGAATCGGGCCGAGCGTGCGGCCAAGGCCAACGACAAGGAGGCGCAGGCCCGAAAGCCGGTATTGCAGAAGCTCGCTGCCGGCCTCAACGAGGGCCGGTCAGCGCGCAGCCTGGGGCTGGACGAGGAGGAGCGGGCGCTGGTCCGCGATCTTTTCCTGCTGACCCTCAAGCCATTGATGTATATCGCCAATGTGCTGGAGGATGGATTCGAGAACAACCCCCATCTGGACGCGGTGTGCCAGCGTGCCGCGGGTGAGGGTGCCGAGGTCGTGCCGGTGTGCGCGGCCATCGAGGAAGAGCTGGCACAGATGGACGATGCCGATCGTGACGAATTCCTGCAGGACCTGGGGCTGCAAGAGCCTGGCCTGAACCGGGTGATCCGTGCCGGCTACAAGCTGCTGGGTCTGCAGACCTATTTCACCGCGGGCGTGAAAGAGGTTCGCGCCTGGACTGTCAAGGCCGGCTCCACCGCGCCGCAGGCTGCCGGGGTTATCCATACTGATTTCGAGCGGGGTTTCATCCGCGCAGAAACCGTCGGCTACGACGACTTCGTCCGGTATCGGGGAGAGGCCGGCGCCCGTGACGCGGGTCGCCTGCGCAAGGAAGGCAAGGATTATCTGGTCAAGGAAGGCGATGTGTTGCACTTCCTGTTCAATGTGTGAAATGGCAAGGCGGCGTGCTCTCGCCGGTTGCCTATGTAGGGAGTTCGTATGCCTGGTCAGCAACATGAGGTGAAATTCCGCTTTCTTGCTCAGCCCACCGATGTCAATTTCGGTGGGAAGGTGCATGGCGGCATGGCGATGAAGTGGATCGATCAGGCTGGATACGCCTGTGCGGTGGGTTGGAGCGGGGGCTATTGTGTCACCGCATCGGTCAGTGGCATCCAGTTTGTGGCACCCATCCTGATAGGCGACCTGGTCACCGTCGATGCGCGACTGATTCATACCGGCAGGTCCAGCATGCACCTGGCGGTGGATGTCATGGCCCGCGATTTACGCAAGGGCGAGGAGCGCCTGGCGACCAGTTGCGTGATGGTGTTTGTGGCGTTGGATGGCCCGGACGGCAAGCCGACGCCGGTTCCGCACTGGGAGCCGCTCGATGACAAGGGGCGGCGCCTGCAGGAGCAGGCAAGACGACTGCTGGAGCTGTCCAAGGGCATGGAGCAACTGGTCGCCAGGCGCGGGGAGACGATGGGCTGAGCAGTTGACCTGATTCGTCAAAAAAAGCCCCGGCGTCGACCGAATTGGCGTCATCAGGTGTTGACAGCTCAAGGCGCGATCCACACAATACGCGTTCTTTGTTGGAGGGATACCCAAGCGGCCAACGGGGGCAGACTGTAAATCTGCTGGCTTACGCCTTCGGTGGTTCGAATCCACCTCCCTCCACCAGCAAGGTATCCGGTCAGTTACGATGTGACGGGTGTTCGACGCTGAATGAAATTACGTGATGGGTGGATGTCAGTCACCGATCCCGAAATATGGTTCGACAAGGTGGCAGGAGCCGTCTTGAGCGCGAAGCGAAAGCGGCGCGACCCCGGAGGGGCGGAGGGCAGGATGCCCGGAGTGATCCACCTCCCTCCACCAAACGAGTTCCGCGCAGGGCGGGAGTAGTTCAATGGTAGAACATCAGTTTTCCAAACTGATTACGCGGGTTCGATTCCCGCCTTCCGCTCCATTAGCTGCCGCCGTGCGTTTTGTGCTCATGTAGCTCAGTCGGTAGAGCACTTCCTTGGTAAGGAAGAGGTCACAGGTTCGATTCCTGTTATGAGCACCATTTCGATTCAGGTACCACGATAGCGCCCGGACAAGGGTGTTTCCTTTCAATTCATTGACTCCATCGGGGTTTAGCGCGCATGGCAAAGGGTAAATTCGAACGCACCAAGCCGCACGTCAACGTGGGCACCATTGGTCACGTGGATCACGGCAAGACGACACTGACGGCGGCACTGACGAAGGTCGGTGCGGAGCGGTTTGGTGGCGAATTCAAGGACTA
>JASBTI010000007.1 GCA_030148505.1 Rhodanobacter sp.
GGTGAAGCAGGTCGCGGCACTGTGGCGCGCGGGTTCCGAGATCGTGCGCGTCACCGTCAACAACGCCGAGTCCGCGGCTGCGGTACCGCGCATCGTCGACAAGCTGGCGATGATGGGCGTCCATGTGCCGGTGGTCGGCGACTTCCATTACAACGGCCACCAGTTGCTGGAAGCGGAGCCGGCCTGTGCCGAGGCGCTGGCGAAGTACCGCATCAACCCTGGCAACGTGGGTTTTGGCAAGAAGAAGGACAGTCAGTTCGGGGCGATCATCGAGAAGGCGATCCAGTACCATAAACCGGTGCGCATCGGTGCCAACTGGGGGTCGCTGGACCAGCGCATGGTCGCCACGCTGATGGACGAAAATCACCAGCGTGCCGAGCCCTGGGATGCTGCCCACGTGGCCCGCGAGGCATTGATCCGCTCGGCGCTGGATTCGGCCGCCAAAGCCGAGGAGATCGGCTTGGCGCATGACCGCATCATTCTTTCCTGCAAGGTTTCCGGCGTACAGGAACTGATCGCGGTATACCGCGATCTGGCGGTGCGTTGTGACTATGCGCTGCACCTGGGGCTGACCGAAGCCGGCATGGGCTCCAAGGGCATCACCGCCTCCAGCGCGGCGCTGGCGGTGCTGCTGCAGGAAGGCATTGGTGACACCATCCGCATCTCGCTTACGCCCGAGCCGGGCGGTGCGCGCAGTGGCGAGGTGATCGTGGCGCAGGAGCTGCTGCAGACCATGGGCTTGCGCTCGTTCACGCCACTGGTTACGGCGTGTCCCGGCTGCGGCCGCACCACCAGCGAATTCTTCCAGGTGCTGGCCAAGACCGTGCAGGAACACGTGCGCGCGCAGATGCCGTTGTGGCGCATCAAATACGATGGCGTCGAAAACCTCACGCTGGCCGTGATGGGCTGTATCGTCAACGGTCCGGGCGAATCCAAGCACGCCAACCTCGGCATTTCGTTGCCTGGCAATGGCGAGGCGCCGGCGGCGCCGGTGTTCATCGACGGCGTCAAGGCGATGACGCTGCGTGGCGACAACATCGCCGGCGAATTCATCGGCATCCTGGATGACTACGTGACGAGCCACTATGCCTCGCGCGAAGGCTGAAGCGCCATGGCAACGGTCGGGCTCCCCCACTCATCGACATGCGAACAGGCGATTCTCGATACCTGGCATGCCAACGCGGTGCCGTGGCTGCATGCGGTGCGTGGCCAGACGATTGCCAGCCGAGTATTGGTCACCGACCGCGCCATCCTGGAAACGGTGTGCGCAAGACATCCGCGCACGGCGATCGACCTGGGTTGTGGCGAGGGATGGTTGGTGCGCGCCTTGGCGAGTCGGCACATCGATGCGCTCGGCGTCGATGCGGTGGACGCGCTGGTGCAGGCTGCCAAGCGGGCGGGGCCTGGCAGATTTCTCACGCTGGACTATGCCGCGGTGGCGGCCGGTGCACTCACCGAGCGCGCCGACGCCATAGTGTGCAATTTCTCGTTGCTCGGTGATACGTCGGTGAATGGCCTGTTGCGTGCGATCCCCGGCCTGCTGACTGCTGGTGGCGCACTGATCGTGCAGACCCTGCACCCGCTGACGGCCATGGGATCCACGTATCGCGACGGCTGGCGCGAGGGTTCGTGGAGTGGTTGCGGGGACGGCTTCGGGTCGGCCGCGCCATGGTATTTTCGGACCATCGGCGGCTGGCTCGCGAGCCTTTCCGGCGCGGGCCTGCAACTGACGCAACTGCTCGAGCCGCTTCATCCCCATGACGGAGGACCGGTTTCGATGATCCTGGTTGCGCGGGTCGCATGAGGTTAGCGGCGCGTTGAAAATCGCCGGCATACTCCGGGTCCAAGCGTCGCCGGAAAGCCCATAGTGTGAAATTCATCACAGCGTTCCTGTGTGCCGTGCGTAAAGCTGGTTAAACGATTGCACCTCAAATTTGTTTCGCTTCGACGATTGCCGTGGGAGTCCTGCCTCCATGAATTCCCAGCTACGAATGGTGTCTATCTATGTATTGCTGTCGGCGCTATGGATATGGGGCAGCGACAGTGCCCTGAAGAGACTGCTGCTGGGGCGTACCGACCTTCCGCTCATGCTGTGCCTCAATGCCCTGGTGTTTGTATTGATTACCGGGGTGCTGCTGCACCGCAAAGTTGTCAGTGATTTGCGGCGACTCGATGCTACCCGACAGAGGTTATCCGACGGCACCGAGCAGGCAATGCGTGTATTGGTGTCGGCGATGGACCTGCGCCACCGGGAGACCAGCGATCACTCCGAGCGGGTAATGAGGATGGCGGTCGGCATGGCGCGTCTCGTCGGCGTGCGCGGTGAGGCGCTGCAAAATCTTGCCCGTGGGGCGCTGCTACATGATATTGGCAAGCTCGCTTTGCCCGATGCGATCCTGACCAAGCCCGGAAAGCTGGATGCGGCGGAGATGGCGGTGATGCGTCAGCATCCGACCATTGGACACGACCTGTTGCAGCGTGTGGCGTTTCTCCGCGACGCAGCCGAGATTCCTTATTGTCATCACGAACGTTGGGATGGCAACGGCTACCCGCGGGGCTTGCGCGGTGAGGCTATTCCGCTGGCGGCGCGAATCTTCAGCGTGGTCGATGTCTGGGATGCGCTGATTTCGCCTCGCGTGTACAAGCAGGCGTGGCCGGAGCCAGCGGTGCTGGACTACCTGAAAGAGGTGGCCGGCAGTCAGCTCGACCCTCAGCTGGTATCGCTGTTCGTGGACCATATCGAGGAATTCAAGACGTTGGCCCATCCGCCGGAAGTCCGGGCGCTGCCGTCGACCGGTCAACGGGAAACTGGGCTGCTCGGCAGCCCGGTCGAGGTGTCCACGATGGAATGCTGAGGGATGGAAGATGCAGTTCGCCTTGCCGAGGCGATCAGCGGCTTGCCCGTTCAGGCGTCAAGCGGGACCGGTGCAAGCGGGCCTCAGGCGTGAGGTAAAAGCGCGCCAGCTGCCCACGTGCCCGGGCAGTCCGCCGAGGGTAGCGACGTCCTTCAAGAAGTGCGCCCGGGGTACCTCGATCGCCCCCAGCCCCAGGGTATGTGCGTTACTGACCTGGGCGTCGATCAGCGGATATCCCAACTCACACAGCAACCGTCCCAGCGTGACCAGGGCGAGCTTCGAGCCGCCACTTTCGGCGCTGAACATCGATTCGCCGCAGAACAGGCGACCGACAGCGACGCCGTACAGGCCGCCAACCAGGCGTTGCCCATCCCATACTTCAATGCTGTGCGCGTGCCCGAGCCGATGCAATTGCCGATACGCCTCGATCATCGTCGGTACGATCCAGGTGCCGGACGCGTTGTGACGTGGTGCCGCGCAAGCGCGGATGACGGCATCGAAATCCTGATCGACGGTGACACACCAGCGTTTACCGGCGAGCGCGCGACGCAGGCTGCGATTGGGCTTACTAAGCCGAAATAAAGTATCCGAACATATCAAGCAGCGTAAAGGACGGTGGGGTGTTGGAAGAAGGCGCGAACCACGGCAGGTCTTCTCTGCAACGAACGCAGGAAGCCAAGGGCATGCCGCTTGAGATGGTCCGGT
>JASBTI010000014.1 GCA_030148505.1 Rhodanobacter sp.
CTGGGTACTCTGGGTCCCGCTTGGCGGCACGATGGTCAGCAGCCGGTTCATCGCGTCGTAGGTGCGCGCGGTCTGTGCCGCCGCCGTCACCTGACTCTGCCCGCAACCCGTACCGGTAACGGCCACACCGGCGGCACTCCATGCCAGGTTGTTGGCGCCGTCATAGGCCATCACCTCGCTGCCGCTCTCCGGCTCGGTGGTGCGGCACAACCGGTGGTACGCGTCGTAGACGAGGGTCTTGGTGACGTCCCCGCTCAGCCCGTTGTAGCTTCCCGACTGCCGAATCGCTGTCGGGTTTCCGTAAAGATCACGCGTAATGGCCTGGGTGATGCCAGCTGGCGCCTGCACCAGGGTTACCGCGTCGTAGCCCGGCTGGTCGAAGACCTGGTAACTGGTGATGGTGACATGGCCCTTGGGATCGGTCACCTGCTGACGCGCACCGGACAGATACGCCATGGTCGTCGTCAGGACATTGAATGGCGCTTCAGCGGCTCGTTGCGTCTGGGTCAGACGGCCCAACGCATCGTAGAGGTTGCTGCCGCCGCTGCTGATTACACCCAGATCCGGACTGCCGGCCATCGGGTAGGAGACAAAGGTCTTCTGACCCTTCCAGTCGTAGTCGGTCCGCGCACTGGTATGCGAGCCGCTGTCGAGGACACTGTAGCTGTCGCTCAACACCGGACGCAGCAACGCGTCAAACCAAGTCACCGTGCGGGCGTCGCCACTGGCAACCGTACGCCGCCAGTGGTTGGCCGCCAGGCCACGCTCGGCCGTTGTCACGTAATCGTAGGTAAAGACCTGGGGGTACCATGCCTGCTCATCGCCAGTGGGGTAGTTGATCCGGGTCAGCCGCCCGACGGGGTCGTAGCTATACGACGTGGTACTGCCGGCCTGATCGGTGAGGCTGGCGATCTGCCCGAAGTCGTCCACGCTCAGGCTTTCGCCAGTGCCGTCCGGATAACCGATTGATTGCGGGATGCCCCGCTTGTAATTCCCCAGCGTGGTGGTGTGCGCATTGCCGTCGGTGAAGCTGGCCAACTGGCCTTGGGCGTCGAAGGTGTAGCTCATCAGCGTCTGGCCGAAGCGCGCACGCGAGAGCAGCGTGTCGTTGCCGGGGTCATAGGTAAAAGCCGACTCCACTTCGCCCGTCGTAACGTTGGTGATCTGCAACGGCAGTCCCAGCATCCATAGCGCCGTGTCGTTGCGATAGCTGGTCTGCTCGGTGATCGCGCTCTGCCCGGCAATCGAGTTGGAGCGCGTCGTCTGTGTCACTTGCGCATAGGCATTGAAGGCCTCCGCCTGCCAGGTGTAGATATCGCCGTCCTGCTGGATGACGCGCTGGTTGAGCGGCGAAAGCTGGGTAGTCTGCGCATCGTTGAGATAGCGCTGCAGCGTCGAACCAAAGATGCTGGGCCATGGCCCAGCAGTTGCAGACGCATAGCCATTCAACACGCTGCGCGCAGTGGCTGAACCCACGGCACCGGTGTAGAAATCCGTCCGCAGAAGAAGACTTTCCGTCGCATCGAAACGATTGCTGAAGGTATAGCGAATCCCGCGACCATCCGGATTGACGACGTCCGTCCAGACAGTCGCTGCGCAACCGGCCGCACAGTCCTCAATGGCGCTGTCGTTGGGCGGCGAGTAACTATACGTCGTGGTCTTGCTGATTCCTGCGCCTGTTACCACCTGCCTGGTAATGGCTGCTGACTCATAAAGTTTTGGAATGCCATTTTTTGGTGAGGATGAGTTGGTTCGATCGCAGGTATCTGGAGTGTACGAACGACCTCGGGCCAAGTCAGTCAACGTAAAAACCCCACTCAATCCAGATGGATGCGTGAGTGAAATCGAAAAACTGGTCGAACTATTGATCCGCGTGTCGCACGGAAATGTGTAGTCGAGCAATAGACCGGGATCGTGCGATCGCGCTGACGAAAAGTCGTATGTCCATGACGTGCCATCAGGCAACTGGACAGAAGAAAGCCCGCCACCATAAATGTATGTCCAGGTCCGCGGTGCCCCACTCTGCGGCTGCAGAATCACTTTTTGAACGACCGGCTCCGTGGCGCCAGAGATCGGACTTGCCTGGTAAACAAGCGTCAAACTCCTTCCATCGCTGGCTGTTATCGCCGTAAGGTTGCCACCAGCATCGTAAGCATAGTTCAGGCTGTTTCCGAAACGGTCTTCCACATGGGATACAAGAAGCATAGCCAATCGGCGACGCAACACAGTGCCTGCGCCTCGTGTCATGGATGACGTATCTCGATAGGAAAGCCAGTCAAACCAGTACTTGGTACCAGTCGGAGACACAGCAAAGAAGCCTTCTCCCGGCTGACCATTGGCCGTTTGTGCCAGGCACGATATCGCCCAGTGCTGCTTGGTCACAACGGCGTAAGGACCCGACTGACCTGGGACAGCAACTGTCGGGGTACTGCTATTTTGGCTGCTGCGAACGAGCAGATCCTGATCGGATCCGTCACCAACGATCAGGTGATAGCCATGCCACCAATCTTTTGCCTCGTAGTCAACCGGAGGATTTCCGTATGACTGAACAGTGACATCGAGTGCCGGCCGAAAATTACTGCAGCGCGTCGTATCGTCCAGGAAGAACCAGGCGTTGGTATCCACGCTCAAGGCAGAAATAGTTTCTATCCTCGGTATATTGAGGACCCAATCGATCAGCGCGCTAGATTGCAGCTGCTCAAAATAGGCGTTGGGTCTTGAATCCGGGATATGAAAGCTGCGCGACAAGCGCAGCGCTGGCCCTTGACCTGGCTCATCAACATCTACCTGGGTAAAGGAAAGTCCACCGTTGTACAAGCTGATCTTTTCGCCGAAGGGGGTTCCCCGAGTGGCTGGATATCTTGGGAAACCCGGATCTTTGCCTTGAACTCATCCTCCGGCGTCACCGACGCTGACTGAGCATGGCTCTGTGACGCAAAAACAACCCATACGGCTGCCCACAGGCAAATCCCTCGCCGAACGATACGCATCCTGCTCTCCCCCTTGGGCCCGGCGTTGCACTCGGGCTGCGAACAGAAGCTAATTCGTTATATATTACGATGTCAATAGCATGTTCTTGCGCACTTCCTCGCGAACGGCTTCGTGCGTTTTCATCTCCGCTTTCGCTTGGGAGATCCCTGATGGATGGCCGGTCGCGTGAACCCGCGACGCTAAATGCGTGTCGCATGCAGCCATACATCAACACGCCGCAGGAAACCGAGGCCACCACGGAGTTTCATGTAACGTCCACCCTCGCTGCATCACCAGATCGAACTCGACGGAGCAGCTCAGCCCAGCTTTACGGGCTACTTGCAGCCGTCATCGCTATGATGACGGCTGACCCCGGACATGGAGCCACGCCCATGAAGTCACTGCATCGCACGATCCGACGGCTTGCGTTCACCGTTGCCGTCACCATCGGCACCGCTTCCGTAGCGCAGGCCGCCGACGTCACCCGGCTCACCGTCTACCGCAGCGACAACGCCGGGTTGTATGCCAGCCAGGGCAACGGGGATGTCGATGCCGGCTACGCGGTGGTACATGAACAACGCCTGCTGCCGCTGACCGCCGGTGTGCATGACGTGACCCTGGGCAACTTGCCGACCCTGATCGACCCCGAGGCGCTGGCGCTGGGCTTTCCCGGCGGCGCTGCCAAGGTGGTGTCGCAGCGGTTGATGCTGGCCCAGGGTGCCGATGCGGCGCTGGCCGGCCTGAGCGGTCACCACGTGGAGGTGCTCGGCGCCAACGGCGGGCCGCTGGCCAATGGCACCCTGGTGCGGGCTGGCGATGGCTTGCTGGTGCGCGACGACAGTGGCAACACCACCTTGATCCGCCATTACGCCGCCGTGCGCAGCCGCGACACGACGTTCCCGACCGGTGCCAGCCTGAGCCTGCGCGTCGATGCGGGTCGCACTGGGGAACAACAGGCCGTGCTCAGCTACCCTACCGCCGGCCTCGGCTGGCGCGCCGCCTATGTGGCCACCCTGCTGCCCGGTACAGCCTGCCGCATGCAGTTCGAGTCACGCGCCAGCATCGCCAATCGCAGCGGGCGCGACTGGCGCAACATCCGGCTGACCTTGATCGCGGGCGCACCCAATTTCGCCAAGGCCTCGGCACCCCGACCGATGATGGCCATGGCGCGTGGAGCGGAAGCCTCGCCCCTGCCCCAACAAGCCGCCATTGGCGATTACCGCAGCTACCGCCTGCCGACAGCGATCGACCTGCCCGATGGCAGCATCAGCCAGGTGCCGCTGTATACCGATCGACGCATGACGTGCCAGCAAACCGCACTGTTTGAAACCGGCAACGCGTGGCAGCCGCCGCAACCGATGCTGAGCGAAAATTTCAACCAGCATGCCGGCGGCGCGATCATCAGCACGCTGACGCTGCGTGCGTTTGACAGCCTGCCCGCGGGTTATCTGCGTGTGCTGACCGAGGATCGCCAGGGCACGCCGCAATTCATTGGCGAGGGGCGCATCGACGACACGCCCAAAGGCAGCGATGCCACCATCACGCTGGGTACCGCCTTCGATCTGCGGGCGCAACGGACCCGCACCCGCTTTCACGTCGACAAGGCCGGGCGTACGCTGGACGAAGCGTTTCGCATCGAGCTCAGCAATGCTGGCGACAGTCCGCGCACCGTGACCGTGCGCGAGCATCCCAACCGCTGGCGGCAATGGACGCTGGTTTCATCCAGCAGCAAGCCCACCCGGCAAACTACCGACACGCTGGAGTTTCGCGTCACGGTGCCGGCCAACGGCAAGAGCCGCCTCGACTACGCGGTGCGCTACCACTGGACCACCGACCAGCCTTCGCGTTAAAGCCGCATCCCAAACGACCTACGGAACACTCATGCTCAAGCTGATCAACCACGACCACATCACCGAAATCAACCTGGCGCGGCCGCCGGTGAATGCGCTGAACCTGGAGCTGCTGCGCACCTTGCACAAGGCCATCAATGACAGCGTCGATCAGGGCACGCGGGGCATCGTCCTGTCCGGTGCACCGGGGCTGTTCTCCGCGGGCGTTGACGTACCCGAACTGCTGCAGGGTGATCGGGCCGCCGTGCGCGAATACTGGCAGGCGTTTTTTGCACTGTGCGGCACGCTTGCGCAGGCACCGATACCGATAGTCGCTGCCGTCACCGGTCACAGCCCGGCAGGTGGCGCGGTGCTGGCCTTGTTCTGCGATTACCGGGTGATGGCCGAGGGGCCGTTCCGGATCGGCTTGAACGAGGTACAAGTCGGCTTGATCGTGCCCGAGGCGATTCAGCTCGCGCTGCGGCGAGTGGTCGGCACCTACCGCGCGGAGCGGCTGCTGGTTTCCGGCGCCATGATCGATGCCAACGAGGCACTCGCCTGCGGTTTGGTCGACGAACTTACTGGCGTCGACCAGGTCAGCACCCGTGCCCTGCACTGGTTGGGCGAACTGCTGGCGCTGCCGTCACACGCGATGCTTGCCACGCGCACCCTGGCCCGGGCCGATCTGGCCGCCGCCTATGCCGATCCTGCGGCGCTGCCACTGGATGACTTCGTCGAAGCGTTTTTCCACCCTGAGACGCAGGTCACGTTGCAGCAACTGGTGGCGAAGCTCAAAGCGAAGAAGTGAAGGCAGTGGGGCGAGAAACGGGTGATGGAGTCATCCTCGTTTATCCGCTTTCAGCACGCACGAATCGCCTCGAGGCCGTCGGTAAAAAGACCGGCCTCGCAGGCCTCAGGAGACACACGAAAAGATGCCTCTCGTTGCTGCCGCTTCCGCCCTCACTCTTCGCCCGTGGCCACCGGCCGCGAGGGATCGCTGACCCAGCCGCTCCACGACGGCGCGTACAGGCGTGAGCCGTGCAAGCCGGCGTGCTCCATGGCTAGCAGGTTGTGGCAGGCGGTAACGCCGGAGCCGCACATGTGCACCACCTTCGCCGGCGCCGCTCCCCCGAGGACGGCGTTGAATTCTTCCCGCAACTGGAGCGGTGACTTGAACCGACCATCCTCGGCGAGGTTGTCGGTGAACGGCCGGTTCAAGGCGCCGGGAACGTGACCACCGACCCGATCCAGCGGCTCGGTGTCGCCGCGATAGCGCGGCGCTGCACGGGCATCCAGCAGTTGCCTTTCCGGCGCATCACGCAAGCTGGCATGATCCAGCAACACCTGATCCAGGCGAAAAGACAGATCGACCTTGCTCGGTGAACGCGGGTGAGCGACACCGGTATCGATGGGCAAGCCCGCGGCTTGCCACGCCGCGTAGCCGCCATCGAGCACCGCCACGTCCTCGACCCCAGCCAGACGCAGCAACCACCACAAGCGTGCCGCCGCGAGGGCACCAGTGGAGGCGTCGTAGCTGACCACCTGGAGACCCTGGCGCCAGCCCCAACGGGATAGCAGTGCATTGAACGCCGATTCCTGCGGCAATGGATGGCGCCCCAGACCTTCAGCCTGCCGCGACAGATCGGACAGATCGCGATCCAGACCGGCAAACACCGCACCGGCAATATGATCCGCGTCGAAGTCGCGCTCGCCCTGAGCGGGATCGGCCAGCTGAAAGCGGCAATCGACGACCAGCACGTCATCGGGCGCGAGCGCGGCAAGCTCGTTTGGCTGGATCAAGGTAGTCTTCAAGCTCATGCGTATCCCATCCTCTGCAGCAGGTTCAGCAACATCGCGGCGGTGGCCCCCCAGATACGATGGCCACCATGCAGGAATTCCACCATCGGCCGTTGTTTTCCGCGAAACTCCATGGTGTAGCGGCGCAGGTTCGACGGGTCCAGAAAGAACGCCAGCGGGACCTCGAACACTTCGGCCACTTCGTCCGGCGCCGGATACAACTGTGCCTCGGCCGCGACCCGCGCCACCACCGGTGTGATGCAGTAACCGCTGATCGTCTCGAAGCAATCCAGAAATCCCAGCGGTGTCACCATGGCCCGGTCGAGACCGATTTCCTCCTCGCTTTCGCGCAATGCCGTGCTGACGGCATCGGCATCGTCGGGATCGCAGCGGCCGCCGGGGAAGGCCACCTGCCCGGCATGCGCCTGCAGATGGTCGGTGCGTCGGGTCAGGACCAGCCGCGGTTGTGGACCCTCACGCAAGCCGACTAGGACCGCCGCCGACTGCCGACGGCTGTGACCGAGCAACTCGGCCATGTCCGCATGGTTCCACCCTGGCGCCGTCGGCGGCAGCGCCAACGGTCGCAAGGCATGTACCAGCGCATCCATCACGACGGCTTGCGCGCGGGCAGCACTTCACGCATGACGCGCAAACGCTCACCATCGTCCATCAATCGCCAGCGACCAATCTCATCGCCGGTTCGTCGACAACCCACACAGTAGCCATGCCGATCCAGCCGACAAATGCCGGTACACGGGGTCAACGGGAGAGGGGTCACGTCGGGTATCTTGGCGTTCGGCATGCTGTGCCATCTTAGCACCGGTCACGGTCAGGGCTTGGCAGAGGGCGGCTTGATGTCGAGTAGCTCGATTTCGAATACCAGCGCCTCATTCGGACCTATTCGCGGCAACGCACCAGCTTCTCCATAGGCCAGCTTCGGGGGAATCACCACCTTCCAGCGATCGCCTACATGCATGCGTGGAATCACGTCTTGCCAGCCGCGGATAACATGGTTCACCGCAAAACTCACCGGCGCGCCATGCGCCCAGGTGCTGTCGAATTCCGTGCCGTCGACCAGCATCCCTCGATAATTGACCGTGACGATGCTGCTGACGGTCGGGTTGACCGTGCCGGAACCTTTCTTCAGCACCGAGTACTGGATGCCCGAGGGAAGCTGAACTACACCGGGCTGTTGCCGGTTGTGCGCCAGGAACGCCGCACTCTTGCGCGCGTTGGCGGCGGCAATTTGCTTGAACTCGGTCAACGCCTGCGCATGCATCTGCTCGGAAAGCAGTTGCAGCTGGCGATGCATCACTTGTAACGGTATTGATGGGTGGCGTTTGGCGTAGGCGTCGCCGATTGCACGCTGCAAGGCCGTGATATCCACCGGCGGTTTGCCATCGGCGAACTGGCTGCCGATCTGATAGCCGATGGCATAAGACAGTTTTTCGCGGTCCAGCTTGCCGGTCGAGGCCTCCGCATGGCTTTGGGCATGCGCGATGCCGCCCAGCAATACCATGCCGAGCGCCACGCAACATCGATGTATCACGCCTTTTTTCATGGGGACCCTGTCTCAATCTTGTCAGCCAGTCCAGGTGCGTCATCCTAAGTGGTTCGAGCGAACCATGCAGCGGGGGATCGGCGCCGACCGAATCTGACCGAACGCTTCAGTAAGAAACCGTCCAGACTCAAAGGTTCCCGCTGCTACCATCGGCACTTTGCACCGAAGCGGAATGTATTCATGGCCTATCGCAACCTGGAAATCGGCAACCGCGGCGCGGTTCGCACCATCACCGTCAACCGCCCTGACAAGCTCAACGCACTCAACCGGGACACCCTCAACGAGCTGACACTGGCCTTTACCCAAGCCGCGCAGGACGACGCCATACGCGTGGTGGTATTGACTGGCGCTGGCGAGAAAGCCTTCGTCGCCGGGGCCGACATCAGCGAGATGCGCAACTTCACGCCGATCCAGGCTCAGGCTTTTTCGCGCAGCGGCCAGCGGCTGATGAGCACGATCGAACGTCTCGGCAAACCGGTGATCGCCCGGATTCCGGGTTTTGCACTAGGTGGTGGCATGGAGCTGGCGATGGCCTGCCATCTGCGTGTAGCCAGTGAAAAGGCCAGGTTCGGCCAGCCGGAAATCAACCTCGGCCTGATACCGGGCTTCGGCGGCACCCAACGCTTGTTGCGCCTGGCCGGTCGTACAGCCGCCCTGGAACTCTGCCTGACCGGCATACCTATTCCAGCGGAACGCGCGTACGTGCTGGGCATCGTCAATCAGGTGGTCGCGGCCGACGCACTCGACGACGCGGTGGCGACCCTGGCCGAACGCCTGGCCGCCGCGGCGCCGCTGGCCGCCTCCGGCATTCTGGACGCCATCCTGCAAGGCGGCGAGGCCGCGATAGATCAAGGCCTCGAATTCGAGACGCAAGGTTTCGCCCTGGCCTTTGCCACCGACGACATGCGCGAGGGTACCTCGGCGTTTCTGGAAAAACGCCAGGCCGAGTTCAAGGGTCGCTGAGCCCCGTTGCGTCGAGCGCCGCACCAGGCAGCGTGCTCAGCGTGCTGCCGCATATTTCTTTTCGCCTGCCGTCACACTGAGCTCGAGGCGATTCTCCGGCGGCGCCAACGGACAAGTGGCAAAGGGCGTAAACGCACAGGGCGGGTTATAGGCCTCGTTGAAATCCAGCACCAGCTTGCCGGCCCGCTGCAGACCGTTGGTGGGCAATGAGGCATAGAGGAATCGCGCCGCACCGTAGGTTTGTTTGCCGGAGGTACGATCGGCGATCACGAAAAACAGCTTGCCGCCCGGCTCCTGCTGATAGGGCAGCAGCTCATAGCTGTGGCCGTCGCGATGGAACACCGCCTTGCCTGGCACCACGACCTTGTCGATGGTACCGATTTCGGTGCCCATCTCCAGCGTATGGGCATGCTCGAACGGCACCCAGTCGGCAACGATGTGCCAGGACGGATCGATCGGGAAATAGTCGATGCCGCGAAACTGCCTGCGCGTGGCGGCCTCGCTATCCTTGACCCGCAACGCCTTGCGGCCATCCCGGTCAATCACATAGAAGTTCGCGGTAGCAAAACTTACCGTTGTCGGGATACCCCCGCTGGCAACATGCATGTCATCGGTCAGGCTGGCCTCGCGGACCGCCTTGCCATCGATCAAGGCGTCGCTGCCGGGTGCCAGCAGCATGTGCAGGGAACCGTCCGCAGCCAGCGTCAACGTACCTAAATGTGCCGGGGCCGAGGTCAACACGATATCGTTGTCGGCAGCCCCGCCGATACGGTTGGCCCCGGGCTTCAGCCACTCCAGACCGACCAGGCTCAGCCAGCCGTCCGGCGCGGTCAGCGCTTCAACCCGAGTCGCGCGCCACTGTTGTATCTCTTGGACGTAGGCTTGATCGCCGCGGGGGATTTGAGGAGATTCAGCTTGCACGCAACACACTCCGGAAAACAGCACGAGGGCAGCAACAGCGGTACGCAACATGAGGCTCGATCCGCTCGGTCAGGGACGAGGAGTATGGCCAACGAGTCCGGTCCCCGACAAGCGGCCGAGGATGAACGGGATTTTTCAACAGTGCCATGCCCCAGATCGGGAGAGATCGCCGATGGGACACCGTAAGCAGCATTCGGCTGCCTCGGGAGGCGGCACCGTGCCTGGGCAATTTGACAGAGCCCCTTTTCGCGCAAGCTCAGTAGCGGACAAGTACAGTCGATGGACGGGTTGATCAACCGGAGATTGGTCCGGCCCGATTCCAGGCACGGGACGTACCTACTCCTCTACGGTATTGGGAGGACCAACCCAGCTGGCATTCGCCGCATTCCGCGCCCATGATCGGACACCGACAATCTTTAAAACTTTACGGCCGCCCCAGCAAACCCGGGAACCACGCCAAGGTCTTAGCGGGAGGCATCGGCGCCAAATCGCGGCAAATTTTCTGCCTGCTCGGGGGTGATTGCCGAGCGCAGCGCCACCATGCGATTTCCCACAACCAATTGTTCGGCCGGTACGCCAACAAGCTCGTTACCAGCATCAAGAAAGCCGAAAAGATTAACCACACCCCCAACCTTTAGCACCGCGAACTGCACCCCTTGGGAGGTTCGCTCCAGTCGATCCACCCGGCCGATACGTTTACCTTCAGCGTTCACCACCAACTTGCCGACCGCCGAGGAGCCAACCGGCGAGCTAACTTTCCAGCGCCCGCGGGAGCGGCTGAGCAATTGATCATGAGCCGATCGCAGGATCTGGACGGCCGCTTGCGGATCGCCGTTCTGCAGAGCATGCCGCGCTCTTTTTACCGCCTGCAATCCAAACCTCACCATAGCGTGGTCGTTCGAAGGTGCGACGTCGCGCAGTATGCGGGCAACCCGACGGGCGTCATCCAGGGAACGGACGCCCTGGAAGCGCTTCTTCTCCGACGCCAGCATCGTGGCTGCGTTGCCCATGCTCCGGGCGAGGCCATTCACAATCGATTCTGTCCGTACTGCGCCCTGCTCAGCAACGGCGCCTGTGGAAGCGGATGTCACCTGACTATGGGCGCTCGGCGCCAGGGCAAGGGCAAGCGCAATGCAGGTGATGCAGGTAAAGACCCGTGTCGAGCTGCGCGTGAACTGGACGGTGAACATCAGCCTCTCCTCGCAAAGATAAAATCAGCCGCTCTTTCCCTTGGAAACGCTGTTCCCTTTCATTTTCTTGAGCATGTATTCGTGGCCCTGACCGTGTTTCCAGCCAATAGCGACCAGCCACCAATTCATCGGATAAGTGAATACGAATCCCACCATCAGCCCTAGTGCTCCGAAGGCCCAGAAGGAAAACGTATCGGGTAACGGCTGGGCCCCCACTACGGCCGGCGTAACCAAGCGCATTACCAAACCCATCCCAACCATCACCGTAATCATCGAGAAGAATTCCGCTCGCCCCCCCTTCCACAACGACTTCAACCAGCCATTGCCATGCAGCCGCATGGCCCAAGTCTGGAAGATGAACCAGCCCAGCGCGTAACCGACGGCATATTCAAACCAGAACTCAGCCCAGAAGCTGAAGCCTGAAAGCCTGGCAATTACCATTGCCGTCATGATGCCCAAGCCATCCCCTCCTACGCAGTGGGTGGCTGAGGCCACGACCTTGCGCCAGCGTGGCTTGGAAAATTCGGTGAAGCGCTCCATCTTTTCCATGCGGTCGTGGTAACGACCGATGTCCGGGGGGCGCGACGCAAACCAGTAAAGCAGTCCCCCCGCGATCGAGAAAAAGAAGATGATTATGGGCCAGACAAATTTCAACGGCGGGTTCAGCACCGTGTTGGCTTTAAGGATGTCGTAGATAAACGCCACGATGAGCACCAAACTCATTCCAAACCACACGATGGAGAAAGTGGGCTTGGCCATGAACTGCAATGTCTCGCTGAGGTATTCCACGCTTGCCTCTCCCATATCGTCATCGGCAACCGCCCATATGAGGCCTCGCCGCCACCGCAAGACAGATCGATGTTTCGCTCGCTCTACACACGGAATCTTATGGCCGCGGCGAAGGTACTGCCGCTGAGGTGAATATCCCGTGCGCAGGGTAAGCACGACGCACCCGGAACGAGACGACCGGACAGTTGGAGACGGGATCAGCGCAGAGAGCGACCCCTCTGTGGTGGACCCACCAGAGCCGTTTTACGTGGTGGCAGCGGACTCTTACCGGCAAAGGCGGAAGCTTCCAAAAGGGCCATGACTTTCATACACGGTAAACGTCGGGGATCAGCGGCCACGCATGAACAGCTTGTCCAGATCCGCCAGACTCAACTGCACCCAGGTCGGTCTTCCGTGATTGCACTGGCCGGAACGCTCGGTGGCCTCCATCTCGCGCAATAGGGCATTCATCTCGGGAATCGTCAGCCGGCGTCCGGCACGCACCGAACCATGGCATGCCATGGTGGAAAGCAGTTCGTTTTCCAGCTCCTGCAGGCGCCGGGAGCTGCCATGCTGCGCCAGTTCAGAGAGCACATCCCGGCTGAGCTGACCGACATCCGCCCCCTCCAGCAGCGCCGGTATACGGCGCACCACGACGGTTGCCGGCCCGCTGCGCGAGAGATCGAGCCCCCACTCCGCCAGTGCCTCGGCATGCTCCTCGGCGGCGGCAGCCTCCGTGGCGCTGACGGCGATGGCGAGGGGTACCAATAGCATCTGTGAGCGCAAGCTGCTGCCGATACGCCCCGCTTTCAGCTTTTCGTAGGTGATCCGTTCGTGGGCGGCATGCATGTCCACCAGCACCAGGCCATGCGCATTTTCCGCCAGCACGAAGATGCTCTTCAGCTGGGCAACGGCGAAGCCGAGCGGAGGTACTTCGCCCTCTTCGGGCAGTGGCAACGGCGAAGCAGGTAGGGCGGAATCGCCCAGCAAACTGGCGTAGCCGGCCAACGGTGCGTCGCGCACACCCAGACTCAGGCGGCTCTGGCTGAACTGACCCGGCCATGCCGGCGGCGAGGCAGCCGATGGCATGGCCGCAGGCGGATCACCCGCCACCAATGCCGTATCGGTCATCGGTAGTCCATGCTGGCCGGCACGCGTCTGCGCCAATGCCTCATGCAGGGTGCGAAACAGGAAATCATGGACCAGCCGCTGCTCGCGGAAACGCACTTCGTGCTTGGCTGGATGTACGTTGACATCGACACCGGCCGGGTCCAGGTCCAGATACAGCACGAAGCTGGCGTGACGTCCATGGAACAGCACGTCGGCATAGGCCTGACGCACTGCATGGGCAACGATCCGATCGCGCACCAGCCGCCCGTTGACGTAGAAGTATTGGGAGTCGGCCTGCGCCCGCGAGGCGGTCGGCAGACCCACCCAGCCCGACAGGTGCAGGCCTGCCATCGCATGATCCACCCGAAGACTCTGCGCCGGGAAGGTGGCACCGAGTACCTCGGCCACCCGCTGCAACGCTGCCTGCTCGTCAACGGCGGCCTTCCAAATCCTTACCGGTTTGCCGTTGTGGCTGAGCCGAAACTCCACCGCGCTGCGTGCCAGCGCCAACGATTTGAGCAAGTCGTCGATGTGGGCGAATTCGGTACGTTCGGCGCGCATGAACTTTCGTCGCGCCGGCACGTTGTAGAACAGATCACGCACTTCCACGCTGGTGCCCTGCGGATGCTGCGCCGGACGTGCCTCCTGCAACCTGCCGCCATCGACTTCGATACGAAACGCCGCCGGCTGCTCCCGCCCCCGCGAGGTCAGGGCAAAGCGCGAGACTGACGAGACCGAGGCCAGTGCCTCGCCACGAAACCCCATGCTGGCGACATGTTCGAGATCGTCGAAGCTGCCGATCTTGCTGGTGGCGTGGGAGGCGACGGCCAATGGTAGTTCGGCCGGCACAATGCCGTTGCCGTCATCGCGAACCCGGATCAGACGGGCGCCGCCGGCTTCGATATCCACCTCGACGCGCGCGGCACCGGCATCAAGACTGTTTTCCACCAGCTCCTTGACTACCGACGATGGCCGCTCGATGACCTCGCCGGCGGCGATCTGGTTGATAAGTTCGGGAGGTAGCAGGCGAATGAAGGACATCCGCCAAGCTTAAGGGAATTCGAGCCCCAAGATCAGGTTTGCGGCGTGTACGCTGTCCACGCTGCCCGGATGATCGATGCCACCAGGGGGGATGCTATCGCTTGACTACGTGGTCGGTATCGTCAACACGGTACCGGCGCGTATCGTGTTGTTGTTCATCTGGTTGGCGCTCTTCAGCGCACCGACACTGATGCCGTATTGCTTGGCGATGCTGCTGAGGCTTTCGCCGCGACCCACGCGATGCATGTCGCGGACACGGGCACCCGCCTGGTGCTGCGAGGATGGTGCTGACGCCGCCGCCAGATCGATGCCAGCGCGGCGCGCAGCCTGTGCCGCGAACCAGGTGCCTTGTGGCGGCGTGGATTCAAAATAGCTCTTGACGCCCTTCATCACTGCTCGTGCGAGCTTCTCCTGATGCACTGGATTGCGCAGCTTGCGCTCCTCGACCGGATTGCTGATGAACGCGGTCTCGACCAGGATCGAGGGCACGTCGGGGGATCGCAGCACCACGAAATTGGCTTTCTCGACGTAACCGCGATGGGTCGGACCGAGCTTGGCGAGTGCCTTGAGCACATTGCGGGCCACCACATCGCTGGCCTGGATCGCCCAGCTTTGCTGAAGATCCAGCACCACCTTGGCCAGACTGTCGTCCATGCCGTCCAGCGTGGTACCGCCGATCAGATCGGCATTTTCGCGGTCGGCCAACACACGCGCCGCCTCGCTGGTCTTGCCCCGCGGCGACAATACCCATACGGAGGAGCCCTTGGCGTCGTTACTCGTATAAGAGTCGGCGTGGATTGAAACGAACAGGTCTGCCTTGTTTTCGCGGGCGATTTCGTAGCGTTGCTTGAGCGGGATGTAATAGTCGCCGTTGCGGGTCAGCACCGCCTTCATGCCCGGTTGACGGTTGATCTGCGCGGCAAGATCGCGCGCCACCGCGAGCGTGACGTTTTTCTCCATGGTGCCATCCGGACCGATAGCGCCGGAGTCCTTGCCGCCATGACCCGGATCGACGCAAACCACGACCTTGCGCTCGGCCTTCAGCAGAACAGCGGCTTCGCGCGACGAAGCGACAACCTCGTCCCCGGCGCGACTGTGACGATGCGACGAACGGTCCGTGGATGTCTTGCCGCCGGGATACAGGTCGAGAACGAGACGGTAGTCCGTGCCGGCGGTCGGTTTCAGCACAAAACTTTTCAGGCGGCTGTCCGGCGCAACCTTGGCAACCAGTTTCAGGCGGTCGCCACGGCGGGAATGGCTGATCCCCTGATACAACCCTTGGGCTGCGGGCTCGCTAAAGCTTCCGCCCAATCGCGCATGACGCAGATCCACCGTTACCTGACCGCTGGACTGGCTGATCGTGTAGTTGAGCGGCCCCTGCGCATCCAGTACCAATCGGGTGTGGCTGGGGGCTGCCCAGACCCGCAGATCCCGTAGCTCCGCCGCATGGGCGAGACAAAGCGGCATCGCCGCCATGATCACCGCGGCAACGCATCCACCCAGACTCTTCAGGCATGCCCTCATAGGCCGCATTGAAGCGCACTCGTCGTACGAATGCAAGATTCTTTCCCTTTAATATCCATAACCTGCAGGCTATTTGTCAGGTCATATCAAGCTATTGGCTGCAAGTTCACTTTGGGCACGACGGTCTTCATATCGGCGAGGATTCGAACTTTTTCCATAAAAAACAATGGATTGATCGCAAACACTGGCTCATAAGTCGATTACCTTGCGAGCTGTTGCAACGCCCGCTCGCCGCGCGCGGTCACGGCGCCCAATCGGGCCTCACGACCCGCCTCAAGGTAGCTCAGGGAGAGCTCCAGGTCCGCCGCAGGCAACACCCCGGCGCCACGCTCCGGCCACTCCACCAGGACCAGCGCATCGGGCTCGGCCAGGGCATCCAGCCCCAACCATTCCAGCTCCCCGGGATCGGCGATCCGATAGAGATCCAGATGCCAGGCCGGACGACCGCGGGCCCGATAACCCTCCATCAGGCTGTAGGTCGGGCTCTTAACGCGCTCTTCCACGCCGCATGCGCGCAGCAGGGCGCGCGCGAAGCTGGTTTTGCCGGCGCCGAGCGGACCGTGCAGGTAAATCACCAGGCCGTCGTCCCCCTCGCGCAGCCCAGCGGCCACGGCTTGCGCCAGGGCCGCCGTGGCCGCCTCGTCGGGCAGCGAGCGGCCTATCGTGGGACGGCGGCCCTCAGACACGGTGATGCCCCGGCGGGATCGCGTTGCCGAGCCGACGTAGCGGCCCCAACAGGTCACTGGCGAGCAGGCCGCGCTCCCCCTGCTCGGCGGCCAGGTCACCGGCGCGCGCATGCAGCCCGACGCCAAGACACGCCGCGCGCCAGGCCGTGCAACCCTGCGCCAACAAGGCCGCGACAACGCCGGTAAGAAGATCGCCCATGCCGCCAGAAGCCATGCCAGGGTTGCCCCATGGACAAACGTCCAGACAGCCGTCCGGATCGGCAATCAAGGTACCCGCACCTTTCAATACCACCACGGCCGCATACCGCTTGGCGAGCTCCCGAACCGCGGCAAATCGATCCTTGTCGATTTCTGCCGTGGTCACCCCCAGCAGGCGGGCCGCCTCGCCGGGATGCGGCGTCAATACGGTCGGCACCTCGAACCGTCGTGGCTCACGCACCAGCAGGTTCAATCCGTCGGCATCGAGTACCAAGGGCTTGTGCATGTCCAGCGCGGTCAACCACAACGCATGCGCCCAGGCGCCCGTACCCAGACCTGGCCCCACGGCCAGCACGCTGGCACGCCGCAGCACAGGCTCCAACGACGGCGGACCTTCGACCCCGTGCGCCATGAGCTCCGGGCGTCCTGCATTCAGCGCCGGCACGTGTTCGGCACGGGTCGCCACGCTGACCAGCCCGGCACCGGTACGCAGCGCCGCCTCACCGCTGAGCCGTACCGCGCCGGCCATGCCGAGGTCACCACCGATCACCAGGACATGACCGTTGCGTCCTTTGTGGGCGTCGCGCGGACGCCTCGGCAGCGCATCGACAGCCAGAACCTGCGCATCGACCCGGGCCTCGGCATACGCGCTGTCCGCCACACCTAGCGTCGCCAGCTCCAGCACACCGACGTGGGCGGCTGCGCGGCCGGTATGCAGGCCGCGCTTGTCGGCCAGGAAGGTCAACGTGCGCTCGGCACAAATGGCCGCACCAGGACAATACCCAGTGTCGGCATTCAGCCCTGACGGGACATCCAGCGCAAGCACAGGCAGGCCGCTGGCATTGATCCGCTCGATCAGATCGGCAACCTCCGCAAGGGGCGCACGATTGAACCCGATGCCGTAGAGCGCATCGACATGCAACTCGACGTCGGCAAGCGCGTCATCGCCATGCCAGTGGCTGACCGAACCGCCCTGCTCCCACTCGCGTCGGGCCAACAGGGCGTCACCCTGAGCCTGCCGGCTCAGCGCCACCAGCTCAACCTGCAACCCCGCTTCGCGCGCCAGTACACCGAGCAAAAAGCCGTCGCCACCGTTGTTGCCGGGACCGCAATGGATGGCAATACGGTTCACCTGCGGCCAGTGCCGCCGCAGGCAACCCAACGCCGCACTGGCCGCCCGACGCATCAACACGTTGCCGGAACCGGCCAGCGCAGACTGCGCCGCACGCTCGATCACCCGCATCTGCTCGACGGTGTAGAGGTTCTGGCGATGTGGCTGCTCCGGCATCCGCAGATTATAGACGGCGAGGAAATCCGTCGCTGCCTGGACGTTTACAATCGTCATATGGACAGCCGTAATGCCGATGCCACCACCGACTACGCCGCCCTCAGCCGCGATATCAAGCGCTGGGCTGTGGAGCTGGGTTTTGCCGACGCCGGCATCAGCGGCGTCGATCTCGATGACCATGAACGCCACCTCCGTCGCTGGCTGGAGCTGCAACACCACGGTGAGATGGCCTATATGGCCCGTCACGGCACCAAACGCAGCCGCCCCGAGGAACTCGAGCCCGGTACCTTGCGGATCATTTCGGTACGCATGGATTACACCCCTCCCGGCGCGGCCAACGCCTGGAACGTCTTGCGCGATGCCGAGGCCGGCTATGTTTCACGCTATGCGCTGGGCCGCGACTATCACAAGCTGATGCGCAACCGCCTGCAGAAACTGGCCGATCGCATCCAGGAAGCGACCGGCGACTTCGGCTACCGCGCCTATGTGGATTCGGCACCGGTCTTGGAGAAAGCGCTGGCGCGCAATGCCGGGCTGGGCTGGATCGGCAAGCACACGGTACTGATCAACCGCCGTGCCGGCTCGTACTTCTTCCTCGGGGAACTCTATACCGATCTACCGCTGCCGCGGGACGTGCCGGCCAGCGCGCACTGCGGCAGCTGCACACAGTGCATCGACATCTGTCCCACCCAGGCGATCCTAGGGCCTTACCGGCTGGACGCACGCCGCTGCATCTCCTACCTCACGATCGAGCTGAAAGGCAGTATCCCGGAGCCGCTTCGAACGCCGATGGGCAATCGCATCTTCGGCTGCGACGACTGTCAGCTGATCTGTCCCTGGAACAAGTTCGCCCAGACCAGTACCGAAGCAGACTTTAGCCCCCGGCACCGTCTCGATGGCGCCAAACTGGTGGAACTGTTCGCCTGGACGGAGGATGAATTCCTCACCCGCACGCAAGGCATGGCGATCCGTCGTACCGGCTATGAAGGTTGGTTGCGAAATATCGCCGTGGCCCTGGGCAACGCACCGCCCTCGAAGAGGGTGCGCGAGGCGCTCAACGAACGCGCGGCCCATCCTTCGGCCGTGGTCCGCGAGCATGTCGCCTGGGCACGGGAAAAACAGCAGGGCTGAGCGAACGGGCTGCGCGATCTCAGGCGTTAGCCATCTGCTTGGGGATCGCGCGGTTAGTATGGCTGATGCGGTTGTACTCACCGATGTAAACCAGGGTCGGCTGGTAACTTTCCAGTTCGGCTTCACTCAACTGCACAAACGCAGCAATGATGATCAGGTCACCCGGTTGCGCGCTGCGGGCGGCACTGCCGTTCACCGAGATGATTCCCGAGCCCTCCTCCGCACGCAACGCATAGGTCACGAAACGCTGCCCGCTGTTGACGTTCCAGGCATGGATCTGTTCGTACTCGCGAATACCCGACGCATCCAGCAGCAAGCCATCGATCGCGATCGAGCCTTCGTAGTGAAGCTCGGCGTGAGTCACGGTAGCGCGATGGATCTTGGCCTTGAGCATGTTCAGGTGCATGACATTGTTTCCGGCAGGGACGCCCTGCAAAAGACGTCCATTATCGAACCGTCGACGCTGCGCCGCAACATCACACGGGACATTGCCGATATGCGGACGCCTCAGTCCAATCGCAAGTTGTCGATCAGACGCGTGCTGCCCAGACGTGCTGCGATCAGGCCGATTAGCCCCTCGCGCTCGCCGGCGGCCGGCTCGGACAGATCCTCCGCTCGCCGAATCACCGCATAGTCGGGCATGAACCCGGCGCGCTGCAAGCGCGTCGAACTGACCTGCTCAATCACCGACCACGCATGCCCCTTGTTCACCAGATCCCGCATCTTCCGTAACGTATCGTAGATCAGCGGCGCCTTCATGCGCTCCTCGGCACTCAGATACTGGTTGCGTGAGCTCAGGGCCAGGCCGTCATCTGCCCGCAGGGTCGCCGCCGACAGCACCTTCACCGGCAACGAGAGGTCGCGCACCAGGCGCTCGACCACCTTCAACTGCTGGAAGTCCTTCTGCCCGAACACCGCCAGATCCGGTTGTACCAGGTTGAACAGTTTGCACACCACAGTAGCCACACCGTCGAAGTGTCCCGGTCGCGCGGCACCCTCAAGCACCGCGGTAATCTGCGGCACGCGCAAGCTGACGCTGTGCTGTGCGCCATACGGATACATCGTGGCCACCTCGGGCACAAACAACAGGTCGCAACCCTCATCGGCCAGCGCCGCCTGATCTTGTACCAGAGTCCGCGGATAGCGCTCAAAATCCTCGCCAGGACCGAACTGGGTGGGATTGACGAACACGCTGGCAACAACCCGCTCCGCGCGGGCCCGCGCCAGCCTGACCAGCGACTGGTGGCCGGCGTGCAAGTTGCCCATGGTCGGCACCAAAGCTACCGTCTGGCCGGCACTTCGCCAACCCCGGATGGCAGCGCGCAGGGCGGGAGTATCGGAAACGGTCTGCATCGCGTCGCCTCAGTTGAAACAGTGTTCCGAAGCCGGGAATGCCCCACTGCGCACGGCCTCGGCATACGCCGCGATCGCTGCCGCGACCGAATCGTGTCCGGCCAGGAAATCCTTGCTGAATTTCGGACGTTTGCCCGGTGTGACGCCGAGCATGTCATGCATCACCAGCACCTGACCGTCGCAATGCGGACCGGCGCCGATACCGATTACCGGTATATCCACCGCTGCGGTGATCTGCTGACCGAGCGTCGTCGGGACCCCTTCGATCACCAGCAGATCCGCCCCGGCTTCCTGCACCGCCCGCGCCTCACCGACGATGCGCTCGGCTGCCGTCTGTTCGCGACCCTGGACCCGGAAACCGCCGAACTTGTGCACCGATTGCGGGGTGAGACCCAGGTGGGCGCACACAGGAATCGCGCGTGCCGTGATGGCCGCGATGGCGTCCAGGATGTGCGTTGCCGCACCCTCCATCTTGACCATCGCCGCACCGCCTTCCCCGACCAGCCGCGCGGCCGCATCCAGCGCATGGGGGACGTCACGCTCGCTCATGAACGGCAGATCTGCGATCAGCAAGGTGGTGGAAAGACCCCGCGCCACTGCAGCGGTGTGGTAAACCATCTGGTCAAGCGTTACCGGCAGCGTGCTGCGATACCCCTGCACGACCATGCCCAGCGAGTCGCCGACCAATGCCACCTCGACGCCTGCTGCGTCCAGCTGCCAGGCGAAACTGGCGTCGTAGGCCGTAAGCATCACGATGCGCTGCCCCTGCACCTTCATGTCGCGCAACACCGGCACGGTTACCGGTTTACGTTGTGGAGCATTGGCATGTTGCACGTACACGGTGTTTCCTCACAATCGAATGGACGCCGATTATCCGGCGCACGCCAGCAATGGCTCAAGCCAGTTTTTCACACCCGTGCGTATCGAGCTGCGCCAACCGCGCGCGGACTGTGGTGTGGCCCGACAATGGCAACGTCGGTGCGATATCGTTGAGCGGCAACAGCACGAAGGCCCGCTCGGCCATGCGCGGGTGCGGCAGAGTCAGGCGCGGATCATTCAGCCACACGCCATCGACGTGCAGCAGATCGAGATCCAGCGTACGTGGCCCATTGCGTTGTGAACGTACCCGACCCGCGTCAGCCTCGAGCGCAAGCAGTGCGTCCAGTAGTGCATGCGGTGACAGGTCGGTATCCAGCTGCACTGCAGCGTTGACAAACGGCGGCTGCTCGATCAGCCCCCACGGCGGGGTGCGGTACAGGCTTGAGCGCTGCAATAGCCGAGTACCAGGCAAGCGGTCCAAGGCCGACATCGCACCGAGGATCTGGTGCTGTGGGCGACCAAGGTTGCTCCCCAGCGCAACATAAGCGAATGTCACGTCGATCCCGGCTTGCTACCTGATTTGCCACCGGCGCGGCGGCGGCGGCGCGGCGCGCTCTTGACCACCGGCATCGCACCGTCACCAGCCTTGCCACCACTGACCGGCAGCGCTGAAGCGAGGACATCCTGCGGCAATTGCTGGGCATGCGCCCACCATTGGCCGAGCTCACGCATTGCCATCGACTCGTCCGCGCGCAACAACAAAAAATCGAACGCGGCACGAAACCGCGGATGCGCCATCAAACGGAAAACCCGTTTGCGCTGAATCTGCTCGAAGCGCGGCTGCAACAACCAGATCTCTTCCATCGTGAAGGTGAAGCGCCGCGGTATCGCCACGCGCTGGCATTGCTCGGTAACCACCTTGTCGGTTGCTCTCGCCCATGCCTCGTTGTCATCTGCGCCCTGCCCGATGGCGAGGTGCGCTTGATCACGCACCTCGCCCCACAACAGTACGGCAAACAGAAATGCGGGGGTTACCGACTTGCCCTCGGCGACCCGTGCATCGGTGTTTTCCAGCCCACGCTCGACTAGCGCACGTAGTGCCTGGTCGCCTCGCGCCAGCGCCCGCGCAGTGGCCGGAAAGAGAAATTTCAGCAAGCCACACTGCTCCAGCACGTGAAAACTCTTCACGCCGTGACCGCCAAGAAACATCTTCAACGATTCATCGAACAGCCGTGCAGGTGCGGCCTCGATCAGCAACGGACCAAGTGCTGCGAACGGTGCCATCGCCGCGGCGTCGATGCGCAGATCCAGCTTGGCGGCCAGTCGTACCGCACGCAGCATCCGTACCGGGTCTTCGCGGTAACGCGTCTCCGGATCGCCAATCAGTCGTAGCACCCGATCTTCGAGATCCTGCATGCCGCCGACATAATCGCGGACCGAAAAGTCGCTGATGTCGTAGTACATTGCGTTGATGCGGAAATCGCGCCGCACCGCATCCTCCTCGATGCTGCCCCAGATGTTGTCGCGTACGATGCGGCCATCGACGATATGGCGATCGCCCTCGCCATCCTCATCACCGAGCCCACGAAACGTCGCCACCTCGATGATTTCCGGGCCGAACACCACATGGGCCAGGCGAAAACGCCGCCCGATCAGACGACAATTGCGAAATAGCTTCTTGACCTCATCCGGTGTCGCGTTGGTGGCAACGTCGAAATCCTTCGGCTGGGTCCCCAGCAGCAGGTCGCGCACCGCACCACCGACCAGATATGCCGCATAACCAGCCTCGTTCAGCCGATACAGAACGCGCAGTGCCGCCTTGCTGATGTTCCGGCGTGAAATGATGTGCTGGTCACGGGAAACGATCCGCAATGCCGGGGTCGTGACTGTCCTTGGTTGAAGATTCAAGCGTTCGAAGTCCTTGCAGGGCGAAGATGCCCATTTTCACAGGGGGTCGCAGTGCCTATCACCCGCCGAACCGGCGATGCCAACAGCGTTGTTTCGACGGCGACCGGCAACATATGCCGCACATTGCCGCGCGAGACAATTCCGTTATACTAGCGCGCCTCGCAGGATAACGCTCCCTTCGTCTAGTGGCCTAGGACACTGCCCTCTCAAGGCGGGAACACGAGTTCGAGTCTCGTAGGGAGCACCATTTGCCTGTGCGATCGTCCATGATCGCCGTGACCCGGCGACGGACGAACGCGTGGATTCCACGCTCCGACCCGAGATCAAAAGCGGCCATCCATGGCCGCACTTCTCACAAGAGCCCTCCAGCGCCGATGCTTGTCCGTCTATAACGTACCGAGAACCCCCGCTCCATGACCTTTGTCGTCATCGATAACTGCATCAAGTGCAAATACACTGATTGCGTCGAGGTTTGCCCGGTCGACGCTTTCCATGAAGGCCCCAACTTCCTGGCGATCGATCCCGACGAATGTATCGACTGCACCTTGTGCGAGCCGGAATGCCCGATCAATGCAATCTATCCCGAAGACGACGTGCCGGCCGGCCAGGAGGCGTTCGTCGCACTGAATGCCGAGCTTGCCCGCACCTGGCCGGTCATCACCGAACGCAAGAGCCCCCCGGCCGATGCCAAGGAATGGGAAGGCAAACCCGACAAGCTCAAGCTGCTGGAGCGCTGAACTGAACACGTCGTGATGGGTCGCGATGACCCATCACCGTTGTACGCAAGCCTCAGCCACCCAGGCTCGATTTCAAGCTGTCGATCACCTTGGCCACGGCGGCGGCCTCGCCCTGGGCACGGACCTCACTGGCACTGGCCCCGCTGCTGTCGACACTGACCTTGACCTGATGCGAAATGGCAGCGGATGCCTCACCTTCGCCGTGCCCGAACAAGCGACTGAAGAAACCCTTTTTCTTGTGCGAACTGGCGGCAGAAACGTTCAGCGTATAGCTGCGCGCACTGGCATCCTGACTCACCACCTCGCCCAGGCTACCGTCTTTCACCAGTTCACCGATTCGGCGATATACGCTGTCGGGGCCGTCGGTCAACAGGAAGCCATCGGACACCTGCCCCGCAGGCGCACCCACAGCGGCCACGGCACCATTGGCTGTCGGCTCATTCGCACCTCGAGGGGGAATCGCCAACGCAGCCGCGGTCGAAGGACGATCCAGACCCGGCGGAATCTCCAGCGGGGCCTCCTGCTTGGCGGTTTCCCACGCCTTGTGCGAACGAAAGATGCCGCAACCGGAAAGCAGCAAGCCACTGAGGGCCAGAAGCGGTAGCGCCACGAGGAGTGAGGTTTTCTTCATGTAATCGTATTCCGTGGAAAGTCAGGCAACATAAATCAGGCTGCAGTCGACAAGGATGCCAGACTGGAGAGTACTTGGTGCAATCGTGCACGATCCGGACCATCCTCCAGCTCGACCAACGGCAACCGGGGACGTGCCGTACCCAAGCCGAGCAGCGGCAAAGCTGCCTTGACCGCGATCGGGTTGGGCGCGCACTCGAGTGCCTGCAGCAGCGGTTGCAACGCGGCATGTGTCCGAGCTGTGGCCAGTTTGTCGCCCGCCACTGCCGCATCGCAAAGGGCCCGGAACGCCGCTGGCACCAGATTGGCGACCACTGAAATGGTTCCCGCCGCGCCGGCCAGCATGGCCGCGCCGGCACTGCCGTCATCACCGGACAGATAGACGAAATCCTTACCCGCAAGTTCCGCCATGGCTTGAATGCGCTCCTGATCGCCGCGAGCCTCCTTGATGCCCACGATCGCAGGATGATCGCGCAAACGCGCGACCGTCGCCGGCAACAGATCGCTGCCAGTACGGCCGGGCACGTTGTACAGCAGGATTGGCAAATCGCTGCGATCAGCCACTTCCAGAAAATGCCGGCGCAACCCCTCCTGGGTCGGACGCACATAATACGGCACTACCACCAACGCGGCGTCCGCACCCAGCACCCTGGCCCGGCGCGTCAACGCCACGGTCTTGGCGGTCCCCGCCTCGCCGGTGCCGGCGATCACCGGCACCCGTCCGCCAACGTGGTGGATCGCAAACGCCAGCAGGCGGTCGAACTCGTCATGGTCGAGCATGTGGGCTTCGCCGGTGGAACCCGCCACGACTAACCCCTGGGTGCCCCCGGCCAGCTGAAAATCCAGCAAGCGGCCAAAGGCCGCCAAATCGAGCGAACCGTCGGCGTCGAATGGGGTAACCAGCGCGCAGATGCTTCCGCGGATGTTCAAGACTCGATTCCAGGACGGGACAGGCCGTGCATGTTACTTGCCGCCTCGCAAGGCGAGCAAGTAAGCTCAGCGGCAGTACTCTCCATGCGCGCACCAAGCTTGCGACCCTTCCCGCGCGGCATGGACCCACAGGTTGAACGCATTGAAACCCTCCAGCTCCCCTGCGCGCTCCGGCAACGAAAATCAGTTGCTGATCCAAGCTCTAGCACCGGCCACTCAGTCGCCCTTGCTGGCGCTGGCCAAACGGATCGCCGATGCCGGTTGCAACCTGTCTGAATCCCGCGCTTCGACCATCGGCACCGAAATTTCGCTGATGTTGCTCGCGGACGGGGCCTGGGACGCCCTGGCCAAGCTGGAAACCGCGCTGATGAAGCTGGCCCGGGACGAAACCCTACACTTGGTGCACTACCGTATTGGAACGCGCGAAAGCAGTTCGCACCTGTTGCCGTATCTGGTCGAGGTGGTGGCCGCAGACCGCCCTGGCATCGTAGTGCGGATCGTCGAATTCTTCAGTCAGCATGGCATCAGCGTCGAGCAACTGAATTCCACCCGATACCAGGCCATGCAGACCGGTGCGAAGATGTTTCAGGCACAGCTGACCGTTGGCATTCCCGCCGAGATCCATATCGCCGGGTTGCGCGATGATTTTCTGGAGCTGTGCGACGGCCTGAATCTGGACGCCATCATGGATCCGGTCAAATTCTGAGGATCGCGCGACGAGCGCCGTCTGACAAGGGCTGTTATCCATGACCTTGCCCGCGCTAGTCTCTGTAACGTGAATTGTCAGAGGGATGTCGCATTGCCACTCCAGTACCGAGTCAGCGCTACCGCGAAAGCTGCTCACGGCACCCGCCAGAACCGAGCTGCAAGATACCTCACACGCATCCGGCATCGCGGCGCATGGCGACCGCGCAGGAGTAGTCATGCCCGACATCGGTAAGAAGGCACCCTCGCTGACCGGCATTACCGGCGAGGGCAACGAGCTCAAGCTGGACAGCCACCGGGGTCGCTGGATCGTGGTGTACTTTTATCCCAAGGACAGCACTCCAGGCTGCACCACCGAGGCAAAGGACTTTCGCGACCTTTATCCACAGTTCCTGGAACGGGAGGCGGTGGTGATCGGCGTTTCCCGCGACTCGGCAAAGTCGCACGCCAAATTCGCGCTGAAGCAGCAGCTGCCCTTTCCGCTGATCGCCGATACTGACGAAACCTGGTGCCGCGCATTCGACGTCATTCATGAAAAGGTGTTGTATGGCAAGCACCACATGGGCGTGGTCCGCAGCACCTTCCTGATCGACCCCAAAGGAGTGCTTCACGGGGCTTGGCGCGGTGTCAAAGTCCCGGGCCACGCTCAGACCGTACTCGAGGCCATTCCTTCCCGGTGAGGCGCGCGACCTGCCCCTGTTACCCCTCGTCGACGTCCTGGCCGTCCGGCAGCAGCCGCTGGCCATCCTCGACACCGCCCCCAGCACACTGCCACTGCACACCCACCAGCGAGGACTCTTCCGCATGACCGGAAGCAAGCGTATCTATGCCCTGGACACCAATGTCCTGCTGCATGACCCGACGTCGCTGTTCCGCTTCGAGGAACACGATGTCTTCATCCCGATGACCGTGCTGGAGGAACTCGACGAGAAGAAGAAGGGAGCTTCGGAAGTATCGCGCAACGGTCGTCAGGTCAGCCGCTTTCTCAACGAGTTGGTTGAAAGCGGTGGGCAGCAGGACCTTCGCGACGGAGTCGTCCTGAGCAACCCTCACGGTATCAACCTCAAGCGCGACGCCGCGGCCGGTCGCCTGTACTTCCAGCAACGCACCGGCAATGGGCACGGCAAGGCCGACAACCAGATTCTCGCGGCGGTGATCGATCTACGCGACCAGAATCCCGAGCGAGCGGTCATCCTGGTCACCAAGGACATCAACCTGCGGATCAAGGCCAGCATCTACGGCCTGGTCGCCGAGGACTACGAAAACGATCGCGCACTGGACGACTTTTCCCTGCTGTTCACCGGCGCCGCCGAATTGCCGCGTGACTTTTGGGATCAACACCCGGAGGTCAAATCATGGAATGAACGGGGGCGCACGTTCTATCAAGTCGACCGCCTCGAGAAGGAAGCGTGGTACCCCAACCAGTGCCTGTTTCTACCCGGCGACAACGAGGTGGAACTGCGCGTATTGAAGGTCGACAACGCCAGTGCGACCCTGGCGCTGCTGGATGACCATTCGCATGCCAACCACCACGTGTGGGGCATCGGTGCGCGCAACCGCGAGCAGAATTTTGCGCTCAACGTGCTGATGGACCCGGATGTCGATTTCGTCACCCTGCTGGGCAACGCCGGCACCGGCAAGACGCTGCTGGCGCTGGCCGCCGGCTTGGCGCAGGTGATGGATCAGCAACGCTATCGCGAAATCATCATGACTCGCGCCACGGTTTCGGTCGGCGAGGATATCGGCTTCCTGCCCGGCACCGAGGAAGAAAAGATGACGCCATGGATGGGCGCACTCACCGACAACCTTGAGGTGCTGGCCAACCCCGAGGACGGCGGTAGCTGGGGGCGTCAGGCCACCAACGACCTGCTGGCATCACGGATCAAGATCCGCTCGCTGAACTTCATGCGCGGGCGTACCTTTCTCAGCCGCTACCTGATCATCGACGAAGCGCAAAACCTCACGCCGAAACAGATGAAGACCCTGATCACCCGCGCTGGTCCCGGTACCAAGATAGTCTGCCTCGGCAACGTGGAACAGATCGACACTCCCTACCTTACCGAGACCACCTCCGGACTTACCTATGCGGTGGACCGCTTCAAGCAATGGGAGCATTCGGCGCACATTACCTTGCGGCGAGGTGAACGCTCACGACTGGCCGATTTCGCGGCAGAAACCCTGTAGTTTCTACGGGCTGGCTTCGACCACCGGCCCGTAGTGACCCGCAAATGCCGGCAGCGGCGAGTAGAATGAGCTTCCGACCGCTTTCTCTCCGGCTGCCTCCGTCCCATGATCTTCAGTCCACGCCTTGTCCTGCTGGTCCTGCTCGCCTTTTTCGTGCTGTGCGTGCTGCTAGTGCACCTGCGCGGTCGCGTGCGGCTGCGATTCGATCGTCAGCTGGTCGATCATTCAGCTCTGTTCGCCCCCTACAACCTGCTGATGTATGCGTTCTCGGCGGTACCGGCGCGGCCGATTCTCGACCGCGGCGGCTTTCCACAACTCGATCTGCTGCAGGCCAATTGGAAAGCCATTCGTGACGAAGCCAGCCACCTGTTCGACGAGGGCTACATCCGCGCCACGGAAAAGCATAACGACGCCAGTTTCAACAGCTTTTTCAAGCAGGGCTGGAAGCGCTTTTATCTGAAGTGGTACGGCGAACCGTTGACCTCGGCCGAAGCGCTGTGTCCGCAGACCGTTGCCCTGCTGAAGTCGATTCCCACTGTCAAGGCAGCGATGTTCGCGCTGTTGCCGCCGGGCAGCAAATTGAATCCTCACCGTGACCCGTTTGCCGGCTCGCTGCGTTACCACCTTGGCCTGATCACGCCCAATTCCGACGATTGCCGCATCTTCGTGGATGGCGAGATGCATGCCTGGGGCGA
This sequence comes from Rhodanobacter sp., assembly GCA_030148505.1. Classification (GTDB taxonomy): domain Bacteria; phylum Pseudomonadota; class Gammaproteobacteria; order Xanthomonadales; family Rhodanobacteraceae; genus Rhodanobacter. The sequence continues at coordinate 28,939 of JASBTI010000014.1, forward strand.
TGGCAAGGATGTGGTTTTCGACGAAACCTATGTGCATTGGGCCGAAAACAGGACCGATCGCACCCGGGTCATCCTGTTTGCCGACATCGAGCGCCCGCTGCGCACGCGCTGGATGGCAGCGATCAACCATAAGGTAGGTGCGTTCATGGGAAAGATTACCGCGTCACCGAACACCGACAGCGGAACCGAGAAAACCGGCTTCGTGAACCGCTTGTACGCGCTGAGCCAGCGCAACCGCAAACGCACCGGCCGCTTCAAGAGCCGTCACAAGAAATTGTTTCGCACGCTAAAATATCTCGGCATGCTGTTGTTGATGTGGCTGATTTTCCTGGCCCCATGGCCGTTCTTTCGCTGAGCACCGGCGACAGCCACCCGCCGGGTCCGGTTTTTCCTCTTTTGCGTCCATGCCCGAAGCCGGGGAGACGCCCCAAGGCTTCGGGCATGAGCCGACCGAACCTCAGTTCTGCAAGCGCCTGACCAGGGCGTCACCGAAGCTCTCGGTGCTGCCTTTGCCGCCCAGATCCGGGGTGACCTGATCGCGATCGTTGACCATCGTGTCGCGGATCGCCTGACGCAGCCGCGTAGCCTTGCCGAGCATACCCAGATGGTCGAGCATGTCGGCGGCGGCCAGCAACAGCGCACAGGGGTTGGCGATGCCCTTGCCGGCAATATCGGGGGCCGAGCCGTGCACGGCCTCGAAGATCGCCGCGTTCTCGCCGATATTGTCGCCCGGCGCCAGACCCAGACCGCCGACCAGACCGGCGCACAGGTCCGACAGGATGTCGCCGAACAGATTGGTAGTGACAATCACGTCGAACTGCTCGGGATTCATCACCAGCTGCATGCAAGTGTTGTCCACGATCATTTCGTTGAACTCGATCTGCGGGTACTCCTTCGCAATCTCGCGGGCGACATTGAGGAACAGCCCGGAGCTGGTCTTCATGATATTCGCCTTGTGCACCGCCGTGACCTTTCGGCGGCCCTTTTTGACCGCCAGCTCGAAGGCATAACGCACGATGCGCAGGCTGCCCTTGCGGGTGTTGCGGATGATCGAGGTTGCCGTCTCGCCATCGTCCGACAGCGTCTGCCCTTCGGCGAGGTAGGCACCTTCGGTGTTTTCACGCACGGTGATAATGTCGATGTTCTCGTAGCGCGAGCGGGTGCCGGGAAAGCTAATCGCCGGCCGCACGTTCGCATACAGATCGAAGTGCCGGCGCAGGGTCACGTTGATCGAGGTAAAGCCGCCGCCGACCGGGGTGGTCAACGGCCCTTTCAAGGCCACTTTGTGCCGACCGATCACCGACAATGTCGACGGCGGAAGCAGTTCACCGTGCTTGTCCAGTGCGATCATGCCGGCGTCGACAAACTCATAACTGAGACCGCACTCCAGCGCGTCGAGCACGCGCAGCGTCGCAGTCATGATCTCCGGACCGATGCCGTCACCGGGGATCACGGCAATTGTCTTGCTCATGGGGATACTCCTTGGAACGAAAAATCTCGAGCGGCGTGCGCGATGGTGAGACAGGCGCAAGCCGAAACCCATCAATTATCGCCGATGCACTCCACCACCAACAGGCGGAGACGGCTTGACGGTCCTGAAAATACTCGCACGCAGCATCGCAAGATGTGGGACACGATGCCCGGCTGGCGACAGGTTGCCCAGCGAGCCCCCCCATACGGCTTTACGCCAGGCGTATCATCCCCGGCGCGAAATCATCGTGTCGTGCATTTACCCTTGACCGCAACAGACGCGGTGGCCGGAATCGGTCGCAGACAGGCCGATCACGCGCGGACGACAAGGTGTTTGCGCTCACGCGTGATCGGTACAACTCTCTGGCTGGGAGGCGTCGCCCGCCTCCAGCTGATCGAGCATATCGACCGCTCGGCGCAAGTGCGGGATCACGATCGAGCCACCTACCACGAGGCCGACGCTGAACACCTCGAAGAAAGCATCTCGCGCGACCCCCGCCGCCTTGCACTGGGCGACGTGGTAGCTGATGCAATCGTCACAGCGCAACACCAACGAGGCCACCAGACCGAGCATTTCCTTGGTCTTCACGTCCAGCACACCGGCCTTGTAGGTCTGCGTGTCCAGCGCAAAAAATCGCCGCACGACCTGATTGTCTTCGGCAAGAATCCGCTCGTTCATGCGCTGGCGAAAGGCTGTGAACTCCGACTGCCGATCATTCATGCCGCGGGTTCCAGCATTTGTTTCAGCTTGCCGCTGCGATCCGCTGCCAGCAGTTCGTCATAACCGCCGACATGGTGTTCATTGATGAAAATTTGCGGCACCGTACGGCGACCACCGCTGCGCGCCAGCATCGTTTCACGTTGCGCGGCATCGGTATCGATGCGTACTTCCGTCCACTCCAGGCCTCTGGCCTTCAACAGATTCTTGGCCGCCACGCAGTACGGGCAGACCGCAGTGGAATAGACTTCGATCTTTGGCATCACGACACTCCGGCGCAGCAGATGGGAAAATGGCTCATTTACGCCATACATAGGGTCACAAAACAGCCGGGGCAAGCGGCGAACGTCCTGAACCCCGATGGCGAAACACGGTCTGAGTGATATTGTCACCCAACTGATGACCATGGCACCACGACGACTCACACCCCGCCTGCTGACGGCCTTGATCACCGCCGGACTGGCCTTTGCCGCCGGCGCGCAGGAGGATATCCGTCTACCGGATCTCGGCAGCTCGGCGAATGCCCTGATCTCGCCGCAGGAAGCGAAAGACTATGGCACCTCGATGCTGCGTCAGATGCGCTCGCTGAATATGGTGGTCGACGACCCGCTACTGGACGACTACATCAACGATCTGGGCTACCGGTTGGTCGCCGGCAGCGACAAACCCAAGGATCACTTCACCTTTTTCATTGTGAAGGACCCGGAAATCAACGCCTTCGCTGCGCCCGGCGGCTTTATCGCGGTGAATTCAGGGTTGATCACGATCACCCAGAACGAAAGCGAACTGGCCAGCGTCATCGCACACGAAATCGGCCACATCACGCAAAATCATCTGCAGCGGGCATTCGAAGCCTCCAAGAAAGACACGCCACTGATGGCGCTGGTGTTGCTCGGTGCCATCATCGCCGGCGCCAGCAGCAAGAGTGGCGACACACCGCTGGCCGTGCTGGCGGGCGGCCAGGGGTTGATCGCGCAAAAATCGATCAACTTCACCCGCAAGGATGAGATTGAAGCCGACCGGGTCGGCATCCAGACGCTGGCCAATGCCGGCTTCGATCCCAACGCCATGGCCGAATTCTTCCAGCGCATGGAAGACGTGATGAGCGCCAATGCCGGTGGCCGCGACGTTCCCGCCCTGCTGCAGACTCATCCGGTCACCACGGCGCGCATCAGCGATGCGAAATCACGGGCAGCGGCCCTGATCGCTGCGCAAAAACAGCGACTGTCCTTGACCAACCTGGGCAGCCGGGCATGGGAACAAAGCACGGCGCCGATCGCCTTCGTCAAAGATCCCTCCGTACTGACCCGAAAACCGACCGGCGGCGACCATTTGAGCACCTATGCGCTGATGCGCGAACGGGTTCGCGTGCTGACCAGCGATGCCACACGGATCACCACATACTACGCCTCAAACCTGCAAAGCCAGCATGGCTTCGATACCCCGTCCAATCGCTACGGCTATGCGTTGGCGCTGACCCGCAGCGGCCAGGGTGCCGCGGCGATCGCCCAGTTGCAACCGCTGCTGAAGGCACATCCGGACAACCTGATCGTGCAACTGGCCATGGCGGACGCCAGACTGCAAGCCGGGCAGACGGCGGCGGCGTTGGCCATCTACCAGACACTCAATGCCCAGTCGCCCCGCAACCGGGCCATCGCGCTGGCCTACGCCAAGGCATTGACCATCGCCGGCGGCAAGCCGCAGGCCAGTCGGGCGGCCGACCTCTTGCGACCGTTGTTGAGCAGTACGGTCGAACCCGAAATCTATAGCGCCTACGCCCGCGCCAGCGACGCCGCCGGAGACAGCGAACGGGCTGGCGAGGCCTTCGCCGATGCCAGTTACTACGCCGGCCGTCCATTCGATGCGATGGAACAGCTTAAACGGCTATTGAAGCGTCCCGACCTCGACTACTACGCACGAGCCCGCATCCAGGCGCGCATTGCCGAACTCACACCGCTACTGCTGGAGCTGCACAAGCGCAAGGTGCAAACCGCTGACAACCCCGACAATCAACAGCAGCTGCAATAACCCTCCCCAGGAGAATATACCGGGGCTTCGTGCCTCGATCTCGGCAAGGTGAACGAGACCGTTTCATCACCCCGGAGTTCGGTGACCATCCCTCATTTCAGGATGGTTACCATCCCCTGCATTGACCGCATGTCATCCGCGCGTAACACTGATGCGCTGCAATACCATCGTCACAAGCCACTGGCAGACCCGGCGTGCACAAACGCATTTTGATCGTTGAAGACGAAGCCTCGATCCGCGAAATGATCGCCTTCGCCCTGCGCAAGACCGGCATGGACGCGATGCAGGCCGCCGACGCGCGCGAGGCCCAACTGGCCATCGCCGACCAGGTGCCGGATCTGATCCTGCTGGACTGGATGCTACCCGGTACCAGCGGTCTGGAGCTGGCGCGCCGGCTGCGCAAGGAAGAATTGAGCCGGGAGATCCCGATCATCATGTTGACCGCGCGCGGCGAGGAAATGGATCGTGTCAACGGCTTGGAAGCCGGCGTCGACGACTACGTGGTCAAGCCCTTTTCCACCCGCGAACTGATAGCCCGGATCAAGGCCGTCCTGCGCCGCAGCCAGGGTGACGACGGTTCGGGCATGGTCGAGCTCGGTGGCTTGCGCATCGACGGTCCGGCGCACCGGGTGTTTGCTGGCGAGGATGCCGTGCAGATCGGCCCCACTGAATACCGTCTGCTGTATTTCTTCATGACCCATCCCGAACGTGTCTATTCACGCACCCAGCTGCTTGACCATGTATGGGGCGGCAGCGTGTACGTGGAAGAGCGCACTGTCGACGTGCACATTCGCCGTCTGCGCAAGACCCTGGAACCCTGGAAACTCGACGGCATGGTGCAGACTGTGCGCGGCACCGGCTACCGCTTCTCGATGAGCAGCTGAGCCAGGCCGCGGAACTTCGCAATCGAAAATCGGCAAAAGCCTGTAACGTACGATTTCGACATTGCTGATTTGCCGCCGGACCACCCGATGCCTGTCACTTCCTCCCCATGGCGACTGCCGCTGTTACTGGCCCTCGGACTTTGCGTCGGTGGTGTGCTCGGCTGGTTGCTGGGAACCAGCATCGCTGCGGGCGTGGCCCTCGTCGCGATTTTCGAAGTCGTCTTCCTGCTGACGCGAATTCGTCATCAAGGGCAGCCCATGATGGCCACCCCCCCCCCGGCTCCCACTCTTCAGCATGACCGTTTCATGACGCGCTCCCGCCGCATTGCCTCGAGCTTGCGTGACCTGCGCAATGCCGCCAGCCAGTTACCCGATGCCGTGGTGTTGCTGGATCACAATCAGCACGTACGCTGGTTCAATCATGCTGCCGAGCATCTGCTGGGCTTGCGCCGTCCTCGGGACCGCGGTGTACTGCTGCAGCAACGCCTGGCGCATTCCGAACTGGCCGGCTGGTTGCAAGCCGGTGCTCACGAGCCACTCAACGACATCGTGGCGCCCGGACAGCAGGAAAGTCAGCTGACCGTCAGCCTGTTGCCGTTTGGTCAGCGTCAACACCTGCTGCTGGGGCGCGATATCAGCCACCTCAACCGACTCGAGCAGGTGCGCCGTGATTTCGTCGCCAATGTCTCGCACGAATTGCGCACCCCGCTGACGGTCATCCACGGATATCTGGAGCTGCTAGATCCGGAGGACTCACCGGAGCTGGCACCGATACTGGGCGAGCTTCGCGCACAATCCAAGCGCATGGGCCAGATCGTCGAGGACCTACTGACCTTGTCGCGTCTGGAAACCCAGCATGAGGTCTCGGAGGAACGAGTGCCGATGGCAGGGCTGCTCGCCACCGTGCGCAAAGAGGCGGAAGCCCTCAGCCAGGGGCGCCACCAGATCACGCTGGAGTCCACCGCCGAGGTGGATCTGCTGGGCTCTCCCAAGGACCTGCACAGCGCGCTGTCCAATCTGGTCAGCAATGCGGTGCGCTATACCCCCGCCGGTGGCCGCATCACGATTCGCTGGCAGCGCACGCCACGCGGCGCAACCTATGCGGTCAATGACACCGGCTTCGGCATTCCCGAGGCGCACCTGAGCCGCCTCACCGAGCGCTTTTACCGGGTCTCTTCCAGCCGTTCGCGCGACAGCGGCGGTACCGGACTGGGACTGTCGATCGTCAAGCACGTGTTGAACCTGCATCAAGCGCACTTGCAGATCGAGAGCGTACCCGGTATCGGCTCCACCTTCTCGTGCCATTTCGACACGGCGCGACTGCTGCCTCCGTCGCGCAACGGCGGGCACTGAGCTTCGTGGCGCTGCGGCATGTATTCCGCACGCGCAATAGCCCACAATATGAGGCATGCCCCGCCGATCCACCGCGCCCTCCCCCCCAAGCGACCTGAGTGCCCCCGGCCTGTATCTCAGCCGTGAGCTGGCTGCGCTGGAATTCAACTTCCGCGTACTGGCGATGGCGCGCGACCCAGCCGTACCGTTGCTGGAGCGGGTGCGCTACCTCAGCATCGTGGCCAACAACCTCGATGAATTCTTTGAGGTGCGGGTGGCCATGCTCAAGCACCACCATGCCTACGGTTCGGCAGCCCCGGGGCCCGACGGCATCTCCTCGGGCGAGCTGCTGGGCCGCATCCGCGCCCGCGTCCTGGATCTGGTTACCGAGCAATACGCGCTATGGCAGGAACAGATCGCCCCACAGCTGGATGCCGAGGGCATCCACGTGCTTACCCGCAAACGCTGGAGCTCGCGCCAGCAGCGCTGGCTGCGCGGCTATTTCGAACACGAGGTGTTGCCGGTGCTGTCGCCGCTGGGACTCGACCCGGCGCATCCGTTCCCGCGCATTCTCAACAAGACACTGAACATCGCGGTAGTGCTGAAGGGTCGCGATGCCTTCGGCCACGAAGGTCACATGGCGCTGGTGCGGGCACCGCGCTCATTGCCGCGGATTATTCGGCTGCCTGACGAGGTCAACGATTCCGGTGAGCATTTTGTGTTTCTCGCCGAACTGTTGCATGCCTTTGTCGACCTGATGTTTCCCGGCTTCAAGGTAGTCGGCTCCTATCAGTTCCGCGTCACCCGCAACAGCGAACTCATCGTCGAGGAGGCCGAGGTCGAAAACCTCGCCCTCGCGCTCAGCGAGGAGTTGATCGGTCGCGGTTACGCCAAGCCGGTCAGACTGGAGATCGGCAGCGATTGCCCGAAGGCGATCACTGCCATGTTGACGCGCAATTTCCAGCTGGAGGAATCTGACGTCTACCGCTGCGATGGTCCCGTCAACATCATTCGCGTCGGTATGATCTATGACTGGCTGGATCGCCCCGAACTGAAATTTCCACGCTTCAACCCGCAACTGCCGGGAGCGCTGGAGAGTAGCAAGAACAAGTTCGACCTGATCAGCCAGCGGGACGTACTGCTGCATCACCCCTATCAAAGTTTTGCCGCCGTGATCGACCTCCTGCGCCAGGCCAGTGTCGATCCGCAGGTATTGGCGATCAAGCAGACCTTGTACCGCGCCGGCGAAGATACCCCGCTGGTCGATCTGCTGGTGGAAGCCGCGCGCAACGGCAAGGATGTCACCGTGGTGGTCGAACTGCGCGCACGTTTCGACGAAGAGGCCAACATCCGCCTGGCGACGCGGTTGCAGGAAGCGGGGGTGCAGGTCGTCTATGGCGTGGTCGGTTTCAAGACACATGCCAAGATGATGTTGATCGTGCGACGCGAGGGCAACCTGCTGCGCCGCTACGTACACCTGTCCACCGGCAACTACCATCAGGTCAATAGCCGAACCTATACCGACATCGGCCTGATGACCGCCAATCCCGAGATCGGCGAGGACTTGCACAAGGTGTTCCAGCAGCTTTCCGGCCTCGGCCCGATGATCGAGCTGAAGCGCCTGCTGCACTCGCCGTTCACCCTGTACAGCAGCGTCTTGGCCAAGATCGAGCGGGAGACCGCTCACGCCCATGCCGGGCGCGGCGGGCGGATCGTGGCCAAGCTCAACGCATTGAACGAAGCTCATGTGATCGAGGCGCTTTACCGTGCCTCGCAAGCCGGCGTGGAAATCGACCTGATTGTGCGCGGAGCCTGCACTTTGCGTCCGGGCCTGCCGGGTATTTCCGAGCATATCCGCGTGCGCTCGATCGTCGGGCGTTTTCTCGAACACAGCAGGGTGTATTGGTTCGCCAATGACGGCAACCCCGAACTCTATTGTGCCAGTGCCGACTGGATGGAGCGCAACCTGATGCGACGGATCGAGATCGCCTTTCCGATCCTCGACCCCGAACTCGCCAATCGCGTGTTCGAGGAGACCCTGGCCAACAACCTCGACGACAATACCCAGGCATGGGTGCTCGACACGGAAGGTCGCTACACCCGTCAGGCGCCCGCCGACGAGCCGCCCCGAAACGCCCAGCAACGACTGCTGCAACACTACAGCCAGTGAATCTGTGTTTCATCAAGCCTGCGCATGCGTGCGAGAATCAGCGCCTTGCCCTTAGCGGAGCCCGCGTGTGAGTTCAGTCGACCAGACACCGATCCGCGATGGCGAGCTGATGGCAGCCGTGGACATGGGCTCCAACAGCTTTCACATGGTGGTGGCGAGGGTTGAGCACGGCGAACCGCGCGTAATCGATCGTCTGCGCGACAGCGTGAGGTTAGCCGCCGGCCTGCGCTCCGACGGCACCCTTGAGGCCAGTCGCCGCGCCCGTGCTCTCAGCTGCCTGGCCCGCTTCGGTCAGCGTCTGGCTGGCCTGCCGTCATTGCGGGTCCGTGCGGTGGCCACCAATACCGTGCGCCGACTGGCCTCGCCGCACGCTTTCCTGATGGCAGCCGAAGCGGCACTGGGACATCCGATCGAAGTCGTCTCCGGACGCGAGGAAGGCCGCCTGATCTTTCTCGGGGCGGCGCACGGCCTGCCAGCCTCGCGCGAGCCGCGACTGGTAATCGATGTCGGTGGCGGCAGTACCGAGTTCATTATCGGACGCGGGCTCGCGCCGCTGCACACCGAAAGCATCCAGGCCGGTTGCATTGCCTCCACCCAGCGCTTCTTTCCCGGCGGCAAGCTGACCCGCAAACGCTGGCAAAAAGCCTATAGCGAGATCGGCGTGCTGCTGCAGCAGTTCGACGAAGATTATCGCGAGGCCGGCTGGCAGGAGGCCTATGGCTCTTCCGGCACCGCCAAATCTATAGGTTCGGTGGTGCAGGCGATGAAATTCTCCGACGATGGCATTACCGCCTCAGCGATCGGCTCGTTACGCGACGCCTTGCTAGAACAAGGTCAGATCAGCAACCTCAAACTTCCCGGTCTGAATGAAGATCGCGTACCCATCATCGCCGGTGGCGTGGTGATCTTTGAGGCGGCGTTCGCTGCACTCGGTATCGAGCGCATGCGCATCTGTGAAAGCTCGATGCGCGAAGGCCTGCTGTGGGATCTGCTCGGCCGTGCCGGTGGCAGCGACCCGCGTACCGCCAGCATCGATGCCTTGGCAACTCGTTACAGCGTCGATCGCGCCCAGTCGCGCCGTGTCGAATCCACCGCGTTGATGCTGTTCGACCAGGTAGCCAAGGCCTGGAAGCTGGATGCCGAGGCACGCGAATGGTTGTCCTGGGCCGCACGTGTGCACGAAATCGGTCTGGCCATCGCGCATAGCCAACACCACCACCATGGCGCCTACATCCTGCGTCATGCCGATCTCGCCGGCTTCTCCCGGCAAGAGCAGCAACTACTGGCGGCCGTGGTGCAGATGCACCGCCGCAAACCGGACAAGACGGTAGTCCTGGCGTTGCCCCAGCGCCACCGCGCGCTGGCCCGCCACATCACGGCATTGTTGCGTCTAGCCGTGCTCTTCCGCCGTGCCCGGCGCGCCGAGTCGCTGCCACCGATGCGACTGGTCGCGACCAGCCAGCGGCTGCGTCTGACGCTTCCGCTTAGCTGGCTCGAACAGCACCCGCTCAGTGAGTCCGATCTGCGACAAGAGCAGTCGCCGATGGGCGAGCTGGGTTTGAAGCTGGATCTCTCCAGCAGCTGACAGCCAACTATCTCTTAAGCCAGGCCTCACCGCGGCCGCGTATCATGTCTCCACGCCCAACCCGATAAATACCCATGCTCAAGTCACTGCTCGCCGCCGTTCTGCTGCTCTCGCCGCTGACGCTGTCGGCACAAACCGCCAAGACGCCCGCACCGACACCACCGGCAGCTGCACCCGAAGTGCTGCTGCATACCTCGCAGGGCGACATCACCGTGCAGCTCTATCCGGACAAGGCACCCAAGAGTGTAGCGAACTTCCTGCAATACGTTCGCGACGGCTTTTACGATGGCACCTTGTTGCATCGAGTGATTGCCGGCTATCTGGTGCAGGGGGGGCTGTATACGCGCGACCTGCAACCCAAACGCACACGGCCGCCGGTACCGAGCGAAGCTGACAACGGCCTGTCTAATCTCCGCGGCACCATCGCCGTCGCCCGCGGCGCCGATCCGAACTCCGGTACCTCGCAATTCTTCTTCAATCTGGTCGACAACCGCCGACTCGATTTCGTCGGCAACCAGAGCGGCCTGACCTGGGGCTACGCCGTCTTCGGCAAGGTGGTCAAGGGCATGGACGTGGTCGACAAGATTGCCGCCCTGCCAACACGTGCCATCGGTCCGTTTGCCGGTGACGTACCCAACCCGCTGGTGGTTATCGAAAGCGCCCGCATCATCGGCGAAGCCGCGCCGGCGTCAGCTTCCAGCACGGTACCTGCGAAGCCCAGCTCCGCGCATCCGCCCGCGCCCAAGAGCAAGCATCCGCATAAAGCCACCGACAAGAAGACCAAGGCGAATCCGCAAGCATGAGCACGCTGTTCATCGCCGACCTGCACCTCGACGACAGCCGCCCACACATCACCCGCCTATTCGAGGATTTTCTCGCCAGCGACGCGGTGCGTCATGCCGATGCGCTGTACATCCTTGGCGATCTGGTCGAGGCCTGGATCGGCGACGACGACGATGCCGAGCTGCCGCGCCGTATCGCCCAGGCCACCCGCGCCGTGCGCGAGGCCGGCGTGGCGGTGTATTTCATTGCCGGCAACCGTGACTTTCTGCTGGGCGAGGCCTTTGCTCGGAGCGCCGGCATGGACCTGCTCGCCGACGGCACCGTACACGACATTCAGGGTCAGCCGACCCTGCTGATGCACGGCGATGTGTTGTGCACTGACGATGTCGCCTACCAGGCCGTCCGCCAGCAGGTGCGTACGGCGCAATGGCGGCAGCAGATCCTGTCGATGTCGCTGGATGAGCGCCGCGCATTCGCCGCCAAGGCCCGTCAGGACAGCCAGCGGCACACCGGCAACACGCTGGAAACCATCATGGACGTGAATGCCGCGGCGGTCGTCGAAGCCATGCAGGACGCGGGAGTGAACCGACTGATCCATGGCCATACCCACCGCCCCGCGATACACGATCTCCAACTCAACGGAAAACCAGCCGAGCGTATCGTGCTGGGCGACTGGTATACGCAAGGCTCGGTGTTGCGGGTCGACCAGGAACGCAAGGTATTGTCCGGCTTGCCGCTGCACTGAGCGGCTGTGAAAAATCGCCTGCCTTACGACTTCGCCGCAATCGCCTCCAGCAATTCCAGGTTGAGCGCATGGTGCTGTGCCTGCCAGTCCTCCAGCTCGGCCGGATCGACCACCGGTTGCTCATCCATCGCGGACAACTGGCGTTTCCACCAGCTGTGGTAAGCGTAATGCGAGACCTCGCCATTGATGTCGCTGCCGACGAGGCGGTGACGAAGGCCATCGATCAACGCCCGCGCGTGACCGGTCAACAACCGGCCCTGATCCCAATTAGTGTGGGCCACCTCGGGTGCAAACGCATCCTTGTCGATCGACAAATAGCTCGGCAGGGCGTGACTGCGCTGTTGTTCGACGAAGGCGTCGACCAGGGCGCCGGGGTCGTCGAAGCCCCTGAACGCATGCCCCAACCCCAGTCGACGCGACCAACCGGTGTCGACACCCATGCTCCAGTAGGTCAGCTTCTTGCGCCACAACGGCGTCAGGTAATTCTCCCAGGCGTGCCGGCTGCCGATGTCGGTCGAGGTGATCCCCAGGACATGCACATGCTCGACCTGCGGCAGCAGGGCTACCTTGCGTACCCAGGACCCGCAATGCACGCCAAACGGAAAGCGCATGTTGTCCGGATGGTTGTCCAGCACCACCACCTGAAACGGCGAACGGGGCTGCAGCCGCGCAATTAGCGGCCAACTCAGGTGATGGAAGTCGCCGCTGCCCAGGAACACGGTGCCGTATTGCGCTGGCAGCAGTTCGTCTAGCATCTGACGAAAACGCCGCATGATGGGCAGCGAACAGCCGAAACGTATCGACTCCTGCCAGTGTTCGAGCGGCAATACCAGACGCCCAGGCAGCGGGCCTACCGAGCGGTCGATATCGAGCACCACGGGCCTTGTGGCGAAGTCATTCATGATTTTTCTCCTGCGCCTCCCGCCACTGGCGGTCGCTCTCGAAATGACGGCCCAGACGCCGCAGCAGAAATCGCAACAAGGGATTGCGTACATATACCGCGTGTCGCGTGAAGGTCATCTGCGCACCGAGGAAGGCCTTGACCTCTGGGTCGGTCCATCCCGCCACGTAGTGGCTCAGGCACCGTTCGCGCGCATAGTCGAGGTTGTGCATCCAGCTGACGAAATACAGGTTGTGCTCGCGAGCCTGCGGGTAGGCAAAGCCGACGTACTTGTCGATCAGCTTGCCGCCATGCTCATAGCAGAGGTTCCAGCCGATCATCCGCCCCGCATGACGATAGACGAAGACCACCCCACCGCTGTCGGCATCCTGCAGCAGGCGACGAAAGAACGCAGCACTGAGGCGGTCGAAATGGGTCTCACTCTGTGCATAGACGTTGTCGAACAGCGCGTAGAATTCGGCTAGCGTGGCGATATCCTGGAAACGCCGATCGCCGGCAGGCACCGCCTCGATCTCCAGACCGGCGCGCGAACGCAGCTTGCGTCGGATATTCTTCCGGCGCCCGGCAGACAGGCGCGCCAGGTAATCGTCGACCGAGCCGAAATCGATCGGCACCCATGCCAGTGCCTGTCCTTCCAGCAATACGTAACCCTGCTCTTCGCAAGCATGGGCAAATTGGGTGGCGTACCGATTCTGTGCCTCATCGAGCAGCGGCGAATCCTGCGCGATGTCCTTGACGATCAGCAGCTTGCAATCCCGCCCATAGGTCTGCTTCAAGCCAGCCGCCAATTGGGCCGGGGCGACCGACGCCGGCAGTGGCGCGTACTCCGACACGGTAGTGCCGGCAAAACGCGTGCGCCACTGCAGCAGGCGCCCCCACCATCGGTATAGCGGCCAGCCGCCGATCCGCCGACGCACGCCATCATCGGCCGTCGTCAGCAGATTGAATGGCGCAAGGAAACTCGGCATGCCCTGTGGCGACCACTCCGCGCTGAAGCCGATCGGCGGCTGCGCCATGAACGCCTCGAGCAGGGCGTCCGGTTCCAATTGAGAAATGAAAGGCATGAGCAAGCTAATTTGCCTAGACTAGACGGTGCGCAACATAGTCGTGTGCCGCCAGGAACCTAACCGCCATGAACGATACGACCCAGCAACAAGTGTTCGACATCATTGCCAAACAGGCCAAGATCGACGTGAGCACGATCAAGCCCGAGTCCACTCTCAAGGATCTCGGCATCGAATCGCTGGAGGCGATCGAGGTGATTTTCGATATCGAGGAACATTTCAATATCAACTTTCCGGACCAGCAGGGCGCCAATTTTGACAGTGATACGGCGCAAAGTCTGGTCGATGCCGTGCAAAAGGCCCTCGACGACAAGGTGGCGGCGGGCGAAGGAAGCGACTGATGTCGAATGTGTCGATGCGCCGGGTGGTCATTACCGGCATGGGGGCGATCAGCCCCTTCGGTGCCGGTGCCGAAACCTTGTGGCAAGGCTTGCGCGAAGGACACAGCGGCATTCGCCCGTTGCGCCATCCGGATGCGGGACGGTTGAAGGTGAAAGTCGCGGCGCAGGTGCCGGCCAGTTTCGACCCTGCCGCACATATTGACGAACGCACCCTGCCGCTGCTGGACCGTACCTCGGAATTCGCCCTGCATGCGGCGCGTGAGGCGATAAGCCAATCCGGCCTGGACTTCGGCGACGGCGTGCTCGGCCTGCGAACCGCCGTCATTGTCGGTACCGGCGTGGGCGGCGAGACCACTCAGGACGAGCAGAGCAAGCGGTTGTATGCAGACAATGCCACCCGCGTGCATCCGCTGAGCATCGTGCGGCTGATGACCAACGCCTCGGCCAGCCAGATCAGTATTGCCTACGGTCTGCGTGGCCCCACATTCGCCGTCGCCAGCGCCTGTGCCTCGGCCAACCACGCGATCATCCAGGCGGGGCAGATGATCCGTTACGGCCTGGCAGATATTGCGATCGCCGGCGGCACCGAGGCCTGCATCACCTACGGTGCGATGCGTGCGTGGGAAGCCATGCGTGTCCTCGCCGATGAAACCTGCCGTCCGTTCAGCGCAAACCGTCGCGGCCTGGTGCTCGGCGAAGGCGCCGGCATTTTCGTGCTGGAGCTGCTTGAGCATGCCCAAGCTCGCGGTGCCACGATCCTCGCCGAGCTGGCTGGCAGCGGCATGACGGCAGACGCCACTGACATCGTGTCGCCCAGCGCCGACGGTGCTGCCGCGGCGATGCGCCAGGCAATGGTTGATGCCGGCCTGACGCCGGAGGATATCGACTACGTCAACGCCCATGGCACCGGTACCCTCGCCAACGACAGTACCGAAACTCGGGCGATCCGACTCGCCTTCGGCGCACATGCCGATCGGCTTGCGGTGTCCTCGACCAAGTCGATGCACGGTCATGCACTGGGCGCCTCGGGCGCGCTTGAGCTGGTGGCGGTGATCGGTGCGCTGCGTGACAGCGTGGTGCCGCCGACCGCCAATCTCGACCAGCCTGATCCGGCCTGCGATCTCGACTACGTGCCGAATGTCGGGCGCGAGATGCCGGTACGTGCCGCGCTCAGCAACTCGTTTGCGTTCGGCGGCCTCAATGCCGTGCTGGCTCTCAAGCACGCGCCGTGACCACGCCAACCGTGTAGGAGCGCACCCTGTGCGCGATGGCTCTTGGCCGTGTCGCCGAAAAGCATCGCGCACAGGGTGCGCTCCTACAAGGGCGTGGCCGTGGGGCACGCCCTTCGACCTCAGGCCTTCTTGGCTTTGGTCAGCAACTGATCGAGCAGCGCGATCGCCAGATCGATCTCCTCATGGGTGATCTCCAGCGACGGCGCGAAGGTGATCACGTTCTTGTACCAGCCACCCACATCGAGCACCAGACCGATTTTCTTGCCGTCGTGCTCGAGGTCGCCAGCCAGACCGATGTCGACCATCGTATCCAGCAGGGCCTTGTTCGGGGTGAAGCCGTCGTCGGTGCAGATTTCCGCGCGCAGCGCCAGTCCCAGACCGTCGACGTCACCGATTTCCTTGTGACGCTTCTGCAGGTCGCGCAGGCCTTCGAGGAAGTGCGCGCCCTTCTTCGGCACGCTGCTCTCGTAATCGAGTTCATAACCCATCTTGATCACTTCCAACCCCAGCGAGGTGCCCAGCGGGTTGGAATTGAAGGTGGAGTGGGTGGAGCCGGGCGGGAACACGGTCGGATTGATCAGCTCCTCGCGCGCCCACAGACCGGACAACGGGTTCAAGCCGTTGGTCAGCGCCTTGCCGAACACCAGCACGTCCGGGGTCACGCCGAAATGCTCGATCGACCACAGCTTGCCGGTGCGCCAGAAACCCATCTGGATCTCGTCGACCACCATCAGAATGCCGTACTGGTCGAGCACTTTCTTCAGACCCTTGAAGAAGCCCATCGGCGGGATCACGTAACCGCCGGTGCCCTGGATCGGCTCGATATAGAATGCCGCGTACTCGGCCTGGCCGGTCTTCGGGTCCCACACGCCGTTGTATTCGGTTTCGAACAGCCGGGCGAACTGGTTCACGCAGCTGTCCGAGTACTCCTCCGGCGTCATGCCCCTGGGACGACGGAACGGATACGGAAACGGCAGAAACATCGCGCGTTCACCGAAATGGCCGAAACGGCGGCGGTAGCGGTAACTGGAGGTGATGGACGAGGCTCCAAGGGTGCGGCCGTGGTACCCCCCTTCGAACGCAAACATCAGGCTCTTGCCATTGCGCGCGTTGCGCACGATCTTCAGCGAATCCTCGATCGCCTGCGCGCCGCCGACGTTGAAGTGCACCCGGCCGTCGAGTCCGAACTTCTTCTTCGCATCCAGCGCCACCGTTTTGGCCAGCTCGATGCGGGTCTGGTGCAGATACTGGCTGGCCACTTGCGGCAGGCGGTCGATCTGCGCCTTGAGCACATTGTTCAGGCGCGGGTTGCCATAGCCGAAGTTGACCGCCGAATACCACATCTGCAGATCGAGAAACGGTGTACCGGCGGTGTCGAACATGTAGCTGCCTTCGCCGTGACGGAAGATCTTCGGCGGGTCCACATAGTGCACGGTGTCGCCAAACGAGCTGTACTTCGCCTCGTCCGCAAGCAGTTGCGCGTCGTCGATGAAGCCGGCGGCGGTCTTGTCGATTTTCATGGTGTGTTCCGGGGAATGAAGTTCGTGAAAAGCTGAAGGAAGCGTCGTTCACGCTACCGCGGCGGGCTCGTGATGGGCGTGGCTGACCAGGCTGCCGTCGAGCAACTTCGGCAGCAGTTCGAGGGCATCCTCGAAGCCGGTGATCGGCACGTAGTCGATGCCCGCAGCACGGCAATGCTCGATCAGGCGATGCTTGGCGAAAACGAAATCGACGTGGTCGGCCGCGCAAAAATCCGAGGCGCCATCACCGATCAGCAAGGTACGCGCGCCGCTCCGGCCTGCCTGCGCCACGCAGGCGCATTTGCAGGTGCCGCTGCGGCAGCCTTCAGCCTGGAACGGCGAGGTCAGCTGCCACTGTTTTGGCGGCTCGGCCGGCGCCAGATGGTTCGCCGCCAGCGGCAGGTCGTCCAGACCGTAGCGCCCAAGGATCTGGTGGATCGCATAGTCGAGACCGTCGCTGACCACACGAATGGGCACATTCAGCGCGCGGGCCATGCTCACGAACCCGGGAAACGCGTGGTCGATCCATAGCCCCGCCAGATGGGTATCCAGCTCGGTGCGGGTCATCTTCAGCAAATCCACCTGACCGGCCATGCAGGCGCGCGAACCGATGCGCCCTGCGCGCCAGTCCTGCTCCAGCACCTCCCAACCCGGACGGCCGAAGCGGTCGAGCAGGGAGTCGATCACGTCCTCGACGGAAATGGTGCCGTCGAAGTCGCACAGGATGGTCCAGCCAGGGTCGGACATCTGGAATGCACTCGGGTAAGGATGGCGTGCAGGGTAGGAACACTGTCTTTCGGCGCCCTTTCCCCTGGCCGAACGTTTGCTGAGCAGGCAATGCGCCATCACGTCAAGCCGCACGTATTGCCCGTATGCTGCAACCCCATGACAGATACCCCTGCCTACCCGAACTTTCGCCGTTCGCGCCTGTTGCTGATCACAGTCTGTCTGCTATGGCCGTTGTCCGGCCTCGCCGCGCCCACTACCCCGACGCTGGCCATCGGAGCCGGCGCACAACGCATGCCTAGCTGGCCCGGCTCGCAGGACGCTCGAAACGATCCGGTGCCCTACCTCGATATCAACTGGCCCGGTCACGTCAGCTTCTCCACCCTCGATGGACTCCAGGTCGAGCTATTGCACGGCCGGTTCCTGCACGGCGGCATCTACGGCAATTACCAATGGGGTCGTCAACGCAGCGATCTGGGTGTGCTCGCCGGACGGATTCGGTCATTGCCGCCGCGGGTAACCGCCGGCGGCTATCTGGAGTGGCAACTGACTCGAAGCATCGATGTCGGCAGCGACCTCAGTCATGACATCAACGGCGCCGGCGCCTACCTTAGAGGCTATGCCGACTGGGAACTGCCATCGGTGGGGCTACTGCACCACTCCTTGAGCCTGAGCTGGCAGGCCATGAACGGCGCTGCGATGAACCGCTTTTTCGGCATCACGCCCCTCCAAGCCACTGCCCTGGGCGTATCGCCGTGGCAACCGGGTGCCGGCGGCGAACTGGCGTCACTCGAATACGACCTGTTCGTACCGACCAGTCAGCACACTGGCGTGGCACTCGCCCTGGTCTACGGCCGGCTGCTCGGGCAGGCAGCCCACAGTCCGCTGGTAACCCGCTACGGCTCACGCACCCAGCTCACCGAATCGGTGGCGTTCGTCTATCACTTGTAGCGGCGACCTCAACGGTCGTCGCGGGTCCAGATGACGCCGTTTTCCTCGCGCACCGGAAAACTGGCAATGGGCTCGTACGCCGGTGCCCTGGTTACCGCCCCATCGCGCAAGTCGAAACGTGCGCCGTGGCGCGGACATTCCACTTCGAAGCCGTGGACATCGCCGCCAGCCAGCTCGCCGCCGTCGTGGGTGCAGATATCCTCGATCGCGTACAGTGCTCCGTCGATGTTGTAGACCGCGATCGGCACATCGCCATCCCACACCACCTTGAACTCGCCGGGAAGGATCTCGCTGCGGCTGCCGACCTTGACCCACTCGCTCATGCCACGCGCTCCATCCGCAACGACTTGGCCAGCCAGGCGAACCGCAGGTCATCCCGCTTGGGAATTCCGAAGCGCGTGTCACCGTACGGAAACGGCGCATACTCGCCGGTACGGCGGTAACCACGTCGCTGGTACCAGCTGATCAGATCCTCGCGCAGGTCGATCACCGTCATGCGCAGCTCCCGACAATGCCAGTGTCCACAACCGATGCGTTCGGCTTCGGCAAGCATCGCCTTGCCGGCGCCTTTTCCCTGGCCGTTTGGCGCCACGGCAAACATGCCGAAGTAGCAGCTATCGCCCTGCTTTTCGAGGTGGCAACAGGCGAGCAGTTGACCGCCGCACTCAGCCAGCAGCACGCGACTGTCAGGTCTGCCGATCAGTTCGAGCACACCTTCGGGATCGATCCGCTGACCGTCCAGCAGGTCGGCCTCGGTGGTCCAGCCGCTGCGACTGGCCTCGCCGCGATAGGCCGACTGCACCAGGGCCACGATGGCCGGCATGTCGGCTTCGCCCGCATCGCGAAAAGAGAGTGCTTCGGTGTTCTGCATGAGACTTCAACCAACGCGTGGAAACCGGCCTCCATGATACAAGCCTGCATGGCCGATGCCGAAGCATCGGCCGTTTGATCGACACGATCAGAAACCCGACGGTCGCTCGCTCGCCACGTTCATCTCACGCTCCAGCGCTAGGCCAGCGCGGGCGATCGTGCCCTCCTCGAATAGCCGGCCGATCAGGGTCACGCCGTAGGGCACGCGACGCGGCGGCGAGAAGGTCGGCAACGGATGCTGCGGATCCGGCGCCCAGTCCGAACGCGCCTGCGATACTTGCACGAACCCGGTGCGCAACGTTAACGACGGCTGCCCGGTGTTGTTGGCGATCACCAGCATCTCCTCGCGCAGCGACGGCACCAGCAACAGGTCCACGCCGGACATCAGCTTCGCCATCTCCACCGCCACCTTGCGGCGCAGACGGTCGGCCTGAACGAAATCCACCGCCGACAGAAAACGCGCCTCGCGGAACAGGTTGGGCCAGGCATCCGGCACCTGCATGGTCAGTTCGTCAGCCTTGCCGCTGAGGGTAAGTTCCTCGAACGCCGCCGCCGCCTCGGCAAACAGCATCAGGTTGAGCGAGTCGTAGGGCCAGTCGGGCAACGACACTTCGGTAGGTACCATGCCGAGCTTGCGCATGGCCGCCAGCGAGGCGCGGTCGACCTCGGTGGCGTCCTTCATCCAGCCGGGGAAATAGCCGACCTTGAGGCCCTGCACGGGCAGCGCGGCGTCGTAGTCGAGCCGGCTTGGCACGCTGGCGACGTCACCAAGATCCGGGCCGGTGATCGCGTGCAGCACCAGCATGGTGTCCTCGACCGAGCGTGCCATCGGGCCCAGCTTGTCCAGCGTCCAGCACAAGGTCATCGCACCATTGCGCGGCACCCGGCCATAGGTTGGACGCAGGCCGGTCACGCCACAACGCATCGACGGGCTGATGATGCTTCCCTGGGTTTCGCTGCCGATCGCAAAACCGACCAGGCCGGCTGCCGTCGCCGCGGCCGGCCCAGCGCTGGAACCGGAGGCGCCTTCCTGCAACAGCCAGGGGTTCATGGTCTGCCCACCGAACCAGATGTCGTTGAGCGCCAACGCACCCATGCTGAGCTTGGCCAGCAGCACGGCACCGGCTGCGTTGAGTCGCGTGACCACGGCGGCATCCTCGCGCGGCACGCGGTGGCGGAATGGCTCGGCACCGTAGGTGGTGCGGATCCCGGCGGTATCCAGCAGATCCTTGGCGCCCCAGGGAATGCCGTGCAGCGGACCGCGATACTTGCCGGCGGCGATTTCCTGGTCGGCCTTGGCCGCCTGCGCCAGCGCGTGGTCATCGAGCAAGGTGATGACACAGCGCAGTTCGGGATCGAAACGCTTGATTCGCGCGATGTAGATTTGGGTAAGCCGCGTCGAGGTAAGCTGGCGCGAGCGAATCCAGTGCGAGAGATGGGTCACCGGCGCGAAGGCGATGTCCTCATCGCTGTCCGGCAACGCGCCAACCCTGATCTTGCTGGCGACGAAACGATCGTGCGCGGGCCCCACCGGGTGACCGGGCAGGATCGGATTCCACACCGTGGCCGGCGCCAGGTTTTCCTGCAAAGCGATCTTGCGCGGCCCGGTGCGCCGTTCGAGCATGCCCGCCATCGAGGTCGGCCAGCTGGTCGCCGCCATCTCGCGCTGCGCTGCGGTCAGCTCGACTTGCTCCAGCTTCTCGGCCTCGGCGAACGTTGCCGGAGTCACCTTCGGTCCCACCGCCGGCGCGGTATTGAATGCCCCCGGCGCTCCCGGTGGCGGCTTCACGCCCTCCCCGGTCTTCGCTTCGATGCGCGAGGCCACGGCCAGGCCGAGCAGGCCGAGCGGAGCGTGAGTGATGAACTGGCGGCGTGTTGTCATGGCATACCCCTCGGGTCCACGCGTGCAAGCATGCAGGAGACTTGGCCGGCTACCGGGCGATTCGCCTGCGCAACGCGCTTGGTTATGGTGATGCCCTCGAGTTCCGTGGGCGCTGTCGCCATCCAGTGCAAACGTCGAGCATAACCCAGCGCGGCATCACCCCGGCAAACAATGAAGTCCCTCACGAGAGCGGCCCTCCGTGAGGGCGGAGGGAAGATCGGCACCGCTGTTCGCCGTCAGCCGGTTTTGCCGGTGGCCGACGAGTGCTCGAACCACGGTTCGGTGCGCCGTACGATATGCACGATCGACAGCATTACCGGCACCTCGACCAGCACCCCGACCACGGTAGCCAGCGCCGCGCCCGAGCGAAGTCCGAACAGGCTGATCGCCGCCGCCACCGCCAGCTCGAAGAAATTGCTGGCACCGATCAGCGCCGCCGGCCCGGCCACGCAATGCGGCACCTTGAGCCAGCGGCTGAGCCCGTAGGCGATGCCGGCATTGAGATAGACCTGAATGATGATCGGCACTGCCAGCAACACGATCACCAACGGCTGCTGCAGGATCTGCTCGCCCTGGAAACCGAACAGCAGCACCAGCGTGGCCAGCAGCGCGGCGGTCGACCAGGGGTCGAGGCGATGCAGCACGCGCTCGAGCGCCACCTGCCCACGCCGCAGCAGAGAAACGCGCCACAACTGCGCGATCACCACCGGCAGCAGGATATACAGCAGTACCGACAGCAACAGGGTGGCCCAGGGCACCTGGATCGACGCCACTCCCAGCAGCAGGCCGACGATCGGCGCAAACGCCACCACCATGATGGTGTCGTTCAAGGCGACCTGAGCCAGGGTGAAATTCGGCTCGCCACCGCACAGGCGCGACCACACAAACACCATCGCCGTGCACGGTGCCGCCGCCAGCAGAATCAACCCGGCGATATAGGAGTCCAGTTGCTCGGCCGGCAGCCATGCCGCAAACACCTGGCGAATGAACAACCAGCCCAGCAAGGCCATCGAAAACGGCTTGATCGCCCAGTTCACCAGCAGCGTGATGCCGATGCCGCGCACCTGGCGGCGCACCCCGGCCAGCTGGGCGAAATCCACCTTCAGCAGCATCGGCACGATCATCAGCCAGATCAATGCCGCCACCGGCAAATTGATCTGCTGCACCTCGGCACCGGCCAGCAGACCGAACAGGCCCGGCAGCAGATGCCCCAGCGCGATGCCGACGACGATGCACAAGGCCACCCAGACACTGAGATAGCGGGCGAAGAAACCGATCCGTGGCGGCGCCGTGGCGGCCCGATCAACGCTCATCATCACGCTCCACCTGCCCGATCGCGCGCAACTCATGTTGCATCGCCATGCGATCGAGCTTGTCCAGCGGCAGTGCCAGCAGCAGCTCGATACGTTGCCGCAACATCATCCACGCCGACTGGAATGCCCGCCGGCGCACCGCCTCGGTGCCTTCGACGCCAACCGGGTCAGGTACGCCCCAGTGCGCGGTCACCGGATGCCCGGGCCAGATCGGGCATACCTCGCCAGCAGCGTTGTCGCATACCGTGATCACGATATCGATCGACGGCGACTCCGGCTGCGCAAACTCGTCCCAGCTCTTGCTGCGCAGCGGCGCGTCATAGCCAAACAACCGCGCCAGCTCGGCTGCGACCGGCTGCACCTTGCCACCCGGAAAGCTGCCGGCGCTGAACGCCTTGAAGCGCCCCGCCCCGAGCACGTTGAGGATCGCCTCGGCCATCACGCTGCGCGCCGAATTGCCGGTACACAGAAACAACACGTTGTAAATTTTCGTGGTCATGGCGGTCTCAGCAGCAGCTGCCGGCGGCTTTCGGGCCGCATGTCGTTGCACTTGCGCCACCCGCCTGCGGCAGGCTGCAGCTGGCACCCGCCGTCTCGCCGGCTGCCGCGGGCGTGCTGGTGTACGTTGTCGCCTCACCCAAGGTGCGGAAGCTCTCCCAGCGCACGCCCTGCGGGTCCTCGGCCCAGAACTTGTCCGAGCGCGCGTAGCAGCACGTCGTCGCCTGCTCCGCCAGCGCCACCGCGTCGGCCGCCTGCAGCCGCTCGCCGATCGCCGCCAGCTCGTCCGCGTCCTCGGCCTGCAATCCCAGGTGATCGATACCGGATGCTCGGCCGCGTTGCGAGATCGCGAAATTGACCCGGGGGTCGTCGAGCATCCACTTGGCGTAATCGGCCTTTACCACGCTGGGCGCGGCGCCGAACAGCGTGGTGTAGAACTGGATGCTGCTGTCGAGGCGATCGACATTCACATGGACATGAAAACGTTTCATGATTTGCTCCGGGAAGATTGGCAAAATTTGGTTGGCGCACAGGCGGACGCTATCGCCGACCCTGCACAGCAGTTGTCGGTGAGAAAACCGAGGAGTTCGTTCATCCGGGTGTAGTTGGCGCGGCACTGGATCACCCGTCCGCGCCGCTCGTCGCTGACCATCCCCGCACGTCGCAGGACGTGCAAATGGTTGGTCAGCGTGGCCCCGGCCAGCCCTGTCGCCGCCGCCAGCTCACCCACCGTCATGCCCTCCTCGCCGGCTTGCACCAGCAGACGAAACAGCGTCAGACGGTGCTCCTGGGCGAGTGCATTGAGACTGGCGACAGCGTCACATGATTCCATAATTCTAGAATTATAGAAATAAATGAATAAGTCAATAGGTGCCGCGGCAAGCCTGTCCCGACGCCGTTATACCGGAGGTCAAGGTATATTTTTTCGCGCCGCGCGATGGCCGCTGCTGCGTAGTACGGAAGGTCGCACCGCCGATGTGGCTAGACCGTCTAATGAAGCCCTTTGATCACACCAACCGAGTTGCCGTAAGCGACCCAATACCCCGCCAAGGGTAGAAAATCGTTGCGAACGGCCTACAGTAGAGCGAAGCATCGTGCTTGGCTTGGCATTTTCTGAGTTGATTTACTGCCATACTTGCAAAGTGTGGCTTGCGTCACACGGTTTACAGGGGAAGATCCGTTCGCCAAGGGGTTGCCGAATGAGTCAGGAATCGCGATGGAATGTAGTGGCGCAGCATATGGCTGTCGCTGTGGCTTATGCCGTGGGGTATTTGCTGCTTCGGCAAATATCCTGGTCACACTGGATCCTCTTTGCGGGCTATCGCTTCTCTGTTTTACTGCTGGTTCCCTATCGCTTTTGGCCCGCGTTGATCCTGGGCGAGATGGGCCCCATGGCATACGCCAGTCTTTCGTGCCTTGACACCTTCGGCTGGCTCTGGTCCAGCTTGATGTTTTTCCCTCCCTTGGCGATGGCGATGCCGTTCGTCAAGTTTGGCCGCGACCGTTGGGGGATCACCCCTCTGCGTGGATCTGTCCGCCTTGCCCCGATACTAGCCTGCACAGTCGTCGTGTCTGCGGTTTGGACACTCGCCTATGTCGTTACGCTATCAACTGCTGACGTACCCCCGACTTCTCCACCCATCGACTATGCAGTCGAAGGGGCGCGATGGTTCGTAGGCAATTATCTGGGAATATTGACGGTTGTGCCCCTTGTGCTGCTTGTCTGGCAGGGGCGACCCAACGGGCTGGTGCACTGGCCGACTACCCTCAAACGCGCGTTACATAGCTCGCTGGCAATAGAAGCAAGTGCTTTTGCGCTGCCAGCCTTGGCTTTCCTCGTATGGTTGAGCCTCTACGCATCAAGCGAGGCCTCACAGTCCATTGCACGCACCGTGATCTTCCTGCCCATCGTCTGGCTCGCCCTCCGCCATGGCTGGCACGGGGCAGCCGTAGGGGGCACGATGGGCAGCATTGCTGTCGCTCTGACCACGCCCCACCTCTATGACGCCTCCACGTTGCAAGCGGAAGTATTCGTGGCGTTTGCAATCAGTTCGATGCTTCTTTTCGGTGGCCGAATCACCGTGCTACATCAGCAGAACGGTCCCCACGACGGGCGCGGCCCCCAATCCCTCGATCTGGCCCGGCAACTGCAGGCGCACTATGCGGCGCAACTCCAGCAAAGCGCACGGGGAGTGGAGCGCGTCGGTGAAGCACTGCAAACAATACAGCGACTGCTATCGGACCTTTCATCCCGGTGCCTTCCCTTCGACACTCGGGAGCTTCAGCGGCGCACCCGCGCGACTGAAGAACAATTGTTTCAGCTGCGGGACGCCCTTTATCCCACCTCGTTAACGCGGCAAGGCCTTCGAGCCACCCTTCGACAGGGAGGTATCGCCCGGGCTCTCGACGCCCAGCGTATTGGATACTGGTGCCATACCCAAGGACCCATCCATTACCTCTCGCCAGCCCTGCAGCTCGCGCTTCACCGTATAGTGAGCGAAGGTGTAAATTGCCTGTACGCCACGCACAGGGTCCAACACGTGAGCGTGCAAATACGCAGCGGTGAGCATGATGCGTTTCGCTGGGTCGTGGTTCGTATCAACACGAAACTTGCCGGCAACCCGGTTTCTCACATCCGCAGACCAGCCCTGCGATTAGCAGCTACCGGTTTCGGTATCGATGCCGTGAAAGCCCAAGCCGCGCTGTTTGAAGGCCAGACCCATGTACGACACCGGGCACACGGGGAGAGCATCAGTGCGTTGCTGCAGGAACCCAAAACCTATCCATCAGAGTGGGTGGCGGCCACTGAGCACGCCACCCGTCCTGTTCTCAGTTGACGTGAGTCGTGCATTCCACCGGGTTGGTGCAGGTCGCTGCCGCGGTAAACAACAACGCGCCGTTACTCTGCGGTGCTGCCGTAATCAGCACTGAAGGGTCTTGGTAAACCGTTACCCCAACCACAGAGGTACCCGCAGGCGTCCCTTTGGGAAGGATTTTCAGATTCTTGGCGTTGCGTCCCATAGGCAACGGAAGAAACGCCCCATTAGCAGTCGCAACAGCCATCAACACGTTACCCGCAGCATCGTTGACCTGCACATATTTCACGCCGGACTTGACCCACGCGTACGCATGGAAACCCGGCATGCGACTTACGTCGTGGGCGTCGGTCGGCCACGCACTACCCAGTCCTGTGCTGGATTGCTGTGCGAGCGCTGGGCCGGTAAAGGCGAGTGCCATCACCACGAACAAGGCTTTCTGAGCTATGCGTTTCATCGCTGTTTCCTCTTTATTCGGTTGGTGGGAAATAGCAATGTAGCACTGCTTTACTAGGGACAAACATGACCAAGGCGCGGAGACCGGTACGACCCATGGCCACCCGCGTCGCTGGCCCGGTAAACCTCGATGGAATTTTTTCGCCGGATCAGCTCGGGGCTTTTCCTTGATTTGTAGCCCAGGAGTATGCAGCCCTCTGGGCTCCCAGGAACCACGTCACAAGCTCCTTCTCGCTTCGCACGGCTCAGGTGGATCGCAGACGTGGATGTCTCGCTTTGATGTGGCCACTGGACAAAACCCGTTGATTACCAAGGCAGGATGAACTGCAGCCAAGTTGTGAAAAACTTGTGATCGATCAATGCCATCTAAGGATACGTTTGGACGCATGAGCGACGGTGCCCAGCCGCATCCCTTGCCGGCCATCCCTCAGGCAGCTACCACCCCGCACGTGCCCTCCAGGCGCGGGCTCGACCCAACGGTGCGCCGCAACCCAGGCGACAGGGCTCTTTTTGGCGGTGGCAGGTGACGCGCAGCGGCATATGCCGGCGAAAAGCGGCTCCGAAAACTCTCGTTCGCAGCCACCGACTCGGACGTCATGGGGCTGGCTACAACGGCCACGGCAAGGGCAGCGGCAGCGACGAGGCTGCGCACGCTTGCCGTCGGCTGTGCGGTGTTATTCGGATCACGTTCCGGCACGGCGATCGCCAGCGGTGAGGGCTCACCCCAGGCGCTGATAGCCAATACCCTCTGGCACTCGGCATGCCGCAGCAGGAAGCGGATAGCCGACTCCTGGGGCGAGTCGCCCGCGATGCAATCGTGGTTATATTTTTCCATGGCAACTTCTCGATAGCAGAAAATATGAGGCGACTCACGGCCATCGAAGCACGAGTCGTGCCATCGAAAATCATCAGAGAATCGAAGTGCCGCGTCGCGCGGGTGCCGTTGACCGATGTACGGTCCTGGGCGGACGGCGCCGGGCGGCGCTCGTGCCGCATCGACCCGGTCTGCCTCCCGCCAGCGTGGCACCTCAGCCGCCTTGCAGGGCCTCGATTCGCGCATCCTTCGCCTGCCACAGTTCGTTTACCCATGCCTGGAGGCGCTGACGGAATGCGGCATCGCCGTCGTAATCGCCGCGCATCTCGGCGGTGATCGGCAGTTCCCGCACGTGCACGCGGATGTCGCGGACACGGCCGGCGATCAGGTCCATCATGCTGCCGGCGCCCAGCGGGTAGACGATGGTGACGTCGAGAATGGCATGCAAGCCGTCGCCCATTGCGTCGAGCACGAAGGCGACGCCGCCGGCCTTGGGCCGCAGCAAGTGACGGTAGTTCGACGACTGCGCGTTGTGCTTGGCTTGAGTGAAGCGGGTGCCTTCGACGAAGTTCATTACCGACACCGGCATCTGGCTGAATTTCTCGCAGGCCTTGCGGGTGGCCGCGCGGTCCTTGCCCTGCCATTCGGGATGCCGGGCCAGAGTCTCCTTCGAGTAGCGCTTCATGAAGGGAAAATCGAGTGCCCACCAGGCGGGCCCCAGCAGCGGCACCCAGATCAGCCCGCTTTTCAGGAAGAAGCGCAGAAACGGGATGCGCCGGTTGAAGATTTTCTGCAATACCGGGATATCCACCCAGCTCTGGTGGTTGCACAGCACCAGGTAGTTACCGTCGCGGCGTAGGCCATCGAGGCCCTCGACCTGCCAGCGGGTGCGGGTAAATACCTCGAACAGCGCACTGTTGACATCGATCCAGCTTTCCGCGACCCCGACCAGCGCACGCGATAGCGTCTCGCGCAATACACGCACAGGTATGGCTAGCTTGAGTACGGTGAGCGCGAACAGCACCAGCACGTGCAGCAAGGTGTTGAGCAGCAACGAGAACATCACCAGCGGAATCCGGATCAGCCCGGGGAGCGGGGCAAGCATAGGTATCGCCGTACGCGGAAAGTTTTTCAAGGATAGCGTGCAGGGCGGGAGTCGTCGTCCCTCCACGTTCGGGCACCCTCTCTCTGCGGCGGCCCCGCAGGCGCGGCGTTGCCTCTTACATCAGCAGCTTGCGCACCTTGAGCAGGGCCACCACGAAGGCGTCGATTTCTTCGCAGGTGTTGTAGAACGCCAGCGAGGCACGCAGCGTGGAAGGGACACCGAAGGATTGCATCAACGGATGCGCGCAGTGATGGCCTGAACGTACCGCCACGCCCTCGAGATCGAGCAAGGTCGCCAGGTCGGTAGCCTGGGCGCCGTCGAGCAGGAACGAGATCACCGGCTCCTTTTCGGCCGCCTCGCCAATGAGGCGCAGACCGGGGATCTCCCGCAGGCGCTCGGTGGCGTAGGCCAGCAGTTGCTGCTCCCAGACGTGGATTGCCTCGACGCCGAGCGACTGGTAATAGTCGATGGCCGCGCCCATGCCGACGAAGCCGGCAATGTTCGGCGTGCCCGCCTCGAACTTGTGCGGCGGCTCGGCAAACGTGGTGCCATCGAAGCGCACCTCGCGAATCATTTCGCCGCCACCGAAGAACGGCGGCATCGCCTGAAGATGCTCGCGTCGCGCCCACAGCGCGCCGGTGCCGGTCGGTGCCAGCATCTTGTGGCCGGTGAACGCGTAGAAGTCGCAACCCAGTGCCTGCACGTCGACCGCACGATGCGGCACCGCTTGCGAGCCGTCGACCAACAAGGGAATGCCGCGCTTACGGCACTCTCTTGCGATCTCACGCACTGGGTTGACGGTGCCCAGCACATTGGAAACATGGGTGACGCAGGCCAGCTTGACCTCGGGTGTGAGCATCGCGAGGTATCGCTCGACGATCAGCTCGCCGCGCTCGTTGATCGGCGCCGCCTTGACCGTGGCACTGCCGCGCTGCGCCACCAGCTGCCACGGCACGATATTGGCGTGATGCTCCATGGCAGTGGTGAGAATCGCGTCGCCCGCCTTGAGCCGCGGCAACACAAAGCTGTAGGCAACCAGGTTGGTGGCCTGGGTGGTACCCGAGGTGAGAATCACCTCGTTGCGCGACGGGGCGTTGATGAACGCCGCCAGCTTGTCGCGCACGCCCTCGTAGGCAGTGGTGGCTTCCTCGCCCAGCTGGTGCACGGCACGCGACACGTTGGCATTGTGCAGTCGGTAGTGGGAAGCCACCGCCTCGATCACCGATACCGGCTTCTGGCTGGTGTTGGCATTGTCGAAATACACCAGGGGCTTGCCGTGCACGGTACGCGCGAGCAAGGGGAAATCCGCGCGGACGCGCTGGACATCAAAGACGGTGGCGGGGCTGGCGGCTGTATTCATGCGCAACGGGTCTCGCTTCAATGACGCTCGGCTCGGACTTAGTGGCTTGCCGCCGCGTTTTCATAGGGCATGGTCGGAGGGAGACCGCATGCGCCGGAAGCACGACGACCGGGGCAGACATCCCCGGGAAAGGGGACTCGAGCCCCCCGCTAGGTGTTGGGCAAATGGGCCAGAACCAACGCCGCGAGATGTTCCCGCAACGGCTGGTCCGGCAGATCATCCAGCACCGCGCGGCAAAAAGCCGCGGTGAGCAGCGCACGCGCCTCGGCTTGCGGTATGCCCCGCGACTGTAGGTAGAACAGCGAATGTGGATCGAGCTGGCCGACGGTGGCGCCGTGCGCCGCCTTGACTTCATCGGCATAGATCTCCAGTTCCGGCTTGGTGTCGATCTCGGCGCCAGGCGACAGCAGCAGGTTCTTGTTGCTGAGGCTGGCATCGCTGCCATCGGCACCGGGCGCCACCAGGATCGCGCCGCGGAATACCCCGCGGGCGCGGTCGTTGGCGACTCCACGCCAGTGGGAGCTCGACACGGTATGCAATGCCTGATGCCGGATCGCCAGCTGGGTATCGATATGCTGACGACTACGCGGCATGAAGATCCCACGGGTATCCAGTCGCGACCCGTTGCCCGCCAGCTCGACCTGCAGATCATGGCGCACCAGCGCGCCACCGAGTTCCAACACGTGCATTGTGGCCTGCGCATGCGCCTGCAGTCGCAGGCTGCTGCGGCGGATCAGGCTGGCCCCGACGGCGGCATTTTGCAGTACGACGTGTCGCAGACTGGCACGTTCACCGAGCTCGATATCGCTGACCAGGGTCGCCAGATGCGCTTGCTCGCTAGCAGCGGCGTGCTGTTCGACCAGGCTCAGTGAGGATCCCTCGCCCAGGATGACGACGTTACGGCCGTGCCATGCCAGATCGGTTTCGGCTGCCGCGCCGACGAACACCAGTTGCACCGGAACGGCGATCTTCGCGTGAGCCGCTACCCGCAGCACCACGCCATCGCTGGCGTTTGCCGCATTGATTCGCGCAAAGGCGTCACCGGCCCCGCGGTAGTGCCGTGACAAGGCGAAGCGCAGCGGCTCCGGATCGCCTTGCAAGGCCTGCGACAACGGCTGCAGGGTCAGCCCTTCAGGCAGGCTTTCCAGCGCCGAGAGATCGTCACGAAACACCCCATTGACGAAGACCAGACGCGCTCCGTCGATGCCGGGCAAGGCCAGCGTCGAGGCGTCCACGGCGCGGCTTTGCGCAGCGGCATCGCCCTTGGCGAAACGGCGCTGGCCGAGCGCGCGCAGCGCGGTGTATTTCCACGCTTCCACCCGGGTATCGGGCAGGCCGCCGGCCGCAAAAGCTTGGCTATTTTCACGTCGCGCGGTGTCCAGCCATGCCAGGCCGCTCGGCGGCAGCGCCGCGTCCAGCAGCGAGCTGACCAGCGGTAGTGTAGCGGGCTCACTCATGCCGCCGCTCCGCTCGGCTGCGAGGTGCCGATGCCGCTGTAGCCGTGATCCTCTAGCTTCAGTGCCAGTGATTTGTCACCGCTCTCGACGATGCAACCGTCAGCCAGCACGTGGACGAAATCCGGCACCACGTAATCCAGCAGGCGCTGGTAGTGGGTGATCATCAGGAAGGCGCGCTCGGGCGAGCGCAGCGTATTGACTCCCTGCGCCACCTGCTTCAGCGCGTCGATGTCCAGACCCGAATCGGTCTCGTCGAGGATCGCCAGCTGAGGTTCCAGCACCGCCATCTGGAAGATTTCGTTGCGCTTTTTTTCGCCGCCGGAAAAACCCGTATTGACCGCGCGATGCAGCAACTCGTCGGAGATCTGCATCACTTTCAGCTTTTCACGCACCAGCTTGAGGAACTGCATCGAATCCAGCTCCTTCTCGCCGCGCTGCTTGCGCTGCGCGTTCAACGCCGCACGCAAAAAATAGGTGTTGTTGACACCGGGAATTTCCACCGGATACTGGAACGCCAGAAACACACCCGCGGCGGCGCGCGCCTCGGGCGCCAGCGCCAGCAGGTCGACACCGTTGTAGCTGATGCTGCCGGCGGTGACCTCGTAACCTTCGCGACCGGCCAGCACGTTGCCGAGGGTGGATTTGCCGGCGCCGTTCGGCCCCATGATGGCGTGCACTTCTCCCGCGTTGACGGTGAGGCTGAGCCCCTTGAGGATTTCCTTGCCCTCGACGCGGGCGTGCAGGTTTTCGATTTTCAGCATGGTCATGACAATAGCCTGAAGATATTTTCAGCGTGCAATGGTTGATTCGGGGGGTGGCGCCAGCGCAGCGATAGCCTCGCTGTTCATGCGGCAGGTCAGCCACTCTTTCATGACGTTGGCGCCCAGCGATTCGTAGAAAGCGATGGAGGGCTGGTTCCAGTCCAGCACTGACCATTGCAGGCGCGGCAGCGATTCGTCGACACAGCGTCGAGCGAGGTTGGCAATCAGCGCTCTGCCGATGCCCTTACCACGAAACGCCGGACGGACAAACAGGTCTTCGAGATAGATGCCGGCACGCCCACGGAACGTAGAGTAGTTGTAGAACCACAGAGCGAAACCGGCAACTCGGCCGTCGCACTCCGCAATGTCGCAGTGGGCACGTGGCGTGGCGCCAAACAGGCTGCGGCGCAAGTCGTTCTCGTCCGCATCGACCTCGTGCAGCAGCTTTTCATACGCGGCCAATTCGCGGATCAGCACTAGGATCTCGCTGACGTCCTGCTCGATGGCGGGTCGAAGCCGCAGCAACGAGGTGTCGGTGATCATTGAAGCATCCATCAGCCCACCGCGCCTTCCAGCGACACCTCGAGCAGCTTCTTCGCCTCCACCGCGAACTCCATCGGCAATTCGCGGAATACCTGCTTGCAAAAGCCGTCGACGATCATCGACACGGCGTCTTCCTCGGCGATGCCACGACTGCGGCAGTAGAACATCTGGTCATCGGAGATTTTCGAGGTGGTCGCCTCATGCTCGATGATGGCGCTCGGGTTCTTCACTTCCATATAGGGAAAGGTGTGCGCACCACACTGCTTGCCGATCAGCAGTGAGTCGCACTGGGTGTAATTGCGCGCCCCCTCCGCTCCCTTCTCCACCTTCACCAGGCCACGGTAACTGTTGGAACTGCGTCCTGCACTGATGCCCTTGGAAACGATCTTCGACTTGGTGCCCTTGCCGATATGGATCATCTTGGTACCGGTGTCCGCCTGCTGATGGTGATGGGTTAGCGCCACCGAATAGAACTCGCCCACCGAGCGATCGCCGCGCAGCACCACACTGGGGTATTTCCAGGTGATCGCCGAACCGGTTTCGACCTGGGTCCAGCTGATCTTCGAATCATCGCCACGGCAATCGCCGCGTTTGGTGACGAAGTTGTAGATGCCGCCCACACCGTTCTCGTCGCCCGGGTACCAGTTCTGCACGGTGGAGTACTTGATCTGCGCGCCTTCCAGAGCAACCAACTCGACCACCGCGGCGTGCAACTGGTTCTCGTCGCGCATCGGCGCCGTGCAGCCTTCCAGGTACGACACGTAGGCGTCGTCTTCGCACACGATCAGGGTGCGCTCGAACTGGCCGGTGTTGATGGCGTTGATGCGGAAATACGTGCTCAGCTCCATCGGGCAACGCACCCCTTTGGGAATGAACACGAACGAGCCATCGGAGAACACCGCCGAGTTGAGCGCGGCAAAGTAGTTGTCGCCCGTCGGCACCACGCTGCCCAGGTACTGCCGCACCCGTTCGGGATGCTCGCGGATCGCTTCGCTCATCGAGCAGAAGATCACCCCGGCCTCGGCCAGCTCCTTGCGGAAGGTGGTGCCTACGGATACCGAGTCGAACACCGCGTCGACCGCCACACCGGCCAACCTGGCCCGTTCGTGCAACGGTACGCCGAGCTTCTCGTAGGTCACCAGCAACTTCGGATCGACGTCGGCCAGCGATTTCGGCCCCTGCTTGGGGGCGGCGTAGTAGCTGATCGACTGGTAGTCGATCGGCGTGAGCTTCAACTTGGCCCAGTCCGGCGTCGGCATGGTCAGCCAGTGACGATACGCTTCTAGACGCCACTCGGTCATCCACTCCGGCTCCTGTTTGAGCGCGGAGAGTTGGCGCACGATATCTTCGGAGAGACCCGGCGGCAGGTAGTCGGTCTCGATATCGGTGACAAAGCCCGCCTCGTAACGGCGGCCGAGCGCCTCGACAACCTCGGCATTGCCACCCATGGCGGCGGTGATCTGGGTAGGTTCGCTGGTCATGCGTTGGTTCTGCTTTTCAGGGAGCTGATGGCGACGCTCACGACGGTTGCCGGCATGTGTGGCCGCACCATGTCGGCCAGACTCATCGCACGCAGTGCGCCATCAAGCACGTGGTTGATTCGCTGCCAGCTGCCGCGGACGCCACATTGCGCCTCGCGATCACACTGGCCTTCGGTAGTGCCGCATTCGGTCATGCCGATCGGGCCTTCCATCGCTTCGACAATCTCGGCGAGGTTGATCGTGTCGGCCGGGCGGGCCAACCGATAGCCACCATTGACGCCGCGAAACGACTCCACCAACCCCGCATGACCAAGCGATTTCAGCAACTTGCTTACGGTCGGCAGCTCAAGATGCGTCTCACTGGCGATCTGCGCCGTGCTGAGTACGTCGTCTGAATGGGCCGCGATGCAAGTCATCACCACGGCGGCATAGTCAGTCAGTCGGCTGACGCGGAGCATAAGCGTTGACACCTTCTAATCCAGACTAAAATGGTACTGATTTGAAAGCCGCTGGTCAATCCGTCTCCGTGTCAGCGCCATTTTGGTCCAAAATGGGGAAATTATCGTCGCGTCAAAATACCATCATGGTGCTTTCACATACCCAAAAATGATCCTAAGCCTTGCAGGGCAACGCTTTCCACCGCCACGCGACGTTGGCACGCAACCTGCTCAGAAGCCCTTGTCATCAGATGAGGATTGAACCCGTGAAATGGATCACCGCGATCATCAAGCCGTTCAAGCTGGACGAGGTACGCGAAGCCCTGAGCGATGTCGGCGTTCACGGAATGACGGTGACCGAAGTCAAGGGGTTCGGCCGCCAGCATGGCCATACCGAATTGTACCGGGGTGCCGAATACGTGGTCGATTTCCTGCCGAAATTGAAGGTGGAAATTGCCGTCGATGACGGTCAGGCCGAACGTGCCATCGAAGCAATCGGTCAGTCGGCCCGTACCGGCAAGATCGGCGACGGCAAGATTTTCGTGGCCGATCTTCAACAGGTCATCCGCATTCGCACCCAGGAGATCGATGCCGATGCATTGTGAAATCAAACAATCCACCAGGAAGAGGGATCGAGGTATGCAGGGAAAGCGCCATGTGTTGAATTCGCTGGTGCTGGTCATTGGGTCGCTCGCTACCATGCCTGCCGCGGCACAGACCGCCGCAAAGCTTGATAGCGGCGATACCGCATGGATGCTGACCGCGAGCATGCTGGTGTTGCTGATGACGATCCCCGGCCTGGCCTTGTTCTACGGCGGCATGGTGCGCGCCAAGAACCTGCTGTCGGTGCTGATGCAGTGCTTCGGGATCACCGCGCTAGTCAGTGTGCTGTGGGTGATCTACGGTTACTCGCTGGCTTTCAGTACCGCCGGCATGCATGCCGGCGTGACCAACCTGCACTCGATCATCGGCGGGATGGATCGCTTGATGCTGGCCGGGATCAAGCCCGGCACCCTCTACGGCAGCGTGCCCGAAAGCGTGTTCGTGATGTTTCAGATGACCTTCGCGATCATCACCCCTGCGCTGATCGTCGGTGCGTTCGCCGAACGCATGAAGTTCAGCGCGATGCTCTGGTTCAGCGCTTTGTGGTTGACGGTAGTCTATCTGCCGATGGCCCACATGGTCTGGAGTGGTCCCGGCTCGCTGCTCGGTGACATGGGTGTGCTCGATTTTGCCGGCGGAACGGTGGTGA
Source organism: Rhodanobacter sp. (assembly GCA_030148505.1). GTDB lineage: Bacteria > Pseudomonadota > Gammaproteobacteria > Xanthomonadales > Rhodanobacteraceae > Rhodanobacter. Next base: position 64,434 of record JASBTI010000014.1, read on the forward strand.
ATATCAATGCCGGCTTTGCCGGTGTGGTGGCCTGCCTGGTGATCGGCAGGCGCAAGGGCTACCCCACTACGCACATGGCACCGCACAACCTGGGCTATACGGTCATCGGCGGAAGCCTGTTGTGGCTGGGATGGTTCGGCTTCAACGCAGGCTCCGCGGTGGCCGCCAACGGCAGCGCCGGCATGGCGATGCTGACCACGCAGATTGCCACCGCCGCCGCTGCGATCGGCTGGATCGGCGTCGAGTGGCTGATCCATCGTCGGCCTAGTGTGTTGGGTATCGTTTCCGGTGCAGTTGCCGGCCTGGTGGCGGTGACGCCAGCGGCGGGCACGGTCGGTCCCGGCGGCGCCCTGGTACTCGGCTTGGTGGCCGGTGCGGTCTGCTTCTTCACCGCGACCAGGCTCAAGCACAAGCTTGGTTACGATGACTCGCTGGATGTGTTCGGCGTGCATGCAGTGGCTGGCATCATCGGGGCCCTGCTCACCGGCCCCTTGGCATCGGCGGCGCTCGGCGGCTTCGGCGACGTCACCAGCCTCGGTGGTCAGCTGTGGATCCAGGCCAAAGGCGTTGGCTTCACCATCATCTGGAGTGCCGTGCTCAGCCTGATCATCCTCAAGCTGATCGACTGGACGATCGGCCTGCGTGTCACCGAGGAGCAGGAGCAGCTCGGGCTTGACCTCGCACTGCACGAGGAAAAGGCCTACAACCTTTCTTGAGACAGAACGTTGCGGTCACACCCGTAGGCAATTGGTGCCATCGAGTCACCGGTTGTTGTCACCGCCGGGAACCGCTACCTCTGTACCACATTCCGCAAGCTCAGGTGCTGATCCGGCTCGGATGCTCTGAGTGCACCAACCGTGCGGATTTCAGTCTTGCGTGCGCCGCCTCTGAACTCGCCTCGGCCGATCCGTGATCGGCCGATTCACGGTTCCCATGGAGCCACCGAAGTCGACGCATGTCTCCATGTCACATCCATCGTACGTTTCACGGCATGGCGACAATGCGCAACCTCGCGCGTGGCGCAGCGAATCAGACGGTTCTCGCCAGCGTGTTTGGGCGATAAGCTGAAACACCCCCCCCAACTGCGAGCCCCATGAACATCGATGATCGCGCCGACGCCCGCCTCGACTGGACCCGACATACGCTCGGCGACACGTCACTGACCCTGGCGCCAGTCTCCACGGATGCGAGTTTTCGCAGCTACTGGCGCGCCGCCCAGGCGGGACAAAGCTGGATCGTGATGGATTCGCCTCCCGCGCGGGAAGACCCCATACCCTGGTTGACTATCGGGCGAAGACTCGCCGCCGCTGGACTTCACGTCCCTCGGGTACAGGAGGTTGATGAAGCCCGAGGATTTCTGCTGATCGAGGACCTTGGCTCGCGGCTATATCTCGCCGAGCTGAACGACGCCACGGTTGACGCTCTGTACGGCGATGCCATGCACGCCCTGCTACGCATGCAGTCGACGGTCGATACCGATGGCATGGCGATTTACAACCGCACCTTTCTCGCGCAAGAACTGGAGATCATGCCGACCTGGTTTGTCGACCGCCATCTGAGCTGCACGCTGGCGCAGGCCGACCGCGCCATTCTCGAGAGCGCCTTCGGCTTCCTGGTGCACAATGCGCTGGAACAACCCCGCCGTTTCGTGCATCGCGACTTCCACAGCCGCAACCTGCTTGTCGTCGAACACCCTCGCATCAGCCCCGATGGATTCGGCGCCATGCAGCCCGGACGCACTCCACCGCTGCTCACGAACCCCGGCATCATTGATTTCCAGGGCGCGCTGGTGGGCCCGATCACCTACGACCTGGCCTCGCTGCTGCGTGATTGCTATATCGCGTGGGAGCCCGAGCGCGTGCACGACTGGGTAGAGACGTATCGGCGGCGCCTGGTGGCCGCCGGTTTGATCGATACCACCGTGGATCGCCACCGCTTCCTGCGCTGGTTCGATCTGATGGGATTGCAGCGTCACCTCAAGGTGCTCGGCATTTTCTGCCGTCTGCACTACCGCGATGGCAAGCGCGGTTACCTCGACGACCTGCCCCGGGTTTACCACTACGTGCTCAGCGTGGCACGCGGTTATCCCGAGCTGCAAGATCTGGCATCACTGATTCAGCGCTGTGTCGGTGAACGCGACCTCAGCCTGCCGGAGGCAACATGCGGCACGCGTTGATTTTCGCCGCCGGCCACGGTGAACGCATGCGCCCACTGACGGAGCATACGCCAAAGCCTCTGCTCCCCGTAGGTGGCAAACCGTTAATCATATGGCATCTGGAAAAGTTGGCCGCCGCCGGTGTGCACTACGTGGTGATCAACACCTCGCACCTGGCCGAGCAATTCCCCGACATTCTCGGTGACGGCTCACGCTGGGGCATGCGCATCCGTTATGCCTACGAGGGAAGCAAGCCGCTGGAAACCGGCGGTGGCATGCTCAATGCATTGCCGCTGCTGGGAAGCGAACCGTTTATTGCCGTCAGCGGCGATATCTGGTGCGATGCCGACTTCGCTGCCTTGCCTGCCGAACCGAGCAGACTCGCGCATCTGTTGCTGGTCGACAATCCACCCCATCATCCGCACGGCGACTTCGTGCTGGACTCGCAAGGTCGGTTGCACGAAACCGGCGCACCGAAGCTCACCTTCAGCGGCATCGGCGTGTTCCGTCACGACTTGCTTGCGAATTGGCAGACGTTAATGGGTGGCACCACCAACGCATTTCGCAAGCCACCTCGTTTCAAGCTGGTCGAGTTGCTGCGGGCCGCCATGGCGCGCAACGAAATCAGCGGTAGTCACCACCATGGGGCGTGGACGGATGTGGGCACGCCTGACCGCTTGCAGGTACTCGACGCCCAGCTGCGACGCCGCCTGAAATCAGGGTGAGGGTGGCGCCCGCGAGGTACCCCCGACGGCCCCACCCAATCGCGGGGACGAGCCACTTTTCGGCGACAACTCCGGCGGGGGAGGCGCCTGTCGCCTGGTCGGCGACGCGGTCACCCTAGCCGCGCTGCCGGCGCCGACCTCGGCACTGGCCAGGTCCTGTGAAAGTGCAGCGTCCTCAGCCTGCTTGGTCATTACGATGATGCTGATACGACGATTGATCGGATTGCCGGGATGGGCCTTGTCGAGCGGTACCGCAGCGGCCAGACCCACGATGCGTGCCATCTTCGATGCGAGCAAGCCGCCAGCCACCAACGCGCGCCGTGCTGCATTGGCACGGTCCGCCGACAGCTCCCAATTGCTGTAATGACCGTCGCTACTATATGGCGCATCGTCGGTGTGGCCGGCGATACTGATCCGGTTGGGCACGCGATTGATGAACTTGGCCAGCTCGTGAAGGATTTTCACGGTATAGGGTTTCAGCTGGGCGCTACCCTGGTCGAACATCGGGCGGTTGAGTTTGTCGACGATCTGGATGCGCAGGCCCTCAGGCGTGATATCGAGCAGCAACTGGTCCTTGAACGGTGCCAATGCCTGGCTCTTCTCGATCGCCGCGTGCAACTGCTCCATGAGGCTTTCCAGTCGCGCCTTTTCCTCACGCTTCGCGGCTTTCTCGAGGTCCTTGCTGTCACGCTCTGCACGCCCGGAAGCGGCCGTGCCGGTGGCCTTGGTCGCTCCGTGCCGGTCTTTACCGGGGCCATGGGAGATGTCCATCGCGCCGCCGAGCTTGATCACGCTGTCGCTGGCACCACCCTGACCGAACTTGCCGGGTGGCGCCATGGTAGCCGTGCCCGGCGTCATGCTGGGATTCCTGAAGTATTCGGAAATCGCCGCCTTCTGTTCGCGCGTGCCGATGCCCAGCAGCCACATCACCAGAAAAAACGCCATCATCGCCGTGACGAAATCGGCGTAAGCCACTTTCCATGCGCCGCCGTGATGACCATGTTTCTTGCGTCGGGTCCGGCGGACGACAATCAACGGCGGTGTATCGCTCATGCAGCAGCCCTGCTTCGATCGCCCTTGAGATGCTCTTCGAGGTCCTGAAAGCTCGGGCGCACATGTGCAGACATGGATTTGCGGGCAAACTCGACTGACACCATCGGGTTGTAACCACGGAGATTGGCCAGCAGGCCGATCTTGACGCAATCAAATGCCTTGCCGTCTTCCTGTACCCGGTTTTCCATCGCCGCCGCCAGCGGACCGACGAATCCGTAACAGAGCAGGATACCCAGAAAGGTACCCACCAGGGCTCCGGCAATGTGCTCGCCGATCCGGGTCGTATCACCCCCCAGCTGTGACATGGTCGTGACGATGCCCAATACCGCCGCAACAATGCCAAAGCCCGGCAAGGCATCGGCCATCTTCAGTACCGCCATCGCCGGCGCTTCAGCCGCGTGATGATGAGTTTCCAGTTCCAACTCGAGCAACTGCTCCAGTTCGAACGGATTCATGCTGCCCCCGACGATCAGGCGCAGGCAGTCGGTAATGAATTCGATCAAGTGATGTTGCCGCAACAAGCGTGGATATGCCGAAAATACCGAGCTGGTCTCCGGGTCCTCGATGTGTTGTTCCAAACCGAGGATGCCCTCCTTGCGCATGACGCCGAAGACATCGTAGAGCAGCGCGAGCAGATCGACATAGTCTTCCCGCCGGTAGGTCGGTCCCCTGGCCAGGCCCGCAATCTCGCGCAGCGATGCCTTGACGACCTTGCCCGAATTGGCCGTCAGGAAAGCACCCGCCGCACCACCGCCAATGATAAGCAGCTCATAAGGCTGCCACAGCGCAAGGAGCTGGCCATGCGACAGCACATAGCCGCCGAACACGCACACCAGCACCACCACCGAACCGACCAGAACCAGCATGCAAAACCCTCGGAGAGCTCTATGCTCCTTGAGACCCCTGTATCGGCAACCAGCTGTTCAAGTTGAGCGCCGATGAGGCGGCCACAAACACGAAGCCCGGCAAATGCCGGGCCTTGTGTTTGTGCGTTGTCGTACCGCCTTTACGGACGCCGTGCCAGCTCCGGATTGTCGCGGGTCACCGGCATCAGGTCTTTCTTCGACACGCCGAGCCACAACAGGATCGGACTGGCCACGAAGATCGACGACAACGTGCCAACCAGGATGCCGATCAGCATGGTGACGGCAAAGCCACGCACCACCGGCCCACCGATGAAGTACATCGCACCCATGGTGATGCTGGTGAACAGGGAGGTGATGATGGTTCGTGACAAGGTGTTGTTGATCGAGCGGTTGAGGATTTCCTCCGGCTCGGCCTTGCGCGCCAGCCGAAACAGTTCACGAATGCGGTCGAACACCACCACCTTGTCATTGATCGAGTAGCCGATCACCGCCAGTACCGAGGCCAGCACGGTCATGTCGAACTCGCGCTGCACCAACGCGATGATGCCTAGCGTGACCAGTACGTCATGGACTTCGGTCGCTACTGCGGCGATCGCAAAGCGTCGTTCGAAGCGGATCCACAGGTAGGCCATGATGCCCAGCATCACGAACAGCGCCGCGATGGTGCCGTCGCTTTTCAGTTCCGCCCCGACTTCGGAGCCGACGTAATCGCGACTTTTCAGCGTGGCATCTGGTCGCGCTGCACGCAGCATGCCGAGAACGTCCGACGAGATTTTGTCCAGATTGACCTTGCCGCTGGCCGTCTGCTTCACACCCTTGTCGTCCTTGGGCTGCATGCGGATCGATACCTCGCGCGTGCCACCCAGGCTCTGCACCACGGCGTTGTCGAGGCCGCCTTTGGTCAGCGCCGCACGCACTTCGGAAATCTGCACCGGCTGAGTGTAGTCAACCACCATCGAGACGCCGCCAGTGAAGTCCAGACCGTAGTTGAGGCCCTTGGTGGCGATCAAGGCAATCGAAGCGATCATCAGGCACAGGGCGATGGCAATGCTGTATTTGCGCATGCCCAGAAACGGGATATTGCTGTTGTGATTGAAGATTTCCATGGGTTCTCGTTCCTCGTCAGACCGACAGCGTCTTGAGCTTGCGGTGGCCGTGGATCAGCGCGGTGAACGCATGGGTAAGCGTCACCGAGGTGAACAGCGAGGTCAGGATGCCGATCATCAAGGTCACGCCGAAGCCCTTGATCGCGCCGGTACCCATCGTGGTGAGCGCCAGCGCGGCGATCAGGTGAGTGACGTTGGCATCCAGAATGGTCGCCCAGGCTTTTTCGTAGCCGGCACGGATCGAGGCGTGCGGCGTGGAGCCGTTGCGCAACTCTTCGCGGACGCGCTCGCAAATCAGCACATTGGCATCGATGGCCATGCCCAGGGTAAGTACGATGCCGGCGATACCTGGCATGGTCAGGGTCACACCGATCAGCGACATCACCGCGACCAGGATCACCAGATTGAAGAACAGTGCGATATCCGCGACCAGGCCGAACAGCTTGTAGTAGAGCGCAGCCGCCAGCAGCACCAGCACCAAACCCAGGCTTACCGCCTTCAGGCCCTTGTCGATGTTGTCTTGTCCCAGGCTGGGTCCAATCACCCGTTCCTCGACAATATCCACCGGCGCAGCAAACGCCCCCCCCTTGAGCAGCAGAGCCAGGTCCGAGGCCTCCTTCTGGCTGCCCAGGCCGGTAGTCTGGAACTGTTTGCCGAAGGGACTCTGGATGGTGGCGTCGTTGATCACCGATTCGGTGATCTTCGGCGTGCGTACTTCCTTGCCATCGACCATCTTGGTCTCGGTCACGCGCTCCACATACACCACGGCCATCGGCTTGCCGACATTGGCATTGGTAAAGTCCAGCATCTTGCGAGCGCCGGTGGCATTGAGCGTGACGCTGACCTCGGGCGTGCCGGACTGCTGGTCGGTCCCCGAGGAGGCGTTGACCAGCTCGTTGCCGGTCACGATGATCCGCTTGCTGACCAGCACCGGCAAATGGCTGCCGCGCATGTAATAGAGGTTGGCGTCCGGCGGAATGTTGCCGCTGCTCGCAGCCTCGCGCGCCTGGGCGTCGCCGGCATAACCGATACCGGGACGGTATTGCAGGGTGGCCACGGTGCCGATCAACTTCTTCGCCTCGGCAGGATCTTGCACACCCGCCAGATCGACCACGATGTGGTTTTCACCTTGCTGCTGAATCAGCGGCTCGGATACGCCCAAAGCATTGATGCGGTTTCGCAGCGTGCCGAGATTCTGCTTGATCGTGCCCAGCGCCAACGCGCGCAGCTTTTCCGGCTTGACCGTGACATTGAGCACGTAGCGATCGCCGGTGCTGGGACCATTGGTGACATTGAGGTCGATGTATTCGTTGGCAATATCATTGGAAGCCGCGGTGCGGTCCGCCTCCGAGCGCAGAATCACCGTGATGCCCTGACCGCGCGCCGCCTTGCGCGACACCGACTCGTAGCGGATGTTCTTCTGGCGCAGCAGAGCGCGGATATCGTCCGCATAGCTGCTTTCCTGCTTGTCGACCACGTCATTCTGGTCGACTTGCATCAGGAAGTGCACGCCGCCTTGCAGATCCAGCCCCAGCGGCATCGAACGGGCGCCGATCGCGCGCAACCAGCCCGGCACGGTCGACTGCAGCTTGAACGCTATCGTATAGCCGTCGCCCAATACCGACTTGATGGCATCGGAGCCGCTCTTCTGGACATCGGTGTTGGCGAAAGTGGCCAACAGGTGGTCACCGTCGACGACTACCTCCCCCGCAACCACCTTGGCCTTCGCCAAGCCCGCCACCACCTTCTGCCGCAAGGCCTCGTTGATCGGTGCGGCGCCGCGGTTGGCGGTGACCTGCACCGCCGGTACCGGGATAAAGGCGTTCGGCAACGCGTACACGATGCCAAACAGCATCACCAGCGCAACTAATGCGTATTTCCAGCGGGGAAAATCACTCATGCCTTGCATCCATCAAAGCCGCGGCAGCAGACCACGGCGGTAGTGACCCTAGGAGGTTTTTCACGTCGGCGGTGATCGTCCCGAAGGACGTTGGTCACCCCACGGCGGGGCTTCAGACTGATTTCAGCGACCCCTTGGGCAGCACCTGTGAAACCGCGCCTTTCTGCACCATGACCTTCACATTGTCCGCAATTTCCACCGAAATGAAGGTCTCGCCCAACTCCGCAACCCGACCGGCGATACCGCCATTGGTCACCACTTCGTCGCCTTTGGCGAGGCCGGCAAGCAGCGCACGGTGCTCTTTCTGCCGTTTCATCTGCGGACGAATCATCATGAAATACATGAGGCCGAACAGCACGACCATCATGATGATCAGGGACATGCCGCCGCCGGCAGGCTGTGCTGCCGCCTGGGCGATAACGAAGGGCATCGAAAAATTCATTGGCGTGTCTCGCAAGTTGTGGCGCAGCCGGGAATTTTAGCTGAACGCCTGATAAAAGATCGTCGATTATGCCACGCGCCCCAGCGCCATGCACGATGTCACCCGACGGGGCCGGACTGGCCCTCATCCCTATTGTGGGCGGCGGTTCCGGGTTGCAAGGCCACCTGCGCGGCTGAAAACGGCAGCGGCCAGGGTCTAAACGATCGCGTCCCGTCTGAGCGCATAAAACCGGCTGACAAAATCATCCAGAGCACCGGCTGCAATGGCCTCGCGCAAGCCCGTCATCAACCGCTGGTAGTAGCGCAGGTTGTGCATCGTGGCCAGCTGACTGCCAAGGATCTCGTTGCAGCGATCGAGGTGGCGCAAGTAGGCCCGCGAAAACCCGTTGCCGCAGCTGTAGCAGTCGCAATCCTGCTCGATGACCCGGGTGTCGTCGGCGAACTTGGCATTGCGGATACGCAACGTACCCGCGGCGGTAAACAGGAACCCGTTGCGCGCATTGCGGGTGGGCATTACGCAGTCGAACATGTCGATGCCACGTCTCACGGCCTCGACAATGTCTTCGGGTCGGCCCACACCCATCAGGTAGCGCGGTTTGTCGGCGGGCAATAGCGGCACGGTGAAATCCAGCGCCTGGTTACGCTCGGCCTCCGGCTCGCCCACTGCCAGGCCGCCCACGGCATAACCGTCAAAACCGATGTTCACCAGCCCGGCGGCGGAGCGCTGGCGCAGGGCCTCGTAAACGCCGCCCTGCACGATGCCGAACAGCGCGTTCGGATTCTTCAGCTCATCGAATGCGCGACGCGAGCGCTCGGCCCAACGCAACGAAAGCTCCATCGACTCACTGGCGATCTTTTCGGTGGCCGGGTACGGCGTGCACTCGTCGAAGATCATCGCGATATCGGAATCCAGCGTCTTCTGGATCTGCATCGACACTTCCGGCGACAGAAATACCTTCGCGCCGTCCACCGGCGAGGCGAACGTCACCCCTTGTTCGGTGATCTTGCGTTTGTGCGCCAACGAGAAGACCTGGAAGCCACCCGAGTCGGTGAGGATCGGCTTTTCCCAGCCAATGAACTTGTGCAGTCCACCAAATTTTTCGACGATCTCCAGCCCCGGCCGAAGAAACAGATGAAACGTATTGCCCAGGATAATCTCGGCACCGACATCGACGATGTCACGGGGCGTCATCGCCTTGACCGAACCGTAGGTACCTACCGGCATGAAGGCTGGTGTTTCCACGGTGCCGCGGGCGAAGCTGAGTCGTCCGCGACGCGCGACGCCGTCGGTGGCGTGAATATCGAACTGGAGGGAAGTCATCCGCACATTATCGCGGGTTTGATGACGCCCCGCACGGTGTAGGAGCCCACCCTGTGGGCGATGCTTTCAGGGGGCCCGAGGCAAAAGGCATCGCCCACAGGGTGGGCTCCTACAGGCGCTGGTTGCTCATGCCCCGTGTGGAAGGATCAGCATGGCATCGCCATAGGAAAAGAAACGGTAGCGTTGCTCGACCGCATGGCGGTAGGCATCGAGGATGAATTCGCGCCCCGCCAACGCCGATACCAGCATCAGCAAGGTCGACTGCGGCAGGTGAAAATTGGTCAGCAGGCCATCGATGCTGGTGAATCGATAACCGGGGAAGATGAAGATCTGCGTCTCGCCGGCGAACGGATGCAGCTGCCCATCCTTGCTGGCGCTTTCCAGCGCGCGTATCACGGTGGTGCCCACCGCAATCACCCGGCCACCGGCGGCGCGGGTGCGACGGATCTGCCCGATCAAATGGGCGCCGACATTGAGCCATTCGCGGTGCATGCGGTGATCCTTCAGATCGTCCGCGCGTACGGGCTGGAAGGTCCCCGCGCCAACATGCAGGGTGATATAGCCGAAGTCGACCCCGCGCTCGCGCAGACGTTTCAGCATCGACTCATCGAAATGCAGGCCCGCCGTGGGCGCCGCTACCGCGCCCGGCTCGCGCGCGAACACGGTCTGATAGCGCTCGACATCGCTGGCATCGGCATGCCGCTCGATATAAGGCGGCAACGGCATTTCGCCGAGCTTGAGCAGCAATTTCTCAAGCGGCTCAGGTGCCTCGAAACGCAGGCGGAAAAAGCCTTCATCACGACCCAGCACCACCGCATGACTGCCATCGGCCAGTTCGATCCGCCCGCCCTCCTTCGGCTTCTTGCTCACGCCGAGCTGGGCGATCGCCTCGTGGGCCCCGGTGACCCGCTCGATCAGGATTTCCACCGCGCCACCGGTACGCTTGCGGCCATACAATCGCGCCGGCAACACGCGGGTGTCGTTGAACACCAGCAGGTCACCCGGACGCAATATGTCGGGCAGCTCGCGAAACATCCGGTCCTGTCGCGTCGCCGCAGGCACATCGAGCATCAGCATCCGGCTGGCCGACCGTTCGGCCAGCGGGGCCTGCGCGATCAGTTCGGGTGGCAGTTCAAAATCGAAATCGGACTTCTTCAAGGTCAACTCGGCTGTGGGTCTGCGGGGCGCATAACGCCACATTATCCCGCAGAGTCCGCGCGCCGGCATACTTGACCTGTCCGCGCCGGAGCATAACGGTGCATCGCCGACAAGCCCTGCTGCCCCTGTCGACTATATCGAGGAGACCGCGCGTATGGATATCGAAGTGACCACGCAACCCTCGCCGGAGGCGCTGGAGACATTGAGCCAAGGCATTCAGGGCTAGCAGCCTGTCGGGCTTTGGTGGTCGAGGCGAGAATTCGGCTGTGCGAGGACAGATTTCAGACGATTCGCCGGCCCATAGTGGTTCTATGGGGCAAGAAGCGGCGGAAGTATGGACCGCACAGACGGATTTCGCAGACCGGCCAACCAAGGCCCGACAGGCTGCTCTATAACCGGGACACTATTCCCGGCTTTCCGGAAGTCGCTGAGGAGCTGCGCTTCGCGGTGCTGGCGAGGACCTCGGCCGGCGACTTGGTCGGCGGTATCCGGGCCAGCGCCTTCTGGGGCTATCTTTCGATCGAATTGTTGTGGCTTTCGGAGCCGGCGCGAGGCCGCGGCATCGGCACCCGACTGGTCCGCGCTGCCCAGGCCTTCGCCGTGCAGCACGGCTTCGAACACGCACGCGTGGAAACCACCAGCTTCCAGGCGAAACCTTTCTACGAAAAGCTGGGTTATGAAGTCTTCGGGGTGCTGGACGACTTCCCGCCGGGATACCGCTCGTACTACCTGAAAAAACGCCTGTGACGGATACCGCGACGCGATCGCGTCCGCCTTGGCGCGCTTCGGCGGAAGCCCGACAGCTGTGGGGTAGCCCTCACCCGGAAACGCTTACAGCCATCCCTTCTGACGTGCCATCCGACAGGCCTCGATGCGGTTGGACACACCGAGCTTGCCGATCGCCTCGGAAAGATAATTGCGCACCGTGCCATGGGAGAGATTCAGTCGTGCTGCGATGTCGCCCGCTGACTGGCCTTCCCCAGCCAGTCGCAACACCTGACGCTCGCGATCATTCAATGGATCGGCCTCGGACCACGCTTCCAGTGCCAGCTGGGGATCGATCGCGCGGCCGCCGCGATGCACGGTGCGCAGGGCTTCGGCCAGGTGCTCGGCGGGCGCGTCCTTCAACAGATACCCGGACACGCCGGCATCCAGTGCGCGACGCAGGAAACCGGGGCGGGCGAAGGTGGTCACGATGATCACCTTGATCGGCAGCTCCTGGCGCTGGATACGCTGCGCCAGCTCCAGGCCGGTCAGGCCCGGCATTTCGATATCGGTGACCAGCACATCGGGCTTCAGCCGCTGCAACTCACGCCACGCCGCCTCGCCGTCGGCGGCCGATCCGAGCACGTCGATATCGGACTCCAGGCTAAGCAAGGCCGATAACGCGCCGCGTACCATGGCCTGGTCTTCGGCCAGCACGATGTGGATCATGCCGTGTTTCCATGGGCCAGCGGCACTGTGATGGCAGCCTCCGGAACGGGCGGCGATACCGGAGCATTCCCGATCCCCACAAGCACCGGCACCGGCACCGATACCGTCATCCGGCAGCCATTCCCACACGGTGACTCGATCGTGAGCGCGCCGCCCAGCGCACGCACCCGCTCGCGCATGCCGGCAATACCATTGCCCTCACTATCGATGCCACCTCCGCCATTGTCGGCAATCAACAGACGCACGACGTCGTGATCCCGCACGATCCGGATCGATGCAACGCTGGCACCGGAATGACGCGCGATATTGGTGGCTGCCTCGCGCAAAACCAGCGAAAGTCCGCACTCGACATCATTCGGCAGGTCGCCTGGCGGACGGTCGTAGTCAAGATGAATTTGCGAGGATGCAAGCAGCAATCGCGCCGACGCCAGCTCGGCTGCGAAATCGGCGGAGCGGATTCCGCTGACTGCGCGGCGTACCTCGGCAAGCGCGAGGCGTGCCACTTTTTCCGCCTCCTCAACCTCCATTCTGGCCGCACCAGGATCGCGGTCGAAAAGCTTGCGTGACAACTCCAGCTTCAGGGTAATCAGTGAAAGCGTGTGCCCGAGCAGATCGTGCAAGTCGCGACCGATGCGCTCGCGTTCGGCGGTGGCAGCCAATCGGCGCACCTCGTCATGGCTCAAGCGCAGCAGCGCATCTGAATGGCCCTTGGCACGATAGACCAGGTTCATGCCGCCCACAGCCAGTGCCCACAACACCACACTAGCGATATTCGGCCACGGCCAGTTCAGCCACCACACTTCCAGCACGTACGCCGCCAGAATGAGCAGCATGGCCAGCACGCCAACGCGCGGGTTGCGGAAGGCGAACCCGGCAAAAACGCAGGCATAGATCTCATACACCATGCCGCCAAAGTTCAGTGGCGAAAGAAGAAACCCCAGCGCACCGATAGCCAGTACGTAGGGAAACAGCTTCCTGACCGAAACCGACTGTGCGCGAAAGTACAACCACAGGAAAACCACGTACGACAGCAGCGTCGGCAATAGCCAGACACGCCATGGGGTGCCGGACAGCCACGGTGCGGCGACGATCCAGAAGCTCCACACCAGATTGATCAAGGCCGGTCGCCAGCGTGTGCCCGATGCGTGCTTGCCACTGGCGTAGCTCAGGCACGAATCGGGAGCCACATCGAACTTCAAGCGCATCGTCCTCTCCTGAGTTGCATGGTCGCGGTCACCAGCTTAGTCGTAGTTCAACCATGCCGGCGCAAGCGTCTTTCGGCCAGCCAGATGAAGCCTACAGCGAAGCCAATCAACACCAGCACGTCTCCCAGCAACGGCCCCTTGTTCAAACCCACGGCCGCCTGGGTCAGCTGGTTCAGGTGATAGCTGGGCCAGATCGGTGCGAGCCTCTGCAACGCATGCGGCAGCATCGACAGCGGCAGCCACAAGCCGGACAGAAACGCCATTGGCAAATAGACCAGATTGAGTAAGCCTGGCGCACCCTGCCCCTTGATCAGAGTACCCACGAACATGCCCAGGGCACAGAATGGCAGTACACCGAACATGCCGGTCAGCAACAACGCCAGCATCTGGCCCCCCGACAGGACGACGTGCGCCAGGAACACCCCGATCAGCAACAGCAACACCGTCACGATGGTGGCCGCAACCATCGCCATCACCATCTTGCCCAGCAAATAGGCGCCGGGTGGCATCGGCAGCGCGCGCTTGAGGGTAAGCAGGCCGCCGTCGCGTTCGATCGCCAGCGAGACGCCAAAGCCGAACAGACCCGGGCCGATGATGCCGAACGCGCTATAACTGGCCAGCAGGTAGCGCGAGGCTTCGCCGTGGTTCAACACCACCCCAAACATCAGATAAAAGACGGTGGAGAACAGCAGCATGGGCCGCATAAACGCCGGCGCACGAAGATAGCGCAGGCATTCGCTACGCGCCTCTTCCAGATAGGCACCGATGATTCGCCTGCGCGGCATCTCGATGACCGGGATCGACTGAGTGACAGACCTCATGGCTTCCATCTCAGGCAGCCTCGCGTTGCGCGCTGTTCGATGCCTCGTCGGCGTCTTGGGTGAGTTCGGTGAACGCCTCGGCTACGCCGGCACGCTGCACCTCCAGCTCTCGCAGTTGCGGGTCGGTTTCGAGCAAGCGGCGCACCACGGCCTCTGCCTCGACGACGGTAATGTGCAGACGGACCTTGTCCTGTCGCACCTCGCTGACCTCGGGCCAGCCCCGCACGGTATCGAGGGGCAGCGTGGTCAGGCAGCGGATACGCTTGAGCGCCACCCGCGCGCGAAATTCATCGACCGAGCCTTCATGGATCACCCGCCCGCGCGCCATTACACAAACCCGATCCGCCAACGCCTCGGCCTCTTCCAGATAGTGTGTGGTCAGCAACACCGCACACCCTTCCACAATCAGCTGGCGGATAGTTGCCCACAGCCGCTGCCGCGTCTGGATATCCATCCCCACGGTGGGCTCGTCCAGAAACAGCAACTCGGGCCGGCCGCACAATGCCAGCGCAAACTGTACACGCCGTTGCTGGCCACCGGAGAGCCTGGCGTAAGGGCGCTTGAGCAGATCGCTGACGCCAGCAAGTTCGGCACTCTCGATCAGCGATCGCGGTGCCGGATAGTAGCTGGCGGTCAAGCGCAGCAATTCACCTACCTGCAGCGTCGGCGGCAACTCGGCGTGCTGCAGCATCACGCCGATGCGGCGACGCGCTTGGATTCGGCCGGGGGCCTGCCCGAACAGCTCCACCGTACCCGCGTCGGGACGAAGCAGCCCCAGCAGCAGGCTGATCGCGGTGCTCTTGCCAGCACCATTGGAACCGAGCAAAGCCAGCAGCTGACCGCTCCTCAGCTGCAGGTCGACCCCATCCAGCGCCATGACCCCGCCATACGATTTGCCGACGGCGACCAGACGCGCCGCAACCCCGATCGAACTGTTCATGATGGCCTCCGTTTGCAAGCCAGCGTAGTCATATCAAGGTCTTGCCTCCATGCATCGGCGTCAGCCATTGCGGATGACAGCCGTCATGCTGGGGGTACCGGCAAGGCCACCCGGCGCGTTATGCTCGGGGGATGATGCTGTGCGGATCGACTGAATGGCGACCCGCGAGAACCGTCACCACACCGAAATGCGTCAGCTCCATCGGCGCCTTCCGGCGAGCGAACGGCGGCAGCACGCACACGAGTCGGCCTGCTTTGCGCTGGGTGCGAGGCGTCGACTGATCCGAGGAGGAAATATCATGGGTGTGATCAATCAGCTGCGCGAATTGCGCGATTTTGGCGGCAAGCCGCGGACCGTCGGCCTGGACGACGCGACCATCGAACGACTGGCCGACCACGACGCGCTGCTGACCCAGGCGATCACCGAAGCGGTGGCACGCCATCGCGAACTGCGGGCGGAGATGTCCGATTTTCTGAAGCTGGACGAAGACGAACAGCTGGCCCAGGCCCAGGCGGGATTCGTCAACTTTTACCCGGATGATGCAATCAATCCCTACCTGCCGGCGACGGCACGCGGGCCCTGGATCGTCACCCTTAAGGGCGCCGTGGTACACGACAACGGCGGTTACGGCATGCTCGGTTTCGGCCACAACGACCCGGTCATCCTCGACGTGTTGAGCCGTCCGCAGGTGATGGCCAATGTGATGTCGCCCAGCGTGTCGCAGTTGCGCTTTACCCGCGCCATGGACAAGGAACTTGGGCGCAGCCGCGGCGGCAGCCCGTACGCCCGCTACCTGTGCCTGAATTCCGGTTCCGAGTCGGTCTCGCTGGCTTGCCGCATTGCCGACGTGAACGCCAAAGCGATGACCGACGCTGGGGGCCGCTATGCCGGGCGGAGCATCAAGCGGTTAGCGGTGAAGGGCGCCTTCCACGGCCGGACCGATCGCCCCGCGCTGTATTCGGATTCGAGCCGCAAGGCTTACATGCAGCATCTGGCCAGCTACCGGCACGAGGATTCGCTGATCACGGTGGCTCCTTACGATGTCGACCAACTGGAAGCGGCGTTTGCCGAAGCGGACAAGCACGGCTGGTTCATCGAGGCGATGTTCCTCGAGCCGGTCATGGGCGAAGGCGACCCGGGCCGCGCGGTAACACCCGAGTTCTACAAGGCCGCGCGAGCGCTGACCGAAGCCCACGGCACCTTGCTGCTGGTCGACTCGATCCAGGCCGGCCTGCGCGCTCACGGCGTGCTGTCGTTCACCGACTATCCCGGCTTCGAAACGCTGCCGCCCCCGGACATGGAGACCTTCTCCAAGGCGCTCAATGGTGGTCAATACCCGTTGTCGGTACTGGCGGTCAGCGAGCGCACCGGCAAGCTCTATCGCAAGGGCATTTACGGCAACACCATGACCGCAAATCCGCGTGCCCTGGACGTGGCCGTGGCCACGCTTGGTGAGCTGAGCGACGAGGTACGCCAGAACATCCGCGACCGTGGCAAGGAGTTCGTTGACAAGCTCAATGCGCTGAAAGACGAACTCGGCGGCCTGATCACCAAGGTCCAGGGTACCGGCCTGCTGTTTTCCTGCGAACTCGCACCGGAATACAAATGCTACGGCGCCAGCTCCACTGAGGAGTACATGCGTGAACACGGCATCGGCGTGATCCATGGCGGCATCAACTCGCTGCGCTTCACCCCCCACTTCAAGGTCACCAGCGCCGAAGTGGACCTGATCGTGGCGAATGTGCGCAAAGCCTTGCTGGAAGGGCCACGCAAGGCCAAGTCCGAAGCCGCCTGAGGACCCGCTGCGGCGATGCTTGACAGCGCGCCGCAGCGTAATACTGCTTGCATGTAAGACTTCGCCGACTCCTCCCGGGCCAGCCTGTCGACATAGACTGGCTTGCCGGCAACTGCCGGTCACCCAAGGGAGGATCCATCCATGTCGATGTCACTACGTTTGCTTGTCATCAGCGCCGCATTTGCCTTCGCCGGCGCCACTTTCGCGGCCAGCCCGCAGTCAGGCACGGCCGATGCCATGAAGGCACCGGTGAGCAAGGCCCGCACCGCTCAGCAGCAACGCATGGTCACCTGCAACCAGGAAGCGACCGGCAAGAAGGGTGCCGAACGCAAGGCGTTCATGAGTTCCTGCCTGAAAAGCAAGCACAAGATGGCTGCAGCACCTTCGGCGCAGCGCAACCGCATGAAAAGCTGCAACGCCGAGGCGCGGACCAAGGCGCTCAAGGGTGCCGCCCGCAAGACCTTCATGAGCGGTTGCCTGAAGGGTGGTGCTGCAGGGTAGCTTTCCACGCGCCAACCCGGCTTGTCGGCGTTGTACGCGGGCAAGCCAGGTTGGCTAAGCTGCGGGTTGTTGCGGCACGTCCGATGCCGCGCCACCAGGCAAGCTTGCATGAAAGTCGTTGAAGTCGGTCATCCACTGATCCAGCACAAGTTGGGACTGATGCGCCGCGCCGGTATCAGCACCAAGGAATTCCGCGAGCTGGCCTGCGAAGTGGGCGCCTTGCTCACCTACGAAGCGACCAAGGACTTGGAGACGGTCTCCCAACGCATCACCGGCTGGGCCGGACCGCTCGACGTGCAACAGATCAAGGGCAAGAAAATCACCATCGTGCCGATCCTGCGCGCCGGACTCGGCATGCTTCCCGGGGTACTCGACATGATTCCATCGGCCAAGGTCAGCGTGGTCGGTGTGCAACGCGACGAGCGAACCCTGCAACCGGTCGCCTATTACGAAAAACTCAGCGGTCGCATGGATCAGCGCATCGCCTTGATCGTCGATCCGATGCTGGCTACCGCCGGCACCCTGATTGCCACGGTCGAGATGCTCAAGGCGGCTGGCTGCAAGCGGATCAAGGGGTTGTTCCTGGTCGCCGCACCGGAAGGCCTCAAGCGTATCGAGGCGATTCACCCGGATGTCGAGATCTACGCCGCATCGATCGACGATCGGCTGAACGAGCATGGCTACATCCTGCCCGGTCTCGGCGATGCCGGCGACAAGATCTTCGGCACCAAGCAGGGCTGACGCCGGCGTACCCCGCACGCACGGCGCCGGTGCGCGCGTCGAGTCGAACGGCCCCGCTTGCGGCACGACCAAACCGGCCTAACCCCTTCGCCGTTGACACCGCATCCGTACGAGAACGGGGCCGCGGCGGTCATCGATGCCGGTTTCGATCGACCGCCCCCGTTACCGAGGCTACATGTCGTAGTCCGGATCGTAGTCGGTGGCCACGCAACCCCAGCCCTTCTCGCCCACGGCGCAGTAGTGCGGCAAGCTGACAGCCGCGCTCTGCGGCAGATCCTGCGTCCCGGATCTGTCAGGCTCGCCACCGCCGCTGCGTTTCCAGTCCACATGCAGCATGCGCTTGCCGCCCACCATGGCGGGCGTCACGACGATGTCCCAAGTCGCCCCCGGCTGCCCATTCGCCGCGTGCAGGACCGACGTCGAATGCAGTACCAGTCGACCGGAGGCAAGCACCGGTCGGCCGTTCACTTCGTCCAGCGCCAGAGGCTGCTCGGTATTCACCGCGATACGCATCACATAGAGCGACGGCGGCGGTGCCTGCGGCCCTGCCACGGCGCTGCCACTGAGATCGAAGTGCGCCTCCACGCGGTCCGGTGCCGCAGCCCTGGTGTCCAGCATCAGGCAGCGACGGCCACCGGCAATACAGTTCGCGGCACCGACGCCGGGCGTCTTCGCATCGACACGAAGCGATACGCCCGCATACGGTCGGTGATCCACGGCATGCGCCGACTGCGGCCAGAAGGTGAAGCTCAGTCCGCGTTCGGACTGCGTAGGTGTCTCGCCATACAGCTTGAGCCGCCCTCCCTCGACCTTCAGCTCGCCCGCGGTCCCCTGCGGCACCCACGCCGGCATGCTCGACAGGCGCGGCTGCGAATTGAACTGCAGAAACATCGGATGGGTCAGCAATTGCTTGCCCTGCTCATCCGGCACCGAAAATTGGGTTGCATACTCGACATCCGGTGCAACCGCGGTGACCGAGGGGCCGCCCGCCGTAGACCGGCATCCCTTCTCGAAAGCCACATCGACAAACGGCAACGTATGCTGGCTGGTCAGCATCGTCTCACCACCGGCATTGTCGACCAAGCCGATGGAACCACCGCCCGGACAAGGCATGCTCTGCGCCGGGCGATGCTCGCCTCCCATCGCATCGATCGCGTGGAATGAGGGCCGGTGCGCGCCGGCCGTCCATGCCCATTCGCCCAGCGACTGCCACTCGCGGATCGTCGCATCCAGCGCCAATACGGCCTGCAGTGAGAGTGTCGCCATAGCCCCGGCGACCTGTTGCGGTGCCATGGTCACCCCCTTCTCCCGTGCGTCGATCATCGCCTGCTTGATCCCCATATCCTGCAGGCAACCGGCACGCTTGATGCCGGCGGGATAGGAGGAACATACCGCCTTGAAGTCCAAACCCTGCGCCTGCACCACCGATGGCTGCAGGCAGGCAAATGCCAGCAGCATCGTGGCCACCAACGACACGCCGGCGCGCCGTATCACGTTCACAGAAAGCATCGTCCCTCCTCCATGCAGTCATCCATTGCCATGTGCAGGCGGCTCCGTGCCGTTCGTCATCATGCGTTAGCGGCTGCCGAAGCGATCCGTGGCCTCGATCAACTCGTGAAGATTGCCCGGCTCGAACGCCGAATGGCCGGCATCCTGCACGATGCGCAAGTCGGCCTGCGGCCAGGCACGATGAAGGTCCCACGCGCTGCGTAGCGGACAGACCACATCGTAGCGGCCCTGCACGATCACGGTGGGAATGTGGCGAATGCGATCGACATTGTGCAGCAGCTGGCCGTCGCGCTCGAAGAACCCGCCGTTGACGAAGTAATGGCATTCGATACGGGCAAAGGCCAGCGCAAAGTCGTCTTCAGCGCTGGAGGCGATATGTGCGGTGTCCTGCCACAGGAAGCTGGTGGCACCCTCCCATACCGACCACGCTCGGGCCGCCTGCGCACGAGTCTCGGCATCCGGACCGGTCAACCGTCGGTGGTAGGCGCTCATCAAGTCGCCCCGTTCGGCTTCCGGGATGGCATTCAGATAGGTTTCCCACGCATCCGGATACAACGCATCGGCACCCTTCTGGTAAAACCATTCCAATTCCCAGCGACGCAGCATGAAGATGCCGCGCAACACCAGCTCGGTGACCTTGTCCGGATGAGTTTGCGCATACGCCAGCGCCAGCGTGGAACCCCACGAGCCGCCGAACACCTGCCAGGTCTTAATCGCCAGATGTTCACGTAGGCGCTCGATGTCGGCAACCAGATCCCAGGTCGTGTTGTCGACCAGTTCCGCATGCGGGAGCGATTTTCCGCAACCGCGCTGATCGAACAGCACGATGCGATAGATCGCCGGATCGAAAAACCTTCGGCTCTTCGCATTGCTGCCGCCACCCGGACCGCCGTGCAGAAACACCACCGGCTTGCCGTTGGGATTACCGCACTGCTCGTAGTACAGCGTATGCAGCGCGGACACCTTGAGGAACCCGCTGTCGAACGGGTCGATTTCGGGATACAGCGAACGCAGTGGCAAGGACATGAACGGTCTCTCGACGCAAACGGAACAAGCCGTCAAGGCTAGCATGAGCGCAAACGGCAGCCCGCTCAGTTGCTGCCAAACATCTTGCCCGGGTTGAGGATGCCGTGCGGGTCAAACACCTGCTTCACTCCCCGCATCATCAGGATTTCCGCCGCGCTGCGGGTGCTTTCCAGGTAGGCCCGCTTGACCAGCCCGATGCCGTGCTCGGCCGAGATGCTGCCACCGTGGCGCTGCAGGGTTGCGGCGAGCAGCTTGGTGACGTGTTCGCATTGGGCGATGAAGGCATCCTCGCCCAGCGCTTCAGGCCGCAGCACATTGATATGCAGGTTGCCATCACCGATGTGGCCAAACCAGACCACTTCGACCTGCGGGTATTCGCGTGTCAGTAGCGCCTGCATCTCACGCAGAAATTCGGGCACGGCACTGATTCGAACCGAGACATCGTTCTTGTAGGGGCGACGCGATGCCAGGCTTTCGGTGATGCCCTCGCGCAAGTGCCATAGCGCGGCCGCCTGGGCGTCGCTCTGCGCGATCACACCATCACTGACCCAACCCTGTTCCAGAGCCTGCTCGAACGCCGCCAACGCAGCATCCTGTGCCGCCTCGTCCACAGCATCGAACTCGGTTACCACGTAGTACGGATAGTCGCCATCGATCGCCCGCTGTCCCCCATGCTGCAAGACATGCTTCAGCGCGTGGTCGGTGAAGAATTCGAACGCCTGCAGTTGCAGCCGCTCACGGAACAACGAAAACACCTGCATCAGTGCGTCCATGTCCGGCAGTGCCAGCAACATCACTTGGGAAGGCAGCGGTGGTGCAGCCAGCTTCAAGGTCGCCTCGGCAACGATGCCCAAGGTGCCTTCCGATCCGACCAGCAAATGACGGAAATCGTAGCCGCTGGAGTTCTTGATCAGGCCGCGGTTGAGCTCGAGCAGGTCGCCTTGCCCGGTGACCACTTTCAGGCCGGCGATCCACTCACGCGTATTGCCGTAACGGATTACCCGGATGCCGCCTGCGTTGGTGGCGATGTTGCCGCCGATCGAACAGGAGCCGCGAGCAGCAAAATCGACGGGATAGATCAATCCATGCTCACGGGCTGCTTCGTGCACCGCATGCAGGGTAATGCCCGGCTGTACCGTAAGCGTGCGATCCACGGCGTTGAAGTGCAGCACCCGGTTCATCCGCTCCAGACTGACCACCAGCTCGCGGTTGGCCGCCACTGCCCCACCTGAAAGCCCGGTGCGCCCGCCGGATGGCACGATGGAAATGCGCTGGCGATGGCACCAGCGCACCACTTCCTGCAACTCCTCGACGCTAGCCGGCAACGCGATCGCCAGGGGATCCGGTGTCCAGCGTCGTGTCCAGTCCCGGCCGTAGTGCTCAAGCTCACCCGGCTCGGTCAACAAGCGGAGGCCCGGCTGGCATCGGCTCAACTCGGCAAGAGGGGAATCGGTCATGCATGGCTCCATAGCGTAGCCACGAAGCGTGCCAGCCCGGATCATTCACGTCCAGTGCTGCGGCGCCGCAAAATTGGCGCCAGCTCTGGCATAGTTAGCACCTCCCTCCGCAACCAGGCAGCCGTATGCAAACCTCCTACCCTCGCCAAGACATCAAGGTACTTCTGCTGGAGGGGATCAGCGCCAGCGCCGTCGAGAGCTTCCATCGGGCGGGCTATAGCCAGGTCGAATTGCATGCCAAGTCGCTGCCGGAAGACGAACTGAAGGCACGCATCGCCGACGCGCACATCATCGGCATCCGCTCGCGCTCGCAGCTCACCGAGGAGGTTCTGGCCCAGGCCCGACGCCTGATCGCCGTCGGGTGCTTCTGCATCGGCACCAATCAGGTCGATCTGGGCGCAGCCAGAAAGCTTGGCATCCCGGTATTCAATGCACCGTACTCCAATACCCGCAGCGTCGCCGAACTGGTGATTGCCGAAGCGATCATGCTGCTGCGTGGCATACCGCAGAAAAACGCCGCCTGCCATCGCGGTGGCTGGCTCAAATCCGCCGACGGCAGCTATGAGACTCGTGACAAAGTACTCGGCATCGTCGGCTACGGCCATATCGGTACGCAGGTCGGGGTATTGGCGGAAAGCCTCGGCATGCGGGTGATTTTTCACGACATCGAAACCAAACTCTCCCTGGGCAATGCGCGTGCCGTTTCCAGTCTCGACGAGCTGCTCGAACGTGCCGACGTGGTGACTCTGCATGTGCCGGACACGCCTTCCACGCAGATGATGATCCGCCAGGAGCAACTGGCGAAAATGCGTGACGGAACGATGCTGATCAATGCCTCACGCGGCAGCGTGGTGGATGTCGAAGCGCTGGCTGAAGCCTTGAAAAGCAACCATTTGGCCGGCGCCGCGGTAGACGTTTTTCCGCTGGAGCCGAAAGGCAACGACGACATGTTCGTGTCGCCCCTGGTCGGTATGGACAATGTAATTCTGACTCCGCATATCGGCGGCAGCACCCTGGAGGCGCAGGAGAACATCGGTGTCGAAGTGGCCAGCAAGCTGATCCGCTATAGCGACAATGGCTCAACGTTGTCCTCGGTGAACTTCCCCGAAGTCACCCTGCCTGAACATCCAAACAGCCGGCGGCTGTTGCATATCCACCGTAACGTGCCGGGCACGCTCTCTCGGATCAATGAGCTGTTTTCGAGCGGCAACGTGAACATCGATGCGCAGTTCCTGCAGACCGATGCGGAAGTGGGCTATGTGGTGATCGACGTCACCGCCGATGCAGCTCAGGCCAATGAGTTGAAGAACGCCCTGGCCGCCATTCCTGGTACCTTGCGCAGCCGCGTGCTGTACTGAGCGCGGAACGAGGCAGGTAACGGCCATCGGAGCAACGCATCGCCTGCGTTTGCCCAACAAAAAAGCGCCCGAGGGCGCTTTTTTCACGGGAAACCGAATTGGTCGGGGCGGCCGGATTCGAACCGACGACCCTCTGCCCCCCAGGCAGATGCGCTACCAGGCTGCGCTACGCCCCGACGATCAAGCAAGCGCGAGAGTGTAACAGCTTAAAACACGCGGTCGTAGGGGTTTCTGTCAAATCCGCGCAATACAACGATCAACGGCGCAGCAACGTCAACACTTCTTCCAGCTCAATCCGCACCTGATGGACGATCTGGTGCGAGATACTCGCCTCCATCCTTGCCTGCGGACCTTCCAAGCGTGCCCGCGCGCCAGTAATGGTGAACCCCTCTTCGTAGAGCAGCGAACGGATCTGGCGGATCATCAACACGTCATGGCGCTGGTAGTAGCGCCGGTTGCCACGCCGCTTGACCGGATTCAGCGCCGGAAACTCTTGCTCCCAGTAACGCAGTACGTGTGGTTTCACGCCGCAAAGCTCGCCCACCTCACCAATGGTGAAGTAGCGCTTGGCGGGGATGACGGGCAGCTCGGTGTTATTCCCTTGGTCCAGCATAGCCTTCGACTCTCACCTTGAGTTTCTGCCCTGGCCGGAATGTCACCACACGCCGCGCCGAGATGGGGATCTCCTCGCCAGTCTTGGGATTACGACCCGGCCGCTGGTTTTTCAGCCGCAGATCGAAATTGCCGAAGCCGGACAGCTTGACCTGCTCGCCTTTTTCGAGCGCCTCACGAACTACCTCGAAGTAGGCGTCCACGAATTCCTTGGCCTCACGTTTGTTGAGACCCACATCCACAAAAAGCCGCTCAGCCATTTCCGCCTTGGTCAGCGCCATCTCATCCTCGCAGCTTTGCCTTGCATGTCTGCTCCAACGCAGCGATTGCCTGTCGTACGCACCGATCCGCGTCGTCGTCGGTAAGCGTGCGTGAAGCGTCCTGTAAAATCAAGCCCATAGCGAGACTTTTTCGGCCCGCTTCGACGCCCTTGCCCACATAACGGTCGAACAGCCGCAGTTCCTTTAGAACTACGCCCATACTGCGCCTAATTACCGTCTCTATCTGCGACCAGTTGACATCTTCCGGCAAATCCAGCGCGATATCACGCCGCACCGAGGGATGCCGCACTACCGGGCTTGAGCGTGGCAGGCGGCGGCTCAACAGGGGCTCCAGTGCCACCTCCATGACGTGTACATCCGCCCCAAGATCCAGCTCGGCAGCCAGGCGGGGGTGCAGGGCACCCAGGTATCCCACCGTGTTTCCATCATGCGTGACGCGAGCCCCTCGCCCGGGATGCAGCCAGTCCGGCAACGAGGTGGGGTGCACCGACCAACGCTGGGGCTCGCCACCCCATGCAATCAGCGCATCGAGTTCGCCCTTGAGGTCGTGGAAATCCAGTGGCCGGGACGATTCGCCCCATTGCTCAGCCTTGGCCGGCCCACCGGCGACGATCGCCAGACTCGGTGTCTCCAGCGGCGGATCGCCGGCAGTGAACACGCGCGCCAGCTCGAACAATCGCACCCGATCCTGCTGACGATCACAATTATGACGCAGCGCCTCGATCAACCCCGGCAACAATGACGGTCGCATCACCGCGAGATCGGCTGACAGCGGATTGGCCAGCGGCACCCGCCCTTCGCCGAAGCCCCAGCGCGCCAACAAGTCGGCGGGCAGAAAGGACAGATTCACCGCTTCGTGATAGCCCCGTGCGGCCAGTTGTTCGCGCATGGCATGCTCGCTGATGCGCGCCTCCGGTTCAATTGCCAGACTGAGTGCACCGGTTGGCGTATGCGTGGGAATCCGGTCGTAGCCAAAGATGCGCGCCACCTCCTCGACCAGATCCTCTTCGCGCTCAATGTCGAAACGACTGCTTGGCGCGGTAATCAGCCAACCTTCCGGCCGTGGCTCGACCCGCATACCCAGGGCGATGAAAATACGCGCCACCTCGGCATCGGCCACCGCCACGCCAAGTAACCGCGTGAGGCGTGCACGACGCAGTCGCACGGCTGCCGGTTGCGGCAGGTCGGACGGGTTTTCCGCCAGCAGCACGGGCCCGGGCCGACCACCGGCGATCGACAGCAACAAGGTGGTGGCCCGCTCCAATGCACGACGCGGCAACTCGGGATCGACGCCGCGCTCGAAACGGTGCGAGGCATCGGTATGCATGCCTAGCTTGCGCGCGCGACCCATGATCGCGGCCGGCGCAAAATGGGCTGACTCCAGAAAAATGTTGACGGTAGCGTCGGTGACGCGTGAGTCGAAGCCACCCATCACCCCCGCCACCGCAAGCGCCTTGTGGTCATCGGCAACCAGCACGAAACCGGGGTCGAGCTCAACCTGCGAGCCGTCGATCAGCTTGAGCTTTTCGCCCGCGCTGGCGTACCGCACCACGATGTCGCCTTGCAAGCTATCGTTGTCAAAGGCATGCAGCGGCTGGCCCAGCTCGAGCATCACATAGTTGGTGATGTCCACCACCGCACTGATCGGGCGCAGCCCGGCGCGACGCAACCTTTCCGCCAGCCACAACGGTGTGGGTGCGGAGGCGTCGATGCCCTCGACCACACGACCGAGGTATCGCGGCGCATCATGCCCGGCCTCGAGGCGAATCCCGCGATGCGCGGTGGCCATGACTTTCGCAATGGCCTCCCCTGGGACGTTCACGGTACTACCAAACAAGGCGGCGACATCGTGCGCCAGCCCCACCATGCCCAGACAGTCGGGACGGTTCGGCGTCAACTTCAACTCGATGCTTGCATCGGGCAAGCCCAAGTATCCGGCCAGTGGCCGGCCGACCGGCGCATCGA
Source organism: Rhodanobacter sp. (assembly GCA_030148505.1). Classification (GTDB taxonomy): domain Bacteria; phylum Pseudomonadota; class Gammaproteobacteria; order Xanthomonadales; family Rhodanobacteraceae; genus Rhodanobacter. Next base: position 90,804 of record JASBTI010000014.1, read on the forward strand.
CCGGCAGCTCGAGCAACCCGGAAGCATCGGCATCCACGCCCAATTCGCGCGCCGAACACAGCATCCCGAAGGATTCCACGCCACGCAGCTTTGCCGCCTTGATGGCGACACCGCCCGGAAGCGTCGCGCCCACCAGGGCGAGCGGCACCTTGATGCCGGCCCGCGCGTTAGGCGCACCGCAGACGATTTGCAACGGGGCGGCCAGTCCCGCTTCCACATGGCAGACCTGGAGACGGTCGGCCTGGGGATGCTTTTCAGCATCGATGATCTCGGCGACCACCACACCGTCCAGGCTGTCGCCCAGCCCGGTGACCTCTTCCACTTCCAGCCCGGCCATGGTCAGCGCATGGCAGAGGGTTGCGCGGTCGGCCTTGATGTCAACCAGTTCACGCAGCCAGTTTTCGGAGAATTTCATGCTCGGAGTCCAGGATTCGAAATTCGGGATTCAGCCTTCCGGGAGAACTTAAGACCGACGCAATGCGCCGTTGACGCCCTCTCTGATTCGACGGCCCATTCCCATTCAGGCAAATTGCTTCAAGAAACGCAGATCGTTCTCGAAAAATGCACGCAAGTCGGAGACGCCGTAGCGCAGCATCGCGAAACGCTCCACACCCAGACCGAACGCGAAACCGGTGTAGCGTTCCGGATCGATACCGCAGTTGCTGAGAACTTTCGGATGCACCATGCCGCAACCCAATACTTCGAGCCAGCGACTGGATCCGTCTTCCGCATCCCAGCGAATGTCGACCTCGGCCGAAGGCTCGGTGAAGGGAAAGTAGCTGGGGCGGAAGCGCATCTCGAAATCGCGTTCGAAAAACGCGCGTATGAATTCCGCCAAGGTGCCCTTGAGGTCGGCGAAGCTGGAGGTCTCATCCACCAGCAGCCCCTCGATCTGGTGAAACATCGGCGAATGGGTCTGGTCCGAATCGCTTCGGTAGACCTTGCCTGGGGCAATGATCCGAATCGGCGGCTGGCGCCCCTGCATCGAGCGGATCTGCACGGGCGAGGTATGGGTGCGCAACAGGCGACCATCGGCGAAATAGAAAGTATCGTGCATCGCGCGCGCGGGGTGGTGCGGCGGAAAATTGAGCGCCTCGAAGTTGTGCCAGTCGTCCTCGATTTCCGGCCCATCCACACGCTGGTACCCCAGCCGCGCGAAGATCGAGGAAATCCGTTCCAACGCATGGCTGATGGGGTGGATACCACCACGTTCACCATCACGTCCAGGCAGGCTGATGTCTATCGTTTCGGAAGCCAGTCGACGCTCAAGATCCGCTTGCTCAAGCGCTCGTTTGCGTATCGCCAGCGCTTCGGCAAGCCGCTCCTTGACGCGATTGACCTCGGCGCCGCGTACCTTGCGCTGATCCGACGGCAAGCCTCCCAGCGCTTTCAGCGCGCCGGTGACGATGCCACTCTTGCCCAGCAAACCCACGCGCAGCGCGTCGAGCCCGTCGAGCGTTTCAGTGCTTTCGATATCGGCCAGCGCCTGCAGGGCCCGGCTTTCAAGATCGTCCATTGTGCGGTTCTCGCTACTTTCTCCCTCCCCATGTGGGGAGAGCTCGGTAAGGGGTCGTACGTTGCGCCCACACGTTCAGCGGCGTTGACGATCGAGAGGAGATGTCAGGAGTCCTGCCCCCCCTCATCTCGATCCTGTCCCGGCATCACCGGCTAACGGAGCAAGAAGGCTGATGCAAAAACGTCTTCTCAACAAAGCGGGCCAACGAAAAACGGGGAGAAGGCGTCGGCCTTCTCCCCGCTTGCTTTACATCATATCGCGCTGGCGCGGTGGCGCCCGACGATCAAGCGGCCAGACTGGCCTTCGCTTTCTCGGCGATCACTTCAAACGCCTTGATGTCGTGCACGGCAATGTCGGCGAGGACCTTGCGATCCACCGCAATACCGGCCTTGCTCAGACCATTGATCAGACGGCTATAGGACAGCCCGAACATCCGCGCCGCAGCGTTGATGCGAACGATCCAGAGCGCACGAAACTGACGTTTGCGCTGCTTACGGCCGATATAAGCATATTGACCTGCTTTGATGACGGCCTGATTGGCAACGCGGAAGACTTTGCGACGGGCGTTGTAATAGCCCTTTGCGCGGCCGATAATTTTCTTGTGGCGACGACGGGCGGTAACGCCACGCTTTACACGAGCCATGGTTTATCTCCTCGTCTTCAGTACGGCAACATGCGCGCTACACCTGGGGCATCACATGCCTTGAGGTGGTTCTTGGCTCGTAGGCCGCGCTTCAATTTGGTCGACTTTTTGGTCAGGATATGTGACCGAAAGGCGTGACCGCACTTGATTTTCCCCGACGCGGTCTTGCGAAAACGCTTCGCTGCCGCCCGGTTGGTCTTGATCTTGGGCATGGGATGTTCCGTGTGTAGGGCGACCTTGCATGAGGCCACCCGGTTTCTGACTGATCTGGCGGCGACCTCGCGAAGCCACACTTTCCGTCCTGCCATGATCGGTTCACGACCCTTCCTGCGGGTCGAACCGGCGATTATACGGGGTTCTCTACCCCGATACCAGTAGGAGCGCACCCAGTGCGCGCTGCTCTTGATCCTGATTCCGGAGAGCAGCGCCCACTGGGTCCGCTCCTACAGGCGGTGCAACCCGGGACACCAGAGTGCCGAATTGCTTATTTTTTCTTGGGTCCGATCATCATGATCATCTGTCGGCCTTCCAGGCGCGGAAAGGACTCGACCTGGCCGGTGTCGCCGACATCTTCCTGGATCTTCCTGGCCAGGTTCTGGCCCAGATCCTGATGTGACATCTCGCGTCCACGGAAGCGGATGGTCACCTTGACCTTGTCACCCTCTTCGAGAAACCGGAGCATGTTGCGCAGCTTGATCTGGTAGTCGCCCACGTCCGTGACCGGACGGAACTTCACTTCCTTGATCTCGACCTGCTTCTGCTTCTTCTTGGCGGCCTGGGCCTTTTTCTGCGCTTCGAACTTGTACTTGCCATAGTCCATGATGCGGCAGACCGGCGGATCGCCATTGGGCTGGATCTCGACGAGATCCATCCCGACTTCCTGCGCCAGCGCCAGCGCCTCGTCGCGGCTCAGAATGCCCAGCTGCTCCGATTCGGCGCCGATCACGCGAACGCGCGGAACGCGGATTTCCTGATTGCGCCGATTACCCTTGTTGTCGGTGGTTGCGATACCACGATCCTCCAGAAAAAGTATTGATTAGACCGTACAGCGCGTTCAGCGCTGCGTTTCGGCCTGCAGACGTTCGATGAACCCGGTCAGCGACATGCTTCCCAGATCCTCACCGGAACGGGTACGTACTGAAACTTCGCCAGTCTCTTTTTCGCGGTCACCGACCACCAGAAGATAAGGCACTTTCTGCATCGTATGTTCGCGGATTTTATAGCCGACCTTTTCATTGCGCAAATCGGACTGTACCCGGAAACCTTTCTCGACAAGGGTTTGCGTTACCTGACGGCCGTAATCTCCCTGTGCATCGGTGATATTGACCACCACCGCCTGCACCGGCGCCAGCCACGTCGGCAACAGCCCGGCGTGATGTTCGATCAGGATACCAATAAAACGCTCCATCGAACCGACAATCGCCCGGTGCAACATCACCGGATGCTGTTTGTGCGAATGCTCATCCACATATTCGGCATCGAGGCGCTCGGGCATCATGAAGTCTACCTGCATGGTGCCGACCTGCCAGGCGCGGCCAATCGAATCCTTCAGGTGGTACTCGATCTTGGGAGCATAGAACGCGCCTTCACCGGGCAGCTCCTCCCACGTCACCCCGGCGGCGCGCAGCGCACGGCGCAGCATTTCCTCGGTACGGTCCCAGAACTCGTCGGAGCCGATGCGCTTGTCGGGGCGCAACGCCAGCTTGATCGCCAGGTCGGTGAAGCCGAAATCCGCGTACACCTTCATCGCCTGTCGATGGAATGCGGTCACCTCCGCCTCCACCTGCTCGGGCGTACAGAAAATGTGACCGTCGTCCTGGGTGAACGCCCGCACACGCATGATGCCGTGCAACGCCCCTGACGGTTCGTTGCGGTGACAGCCGCCGAACTCGCCGTAACGTATCGGCAACTCGCGATAGCTGTGCAGGCCAGTGTTAAACACCTGAACATGCCCAGGACAATTCATCGGCTTCAGCGCGAAGGTATGCTTTTCCGACTCGGTGAAGAACATGTTCTCGGCATAGTTGTCCCAATGGCCCGACCTCTTCCACAACGAGACATCCAGCACCATGGGGCAGCGGATTTCCTGATAGCCGCTACTTCTGTACACACCCCGCATGTATTGCTCGACCTGCTGCCAGATCGCCCATCCGTTAGGGTGCCAGAACACCATGCCCGGGCTTTCCTCCTGTTGATGGAACAGGTCGAGCTGCTTGCCGATCTTGCGATGGTCGCGTTTCTCTGCCTCCTCGAGCTGATACAGATAGGCCTTGAGATCCTTGTCGTTGAGCCAGGCCGTGCCGTAAATGCGCGTAAGCATGGCGTTGTTCGAATCACCACGCCAATAGGCACCCGCTACTTTCATCAGCTTGAACGCGCGAAGCTTGCCGGTATTGGGCACGTGGGGCCCCCGGCACAGGTCGGTGAATTCGCCCTGAGTGTAGAGCGACAAGTCCTCATCGGCCGGAATCGACTCGATGATTTCCGCCTTGTAGTGTTCGCCAAGGCCACGAAAAAACGCCACGGCCTCGTCACGCGACTTAACACAGCGCGTAACCGGTAGCTGCTCGGCGACGATCTTCGCCATTTCCGCCTCGATTTTCTGCAAGTCCTCGGGGGTGAACGGCCGTTGGTAGGCGAAATCGTAGTAAAAGCCATTGTCGATCACCGGGCCAATCGTTACCTGCGCCCCCGGAAACAGCCTCTGCACCGCCTGCGCGAGCAGATGCGCCGTGGAGTGACGCAGGATCTCCAGTGCCTCGGGGCTCCTGTCGGTGACGATTTGCAGGTGGACGTCATGGTCGATCGGGAAACTGGCATCCACCAGCTTGCCATCGACCTTGCCGGCCAGGGTCGCCTTGGCGAGGCCGGCACCGATCGAGGCAGCCACCTCCTGTACCGTGACGGAGTGATCGAATGGCCGTTTACTGCCGTCGGGAAGCGTGATCTCAATCATTTTTCAAGTACCTGGATATCCACATGCAATGGGGTGAGGCCAGCAACCTCGATCAGCGACGCCCCTGGGGCGGTACGGCTTCGCTGATGATCGGTACGAACGACCACGAAAAAGGGCGCAACGCGCCCTCTGGAAATTCGGCTTTGCGTCGACCGTAAGCGTGGGAATCTGCTTGTTCCCTGTCATACATTCAAACCGGCAGTCACCTGTCGGCTACCCGGCCTCAACGGCGGGAACCACGGCGAAAAGCTAGCTCGCGCACCAAATACTGTCAACGCCACAACCCATCCAGGCCGCAGCAGGTCGCTCCCGGCCAGGTGACATCCAGCACCCGAGCGGGCAGCGTTCCATGGCTAGAAATAGTAGCCGAAGTTGATATTGAAGCGATGCTCAACCTTGCCGTTGCCGGCCATGCTGCCGCCAATGAAGGGTTGGTTGCGCGCGGTGACGAAATCGAAATAAGTGAACAAGCCACCGGCCGCCACCGAAACACCACTGACGTTCATCCAGGTGTGTGGCAGGCCCCCGGACTTGTGGTTGATGAGCGAATAGTCGTTGTAGAAGGTCAGCGCGGTGATCGGCCCCCAGGAGACTGGCCACTTGTAGGAGATATTGCCAGTGTAGCTGTCGGCACGGGCAGCGATGCTGTCGTAGAAATGGTAGGCGCCCACGGCCAGGCGGGTGGCACCATTGTCTACGGCATAGTTGTAGCGTGCGGCCTGCAGCTGCAGATTCCACGGTCCGTGATAGGCATTCATGTGAAGCGCGTAAGCGTCGTAATGGCCGACGCTGCGGGTGCTGTTGTCCAGTCCGCCGTGCAAGCCGGAGGCACCCACTTCGACGCTGGTGTCGGCACCGGGCTTGAACGTATAGGCGACTCTTGCTGCCGCCGTGTTCACGGTCCCTATCGGTTTGAGCGGGTTGGCGTAAATGCCCTCACCCGGCGAACGAATGCCGACAACATTGTAGGTATAGCTGTCGGACCGGTTGCCGACATAGCCATCCACCCCACCCATCGAATCGTTCTTGAAGAATGCCAGCTGTACATTCCACGGATCATTCTTGTAGATGTACTTGACACCCATTTTGTAGCTGTCTTCGAGGCCAAGATAGTAATTGGAGCTGAAGAAATAATTGTGCGAATCGAACGGCTGAACGCCGAATGGCAGCTTGGTGATGCCCAGCCGCCCTTCACTGGTAGCGGAGAATTTGTAACCGACCCAGGCATGATGGATCGCACTCATGTACTGGAACCAGCGGTACTGCGCCGACAATTCGACACCACCGATGGAGCCGTTCAGGTCGAGCCGGAAGATATCGAAATCACCGTCGCCACCGCGATGCTGATTGCCCTTGTTGTAGCTTTCGTTGCTGTACTGGAAACGCACCGCACCGCCGAGCTTGATGCCGTCCTTCTTCGGCGCCGGCTTGCTCTGCGCCAATGCACTTTTCTTCACCACGGCGGCGCTTTTTGCCTTCGCAGGATGAACGGCGGTGGCGGCGACCGACGTGACCGGCTGCGCCTGGCGCATCGCATCGAGCTGCTTTTGCATCTCGTCGATGCGCGCCTGCATGGCCGCCATCTTCTGCGCGACAGATATTGTCGCGCCCGAGGCCGCAGCCTGCGGATCATGCGCCGCGAAGGCGGGATGGATCAGGCACACGCCCAGTATTCCCGTCGCGGCCAGCGCGATTGGCTTGAGTGTCATCAGTAGTTCCCTTGGCTTGAATTTGAGTGCAAAAGAGCGGCCCGACGGCAGGACCCTAGGAGTCCCGTGTCCGTCACGCCTGGTGACGGCACCTCCGGGAACACCCGGCCTGGGCCGCGCGGCAAACTGCCGGGCGACCCAGAATGATCAGGGTTTGGCGCTGGTCCAGCTCGATACCAGATCCGCGTGTGACTTCACCCACTTGCTGGCATTGGCCGCCGCATCGGCACCGGGCTCCTGGTTGGCCGCCATCACCTGTTGCATGTCAGCAGGCGTCCAATGGAAGGCATCGAGAATTCCGTAAGCCTTGGGCATATCCTTTTTCAGACCCTTGCGCACCAGCGTGTCGATATTTTCGGCACCACCGAAGACACCCTTCGGATCGCTCAGGTACTTCAACTTCCAGCGCGCCCACATCCAGTGCGGGGTCCAGCCCGTCACGACAATCCACTGCTGGTTGTCGATGGCGTCCTTCAGGGCCGCTGCCATGGTTGCACCGCTGCCATCGATCAACTTCAGCGGCAACTTGTAGGCCTCTATCGCCTTGTGGGTGATGTCCATTTCACCCGCGCCGGGATCGATCCCGACGATGCGATCCTGGAACTTACCCGCATTGGCCGCGAGCTGATCAATGGAGCTGATCGTCACATAGTCGGGCACCACCAAGCCGATTTTCGTACCGGTCATGTTGGGCCCAAGATTGGTCAAGTCGCTCTTGGTCTTGGCGTAATAGTTGGCTTGCGTGCTGGGTAGCCAGGCACAGACCGTGGCATCGGCATCGTTGTGGGCCAGCGCTGAATACATCGCCGCGCCGCTCACCGAAATGGTGCTCACCTTATAACCCTGCTGCTCCAGTACTGCCTTGGCCACGTTGGTCGCGGCCGTGCAGCTTGACCACTCGACATAGACCAGCTTGATATCGCGTGAGCCGCTCCCCGACACCGCCGCCGTGCTGGCGGACGATGCCACTGTGGCGCCAGCCGGTGGATTATTGCCGGAGTCGGAGGGAGAGCAGCCAGCCACCGCTACCGCTGCTGCCAGACTGGCGAGCATGGTACCCGCTCGAAATTTCGCGTTTTTCATGAAAATGTCCCTCTTTATTGGCTGCGCGAATCACTTCGCGTGAGTTGCAGGCGAGTTCCGCCCTAAGTGCTGGGTGATGCGGTCGAGAATCATCGCCAGAATCACAATCGCGATGCCGGCCTCGAACCCCTTGCCCGGCTCCAGTCGCTGGATGGCCTGCCAGACATTGCCACCGAGGCCGCCCGCGCCGATCATCGCGGCGATAACCACCATCGACAGCGACAGCATGATGGTCTGGTTGATGCCTGCCATGATGGTCGGCATGGCCATCGGCAATTGGACCTTCAGCAACTTCTGCCGACGCGTCGAACCGAAGGCATCCGCCGCCTCGGTGAGGTCGGCAGGTACCTGACCAATCCCCAGCGCGGTCAGGCGAATGGTCGGCGGCGTAGCGAAAATCACTGTCGCCACGCTGGCCGACACCGCGCCCAAACCGAAAAACGGAATCGCCGGAATCAGATAGACAAAGGCCGGCATGGTCTGCATGAAATCGAGGACCGGCATCACGACTTTGGAGATACGGCCGTTGAGCGCCGCAGCGATACCCAACGGCAGCCCGATTATCACCGCGAGCAGGGTAGAAATGAGTACCAGCGTGAAGGTTTCCACGGTGGCCTCCCACAACCGCAGATCCCAAATGAACAGCAGCCCCAGCGCACAAAAAATGCCGATGCGACGACCCGCAACACGCCAACCGGCCAGCGAAACTGCCACGATCAACAGCCATGGCGGCAACCACAGCAAGGCATCGGTAATACCGACAATCACCAGCGACACGCCATGGCTCAGCGCCTTGGTAAGGAAGGCGAAATGCGTGGTCAACCAGTTCAAGGCAACATCAATGAGATGCGCCAGCGGAAACTTCGGGATCACTACGTTCATACCTGCTCGCCCCCTTCGGCCGGGATGGAATCGACGGCGGACTCGTCGAGCTCTGCCAAGCTGTCGCCAGGATGGCTTTCAGCCAGGGCAGAGATCACCCCGGTGCGGGTAACGATCCCCAGCAACTTGCCCTCCGGATCAGTCACCGGCAAGGTATAGCGCCACCCCGCAAGGGTGTTGATGACACTTATCAACGGATCATCAGGGCCGATGGATGGGGTCTCCTCGATCAAATCGTCGATCGTCTTCTTGCCGTGGCGCGCAGCGTCAACGGCCGCCTCGAGGGATATCGTGCCGCGCAGGGTGTAGTCCCGTTCCACGACCAGCAGGCTGGAGTAGTTTTCCTCGTTCATCTTGTGCAACACGGTGCGTGGCCCGTCCTGTGGGAACGCCACCACCCGGGCGCGATGGAGCACCGAACGCGCCGTCAGCACACGCGACATGTCCACGTTCTCGACAAACCGTTCCACATAGGCGTTTGCCGGGTTGTTGAGAATCTCCTCAGGTGTACCAAACTGCACCACGCGACCGTCCTTCATCAGCACGATGCGATCGCCCAGCTGCAGGGCCTCGTCCAGATCGTGGGTAATGAAGACGATGGTCTTCTTCATCCGTCGCTGCAGCGACACCAGCTCGTGCTGCATGTCGCGCCGGATCAGCGGATCAAGCGCACTGAAAGCCTCGTCCATCAACAGGATGTCTGACTTCACTGCCAAAGCGCGGGCCAAGCCTACGCGCTGCTGCATGCCACCGCTGAGCTGCCCGGGGAAGGAGTCCTCCCACCCCTTGAGACCGACCAGCTCCAGCGCCTCGACGGCCCGCGCACGACGCTCGGCGGGCTCGACCCCCTGAATTTCCAGGCCGTAAGCTGCGTTCTCGGTCACTGTGCGATAGGGAAACAGCGCAAAATGCTGAAAGACCATGCTGACCTTGCGGCGGCGCAGCGCAAGCAGCTGCTCGCGGTCATAGCGGGTGATGTCTTCGCCATCGATGCGGATATGTCCACGCGTCGACGCATTGAGGCAATTGAGGCAACGAATCAGTGTCGACTTGCCACTGCCACTCAAACCCATGACGACCAGCAGCTCGCCCTCTTCCACTTCGAAGGAGACATCGGCGATGCCTACCGCGTTGCCGGTTTCGCGGATTTCGTGGTTACTGGCCCCCTTGTCCAACATGCGCAAGCCCTGTTGCGGGCGCGGGCCAAAGATCTTGGTCAGGTGTTCAACTTGGATTTTTGCCATCAGCCCTCTGACTGGACCATGCAGTCAAATGCTTTCGCGGGCAATGCTCGCGAGAACAGCGCCAGATATCCGGGACGCTGCTTCTCGCTGGCCACGAGCATGTGGGGACATGCCGGTCCAGATTCTTGTGTGTAGGATTCCCCATATGCTAGCAAAATTCGGTCTTTCCCTCAAACGGCTGGCCGCGCGAGGTATCGGAGCCGTATTCGTTTCGCGAAGCGGAAAATGTGGCGAGCTGCACGCAACCCGCCCCATCCGGATCGAGCAAGACCTGGGATGACAATAGCGTTGCTGAAAGAAGCCATTCCTGCGCTTTCGCAGCGCCGCGGAAAGGTCACTCAGAATGGCTTGGCCAGCGCCAGGTAAATCACCCCCAGAACCAGCAGTACCGGCAGCTCATTGAACCAGCGCAATGCCCGCGAAGATGGCAGGGGAATGCCGGCGGGAACCCGCTTGAGCAAGCGCCCACACCCGATGAAATACGCCAGCAGGATGGCCACCACGGCCAACTTCGCATCGAGCCAGTGCATCGAGCCGACAATATTCGGCAACGCCGCGGGAAACAGGCGCCAGCCTTGCCATAACGCCACGCCAAACACGAAGGCGATGCCGAACATGTTGTGGCCAAAACGGTACAGCCGTCGCCCCATCAACAACAGCCGTTCCTGCACCTCGGGTTTACCGGCACTCTCGCTCAGATTCACCAGAATCCTCGGCAGGTAGAAAACCGCCGCTATCCACGCCATCACGAACAACAGGTGGAGCGACTTGATCAGCAGGTAAGTCATGTTGGCTATGGCCCGGACGCTGCCATGCGCAGCGGTTGCCGATGATAACGCGTCATCGCGTTCATCACGAGCAGGGTTGAAAATACGCCGACAACGAGTGCGTCAATCGGCACCAGGGCCGATACGCGCCAATAGCGCACGCAGTAAACGTTCCTGGTGCGCGCTGTCTAGAGGCTCATTGTTTTTGTCGGTCAATTGGAAGAAGTCCTCGACGCGCTCGCCGAAAGTGGCAATACGCGCATCATGCACCCGCACCTCGACTTGCAGCATGACCTGCGCCACCGCTGCCAGCAGTCCGGGACGATCGGCACCGACCAGAGCCAGCTGTGTCCGCCCCCCCGCTGCATGAAAGCTTATCTTCGGCGTCATCTGAAAATGTTTCTGGTGTCGCGACAAGCCGCGCTTGCTTGGCTGCACGCCTGCAGATTGAGACAGCGCACGTTGCATACGCTGCTGCAACTCTGCGGCCCGCTGCGCGGTGGCAGGCCGCTGGCTGTCGGCCTCCAGCAACAGGAACGTATCCAGCGCCAGATTGCTCGGCGAACTGAGCACCCGCGATTCCATCACCGAAAAATGCAACCGATCGAGTACCGCGGTCACCATGGCAAACAATCCGTCGCGATCCGGCGTGTAGATGAACAACTCGGTACTGCCTCGCACCGAAAGCGGCTGCACCGCAACGAGAGGCGACGTTCCACCGGCGCGCAAAATCTCGCCGGTCTGCCAAGCGACCTGCTCCGGACGATGACGCAAGAAGCTCTGCTGGGGAAAGTCTGCCCAGACAGCGGTCACACTCTCCTCGGAAAAGCCCTCGTTCATCAACAAGGCAAGCGCATACTCGGAACACTCCGATACCCGTACAGCGGCATCGCGCGGCAGCTCCACGTCACTGCGTAGCGCATATCGGGTCGACGTGTAGAGATCAGCCAGCAAACGATCCTTCCAACTGTTCCACAAGCGGGGGCTGGTACCGATGATATCGGCGATCGTCAGCAAGTAGAGTTGGCTGAGACGCTCGCGCTGTCCAACCCGCTCGGCAAACTGATGTACGACCTCGGGGTCGGTAATATCCTGTCGCTGGGCCGTGGTGCTCATCAGCAAATGCCAGCGAACCAACCAGGCCACCCGCTCTATGTCGTTGCGAGGCAGACCCAGACGCGCGCAAAACGCGCGGGCATCCTCTTCACCAAGTATCGAATGATCGCCGCCGCGGCCCTTGGCGATGTCATGAAACAGCGCCGCCAGCAAGAGGATTTCCGGCTTCGGCAGCGCAGCCCATATCTCGCAAGCCAGCTTGAACTCCGATTGCGCAGACGTTTCGGCGAACCGTGCCACCTGGCGCAGGACGCGCAAGGTGTGTTCGTCTACGGTATAGACGTGGAAAAGATCGTACTGCATGCGCCCGAAAACCTTGCCGAACGCCGGGAGGATCGCCGCCAGCAGACCGTGGCGGTTCATCCGCCATAACGCCTCCACCGCTGGCGCGCCGCGCCGCAGCAACTGCAGGAATGCGGCCAGCACATCATCATCATCGGCCAGTGCACTGGCATGCGCGTCGGTCGCCTGATGGATGCGTCGCATGGTGTCGGCACTGAAGCCGACGACGCCAGTCTGGTCCAGCCGCGCCATGAAAATCTCCACCAGTGCCGCCGGACGGCGCATGAACAGCTGGGCGTCACGCGCGGCCAGGCGCCTGCCATAACGCACAAAATCCTCACCTACCGGCGTGGCCTCGGCGGGCACCTCCAGCATTTCCTCAAAGCGATCGGCCACCTGCACACCGAGCCGCTCGATCTGACTGGCGGCGCGGTAGTAGCCCTGCATGAATTGCTCGACGCCGAGATTTTTCTCGTGTTCGTCCCGGAACCCCAACCGCGCCGCCAAGCCTCGCTGATAGTCGAATAGCAGGCGCTCCTCGGCACGACCGGCCTCCAGATGCAGCGCGTAGCGATAACGCCGCAACGTGGTCTCGGCCTGCTCCAAGGCAAGCTGCTCGGCAGGATCGAGCAAGCCCTCCGCCACCAGGTCGGAGAAATCCTTCGCCTGCGCCAGCCGCAAACCCATCCAGCGCAAGGAGTCGAGAGTACGCAACCCACCCGGCCCATCTTTGATATTGGGTTCGAGGTTGTAGGCGGTGTCATCGAAGCGTGCGTGGCGGGCATCGCGCTCCGCAAGCCGCGCCGCCAGATAATGCGACGGCGGCCACAATGCAGGGTCATGGACGATTGCTTGCAGACGTGCGCTGAACGAACGGTCGCCAGCCAGATGTCTCGCATCCAGCAAACTGGTGAACACACTGACATCCTGCGCCGCCAGCGCACGGCACTGCCCTGGATCACGCACGGCATGACCCACCTTCAGACCCACGTCCCACAGCGTGGAAAAACACTGTTCCAGCGCGCGCAGACGTGAGGGTTCCGGTGCCTCCACCAGCACCAGAAGATCCACATCCGAACAGGGGAACAGCAGGCCTCGACCAAACCCACCGACGGCGAACAGGGCCGTCCCGGTGACTTCGCCGAGACAAGCCATCCATACGTGGGCAACGACCTTATCCACCGCCGCTCCGCGCCGCTGTGCCAGCACACCCGCGTCAGCGCCATCCCGAAATGCAGTAGCCAAAGCACGATCGACATCGCCGAGCAATTGCCGCAACGCCCGACGCGCATCGACCGATACACCCGAACGTGGCACCGCAACCGGCAAGCGCGGCAACGGCGGGAGAACAGGGGTCGATCCGGGCGACATGCTTAACGGAACTCCGTGGGCGGCCAGCGAAAGTCCGCGACCGTTCTCTAATATAGGATCGCCATCGGTGGCAAACTCTCCTGCTCACCTGGAAGCAAACCCTCATCGCGACCCGCGCCTCCCGTTGCGGACCAAAAAATCAACTTTGCGGGGGCTGGCAAACCAACCGGCGATCAGGCATCCGGCCACGCCGTCAGTATCTCGAAGCCGTCATCCGTCACCGCGATGGTGTGCTCCCATTGTGCCGAAAGTGAGTGGTCCTTGGTGACTACCGTCCAGCCGTCCGGCAATTGTCGTGTCTGCGGCTTGCCCGCATTGATCATCGGCTCAATCGTGAAGGTCATGCCTTTTTTCAACGCAAGACCGGCACCGGCCTTGCCGTAATGCAACACCTGCGGCTCGTCATGATAGACCTTGCCGATACCGTGGCCGCAGTACTCCCGGACCACACTGAAGCCCGCCGTCTCGGCATGCTGCTGGATCGCATGACCCACGTCCCCCAAGGTCGCCCCGGGACGAACGGCCTCGATCCCGCGCATCATTGCCTCGAATGTCGTGTCGACCAAGCGTTTTGCCAGCACCGACGGCGTACCCACCGCATACATGCGACTGGTATCGCCATGCCAGCCGTCCTTGATCACGGTGACATCGATATTGACGATGTCACCGTCCTTGAGCACCTTGCCTTCGTTGGGAATTCCGTGACAAATCACGTGGTTGACCGAGGTGCACAAAGTCTTCGGAAAGCCGTGATAGCCAACATTAGCCGGAATCGCTCGCTGCACGTTGACGATGTGCTCGTAGGCGATGCGATCCAGTTGCTCCGTAGTGACGCCAGGTTTCACGTGCTCCTTGAGCAAAGCCAGCACCTCGGCAGCCAGCTTGCCCGCGACGCGCATGCCTTCGAGGTCTTCAGGGGATTTCAGGGTTATGGCCATGGATCTCGCCTATCGGGTACCGGCACCCCCCGCTGGACAACCCTTCCGCGAGTGACTTGCCGCGTGGCCGGCGTACCGGCTACAATTTCGGAGTTTTGCTGAACTGACGAAGCGGCTGAAGCAGCCACTTCCGAACGCAAAGCGAACCGGGATTGTAACCGCCCTGCGGTACAACACCCAACCAACGCCACACACGTATCGGCACCGTCTTCGGGGTGCTGCGTTCGTTTCCGCCAATTCGGAACGACGCGGTCGAAGCCGGGGATACGTGGAGGTCCCAACCCCCCCCAGGTCTCCCATCGAGACCCTATGCAAGGAGTTACACCCATGGCCCAAGTCACCATGCGCCAGATGCTCGAAGCCGGCGTCCATTTCGGTCACCAGACCCGTTACTGGAATCCCAAGATGGCACCGTATATCTTCGGCGCCCGCGGCAAGATCCACATCATCAATCTCGAGAAGACCCTGCCGCTGTTCACCGACGCGATGAACTTCCTGTCGGGCATGGCACAGAAGCGCGGCACCATTCTTTTCGTAGGCACCAAGCGCTCGGCACGCGAGCCGCTGGCCGAGGAAGCGGCACGTGCCGGCATGCCCTACGTAACCTCGCGCTGGCTCGGCGGCATGCTGACCAACTTCCGTACGGTGAAGCAATCCGTTGCACGCCTGAAAGAGCTGGAAGCAGCGGAGACCGATGGCAGCTTCGAGAAGCTGGTCAAGCACGAAGTGCTGGCGCGTCGTCGCGAACGGGACAAGCTGGAAGCTTCGCTGGGCGGTATCAAGGACATGAATCGTCTGCCTGACGCTTTGTTCGTGATCGACATCGGCCACGAAGACATTGCGGTGCAGGAAGCCAAGAAGCTCGGCATTCCGGTAATCGCGGTGGTCGATACCAACTACAACCCGGACCTGGTTGACTATGCGATTCCGGGCAACGATGACGCGATTCGCGCGATCCAGCTGTACGCCCGGGCCGCCGCTGATTCGATCCTCGAAGGCAAGGCCGCCGCGCCGGCTGCTGCCCAGGGCGACGGCAATGAGTTCGTCGAACTGGACGAGGAAGGCAATCCGGTTGCCAAGGTCGATCGCCCGCGGCGTGACGCTGCGCCCAAGAAGGGCACCCCTCGCCGCGATAGCGGTCGCGGCGCCCGCACCGACAGCGCCCCCGCGGCCAAGTAAGCGCAACGGCGGCGGGACACCGTCGAACTGCTCCACGTGACATTCGGCGCCATGGCGTTCAAGGACCATGGCACCCCCAAAGTATTAGAGGACTGACGATGAGCAATATTTCCGCCCAACTGGTCAAGGAACTGCGTGAGCGTTCCGGCGCCGGCATGATGGAATGCAAGAAAGCGCTGGTCGAAAACAACGGCGACATCGAGGTCGCCATGGAATGGCTGCGTAAATCCGGGCTGGCCAAGGCCGACAAAAAGGCCAGCCGGGTCGCTGCCGAAGGTCGTATCGTCGCGGCTCAGGCCGCGGGCAAAGCGGTACTGGTCGAGGTCAACTGCGAGACGGATTTCGTCGCCAAGGACGCCAGCTTCCTGAAATTCAGTGACACTGTAGCGGATGTGGCGCTGAACTCCGGCGCCGCCGACATCGACGCACTCAAGGCGGCCCCCTATCCCGCTGGCTCCTCGGTCGAGGATGCGGCCAAGGCCTTGATCGCCACCATCGGCGAAAAAATCGACGTTCGCCGCATCGCCCGTATCGAAAGCGACGGCGTGATCGGCAGCTACGTCCACGGTGGCCGCATCGGTGTGCTGGTCGCGCTGAAAGGTGGCTCCGAAGAGCTGGCCAAAGGCCTTGCCATGCACGTGGCAGCGATGAATCCGGCCCACATCCGGGCCGACGATGTTCCGGCCGAATTCGTGGCCAAGGAAAAGGAGATCGCGCTGAGCCAGATGTCCGAGAAGGACAAGGCCAAGCCGGCTGAAATCCTTGACAAAATCATCTCCGGCAAGATCAACAAGATCATCTCCGAAGTCACCTTGCTTGGCCAAGCCTACGTGCTGGATACCAATGTCACCGTCGGCGAAGCCGTGAAAAAGGCCGGTGCGGACGTGGAATCGGTAGTACGCCTTGCCGTTGGCGAAGGTATCGAAAAAGTGGAAGAGGATTTCGCCGCTGAAGTAATGAAGCAGGCCGGGCTGGCCTGACCACCAATCCTGCGGCAGCACGATTGAAGAAGGCCGCGAAAATTGCGGCCTTCTTCACTTGTGCAAGGTGCAAATCACGCGCGCGGCAGCTGAACTGCCCCCGCGCCGCGAAAATCAGCGTACGCCGCAATGACACCCTGTGTCGCGGCGCCTCCCGACAAGCGCTTCACGCTCACATCCGGCTATAATGCGCGGGTTTGCCATATCGCAATCCGGAGAATCCATGAGCGATCAGCCCAAGTACCACCGTATCGTGCTCAAACTCTCCGGTGAGGCATTGATGGGCGAAGCCGACTACGGCATCGACCCGAAGGTGATCAACCGGCTTGCCGAGGAAATCATCGAGGTTCAGCGGGCGGGCGTCCAGATCGGCGTAGTGATCGGGGGTGGCAACATCTTCCGCGGCGCGGGGCTGGCCGCCGCGGGAATGGACAGGGTTACCGGCGACCACATGGGCATGCTGGCGACGGTCATGAACGCGCTGGCCATGCAGGACGCGATTGAAAAACACGGCGGCTTCGCCCGCGTGATGAGCGCGATCCAGATCCATGACGTCGCCGAGGATTTCATTCGTCGACGCGCCATACGGCACATCGAAAAAGGGCGTATCGTGCTGTTCGCAGCGGGTATCGGCAACCCGTTCTTCACCACGGACTCGGCCGCCGCGCTGCGAGCGGTGGAAGTGGGCGCCGACCTGTTGTTGAAGGCCACCAAGGTGGATGGCATCTACAACGCCGACCCCACCAGGCACAGCGATGCCATCCGCTATGAGCGTCTGACCTACGACGAAGTGATCGAGCGCAAGCTCGCCGTGATGGACACCGCCGCCATTGCCCTGTGCCGCGATGACCGCATGCCGATGCGCATCTACGACATGACCGTACCGGGAAACCTGATGCGCATCATGCGTGGCGAACCTATCGGCACCCTGGTCTGTGCCGACTGAGGCACAGACCCGCTGCTATAATTTGCTGCCTCGTCAGATTCATCGGGAAACGCCACATGCTCAACGACATCAAGATCGATGCCCAGACCCGCATGGGCAAGAGTATCGATTCGCTCAAACATGATCTCACCCGTATTCGCACCGGGCGAGCCAGCACTGCGCTGGTCGACAACATCAAGGTTCCTTACTACGGTGCGGACATGCCGCTGACCCAGGTCGCTTCGGTCTCGCTGGCTGACGCGCGGACGATCCTGATCACGCCCTGGGAAAAGCCGATGGTGGCGCCGATCGAGAAGGCCCTGATGGCTTCGGACCTCGGCGTCACGCCAACCACCGCGGGCACAGTCATTCGTCTAAACATGCCCCCGCTCACCGAGGAGCGGCGTAGGGAGTTGGCCAGGCACGTGGCACACGAAGGCGAAAACGCCAAGATTGCGGTTCGCAACGTGCGTCGCGACGCGCTGCAGCAGGTCAAGGACCTGCTCAAGGAAAAACTGATCACCGAGGATGATGATCGCCGCGCCGACGACGAAATCCAGAAGCTCACCGATCGTGCAGTGAAAGACATCGATGCTGTGGTAAAGGCGAAAGAAGAGGAGTTGATGGCCCTTTGAGGGTCGTCAACCGGCTATCTACAGCATGTATTGGCGTACCCAGCTCGCTACTGTCGGAGCGCACAGGAAACTCATGCGTTATCCGACGCCTGCACGCGACAAGGCGTCGGGCCCGTTTCCGTTTTCGCTTCATGGGGTCACGCCCGTATGACTGAGGCAGCCCGGGTCCCTCGGCACATTGCCATCGTGATGGATGGTAATGGTCGATGGGCCAAAGCAAGGCACCGGCCACGCAGCTTTGGCCACAATGCCGGGCGTAAGGCGGTGCGCGAAGCCGTGGAGTCGTGCTTGCGCGAAGGCGTTCAGGTACTGACCTTGTTCGCCTTTTCCAGTGAAAACTGGCAGCGGCCGCAGGACGAAGTCGGTGCCTTGATGAACCTGTTCGTGCGAGCGCTGGATAAGGAGGTCGAGGAATTGCACGGTCATGGCGTGCGCCTGCGGTTTATCGGGGACCTGCAAGCGTTCGACGAGCCACTGCGTCTACGCATGCACGAGGCGATGACCCGCACCGCGGGAAATGACCGGCTGCACATGAACGTCGCGGTGAACTATGGCGGCCGCCAGGATATCGTGCGGGCCTGCCAGTGCGCTACCGAAGCGGTTGCCAAGGGCGAACTCCGCGTCGAGGAGATCGACGAGAGCCGGCTTGGCCAATGGATGAGCCTGGCGGACCTCCCGCCGCTGGATCTGTTCATCCGCACCGGAGGCGAGTACCGCATCAGCAACTTCCTGTTATGGCAAGCCGCGTATGCGGAGCTCTATTTTACCGATACCCTGTGGCCTGACTTCGATCAGGCCTGCCTGCGCCTAGCCATCGAAGACTATGCTCGACGCGAACGCCGCTATGGCCGCACCGGCGAGCAAGTCACCGCGAATCACTGAGGAATACGATGCTGCTACAGCGCACTCTTGCCGCCCTGGTGCTCGCGCCCCTGGTGATCCTGGTCATCCTGTTGTCCTCGACGCCGGTGGTGGGACTGGTCGGCGCGCTGGCCTTCCTGGTCGCGGCTTGGGAGTGGATCCAGCTAAGTGGGGTACGTAGCACCCTGTGGCGAGGCGTCGTGCTGACGGCTGCAGCAGCTATTTTCGTACTGCTGTGGTGGGCTCACGCAACATGGACACCGCTGCTGCTGGCGGCAGGTATCGCCTGGTGGCTGGTTGCCTGTCTGTGGCTTCGCCATTTTGCCTTTGCTGCCGCACCCACCTGCGAGAACCTCGCACTGAAACTACTGGCGGGCGCCTTGGTGATCTTTCCGGCGTGGATTGCCCTGCTCAGCATTCACGGCCACAGCCCGCACGGAAATTGGTGGATGCTGCTCGCCTTCGTCGTGGTCTGGGCATCCGATATCGGCGCTTACTTTAGCGGACGCGCGTTTGGAAAGCGCAAGCTGGCACCGCAGATAAGTCCCGGCAAGACCTGGGCAGGCGTCTACGGTGCGCTGGTCGCAGGGGTAGCGGTCACCAGCTTGAGCGGCTGGTTGCTGGATGTGCGAGGTGGCAAGCTGTTGGCACTGGCCTTGCTGGCGGCCATTACCGTTGCCGCGTCGATCGTCGGCGATCTTCTCGAAAGCCTGATGAAACGCCATGCCCAAGTGAAAGATTCCGGCAGCCTGATTCCCGGTCATGGCGGCTTGATGGACCGCATGGACAGCGTATTTGCTGCGCTGCCGGTATTTGCTGCCGGCCTGCTGCTGCTGGGCTTGTGACATGAAAAATATCGCCGTTCTTGGCGCTACCGGTTCGATCGGTGGCAATACCCTGGATGTCGTCGCGCGCCATCCGCAGCGTTTTCGCGCCAGTGTGCTGACCGCGCACCGACAGGTTGCGGCGTTGGTTGCCTTGTGTGTCATTCACCGTCCGGACCTGGCGGTGATTGCCGATCCGGCACTGGAAAAGGAGCTGTCCCGCCAACTGACCGCAGCCGGCGTCCGCTGCGAAGTGGCCAGCGGCCCTGCGGCACTTGCCGTGGCGGCAGCCAGCTCCCTGTGCGATACCGTGGTGGCCGCCATCGTCGGCGCTGCCGGCCTGGAGTCCACACTTGCCGCGGCCCGTGCCGGCAAACACCTGCTGCTGGCGAACAA
Source organism: Rhodanobacter sp. (assembly GCA_030148505.1). Lineage (GTDB taxonomy): Bacteria > Pseudomonadota > Gammaproteobacteria > Xanthomonadales > Rhodanobacteraceae > Rhodanobacter. Next base: position 111,111 of record JASBTI010000014.1, read on the forward strand.
GGAATCCATTGTGATGGCCGGGCCGCTGCTGCTCGAGGCCGTCGCCGTTGGTGGTGGCGCGCTGATTCCGGTCGACTCCGAGCACAACGCGCTGTTTCAGTGCCTGCCGACCCAGTGCCTGCCGGGCGAACGGCCGCACCTCGGCAAGGGCGGCGTACGGCGCCTCATACTGACAGCCTCTGGCGGGCCATTTCGCGGCCTCCTGCGCCACCAGCTGACGCAGATCACCCCGGAACAGGCCTGCAAACACCCTAACTGGGTCATGGGGCGCAAGATCTCGGTCGATTCGGCCACCCTGATGAACAAGGGACTGGAAGTCATTGAGGCGCACCATCTCTTCAACGCCCCGGCCGGGGTGATCGAAGTACTGGTCCACCCGCAGAGTCTGGTTCACTCGTTGGTCGAATACGTCGATGGCTCGGTGCTGGCGCAACTGGGCAACCCCGACATGCGCACGGCCATCGCGCACGCGCTGGCCTGGCCGGAACGTGTCGACGCCGGGGTCGCGCCACTGGATCTAGCAGCCTGCGCCCCGTTGGCATTCGAGCCCCCGGACCTGGCAACCTTCCGCTGCCTGGCGCTGGCGTTCCAGGCGTTACTCGCCGGCGGCGATGCCCCTGCCCTGCTCAACGCAGCCAATGAGGTCGCGGTGGAGGCCTTTCTGGCCGGCAGCTTGCCGTTCCTGTCGATCGCAGATGTCGTTGAAAGCGTACTTGCGGAACTGCCGGCGCAGGACGTGGTCGATATTCAGACCCTTTGTGAACGCGACCGGGACGCCCGCGAGGTGGCCCGACGGCTTCTGCGCAATGCTTGCTGATATTCTTGCTCCGATGACTTACTCTCACGGTAATTGATGACTTCCTTTTTCGGATCGGTGTTCTGGTTGCTGGTCACGCTTGGCGTGCTGGTGACCTTTCATGAGTTTGGCCACTACTGGGTCGCGCGGCGCTGCGGGGTCAAGGTGCTGCGTTTCTCGGTCGGTTTCGGCAAAGCGATCTGGAAGCGGATCGGTCGCGACGGTACCGAATACCAGATCGCCGCAATCCCCCTGGGCGGTTACGTCAAGATGCTCGATGCCCGTGAGGGCGAGGTCGACCCGTCCCTGCGCGCTCAGGAGTTCACCGGCAAGTCGGTATGGAAACGCATCGCGATCGTGGCCGCCGGCCCCGGGTTCAACCTGATCTTCACCCTGGTCGCATTCTGGATGATGTTCATGCTCGGTCGCCCCGATGTCGCGCCAGTGGTCACTGCCACGCCCCACAGCATGGCGGCGGAAGCCGGCATCCAGCCCGGAGATCGCATCCTGCGTGTGGGCGGCGAGGCGGTGACGACCTGGAGCGACTCGATGGATGCCGTGGTCAACGCCCTGCTCGGGCGTGCCCCACTATCATTGACGGTGCGCGACAGCGACGGTCGGCAACGTCAACTCACCTTGCCGCTGAACCAGCTGCCAGCCGGCCTGTCCGTCGACCAGTATCTGCCCAAGCTCGGCTTGAAACTGGCGCCTCCCGCCGCGATGGCAGCCACCGTGATTCCCGGTCAACCCGCCGCGTCCGCGGGTATGCAAGCAGGTGATCGCATCCTCAGCGTCAACGGACAACCGGTCACCGACTTCCTCGACTTCGGCAGGCAGGTGCAAACCGACGCGATCAAATCACCGCAGCTCACGGTGGCTGTGGAGCGCGGAAGCAAGGTCATCGACCTGAATATCACCGCCCGCTGGGAGTCGCTGCAAGGCCAGCCGAAAAAATGGATTCTGGGGATCAATGCGCCGGCAGCCGAGCTGGCCACCGTGCACTACGGGCCGATTCGGGCGCTGGGTGCCTCGCTGGCCACGACCTGGCAGAACACCACACAGACCTTCGGCATGCTCGGCAAGATGTTGACCGGCCAGGCCTCGACCCGCAATCTGTCGGGGGTGATCGGGATCGCCCAGGTGGCCAACGCATCGGCGCACATGGGACTTCCGTGGTTCCTCAACTTCCTCGCCCTGGTGTCGCTGAGCCTGGCGATACTCAACCTGTTGCCGATCCCGGTTCTGGATGGCGGGCACCTGCTGTATTATCTGGTGGAGTTGATCAAGGGCAGCCCGGTCAGCGAACAGACCATGATCGTGGGCCAGTACATTGGCATCGCCTTGCTGTTCACCCTGATGGGGCTGGCGTTCTACAACGACATCCACCGCATGTTGTTGTCGTGACGCTCATGGTCCACGATCACGGAATCTCGACACCCCGCTGGTCTGCGCCTGCTTTGGCGCAATGCAGCGAGGTGGTACATGGCGTATCCCTGAGGGGTGCGAATCTTTTTAAGAAGCAGGGCAAGCTCCTGTTTTCACGTATTGATCGGGCGGCCGACATGGCTGCTCCATCGAAATAACCCAACGGAATCGACGATGAAGCGTATCGCCGCGCTGATCCTGCTTGCCTCCCTCTCCGCCCAAGCGTTCGCGTTCGACCCCTTTGTGGTGTCGGACATACGCATCGACGGTCTCAGCCGCATATCCGCGGGCACGGTATACAACTATCTGCCAGTGAGCAAAGGCGACCGTCTCACCAACGACGAGGCCCAGCGCGCCATACGGGCGTTGTACCAGACCAAGTTCTTCAGCGACGTGGAATTCGACCGCGACGGCAATATCCTGGTGATCAAGGTCGTGGAGCGCCCCTCCATCGCCAAGCTGACGCTGCGTGGCAACAAGGACATCAAGACCGACGACCTGAAAAAAGGCCTCAAGCAGATTGGCCTGGCCGAAGGCGAGACCTTCGACCGACTGGCGCTGGACAACGTACAGCAGGAGCTTATCCGGCAGTACTACAACCGCGGCAAGTACAACGTTTCGGTGATTCCGCACGTGGTCCGTCTCAACCGCAACCGCGTCGCGATCGACATTGAGATCCGCGAAGGCAAGGCGGCGAAGATCCAGGAAATCAACATCCTCGGCAATCACGCTTTTACCGACAAGCAGATTCGCAAGGATTTCGAATCGAACACCCCGGGGTTGATGTCGTGGTATTCGAAGGACGACCAGTATTCGCGCGAAAAGCTTTCCGGTGACCTGGAGAAGCTGCAGTCGTTCTACATGAATCGCGGTTATGCCGACTTTGCGGTGGACTCCACCCAGGTATCGATCTCGCCCGACAAGCGCGGGATGTATATCGATGCAAGCGTGAAGGAAGGTGCCGTCTACAAAGTCGCCGACGTCAAGCTCCTGGGCAAATTGATTCTTCCCGAGAAGACACTGCGCCAGTTCGTCTACATCAAGAAGGGCCAGACCTTCAACCGCGCGGCGATCGAGGCCAGTACCAAGGCGATCAAGGCGATCCTTGCCAATCTGGGCTACGCCTACGCCAAAGTCACACCGATTCCCAAGCTGGACAAGGAAAAACGTACTGTCGACCTGACCATGTACATCGAACCGGGCCAGCGTGTCTACGTGCGCCGTATCGTGTTCCAGGGCAATACCGGCACCGAAGGGGATGTACTGCGTCGAGAAATGCGCCAGCTGGAAGGCTCATGGTACTCGCAGGCCGCGGTCGATCGCTCCAAGATCCGCTTGCAGCAGCTGGGTTTCTTCAAAAAGGTCGATATCAGCAAAAAGCGTGTACCCGGCACTCAGGATCAGGTGGATGTCGACGTCAAGGTCGAGGAGCAGTCTGCCGGCAGCCTGCAGTTCGGCGTGGGCTACTCGCAGTACTCCGGCATCATTCTCAACGCCTCGGTATCGCAGCGTAACCTGTTCGGCACCGGTGACAGCTTCTCGGTCAGCGGTTCACGCAGTACATACTCCACCAGCTTCGGCCTGAACTACTACAACCCCTATCTGACCGACAACAACGTCGGCATCGGCTACAACGCGACCTACACGAAGAGCAATTACGGCAACACCACCTTCGCCAACTACGCCACCAGCGACAAGAGCTTTTCGACGTATCTCGGTATCCCGGTAACTGAATACGATGCCTTGCGGGTGGGTCTTGGCATCAGCAGCAACCAGATCAACCTGATTCCCGGTTACAGCCCGCAACCACTGATCGATTACCAGAACCAGATCGGCCACCGCACGATCCACTCCTGGACCGGTACGCTGGGGTGGAATCACGACACCCGCAACGGCTACTGGGCACCGACACGTGGCGGCCTGATCTCAGCCTCGACCAACGTCGCCCTGCCCGGCTCCACGGTGCAGTACTGGAAATTGACTGCCGAAGCCAATCACTACTGGCCGATCGGCAAGGGCTTTGTGCTGTACCTGGATGGCCAGGTCGGCTACGGCAAAACCTACGGTCAGAATGGCATCAGCGACGCCAATTTCGCCGCATTGCAAGCGAATACCACCGACCATCCGATAGTCGATATGCGCCAGGCGTTCCCGTTCTGGGAGAACTTCTATTCCGGCGGTGTGCGTGACGTACGTGGATTCCAGGACAACACGCTGGGGCCGCGGATCTGCCCGCTGGCCAATTCCGTGCCGCAGAGCAATGGTCTGTGTTCCCTCGGTGGCTATTATGCACAGCCGATCGGCGGAGCCTTCAAGGTGCTGGGCTCGGCCGAGGTCTATATCCCGCTGCCCTTCCTGAAGGATGTCAATACGGCGCGCGTGGCCTGGTTTGTGGACGTAGGCAATGCCTACAAGGATTACCAGAGCTTCAATGCCAGTACCTTGCGTGCTTCGACCGGCCTGTCGCTACACTGGCAGGCACCCATCGGTCCGCTGATCATCAGCTTCGCCGTGCCGTTCCGTACCCAGCCCAGCGATGGTCATTACGAGGAACGCATCCAGTTCACCTTCGGCAGCCAGTTCTGATTGACTGAACCCGGCGCGCTGGCATCCTGCCAGCCGCCGATGCACGGAGCCTGACCGTGAATACCATTGCACATCCGCTGAGCGAGCTGGCCGAACGTTTCAACCTGTCCCTGCACGGTGACGGTGACCGACTGATTGACGGTGTCGGCACTCTCACTGGCGCAGGCCCGAGCCAGCTCAGCTTTCTATCCAACAGCAAATATGCCGCGCAGCTGGCAACCACGAGCGCGGGTGTGGTGGTTCTTGGTCGAGAGCATCTTGCCGACTGCCCGACGGCTGCGCTGGTCGCCCAAGACCCCTACACCGCCTACGCCAGGATCGCCGCCGTGTTCGAACGGCTGCCGCAGGCTCTACCGGGCATTCATCCCAGCACCGTGGTCGCCCCCTCTGCCCAGATCAGCGCGAGCGCCAGCATTGGGCCGTACTGTGTCATCGAAGAGAACGCCGTGATTGGCGACGGCGTGTTCCTCGGACCGCATTGCCACGTGGGTGCCGACTGCGTGGTGGGTACACAATCGCGTCTGGTCGCACGCGTCACCCTGGTTACCCGAGTCAGGCTGGGGCAACGCGTACTGATTCATCCCGGCGCGGTGATCGGATCGGACGGTTTCGGGTTGGCGTTTGATCGTAGCCTTTCCGACCATGGTGGTTGGGTCAAACTGCCGCAACTTGGCGGCGTACGGATCGGCGACGATTGCGAAATCGGTGCCAATACCACCATCGACCGCGGCGCCCTCGAGGACACCGTGCTAGAGGAAGACGTCCGCCTGGACAACCAGATCCAGATAGCCCACAACGTCTACATCGGTGCCCACACCGCCATGGCCGGCTGCGCCGCGGTAGCGGGCAGCGCGCGGATCGGTCGCTACTGCATGATTGGCGGCAATGCCGGTGTGCTGGGGCATCTGGAGCTCGCCGACCGGGTTACCATTACCGCCAAGAGTCTGGTTACCCATTCGATACGCGAGCCAGGTGAATATTCTTCTGGCGTACCGCTGCAGGAAAACCGTCACTGGCGAAAGAATGCAGCACGTTTCAAGCATCTGGACGATCATGTGCGGCGCCTTACGGCGCTCGAGAAGGACAAGAACCATGAGTGAGCAAATGGCAACCATTACCCTGCCAGTGAATATCGAGAAGATCCAGGAACTGTTGCCCCACCGCTATCCCTTTCTGCTGGTTGATCGCGTGGTCGAGATCGACCCAGATGTCAGCGTGGTCGCGCTGAAGAACGTGACCATCAATGAGCCGTTTTTCGAGGGCCACTTCCCCGGTCACTCGGTGATGCCTGGCGTGTTGATCATCGAGGCCATGGCCCAGGCTGCCGGACTGCTGACCCAGATCAGCCGTCATATGAAGGGCGATACCGGCAGCGCGCTTTTCTATCTGGTCAAGGTCGACAATGCACGATTCAGTGCACCAGTGGTTCCCGGTGACCAGTTGCGTCTGGAAGTCTCTCTGAAGCGTCTGGTACGCGGCATGGGCCTGTTCGTGGCGCGCACCCTGGTCGAAGGCAAGGAAGTAGCCAGTTGCGAACTGATGTGCGCCGCGAGGTCCGAAAAATGATTGATGCCGGGCCGATTCACCCCACCGCACTGATCGATCCTTCCGCCGTCATCGGCGCCAATGTGTGTATTGGTGCCTACAGCGTGATCGGCGCCGAGGTGGAAATCGGCGATGGCACGGTGATCGGCCCGCATGTGGTCATCGAGGGGCCTACCCGGATCGGCCGTGACAACCGCATTACCCAGTTCGCCTCACTGGGTGGTGCGCCGCAAGACAAGAAATTTGCCGATGAGCGCACCGAGCTGATCATCGGCGACCGCAACCTGATCCGCGAATTCACCACCATCAACCGCGGCACCGGAGACGGCGGTGGCGTCACCCGCCTCGGCAATGACAACTGGGTACTTGCCTATGTGCATGTCGCCCACGACTGCCAGGTCGGCGATCATGTGGTGTTCTCCAACTATGCGGCCCTGGCCGGACATGTCGAGATCGGCGATTGGACAATCCTCTCGGGTTATTCCGGCGTCCACCAGTTCTGCAAGGTCGGCGCCCATGCGTTCATTGGCATGGGCTGCCTGGTCGGCCACGATGTACCTCCGTTCGTGATGATGGCCAACGAGCAACAGGGCCGCCCCCGCGGGATCAATAGCGAGGGGCTGAAGCGACGCGGCTTCGACAGTGCGCGCATCGCTGCCATCAAGCGCGCATACCGCACCCTGTACATGGCCGGACTTTCACTTCCCGAAGCTCGCCAGCAACTGATCACGCAGGCTGCGGCCAGCGACGACGTGCGCGCCATGCTGGAGTTTCTCGATCGTAGCGAACGTACGCTGGCCCGCTGACATGCGACCGGCACAGGACAGCACATCATATGCGCCACCTCGCTCCGACTCGGGTTGAGGCATATTCGTGATTGCGCAAGAGCAAACCTTGACCATTGCCATCCTCGCCGGTGAAGACTCCGGCGACCAACTCGGTGCCGAACTGATCATTGCGCTGCGCCGGCACTATCCGAAGGCCTGTTTCGTCGGCATCGGTGGGGCGCGAATGCAGGCACAGGGATTTCGGTCATGGTATGACATCCGCGAGCTTTCGCTGTTTGGCCTCAGCGAGGTGATCCGTCATCTGCCGCGGCTGCTGCGTCTGCGAAAATCCCTGGTTGCCCGGCTGTTGCAGTCGCGGCCGGCGGTAGTGATCGGCATCGATGCGCCCGACTTCAATCTTGGCGTGGAGCGTCGCCTGAAAGACGCTGGCCTGACCACCGTGCATTACGTCAGCCCCTCAGTCTGGGCGTGGCGCGAAAAGCGGGCGGCAAAGATCGGTCGGAGTGCCCATCGCGTGTTGTGCCTGTTTCCGATGGAGCCACCAATCTACGCGCGGCATGGCATCGACGCGCGCTTCGTCGGCCACCCGCTGGCCGATCGTTTCCCGCTGGTTTCCGACCGGGCCGGTGCGCGCGAAGCCCTAGGACTGCCGCAGGACGTACCTGTACTCGCCTTGTTACCAGGCAGTCGGCTGTCCGAGCTGGCCCTGCTGGGACGACCTTTCGTCGATGCCGCAAGCCGCATCTCGGCAGCACTGCCTGGTCTGCGCATCGTGATTCCTGCAGCCAATCAGCAAATCCATGCCCGGCTTGAGGCCCTGCTGGCAAAGGGTAGCCGCGACGAAGCGGCGCCGCTGTTGTTGGATGGCCATGCACACCAAGCGATGCTCGCTGCCGACGTGGTGTTGCTGGCTTCGGGGACCGCAACCCTGGAGGCGATGCTGGCAAAGCGGCCGATGGTGGTCGGCTATCGGGTATCCCCGCTCAGCTACCGCGTGGCCCGTTGGTTGAGGATGCTGAAAACTGATATCTATGCCTTGCCCAATATTCTGGCGCGTTCGCGCGACCCCGCCATTGAGTTGCCGGTCCCGGAGCTGATGCAGGAGGCCTGTACTGCAGAGAACCTGGCGAAGGCCACGCTTGCGCTGTTTCGGGACAGCGAACGCCGGGCACGCGTTGTCGCCCTTTTCGAACAACTGCATCTTGAACTACGCGGTGGGCTGGACGGTGATGCCGGTACCCGCGCGGCTTGTGCCATCGCTGAATTGCTGGACCAACAACATGTCGACGCTCAGCGACCCTGAAGCCGCACCTCGTGGATCCAGCAGGCCGCTAGCCGAGCGACTAGGCAAGGTGCTGGTGGCTGGCGTCGACGAGGCCGGTCGTGGCCCTCTCGCCGGACCGTTGGCAGTGGCTGCGGTGATTCTGGATTGCGCCTGCCCGATCACCGGTCTCAACGACTCCAAGAAGCTCAGTGCTGCAAAACGCGAGGCATTGTATCCACTGATCCTGGAACGCGCACTGGCCTGTTGCGTGGTGCTGATCGAGGTCGATGAAATCGATCGGCTGAACATCTTCCAAGCCACCATGGTTGGCATGTGCCGAGCGGTGGCAGGCCTCGCAACAGCGCCTCATGAAGCCTGGATTGATGGCAACAAGGTGCCACCCGGGCTGCCCTGCCGTGGGCGCGCCATTGTGGGCGGCGACGCACTGGAGCCGGCCATCAGTGCCGCCTCGATCCTGGCCAAGGTCAGTCGCGATCGTCTGATGGTCGCCATGGATACCACCCATCCTGGTTACGGCTTCGCTACTCACAAGGGTTACCCAACTCCCGCACATCTGGCATCGCTACATCAGCTCGGCCCATGCACCCAGCATCGCCACAGCTTCGCCCCGGTGCGCCGCTTGCTGGATCAGGGCGTGTTGTTCTGATCCGCAGCGGATTCACCGCCACCAAAAATCGGGTTTGGACCCTATCAGCGCCACGCGCGACGCTGTCGTGCACCTGGGCCACACGTCATGGCAACGCTTCCGGCCGTCGCCGCATCCATGTATGCGGAAGAGCTGATTGGCAGGGAGGCCCACTACCGCCGTTCGACGCGCTGGATGAGCATGGTCGACGACCCGGATACATGCACCTCGCAGGAGCCTCGTCATGACGCATCCAGACCGCAAACCCGATCAACACTTCGCACAGGGATGCGTTCGCACACCTGAACCCGCACCCGGCCGCCTGTCACCAGGCGTCGTCCCGCTGCCGCATCTCGACTACGATCTGCGCGCGCTGACGGTGCAGGGCCTGGACCACTATGTCGCCTCCGCCGACATCGACCGCCGTTTTCATGTCCGTGGCTAGAGCCAGATGACGTTTTAGCCCCAACGGCCTTGGTAAAGCATCTTCGCAGCCATTCGATGAAAACCGTAGAAGTCAATCTTGCTGCCTGAGCGGTCGCCGGGTAGCCTGCATGGATTCCGCGCGTAATCCTGCATGACCGTTCGTTATACCCACCTGCATTTGCACAGCGAATACTCGCTGGTCGACTCGACCATCCGCATCAAGGCGCTGGTCGAAGCCTGTGCGCACGCAAAAATGCCTGCGGTTGCGCTCACCGACGAATGCAACATGTTCGCCCTGGTCAAGTTCTACAAAGCCTGCGAGGCTGCCGGGATCAAACCGATCTGCGGCAGCGATCTGGGTGTCAGCGCCGCGGACGATACGCAACCCTGGCGACTGACCTTGTTGTGCCAGAACTACGAAGGCTATCTCAACCTCTCGCGGCTGGTGTCGCGTGCCTGGCGCGACGGTCAGCACGGCGGCCGACCGTTGCTGGAGGCAAGCTGGCTGGATATCCATAGCAGCAGCGGCCTGATTGCCCTGCTCGGTCGTAAGAGCGAGGTGGCCAAGGCAGCGCTGACTCAGAATCTGGACGTGGCCCTGGCCCTGTTGCAGCCCCTGAATGTGCTGTTTCCGGGCAGGTTGTATCTGGAACTGACCCGTTGTGGCCATGCTGACGAATCTGCCTGGAACAGCGCGGCGCTGGCGCTTGCCAGCAAACTCGGTTTACCGGTGCTGGCCACCAATGACGTGCGCTTTCTCCGCCAGGACGACTTCGATGCCCACGAGGCACGGGTTTGCATCAACCAGGGACGGGTATTAGCCGACCCCAAGCGTCCCCGCGAATACACCAACCAGCAATACCTGAAAACGCCCGAGGAAATGGCTGCGTCGTTCGCCGACCTCCCCGAGGCGCTGGAAAACAGCGTCGAACTGGCGATGCGCTGCAATCTGCAGCTGACCTTCGGCAAATACTATTTGCCCGATTTTCCGGTACCGGAAGGTTACGACCTCAACAGCCACATCCGCGAATTGTCCCGCCAGGGATTGCGCGCGCGTCTCGCCAGTGCGCCGCTAGCCGCGGAACATACCCTCGGCGATTACGAGGCGCGGCTGGAACGCGAACTCGACGTGATCATCGAGATGGGCTTTCCCGGCTACTTTCTGATCGTGGCCGACTTCATCAACTGGGGCAAGCAGAACGGTATCCCGGTCGGCCCCGGCCGCGGTTCCGGCGCCGGCTCGCTGGTCGCCTGGGCGCTGAAGATAACCGACCTCGACCCGCTGCAGTTCAACCTGCTGTTCGAGCGCTTCCTGAATCCCGAGCGTGTGTCGATGCCTGACTTCGACATCGACTTCTGCATGGATCGCCGCGACGAAGTGATCGACTACGTGGCACGCAAATATGGGCGCGACCGGGTCAGCCAGATCATCACCTACGGCTCGATGGCCGCCAAGGCTGTGTTGCGCGATTCCGGCCGTGTACTCAGCATGCCCTACGGCCAGGTCGACCGCCTGGCCAAGATGGTGCCTCCGCGACCACTCGACTTGACCCTGTCCGACGCACTCGGCCGCTCGGAGAAGTCGAAGAAGGAGCCCGACCGCATCGTCAGGGAATTCTGCGAAACCTACGATCAGGACGAGGACGCCCGCGCCCTGATCGACTTGGCGCTGAAGCTGGAAAACCTTACCCGGAATGCCGGAAAACATGCCGGTGGCGTAGTCATCGCACCCAGTGCGCTGACCGATTTTTCCCCGCTGTACTGCGAGCCCGGTGGCGGCAGCGTGGTCACCCAGTACGACAAGGACGATGTCGAGGCCGTCGGCCTGGTGAAGTTCGACTTTCTGGGTCTGCGCACCCTGACCATCATTGACTGGGCAGTGAAGGCGATCAACGCCCGTCGGGTGAAAACCGGGGCGCCGGCGCTAGATATTTCCCAGCTACCACTGGACGATCCGGCCCCGTACGCGCTGCTCAAGAATGCGCAGACCGTGGCGGTGTTCCAGCTCGAATCCTCCGGCATGCAGCGCATGCTCAAGGATGCGAAGCCCGACCGCTTCGAGGACATCATCGCGCTGGTGGCACTGTACCGTCCCGGCCCGATGGACCTGATCCCAAGCTTCGTGGCGCGCAAACACGGCCGTGAAGAGGTGGAATACCCCGATCCCCGCGTCGAACCGATCCTGAAGGAGACCTACGGCATCATGGTCTACCAGGAACAGGTTATGCAGATGGCACAGATCGTCGGCGGTTACTCGCTTGGCGGCGCCGACCTGCTGCGCCGCGCGATGGGCAAGAAGAAAGTCGAGGAGATGGCCAAGGAGCGCGCCAAGTTCCGCGAGGGTGCGGCGAAGGACGGTCTCAGCGGCGACAAGGCCGACTCGATCTTCGACCTGATGGAGAAGTTTGCCGGCTACGGCTTCAACAAATCCCACGCGGCAGCATACGCCCTGGTTTCCTACCAGACCGCGTGGCTGAAGGCGCATTACCCTGCCGAGTTCATGGCCGCGACCATCTCGGCAGATATGGACAATACCGACAAGGTGGTGATTTTTCTCAACGAGTCACGCGCCCTCGGTATCAGCGTGCAGCCGCCGGATGTCAACGCGTCGGACTACATGTTTGTCGCTGTCGAACCGACTGTGATTCAGTACGGCCTGGGTGCAATCAAGGGTGTCGGCCAGGGTGCCTGCGAGGCAATCGTCGCCGAACGCGCACAGGGTCTGTACACCGATATCGCGGATTTCTGTCGCCGTGTCGACCCGACCAAGCTCAATCGCCGGGTGCTCGAGGCGCTGATCTTGTCCGGCGCGCTGGATGCGCTGGCGCCGACCCGCGCCAGCCTGATGTTGCAGTTGCCAGATGCGATCAAGGCCGCCGAGCAACACCTTCGCGACCGGCAATCGGGACAGAACGACATGTTCGGTGCGCCCGTGGGGACGGCCACACCGGTGCTGACGATCGAGATGCCGACCGCAGCGGAATGGCCGCTGGAACGAAAACTGCAGGGTGAGCGCGACACGCTCGGACATTACCTGTCAGGTCATCCCACCGACCCGTGGAAGGATGAGCTGGCCCAGCTATCCACCTGTCCCCTGGGCGAAATCGTCGATCGCTACCGGCCGCCAAAGCCGCGCAAGAACGACAACGACGATGGCAACCGCTTTCGTCGCGGCCCGGATACGCCATGGACCGTCGCCGGCATGGTTGCCGCCGTGCGCAAGCGTGGCGACAGTGACGCCTTCGTACGACTGGAAGATGGCAGCGGCAGCATCGAGGTGAGTTTCTTTGGCGAGCTGTATCAGCAGGTGGCACCGCTGCTCACCCGCGACGAAATGCTGGTCGTCGACGGCGGCCTGCGCATCGATGATTTCTCCGGCGGCGGCTTCCAGCTGCGCGCACGCAGTGCCAGCTCACTGGCGGATGCCTGCCGCAAACACGCCAGGCTGCTGCAGCTGAAATTGAATGGCATTGGGCCAGGGTTCGTCGAACAGCTGCAGCACACGCTGGCAGGTTACCGCGGCGGCAACGCCACTGTGACCTTGCACGGCTATCACAATCACGATGCACAGGCCGATATCGAACTGGGCGAGGCATGGCGCGTGGAAGCCATTCCCGAGCTGCTGCGGCGTGTACGCGCCCTGCCTGGGGTGCAGGCGGCACGGCTTCGCATCGTCAGGCAGCAGGACTGAACCCAGGCCTTCGGACTCTTCGCACGGGTAATAGCATCGCTACCGTGTCAGTAGCTGGAAAGCAGCCGGCCACCCATCGCCGCATTCAGCGCGACCACCACCCCAACCGCCACCACATGCGTCAGCAAGTCGGTAGCCGCCGCATCGTAAGCGTGACAGATCTCCAGCAAGCTGGCCGACGCTGAGGCGCTGGCCAATCCCACCATCACAGCTGTCAGCACCGGACGCAGAGGGCAGGCACGCCGCAACAGCAAAATCATCAAGGCCGACAGCGGGATCGAAAAACTGATGATGAAGATCAGGCAGTCGCTTGCCTGATGCAGGTTGGCGATACTGGTGTGCGGTGCGATCCAGTGCCGCAGACAACCCAGGCCACTGGCACCGATCCACAACAGCATGCCCGGCACGGGCACCCAGGCCCAGCGTGCATGTCGCCCCGGTATGCCCAGCGCAAACGCCGCCCACGCCGCCGTGATCGCGGTGATCACCGCACCCAGCGCCGCCCACGCCAGATCCGGTGCGCCCTCCCATCGATGCAACATGGGATGCACGCCATATAGCATCAGCAACACCACCGCGATCGCCGCCACCACCAGCAACCAGCCCAAGGTTCGCTGTCCCGGAGACAGCAACCGTCGTACCGGCACCAGCTCAGTGCCGAGACGATCGATCAGGGTCTTATTGGAGGAGGTGGCAGACATGGTGGTCAAGAGTCTCCATGGAAACGTCCGCGCAATGCCTTGATCGCACGGTGCAAATTCACTTTCAACGCGCCGCTCTTGCGGCCGGTGAGCTCCGCCACTTCACTCAGCGAACGCTCCCTCAACCCCAGCTGCTCGATCGCCTCACGCTGGCCTGGCGGCAGCTCCGCAATGGCCGCATGCAGTTGCCGCGCACGCTGCAGACTTTCCGTCGCAGCGCTGGCGTCATGCAGATCAGGATGGCTGTCCAGCGCAAAATCGTCATGAAGCTCGCGACGGACGCGGCGGCCATGGCCACGCAGCGCATCGATCGCGCGACGACTGGCAATCGCCGTAACCCACGCGTCATACGACCGTCCCGGATCGAAAGTATGGCGCACGCGATGGATAGTGATCAGGGTTTCTTGCACGACGTCATCCAGATGGTCATGGGCAACACCCTTGCGCCATGCCACCGCGCGAATCAGTGCTACTGACTCCGCCAGCAGTTTCTCATACGTCCGGCGGTCACCGGCCTGCGCAAGCGCCATCCACCTCGCCCGACGCTGATCGGGCGATTTGCTGGTATCGGCAGCGGTAGATTCGGCTGTCATGGGATGAAGAGTACTCGGCCATGAGGGAAGGCGCCTATCAGCGCTCCTGAGCGTACCGGCGATCAATGCATGCGACATGGCCTCTCCAGTCCGGAAACGGCGATAGGCTCTTCGTTGCATCCTGTCCTGAAGTTACTTCGTGGCGCATGCTGGTGGGCTCGTGCCCCGCATTTTCTCCAGCACAGGGCCACGCGACGTAACGGAAGACGACCGTCAGGCGAATGACTCATGAGACATCCTTCATGCGCCCGTGATGCACGCGCATCATCAGCGACTGGCGGATGGCACACTCTCCCGCAATCGGTGGTTCAGAACCCTGGAGGCCCCATGTCACGCCTTGATCAAACCCTCGCAATGGACCGCCGCCGCTTTTTGCGCGCCGCGCTGGCTGGCAGCGGCTTGCTGGTCGTCGGTGCCGGACTGCTGGGACCGCACCTTTTTGCCACGGCTCGCACGCCGACAAGCAGGCCCGGCAAGGTGCGGCTGGAGATCTTTGCCAGCGATGGCCGTGATCTTGGCACACGCGAGATACCCAGGCTGGTGTTGACCGATGCACAGTGGCGTCAACGGCTGTCCCCCGCGGCGTTCGAGATCATGCGCCGGGCGGGAACTGAGCGGGCCTTCAGTGGCGATCATGAGAAACCGGCAGTGGGCGGCCTGTTCCGCTGTGTCGCCTGCCATACCGCGCTGTACGATGCCGCCACGGAATTCGATTCAGGGACCGGATGGCCAAGCTTCTGGCAGCCCATCGCTGCTCGCAACGTCATCGAGATCCCCGACAGCAGCTTCGGCATGCTACGGACAGCCATCAGCTGCGCCGGTTGCGACAGCCACCTCGGTCACGTCTTCGATGATGGCCCTCACCCGACCGGCCTTCGCTACTGCATGAATTCGGTCGCCTTGCGCTTCGTGCCGCTAAGCATGGCCCGCGCGAAAACTCCTGACACGGTATAGGCGTCGAATTCTCCCATTGCAGCAAACCGAAAAACTGTTCGGCATCATGAATTCATCGGAACTCGACAGGCCGCAGCGCACACTCGATACCTGTTCCATCGTCCTGCGCTCCCGGTCCGGGCACGCGGGCCTGCGTTGACTCTGTCGCCCTCCCGTGCCGATCGATATCGGACTGCCACCATACTGCGCCGGGGCCACCGCGGAGGTTGCCAAAACAGGAATCCGCAAGTATGTGGCGCAACGTTTTCTACCTGATTTCATTACTGGTCCTGGTCGCGGTCGGGCTGGCCGCCCCCAGCTTCCCCCACGTACTGTATGCGCTGATCGTGGTCGTTCCGCTGATCGCGCTCGGTACTTACGATATTGCCTCCAGCCACAATGTGCTGTCGAACTACCCGGTAATCGGCCATCTTCGCTACATGATGGAATTCATCAGTCCGGAAATACGCCAGTATTTCCTGGAGGACGACAAGAGCGGGCGTCCGTTCAATCGCCAGCAACGGGATCTGATCAAGGCTCGCGGTCGCGGCGAGGCCGGCACTCACCCGTTCGGCACCGAATATGACATCGAGCAGCCTGGCTATGACTTCGCCTTGCATTCGGTCGCCGTCAAAGAGCTGCCGGAGAGCGCCGAACGCATCATGGTTGGCGGACCATTGTGCCGCCAGCCCTACCTCAGCTCCCGACTGAATATCTCGGCAATGAGCTTCGGCGCACTCAGCAGCCATGCGGTACTGGCAATGAACAAAGGTGCCGCGATGGGCGGCTTCGCCCAGGACACCGGCGAAGGCGGCCTCACCCCCTACCATCTCGAACACGGTGCCGACATCATCTGGGAAATTGGTTCGGGGTATTTCGGCTGCCGCACCAGGGACGGGCGCTTCGATGACCAGGATTTTCGCACCAAAGCGGGCAACCCGCTGGTCAAGATGATCGAGATCAAGCTCTCGCAGGGAGCCAAGCCAGGACATGGTGGCATGCTGCCGGGCAAGAAGGTCACCGCCGAGATTGCCAGGATTCGCGAGGTACCTGAAGGCGAAGACTGCCTGTCACCGGCGGTGCACCGGGAGTTCGCCACACCATGCGGCTTGCTGGATTTCGTGGCACGATTGCGCCGGCTGTGCGACGGCAAGCCGGTCGGCTTCAAGCTGTGCATCGGCCGTCGCAGCGAGTTTCTCGGTATCTGCAAAGCCATGCTGAGCAGCGGTATCCTGCCGGATTTCATCACCGTGGACGGTGCCGAGGGTGGCACCGGCGCGGCACCGGTCGAGCTCTCCGACAAACTGGGATTGTGCATCGACGAGGCCGTGCCCTTCGTGCACAGCGCCCTGGTCGGCTGCGATTTGCGTCAATCGATCCGGGTGATTGCCAGCGGCAAGGTGGTCAATGGCTTCGATATGGTGCAAAAACTTGCCATCGGTGCCGACATATGCAACGTGGCGCGGCCGATGATGTTCGCGGTCGGCTGTATCCAGGCTTTGCGCTGTCACACCGACAATTGCCCCACCGGTGTGGCCACCCAGGATCCGCGACGTGCCCGTGCCTTGAAGATCGACGAGCGGGCCGGCCACGTGAAAAACTATCACCGTGCCACCCTCGACAGCTGCATGCAGATCACCGGTGCGCTGGGCGTCCTCACACCGGACCGGTTGACCCCGGCACACATCCTGCATCGCCTGCCCAATGAGCGGTCATGCTCCTATGCGCAGCTGTATTGCTATCTTGAGCCGGGTGAGCTTTTGCGCAAGGAAGTACCCGAGGCATTTGCCGATGACTGGGCATTGGCGTGTGCCGAACACTTCTAAATGGGGCCGTCGTGGGCATCGCGACTCGCCCTTGTTTCCCTGTGCACTGACGCCATGTTGGCACCACAGCTTTCGCCCGGAGTCTGCCATGAGCACATCGTTGACCATCCCCTGCCAGCACTGCGGCGCGCTCAACCAGGTGCCTGCCGAACGCATCGGCGAGCATCCGAATTGCGGCCGCTGCAAGCAAGCGCTGTTCGAGGGCCACCCCATCGAGCTGACCGCCGCGAACTTCGATGGCCTGGCCGGTCGCGGTGAGCTCCCCTTGCTGGTGGACTTCTGGGCCCCTTGGTGCGGACCTTGCCGCGGATTCGCGCCGGTCTTCGTTGAAGCTGCACGCCGGCTCGAACCGCGCCTACGGCTGGCCAAGCTGGACACCGAGGCGCAGCCACAACTCGCCCAGCGTTTCAACATTCGCAGTATCCCGACCTTGCTGCTGCTGAAGCAGGGACGCGAGATCGCGCGCCAGGCCGGGGCACTGAATGCTGCACAACTGCAGCAGTTCATCGATGGTGCACTGCAACCCCATTGACCCGTGCCGTAGGGGCAAGCATACGCATCATCCATGTCTTTAAGCACTCTCCTTCGTGCCCTGGGGGGAATTATTCTTGGAGCTTTGATCCCGTAAGGAAAGCTCCGTGCGCAAGCCTCTGCAATCTGCTGTCCTGGCAGCCTTGATCCTGGCAGGATCGGGTTCGCCTTTGCTGGCCGCCAGCAGCCACCTCTCCAGCGCGCCAACCAAGGCCGCCGAAAACGGCGGCTTCCACCTGCCGGCGTTTCCGGCCGACGCCCATGTCACCCAATCCACACGGGTCGACGGCAAAACTTTGAAATACACCGTCACCGTCGGGTCGTTGCCGGTACGCGACGATAAGGGCAACCTCACCGGACAGGTGGTCTATACAGCCTATACCGTGCCCGGCAAGGATCGCCCAGTGACATTCGCGTTGAACGGTGGTCCGGGCGCGTCCTCCGTCTACCTTAATCTCGGTGCGATCGGCCCGAAAAAGGTGAATTTTGGCGTCGAGGGTGACACCCCCTCACAGCCGGCCACCCTGCATGACAACCCCGGCACCTGGCTCGACTTTACCGACCTGGTGTTCATCGATCCGATCGGTACTGGCTACAGTCGTGCGCTGGTCGACCGGAAAAAAGCGATCAAGCAGTTCTACAGCACCGACAGCGATATCAAATATCTCTCGCGCATCGTCTACGACTGGCTGGTCAAGAACGGCCGCATGACCTCGCGCAAGTATCTGGTGGGCGAGAGCTACGGGGGATTCCGCGGCCCGCGCATCACCGACTATCTGCAGACCCAGCTTGGCGTGGCGATGAACGGTGTAGTGCTGTTGTCACCTTACCTTGACCCGGCAGCATCGGATGACAAGAACGTCTCCCCCCTGCCCTGGATGCTGACCCTGCCGTCGATTGCCGCGGCGCACCTTGAGCGCGAGCACAAGCTCAGCGCCGCGGCGATGGCGCCCATCATCGACTACACCCGCGGCGCCTACGCCGAGACCTTGATGAAGGGGCGTTCCGACCCGGCCGCCACCGCGGCGATGATCAAGAAAGTCACCTCATTGACCGGGCTCGACCCGGTGTTCGTGAAACGCTCCGGTGGACGCCTCGATACCCAGGCTTACCTACGCGAGGTCTACCGCGCCGAAGGCAAGCTGGGTAGCCGCTACGACTCCAATGTCACCGCATGGGATCCGTTCCCGTATGCGCCGCAGCAGGAAACCGGCGATCCGCTACTCAATGGCATCATCGCGCCGACCACCACGGCCATGGTCAATTTCGTCACCCGTACCGTAGGCTGGAAATTCGATGGTCGCTATAACGCGCTGAGCTATGCGGTGAACCGGATGTGGCACCGTGACAAGGACGCCAATCTTGGCTCGGTCGCCCAGCTTCGCGAGTCCGTGGCCAATGACCCCAATCTGCGTGTACTGATTGCCCACGGTTGGGACGACCTGTCCTGCCCGTTCATGGCCTCCGTGCTGATCGTGGATCAGATGCCGGCGATGGGTGACCCGACCCGCGTGCAGGTCAAGGAGTATCCTGGCGGCCACATGTTCTATGCACGTCCGAAAAGTCAGTCTGCACTGACCAAGGATGTGCGGGCGATGTACAGAGCCAGATAACCAGGCCGCAAGGCAGGTGGCCGGGAGCAGCACCGCGCGTTTGCTCCCGGTCATTCCACCCCAACGGGTCGGACAAGCCGGGGTGGAGGCTTGTTCAGCCGGCCAGGGCGCTGGTGCGCACGAGATACTGCACGCTGAACATTTGCTGTGGATCGGTCCATACTTTCTTCACGGCCAAGCCGGCCCGAGCCGCCAGCGTCGCAAAATCGGCCAGCGAATATTTGCAGCTGTATTCGACCTGGATCACTTCATCCATGCGAAACACCACCTTGCTGCGCCCCACCTTCACCTGCTGGTCGCACCGGCTGACAATGTGGGTTTCGATGCGCCCGGCCATCGGGTTGTAGTGAGCCCGATGCGCAAATTTCGCAAGATCGAAATCGCTCCCGATCTCCCGATTCAGGCGTACCAGCATATTGAGCGTGAACGCTTCGGTGACACCTGCCCGATCGTTGTAGGCGGCCTCGATCAAGGCGGGGTCCTTTTTCAGGTCGACGCCGATCAGCAGGCCACCGTTGTCCCCCATCTCATTACGCATCTTGCGCAACAATGCCACGGCATCGTGGCTCTCGAAATTACCGATGGTAGAGCCGGGAAAATACACCACGGTTCGGCGCGGCGCACGTGGCGGAATCG
Source organism: Rhodanobacter sp. (assembly GCA_030148505.1). Lineage (GTDB taxonomy): Bacteria > Pseudomonadota > Gammaproteobacteria > Xanthomonadales > Rhodanobacteraceae > Rhodanobacter. The sequence goes on from JASBTI010000014.1 coordinate 131,111, forward strand.
GCAAGCGTAACGGCCGGGTAAAATCCGCACACAATGGCTGCAGTGACAATGAAGGAAATTCGTCCGACAGCCGGTCGATACTCTGCCGCAATGGCTCGGGCGAGATTTCCACCGGAACATAGGTCACCGGCTCATGCAGATGTTGCAGCAGCAGATGCGTTTTCTGCGCATTGCCACTACCGTATTCGACCAACCGTACGTCCGCACCCAGGCTGTCGGCGATGGAACCGGCATGCTCGTTCATCAAGGCTATTTCACAACGCGTGAGGTAGTACTCGGGTTGCTCGCAAATCCGCTCGAACAATTGCGATCCACGCTCGTCGTAAAACAGCCATGACGGCAAGCGTTTCGGCTTGTGTGCCAATCCGTGCTGGACCACCTCCAGCAGATCATTCATTGGCGGGCGACGATCGTCGTCGCTGATGCCGAAGGCATGCAAACTCATCGGTCATGTCCCAGTCGTAGCCCGGCAAATTGCCAGCGGGCGTGGGGTGGAAAGAAATTTCGGTAACTCGCGCGCAAGTGATGCTGCGGCGTGGCGCACGAGCCACCGCGCAGTACCCACTGACCACACATGAACTTGCCGTTGTATTCACCCAGCGAACCGGGTAGGGGGCGGAAGCCGGGGTAACTTACATACGGTGACGCCGTCCACTCCCACACATCGCCATACAGTTGCTGCAAGCCTTCGCCTGGCTGTGCCTGGCGCGGATGAAAGCGCTGTGTCTCCTGAAAGTTGCCCTTTATTCGCGCCGCCTGCGCCGCTGACTCCCACTCCGCCTCGGTGGGCAGACGGGCGTCGGCCCACCGCGCGAACGCCTCGGCCTCGAAATAGCTGAGGTGGCAAACCGGCTCGTGTGGATCGAGAGCGCGCACCCCACCGAGGGTGAATTCGCTGGCCAGATCGTCGCCCCAGTACAGCGGATGTTGCCAGTTTCCGGCTTGCACTGCGGCCCAGCCATCGGACAACCAGAGACCCGGCTCCCGATAGCCGCCTTCGTGCACGAAGGCCAGGTATTCGGCATTGGTGACGGCCCGATTTGCCAAGGCATGGGGCTGCAACAAGGTGCGATGGCGCGGTATCTCGTTGTCGAAGGCGAAGCCCTCGCCATGGTGTCCGATCTCGACGATGCCATCGACGCCACTGAGAAACCGCAAAGGGACTGCTTCGGTGATGCTCTCCATCGGCGCCAGCCTGCGATACGCTGGCTGCAATGGGTTGCTCCAGAGGGCATGCTTGATATCCGTCAGGAAGAGCTCCTGGTGTTGCTGTTCGTGCTGCAGACCGAGCTCGACCAGGGTGGTCAGCTCCGGGTCATCGTCGCGGCCCAGCAGATCGCCGACTGCCGCGTCGATGTAATCGCGGTAATCGCGCACCTCGTCCAGTGAAGGCCGCGACAACAGCCCCCGCCGAGGGCGCGCATGCATGGGCCCAACTGATTGGTAATAGGAATTGAACAGGAAGTGCCACGCCAAATTGCGTGGCCTGTATGCCGGATCGCGCCCCAGCACGAACTGTTCGAAAAACCAGCTGGTATGCGCAAGATGCCACTTGCCCGGACTCGCGTCGGGCATCGACTGCACCAGCAGATCTTCTGCGCTGAGGCCATCGCAAAGCGCCACCGTGGCGCGACGCACCGCCGCGAACCTTGTGGCGAGGTCCGGCGGGACAACCGTTTGCCGGAAAACTACCATGGGCGATGATGCACAAGAATCAACACGACAGCACCGTGCAAGAACATGACTGTCAGCATGCCGCGACAAGCGTTCAAATCATGTGATGCGGGTCACCTGAATAGGCACGGCCCGTCGACCGAGCTCATGACCCAAAAGAAAAAACCCGGCTGCGAAGCCGGGCTTTTCTTTCCATACGCGATTCGCTCGATTCGACAGCTCAATCGCCATCATCATCGTCATACCCATCATCACGCAGGTACCGGTGCGGATAGCTATCGCGATAGATCACCGTGCGAGTCACCACCCGACGACGCACGATCGGTAGACCATCTTCGTAGACTACAGTGCGCGGCGGATCGTAGTAGGTGGGTGGGCCGTAATAGACCGGAGCCGGGCGCAGCGCATCGCTGACCAGGCCTACCACGGCGCCAGTCACCAGGGCCCCGGCGATCCAGCGACCGCCGTCCAGGTGACCGCCGTCATGGTCGCGATAGCCGCGATGATATTCGCCGTGATGGCCGCCACGCCAGCCGTCATGACCACGCCAACCATCGTGCGCCGACGCGGCGACGGGCATGGCGACCGCAGCGGCAACCGCAAGACCGAGGGTCGCCAACTTGCTCACACTGTTGAAACGCTTGGTCATGATCAGTCTCCTCCGTTGGTACGCTGTCATCGTCGGTCCACCCCGCTTAATATGAACTGAAGGGTTTACTTTTTAACCTGGGCGGAATCCCAGGGATTGACTCCCTGCTCGGCCTTGCGCCGCCGCAACAACCAGCATCCATGGATATCGGCGCGCCTGGCAAAGTCAAACGGGATGCTGGGGGCCGTCCAGTCCTCGATCTCGAAGCGCTGCTCCAGATCCACACGGTCCAGCTTGAACCGGCGGAAGTTGTTGGAGAACACAATCACCCCGTCCCGCGTCAGACGCTCCCGGCAGGCGTCGAGCAACTTCACATGGTCGCGCTGCACGTCAAAGTCCTCGGCGCGCTTGGAGTTGGAGAAGGTCGGCGGGTCGACGAAGATCAGCCCGTAATGACCGCGGTCGCGCTGCAGGAACTCCAGCGCATCGAACTGCATCAACCGGTGACTGGCACCGCTGAAGCCGTTCAGCGCCAGGTTGCGCGAGGCCCATTCCAGATAGGTGGCGGACAGGTCCACGCTGGTGGTTTCCAACGCACCGCCTGCCGCCGCATGCACGCTGGCGGTGGCGGTGTAGGCAAACAGGTTGAGAAAGCATTTGCCGTGCGCCAACTCGCGTACTTTCGCCCGCACCAGCCGGTGATCGAGGAACAGTCCGGTATCGAGATAATCCGTGAGATTGACCAGGAACTTCAGGCCGTCCTCCTCCACCTCGATGAACTCGTTACGCCGGTCAAGCTGGCCGTACTTGGACCCGCCCTTGCCGCGTTCGCGGGTCTTGATCGCGATGCGCTCACGCGGCACGCCGAGCACGTCACCGGCGACGCGAGCGATTTCGCGCAGGCGCAAGCGGGCGATATCAGCCGGCACCTCGGCCGGTGCGCGGTATTCCTGGATGTGCAGGTGAGCGTTACCACTGGTGTCTCCGTACACATCGATTGCGGCGGCGTATTCGGGCAGATCCTGATCGTAAGTGCGCCAGCAGTGGACGCCCTCACGCGCCAATCGCTTGCGCAAATGCTTGACGTTTTTTTCCAGCCGGTTCTTCAGCATCTGCGCACCGGCCGACAGCGGCTTCGGCTCGCGCGGCGCTTCGTCGCGCTGGCTCAGGTCGAACGTCAGCAAGACGGTTTCCAGCGCGCCGTTGTAAAGCGCATAGCGCTTGTCCGCGTGCAATCGCATGGCGCGACCCAACTCCACGTCACCGGCGAGCACAGCGGCACGCCAGCCGCTGAAACGCGCACGTAACGTGTCACCCAGCAGGCGATACAGCTTCGGCATCTCGGCGCGTTCACCGAGCCGTTCGCCGTAGGGCGGATTGGTGATGACCAGGCCATAGCCGAGGCCCGGCGGCGGCGCGGCATGGGCCAGATCCTGCCGGTCCAACGTGAAGAAACCGGCCACACCCGCTTCCTGCGCGTTGCGTTTGGCCGTCTGCACCATGCGGGGGTCGGCATCGCTGCCGAAAAACACGCTGCGCAATCCACGCAAGCCGGTTTCGGCGCGTTGCTTGGCCTCGTCCAGCAAGCCGCGCCACAGCGCAATGTCGTGCTGCTGCCAACCGAGGAAGCCGAAATACTGACGGCGCAGGCCTGGTGCCACGTCCGCTGCCATCAGCGCCCCCTCGATCAGCAGCGTACCCGAGCCGCACATCGGATCGAGCAGGGCACCGCCATCTGCATACATCTCGGGCCAGCGCGCACGCAGCAGCATGGCGGCGGCCAGGTTCTCCTTCAGCGGCGCTTCGCCCTGCACTTCGCGCCAGCCACGGCGGTGCAATGGCGAGCCGGCCAGATCCAGCGACACCGTGGCGCGATCGCGACGCAGCCGCACATTGATGCGAATGTCCGGCTCATCGGTGTCGATGCCGGGTCGATTACCGTCCCGTTGGCGGAACTGGTCGACTACCGCGTCCTTGGTGCGCAGGCCGATGAACTGGCTGTGAGTGAGCTTGCTCATCGCGGTGCCCGCATCCACGGCGAAAGTGGCATGCGCGGCCAGGTGCTGGCTCCACTCGATGTCCTGCACACCGCGGTACAGCGCATCGTCGTCGACCGCATCGAATTCGGCTAGTGGCCGCAGGACGCGGCTGGCCAGACGCGACCAAAGGCAGGCGCGATACGCAATTTCGAGGGTTCCGGAAAAATGTACACCCGCCAGCGCCTCGCGTACGTCGCTGGCGCCGATCGCGACTAGTTCGTCGCGCAGCAGGTATTCCAGCCCTTTCGGGCAAGTCGCGAAGTAGGGGCTCATGCAGGATCCGTCAATCGATCGAGCAGCGACGAAAACTGGGCGGCAATGGCGGCCATGCTGTCTCCCAGGCGGTGGTCGTCATCCAGTAACAGCAGTGGCAGACGACGGCGAGCGCAGAACGCCTGAATTCCTCCGACCGGACATACCTCGTCACGCCACCCGTGGATCAGCATGCCAGGTACGCCGCGGCGCAGATCAAGCGCACGTGGGTAACCGGGAATGCCGCTCGGTGTGGCCAGCAACAACAACCCGGCAACCGGTACATCCAGCGAGGCCAGGCCGGAAACGAACGCCCCCATGCTCGATCCGATCAACAGCGGTGGCGCGTCCAGCGACTCGATGGTCGCGCGCAGACGGGCGATCCGTGGCGCCACCGAATCGGCATGTCCGCGTGCATCGTCGGTACGATAGTCCGGCCGGTGCGTGCACCAACCCCGTGATTCCGCCAGTGCGGCCAGCGCGCTGATCTTGGTGGCGTCCGGACTGGAATCCGAGCCGTGCGAAAGAATGATATGGCCGCGCATGACGGTCTCCGTGAACGTCCGTTGCAGGACGCGCATCGTAGCAGGGCCGTTCCCGTCCGGCCTGCCGCCGTGCGAGACTTTCGCCATGCCGATAACTATCCACGACCAGCCTTTGCCTTATGTGGCGCAGCTGTCCGAGCGCCCCGCCAGCGCCGTCGAGCTGGTGGTGATCCATTGCACCGAGCTGTCTGACCTGGCCGAAGCCCGTCGTTACGGCGAAAAAGCCCTGTATACCAATGGTACGGGCAACAGCGGGCACTACTATATCGATCGCGACGGCACGATCTACCGTTACGTTCCCGGCACCCGCATGGCCAACCATGTGCGAGGGTACAACCCGCAATCGATCGGTATCGAGCTGGTCAACCGCGGCCGCTATCCGCGCTGGTGGGATTCGCGGCAGCAACAGATGACCGAGCCCTATACCGAGGCCCAGGTTGGCGCACTGCGCGCCTTGCTGGCGCAGCTTCGCAACGATTTCCCGAACCTGCGCCAGATCGCCGGGCACGAGGATCTGGACACTGCGATGATCCCGGCCAGCGACGACCCCTCCAGGGAAATCCACCGCAAACTCGATCCAGGCCCGCTGTTCCCGTGGAATGAAGTACTCGCGGGCAGCGGACTGCAACGCATCGGCACCGATCGCTGAAACAGCGTTCTTCAAAGCGGATCACTGGCTCCCGGCGGCTATAATCGACGGCTTGCCCCCTCAAACCAGGACATTTTTCACATGCGGGAAGTCCACGTCGCCGAACTGATCGAGTTGCTGCAACTCGAACGGCTGGAAGACAATCTTTTCCGCGGCCAGAGCCGGGATATCGGCACCCGCTTCGTGTTTGGCGGACAGGTGCTGGGACAGGCGCTGGCGGCGGCGCAGGAGACCGTGGAGTCGGCCCGCGAGGCGCATTCCCTGCATGCCTATTTCCTGCGTGCCGGCGATATCACCGCACCCATTGTCTACAATGTGGAGCGAACCCGCGACGGGGGCTCGTTCTCGTCACGGCGGGTGGTGGCGATCCAGCATGGCCAACCGATCCTCAACGGCTCGATCTCGTTTCAGCGGCCGGAGTCGGGCTTCGAACATCAGACCGCCATGCCCGAGGTACCCTCCCCTGACGAGCTGCCGCCGATGCGTCATTTGCCGCAGGCGGAGCTGGACCGCTTGCCGGTAAAGTTGCAGCGCTGGTTGGGTATCGATGGCCCGTTCGAATTTCGCCAGGTATGGCCTCGTGACGAGCTGCACCCCGTCAAACAGCCGCCCATCCAGCACATCTGGTTTCGCCTCACCGCGCCGATCGGCGACGCCGCGATTTTGCATCGCACCATGCTTGCGTACGCGTCGGATTTTCACCTGATTGGCACCGCCACCCTGCCCCACGGGATCTCCTACATGACCCGCAATGTACAGATGGCCAGCCTCGACCATGCCCTGTGGTTCCATCGTCCCTTTCGAGTCGACCAGTGGCTGCTGTATTCATTCGACAGCCCCACGGCGCAAGGTGGCCGTGGTCTCGCGCGTGGCCAGATTTTCACGCGCGACGGCCAGCTGATCGCGTCCACCGCGCAGGAGGGTCTGATCCGCCTGCGCGGCAACTGAGCCGTTCGCGTAAACTGCCCCCATGCGCCAGATCTATACCTCTCCCCGGGCGGAGAACATCGACAACGTGGTTGCCCTGATGGCCGAAAACGGCATCGAGACCACAGTGGCGAACCGCTCCAACTACAACCGCCGCAACTGGCAGCGTTTCAGCTATACGCAACGCCAGGGTGATCGCGAAAGCTGGGCACAAGTGTGGGTCAGCCATGCTGATGACTACACCCGCGCCCGCGCCCTGCTGCGCGAAATCGGCATCGAACCGGTGATCCGCCACGGCGAAGAACTGGCTGCTGCCCGCAACCCCACACCGGTTAACCAACGTCAGCGCACCGTGGTAAGGGCGCGTCGCATCGCGCTGCTGGCCGTGCTGGCCGCCTTTGCGATGGTGGTGCTGCGCTACCTGCACGTGGTGTGACGTGGTGCGATGGTACCGTCCAAGCCGGCGAGCATAGAATCGGGGCATGCGCTCCGACCCTGTCCGTCTGTTCCAGACCCTGCCCCACGCGTGCGGTTATTACGCCGATCGCACCGCACAGAATCTGGTCATCGATCCGGCTGCGCCTCAACTCGACAGACTGTATGGACCTGCGCTGGAACGAGGCTTTCGTCGCGCCGGGGGCCATCTGTATCTGCCCAACTGCCCGCAATGTCGCGCGTGTACGCCGTGCCGGATTGACGTGGAGCACTTTCAGCCGGACCGCTCACAGCGCCGCTGCCACAAGCGTAATGCGGATCTCCAGATCAGCGAATCGATGCCTGGCTACAACCGTGAACGGCATGCCTTGTACGAGCGTTATCTGCAAAGCCGTCATCGTGGTGGCGGCATGGACGAGGCCGAGGCCAGTGACTTTCGCCGCTTCCTCACCGCACCGTGGAGTCCCACATTGTTCCTAGAGCTACGGTTACGGGAGCGCTTGCTGGCCGTCGCCGTCACGGATGTCTCCATCAACGGCCTTTCCGCGGTCTATACGTTTTACGATCCCGAGGAAAGCGGGCGCGGCCTTGGCACCTACGCAATCCTGCAGCAGGTGGAGCTTGCCAGACGCCGGGGCATGCCATGGCTCTACCTGGGCTTCTGGATCGACGGCCACCCGAAGATGGACTACAAGCGACGCTTTCGACCACTGCAACTTCGCGTAGCCAGCGGTTGGACGACGATGACCTGAGGTAAGCAAATCACAGCGAAGCTCAATGCCTCGTTCCGGCCTGGGCATTTTATGTCGTCGGCGCGTCACGCAGATCAAAATCTACTGCATCGATGTGGGAAAAAGCAGGCTGGAGCGCCTCCAACCTGCCTTTATGGCGTGCAGGGAAACTCAATCCAACATGATGTGATGCGTGGCTATCGAGCAGCCACTTCCTGTTGTTGAGTGACCTTGAAGTCCGTGACTTGGTTGTTTCCGTCACACATCACATTGGCTGTCAGATTCGCTCGTTGATATTTCATGGGGATCGCGACCACGGCCTGGCCTTCGCCACCGACTCCGATCAGCGGCTGATGGCTGAAACTCGACCACTTCCCATAAGAAGACTCCAGCGATGTCCACATCCGTGCAAGATGCTCAGGCGTGACCTGACTCTGCGCCGATGGGCTGAAAGACTTCAAAGCACCCTTGTAATCCTGGCTCGCAAGCTCATGCAGCATCCACCGCGCCTGCCTCAGACATTGCCCGATAAGAATGCCGCTCGGCGAATGAGAATCCGAGGTCAGTAGGGAAAAATCGTATTTCCGGAACGGCGGGCTGGCCGTTTGGTAAGCAGAAAAGTTGCGGGTTGTCTGCAAGCTGTCCCGCATTCCTTGGGTCACTCCCTGATTCTGCGTGCCTTGTGCCCACGCACAATCCATCAAAGACAGGGTCAAGACAACGGAGGTCATCAACACCATCTTCATGCGCTCTCTCCTTCGTAGCGGCAGGTTCTATTACTGCGGATCACCAGCAAAGCCCCCAGGCGCAGACATCGAAAGAAAAAACGACTCTCGTGCTGACCTTGATGTTCATCCTTGTGGCAACCACGGTACGGCAGCCTCAGGATGATCCTTTCAAAAAAATGTCAAATCAACAGTTTGGATCAAGCATGAACGCCCAAAGTTCGCTTAAGTGCACGAAAGCCGTGGCCACACGCGTTCAAAATCCGTATTTTCATGCGCTATGCGCCGCCGATTCACGTGGCGCCGGCTGATCTCGAACCCGCCGGATACGGAAACAGCTTCTCCAGTGGAATCGAGATGCCGTCGTCACCGACCACCCGGCAGTGGCTGCGATCAAGCTGGCGTGGATCATCGACGCCGCAACTGTGCGCGATGATGCCAACCTCGCGTATCACGTTGGTCGCGTAGTGATAAACCTTTTCGCTTTTGTCGGTCACTACCAGCCCGCGCTGCAGCCTCGGATTCTGCGTCGTGATACCGGTCGGACAGGTGTTGCGGTTGCACTGCAGCGACTGGATGCAACCCAGAGCCAGCATGAAGCCACGCGCCGAGTTGACGAAGTCCGCACCGGTCGACAACGCTCGCGCCACGTCGTACGCGGTCACGCATTTGCCCGAGCAGATTACCTTGATCCGCTGGCGCAGGCCTTTGACGATCAAGGTGTCGACCAGCGCCGGTAACGCTTCATGCAACGGCAGGCCCACCCCTTCCATCAGGGTTTGCGGTGCCGCACCGGTGCCACCCTCGGAGCCATCGACAATAATGAAATCCGGTGCGCTTTCGATCCCTCGACGGTGTACCTCGTCACATAGCTGCTCGATCCAGGCCAGTCCGCCGAACACCGCCTTGAAACCCACCGGCTTGCCGGTGAGCTCGCGGATATGCGAGATCGCATCCATCAGTTCGGCGACGTTGGCGATATCCAGGTGCCGGTTCGGGCTTTGCGAGTCCTCGCCCATCGGAATCCCACGGATCGCCGCAATCTCCTCGGTTACCTTGGCCCCAGGCAACAAACCGCCCATGCCCGGCTTGGCACCCTGGCCGAGCTTGATGCTGACCATCCTGACCTGCTGGTGCGCGCAGACTGCCTGAAGCTTGTCGTCGTCCAGCCTGCCATCGGGAGTACGTACACCGTACTTGGCGGTGCCGATCTCGAACACGATGTCGCAGCCACCTTCCAGATGATACGGGGCAAGGCCACCCTCCCCGGTATCGAGCCAGATACCCGCCTTCGCTGCGCCGATCGAAAGCGCACGTACGGCCGGCGCCGACAGCGCACCGAAACTCATTGCCGAAATATTGAAGAAGGCGGCATGGTCGTACGGCTGGCGCGCATAAGGACCAATGCGTATCGGCTTCGGCTTCACCTGATGATCGCCCAGGGCAGGAAAGGCGGCGTTGACGAAGAACGGTACGCCTTCCGCGCGCAGATCGCGGGTGGAGCCGAAAGCGTTGGTGTTTTCCGCGTTACGGGCTGCACGATAAACCCATACGCGCTGGGCACGGTTGAACGGCAGCTCCTCGCGGTCGCTGGAATACAGGTATTGCCGAAAGAACTCACCCAGCCGCGAGAAGCCGTAGCGGAAGTGCCCGATCACCGGGAAGTTGCGCAACACCGAATTGGCAGTCTGCTGGCGATCAAGCACCCAGGTGACCAGTACCACCACCACGCCGAAGACCAACAGCAACACCAAGGCTGCAGCGAACGTTTCAACCAGCACCACCAGCCAATGCGAGAAACCCGTTGCCTGCATCATCACTCTCCCGTGTTGTTGTGGATCAAGCAAAACCCTGCTCTCGCCCCGCTGCGCTCACAGCTCCACACGAAGCCGGGCCGCCGCTCTTGCGGCCTTGGCTCTGGCTGCCCCGACGTTCTCGTCGCGCGCCAGCGTTACCGCCATTCGCCTGCGCCCTTTCACAGTCGGCTTGCCGAAAATTCGCAACTGGGTATCGGACTCGACCAGTGCGTCAGCCACGTTGAAATATCGCGGTGCTGCGCCATCGCCCTCGACCAGCACGGCATACGAAGCCGAGGCGCCCAGCTGCCGGATCACGGGAATCGGCAGACCAAGGATCGCCCGCGCGTGCAGCGCGAATTCCGACAACTCCTGCGACACCAGGGTGACCAAGCCCGTGTCGTGCGGACGCGGACTGACTTCGGAAAAGATCACGTCGTCGCCCTTGACGAAGAATTCCACCCCGAATACGCCCCAACCGCCGAGCGCACCGGTGATCGCCCCCGCCTGACGCTGCGCCTCGGCTACCGCGGCCTCGCTCATCGGTTGCGGCTGCCAGGATTCACGGTAATCACCCTCCTCCTGGCGGTGGCCGATCGGCGCACAGAAACTCACCCCATCCCGGTGACACACTGTGAGCAGGGTGATCTCGTAGTCGAAATCGACGAAACCCTCGATGATCACCCGACCCTTGCCGGCACGACCACCCGATTGGGCATACGCCCATGCGGCGGCCAGTTCATGCTCGCCTCGCACCACGCTTTGGCCCTTGCCGGAAGAGCTCATTACTGGCTTGATCACAAACGGCAGGCCGATCTCCGCTACCGCCGCGTGATACTGCGTCTCATCATCGCAGAACCGGTACGGTGAAGTCGGCAGCTGCAATTCTTCAGCCGCAAGCCGTCGAATACCCTCGCGGTCCATCGTCAGCCATGCCGCCCGCGCGGTTGGAACCACGTGCAAGCCGCCCTTTTCCAGCTCGACGAGGGTCGGCGTGTGAATCGCCTCGATTTCCGGCACCACCAGATCGGGCTGCTCCAATGCGATCACCCCACGCAGCGCGTTGCCATCAAGCATGTCCAGCACATGACTGCGGTGGGCAACTTGCATCGCCGGCGCATCAGCGTAGCGATCCACTGCGATCACTTCGACCGCATAGCGCTGCAACTCGATTGCCACCTCCTTGCCCAACTCGCCGGCGCCCAGCAACAGTACGCGGATGGCATGCTCCGAATGGGGGGTGCCAAATGGCTTCATCAACCGGCTCCTGAGGCAAAGCCGCAGTGTAACGGCCTGCGGGCAGCAATGGCGCAGTCGCGCTCATGCACAACCAATACCCTCACTGGGGCAAGCGCTGGCGGTCGGTCAGTCCGGGCCTGATCATGAAAATGCTGAGGTCGGGACCCGATCAGAACGCCCCACGTGGATCCTTAGTCTCCGACGCCCTGTCGCTCAAGCACTGAACGAAGGATCGGGATCGGAGGTTTTCAGCCGCGCGATGCGCTGATCCGCGCGGGTCGACAACCTCAGCGGCCGTCTGCCACGGCGACCCGCAGCTGGGGCAGGGAAAGCGCCTCCTGTTTGCCATCAGCGTCAACCAGGAACAAATGGCCGTCACGCTGCACCAGCGCATCGACATCCTGCAAGCCTTGCTCGATCTTGATCCGACGCAGTGGGCGTCCGTTGGCAGCGTTGTAGACCACCAGTTGATCCGCTGTTCCGTCTGCCACCAGTAGCCAGTTGTGGCCTTGATCACGCCAATGGGCCATGGCATCGAGAGTTGGCGTGGCTCCTGACCGCACCCGCGGATAGTCACTCAGGCCAAACCCACTCAGCACGATCGCCGCCAAGGCAAGCGCCAACAGCCAGGAAGGAGGACGGATCGCCGCGAATTTGCTCATGCGCACAGCATGAGCCCCCTCGGTGACAGGCGCATGACATCGGCACCGCCCCTGACGTGGCGTTCATAGGGTCCGGCGCAGCGACAAGCCCAGTGCGATCCAGCCGGCTATGAAGCCGAGGCCGCCAAACGGCGTGATAATCCCGATCCAGTGCGGTGCACCGAGTGCCAGCGCGTAAAGACTGCCGCTGAATAACACGATACCCAGGGTCAAGGCGAAGGTCGCCACACGACCTGCCTGTCCCTCCCCTAGGCTCACCGCTATCATCAGCGCCAGCGCGTGCCAGACGTGATAGTCGACTGCAGTGTGCCAAAGTTCCAGATGGCCGGTATCGAGTACGCCGCGCAACCCATGGGCACCGAAGGCGCCAAGTACGACGGCACTGGCGCCGGTCACACCCACCAGCCACGCAACCCGGGCACTGACATTTTGTCGCATCATAGACGAATTTCCCGAATGGCGGGCTCGCGCTGTTGCCAGCAGCGTATGCTTGTTGTGGTTGAGATATCGGATTTTCGCATGAAGCTTCGCTACTGGCTGCGCCCCACTCTGTGGTTGATCCCAATGACTGTCGGCCTGCTGCTTGGCGCCTGCCATCGCGCTGAGCCGCTGCCGTTTCGCCTGACCAATGTCACCGGCCACATGCCGAAGCTTGAGTTCACGCTCACCAATGATGAAGGCAAGACGGTATCGGCCAGCGACTATCGCGGCAAGGTAGTCTTGCTGTACTTCGGCTATACCCATTGCCCCGATGTCTGCCCGCTGACGCTGGCTCATCTGCATGTGGTGATGCAGCGCCTTGGCAAACTGGCGGAAGGCGCGCGCATCCTGTTCGTCACAGTCGATCCGGGCCGCGACACACCGTCGGTCTTGCACGGGTACGTCAAGGCATTCGACTCGCATGCCATCGGCCTGACTGGCTCCCCCCGTGACATCGAGGCGCTGGTCAAACGTTACCGCGCCTCTTTCACCCGCGAACCGTCGAGCAGCGACGGCAACTACGAAGTCAGCCACAGTTCGGCGATCTACGTGTTCGACCGGCTGGGCAACCCCCGGGTGCTGTCGACGCCGGCCGACTCGCAAGACGATCTCGTCCACGACCTGCACCTGCTACTGAGCCATGGAGCCTCCCGATGAAATTCCGTACCGTGCCCTGCCTGCTGCTGGCCGGCGTGTTGCTGGCTGGCGGCGCACATGCCGATGAAGCGGCGCATATTACCGCCAGCCACGGCTGGATCCGCATCCTGCCAGGCAACTTGCCTGCCGGCGCCTACGTTACGCTGACCAACCATGGCGATAAGCCCGCGGTCCTGCAAGGGGCCAGCAGCCCAGCCTATGGCGAAGTAATGCTGCACAAAAGCTCAACCGAAGGTGGCGTCAGCCGCATGAGCATGGTGAAGGCGTTGAACGTGCCAGCGCACGGCACCGTCCGGCTCGCGCCGGGCGGCTACCACCTGATGCTGATGAAAGCTGGCCACCCGATAGAGCCGGGTAACTTTGTCCGGATGACGCTCCGATTCCGTGACGGCAGCCACCTGGTCAGCAATTTCATCGCACGCCCGGCGAATGCCGTGGACGCCGGCGATTGAGATGGCGGGATCGCTTGCCGCAAGACCATCAATCCGCGGCGCTCGTTGAGGGTCGCGCCGCCCCCGGATGCCGCAACACGTGCTGCCGAGGCAGGCGGCCATTGCGGGACAGCCGTAACCATTGCCGCAAGGCCATCAATCCGCCGATCGACTCGATCAATGCCGCCGGCACCCAGGTAATGATGCCCCCGATCATCTGACCAGTCAGCACATTGAAGCTGAAAGCACGACCGCATATTTCGAAAATCGGGTACAGGTCGGTCCGGGAAAAGGTGACGATTGCGCCGGCCAGTATCTGTGGCGTCATGGTGATCGCCGGCGACAATACACGCATCCCGACCACCATCCGTCCGGGTGGATGTGGCCGGTGGTCGAGCACCAATGCCCAGTAGGCGAACCCGCTCATCAACATCGTCCAGTTCATGAAACGATAGATGCGCCAGTCCAGCATGGCGAGTGTCTGCATCGACGGAATCAACCATACCAGCACAAAGAAAATGAACAACAACGTCGCCACGGTGGGATTCAACAGCACACCGCTGATTACCCGCCACGGCCAAGATCGCTGTAGCGGCCGCAATACCCGGAGTCGCCACCCCAGCGGCAATCCCGCTCGTAGGGTACTGGCCGGATAGGCCGTCACAATCAGCAGAGGGGCAAGGTGATGCAGCAGCAGCTGCTGCAACCGGTGCACGAAAAACTCATGCTCGGCGTAGTAATCCAGATAGGTATGCAGCGACAGGTAGATGATCGCCATGCCGATCCAGAACGACAACTGGCGGCCGAAGCTCACATGCAGCCGGCGGCTGCCACGGAAATACAACACACACGCCAGCACGAAGGTCGCCAGAAACGCCCACGAAAACTCCCACGGCACAACCCACTTCAACAACGTAGCCATCACTTCAGCACACCTGAACCCCTGACCCCGACAACCTGCGAAGTCCATCCAGCTTAAAGCCGCCAGCCACTTCAGCGTTGCGGCAGATTGCCACCCTCACCGATACCTCCGGTTACGGCGTGTCCGACGCCAGCCGTAGAGCAGGCCGATCAAGGTGACCAGCCCCGGAACCAGCACGATATTGATCACTTTCAAACGAAAACCCAGGGCATCGATCTCCGCATTGAGCTGGTGCTGTACGTCGCGCAAGGCCTTGTTGATCGCCATCTGGCGCTGGCGAAATTGCTCGATCTCGTGCCGCTGTTCGGCGGTAATCAGGCCCGCCTGACTGCCTTTGGCCGGCTGCAGCTCCTGCAGTCGCCTGCGAGTATCCGCAAGCTCCTTCTCCAGCTCGCGCTCCTTCTGCAGAAATTTCTGGTCGGCCACATTGCGCAAGGCTTGTACCCGCGTGAATGGCCGCTGCGAAGTGGATCGGCCACGAATCGACAACAAGGCCGAGGATCCACTCAAATTGTCCACCAGATTGTTGACGAAATCGCCATTGTTGGCGAACACACGCATCATTGTCTGCCCGAGAATGTTTTGCGGCTCGACCCACAGCCGATCGTTCAACAGGTCAGTATCGGCGATCAGGATGACCTCGGCACTCGACCCAGAGTGGGTCAGGTGCCCAGGCTGACTGGCACGTTCGGGAAAGGCACTGGTGAACGGGCCACGCAGCCTGGCCGCCAGAACATAATGGACATTGTCAGGTTTGTAACCCTGCAGCAGTTGGCTGGGATTGTTGCTGTCCCGCAGCACGCGCTGGGTCGATACCGCCTCGGCCTGGGCACTGCTCTGCAGTAACGGAATCAGGCGCGTAGTGGCGTTGGGGGCAAGATCGAAGTAACCAATGGTGGCGACATTGATGCGTTGCAGGCTTGCGGTGACGACGTCGTCGTGATTTAGCTGCTGCGAGCCGAGTGCAAGCATCGCCGGATGATTGAAGCTGCTGCCGGCAAGCTCGATCGGCAACGCCCGCGAACGGTCCAGAACGACCTTGTTCGGATCGAAACGCACGCCCCATGCGGCGAACAAGCGCGGCAGGTTGGAGCTGACCCCGGAAGACTCCGGACCTACCGCCGGCACAGCAGGCGTTTCCAGCTCGGCGTCGGGATCGACAAAAACCACAAGATGGCCGCCACCCAATACATATTGGTCGATTGCATATTGTGCGCTGACCGACAACTCCTGCGGATGAATCAACAACAACACCTTGATGCGGTCACTGATGAACTGCAACTTGTTCTGATCCAGCATCTTCACGTCAAACAACTGGTTGAGCTGTTGCATCACCGTCCAGGGGGGCACTCCCAGCAAGGGATTGCCATCGACCGGCAGCGAGCTGATCACGCCTACCAGGGGCTTGCTCGACTGGTTCAATTCGTAAAGCAGCTTCGCGATGTCGTACTCGAGGAAGGCCTCGCGAGCCGGATCGAAAAACGGGATCGACAGCGTTTTCTCCGGCATTCGCTCCCGCGCGGCCCGCCCCTCCGCGTCTGCAGGCAAGGTATTTCCGACCAGCCCGAAAAACACACGCTCCCCATTGCTGCCGCCACTAGCCGCCGTCAGCCCGCCCGCTTCGGCATTGGACTCATCGTCCGAGTACGGCACCGGATCAATTACTTGAAGGTGGATGCGCCCATGTGAGCGCACCGCCATCTCCTGCAGCACTTCACGCACCCGTTGCTCGTAACTGCGCAGTTGCGGAAGGTCGCGTGTCGCATGACTGGAGAAATACAGCGTCAGATTGAGCGGATGGCGTAACGTATCGACAATCTTCAGCGTACCGGGCGTCAGCGTGTACAGGTGATCGGTAGTCAGATCCACGCGCGACACGTGCAGCCAGCGGCCACTGCTGACAATCACCGGAACAATAACCAGCACCAGCAACAGCAGACGCAGATACAGCATGAGACGTCGGCTCAGGTGAATCGGTGTGATCAATACCTTCGGCAGACGCAATCGGGCCATCGGTCAACGCATCCGCTTCAGATTGAGCACCAGCACACCGGCAATCAGCCAGCCGGCCATGCTCAGCACGAAATACAGCATGTCGCGCAGGTCCAGCACTCCGCGCGCGATCGCCTCGAAGTGGTGAAGCATACTGAGATCCATCGCTCCCCGGATCAGTTGCCGGGGCAGCGCGCCATGGAAGAAATCTAACACCTGCTGCTGGCCGGCCAGTATCAGCAGTACACACACCAGCGCAGTCAGGATGAAAGCGACTACCTGACTTTGCGTCACGGCAGACAAGCATGCGCCAATGGCTACGAAGGTGCCCGCCATCAACCAGCTGCCGAGATACCCAGCCAGGATGACCCCATTGTCCGGCGCACCCAGATAGTTGACGGTGACCCAGATCGGAAACGTCAACAGCAGAGCTATGCCGATGAACAACCAAGCCGCCAGGAACTTGCCCAGCATCGCTTGCCAGAGGGTCAACGGCAGCGTCAGCAGCAACTCCAGGGTGCCACCCTTGGCCTCCTCGGCCCACATGCGCATGGTGATTGCCGGCACCAGGATCAGATACAACCAGGGATGCATCACGAAAAAAGGTTGCAGGTCCGCTTGCCCACGCTCGTAGAAATCGCCGACATAAAACGTGAGAATGCCGCTGAGCACGAGAAAGATAACCAGAAATACGTAGGCCACCGGGGTCACGAAATAACTGCGCAGCTCACGACGGACCACCGCACTGACGGGGCTCATGCGGCGTCCTCTTGCGAGGCGACTGACTCGTCCCCCGTAGCGGTCGTGATCTGTCGAAACACCTCGTCAAGGCGACCACGCTCCAGCTGGATTTCCGATACCTCCAGCCCCTGCTCGCGCAACAACCCTTCAACCGCCTCCAGAATACGTTCGCCGCGACGGGGAAACACGGTAACCCGACCGTCCAGCGGATCAACCTCGATCGCCGCCACTTGCGGCAGGCGTCCCAACATCTCCTGGGACATGCCGCTACCCGGGGCACTGAACGACACCGCTCCGTGATAGCGTGAACGACGCTCCAGTTCTGCCGGGGTCGCGTCGGCCAGCAGGCGGCCGCAGGCGATGATCACCACGCGGTTGCACAGCGCATGCACCTCTTCCAGCAGATGCGTCGAGATCAGGATCGTGCGATCCCGCGCCATCGTGTCGATCAGCTGGCGTACTGCATGCTTCTGGTTCGGATCGAGCCCATCGGTGGGCTCGTCCAGCATCAATACCGGCGGATCGTGCAGAATCGCCTGAGCCAGTCCAACCCGGCGACGCAAACCCTTGGACAAGGTCTCGATGCACTGCCCCAGCACGTCCTCCAGTTGCAGCCGCTGCACCACTTCGTCGAAGCGACGAAAACCGGTATCCGCCTTGAAGCCGCGCAGGCGAATAATGAACTGCAGGAACTCCCGTACCGTCATCTCGCCGTAACTTGGCGCACCTTCGGGCAAATATCCCAATGCCCGCTTCGCCTTGAGCGGATCGCGCACCACATCGTAGCCACAGACGCTTGCGGTGCCCGATGTCGGCACCAAAAACCCCGCGATCATGCGCATCGCCGTCGACTTGCCCGCCCCATTGGGGCCCAGCAGACCAAGGACCTGACCTGGCTCGACCCGGATGCTCAGGGCATCGACGGCCGTCAGTCCGCCATAACGACGGGTCAATCGGTTGGTTTCAATCATCTTGGTCGTTGCGCGGTGGTTGTTTGTCGCGAGAGGGACAGTCACCACCAATGTACCGCATCACCGGACAAAGGTTCCTGCGAGCCCTGACGACGATGCCCTGGCCTACAGGACATCGCCTCAAGACATCAGAACTTGAAATCGAGCCGTGCGTAGTAGTAGCCGCCGTTGATACCGAACGGCAGCGTCTCCCAGCCGTAGGTGAACCCAAGCTGTGGGAACGGGAAACCCTGCTGCCTGTTCCAACGATCCGGATAGGTATTGAACATGTTATCCGCACCAATGGTCAGACGTGCCTTGTCAGAGAAGCGGTAACCGACAGCCATATCGGCGAGCCACTTGCCACTCCAGGTTTGCTTGATGCCAGGAGTAAAGCCGTCACCGGTAACGGGACCATAGTAGTTGCCACGCAGCGTCAGCGCCCACGGCCCTTCACTATAGACACCTTGCAGCACACCGTGCACGCGCGGCTGACCATGCTCGATCAGGGTGACCTGAGTATCGTCGAACAACTGGGCTGGCGGCAGGATGGCCGATTGCGACTTGCGCTTGGTCACCTTGGTCTGGTTGTAGTTATACAACGCGGTCAGGTTCAGCCGCGATCCGCTGTCGAACGTAAAGCCTTTTTCGGCAACCACATCGACACCTTCAGTGCGGGTATCGATCGCATTGGTAAAGAACAGCACCTGACCGACCCCGATCGGATCAAGAATGGCCGCGATCGGACAGTTGGCATTGTTGGCCGCGCAGGGCTGACCATTGGTGCCGGTGGATTCCGGCACGATATTGCTCGAGAACACAATGCGGTTCTTGATATCGATGCGGAACAAATCGACGGTCAGCGTGAAGTCATTGCCGGGCTTGTAGACCACGCCCAGTGTTCCGCTGCGCGACGTCTCCTGTTTGAGCGGCTGGATACCGAAATCGCGGGTAACCGTGCTGTTCTGTCGCGCTGTCAGGGTGTCGACCAGTACGCCACTGGGATTCAGGTTGGTCGAGCGCTGGCTGTAGAACATCTGTTGCACGCCTGGCGCACGAAACCCCGTCGCCAGCGTGCCGCGCACGGCGAAGCTGTCGGTGGCGTCAAAGCGCGCAGAAAACTTGCCGGTGCTGGAGCCGCCGAAATCCGAATACTTTTCGTAGCGCGCGGCAGCACCCAGCAACAGACGATCAGTAACCTGCGACTCGGCATCGACGTAGAACGCCCAGTTGTGGCGACCGGCATTCACCGCCTCGGTGGGCGAGAATCCCGGGAAGCCCTGAATGCCCGGCTGGGCGATTGCACCGGTCTGCCCATAGATCGGGATGGCGCGATTGTTGGTACGTCCGTACATGTACGAAACCGGATCCCCGGGGGTGATACCGTAGACGTCCTTGCGCCATTCCAGGCCCGTGGCGAAACTCAGCACATCGTTCCCGATGCCCCAGTTGATCGGCCCGCGAAAATCAAGGTTGAGCGAGGTCTCGTCCAGCTTCAATGTGCCGGTGTTGGCCGAGGTCGGCGAACTGGCGTAAATGCCACCATTCGCCAGGGGCTCGTACCACCAGCTGACGTTGACCGAATTGCGCTCGTGGAAACCAAAGCTGCTGTGGCCCCGATTCACCGAAAGGTCCCAGTCCCAATCCGCGCCCAACGGACTGCGGTAACCGGCCACGACCGAGGCGTCCTTCACCGTGGTGACAATATTGGGAAGAAACCCGTTCGGATACAGCGCCGGCACGGTGCGATTGTCGCCGGCCGAGCGGAAAAAGCCGTACGAACTTCCATCACGCTTGGAAACACCGCCGAACCAGTAAAACTCACCGCGGGCGACCGGCAGTGCGCCGTTCATCCAAAAATAGCCATCGGTAGCGTCGGAATCACCCAGTTTTTGCGTTACCCGTGGTGGATTTACCCGCAACGTGTCGGGGCCCGCCCGATTGGTCGCGCCGCGTTTGCGATACTCCAGGGTAAGATTGAGATAGCCACCATGACCGAGCGGCACGCCGGTGTTGACGCTGCCATGGCGTACCAGCCCGTCCCCCTTGTAGGTCTGTCCGGTATCCATCGACACGCTGGTCACGTTGACCTGCTTTTTCAGCACAATGTTGATCACGCCCGAGATCGCGTCAGACCCATACTGCGCAGCGGCCCCGTCGCGCAACACCTCCACGCGTTCGATCGCCGCCAACGGAATCGCATTGATGTCCGTGCCTGCCGAGCCCCTGCCAATGGTCTGCTGGACATTGACCAGCGCCTGCTGATGGCGGCGCTTGCCATTGACCAGCACCAGGACTTGGTCGGGACCTAACCCTCGCAAGGTCGCCGGCCGAATGATGTCGGTACCGTCACTGACGAAGGTACGCGAAAAATTGAAGCTTGGCTCCAGCATCTGCAAGGCCTGACCCAGCTCGCTGGCACCGGTATTTTCCAGTTGGGTATTGCTGATCACGTCGACAGGCGCCGCTGTTTCCGCTGCCGTACGCCCACCCGCGCGCGAACCGATGACTTGCACGCCTTGCAGCTGGACGGCCTTGCTCTGGTCGGGCTTGGTGGCCTGCTGGCCCAGTGCTGGCATGGCCATCCCCGATGCGCCCAATGCCAGTGCCGCAATGAGGGCGTAAGATGAAATGCCACCTGCGCGTCCAGCCGGACGCCAATGGTTGTGCTGCATGATTTTTCTCCCCGAGATTTCGCGACGCAACGGTGTCCGCGCTTATGCAATGCGAGACTACAGCGCCCTCCCCGACACTAGCAAGAACTTACCGCTGGCGGATCGGAAGAATTTGATGCCAATCACCCCAATCGCCTGTTGTCGCGATGACCCAAGGTCATCTAGGCGGGCAATTTCTGCAGTCGCAAGGCGTAAAAAAAAAGCCTGCCACGATCTGTGGACAGGCTTTTTGAGCTTTTTCTTGCGCCCGGTTACGCAATAAAATCAGTTTGCCACGCTGGCACCGCTTGCCGGAGCCGCGGCGGAGCCGGCTGGAGCGGGCGCAGAAGAAGATGAAGCAGGTGCACCCGTGTCCATCGATGGCTGCCGGATGCCGGCTGCCTGCTCAGGCGTCTGCTGCGGAGCACTGCTCAGCGGCAAGTACACATCATACTTGGCATAGGTGGTGATGGCGCCGCTGGCGTCTTTGACTTCCGGCTGAACCAGGATGTCGTAGGAGGGGCTGACGACCACATCGAACTGGTAGCCGTGCGTCTGCGCATAGGCCTTGAGCATGTCACGAATCTGCGGCACCCCGGCGAAGGTGCCACTCCACACGCCCTTCAGTGCCGCGCCGCCGAATACCATCGCCCCGCGTACATTGTTGTCCAGTACCAGACGGCCGTAACGATCGCGGTTACCGGGGGTGAGCGCCGGACTGCTAGCCGCGGCAGCGGCGGTGCCAGCCTCAGCAGGAGCCGCGGTCGTATCGATCGATGGCGGCACCGGTGCCGTCAACTGCTCGCTCTGCCCGGCGACGGTTAGCGTACCGGTATCGATCGGCATGGCCACGTCGAATTTGAAGGTCTGATCGCCGTAGCTAGTCGTGAACAGGATACGCGGGCCGGTGATGTTCACCCCGAGCTTCTTGGCCTCGGCTTTGATTTGCCCGATGGCAGTTGTCACCGCCGTATCCAGGCCATCCAGGCCTTCCTTGCGGGCAATCGAGCTGGAGACCAGCAGTACCGGTGTCGGTTGGGTCTGCTCGATCGAAGGATTCAGCTGGCTGTAATCGACGTTGGGTACGGCTGCCAACACGTTCTGCAGATTATTCAGGCTGTACTGGATGAAGGCATCGGGCTCGCCATGGATATACAGATTGGCAAAGCGGTTGACCAGATTCCAGCCATAAGTGACGTCGTACGACCAGGTGATATCGGTCAGTTGACCGCGGCTGCCCTTGCGGGCCAGATCCAGGGTGAAGTGCTTGTCACGGCCACGCCAAGTATTGTCCAGGCTCCAGACGATGCTGGCGCCCCGCGTATTGCTGTCGATCTTGTCGAAATCCGGCGTAGCACTGGCAATCGTCAGCTGGCCATTACCGAGTTTGGGATTGGAACTGGTCCAGCTCACCTCGGAACCGGGTCCGTAAGACTTCCCCGAAAAGGTGAACTGCGCCTTCGGATCGATCGAACCGATCGCCGAATATTTCGGCAGCACCCTGAAGTTGTCCAACACGTCATACACCTGACGCAGGTCTTTGCCGACAACCAGGGTACGTTCCACATGGCCGCTGCCCGGCATGACCACCGCTGCCGCCACACCAATCGCCGCGACGATGACCAGGGCAGCCAAAAATTCAAGGACACGCATCATTCCAGAGTTCTCCGAGCGTCTCTACGCTGTACCAAAAGATGTCACCCCGCAGCCACTTCAACCCACTGGAAGAGGGTACTCCGCAAGCCATCGCCGGGGGGTCGGCAAATGCCGAAGCCATGGATGTTACTTGCTCGCGCGCTGGAACGCTATTGGCCGCGCCGCGTTCGGGGGCGATGTCCCAAATTCACTCAGCGCCGACCTTTTTCAGGACCACAAACCAGGCTGCGGCGAATGCACCGAAATCCTCGAGATACCCGCCCCAGCCTCGCATCCGGCGACCTCGGCTCAGACGATACCCAATTCCAGCGCTTTGAGCACGGCACGCGTGCGATCGCGCACACCAAGCTTGGAGAGAATATTGGAAACGTGGTTTTTTACCGTGCCTTCGGCCACCTTCAGCGAGTTGGCGATCTCCTTGTTGCTGTAGCCGCCGGACAACAGACGCAGGATCTCGGTCTCTCGCTCGGTCAGCGGATCCGGCTGCTCGAGACTGGTGAACTGGTTCTGCATCCGTGCTACACCGGCCATCAACCGCTGGGTCACCATCGGCGCCACCAGCGAGCCGCCCCCAGCCACGGTGCGAACCGCTTCCACCAGTTGCTCCAGCGAAACATCCTTCAAGAGATAGCCCCTGGCGCCCGCCTTGAGGCCCTGCAATACCAGTTGATCGTCGTCGAAGGTCGTCAGGATGATGGTCGGCGGCAGCTCGTTGCGGGCCGACAGCGCCTGCAGTACTTCCAATCCACTCATGTTGGGCATGCGCAGATCCAGCAGCACCACATCCGGCCTGACCCTCGGAATTTCCTGCACGGCCTGGGCACCGTCGGCGCACTCCGCCACGACCGTGATGTCTTCCGCCAGGTCAAGCAGGGAGCGCACCCCTTGGCGCACCAGATTCTGATCGTCAACGAGACAAACGGATATCATCGAAAATCCTCAGTCAAATCCGACTCACAAAGACGACCATACCGCACACGGCGCGCCATCGCCCCGGCAGCCATCCATTCTGACAGCGTGATCGGTAAGGTCTATTACGACACATCCAAGGCAGGTGGTTCAAACCGCGTTGGCGCATGCGCCAAGGTGGCCTGCTCGCCGAGTGGCAGGCGGATGGTCAAGGCAAAGCCCTGACTCATACCCGTGTCCAGATTCAGGCTGCCGCCGAGTTCAGAGAGCCGCTCGCGCATCCCCGACAAGCCGTTGCCGGGCTCGACCCTTTCGGCGCCACGCCCGTCATCGCGTGCGTGCAGACCGACCATGCTGGCATCGGCATAGGCGAAATTGAGCCACAAATTACGCGCGCCAGCGTGTTTCACCGTATTGGTGATGATCTCCTGCGCACAGCGCAGCAGGACCTGAGCCCGTCGCGGATCCTCCACACTGAACCGTGGTGGCATGACGACATGCACATTCAATCCCGGGACGCTGTCGGTCAGGCTGTGCAACGCCTGAGTCAGGTCGATAGCGTCGTCCTGACGCAGTTCGCTGACCGCTTCCCGCACATCGGCCAGCAGATGCCGGGCGGTGCTCTGCGCACTGCGCACATGCGCGCCGGCCGCCTCGTTGGTGAGGTGACTGGCCACCTCGAGATTCAGACTCAGTGCGGTCAGATGATGGCCAATCAAATCATGCAGGTCGCGCGCGATACGCATGCGCTCGGCGATACGGCTGGACTCGGCCAACAAAGCGCGGGTGGCCCGCAACTCGGAGTTGAGCCTTCGCAACGACTCGCGCTGCTCGGTCTGCTGGCTGGCCACGGTCGAAGTGACGAAGACCAATACCGAGATGCCCAGATAGATGCTGGCCTGCAGAAACCCGACTGCGATGCTATGGCCGTACTCCGGGAAGGTGGCGAAGATCGCCACCAGGCTGAGATGCTGCAGCACCAGCCAGAACACCCCCAACCAGAACGGCAGCAGCCACGGCAATACCACCGAGGCGACAACCATCAGCATGGCCGACAGACCGCTATGGCTGTACCACCCAACGGCCAAGGCCGCCGCCGTCATCAAGGTCAGGCCGAGCAGCTTCAGCCCCGGGTAGCGGCGCGAACCGAGGTTGCTGGTCAGCATCCAATACATCAAGCCAAAGATCAGATAGCACAGCGTCCATAACAACAAGGAAAAGTTCGGGCGCTGCAATTGATTCAGACGTTCAGTCGCCCAACTGGTAATCAGCGGCGTACCTACCGACAGATAGGTAAAAAAGCCTGCGTAACGAAGCAGGCGGATGTGGTTGAGATGGGGCCAACGCATATTGCGCATGATTGGACGAATAGGCCTTGCACGCAATCGGCGGAAAGTCATGCGCCGACTCTCGCCCTCCGTCATCCGGCTTTACAAAGCCTTTACGGTAACCGGTCTCGCGTCCCGCACCGCTGTACAGCCCGGGGCCACATGCCATAATGGAGCATCGCCTGAGGCCCGATGACTTGAAGCCTCTCCTCGAACCCATCATTGCGGAGCAACGCATGGCCCTTGCCATCCGCGACGTGCGCGAGCACGACCTGGATGCCGTACTGGCACTCAACAACACCGCCGGTCGGTCCATCCTCGTCCTCGACGCTGACAGGTTGTACTACTTCTACCAGCACGCCGACTACTTCCGGGTCGCCGAGATCGACGGTCAGCTGGCCGGGTTCCTGATTGCCCTGCGCGAGGGCGGTCTCTATGAGAGCCTCAATTACCGCTGGTTTTCCGAGCACTACCCTCAGTTCCTCTACATCGACCGCATCGTGATTGCCAACGCCTACCGTCGACACGGCCTGGGACGCATCTTCTACAGCGATGCCCAAAGCTATGCCGAAGTACGCGTACCCTTGCTCACCTGCGAAGTATTTCTGGAACCGCGCAACGACATCGTGGTGTTGTTCCATGGCACCTATGGCTTTCAGGAAGTCGACCAACAGCGGATGGGCGAAAATGGCCCGCAGGTCAGCCTGCTGGCCAAGGACCTGCCCAGCTATGCTTACGTCCGCGATACCTGGCTCGAAAAAGGCGGATTGCCGGACGTCCCCTGGCTGGCCGAACGTGATCGCCCCGGACAAACCGATGCCGCGCCGCAGCATTGCACCGGAGAACAACACCCATGAGCGCGAAAGTGGAGACTGTCGACTCCTGCGACCTGCGTTTCGGCCAAGTAGGCATTGCCTGCGTGCGCATCCGTCGGGTGGACGCCGCGGCGCTTTGCACCGAACTGGAGCGGCGCGTACAGGCCGCCCCACAACTGTTTTCCCGTGCTGCGGTGGTGCTCGACCTGAGCCACCTGCTCAGCCTGCCCGACGATGGCACAGTCGACGCCCTGCTCGAAGCGGTACGCAGCGCTGGCATGCTGCCCGTTGGCCTGGCTTACGGCACCAGCGAGACCCAAGCGCTTGCCGAGCGCATGGGGCTGCCGCTGATTGCCAAGTTCCGCGCCGCCTATGAACCGGCCGGAGGTAACGCACCGACAGCAGTAGAAACGGCGGTAGTCCGGCGCGACCCTGCCCCCGCGGAACCGATCCATGCGGCGGCGTCCCTCGGCCAGACCCAGACCGCCCAGCACCACGCTGCTTCGGTGCGCTCGGGTCAGCAGATCTATGCCCGCGACCGCGACCTGATTGTCACCGGGGCCATCGCCAATGGCGCCGAAGTGATCGCTGACGGCAACATCCACATCTATGGCAGCTTGCGCGGCCGGGCCATGGCTGGCGCCCAGGGTGACGAAAATGCCCGTATCTTCGTGTCCGACTTCCGCGCCGAACTGGTCGCCATTGCCGGTCACTATCGGGTATTTGAACAGATTCCTGACAATCTCGAAGGCCAGTCCGTGCAATGCTGGCTTGAAGGCGAAAAGCTGTTGATCGCCAAGCTGTAATCACCTACAACAAGAACGATATGGAGATGGGCCCTTGACTGCTGAGATTATCGTTGTCACCTCGGGCAAAGGCGGCGTCGGCAAGACGACGACCAGTGCCTCGCTCGCCACTGGCCTGGCCATGGCCGGCAAGAAAGTCGCCGTGATCGATTTCGACGTCGGCCTGCGCAACCTCGATCTGATCATGGGTTGCGAACGGCGCGTGGTCTACGACTTCATCAATGTCGTGCATGGCGAAGCCACGCTGAAACAGTCGCTGATCAAGGACAAGCGACACGACAATCTGTATGTGCTCGCGGCCAGCCAGACCCGCGATAAGGACGCACTGACCCAAGAAGGTGTCGAGAAGGTGCTCGATGGCCTTTCCGAGGACGGCTTCGACTACGTCGTGTGCGACTCGCCCGCCGGTATCGAGAAAGGCGCCCACCTGGCGATGTATTTCGCCGACCATGCGGTGGTGGTAGTCAATCCCGAAGTGTCGTCGGTACGTGATTCCGATCGCATCCTAGGCTTGCTGGCCAGCAAGACCCGCCGCGCCGAACGCGGAGAGGGTGCCATCACCCAGCATCTGCTGCTGACCCGGTACAACCCTGCGCGGGTGGCGATCGGCGAGATGCTCAGCGTCAAAGATGTGGAGGAAATCCTCGGCATCAGCGTGGTCGGTGTAATTCCCGAATCGGAAAACGTGTTGACCGCCTCCAACAACGGCATCCCGGTAATCGTCGACGTCAATTCGATGGCAGGCCAGGCCTACAGCGATACGGTGGCCCGCATCCTCGGCGAAGAGCGACCGTTGCGCTTCATCGATGTGCCCAAGAAGGGCTTTCTCCAGCGCGTCTTCGGAGGTTGATCACGATGGGCATTCTGGATTTCCTCAAGCGCAAGCCGGAACCAACCGCCACCGTGGCACGCGAACGCCTGCGCATCATCGTGGCACAGGAACGCTCTACTCGTGGCGCCCCCGATTATCTGCCGATGATGCGTAACGAATTGCTCGAAGTAATCAAGAAATACGTTCACGTCGACATCGAGGCGATCAACATCAACCTCGAGCGCGACAGCGGGCACGAGATCCTGGAGCTCTCGGTGACCTTGCCGGATGGCAAAAGTCCCGACAAGGCCGGAAGCGACGCAAAAGCCGGGTAGTCGCGAACTGCCGCCCGTTTCGACACTTCCACTCCTCACTGCGCTCGCGATCAGCCCATGCTTTACAGCGATACTCCCCTTCCCCGATCAGGATCAGCTGACCCGCTCAAGCCGGTGATGCGGCTGGGTGAGCTCGGCTTCGAGGTCGCGGCGGCGCTGCTGGGACCGTACGGCCTGCATCTGCACCGGGTGGATGATGGCGAGCCGATACCCGGCAGTTTCTGGGGGGACGCGGAGGCTGGCATCATCGGTTCCGACGTCTATGCACGCATGGACACGCCTGTTCATTCGCTTCTTCACGAGGCCAGCCACCTGATTGTGCTGCCGCCAGAACAGCGCAGCATGATACATACCGATGCCACGGATTCGATCGAGGAAGAAGACGCCGCGTGCTATCTGCAGATCGTGCTGGCCGATCAGCTCGCCGGAGTCGGCCAGACCCGGCTGATGGACGACATGGATGCCTGGGGCTATACCTTCCGGCTCGGTTCGTGTCGGGCCTGGTTTGAAGGCGATGCGGGCGACGCACGCCGCTGGCTGATCGATCGCCAGCTGCTGACCACGGACGGCCAGTGGTTGCCGCCACAGCGGCCGCCAAGCGATGACGTGCCGTCCCATTCGGGCCCCGGCGATATCCGTGCCGCTCCCACCTCGACAGGATCTTCGTGTCACCACTCGACTTTCAGGCCGGCATGACCCATAGCTTCCGCCGCCGTATAGCACGCCGTCTGATGCGCCTGCTGTTCGGTACCCCGGCCATGCCCAGTAATCAGCCGTTGCCGTCCGTCGGCGTACATCGCATCTTGATCTGCCATGTCAGCCACGCCCTGGGCAATGCACTGCTGCTTACCCCGCTGCTTCAGGAACTGGAAGCCACCTGGCCCGGCGCGGAGATCGACATCATCACGCGCAGTCAGGTCGGTCGGGTCCTGTATGGTCACTATGCAGGCGTGAACCGGGTTTTCCAGCTACCGTCACATGGCGTGGGCCACCCACGACAATGGTTGCGTGGACTGCGTGGCATGCGCGCATCGCATTACGACTTGGCGATCGATCCCGACCCACAGTCGCAAACCGGGCGCCTGCTGCTGTTGATGGCCAAGGCCTCCTATACGCTCGGCTTCAGCGGCCCAAAGAAAAGTGGCAGCGTGACTCACGCCATCGCCTTGCCCGAAACGGTTCGCAACAAAGGCCAGCTTCCGGTATTCCTGCTGCGCAACGCCTTGCAGCAAACGCCAGCCTCACGCGTCTTCCCTGCGCCGGACATCCGCCTCGATACAAACGAACTGCGCCGAGGCAGGCAGACCCTGGATCGTGTGCTGCAAGTTTCCGACGCCATCCCCGATCGACGACGGACAGTCGGGGTCTTTGCCAATGCGACCGGCCCGAAGCAACGCAATCGGGCGTGGTGGCTGCCGTTGCTCGATCGCCTCCAGTCCAGGATGCCGGACTGCCAGCTGGTGGAGATCGTGCCGATGTTTGGTCGCTCCCTGCTGGACTCGCGTTACCCGACCTACTACTCCAGCGACCTGCGCAAACTTGGCGGCGTACTGGCCAGCCTCGATGCCTACTTCAGCCTCGACTGCGGGATCATGCACCTTGCCTGCGCCTCGCGCGTGCCCACGCTGGGCATCTTCACCACGCCGCTGGCCGACGAGTGGGGACCGTACGGGCCGGGCAACCACGCGGTGCAGGCCATCGATCTGACGCCGGTGCAGATCGCCGAGCAGATCGCCAACTTGCTGCAAACGGCGCCTGACCAGGGCCAGCAACACACCTCCACGACGGCTCGGACACCCCGGCAGGACGAGACGTGAATGCCGTCAATGCGGCTCGGCGATCTCCGCCTGAATCACCACCCCGGGGTCCCGATTGGCCAACGATTGCTCCAGCGGCCGCCGGGTGACCGTGCCATACCACCACCAGGACAGCGCACCGATGCCGGTCAGGCCCGTCGCACCAAGCGCCAATGACCACATGTGAGCCGACAACAGCGGCGACAGCACACCGGCGACGGCGCTGCAGAGCAGCAAGCTGGCGAATGCCTGCACCGAGGAAATGCCACCACGCTGCTTCGGAAAACGGTCCAGCAGTAGCAAGGTCAGGGTGGGAAATGCCAGTTGAACACCGACTGCCTGCAAGATCAGTGGCAGCATCGACCAGGGCAGTCGTGGCACCGGAAGCAGTAGCGCCAGGGTCAGATGCAGGCCACAAGCCAGCAACATCGATGCGTACCCGACCGTCACGGTCAACCCGACGCCAGCCCGTCCAGCCATCCGTCCAGACAACCAGGCCCCTACAAGCAGTCCGATCACCACCGGTATGAACAGCCACGGGAAACCGTCGGCCGACAGGTGCAACAAGTTACGCACGATGTGAGGTGCCGATGCCATGTAGATGAACAGGCCGGCAAAGTTCACCGAACTTGAAATCAGCAAGGGCCAGAACACGCGGTCGCGACCAAACGAGGCATAGCTGGCCAGCAAGGTGCGCGGTGCGAACACCGTGCGTCGCGCGTGCGGATGGGTTTCCTCCAGTAGCAGCCACAAAGCCACTGACAGCAGTACGGTAAATCCGGCCAGCACCCAGAAGATGCCGTGCCAGCCACTGAAGGACAGCAGCCACGCGCCGACCATCGGAGCTATCACCGGGGCCACGCCAAAAATCATCATCACCCGCGCCATCAGTTGCTGCGCGGCAGCACCCTCCAGGCTGTCGCGGATCAGCGCCCGTCCGACCACCAGTCCTGCACCGGCGCAGATCCCTTGCAAGCCCCGACATATCAGTAGCATGGTGAACGATGTCGACATCGCCGCCGCCATCGAGGCCATCGCATACACCAGCATGCCGGTGACGATCACCGGTTTGCGACCGATCGCATCGGAGATCGCACCGTGGAACAGGCTCATCACGGCATAGGTGACCAGGTACACGCTGATCAGCTGCTGCAGCGCCGTATCATCGACGCCGAAGCGCGCGCCGATCAGCGGAAACGAGGGAAACACCGCGTCAATCGAAAACGGGCCGATCATCGACAGAGCGGCCAGCAGCCACGGCAGGCTGCGCCGAACGGTGCGGTGGCTGGGAGTCATCGCAAGAATCAATAGGCAAGGGCGACCCGAGTATAGGTCACCCGACGTCGCCGGTTGCGAAGAAAGCCCCGGATCGTATTCGATGCCACTTGACCACCCACCGGGCTGATCGACTACGATGGCCACCTAGGAGATGGCATGCCTCCGGTTGCGTGAATCGCTTGCGGTACTCGCGCGACAAACCGCTTCTCGTGCAACCCGCGTTGAAGTTGATGATGCCTGCACCCCCGGCTCCCGGCGGCGCAGGTGTGCCTGCCACCGTGGTAGCCGGACATTCTGCAACGCTCAGGAGACGCGCTCGTGGGATTTACCGGATTTATTGCCATCGGCCTCGGCGGCGCCATCGGCTGCTGGCTGCGCTGGGGATTGGGCGTCTTGTTCAACCCGATCTTCCCCACCCTGCCCTTGGGCACGCTGGCCGCCAACCTTACCGGTGGCTTGCTGATGGGCTTTGCCTTGGGCTTGTTTCGGCACTTCCAGGCGGTATCGCCGGAGCTGCAGCTGTTTGTGATGACGGGTTTTCTCGGTGGCCTGACCACGTTCTCGACCTTCTCGGCCGAAGCCAGCACGCTGCTGCTGCGCCAGCAATACCTGTGGTTCAGCGGGCACGTCCTGGTGCATGTTACCGGCTCGCTGGCAATGACCGTGCTCGGCCTGACCGTTACCCGCAGCCTGCTGCGCCATTGATCCGGAGAACCTCATGAAACAGGAAACCCCTACCGCGGGCGTGCATTTGTATTTCTACTGCCACGCACGTGCCCGGCATGCGGGCGTGCTGGTCTCCGAATGGCTGCTTGAGCTGGCCAAGCGGCATGCGCTGGGCGGCGGCTCGGTATTCCGCGCGATTGCGGGATTCGGTCGCCATGGCGTGCTGCATGAGGAGCAGTTCTTCGAGCTCGCCGACGACCTTCCGGTCAAGGTGGAGTTCCTGCTGCGCGAAGATCAGGCCGAGGCCCTGCTGCAACTGGTGCGCGACGACGGTGTCGACATTGTGTATGCACGCTCCCCGGCAAGCTTTGCGGTGCTGGGCAAACCGTGACCCCCGATCACTACCGCTCGGTCCGGGAGACGCTCATTTAACCGACGAGGACACGCGATGAGTCAGACCCTCAAGGAACGTGCCGGCGAACTGCTGCAGCATGCTGGCATCCACATCAACGGTTACGCGCCGATCGACTTGCGCGTGCATGATGAAAGGCTTTATCCGCGTGTCTTCGCCCACGGCTCGCTCGGCTTGGGCGAAGCCTATATGGACGGCTGGTGGGACGCCGATGACCTGGCAGGATTGTGCACCCGCCTGCTGACCGCCGGGCTCGATCAGGAGCTGAAAACCCTCGACACCTTGCTCGCCCACCTGAAGGCCCGTTTCGTCAACTTGCAGCGTGGTGAGCACGCCTTCAAGGTGGCGAAAGTACATTACGATCTGGGTAACGACCTGTTCCGCGCCATGCTTGGCAAACGACTGGTCTATTCGTGCGGCTACTGGGCCACCGCCGATAACCTCGATGACGCCCAGGCGGCCAAGCTCGACCTGGTCTGCCGCAAGCTGCAACTGAAACCCGGTCAACGGATACTCGACATCGGCTGTGGCTGGGGCGAGGCACTGAAATACGCGGCGGAACACTATGGCGTCGAAGGCGTCGGCGTGACCGTCTCGCGGGAACAGGCCGACTACGCCCGCGAACTATGCGCCGGGCTGCCGATCGAGATCCGGCTGCAGGACTACCGCGAACTCGACGAACGCTTCGACGCGGTGTATTCGATCGGTATGTTTGAGCACGTCGGCGGCAAGAACTACCGTACCTATTTCGAAACCGTGCGACGCTGCCTCAAAGAGGAGGGACTGTCGGTCCTGCATTCCATTGGCAGCAACAGCGCCCCGGCGCAGCCCGATCCGTGGATCGAAAAATACATCTTTCCAAACTCGATGATCCCCGCCGCCAGCCAGGTGACAGCGGCACTGGAGGATCTGTTCGTAATCGAGGACTGGCACAACTTCGGCGCCGACTACGATCGCACGCTGATCGCCTGGCAGGCCAATATCGACGCGGCCTGGGCAAGCCTTCCGGCAAGCTACAACGAACGCTTCAAGCGCATGTGGCGTTACTACCTCGCGGTCTCCGCCGGCGTGTTCCGCAGCCGCCGCGACCAGCTATGGCAGCTGGTGCTGAGTCCGCACGGTGTCGTCGGCGGCTATCGCGCACCGCGTTGAGTGTGCTTGTACGACAGGTCGAAAACATCGTCGCCGAACGGCCGCAAATGTGGGGCAGCCGCGTAGCCAAGGTGAGACAGGCCGAAAAAATCCTCGACCGTGCGCAACAGGCTGTAGTGGTTGTAGGCACGGGTTGAAACTGTACCCGGCTTGATGAAGGGCGACAGCAGTACCGCGCCCGTACGGCCACCGCCTGGTCCGATGTGTCCTGGCAACGGGCCGCCAGCCAGGCCGTGTTCACCACAGCACGCCTCGCCATCGGTGCCCTCGTCGAAGGTGATGACCAGCAAGCCGTCCCGGCGAAATGCCGGCGATGCCATGATTCGTGGTACCCACTTGCGCAGGAACGCATCGGCAGAAACCAGTCCGCCAGGCTCGCCATTCGCACACGGTGCATCGTGGCCATCGTGGCAGAGATTCGGCGTGATGTAGACAAAGTTAGGCGTGCTGTCGAGGTGCTTCAAATCCTCTGCGAGGTGATCGAAATTGACCACGTGCTGCCCACAACGCGCCGGGTCGTCGATGATCGAGTGAAAGTACACGAAGGGATTGTGCTTGTCGGCGTACTGATCGCCGGGGCTGGCATGCTCGGTGATGTCGGTCTTGCCGATCGCCACATGGCCGCACCGGGTGGACTCGCGCGTCGGATCGCGCCCCATGTCCTCCATGTAACCCTTCCAGCTCAGCCCGACAGCCTCGAGCTGGTCGGCGACGGTCTTCACGTCCGCCGGATAGATGCAGCCTTGACCCAGCGCCTGGCCATGCGCATCGAGCCCCGGCGCGGTACGCTTGAATTCGCTGTAGATCGAGCAGTCCTGCTGCGTGGCCGGATTCGGCGCCTGGCCGCTGATCATCGCGATGTAGTTGTCCAGGCTGTAGTGACCGATGCCGTAATAATGCGGCAGCAAGGCTCCCTGCCTGCGTAGCTCGTGCGCCAGATAAGGCGCCAACGAATGCTTGCCGAAGGTCACCTGATAGGGCTCGTTTTCCAGCACGATCACGAATACGTGGCGTACCGGTGCCGCACCGACCATGAGCGGGGATGACGCGGCATGGGCAGCGGCGACGCCGAGCCAAAGCATCGACAACAGCAGCACACAGCGTCGTGCGGCACACCAGCCTGTAGGGCTGACACCTTTTTGCGGACGTGTTTTCATGCAGGACACCTTGCGGAGGAAAAGCTGGCGCGGGATGCACGGCAGCTAGCCGAACGATTGAAACAAGTGCAGATGACAGGAACAAGACCGCAGGAGCACCGCGTGACGTCCCGTCACTTTGCTGAGCCCCTCACCGGAGCAACGCCGATGAAATACCGATATCGTCTCATCCTCGCGCTGGCCCTCGTCGGGCTGTGGGGCGCCCCGGTCGCGGCCAAGCCTGCGCTGTGGATGGTCCGCCAGGCACACAGCGCGGTCTATCTGTTCGGAACCGTGCACCTGCTGCCCAACGATACCGGTTGGCGCTATCCAGCGCTGGATCGGGCGCTCGTCGCCAGCGATTCGCTGGTGATCGAGCTGACCGACGACAATCCAGCGCAGATGCAGGCGCTGGTATTGCAGTACGGCCTGGACCCGGCCCATCCCCTGTCGGATCAGCTCACCCGCAACGAACAGGCCAGCCTGGCGCGCGCGGCGAAAATCGCCGGCATCCCCGGCGGCGCAGCGACGTTGCAGGTGATGCGGCCATGGCTGGCGGCACTGACCCTGGCGGTGACGCCGCTGCTGAAAGCCGGGCTCGACCCGGCCCACGGCGTCGACAAGCAATTGAAGAAACAGATGACTGCGGACGGCAAGCCGGTAGTCGGGCTGGAGACAGCCCGGCAGCAGATCCGCCTGCTCGCTGGCATGCCGCCAGCCATGCAACTGCGCTTCCTGCGCTTGACCCTGCATGACATCGGCAAAGATGGCAGTGAGCTCAAGGTCTTGATCCGCGCCTGGAAGACGGGCGATATCGCCACCATCGCCCGCATCGACGACGAGCAGCTGCGCCAGCGCTCGCCGAAGCTGTATCAGCGGCTGCTGGTCGAGCGCAACCGAGTCTGGGCGGGCAAGATTGCGACGATGCTGAAAAAACCCGGCACGGTCTTCGTCGCCGTGGGTGCCGCACACCTGGCGGGCCCGGACAGCGTGCAGGTCCAATTGCAAAAACTTGGCCTCGTGGCCGTACGCGAGCCACCGTAGGAGCGCACCCGGTGCGCGAATGCTCTTTACATCAACCCTGACAAAAAGCAATCGCGCACAAGGTGCGCTCCTACACGTCATGACCGCTTTCTGGCACCATCGACCGGCTATCCGCGCGCCGCGCGCCACTCTGCCGATGTAACCGCATGAACCTGCAAGCCAATTACGAACAGATCCCGCTGAAAGACTACGCCGAACGGGCGTATCTCGACTACTCGATGTATGTGGTGCTCGATCGCGCTTTGCCGTTCGTCGGCGACGGGCTCAAGCCGGTGCAACGGCGCATCATCTACGCGATGAGCGAGCTTGGTCTGGCTGCTACCGCCAAACCGAAAAAGTCCGCACGCACCATCGGTGACGTGATCGGCAAATTCCACCCACACGGCGATAGCTCCTGTTACGAAGCCATGGTGCTGATGGCACAGCCATTTTCGTACCGCTACCCCCTGGTCGATGGCCAGGGCAACTTCGGCTCGCCAGACGACCCGAAGAGCTTCGCCGCGATGCGTTACACCGAGTCCAAGCTCAGTCCGATCGCCGAGGCACTGCTGGGTGAGCTCGGCCAGGGCACCGTCGACTGGGTACCGAATTTCGACGGCACGATGGATGAACCGAGCTGGATGCCGGCGCGTGTCCCTCACGTGCTGCTGAACGGCTCGATGGGCATCGCGGTAGGCATGGCCACCGACATCCCGCCGCACAATCTGCGCGAGCTGGCCAGCGCCTGCATCCGCCTGCTGGACGACCCAGAGGCCACGGTCGCCGACCTGTGCGAACACGTGCGCGGACCGGACTACCCGACGCCAGCCGAGATCATCACCCCGCGCGCCGACCTGCTGGCGATGTACCAGAGCGGTGGCGGCTCGGTGCGCGCCCGCGCCGTCTACCAGCGCGAGGACGGCAACATCGTGATCACCGCGCTGCCGCACCAGGTCAGCCCCTCGAAAATCCTCGAGCAGATCGCCGCGCAGATGCGGGCCAAGAAACTGCCGATGATCGAGGACCTGCGCGACGAATCCGACCACGAAAACCCGACCCGTCTGGTGATCGTGCCGCGCTCCAACCGCGTCGACGCCGACGAAACCATGCAACACCTGTTCGCCACCACCGATCTGGAAAAGAGCTTCCGCGTCAATCTCAACATGATCGGCCTCGATGGCCGGCCACAGGTAAAAAACCTCAAGCGCATCCTCGGCGAATGGTTGAGCTTCCGCACCAGCACGGTCACGCGCCGGCTTGAGCATCGCCTGGCCAAGGTCGAACGCCGCCTGCACCTGCTCGAAGGCCTGCGCATTGCCTACCTGAACCTCGACGAGGTGATCCGCATCGTGCGCACCGAAGACGAGCCGAAGGCGGTGCTGATGGCGCGCTTCAAGCTGAGCGAGGAGCAAACCGACTACATCCTCGAAACCCGCCTGCGCCAGCTGGCGCGGCTGGAGGAGATGAAGATCACCGGCGAGGCGGACCAGCTGGAGGAGGAGCGCGCCCGCATCAACGTGCTGCTGAAATCGCCGGCCAAGCTGAAGAGCCTGATCAAGGATGAACTGCGTGCCGACGCGGAGAAATTCGGCGACGACCGCCGCTCGCCGCTGATCGAGCGCGAAGTCGCCCAGGCGCTCGACGAGAGCGCCTTGGTCGCCAGCGAGCCGGTCACCGTGGTGCTCAGCCAGAAAGGCTGGGCGCGTGCCGCCAAAGGCCATGACATCGACGCCGAGGGGCTCAACTACCGTGAAGGCGACAGCCTGCTCGCCGCGGTCAAGGCACGTACCACCCAGCAGGTCGCCTTCATCGACTCCACCGGCCGCAGCTATTCCACGCTGGCGCATACCCTGCCCTCGGCGCGTGGCAATGGGGAGCCGCTGACCGGCCGCTTCAGCCCCGCCGCCGGCGCCAGCTTCGATGCGCTGATTGCCGGCGACAACAATACGCGGCTGATCCTGGCGAGCAATTTCGGCTATGGCTTCGTCACCCGCTTCGAGGCGCTTACCGGGCGACAGAAGGCCGGCAAGCAAATCATCAGCCTCAGCGACCAGGCGAAGGTACTGCCACCGCAGATCACTGCCGACCCGGCGCGCGATCGCATCGTAGTCGTCACCACCGAAGGGCATCTGCTGATGTTTTCCGTGGCCGAGCTGCCCGAGCTGGACAAAGGCAAGGGCAACAAGCTGATCGAGATCCCCAAGGCGAAACTGGTTTCCGGTGACGAACGCGTGGCCGGTGTGGCAGTCGTCGCCGAAGGCAAGGGCGAGGTCACCCTGTATGCCGGCCAGCGCAAGCTGACCCTGCGCTGGGCGGATCTGGTCGAATACGGCGGCAACCGTGCCGGCCGCGGCGGCCTGCTACCGCGCGGGCTGCGGCGGGTCGAGCGGATTGAGACCACAAGCTGAATGGATGGGCAGGAACTTCCTGCCGCGCCATGTTTCAAAGCCGGACACGCTGTGTTTGTGCACGCAAACGCCGCATCGTGCGTTTGCCACGCCATATCCCCGGAGAGTTGAAACATGAAACGGCTTATCGGCGTCATCGCAGCGACCCTGCTGGTCGGTTCGGCATGGGCGCAAAGCGCCAGCCAGCCGCTGAACCTCAAGTTGCCCGCCAGCAGCAACTTTCCGCCCAGCAGCCTGCCTGCGAGCAGCAGCAGCGCCCGTGCTGCCGCCGATGCCAGTCAACCGGACACCGCCAGTTCGACCGGCAAACCAGCGCCGGGCGTGTATTACGGCGACACCAGCGGTCGCATGGGCAATACCGGACACGCCAGGGCCTCGGCGCGGACCTGCGACGATTCCACCTACAACAAGCCGCAGATGCACGGCAGCGTGGGCATGGGCGTGGTCGGTGGAAGTGGCATCAGCGGCTCCTACCAGACCGGCACGGTGAACGTCACCAAGAAGCTTGGCGACTGTGACCACCCTACCGGTGCCGTCAGTTTCTCGATCGGCGTGGGCAACGGCAATTTTCACGGTGGCGACCGCCGCCGGGGCTGGTAAGCCGAAACGACGACGCCACGCCACGCGGGACGGCCCTGGTCGGATCCGTGCAGCCTGACGCTACAGCCGCGTATAGGACCACGACTGCATGCGGCCGTCCTTGTA
The DNA here is from genome assembly GCA_030148505.1 of Rhodanobacter sp. GTDB lineage: Bacteria > Pseudomonadota > Gammaproteobacteria > Xanthomonadales > Rhodanobacteraceae > Rhodanobacter. The sequence goes on from JASBTI010000014.1 coordinate 169,437, forward strand.
GGGCATCACGCCGTGAAACGGCCGCGGATCGGCATCAAACACCAGCGGCAGAAAGTGGCGGTCCCCTTCCCACATCGGCAGCGACGACAGCCGATCCAGCGCCACCCATTCCAGCGTACCTTCGGCATTGACGGTAAGCGGTGTGCCGGCGTAGCGCTCGATCACGAAGATGAAACCGAGCCAGTCCTCGCCGTGTTTGCCGAAGCCCGGCCAGTTCAAGGTGCCGCGCAGTTGCATCGACTCGCAAGCGATACCGGCCTCCTCGAGAATCTCGCGGCGCATGCAGGTTGCCGCGTCTTCACCCGGCTCCATCTTGCCGCCCAGGCCATTGTATTTTCCCAGATGCTGGTCGTCCTGCCGCGCATTGCGGTGAATCATCAGCACCTCGCGTCGATCGGGCGAGAGCACATAGCCCAGGGTGGCGACAATCGGGGTATACGGCATGGCCTGCGCCTATCGAAAAGCCCGCAGTTTAGCGGCAGCAGGCCGGCCGCATCGAGCCGATGCCTGAACATGCCGGCCGGCGCAGACTTGCGCTGGCCCGCCCGGCCCGGCGACCATCGACAAATGCACGCATCGACCTCACCGCTCCTGCGCCGTGTTCACCGCCGAGGCTTTCTGCATTGGTTGGTGCCCGTGCTACTGCTCGCCAACCTGCCAGCCTGCAGCTCGGGGGCACGCGGCGTGGACAGTCGCGAGCTGGCATTTGCCGGCCAGAACTACCGTGTCGTGCACCTCGACCTGAAACACGATCAGCTCAAGCTGTTCTGGCGCGAACCCCAGAGTGGCCAGCCCTTTGGCAGCATCGACGCACTGCGTCGGTGGGGCCAAGCGCATGGCAAGCGGCTGCTGTTCGCCGCCAATGCAGGCATCTACGACCGCCAGTCGGCACCGCTGGGACTCTATGTGGAAAACGGCAAGACCATGGTTCCGCTGAATCTGTCCCACGGCAACCCTGCCGCCGGCAACTTCTCGTTGCTGCCGAACGGCGTCTTTGTGATCTATCCGGATGGCCATGCGGCGGTGCGCACCAGCAATGACTTCAAAGCGGATGGCAAATCCGCGCAGTGGGCTACCCAGTCCGGTCCGATGCTGTTGATCGACGGCAAGCTCAACCAGCAATTCGTGGATGATTCGTCCAGCCTCAAGTGGCGCAGCGGCGTCTGCGTGCGGAGCTCAACCCAGGTGCTGTTTGCGGTCAGCGAGGGACCGGTCAATTTCCACACCTTTGCGCGACTTTTCCGCGACAAGCTCGGTTGCCGCGACGCCCTGTATCTGGACGGCAGCATCTCCCAGTTGTATGTCGACGGTGAAGGCTACGCGGGTGCCCCTGCCTTCATGGTTAAGCCTTACGCTGGAATTTTCGCGGTGTTTGCGCCGCGATGACGACACCTCGGGTTTGGCGTATCGGGCGCGCATTGTTGCTGGCGCTGCTGACCTTGCTGCTGATCGCCTTCGGCATATCGTGGTGGCTACTTGCCGGCAGCCGTGCCCGCCTCGACGGGCAGCGGCAGCTGTCGGGCCTGACCGCCAGCGTCAGTATCGGCCGCGATGCGCTGGGTACAGTTACCGTGCAAGGGCAAAACCGTACCGACCTCAGCTTCGCGCTCGGCTACGTGCACGCGCAGGAGCGCTTTTTCGAGATGGACTTGATGCGCCGGATGGCGGCTGGCGAGCTGGCCGCACTAGTCGGTCCGGCGGCGCTGCCGACCGATCTCAACCATCGCCGCCAACGCCTGCGCGCCGTTGCCGAAGCCGCCATCAGGCAGCTGCCTCCCGCGCAGCAAAAGCAGCTTGACCGCTATCGCGATGGCGTCAACGCCGGCCTGGCCGACTTGCGCGTACGACCCTGGGAATACCTGCTGCTCGGCAGCACGCCGAAACCCTGGCGGGCGGAAGACAGCCTGCTGGTGATCGCGTCGATGTATCTGGATCTGAATGGTGACGGCCGCAACTTGCGTGAGCTGCAGATCGCGCAGATGCGTGCGGTGCTGCCCGCGTCGCTGGTCGACTTTCTGCTGGCGCCCGACCCCACCTGGGAGGCCCCGCTCCGCGGCGGCCTGTCACGCCGACCGGTAGCGCCCGCCGCCAACGTATTCGACCTGCGCCAGCAGCCTGCTACGCGATCGTCACCCGCGCTGGCTGCCGCCCTCGCCCCGGCGGTTGATCCGGCGTGGCCCGGCAGCAACAATTTCGCGGTCGCCGGCAAGCTCACCGGCAACGGCGCGGCAATGCTCGCCAACGACATGCACTTGGCGCTGCGCGTACCCAATATCTGGTTCCGCACACGGCTGCGCTACCCCGACGCGACCGCGCCGGACGGACAGCGAGATGTCAACGGCGTCAGCCTGCCCGGCGTCCCGGCAATCGTGGTCGGCTCCAATGGGCAGATCGCCTGGGGTTTCACCAACAGTTACGGCGACTGGCTTGACTGGGTACGCGTGCTGCGCGACCCGGCCGATCCGTCCCGCTACAAAGTTCCTGGCGGCTGGGCCAGCTTGCAGCGCCACGTCGAGCAAATCCAGGTCAAGGGTGAGCCGGATACCGAGCTTACGGTTGAAGACACCCGCTGGGGACCGATCATGGCCCGCGATACCGACGGCACGCCGCTAGCGCTGGCATGGATCGGTGGCCGCCCTCGTGCCTACAACCTGACGTTGATGGAACTCGAGCACACCACCACCGTGTCGGACGCCCTGGATCTCGCGCCCCGGCTTGGCATTCCCCCGCAAAACCTATTGGTCGCCGACAGTGCCGGGCATATCGGCTGGACGATTGCCGGCAACAGTATTCCCCTGCGCGTCGGCTTCAATCCTCTGTTGCCAGCGGACTGGTCCCACGACGACACCGGCTGGCAGGGTTGGACCGCACCGGCGCAATACCCACGCGTCGAAAATCCCGGCGGCGGACGTCTGTGGACCGCCAACAACCGCACCGTCGACGGTGCCGCGTTGAATCTTCTCGGCAACGGTGGCTACGACCTTGGCGCTCGTGCCCAACAGATTCGTGACGACCTGCAGACCCATAACCGCTTCAGTCCCGGCAATCTGCTCGACATTCAGCTGGATGACCGCGCTGTACTGCTGACTCGCTGGCAGCGGCTGCTGCAAGACACCTTGGCCGGCACCCGCGACCCGGCGCTGCTGCAGCTACGTCAACTTACGGCGCTATGGGGCAACCGTGCCGCCATCAACGCCGTCGATTACCGCTTGGTCCGCGCATTCCGCATTGAGGTCATTGAACGCGCGCTGGCACCGTTTGTGGCACAAGTCAGGCGGCGCTACCCGGACTTCGCGTGGCCGCACCAGAGCAGTGCTGAAGCCGCGGTATGGATGATGGTGCGGACCGAGCCGGCAAACCTGCTCGACCCGCGTTACGACAGTTGGCGGGCTTTGCTGATCGGTGCCGCATACCACGTCGTCGTCCTCCTGAGCGGCCAGCCCGGTGGGCTTGCCGCGCGCCGCTGGGGCGAGGTCAACCGCAGCGGTATCGATCACCCGCTGGCCCGCGCCCTGCCCCCTGTGTTGGCCCGTTTTCTCGACATGCCCGATCAACCGCTGCCCGGCGACCACAATATGCCGCGCGTCGCCGCCCCCGGCTTCGGCGCTTCCGAAAGATTCGACGTGGCACCCGGCCACGAAGCCGACGGCATCCTCGAAATGCCGGGCGGGCAAAGCGACAACCCGTTGTCGCCATATTACGGCGCCGGGCATCAGGACTGGGTCGAAGGACGCCCAACCCCGTTGCTGCCGGGCAAGACGCGACACGCATTGACCCTGGAGCCCCTTCCTCACGCTTGACCGGCAGCGGCCGGGCGTTGTGCTGGTGCCCTACTGGGCGACGAACTCATGACGCGCTTTCCAATCACTTTTATCGCCCATCCAAAAGATCCCATTGGCACAACCATTGCTTTGCCAACCACGTCCAATCTTTTGCGAGAAGCGCCGATTTTTTGACGATCCCAGCGGAGCCAGGCTCGGAGAGGTTATGCCCGCGAGGGCATACCGCGTCCATTCACCGCAAAATGCGCCGCCCATGACATGGCCCTCGCATATCAAGAACGCTTTGGTACCGGAAAATTGATGAGTCCTATAAAACCCGCGCCGCCGTCACCACCGATCGAACCCGCCATCTGGCCAGCCCCTCCTGCCGCCCTTCTGCATAACCGGCTCAACAATATTGACGATTTGCTAAAGCGCCACCAGCACGTCTTGTGCTTTTCCCTATCGCTGCTGGTCGGCATCATTTCCCTGTTCGAACCGTTGGCCGCCCACGCCATTCACAATGAGGGGTGGCTGATTCCATCAATCATTGTCGCGATCGCCTGCTTCATCAATGCCTCGCTTGCCCAGGGTCGCCACGCCGATATGGCAACGCATGTCCTTGTGGTGTTGCTGACCTGCTTCATCACAGTACAAATAGGACATCACACCGGCATTACCTGGGCTTTCGTGTTGCCACCGATGGTCTTATTTCTCCACCCGATCAAGCGCGGACTGTCTTACATCCTGGGCATCGTTCTTGTTGTCACTCTCGGCTTCTCTCTAGCCCATGTGAAACTCGACCTCAGAGATCACGAGCCCTTCGAATTCTGGGCCAGTTTCTTCACGGTAACTGCCGTTTCCGCACTACTGGGGCGTGATCTCAGCACTACGGTAAAAGCGGTAACGACCGTAGCATTTCGGGACCCCCTCACCGGCCTCTACCAACGCGACCTCTTCCTTGAACTGGCCAGCCATCAGCTGGAAGTCGCAAAGCGCGACAAAACCTTTTTCAGCCTGCTTGCGATTGATATCGATAACATGAAAGCCGTCAACGATCACTCCGGGCATGCTGCGGGCGACGCGGTGCTGCAATCCGTCGCGGCGATGCTGGGCCGGGAACTTCGCGGCTCCGATTTCAGCGCCCGTTTCGGCGGCGACGAATTCGTGATTTCCCTCACCGGCGTCGACGTGGTCCGGGCACGCGCAGCTGCCGAACGGCTGATCCAGCATGCGCGGTATTCCGAGGAGTGGCACCTGTGGCGGACAGAAGCCTCATTGAGCCTCTCTATTGGCGTTGCCAGTTTTCCGATCCAAGGTGATACCTTGGCCGAGCTTCTCGCCACAGCCGACCACGCACTGCTGCAAGCCAAGGCCGGGGGTAAAAACCGGATAGTGAGCGCCTGCGGGAAAAATGACCCGGAGGAAAACGTCTCTGCTCAGTCATTGGCCGACGCTGAAATATCAACCTATGGATAAACACGTTCCAGGCGGGAAAAGGCCGACGGAGGCAACCCGATGGTGGGGCAGCTTACGCGCCCGGGTGATTGGCCTGGCCATCCTGACAAGTCTGCCCGGCCTGGTAGCCGCCGGGCTTACCAATGCCACGCTGGTGGACCAAGCGCAAAAAATCTCCCGCATTTCATTGACGAAGTCGCTCAGTCATGCAAAAGACGTTTACGACGACATGATCCAGCACGCGGAAACACGGCTGGCCGAGGTCGCTACAAGCATGTCCGATGGCGAGATTGCGTGTCCGCCTTCTTTTGCCGGTTTTGTTCGCGATTATGCCGAATATCGCAGCGCCGGAATTACCAGGGAAGATGGCCAGGTAGTCTGCCTCTTCTCCACGCCGGGGCGAGCCAAGACGCTGATCGGACACGAATTGCTTCTGCAAGCGCTGCAGAATGGTGGGCATGTGGTCGAGTTTGTCGACAAGCCGGAAGGCAACGCCAAGCCGCGACTGCTGATCGCGCAGCAGATCGCGAGCAGATCTTCCGTGCACTACGTCGCCTTTCTTGCGGTAGCCATTCAACCTCTGGCAGAGATCATCCATACGCCGCAGCTGCGGAATGCCCGGCAGTTTCTGATTGATTCGGCAGGCAACGTGAGTAGCCTCGGTGACACGGGCCACCACGCCTCGAAGGAGTCGGTACGTCGAGCGATCGCCGACAAAGTGTTGCATCCATCCAATACGCCGACCGCGCTCAGTCTTCAGCAGATCGGCCAGAATCTGGTCCTGTGGCTACCCCTGGGAAGGCAAGCACAGGCTGGTGCGCTTGCCTTGTCCATTCCGAGCACCACGCTGTATGCGCATGCCGAAAACATCAGGAAGGGCAGCATGGGCATGCTTCTGGCGGGATTGCTGCTTTCGATGATGGTGATCTGGTGGCTAGGCTATATCTTGATATTGCGCCCGACACAACGGGTTCTGCGCACCACCAATCTGCTGGCGCAAGGCGACTTTTCGGCCAGGACGGGCATGCCTCCCGGTACTGACGAAATCGCACGCATTGCGATATCGCTCGACCAGATGGCCGGATACTTCCAGCAAACCGCAAACGAGCGAACCCAGCACCTCAAGTCACTCGAACGCAGCAATCGACTGCACAATGTGCTGTCAGCGATCAATGCAGCGATCTTTCGCCGCATCGGTGTCATCCCCTTGCTCGATGAAATCTGCCGGGTGGTATGTGCGATCGGTGGATACCGCGTGGCCTGGATCGGCGAAGTCGATCTCGCCGAAAAGGTCGTGAAAGAGATCAGCTGGACTGGCTCGGCAAATCAGTTCAAGGGTCCGACACGACTGCCGCTCGATCCCTCCCAACCCGGCGGAGATGGTCCGGCCGCCAAGGCGGTCAGGGAAGGTATCCCGGTCGTAGACAATCACTATCCGGATGGATTGCAGATCTGCGCCTGGCAACAGCAATGGCAACTCGGCGGCATTCGTTCGGTAGCCGCGTTCCCGATGGGCTTTTCCGCCAGCGGCCAACGGCGGATCCTCGTTGTGGGGGTTGAGCAGGAAGGCTACTTCGAGGCGGAGGAAATCCATATCCTCGAGCAGCTGGTTCAAGAGGCCGCGTTCGGTCTACACCTGACGGCAACGGAACAGACTCTCGACCACGCCAGCACCCATGACTTGGTAACCGGTCTGGCCAACAGTCGACTTCTGGAACAGCGTCTATCGGATGACATCGGTCGCGCCCGCGCAGCGCAGAAACATGTACTCGTGGCCGTGATTGAAGTCGGCTTTCAAAGTACGGCGGCGCAGTGGGGCTCCCGGCCCGCTGAAGAATTATTCAATCGGGTCGCGCGCGAAATACAGTTATGTGTAGATGAAACGGATTTCGTCGGTGTGCTTCCCGGGGCACGGCTCGCCCTGGTCATGTGTGACCAGGAGCGTATCGACGTCGCTGAACGCCGCATGGAAACGCTTGCGGGCAAACTGCTTGCCACCAGTATCAAGGTGCAGGAAGACTCGATAACATCGACGCCAAGGATTGGCATTTCCGTCTTCCCCGGCGATGGGGACGATGCGCATGATCTGCTCGACAAGGCGCAGGCGGCGCTCACCGAAAGTCATCCCGGTGCCGCCGGAGCAATTCGCTTCTTTGCGCCGGACATCAGCCAGGCACTGCATGAGAGCCGCAGGCTCGAACAGCAACTTGGCAACGCGATCGCCGCGGGCGAGTTCGAACTGTACTACCAGCCAATTATCGATCTCGCTTCCCACACATTGCGGGGGTTCGAAGCGTTGCTACGCTGGAAACATCCAACCCTTGGTCTTTTGCTGCCGCAGGATTTCATCCCGCTGGCGGAAAGCAGCGGTTTGATACTGCCGATTGGCGACTGGGTGATCGGCGATGCCGCCCGCCAGGCCGCCCTCTGGGAACAGCAAGGCGTCACCAACCTCTTCATCACACTCAACGTCTCGGCCACACAGATGCGTGATCCCCATTTTGGCGAGCGGGTGGCCGCGCGCCTTCAGGACTTTGCAACGGATACCCAACATGTTCGTCTGGCCATGGAGATCACCGAAAGTCAGCTCATCGGCGATATCGACTCAAGCGCGGCCCTGCTCAGCAAGCTAAGAGACCTCGGCATTGGCATTGTCATCGATGATTTCGGCACCGGTTATTCATCACTGAGCTACTTGCATCGACTTCCTGTCGACGTGCTCAAGATCGACAAATCGTTTACCAGCAACATGGACAACAACAAGAAGGCCCGAATGATTGTCGAGGGCATACTGGCACTCGCCAAATCCCTCGAACTCGAAACCGTAGCCGAGGGTATCGAGCGCCAGGCGCAACGCGATGCAGTGACGCAGATGGGCTGCACGTACGCACAAGGCTTCTGGTTCGACCGGGCGCTGACCGCGCGCGAAGCGGCCAACAAATGGTTATTGACAATCGCCTAGCCAACCGCGCCACTCCGAATCTCGTGACCGGCCGTGACTGGAGAAAGCCCCGCCTGACCGTCACTGATCAAGGGTAGGGTTCGTCCCTGCTCGCACACCTCTTGGCGCCAGCTATCGGCCTAGTGGCGCAGGCTCCTCATGAATGCCCGGACACCGCATGCGGCACATAATGTTCTTCCAGCGCGCTGATCTCGTCGGGCGTCAATGACAACGAAAGCGCCGCCACCGCGTCTTCCAAGTGCTGGGCTTTCGACGCACCCACGATCGGCGCAGTGACATACGGCTTGCCCAGCATCCATGCCAGCGCCACCTGTGCCTTTGGCACGCCTCGCACTGCGGCAACGTGTGCTACCGCATCCACCACGCGACGGTCTGCCTCCGGCACCACATACAGGGTCTTGCCGAATTCGTCGGTCTGCTGGCGCTCACTGGTTTCGTCCCAGGCACGGGTGAGCCTGCCGCGGGCCAGAGGACTCCAGGGGATCACCGCGATACCGGTGTCTTGGCACAGCGGCATCATCTCGCGCTCCTCCTCACGGTAGAGCAAGTTGTAGTGGTTCTGCATACTGACGAAACGTGTCCAGCCATGACGCTCGGCCACATGCTGGGCCTTGGCAAACTGCCAGGCGTACATTGACGAAGCGCCGATGTAACGTACTTTGCCAGCCTTCACCACGTCGTGCAGAGCCTCCATGGTTTCCTCGATGGGCGTGCGCGCGTCCCAGCGGTGGATCTGGTACAGGTCTACATAGTCGGTGCCAAGGCGACGCAGGCTGTGATCGATCTCAGTGAAAATCGCCTTGCGCGACAGGCCCATACCGTTGGGCCCTGCGTGCATGCGCCCATGCACCTTGGTTGCCAGCACGATGGCATCACGATGGCCGTGTTCTTTCAGCACCCGGCCGACGAACTCCTCCGAGGTGCCGTCGGAGTAGACATTGGCGGTATCGAGAAAGTTGATGCCCAGATCCAGCGCGCGACGGATCAGCGTTCGGCTGGAATCTTCGTCCAATGTCCAGGGGTGGCTGCCGCGGTCGGATACGCCGTAGGTCATGCAGCCCAGGCACAGAGGTGACACGTCCAGGCCCGTGTGGCCAAGTTTCACGTACTCCATGGGAAAGACTCCTGAAGGGAAAGGGCACGGCAGATTAAAGGTTCGACGTAGAAGGCGCACTCACCGCGCAGGTTCGCCGATAACTCAACAAGCACGGGCGGAGCGACCGAATACAGCAGCCATTGTGGCGACTTTAGCCATTGCGTCCATGGCAAGTCCCTACGGGCCAGACCCTTGCCGAAGCACGCGCTGTGGCCACGGCCCTGAGCGGCGATTCAGCCCGCTCATTGGCATGCCGAAGGACGAGAGGCCGCGAGCAGCCCAGCATCTCCGCGTTCGTACAGAATGCCGCTGCCAACGATCCGGTTAAAGCGCCTCCAACAAGCGGTCAGTCAGCCGGTGATTGCGACTTTTCCGGCGTGGCTTCCGAACTGACTTCTCCGGGTATCAGGTCGAACTCTTTTAGCTTCTTCTCGAGTTTATTGATGCGTTCGTGATTCTTCATGCTGAAGATCAGCGCCGACAGCGAGAAGGATAAGGCAAGGATGCTGAAAGTGTTCATACGTCTACTCCATGGTGAGTTCTACCCCGGTGGGGTTCGCGGCCGTGCCCCCGGGGAACCGATGAGTCGTACCCTACGCCACAAGGCGCTCACGCTGCGCAAGCCGCTCACTAGTCGCTGGTGTTTCCCACCGCCGCGTCCGCGATCGGCGATCGGCGATCGGCGATCGCATAGTATTTTCCCGCTCCCGGGGTCGGTGACGGCCGTCAGTGAGAGCACGCACAATCGCCGTCATCAAGACGAGGCAGGATCGGATACAGCATGTCGTCGGTCCGATCGCCTGGGTAAAGGAAAACCGAGCCTTCCGGAGCCCCGCTTCATGCCCCGCTCTATTTTCCCCTTTGGAATGCTGCATCCGGCGATGCCTCTCAATGCCGCGCGGTCGACCGCGGAAAGGTGCTCATTGAGCCGCCGCCCCGTGATTGCCTCGAGGCGATCTGCGGTGCCCGAGTCATCCCTGTGAATCACTCGTCACAAGGCCCCCCAAAAAAGCGCGTCCTGCCCCCAGACGCCCCGACCTGGCCAGGCAAGTCGCTTAGCCGCTGCAGGGGCATCACGCTCTTCGGCCAATTCTCCATTTTTCCCAGTTGACCACGGGGGTCGAACGCAAACGTGTGCATACCGGCGGCGATCGACGCGGTAATGCCAACTGCGCTGTCTTCCACCACGGCGCAGCGGTCCGGCGCAACGCCGAGCGCCGCCGCAACATGCAAAAACAGGCGAGGATCCGGCTTCCAGAAACCCACATCGTAGGAACTGAATATCGACTGTTTGAACAAGTCGAGCAGACCGGCTAGGCGCAGGCTCAGCTCGATCTTTCCCCGCGGGCCGCTGGATGCCACCGCGTACGGCATCTTCAAGCGTGATATGGCCTCGCGGGCACCGGTCATCGGCTTGAGTCGGGTAACGAACGCCGCGGCGGTACGCGCGCGCAAGGCGGGCACGAAGTCCGCCGGCAGCGCCCGCCCCAGGAGTCGCTCCAGGTCGGCGACACAATCGGCCATCTTGCAACCCCGATAGTTGTGCACCGCATCGTCCACGCTCATTGACAGCCCGAGCTTGGTGACAGACTCGACCATAACCTCATTTGCCAGCACCTCGCTGTCCACCAGCGTTCCATCGCAATCGAATATCAACGCGTCGATCTGCATGCCTGCATATCTCCTCTTGGCGTGCACACTTTAACCTTACTCGCCGCATCGCATCCTGGCCCGCTCTGTTGAAAGGATAACAACTGCAGCGCCTTCGCCCTGCCCGTAGCCGCTGCGGCACTGCCCTTTCGCTTGTCCACGTCACACGCAGCAAGCTACTCGAACCACGGCGTCCAAGTGGATCAGCAAGACAGACGGCAACGCATCCAGCGACACGATGCTGACGCCATCGTCCCTCGGCGGGCTTTTTCTGTGGGTTGGCAAGGCCGACGCAGTGTCTGATGACCGGGATATTAAGGAGCTTTCGAGGTGACTGGATAGTCATTCGGAATGCTTGCCACATCCCTGATGCGATAGTCGGGACACGGTGTCTCTACGCCCTGGTATCTCTCCCGTTTTCCCACACGTACCGGCAGGCTCCACCACCGTCACCGCTCGGATGTGTATCGCCTCTCATGCCTCATAACTCTCGACCACCGGTCTCGCACGTTTCACTGTCCTGACACTCATCCTACCCCTGGATGGCGCCACCGAGTCATGTTCGCTTGCTTACGCCCTTTGGAGTAACCGATTCTTTCGCCGAAAGACTTTCGACAGCTACACAAAAACGGCATACAGCTAGCACATCGCGCTGATTGGCTATTGAAACAGCAGGCTCTACAGATAGTTCAGCAGCATCGCCTTTGCCACCGCCTGCGTCTTGTTGACCACGTTGAGCTTCGCCAGAGTGCTGGTGACATGAAAAGTCACTGTGCGCTCGGAAATACCGAGGATCGTTCCCACTTCGTCGGCCGTCTTGCCAGCGGCAGTCCAGCGCAGCACTTCGCGTTCGCGCGTCGTAAGCGTTTGGCCCTGCTCATGCTGCCATTTTTCCATCTCGGCCGAGCTGATCCGACTGTGCACGACGTGCGACAGCCACACCAGCTTGGTTTCGGTGATGGCCAGCTCGGACTCTGTCACCCGATGTTGCGATCTTGCCAACGAAAGCATGCCCACTGTGCCGGAGCGGCCGTGCGTACTGAGCGCCCAGCCATACTTGATGTCATGCTCCCGCGCCTCCTCCCAGAAAACCGGCTGGCTTGGAAAGCTCCGATCGCTCCAGACAATGGGAGAGAGATCGCGTGATGCCTGCTGGAAAAGAGGGTCTATGTCGAGATAGTTCTGCGAAAAATAATGGTCGAGCCAGCGCTGTGGATAGGTGCTGGACCAGATGACCACCGGACTACCGAGCGGAAAGGGAGTGCGCATGACGTAAGAACAGTATTCGAATCCCAGATCCGCCACGATAGCGGCAAGCTCATGTACGACATCGTCGAAGGAACCCTTCGACGCCGTCAATCGATCCAAGCAATCTTCACGCCACCTTTTCACTATTGGGGCCCCTGTCAATCTGCAGAATCCGACAGCTGGTCTCCACGCTGTAGTGTGGATAGCTTATAGCTGCCCGATTACGAGGAAGCGCCATGAGCTCAATACCGCTCTCCCAGCAAGCGCCCTTGTCCAGATCATTCGATGGCTATATACGCACTACTTTCGAGGATTTTTCAAGTCTGGACTTTTGTCAGAGGCGAGCATGGCAAGACCGGGAGCTCTGTGACGAGCTCATAGAGGACGACGTGCCTGCGTTTCAAGCAGGGTACTGCGAGTGGGCTACGGACAAGCTACCGCACCAGGTCAGCATCGGCTGGGGCTGGTTCCGTTGGATAGACGGCCGCACGCTGCTTGCCCCCGGAGGGATGACCAGCAATTTGATGTTGGTGGACCGAGGCTCCTACGACCTTGGCCCGCACAAGACCCATGAGCTGCTGCAATCCTGGTTGACCGGCGAACAATGGCAGCGGGACATGCTCATCTCCAGTAACACCTGCCTCTACTCGACTCATCGGTCGCCGAATTGATCGCCCTAACCTAAATCGCAGCTTTTTTCATTGATCCAGATCAATATTCAAATCTAACTGTAGATACCTACAGTTATGGTTCCACCGGTGTTTTACCTCTAATGCCCCCACTCCCTTGGCTAGAGTGACGGCATGAAAATGACAGTGCTGAGCGGTACAAAAAGCCAACTTTCAATCCATGCAGAGGCTGAGCTTGCCAGCTATCGCTATGAAATTTTTGTACAGACGTTGCAATGGCAACTACCAGTTGAAGACGGCCGGGAATTCGACCAGTTCGACCGCCCCGATACCCATTACATTATTGCGCGGGATGCGCTGGGTCTGATCTGCGGTTGCGCGCGACTGCTGCCGACGACCCGACCCTACCTGCTCGACGAGGTCTTTCCCGGGCTGATGAACGGTCAGCCGCCCCCCCACGATGCAACAGTGTGGGAACTCTCGCGCTTTTCGACCAAAACTCCAGGCGCGCTGGAACCGCCCTCGCGGGAAGATGCACGTGCCCGCTTCTGTACCTTGTTCGCCGCTGTGGTTGAAGCAGCGCTAGCCCAGGGTGCGACCCGATTGATCACGTTTACCGCTATGGGCGTGGAGCGCATTCTTCGGGCCATCGGGATGCACGCGCATCGCGTCGGGCCGCCACAGATGATCGATGGCAAACCCGTGCTGGCAATGTGGATCGAACTGGATCAACAAACATGCAAGGCACTGGGTGTGTCTTGGCAGCCTTCGCACACGACATCGCACTGACGACATTCCAGTTCTCTGCCTCGGGGAACAACTCCGGATCGCGAATCATGGATGACAGACCTATGTGTCTCGATGGCTTCGCTCGGATGCCGGAATCGGATCAGGCGGCGGCTCCACTTCCGCCATTGGAGCGACGCTGAAGCGGCAACTTCATTCGGGTAGGCGCGAAAACGGAACTGCGGAGGGTCCTACATCATGCTCAAGGCGAACGACGGCACCTTGCTTTTATACGATCTACTTTCCCTCAATGAAGTCTTCGGTATGGGCAATATAGAGACGGTGCTACTCGACCCCGATGGCACGCGCACCATCGTGGACTCGCTGGCGCAAGAGGGGGCGTTCGCCTACAGCATCGAAACGCCGTGTTCCCTTCGCATTCGCCTGACCCTGCCCCACAACTGGTGCCTGCTTGGCTACATTCACCACACGGACGAAAGCAGTTGGTGCCACGGACTGTCTCTCGCTACGGATACCGCGTTTACGGCGCTTCCGGAAGGCCATAGCGAATTCATGTTTTCTGCAGGCAGTCGGTTCACCTTGTTGATGATGCCGCTGCAGTGGCTACACGATAAATTCTCCGAAATGGACTCTCGCTCGGCAGCACCCTCACGGTTGCACACGATATATCGCCTCGCTGATCCCGCCGCGGCACAAAGATTGAGAACTCTTTACGAGGAAGTACGCCGGCAGATCACCAACGCATCTCCCACGTGGGAGGTGCCTCGACCTGCCACTCGGGCCGTCATCGACACAGATGCGTTGCTCGAAGGTCATCTCGCCGCCAGCCTTTCGGTCACAGCGGACGAGCTGCCCAATTATCGCTCGCGCGCTCGTCGCAGGCGCTACGTGGCGGTCCAGCGCACGGAACAATTCATCCGCGCGAACCTGCGAAACGACATTTACATCAACGAAATGTGCGATGCCGCCGAGGTTAGCGAACGTACACTGCGATATGCATTCGACGATTTGCTGGGCATTTCCCCGAATCGGTATCTTTCCATGCTGCGGCTGTGCACTGCCTGCAAAAGTCTTGCTGCGTCCGACGCCAGCCGACGTTCGGTGAAATCGGTGGCCCTTAGTTGCGGGCTGTGGGATCTGTCGCGTTTTGCGAACAGCTACCGTCGTGCCTTCGGCGAACTGCCGCATACCACGCTGATGCGAAACCCGATCGGCGAGCCACTGCTAATGTACTGAAGGCGCCTGAGACAGGGTTGTCGTCGCGACCGACACCTTGGCGCAGCCTCCCACAGGGGGGTGTTCGAGGCTGTGATACGGCTGGTGACGTAGCCGTCCAAGGATGTCGATCGCGACAGACTCTGTGCGATGGCCCTCACAGTCAGGCCACCCTGAAAATTCGACTCTGCGATTGGGTGCAGGCGATCAATGCCATCGCACCTGCTGCGGACACTCGACTGATAGGTCGCCCTCCTCCCGCCCATCGGCCCTGGCAGTTCGGTCGTGGTATTCATCAAGCCGCTGTTGCCGACCATCGGGCCTGCCGCTGCCGGATCCGGTGGTAGCACCGTTGACGAAGTCTGCGACTGAGTCGGCGCTACCGCGGTCATCGGCGCCATCAGGCGCCACGATGAGCGTCGCTCTTGCGGCATCAGGCGTAGCCAAGAAGGCGAACGGCGCAATGGCTGTCAGCACCCGGCCCTCTCCCGACACGGAGGACACGCAGCGAGCGATACCCTGCCGTGACAATAGATGCGATTCATGGAAAAGTTCCTTAAGCGATGACCCATATCGGATCTTTAAGCCTGCATCTCCTGCGATCATGGGACGGCCTCCCTGCATCCAGATACCGCCGACGCTATTGAATCGCATGCGGCCGTGATTCGATATGTCTATCCGGCACCGTGCTACGCGAATGCGGCAAGCGACTGTGCGGATACGGCAATATAGGCGCCACCTTCGGCTCGATGGCAAGATGAGGGAGGAAGACCAGCCAGGCTTCAGAGACTCGCGCCGGTGCGCCGCCCCGCGTTTCGATTTCCTGGTGGACAGTCACCGAGGCTTTGCGTTCGACCAGTCGTTCCTCCCTTGCTCGCGAACCGAAACGCCGGCAGGGGCGGCATCAACGATACCGACCAGGACTGCAGCACCGCGACGGCCGCTCGGAGCAGCAAGGGAATTTCCACAGGACTCCTGCCAGTGATCCGAACACGGCGACGTGTTCAGCGCTGACCTGGATAGCGGGTACTGCTTTGGGGGTAGGCGGCATTTTGTCTGACCACGATTGGCATTACCGTTGAGGAAGTCGCTTCTAAAGGCGCATCGCAAGGAGGCCGGCAGCCTTGCGGACGCGGATCGGCATCGCCCCTTTTTTGCTCACTCGAGTCGGTCCCGGTGACACTCGACGCACAATCTCATACGTGTCCCCGACCGAGGTGCCCGGCCGTCCGGCACCCCCGATCACCAGCCTCGTCAGCTGCTTGACCAGGTGGCTTTCGCCGATCAGTCTGCGGATTTCTTGTAGCCCACCGATAAGCTGCTGAACGCTCCGTCGGAGACCTTGTGTCCAAGGGGCGGGACCCGTGATCTCCCCGGGTCAGATGACAATCTCTTGCCGATGGTCCATTTGCATCAACCCAGGACACCTCTGCACCGGGAATCCCGCCTCCGTTGTTACGACAGATTGCGGGCACGCATATGCTTGGAATTCGCCCTGGATTTCAGTCGACCCGGGCCTTGGAACGAAGCCTTCATCTCGGCAGTGCCAGACTAACTAACGACAGAGTGGCGTCCCTGCGGTCGCGCTCACTGACCGAGCACAGCTGGTGACTTTGACTTCACTCATGTTTCGAGGAATGCCTGACTCATGCACGCTCTTGCCTGGATCGCCGCTATCGGCAGCTTGCTGTTGCTGACTTCGCTATTATCGGGATGGATTCGCGACTTTCCGATCACCAACTTCGCAATCTACTTGGTCGCTGGCGTGGCGGTAGGCCCGTTGGGGCTCGATCTGGTACACATCGACCTGCGCGGCCACGGCAGGTGGCTGGCCCACATCACCGAAATGGCGCTGGTGGTTTCACTGTTCATTACCGGCCTGAAGCTACGCCTGCGCTTTCACGATCCCGCATGGCTGGACGCGATGCGCCTGGCGTTTCCGTGCATGGTATTGACGGTTGCCGGGGTGAGCGCCATCGCCCACTGGGGATTGAACCAGTCGTGGGGCATGTCGCTGCTGATCGGCGCCCTGGTCGCGCCCACTGACCCGGTGTTGGCCAGTATCGTGGCCGTGGATGACGCCCGCGACGGCGACCAGATGCGCGTGGCGCTATCCGGCGAAGCCGGCTTGAACGACGGCCTCGCGCTGCCGTTCCTGCTGTTGGCCCTGATGATGATCGCAACGCCCGTCCCGCTGGCCCCTTCAGTGACGCTGCACTGGTTGCTGATCGGGGTGCTGTGGGGTGCCGTCGCCGGCCTGGCGCTGGGGTTCAGGCTGGGGTGGCTGATCGGCCTGCTGGGTGCACGGCTCAAGAGCGCGTCCAGGGATGTCGCGCCAAATGACTTTCTGGCGCTGGCGTTAATGGCGCTGGCCTATGCTGGCGCCGAGGCGATTTCGGCCTCGGGTTTCCTGGCCGCGTTCGCCGCGGGCCTGGGTTTACGCAGCGCGGAACTGTATGTCGTCACCCATCATCCGCATCCGCATTTCACCGAAATGAACGGGGCCGATGGCGGCGACAACATTCACCCGCCGGCCGAAGTGTTGATCAATCCGAACAGCCGCGACCCAGACAGTGCTGACCACCCGGCTGCTTCAGTGGGCCTGGTGGTATCCGATGCGCTGTCGTTTGGCGACACGCTGGAACGCTTGATTGCCTCGGCGCTGGTGCTGCTGGCCGGCGTCGCCAGCGCACGCTACTGGAGCGTCGATGGCGTGGTCATGGCTGTCGCACTGTTTCTGTTGGTGCGGCCGCTGGCAGTGTGGCTCAGCATGCTGGGCTCGAAGGCGCCGATGCCGCGCCGCCTGCTGATGGGCTGGATCGGAATCCGCGGCATCGGCACGCTGAACTATCTGGCCTATGCACTCACCCACGGCCTGGACAAGCCGCAGGCGATGCTGGCCGCACAGATCTCCGTCACCATCGTGGTACTGAGCATCCTGGTGCATGGTATGACGGCGCCCCCGCTGATGGCATGGCGTCGTGCCCGGGGTCACGACACCTGGACCGAGTGATGACCAGCGCATACGCCGGCCGACCGGTTGGCAAATTTCGACTCGGCTGGCAAAACCCGACAGGCTGCTAGGAGTCTGTGGCGATGATTCGTAGGGCGACACTTCGCAGGTCGTGTTCGATGATATCCGGCTGCTCGCCCACCGGCATTGCCGCGTTTCCCGGCCGTGCCAACAGGGCCGCCTTCCAACCCGCCGCCAACGCACCCAGCGTATCCCAGGTATGCGCAGCAACCAGCCGCAGCGACCCTGCCTCGGCACCCAACGCCGACGAAACATGGCGATAAGTCTCGACGGCTGGCTTGAAGCGTTGCACCGGATCGACAGAAAACTGTCGCTCGAAATACCGGGTCAGATCGGCCTTGTCGAGCACGCTGCGGCTCGCGTCAGGCGCCGAGTTGGTCAAGGTCACCAGACGGAAGCCCGCTTCGCACAGCATGTCCAGCGCCGGTGACGCGTCTTCGTGGGCGGGCAAGTTGGCCATGTGGTCCCTGAACTCGTCGATGCTGCCGACCGCAAGCGTGACACCCCGGATCTCGGCGACCATCTTGAGTACCGCAACGGCGAGCGGCCCGAACGGCGTATAGCTACCGCTTAAGGTCAAGGCCTGGGAGTAAAGAATCAACTCAGCAAACCATTGCCTGAGCACGCTTGCGTCGCCGAACGTGCGCTCGAAATAGGGCTTGAGAACTTCTATGTCGAGCAATGTTTCGTTGACGTCGAACACAATGACTCGATTGCGTTTCGTTGATGGATTCATCGTGGCTCCGAACGACTCGTGCAGGTATCGGCCCATCTTCGTATCGGGTGCCGCCCGCTGCAGCCTAGCGGGACACCGGTCGGTGTCATCTGAAAGGCTGGGCGTGCCTATCAGCGCAAAAAATTTTTCGGGGACACTTTCCCGAGATCCACGGCGCCTGGGTTGCCGTAGCTGCAGCCCGGCCTTCCCATCAACTGCTCAGGCAGCCTTGTGCCACTCGAATGTGCGGAACGGTGCATCGATAGGCGTGTGGGCCAGGTGATTGGTGTAATTCGACATCACCTTCATGGAGACGCCCAGCACCACCTCGAGAATCTGACGTTTGGTGAAACCGGCATCCAGAAAAGCCTGTACTTCGCTCTCGTCCACGTTACCGCGGCCACGAACCACGCTCAGGGTGAACGAGCGCAAGGCTTCCAGGCGGGCATTGGGCAGAGGGGTTTCATTGCGCAGCGCGTCAGTGACCGTCTCGTCAACCTGCATCATCTTGGCGATGGCAGTATGGGCCGGTACGCAGTAGTGGCATGCGTGCTCGACATTCACTGTCTGCCAGACGACGGTGAGTTCGTCCTTGTCCAAGCTGGAATTCTGGAACAGCTCGCCCAGTTTTTTGTAGCCTTCCAGCAGCCCGGGGGCTTCGGCCATGACCGCGTGCAGGCCGGGAATCATGGCGTACGATTTCCTCGATTCGGCGAGCGATGCCTTGCTGGCTTCGGGCGCAGTACTTTCGTCGTGGATCTGAAATTCAATCATGGCTAACTCCGTGTCTGGAATGTCGGGTGGCTGCCCGTGAGCAAAGGTTGCCCCAGGTTATTTGGGCCGCGGCGCATGGCTCTCCGATGCCGTCTGGGAAGACGCTTGGCTGGGTACAACTGCAACGCTCACATGAGGAACCGCTGTGGGGCGGCGGATCGGTAGATTGGACCAATTGGTTTAAATATAATCAATCCAAACCAATCGGTCAAGACAATCCTTCAGCGGACTATGCGGGAATACGGCGCAAGAAGAATCAGTCCAGCAGCCGCTGGGCCTGGGCGGCAATCGATTTCAGTGAGGATTCGTCATACATACCCCGCCCCAGCAATCGTATGGCAGCAGTCATGGCCACCAACGCTTTAGCCACCGCCTCGGGTTCCAGCGAATCTGGCATCTGCTTGCGCGCCTGTGCGATTTCGACATTGCGCCGAAAGAAGGCTTCGATCTCAAGCAGACCACGGCGCACGATATGGTTTACCTCTTCACCATGCGTCATTAATTCGGAGGCAGTATTGACCAGAAAGCAGCCCTTTTTCCTGCTATCGGCCACCGTTTCCTCAACAATGCCATCGAACAGCGCCGCAATGGCCCGCTTCGGGTCGTCTATCCCTTCCATCTCGGCCAGAATCGCGCAGCGGTTGTCCTGGTCGTATTTCTGCAACGCCTTGACGAACAGCTGCTCCTTGCCGCCAAAGGCATTATAGAGACTGCCGCGGGTGATCCCGGTAGCGGCTATGAGGTCGGCCATGGAAGCGGGCTCAAAACCCTTTTCCCAGAACACCTCCATCGCCTTGCCAACAGCCGCCTCTTCGTCGAAGGACTTTTCCCATGGCATCGAGCCTTACCTCTAACTGATTGAAATAAAATCAATTCTAGCACGTATAGATCGATCGATCTAAATCGATGCAACGCGGAAGCAGGGGGCGAAGAACCGCCGCAAGACGTCTCACGACTAGAGCATAAGACGTAGCCGGGCGAGCTGGGCCGGGGAAATCGGAAGAAACCCTCGGACAATCGGCAAAGGTCAGCCGGTCGTACGAACCGACACAGCAACCAGCCCGTCGGCCAGTACATTCGCCATAGGCGGAACATCCCCACGAGACTAATGAAGAACCGTGCCTTCGTCCGGCTCCCGAAGGGTAGGGGGCATTTGCTGCTGGGCCGCAGGTCTGTCTACAACGGACGTGCATCGCGCATCTCAGTGCAGCGCCGCTTCTACCTGCTGTCGGCTTGGTGGATCGGCACCGGGACGGCTACAGGTAATACCGGCTGCGGTGACCGCGAATTCGAGCAAGTGAGTCATCGCTTCGACATTGTTGCTCACCGCATCTAGTGCGGCAAAGCTGGGTAGCTGGTGCAACAGCGCGGCTTGGAAACTGTCGCCAGCACCGACGGTGTCGGCCACCGCCACCTGTTTGCCGGCGACTCGCGCCTCTAGCGTACTGCTGAAGGCGATTGCACCGTCGCTGCCGAGGGTGACCACGACCAGTCGGCTACCGCCCTCGAGCCAGCGTCGTGCAACCGCCTCCGGCTTAACCTGGGGGTAAAGCAGCTGCAAATCCTCCACGCTGACCTTTACCAGATGCGCCAGCCCGGCCATCGCCTCGACCTGAGCGCGCCAGCGCGACATGTCCGGTTCCACCGTCGGACGCACGTTGGGATCCAGCGACAGCATCCGCCGGCCCCGTTCGCGCCTGGCCAGCGCCAGCATCGCCGAGGCGATCGGCTCGGTGACCAGCGTGTAAGAGCCCATGTGCAGGCAGTCGACCTCCGGCTGCAGCGCCGGCAGGTCGGTCTGCTGCGGCGCCCGGTCGGCACCGTGCTCGCCATAGAACGTGTATTGCGCCACGCCGTTCGCGTCCAGCGCCACCAGGCTCAGCGTGGTGCGCTCGGGTCGGCGCATGAGGTAGTCCGGACAAACCCCCTCGCGCTGCAGAATATCGACCAGATGCTGGCCCAGCGCGTCGCTCGACAAGCCGCCCAGCAAGGCGGCGGCGCTACCAAGTCGTGCCAGGCCGATCGCCACGTTGAACGGCGATCCACCCGGGCGGGCGCGCATCGGCAGCGTATTGCCATCGGCTGGCTCAGTGAACACGTCGTACAGGGCTTCGCCACAGATCAGAAACATGCGCTGCTCAATGCGGGTAGAAAGCGGAAACGCTGCAGCGGAAGACTCGCCAGGCGTTGGTGGAAAAAAATGTCGCAGGCAACTTTTGCACCACCGCTCAGACTCGCGCCACGTCGGCCATCTCGCGACGCAATTGGCCGTCCAGTGCCTGCATGGATCGATAGACGCGACGTTTGGCACGGTGGAAATCGGCTATGTCCGGCGGCGTGGGCGTGGTGCTGGCGCCCAGGCCACTCATCGCGGACATGGCCGCGGGCAGGTCGGCGAAGCCGCCGCTGGCTACCGCACCCAGCATCGCGCTGCCGAGTAGCACCGGTTCACTGGTGGCGGCCAGTTGCACCTGCACGCCGCAGGCGTCGGCCATCAGTTGGCGCACCAGGCGGCTACGACTGGCGCCGCCACTCATGATGACCCGATCGAAGTCGACGTGCTGCTCGCGCAGCGCGTCGAGGATATCGGCCAGACCGTAGCCCAGCCCGCACAGACCGGCCACAAACAGCGACTCCAAGCCCTGCAGATCGTGGTCGATGGTCAGCCCGGCGATCATCGCGCGGGCAGCCGGGTCGGCCGCGGGTGAGCGGTTACCCAGGAAATCCGGCAGCACATGCAGGCCATGCGCCAGGCGGGCAGCTTGCGACGCGTCCGGCGTGCGCGCCAGCACGCGCTGCTCCAGCCAGCGCAGCACATCGGTGCCGGCGGCCAGGGCTTCGGCGCTGGCCTGCGCGTAGCCCGGATGCGAGCGCACCAGGGTGTCGATGGCCGCGCCAGCGGCTGACTGTCCACCCTCATTGAGCCACAAGCCCTCGATCATCGCCGAGTCGTACGGCCCCCAGATGCCGGGTGCAAAGCACGGTGTGGTGGTGCTGCTCAGTACGCACGCCGAGGTGCCAAAGATATAGGCCAGGCGCGCGGTCGGCGCCACCGGCCCACCCGCTTCGTCGGGACTGGCGATGGTGCCAATGGCACCGGCATGGGCATCGATCAGCGCGGCACCGACGGCGATGCCTGGGCGCAGCCCCAGTGCGCTCGCCACCTCGGGCAACAGCCCTGCGCCCAGCGCGGTACCGGGTGCCACCACCTCGCTGCCAATCCGCGCGGCATCGTGGTCGAGCAGATCGGCCAGGCCGATGCGCTCGAAATAACGGCGGTTCCAGCCGCCTTCCTGACGCACATACGTCCACTTGCAAGTGACCGTGCACAGCGAGCGAGTGGTGCTGCCGGTGGCGCGGAAGGTCAGCCAGTCCGCCAGATCGAAGAAATGGCCTGCCCGGGAGTAGGTATCCGGCAGGTGCTGTTTGAGCCATAGCAGCTTGGGCGTTTCCATTTCCGGCGAAATCTGCCCGCCGACATAGCGCAACACCGACTCGCCGGTGGCGTTGATCTGTGCGGCTTCCTCGGTCGCCCGATGGTCCATCCAGACGATTACATTGCGCTGCGCTTCGCCGCTGAGACTGATGGTCAGCGGCTGCGCCTGCGGGTCCAGCACCACCAGCGAGCAGGTGGCATCGAAACCGATGCCGGCCACGCGCTCGGGCGTGATGTCGGCCGCGGCCACGGCCTGCACGATGGCTTGCACGCAGGCGTGCCAGATATCCTGGCTCGACTGTTCGACCATCTCACCGGGCAAGTACCAGGTGCGGATCGGGTGCACGGCGGTGCCCAGCAAACGACCATGGACATCGAACAGTCCGGCACGCGCGCTGCCGGTGCCGACATCCACGCCGATGTATACCTTGTCGTTGCCAGACAGCATGCGGTTACCAGCAGGTATAGCCGCCGTCGGCCAGCACGATGCTGCCGGTCAGCAAGCTTGATGCACGCGATGCCAGGAACAAGGCCACCGAGGCAACCTCTTCCACCTCGCCCAGACGAGCCATCGGCGTACCGTTGATCCACGCATCGTACATCTGCGGATCTTCCTTGACGAACGCGTTGAGTGGTGTGGCGATATAGGTTGGCGCCACCGCGTTGACGCGTACGCCACGCGCGCCCCACTCGGCAGCCAGCGATTTGGTCAGGTGGTGCACCGCGGCCTTGGAGGCATTGTAATAAGCCTGGGCCTGCGGTTTGTTGACAATGAAACCGGACATCGAGCCGACGTTGACGATAGTGCCCTCGCCACGCTCCAGCATGTGCTTGCCGAACGCACGGCAACACCAGAAGGTGCCGTTGAGATTGACGTCGATCACGTTGAGCCAGTGCTCGTCGGTGACTGTTTCAGCGGGAGTCTGGCTGCGCGCGATGCCAGCGTTGTTGACCAGGATGTCGACCTTGCCATGGCGCGCGATCATCTCGGCGACAACTTGCTCTACGCGCGTCGAATCGGTCACGTCCATCGACACCACTTCGGCATCCAGGCCCTTGGCGCGCAGCGTGGCTAGGCCCTGCTGGGCCACGGCCTCGTCGTAATCGGCGATCACGACCTTGGCACCGGCCTCGGCCAGTGCTTCGACAATCGCCAGGCCAATGCCCTGACCGCCGCCGGTGACCAGGGCCACACGGCCGTCGAGTTTGTACATGTCCAGATACATGGGAATTTCACTCACAGTGATGATTGAGAAACAGAAGGTGGACTCAGGCCATGGCCAGCTGCTGCGCGTCGAAACGGTGCAGCTGGTACATGTCTGGCAACAAGGTGACGGTGTCGCCAACCTGTACGCGCAACTCGCCCGTACAGCGTGCGTCGAGGGTGCCGATGCCCGGCACATCCACATAGACGAAGGTGTCGCTGCCCAGATGCTCGGCCTGAATCACCGTGCCACCCCACGCCTCGCAACCGGCGGGGGCTACGGCTTCGCCAGGCTGCACACGCAGGTGCTCCGGGCGCACCCCGAGAGTGGTTGCGCCGTTGCGCTTGGCGACCGGCCCTTCAAACAGGTTCATTCGCGGCGAACCGATGAAGCCGGCCACAAATACATTCGCCGGCCGCTGATAGAGCTCCAGCGGCGTGCCCACCTGTTCGATGCGTCCGGCCTGCAACACCACGATCTGATCGGCCATCGTCATCGCTTCGACCTGGTCATGCGTGACGTAGACAGCCGTGGTCTTCAGCTGCTTCTGCAGCCGGGTGACCTCCAGCCGCATCTGCACGCGCAACGCCGCATCCAGATTTGAAAGCGGCTCGTCGAAAAGGAAACCCTTGGGCTCGCGCACGATCGCCCGACCGATCGCCACGCGCTGCCGCTGCCCGCCGGAGAGCTGGCCGGGCCGGCGATCCAGGTAGTCGGTGAGATTGAGGATACCGGCCGCATGCGCCACCCGTCGCTCGATCTCGTCCTTGGGCATCCGGGCCATTTTCAGGCCGAACGCTATGTTGCGCCGCACACTCATGTGCGGATACAGCGCGTAGGACTGAAACACCATCGACAGGCCGCGCTTTGCCGGCGCCAGCCGGGTAACGTCCTTGCCGTCGATCAGGATGCGCCCGCCACTGACATCTTCGAGCCCGGCAATCAGCCGCAGCAGGGTGGTCTTGCCGCAGCCGGAAGGGCCGACGAAGACTACAAACTTGCCGTCCTCGATTTCCAGATCCGCGCCGTGGATGACCTTGGTGTCATCGAAGGATTTGGTAACACCTTCCAGCGTGATGCGTCCCATGAAACACCTATCTTTGTTGAGTTGATGGCGGCTTATTTCACTGCGCCGAAGGTCAGTCCGCGTACCAACTGTTTTTGACAGAACCATCCCAGCACCAGAATCGGCGCAATCGCCATCGTCGAGGCCGCGGACAGCTTGGCCCAGAACAAACCCTCAGGGCTGGCATAGGAAGCAATGAACGCGGTCAGCGGTGCGGCATGCGAGGAAGTGAGATTCAACGACCAGAAGGCTTCGTTCCAGGCCAGGATCACGTTCAGCAACAATGCCGAAGCGATGCCAGGCACAGCCATTGGCGCCAGGATGTAGACGATCTCCTTGCCGATGGTGGCGCCGTCCATGCGCGCGGCTTCAAGGATGTCCTTGGGGATGTCCTTGAAGTAGTTGAACAGCAGCCAGACCATGATCGGCAGGTTGCTCAGGCACAGCACGATCACCAGGCCCAAGCGGGTATCCAGTAGCCCCGCGTCGCGGTACAGCAGATAGATGGGCACCAGTACGCCTACCGGCGGGAGCATCTTGGTCGACAGCATCCACATCAGGATGCCGCGCGTGCGCTTAGTCGGAGAGAACGCCATCGACCACGCGGCCGGTACCGAAATCGCCAGCGCGACCAAGGTCGAGCCCAGTGCGATCACTACCGAATTCCACGCATACTCCAGATAATTGCTGCGCGTCCAGACGGCGACATAATTCTCGGTCGTCCAGTGGAAAAACAGGAACGAAGGCGATGAGGAGAACGCGGCGAGCTCGGTCTTGAAGCTGGTCAGCAGCATCCACAGGATGGGGAAGAAAATCACCAGACCGACCGTCCACGCCACTACGCTGGTGAGGACGATCCTTGGAACGGGAGTGCGACGTGCCATCTCAAGTCTCCAGGTTCTTGCCGACGATGCGCATCAGGAAGATGGCGGCAATGTTTGCCAGCACCACCGCGATCAACCCGCCCGCGGAAGCCGCGCCGACGTCGTACTGCAGCAACGCCTGCGAATAGATCAGATAGGCCAGGTTGGTAGTCTCCACCCCCGGGCCACCGCCGGTGGTGACGTAAATTTCGGCGAATACCGTCAGCAAAAAGATCGTCTCGATCAGGATCACGATACTCAGCGGACGGGCCAGATGCGGCAGGGTCAGATGGAAGAATCGGTCGAATGGGCCAGCACCGTCCATCAATGCCGCCTCTTGCTGCTCTTGATCCAGCGATTGCAACGCCGTTAGCAGGATCAGCACCGCGAACGGCAGCCACTGCCAGGCCACGATCAAGATGATCGAAAGCATCGGGACCTGGGTAAACCAGTCGACCGGAGCCAGCCCGAACAACCGCCACAGCCACGCCAGCAGCCCGGAAACCGGATTCATCAACAGGTTCTTCCAGATCAGCGCACTGACCGTAGGCATTACGAAGAACGGCGCGATCAGCATGAGTCGAACCACTCGCCGTCCCACGATGACCTGATCCAGCAGCAAGGCAATAAGCACACCGAAGAACGCGCTGATTGCAAGTACCGCGCCTACCAGTACCAGGGTGTTGAGCAGCGAAGAAAGGAAGGCCGGATTACTGAGGAAGTAGCGATAGTTGCCGAGCCCGGCAAAGCTCGTCACGGAATTGAGCAAGTTGTAGTTGAGCGCGGAGAACCATGCCGTCATCGCCAGCGGCACGATCATCCACAGCAGTAGCAGAATGATCGAGGGGGCGATCAGTATTCGCGCGAGCTTTTGCGTCTGTTGCGTTGCCATCAGCCTGTCCTGTGTCGCCTAGCGAGATAAACAATCACCCGACCACCCGGCAGCCCCCAGCACCCGGAAGATAGTGCAAACCATTGGATCGGATCATTCA
Source organism: Rhodanobacter sp. (assembly GCA_030148505.1). GTDB lineage: Bacteria > Pseudomonadota > Gammaproteobacteria > Xanthomonadales > Rhodanobacteraceae > Rhodanobacter. The sequence goes on from JASBTI010000014.1 coordinate 196,288, forward strand.
TGCTGGAAGCCGCCCGTATAGGCTTAAGGAACGCTGCGCTGGCCGGCCAACGCAGCGTCGATGGGGCGATGACATGTTGAAACATGCCGCACCGCTTTAGAAGTTGAGGCTGAGTTGCGCACCCAACACGGTGGCGTTCGCCACATTCGCCAAGCCATCCGGATGACGCACATACTGGATGCTTGGCATCACCTCGATACCCGGCACCAACGCGATGTTGTAGTTCAGTTCGACCAGATATTCGTAACGTTGTACATCGACTGGCGCAGCGCCCGCTACGGGCTGCAACCGGTTGTACCGAAGCTGTGCCGCGGTCAGCTTGCTGCTGACCGCATTGCGACCAAACGCAAGGCCGACGCGATCGTTCGGTCGCGAGGCGAAGGGGCCGTTGATAAAGCCACCGACGGCGAGAACCTCACCGACCGTGCTCATCTGTTTGTCGGGCCGGATCAGGCTTGCGAACAGGCGCAGGCCGCCGCCGGAGGCATTGCGGAATACCTGTTGCTCAAGATTGACGTAGAAGGCGTGGCTGGTGTCGACGCTGCCGACGGAATCTGTCGTCAGGCCGACCGGAAACCCGGCCTGATTATAGATCTTGCTGGCGTTGCTGCTGTTGCGAATGGCGCCGATGCGATAGTCGCCGTCGATCCCGTGACCGTAATCCGCCTTGTATTCGACCTCACCGACCAGCAAGGTGCCGCCGTGCCCGCCGGAGGTCCCAAGATTGAGCCCCTGAGACCTTGAAAGGTTCTGCGTATTGGTGTCGTAGCTACCCGCCTTGAAATACCAATGCTTGTCCGGCGTGAACGTCGCCTGCACACCCAGCGCGCTCAGTGGATCGCCATACCAGCCGTTGTTGATGTAATTGGATGAGCCGCCGCTGCAGAAGGTCAGATTCTGAAACGCGCAACTCATGGCAAAGAAGTCGGCGTCGGGATAGATGCGCCCCGCCTTGATCGACAGATGGTCGGCGAACAGGTGTTGGGTCAGCGAAAATTGGGTCAGGCGTGTGACATTGCCGCGCCCGTAGATCTGCTGCGATTGCAGCAGAAACGGCATCCCGGCTTCGTTGTTGATCAAGCTGCCGTTGCGGTTGGTGATCTCCACCTTGAACTCCGCGTCGCGCCAGCCGAGCAACTTGTCGAGATCGAAATAGCCGCCCAGAAATAGCTGATCAGCATATGCCGTCGTATGACGCTGGCCGCCCGAGGTATTCATCGCGCCCTCGCTGAAGTAGCCGAGTTTGAAAGTAGCCCCTTGGTCAGCGAGTTTCGCCCGCTCGCCGCCCCAGTCGCCGGTAATGTAGTGGTTGGCCTGGAAATTTTCGGCATGCACGGCTGCGCCTGCCAGGCTTGCCAGGATTCCGAGGGTATACACGATGGTCTGGTGCTTTTTCATGGTCGAGTGATCCCGTGAAGGCCTCATGAGAAGCGGCCTTTTGATAGTTTGGAGGCGGGGCCGCTCGCTTGAGCAAAGCGGCCCTCAATGGATGAAACCGGCCCGGTTTACTTCTTCTTGTAATAGCCCGCGCGCTGCATTTCCCGCTCGGTAGCGGCCTGGGCATTGCGCAGCGCCTGATCCACGCTGACCGAGCCGGTCAATGCGGCCGAGAAGTCCTGACCCACCGTCGTGGCGATGGCCTGGAACTCAGGAATGGCCGCGTATTGAACACCGACATAGGGCACCGGCTGGACCGTCGGGTGATGAGTGTCTGCACCGTCGATAGCTTCCAGGGTCTGCTTGGCAAACGGCGCAGCCTTCAGGTATTCAGGATTGTCGTAGAGCGAGGTGCGCGTGCCCGGCGGCACGTTGGCCCAGCCATCTTTGGCGGCAACCAGGTCGATATAGTGCTTGCTGGTAGCCCATGCGATGAATGCCTGTGCATCGGCGGTTTTCTTGGAACTTGCCGGTATCGCCAGATTCCAGGCCCAAAGCCAGCCGGTGGTCTTGCCCTTGCCATCGTCAGGCGCGGCAGCGAAACCGACATGATCGGAAACCGTGGATTGCTTGGGGTCGCTGATGAACGAGGCGGCCACCGTGGCGTCCACCCACATGGCGCAATGGCCGGCGTTGAACAGCGCCAGGTTCTCGTTGAAGCCGTTGGAGGCCGCACCCGGAGGACCAGCCTGCTTCATCACATTCACATAAGTCTGCAGCGCCGCCTTCCATTGCGGCGTATTGAACTGCGGGCGCCAGTTTTCGTCGAACCAGCGGGCGCCGAAGGCGTTGGCCATCGAGGTGAGCAAGGCCATGTTTTCCCCCCAGCCAGCCTTGCCGCGCAGGCAGATACCGTAGACGCCTTCTTTCTTGTCGGTCATCTTCCTGGCCGCGTTCACGACAAAGTTCCAGGACGGCTGCGCCGGCATCGTCAACCCGGCCTTCTTCAGCAGGTCGGTGCGATACATCAGCATGGAGCCTTCGCCGTAAAACGGAGCGGCGTATAGCTTGCCTTGGTAGGTATCGGCGGCCCGGATCTTGGGCAGCACATCGTTGACGTCGTAATCAGCGCCGAAAGTGAGCGGCTTGAGCCAGCCACGTTTGGCCCAGATCGGTACCTCGTAGATGCCGATGGTGATGATGTCGAACTGGCCACCCTTGGTGGCAATGTCGGTGGTGACGCGCTGGCGCAGCACATTCTCTTGCAGCGTCACCCATTTCAGCTTGATGTGGGGATGGGTGTTGGTGAAATCCGAGGTCAACTTCTGCATGCGGATCATGTCGCCATTGTTGACCGTGGCAATGACCAGCGTGGTAGTGGGCGTGACGGCGGATGCCTTGCCATGGGCGGCGACCGTGCTGCCGGCGTCGCCGCCACTGCTGCATGCGCTGAGGGCTGTCGCGATAGTGACGCACAGCGTGAGGTAAACGAACCTGCTCATGAATGTCTCTCCCCCGGAATGTGTACGGGCATTTGCCCGTGACGTGAACATATACTCGTCAATTTCCCGGCTTGTAAAGCACTTTCGATCGTGCAACGCAGCATATTCATGCCCTGCGGGCACAGGCATGCGCAGCGAGAAGCTCGCCGCAAGTGCGTGCTGCAGGTGCGCGCTTGCCAACGCAACGTGAGGCGCTCCGCGACCCGGGCGTCAATCGGCGAGGATCGTTTTCGCGGTGGATTCGTCGGTGATCAGGCCGTTGAGGATGCGGCCCCTGAGCGCGGCCTTTATCGCCGCAACCTTGGCAGCGCCTACCGCCACGCCGATCGTCAAACTGGTTGCAGGCACCGGGTGCGGCATGCTGGTCAGCCGCAGGTTGGTGCCGCCATCGATCACCTCGCCCGAGGCGGTCAAGGCCCAGCCAATCACCTCACCCACCGCGCCCAGGCGGAGCAGCTCCAGCAGCTCGCTGCGATTGATCAGGCCATCCACATGCAGCGGCGCACTCTGGTCCAGCTGGCCTACGCCGACCATGCGCAGATCCGCCTTTTCGGCGATGGCGCGCATCCGCTGCACCGGATCGATCCCCAGCAGCGTGTCGCGCTCGGCCTGCGAAGACAGGAACACCGGCAACGGCATCGGGTAGTGTGGCGCGCCGGTCAGGTCAGCCAGCCGCATCACGGCATCAAAGTGCGTGGCCGAACCATCCGGTGAAATGTTGCCGACCAACGAGACCAGCTGGTGGTTCTGGGTTTGCATCGGCGGAATACGTTCGACCGCGGCGCGCATCGCGCGGCCGGTACCGATGCCGATGATACGGGGCGACTCGTTGCGCAAGGTCGCCTCCAGCATGGCAGCCGCGCGTTCGGCCACACCACTGACCAACGACGGATCGGCCGGGTCGGTCGGCACCACCTCGCAATGACGCAGCGCGTACTTGTCCTGCAGCTGCGCTGCCAGATCCATGCAAGCGGCAATCGGATGTTCCAGGCGAAAGGTGATCAGGCGCTCGCTTAGACACAGCGAAACCAGGCGTTGCGCCGAGGCGCGCGAAACCTTCAGCTTGCGCGCGATCTCGTCCTGCGTATTGCCCGCGATGTAATACAACCAGCCCGCGCGGGCGGCGGCATCGAGGCGTGAAGTTTCGTTATCCGGACTGGCCATGCGGGGAGATGTGTCGGCGATAAGGCGAGAACTCTATCCCAGGAGCGTGGGCGGTAGAAATCTTCGGGCTACGATTGCGCTCTCATCCATAGGCTAAGCCTCTCGTCAGGCTTGCATAGAACCACTATGCACTCCTTCCGATAGACCCATCCTATGGCGATAGCGCAATCTCGCTATCCAAAGGTTCTACGGCCTAAGCTCCTGGTGCCGCATCGCTACGCGTAAGCACAACTGCCGGTCTCCGAGGGAGCATGCTGACAAACATGCTCGCTGCAGACATGCAAACGGGATGATTGACCGTCAAGGCCTCAGCCGCCCTCACATCGGGCAACGGTGGTACCGAGCTCTTCGGCGACCTCGTCCATCTGCGTAAACACCCGGCTCGCACCGGAGTGAATCAAGGCGCGGGCCACCTCTTCGGCGCCTGCGTGGTGCGCGCCGCCGGTAAAACCCCATGCCGTCATGCCCGCCGCACGCGCCGCGCGCACGCCACTGATGCTGTCCTCCACCACGATGCAACGATCCGCCGCGACACCCATGCGGGCGGCGGCAAACAGAAACAGGTCCGGCGCAGGCTTGCCCTGCGCGACCATCTCGGCAGTGAACACGTTGGCCCCGAAATAGTCGGCCAAGCCGGCGACCTGCAGACTGTAGCGTACGCGCATCAAGGCGCTTGACGACGCCACACAGGTGGCAATATTCAGCTGCTCCAGCAAGCGGGCTATGCCCGGGATCGGCCGCAGGTTGTGCTGGAAGCTGCGCAGCTGCGTGGCATGGAGGCGCCGCTCAAAGTCCTCGTGCAAGCATACGCCACGCTCTCGTGCATGGCGGCGCACCACCTCGATGCTGCGCCCCAGGAAATGCTCAATCACATAGGGCACGTCGGCCTCCAGCCCCTGCCCCCGCAACGCGTCGGCCATGGCGCGGCACGACAGCAGCTCGCTGTCGACCAAGACGCCGTCGCAATCGAACAGGACCAAACGAGGGGCTATCGACACGCTTTCGGACCGGCAACCAGACTGGCGGAAAGCCTACCATCAGGCTGAGCAAAAGTAACTGTGTAGAGTATTTACCCGAATTCGCTGGCTAAGCAGCGTCCCTCGACAGGACGGAACCTGTCCAAAAGAGAAGTGCCCCGGAGAAAACCACACCCTGCTTATGCGCTTTCCGGGCACGCCCGGAAAGTCCGCGGCCGAGTTGCGGGGTTTGTCGACAGCGCCTCCTGCCCTGACACCCAACTGACCGGCACCCGTACCGATCACCCGGCGGACTGCCCCCTCCGCCGCACAGGGGCCCCGGGCAGAGCGACGCGCTTCCTGCGCGTATTTTTCAGAACCGCCCGATCAAGAGCCCCCTCACCCCAACTCTCTCCCCGGCGAAGCCGGGTAGAGGGTGCAAAGCAGTCAACGGCTGGCATATCGCTTTTCAGCTTTTCAGCCTTCGCCGACGCGCGGCGGTGGCGCACCGAGTGCGGGCCAGGATGGCCCGCTGCTCTACCCGGGGCCCCTGTGCGGCGGTGAGATGGGGACGACAGGCCCGCAGGGGAGTCGACAGGGATGTCGACTCCTTTTCGCCAGGGCAGGATGTCCTGTCGAAAAGCCCGGCCCCAGCTCACGGACTTGCCGCCCAGGGATGGGCGGCAAGCGCCAAGCGGGGTGGCCTTTCTCTTGGGCTATCTTTCTCTTTGGCCACGCAAAGAGAAAGTAACTCGGGCGCCGCAGGCGCACGAAAGCCCTTGCTTTCACGAAGATATGCCACACCTGATCATCCCATGCGAGTTACCAACCAACGGTCCTTGCACTCTCGTGCCACCCAATGCTCCTCACTCGGCAGCCATAAGGGTGGTAGTTGGCATCTGGCCCTTGGGTTGTAAGCCACCGCTGACGGGTACGATTTGTCGAATGCCGCACCGTCATGCAGCGATACCCCCAAGATGCCACTAATCGAATCGTAAGCAGGATCGAGGAAAAGATGAGTGCCTACCGGTGAGCCATTCCGATTGGCTATATCTGATCGGTAGGTGACGTGAGGACCAGCGGCATCTATGCCGGTTGGATCAATCTCGATAGCTAGAGGCCCCACACCAAAACTGAGCTCGACAGGCACAGGGAGCTGGCTAATGCCAGCAATATCGAAGTAATAGGAGTCAAGCATCCGGGCGTTCACTGCTATGACGCAAACGTCATTGGGAGAGATCACGCCATCTGCCCTGTGCTTCTGCAACTGGCTCTGTTTTGCACTCAGCGCAGACGTCCAACACAGCGCCCTCTGAGTGTGAGGGACAGATCGCGCCTCGCGGAACTCTCCTGCCTTCGGCAGGGTGATGTCATCAGCGGGAAGGCCACGGGGTTCAGGCGATACGAGTTCAATCCAAGCACTCTTGCCCTCTTTCTCAACCTTGAAATCAGGCCCCGCCCTTTCGGGGCGGGTGTTAACGGGGTTCTACCCCGTTTTCGCGGACAGTTGAGTTAAGGCCGTAAAGGCCCGATCCCGAACCTCGATTCTGCGTTGCATTCGGGGATTGTGGAAGCGTTCGATATAGTCGAAGACATCGGATCGCGCCTCGTCCAACGTCAGG
>JASBTI010000016.1 GCA_030148505.1 Rhodanobacter sp.
GACCGGACCATCTCAAGCGGCATGCCCTTGGCTTCCTGCGTTCGTTGCAGAGAAGACCTGCCGTGGTTCGCGCCTTCTTCCAACACCCCACCGTCCTTTACGCTGCTTGATATGTTCGGATACTTTATTTCGGCTTAGTAAACGACGACTACGGCCATGCCGCGGGAGACCTGGCTTTGATCGCCCTGGCCGATTGCCTGCGCGCCCAAGCGCGGAAAACCGACCTGATCGGCCGCATCGGTGGCGAAGAATTTGCCCTGCTGCTACCGGGCCTCAATCTTGAACAAGCCGAAGATCGCGCCGAAAAGTTGAGGCTGGCCACCCATCAGATTCTGCGCCCGGACGGACCGCTGACTGTCAGCATTGGCATCGCCGAATGCCACTCTCACGGCGAAACCACCGATGCCCTGCTGGCTCGCGCCGACAAGGCCATGCGCCATGCCAAACAGAACGGTCGCGACCAGGTGGTCGCGACCGTTCGCACGAACTGAGCTCAGGACTGGTCGTGCTCATCCACCTTGCTGTGCCGAATGCCGTAGAAGAAATAGATCAGCAAGCCAAACGCCATCCACACGATGAAGCGCTCGATGGTGATCCACGGCAACCCACCAAGCAGATGGAAATGGCCGTTAGTCACCCACGGCCAGCCGATAATCAGGAACAGTGAAAAGAGCATCCCGGTCGGCGCCACCAGCCACAGGGCCGGCGTACGGAATTTGCGCTGCAGGTCGGGCTTGCGCACCCGCAGCAACAGCACCGAACCGCAAATCACGATAAAGGCCGCCAGTGTTCCGATGTTGACCAGCTCGGCCACCTCGCCAATCGGCAGAAAGCCGGCGACCAGCGCGGTGAAGACGCCCAGAATCATAGTCGGGCGTGCGGGTGTGCCGTACTTCGGATGGACATGGGCAAACCACTTTGGCAACAACCCGTCGCGCGCCAGCGCAAACCAGATGCGCGCTGCTCCCAGCATGAAGGCAAACATCACGCTGGTAATACCGGCAATCGCCGCCACGTTGATGATGCCGCGTACCCAGTGCAGACCCAGCGCCTTGAACGCGGCATCTACCGGTGCCGGGCCGGCAAGCTGCTGGTACGGCACCATGCCGGTCAGCACCATCGACACCATCAGGTACAAGGCCATCGACACGCCCAGCGAAAGCAACACGGCACGCGGCAGATCGCGTTGCGGATTTTTTGATTCCTCCGCCGCCGTGGTCAGCGTGTCGTAACCGAACACTGCGAAGAACACGATGCTCGAAGCGGCCAGCACGCCACCCCAGCCGAAATGACTGAGCCCGCCGGCGTCGGTGGTCACGCTGGGGATGAACGGATGCCAGTTCGCGGTGTTGACGTAGAACGCACCCACCCCGATCACCAGGGCTACGCCAATCACCTTTATCGTCACGATCGCGGTATTGAAGCGTGCACCCCACTCGGTCTTCACCGTCAGCATCACCGCGATCAGCAGCGTGATCCCCGCCGCGATCACGTTGAATACCTTGCCGTTCTCCGGGTGATGGGGGTCATAGGCGCCTTGCGCCCAGACCGGGAGATGAATGCCCAGAAGCTGATCGAGCAGCGCCTGCACATAACCAGACCAGCCAATCGCCACCACCCCGACGATCAGCGCGTACTCGATAAGCAGATCCCAGCCGATGATCCAGGCAAACAACTCGCCAAGCACCGCGTAACTGTAGGTGTAGGCGCTGCCGGTCACCGGGATCATCCCGGAAAATTCTGCGTAGGCCAGTGCGGCACAGGCGCTGCCCAGGCCCGCGATGAGAAAGCTCAGGACTACCGCCGGCCCTGCATTTACCGCCGCCTGCTGGCCGGCCAGCACGAAGACCCCGACACCGATGATCGCCCCGACGCCGATGGCGGTGAGTTGCCACAATCCCAGCACACGCCGAAAATCGCCGCTCTTGCCCGCCTCCAACTGCAACTGTTCGACGGACTTGTGGCGTACCAATTTGCTGCTAAAACTCATTACATGCTCCCCGTGAAAGCAGCGCCCATCATAACGAACACAGCAAATTTCGCACCCGGCATCGCGAACGGGGTCTCCGAAGACAGCGAGTTGATGGTTATTATGGACGTCTAGACGTCCATATATTCAACTTGCGACCATCAATCCACAAATACACCAAGGCGCTCTTTGTGGATCAGCGCCAGCATACTGAGCATCGACCACAGCGCAAGCGCAAGGGCAAGCCCAAAGTCCGGATGCGTCATGCCGAACCAGCCATGGCCGAACCAGGGAATCAGCGCGGTCAACAGCAACCTCGCCAGCTCAAGCCGGCGGCCGGTCGCACGCCCTTCCATCAACAGGCCAAGCCCATACAAACTGGCCAGCAGGTAGCCGGCATAGGCCAATAACACCGGCAGATTCGCGCTTGCGCCCAGGCTGAGAAAGTGGGTAGCCATCGCCAGCAGCACGGCAAATTGCGCCAGACCGTAGACCACGACGCCCCGCGGCAGCGGCGGCGCGAAACGCTCGCGGCGAATATCAAATGCCGGCTTTGGAAACCGCGCCGCCACATCCGGCGGGCGCCAGCCCGGCGGCTTGATCCATATCAGCAGCTTGTCACGCCAACGCCGCGCGTACCATGCATCCCGTGCCGTCGCCCAGTACACCTCGGTGTTCGCCCACAGCGGATTCCAGCTGCGCAAGGGCGCACGCGTGCCATAAACTGGCGGGTCGCCGTCATCCTCTTCGATGAAGGTGCCAAACAGACGGTCCCACAGGATCAGGATGCCACCGTAATTGCGGTCCAGATAGCGGTCGTTCACTGCATGGTGCGCACGATGATTGGAGGGTGAACAGAACACCCGGTCGTACCAGCCAAGGCGACCGACCAGCTCGGTGTGCACCCAGAACTGGTACAGCAGATCGATCAGCGCCACCACCACAAACACCTGCAGTGGAATCCCCAGCACGGCCATCGGCAAGTAGAAGATCCAGCTCAGCAGCGCGCCACTGGCGGTCTGACGCAACGCCGTGGTCAGGTTGTAGTGCTCACTCTGGTGATGCACCACATGGGCAGCCCACAGGATGTTGATCTCGTGTCCGCCACGATGCAGCCAGTAGTAAAGAAAATCGTACAAAAGCAGCGCGGCGAGCCAGACCCAGACACGGTCTGCCGGCAACTGCAGCAACGCCAGATGCTCGACGCACCAGGCGTAGATGCCGATCGTCAGCACCTTGGTGAATACCGCGACGATCTGCGAGATCACCCCCAGCGCCAGGCTGTTGACCGCATCGCCACTGCGGTATATCGCCAGACCACGCCTTCGGGCCAGCCACATCTCCAGCCCGATCAGGATGAAGAACACCGGTGTCGCCCAGGTGATGACCAGTTCCTGTGTGTTCAAGTGTGCAAGCCTCGCTGCCGGGCTGCGAACGTCCGGCGAGACGATCGCCCCCTGTTAGATGGTACGTCGACGGCCAAGTCCGCGCACCAGGGGAAGATCAGCACCGGTCGGAGCCGTCCGAGTTGCTTTCGAAGCATCTGCCCAAGCGCGGTTCAACGGCCGTCGACGGCCGTGCGCCCGACCGCCGGATCATCGCTGAATAGCGCATCGATGCCGGCATCCAGATACGCACGGATTTCACCGATCATTCCGGCCTCGTTGACGCCGTCCGGGGCGCCGTACGCCTGGAAATCCTCCGCCAGGAAGCAGTTCTCGGGACGAAAAGTGTACGCATACAGCTGCAGGCCGGCAGCGTGCGCATCACCCACCAGCGAGGTCGGCTGGCCCAGAAAGCCCGCCGGGTCGAGCGGGATGACCGCGTGCTTGTCCACGCCGATAGCCGCGGCATAACCCGCGATGCCACGCAGCCCTTCCGCCGTCATCATTTGCGCATAGGTCAGCGTGCGGCCCGCCACGGCCATGTCGTACGGCTGCTGCGACGGCGCATCGATCAACTGCAGCAGGCGGACATTCGGAAATCGGGTGCCGAGCTCCCGATGCAGGTAGTGCAGGTTGCCGATCTCGAAGGACTGGATGACCACCGGAGCGATGCGGGTGTACGCATGTGCAGTCAGCCTACTCAGCAGCAGCTCCTCCATGGGCAGGCCAAGCTGGTGGAAATAGGTGCTGTGCTTGAGTTCCGGCGTGATGCCGATCAGCCGACCCCGGGTCGCCGATTCGGCCGCAACGAGGTCGATGATTTCGTCCAGGGTGGGGATCGGGAACCGCCCGTCATAGCGTGTGCTGCGCAGCTGCGGCAGCCGCTCGCGGGAGCGCAGGGTCTTCAACTCGGCCAGGGTGAAGTCTTCGGTGAACCAGCCGCTGACCGCGTGCCCATCGACGATGCGGGTGGTCTCGCGATCGCGAAACTGCCGATGGCTTGCGACGTTGGTGGTGCCACCGATCTCGTTCTCGTGGCGCGCCACCAGTACGCCGTCTCCGGTCATCACCAGATCCGGCTCGACGAAATCGGCACCGTCGGCAATCGCCTTGGCGTAGGATGCCAAGGTATGCTCCGGCCGCAGCGCAGGCGCGCCGCGATGGCCGATTACCTGCACGTTCGCAGCCAGCGGCCTTTCGTCGGCATGTACCAAAGCGGTCGTCATCACGGTCACCATGAGGCCGAATAGAGACGCTGGCAAGATCCTCGGCGACATCGCGGCTGCCCTCGTGCGCCGCGCCGCGACGATTATGGCTGACGCGGCGTCTCGACCTGCTTCAGCCAGTCCGCATAGCGCGGCCGGTTTACCGGCACGCCAGCGGCGTTGCAACTGCCGAGGCGGCACAGTTCGGCGCGCACGCGCGGCGTGTGCTGCACGATAACGTGGAAGATCGCGTTCTGTTCGAGCTCGCCGTGGAAGGCGGCGGCGCCCGGGCCGGTGGCGAAAATCGCCACGTCTTCGCCGCCGTGCGTCTCGTCCTTCAGCGGCACGGTAGCTTCCTGCATGTAGTCGGGGTCGGTGGTGTCGACCTGACGCAGGTCCGGACGGCCATGCTCGATGGCGCTGTAGGTGTTCGGATAGTGCGGGTAGTGCTTGGAACCTTCGGGCTGCCGGTCGCTGGCGCCGGTATAGCCCGGGCCGCTGGCGAAACCCAGTGTGGTGTAGGGCTGGCCGGTGGCGTCGGTGGCTAGCACCTTGCTGCTCCTGACCGCGTAGCTGCTGGTGCGGCCGACCACCTTGCCGAGGATCGGATTGCCGCGGTGCGGATAGCCGGCAAAGGTCATGGTGTGACTGTGATCGGCGGTGACCACGATCAACGTATCGGCAGGGTCGGTACTGGCCAGCGCCGCCTTGACCGCTTTGGAAAAGCTGATCGTCTCATCCAGCGCGCGGTAGGCATTGCCGGCATGCAGCGCATGGTCGATACGGCCACCCTCGACCATCAGGAAGAAGCCGTTCGGATTCTGCTTCAGCACCGCGATCGCATCGGCAGTCATTTCGGCCAGGCTGGGCTCGCCGGCCGGGTCCTGCGGGCGCTCATGCTCGTAGTTCATGTGCGAGGGCTCGAACAGGCCGAGCAGGCGCGGCGTATGCGCCAGATCCAGCGCCCTCAACTGGCGCGCGTTCCACACATAGGCACCGTGCGGATGCCGCGTCTTCCACGCGCCGATCAGATCGCGGCCATCCAGGCGACGCCCCACCTCGCCGGCATGCTCCGGATCGGGCACACCCGCGCGCATGAATTCGGTGCGCCCGCCGCCCATCGCCACGGTGAGCCCGTTGGCTGCGGGAAAATCGATCAGCTGCGCTGCAAGATCCTGACAGCCGGCAGCCTTTGCCTCGGGTGTCAGCTCGGCGTCGACTTCCCAATTGCGTTCCGGCAGATGGCCATAGGTCGCCGCCGGGGTAGCATGCGTGATGCGGGTGGTAGTGACCGCACCGGTACTCATGCCCGCCGCCGCAGCCAGCTCCAGGGCGGTGACCAGCTCCTGTCCGCGCGCACCGGCGCAATCCTGACGCAAGGGCTGTTGCGACACGCCGATCACACCGGCGCGAGTCTTCACGCCGGTCATGATCGCGGTCATGGTGCCGGCCGAGTCAGGGGTCTGCTGGTCGGTCTCATACGTGCGACTGAGCGCACTGAACGGAAACTGCTCGAAGCTCAGCCGATAGCTCTCGCCGTCCACACCCTGGCGTTGACCGGCCAGGATGTGCGCTGCGGCAATCGTCGGCATGCTCATGCCGTCACCGAGGAACACGATCACATTCTTCGCGTGCTGACCGCTCGCCTTGGCCTGCGCCGAAGCCCGGGCCGCCTGCGCGGCGCCACTGCGGAACCACCACTGTGCCGTCTCGCCCTGAGGACGGGCGATCGTCGGCACGGCGATCGTTGCGGCGGGCGGGCGGGTCGGTGCCGCAAGCGACCCCGCACATGCGGCAAGCAAAAGAAGGGCGCCGAGCAATGCACTGCTGCGCGTCAGAACCGTCGCGAACGTCATCAGAAATTTCCGTGCAAGATATCGATTTTGGGTAGTCGACCTTCGAGCCTATTGGAGTCGTATGCGATTCGGATGACAACGGCGCGCTGCCGGCCGGTGAATGTTCGAGGTGACTGCGACGGATCGACCCTTTCTCCGGCCTGCCATAGGAAGACATGCCTGCACGCGACTCATGCCTGGCTACCAGGATGTCATCAAAGCTTCACTGCGACGACTTCGAACCGTCGCCAGTGCAGCCCGACAATCGCCCTTTTACGATCCTTACCAAGGGGCACTCGATGTTGCGCATGAAACTGATTCCCGCCGTGGTGATGCTGGCGCTACTGTCGCCGGCAGCATTCGCTCACGCCGCCGCCGATGCAAGCAGCGCTTCCAAGGCATCCGGTGTCGAGCCGGCGCCCGCCGCGGACAGCGCTGCTGCGGCAGACAGCAAGGATCGCAACCGCGCGGCGAAGGCCGAGGCCAGCAAGACGCTGGCGGCCGTGGTGGTTACCGGCCAACCGGTATCGTTCACCAACAACGCGTTGCCGCCGGTACTGACCAAGCTCTCGGCGCCACTGACCAGCGTGGTCGACGCCGTCAACCTGCTGCCCGGTGTCAACGTCACCCCGGGTGGTGTCTTTGGCAGCGACGACTGGTCGGTAGGCATCACCATGCGCGGCTTTACCCAGGATCAGCTGGGCTTCACCGTGGATGGTCTGCCCAACGGTGCCACCAGCTACGGCGGCGGCGCCAAACCCAACCGCTTTCTCGACTCGGAGAACATGCGTTCGGTCAGCGTCTCGCAGGGCACGGCGGATATCTCCTCGCCCTCCAACCAGGCGCTCGGCGGCACTATCAACTATGAGTCGATCGATCCATCGATGAACCGCGCGGTGGCGATCAACTACTCCACCGGCTCCTGGCAGGCCCAGCGCGAGTTCGTGCGCTACGACACCGGCGCGCTGTTCAATGACAACACCTACGCCTACGTGAGTTTTTCCAACACCTACAACAAGCGCTGGATCGGCAGCGGCTCCAACGGCCACACCAACCGCATCCATGTCGACAGCAAACTGATCAGCTACCTCACCGACAAGCTGACCATGACCGCGCGCCTGTCCTGGGACGATGCCTACGAAAACAACTACAACAGCGTCACCCTCGCGCAGTTCAAGCAGGACCCGAACTGGGATCGGCTCAACTGGAACTGGACCGGCAAGCCGTACGTCGACCAGAACTTCGTGCAGGCCTGGAACACCGTGCGTCAGAATGCGTTGGCCGGCGTGCGCTTCGATTACGCGCCAAGCGATACCAGCAATATCGAATTTTACCCCTACTTCCAATACATGAAAGGTTCGGGTGGCTGGCTGCCGCCTTACCAGCTGTTCGGTGTGGACGCCAACGGCCAGTTGAGCAACGCCCGTCCCGCTCCCGGCGGCGCCTTCACCAAGGCGTTCTTCGTCGATGCCAATGGTCAGCCGATAGCGACCCCGACCGGCTGCGGCAACCCCTACGATGCGACCTGCTATCCGGCCGGCGCCACGCCCGCCAGCAGCTTCCGTCAGAGCTTGTACAAGAACAACCGCTACGGTTTCATTGCCAAGGGCACCTGGCAGATCGCCTTCAACCATCTGACCGCTGGCCTGTGGCTTGAAAATCTCGATCGCATCAACGGCCGCGTGTGGTACGCGGTGACCGATCCGAGCCTGAACTGGAACTACAACCGCCCCTACTACTACAAACAATTCAACCAGCAGCTCAACACCAATACCCGCAAATTGTATGTCCAGGACGAAGTGCATCTGGGACCGGTGGATGTCACCGCCGGTGTCAGCAAGTACCTGGTCACCCTGACCGGCAAGAACCTGCTCAACAACGGCGCGCAGTTCGCTTCGCTCAACAGCGACTCCGGACTGCTACCGTCGCTCGGCGCGGTATACCACCTCAACCGGCATTCCCAGGTCTATGCCAGCGTCACCAAGAACTTCGAGCCGGTACCGGATGGGGTCGTGCAGGCGGCGGCAGTCGGCACCGACATCAGCCACGTCAAGCCGGAAACCTCGATCAACATCGACACCGGCTACCGTTACAGCTCCCGCGATGTGCAGCTTGGCCTCTCGGTCTATCACGTGCGCTTTGCCAACCAGATCACCTTCGTCAATCCGCAAAGCGATGGCGTAACCCGGATCAACTACACCATCGGCACCGCCGGCACCTACGTCAACGTCGGTGGCGTGGAGTCCAAGGGCGTAGAGGCAATCGCCAACTGGAAGGCCACTCCGCACCTTGATCTGTACGCCTCGGCAACCTTCAACAATTCGACCTACCTGGGCAACATCAACGGCATCAAGGCTGGCAACAAGGTGGCCGGGCAGCCGAGCCGCATGATGGCATTGGCCGCCAACTACCACGATGCCGATGGCTTCCAGGCCGGAATTTCAGGCAAGTATGTCGGCGGCCGCTATGGCACCATCGACAACACCGAGAAGCTGCCCTCCTACGTGTCCGTCGACGCCTACGCCGGCTATCACATCGGCTTTGATGCGAGCAACCGCGCGGTCAAGTCCGTCGACCTGATGTTCAACGTCACCAACCTGATGGATCGACGTTATCTGGGCACGGTCGATTCGGCCGGTACCCCGGGCTACTACTTCATTGCGCCGGGTCGCACCGCGGTGTTCTCGATCAAAGCCAATCTCTGACATCACCGCGATGGCGTCATTGCGAACCGTCACGCCCCGGTGTGGCGGTTCGCATTTCATTTTCCACCCGCCATGCGGCCTTGCTCAGGCACTTTTCACATGCCGGGCAAGGCTACGCGGCTACCTCTACGGAACACCTCATGGTCGATCGCAACCGGCGTGACTTTCTTCGCAACTCGGCCCTGGCTACCGCCGCTCTGGCCACCGGCCAGATGCTGCCCCCGGTGATCCGCCGGGCACTTGCGGTAGAGCCGGCGCGCGTCACCGGCACGCTGGAAGATATCCAGCATGTGGTCATCCTGATGCAGGAGAACCGCTCGTTCGACCACTACTTCGGCACCTTGCGCGGCGTGCGGGGTTTCGGCGATCCACGCCCGCTGCAGCTGCCCAGCGGGCGGCCGGTCTGGTACCAGCCGACGCAACCGGACGCCACCGACTACGTGCTGCCGTTTCATCTTGACAGCAGGCAGACCAATGCGCAGTCCATGCATGACCTCAACCACGACTGGAAGGGCTCGCACCAGACCTGGCAGAACCACGACGCCTGGGTGAGCCAGAAAACCCCGAACACGATGGGCTATTTCCGGCGTGAGGACATTCCATTTCACCACGCACTGGCCGATGCGTTCACCGTATGCGACGGCTACCATGCCTCGCTGTTCGGCCCGACCAGCCCCAATCGCATGTTTCTGTTCAGCGGCACCAGCGGGCTCAGCGTCGGCGACACGGGCAAGCAGGCCATCGACAATATCGACGACGGCAACTGGACCGCGCCGATGTCGCGCGACAAGCCCGACTTCAAGGGATTCACCTGGACCAACTACGCCCAGCGGCTGCAGGACGCCGGGATCAGCTGGAAGGTCTATCAGGAGTTCGACAACTACGGCGATAACACCATGCAGTTCTTCGCCGCATTCCGCGGCCTGCCCCACGACTCGCCGCTGTATCAGCGCGGTCGTGCCTGGGCCAGCGGCTCCACCCTGGCCAACGCCAAGGCCTCGCGCGGCGAACATCTGGTGGCACAATTTGCCCGCGACATCGACAGCGGCCAGTTGCCGCAGGTGTCATGGATCGTGCCGCCCTACATCATGTCCGAGCATCCGCGGACCACGCCGGCCTACGGCGCCTCGATGATTGCGCGCCTGCTCGAAGCGCTGGCGGCGCGCCCCGAGGTCTGGTCGAAAACCGTGTTCCTGCTCTGCTACGACGAGAACGATGGCTTTTTCGATCATGTGCCGCCGCCGCTGCCGGCGCTGGACAGCGCCATGGGGCGCAGCACGGTCGACGTCACCGGCGAAAGCTATCAGGGCGTGCCGGTGGGACTTGGCCCACGCGTGCCGATGCTGGTGATCTCGCCCTGGAGCCGCGGTGGCCGAGTCAACTCGCAGGTATTCGATCACACCTCGGTCATCCGTTTCCTCGAGCAGCGCTTCGGTGTGCACGAGCCGAATATCAGTCCCTGGCGCCGCGCCATCGCTGGCGACCTCACCAGCTGTCTGGATCTCGAGCGCAGTGAACTCGACTGGCCGGCGCTTCCCGATACCTCGCCCGCGGTGGCGCTCGCCGATGCCAACAGTCAGCTGGCCGAACCGCGGCCGCCCATCTCCCAATCGATGCCGAAACAGGAAGCCGGGCAGCGCGCGGCATGTCCGCTGCCTTATGATTTCGAGGTCATTGCCGAGCTCCAACGTGAGCGCGGCCTGCGGCTTGTCTTCAGCAATCGCGGCAGCGCCGCGGTGGCACTGAACGCCTACAGTGCCGGTGGCCGCATCGACCCACGCTTTTACACGGTGGGTGCCGGTGACTGGCTTGACGATCTGTGGCCGCTCGACGCTACCTCGGAGAACCGCTATGCGCTGACCATCTACGGCCCGAACGGCTATCTCAGAAGCTACGCCGGCAGGGCCGGCGCAACTGCGGCAGGGCTGGAGGTCGGGCTCGACTATGACGCCGGCAGCGAACAGGTATTGCTGCGCCTGCGCAATGACGGCGACGTGGCATGCAAGTGCCGGGTGGTCAGCGGCTACGCCCCCGCGCAGCAACGCGAGTTGCGCGTACCGGCGGCCTCCACCCTGGTCAGCGTATGGAAAATCGCCGCCCAGGATCACTGGTACGACCTGACGATCGCCAGCGCCGACGACCCGGACTACCAGCGCCGTCTGGCCGGCCACATCGAAACCGGCAAACCCAGCCGCAGCGATCCGGCCATCGCCAGCGCGTGAAACCCGGGGGACAAACCGCGCATACCCCATCGACCGGGGCCGATCTGCTAGGTTTGCCCCCTGTAACTGCACGCAAGGACGAAGCCGTCATGACGCCACGCTTCCACTCGCCCACGGCCTGGCTGGCCGCCACGCTTGCGATCCTGCTTGCCGGGTGCGCCGCGCTACCGCGCCAGCCGTTGCTGGCGGACGGTGCACGCGCCAAGGTGGTGATCCTGGAGACCACCGATGTGCACTCCAACGTGCTCAGCTACGACTACTTCAAACTCAAGGCCGATCCCGCGCTGGGCTTTGAGCGCACCGCCACGCTGATCCAACGCGCCCGCGCGGCATTCCCCAACACCTTGCTGTTCGACGACGGCGACACCATCCAAGGTAGCGTGCTGGCGGACTATCAGGCGCTGGCGAAGCCGGTGACCTGCCCGCAGGAGCTGGCCATCTATCGTGCAATGGACGCGATCGGCTACGACGGCGGCACCATCGGCAATCACGAATTCAACTATGGTCTGCCGTTCCTGTCGCAAGTGACCGGCACGCCGATGAATGTCACGGGCGGCCGGCACGACCGCTGCGCCGGCCCGCACTTTCCGCTGGTGCTGGCCAACGTGTACAGCGCGCGCGACGGCGAGCCGATCTTCAAACCGTGGACGATCATCCACAAGACCATCGAGGCCTACACCCTCGACGGCAGCAAGATCAGGGTGCCGCTGAAGATCGGCATCATCGGCTTCACCCCACCACCGATCATGCAGTGGGACCAGCAAAAACTGGCCGGCAAGGTCACCGTCAGCGGTGTGGTCGAAGCGGCGAAGAAGTATCTGCCGCAAATCGAAGCGCAACACCCGGATCTGATCGTGGCGCTGCTGCATGGCGGACTGAATACCGCTGCTTACACCCCGGCGATGGAAAACGGCGGCTGGTACCTGGCCGGCGTGCCCGGCATCGACGTGCTGCTGCTTGGCCACGCCCACAGTGCGTTTCCCGGGCCACGTTACGCCGGCATGAAGGAGGTCGATGCCAAACGCGGCTTCGTGCGCGGCGTGCCGGCCGTGATGGGCGGCTTCTTCGGCAAGGACCTGGGGGTGATCCAGCTGATCCTGGATCGTCGTCAGGGCCGCTGGGTGATCGACCACGATGCCACCCACAGCGAGGTGTGGCCGATCTGCCCCGCCAAGAATCACTGCGTCCCGCCCGATCCCGAGATCGCGCCGCTGGTCCAGCAAGCCCATGAGGCCGCCATCGCCTACGTCAACACGCCGATCGGCAAAACCACCGTGCGCATGAGTAGCTACTTCGCCGACGAGGGCAACATGACAGCACTGGCACCGGTCAATGCCGCGCAGATCGACTACGTGCGTACCGAGTTGCCGCGACTGCATCCGGAGCTGGCTGAGGTGCCGATCCTGTCGGCCGCCGCCGCCTTCCGCACCGGCTTCGGCGGGCCCGACGACTACACCGATGTCGCGCCCGGACCGCTGACCTTGCGCAGCGCCGCCGACCTGTACTTCTACCCCAACACCCTGGCCGCGGTGAAGATCGACGGTGCCGGCCTCAAGGCCTGGCTGGAGAAATCCGCCGAACGCTTCAACCGCCTCGACCCAGCCAGGGCCGGCGAGCAACCACTGATCAACCCACACGTCGCCGGCTTCAACTTCGACCAGATCCAGGGCGGCATCCACTACGTGATCGATCTCTCCAGACCGGTCGGCCAGCGCATCACCGCACTTGTCTACCAGGGCAAACCCGTCACCCCGAAGCAACCGTTCATCGTCGTCACCAACAACTACCGCGCCAGCGGCGGTGGCCACTTTCCCGGCCTCGACGGCAGCAACATCGTGCTGGCCGCGCCCGACGGCACCCGCGAGATCCTCGCCCGCTGGCTGCAACGTAAGCAGCGGATCAGTGCCGCCGAGCTCGCGCCCAGATCGTGGCATTTCGCCCCGCTGAAAACCCATGGCCCGATCGTCTTCACCGGCGCCAGCGGCAAGCAGGACATCGCCCACGCCGCCGGCCTCGACAACATTCACCTGCTGAAAGACCACGGCGACGGCACGGCGACCTATACGATTGACCTGTCGCATTGAACCGTCCCGGCACGCGTCCGACTCTCCCAGCTGGCCGCCAGCTCAATTGCGCAGACGTCGGGCGATAGCGTCGCGCGAGATCATCGCGAACACCAGACCGAACATGAAGCCGCCGATATGAGCCCACCAGACGTAGGCGCCGTAACTCGGACCGGCGTAGCTGAAGAGCAGCTGCAGCAATACCCAGATGCCGATCAACAGGAAGGCGGGCACCCGCACGAACTCCAGGTACAGGCCCAGCGGCAAGACCAGGCCCAGCTTGGCACGCGGAAACAGTGCCACATAGGTGCCCACCACCGCCGACACCGCACCGCTGCAGCCGATGATCGGCAGGCGCACGCCGACCAGCGACAAGGCACCGATCAGATTCGCCACGATACCGCCCAGCACGAACAGCAGCAGGAACCGCAGCGAGCCGAGCGCCCGTTCGCCGGGCAGTCCGAAGATCGCCAAAAAGAGCAGGTTGCTCATCAGGTGCAGCCAGGTCACGTGGATGAACAAGGCGGTGAACAGGCGCAGCAGGGCCGGATCGGTCAGTTGGGGCAACAAGGCCTGATGCGGGTCGAAGATGTTCGCCGGGATCGTCCCCCATTCCAGCAGCAGCGCAATGCGCTGCGGTGCCGGCATTATTGCCAGCCAGACGAAACACAACACGCAGACCGTCACGACCAGCAACGTCGCCCAATGCCAACGACTGCGACGGCGGGTTTCGACATGAACGAACAAGGGTGTCTCCCGTGAAAACGGCGATCTGACGGAACCGGCTCTCCCCGATCACCACCGCGGCAAGTCACGACGCGTCGGCATACGGTCGAACCGCAGCACCGTGCTGCCGCCGATGATGCCACGCCCCGTCGCGGCACCCTAGCGCAGATACCGAAGGCGCCACGACACCTCGGCAACGAGTACCGAACGGAAAGGCATCCGGCATGCGCGCGCCCGGCGCAGTAGAATACGCCGATGCGTATTTTCAAAGCCTTCACCCTGGAAGCGGCCCATCGACTGCCGCATGTCCCCGCCGGGCACAAATGTTCGCGCCTTCACGGCCACAGCTTCCGTATCGAGCTGCATGTCGAGGGGTCGGTCGATCCGCACAGCGGCTGGATCATGGACTTCTCCGATATCAAGGCTGTGTTCCAGCCGTTTTACGATCAGCTGGACCACCACTATCTCAACGATGTCCCTGGCCTGGAAAATCCTACCAGCGAGAATCTGGCGATGTGGCTGTGGGATCAGCTCAAACCCGCTTTGCCACTGCTGGCCGAAGTGGTGGTGCATGAAACCTGCACCTCCGGCTGCCGCTATCAGGGACCGGCCGGCTGAGCCGAACCCGTAGCTCGTTCAGCGAAGCCCGGCGTAGAGCAGCGCGCCGAACAACGCGCCGACCGGCAAAGTCACCACCCATGACAAGGCAATCGTGCCGACCACCTTGCGATTCACCCCACCCTTGCCGCTGGCGCCCGCGCCGGTCAGCGCACCGACTGCGACATGCGTGGTCGATACCGGCAGGCCGTTGAAGCTGGCGGTACTGACCAGCAGGCTGGTGGTGAGGCTGGCGGCAAGCGATGCTCCCAGATCCAGATCGGTGATCTCGGTGCTCATGGTCCGTGCCACCCGCCGCGCGCCGATCACGCCACCGATCAACATCGCGATACCGACCGCCAGCACCGCGCTGTTGCTGTCGAGCACCGCGATCGGCAACAGCAAGGCTGCGATCTTCGGGGTGTCGTTGAGACCACGGGCAAAACCCACTGCGCCGGCAAACAGAAAGTGCAGGGCATGGACCACACGTGCCGCATCGAAGCGCAGCAGCGGACGCGCATCGCTATCGACACATGCCGTCACGCTGCCGGTACGCAGCACGGCCGCCTTCCGCATCGTCATCACCCCATCAGATGTGGCCAAGGCGGCTTGCTCGATACACAGGCAGTCGACGCGTTGCTGCTTCGCCCGCGCAACCAGCCCACGCAGCAGCGGCGCGATCAGCCACGCGGGAATGATCGCGATCAGCGGGCTGGCCAACAGCGGCAGCAGAAAGCTTTTGCCGAGCGAATCGAAATGTACCTCCAGGCCGACGGCGACCAGACCGGCGCCACTCATCGCGCCGACCAGCGCATGCGTGGTCGAGATTGGCAGTCCACGCCAGGAGGCCAGCGCTACGGTAAGCGCGGCGCCGGCCGCCACCGCCAGCGCAAAACCGGTTTGCGCCGCGATATCCGCGGGCACCAGACCCGCTCCCGTGAAGGCCTTGAGCAGCGCCTGGGCGAGATAGACCGAGCACAGCGAACCGGCCAGGGTGGTGATGCTGGCCCAGCCCAGGCTGGTCCAGTAACCCGCAGTGCGACTGCCGTACAGCGTGGCCACACCCTTGAAGTTGTCGTTGGAACCGTTACTCGCCGCCAACAGCAACACGGCGATAAACAAGGCGATGGTCATGCCGGCAACTCCATGGAGGTCGGGTGATGGCTTGCGGTGTGCAGCCAGTCGGCCAGCGTGCGCTGTTCCGGCAAAGGATCGATCAAGGTGGCGAGGGCGGCAGCGAGCGCCGGCAGATCCGCGGCGTCATCAACATCGCGCAGCGTCGATACGCTGGCGATACCACCGTGCGGGGCCAGGGCTTCGCGGAATCGCGCGGCGGTATCAGCCTGCGAATACGGCACGCCCAGCCACACACGGCGTTCGATCGGCGCGCGACCGCCGACCAGCCAGAAGCCGCCGTCGAACGCCTCGCCGAGCACGTAAGGCGTAGCCTCATCGTCGAGCAGGGCCAGCGCGGCCTGCAGCAACGCAGGTGTCAGTTGCGGCACATCGGCGCCGATCAGCAACGCCCGGCCGTGACGTGCCTGCAGCTCGGTATAAACCTGATGCATGCGCGCGCCCAGACCGCCTTCGCCCTGTCCGACCTGGGCAAATTCGGGCCACGCCTCGCGCGCTTGCGGTCCGGCCTCGGCCACGGCCCAATACGGCACCAGGCTGGGCCGGCAGCGACCCACCACGGCGGCCGTGGCCGCCGCGGCCAGGGTATGGAAGCGGACCGCTTCCGCGGTTCCCACGGTGTCGGCCAACCGGGTCTTGACTGGCGAGAGTCCCGGTGTCTTCACGAAGATCGCCAGTGCCGGCGTCATGCTCATGCCCGCCGTGCCGTGCGGATCTGCGCCACGGTCAGGCGCCAATGCCGCGCGGTAGTCGCCAGCCAGCCGTGCTGCACGTACTTGCGTGAGCTGGTTTCCAGCGCGGCGGGAATCCGCCGCAACGGCAGCGATGCACGGCGTGCGGCCCACACCAGCAGATGATCCTCGCCGTGGAGCGCCTGTTCATCGAACCCGTGCAAGGCCTCGAAGCGGTGCCGCGGCAGCACCAGCCCCTGATCACCGAACGGCAAGCCCAGCCAGCGTGCGCGCAGATTGGCGCCGGCAGCATTCAAGGCCATCCAGCGCGGCCCGTCGCGGCGAAAGGCCAGCTCGAACCAGCCCAGTGCCTCTACGCCATGACTCAGGAACCGCTGCAGTTCGCGCAGCGTGTCTTCGCGCAGCCGCGAGTCGGCGTGCAGAAACCACAGCCAGTGACCCTGGGCCTGACGCGCGCCGAAATTTTGCTGCCGCGCGCGTCCGGGCGCGCTATGGCATTCACGATAGCGCAGACGATGCGGCCAGTTGGCCGGCGCCGGCCACGACTCGTCGTCGGCACGCACCACGATCACTTCGCTGCCGGCAGGCAAGGCGACAAGCTGTTGCAGCAGGCCTTGCCATTCGGTTTCGCCCGGCGCCAGCGGCACGATCACCGACAACGTGTGCGCGGCCGGCGGATGGAGAATGCCGCGGACCATGCTCAGCAGCAACTGGCCGAACTGCTGGCCGGGATATCCGGCGAGCAATCGAACAAACCGTAGTGATGCTGCTTATCGCCATCGAGACGGAAGTGCGGCGCATAGCGACTGCCGCCGAGCATGTCGGCGGTGTTGCCGCAGACCCGCAGCGGCTTGCCGCGTTCGAACAGGTGGTGATCGTCGAGCATGAAACGGTGCGGATGATCGGGCAGGCTGCCGAGGTAGGTGGCGACCTGGCCGTAATCCTCGCAGCGGTCCTCCAGCGGCAGCTTGAAGGCGCGCCAGGTGATCGATTCGAACCGGGCGAAACCGATTTTCTGTTCGACCGCCGCATCGGTCAGCGCGATCGGAGCACGTGCGCAAACCCGCGCATCGGCGACCCCCAGGTTACCCATCAGACGGCGAAAATCCTCGGTGTACAAGGCACCGGCCAGGCACTCGCCGAGCAGCACCGGATCGGCCAGCAGTTCATGCGGCAGGCGGCGGTTGCTGTAGACGTCGGAGAAGTACAGCTCGCCGCCGGGCTTGAGCACGCGGAAGATCTCGGCAAACGCCACGCGCTTGTCCGGCACCAGGTTCAGAACGCAGTTCGAGACCACTACATCGACCGAGGCATCGGCGATACCCAGGGCCGCCAGGTCAGCCAGGTCGCCCTGCTGAAAGCGGACGTTGGAAGCGGCATGACCGAAGGCCTGCGCGTGGAAGTCGCGATGCCGTTCGGCCACCGCCAGCTGCTGCGCGGTCATGTCGACACCGATCACCCGGCCATGCTCGCCCACCAGCTTCGACAACAGGTAGGCATCGCGACCGCTGCCACAGCCGAGGTCGAGCACGGTCCTGCCGTCCAATGCCGGTGGCAGCGGCGAACCGCAGCCGTAGAAGCGATCGCGCACCTCCGGATGCAACTGCGCCAGAATCGTGCGCAGGTACTCAGGCATCGCGTCGATGCTGCAGCAGGCGGTGGTGCGCAAGTCGTTGCTCGACTGCAGGGTTTCGCCGTAGTAACTGCGCACCGCGGATTGCTGGGCGTCGGCGTCGGCACGGGTCTCAATGTCGCGCTCAAGGTCCATGTTCATGCTCATGTCAGCGATCCTCCACAGGAGCTGCCCGCGCCGGCGGTGCAGCCGTAACAATGATCGGCGAACGCGATGGGCCCGCGTTCGATGTCCGCGAGTTGGGCGATATCCCACACGCTGCGCTGACGACCGCCCAGCGGCAGTTCCAGCGCCTGGTTGAAATCGCAGTCGTACAGTTGCCCGCGCCAGTCCACCGACAGCAGGTTGCGGCACATCACCCCCAGCGCCGCCTGCGGATTGAACGCGTCGAGCAGGGTCTGCATGTAACTTTGATAGCGTCCTTCGCGCTCCAGCAGGTGCAGGAAGCGCTTGATCGGCATGTTGGTGATGGTGAACAGGCGGTTGAAGACGATGCCGAAATGCTCGGCCAGTTCGTCGCGATAGGTCGCCTCCAGAGCCGCCTGCGATGGCGGCAGGCTGGCGCCTAGCGGGTTGTAGACCAGGTCCAGCTCCAGCCCCGAATCCGCACGGCCGTAGCCGAGCGCATTGAGCTGGTGCAGCGCGCGCAGGCTGGGGTCGAAAACATGCTGGCCGCGCTGCTGCTCGACATTGGCCTTGGTGTAACACGGCAGCGAGGCGACCACCTTGACGCCCTGCGTGGCCAGAAAGTCGGCGGTGTCCTCCTGCCCCGCACGGAACAGCACGGTCAGGTTGCAGCGGTCGATCACTGTCTTGCCCAACGCCCGCGCCTCGCGCACCAGGGTGCGGAAATGCGGGTTCATCTCGGGGGCGCCGCCGGTCAGGTCCAGGGTGTGCACCTGCGGTGCGTCGGCGAGCAGTTCGAGCAGGCGTTCGACCGTAGCCTGCTGCATGATTTCGGTGCGTTTGGGGCCGGCTTCGACGTGGCAGTGCTGGCAGGCCAGGTCGCACAACTTGCCGACATTGACCTGCAGGATCTCCAGCGGCGTGCGCGGCAAGGTCAACCCATGCTGACGCAGGCTGCGAGCGAACGAAGGTGGTGAAACTGAAAGGACGGCATTCACGGTAAATCACTCCTGCTCAAGGGTGCAGCGAGGGTCATGGTGTGGCCAGGCCCTGCAGATGCCCGTCGTAGGAAAGATCGCGTTGTCATGCCAACCTCACTTCAATCGCCAAGCGTGATAACGCGCCAACCAGCCCAGCACGCGTTCCGGCGCATGCGCCTTCTTCCAGTTGCCGGCGGCGTACTTGTTGGCCTCGGCCCAGGTCGGGTAGGCATGGATGGTGCCGAGGATCTTGTTCATGCCCAGGCCGTGACGCATCGCCAGCACGAATTCGGCCAGCAGTTCCCCAGCATGCTGACCCACGATGGTGGCGCCGAGGATGCGGTCCTTGTCGGGTACGGTCAATACCTTGACGAAGCCGTGCGTGCGATCCTCGGTGATTGCGCGATCCAGATCGTCGAGCGCGTAGCGGGTGAGCTCGTAGGCGATGCCTTGTGCCTTCGCCTCGCGCTCGTTGAGGCCGACCCGCGCCACTTCGGGGTCGACGAAGGTCACCGCCGGAATCACCGCATAGTCGACACGGAAGCGCTTGAACTGGCCGAACAGCGCGTTGACTGCCGCGTACCAGGCCTGATGCGCGGCAGTGTGGGTGAACTGGTACGGACCGGCGACATCGCCGCAGGCATAGATGTTGGGATACAGCGTGGCCAGATATGCATCCGTCTCCACTGTACGTGCGGCGGGGATGCCCAGTTCCTCCAGACCAAAGCCGGCGGTACGCGGCTTGCGACCGACCGCTACCAGCAACCGGTCGTACGGTAGCCGGACGCGCTGTCCGCCGGCCTCGCAGACCAGTACGTGCTGATCACCCTCGCGCTCGATCGCCACCGCCTTGTGGCCCAGGCGCACGTCGACGCCATCGGTCGCCAGCCGCGCCTGCACGAAGGCGGACACCTCGTCATCCTCGCGCAGCAACAAGCGCTCCATCGCCTCGACCCGGGTCACCGCCGAACCGAGTCGGGCGAAGGCCTGCGCCAGCTCGCAACCGATCGGCCCGCCGCCCAGAATCAACAGGCGTGGCGGCAATTCTCCCAACTCCCACAGCGTGTCCGAAGTCAGGTAATCCGCTTGCTCGATGCCGGCGATGGGCGGCACCCAAGGCTCGGCACCCGAGGCAATCACGATGGCCCGCGTGCTGACCGGTTTGCCGTCGATCTCGACCACCCATGGTGAGACGATTCGGGCCTGGCCACGTTGCACGTCGACCCCCAGCTCACGATAACGCTCGACCGAATCGTGCGGCGCCACGGTAGCCACCGCCTGCTGCACCCGTGCCATCACGGCGCGGAAATCCACCCGCACCTCGCCTACATGTACTCCGGCAAGCCCTGCCTCGCGGGCCTGCGTTGCCAGCCGCGCCGCATGGATCAGCGCCTTGGAAGGCACGCAGCCGGTATTGAGACAGTCGCCACCCATCCGGTGTTTTTCGACCAGGGTGACCCTGGCCCGCACCGCCGCAGCGATGTAGGCGCTGACCAGTCCGGCCGAACCGGCGCCAATCACCACCAGGTTGCGATCGAAGCGTTTCGGCTTGGGCCAGCGCGCATACACGCGGCGCGCCTTGACCCGTGCCACGATCCAGCGCGCCAGCAGCGGAAACGTGCCGAGCAGGACAAACGATCCGAGCAGCCGCGGTGAGACAATCCCGGACAGCGAATCCAGGCTGGCCAGCTGGGTGCCGGCATTCACGTAAACCACCGTCGCAGCCAGCATGCCGAGCTGGCTGACCCAGTAGAACGTGCGCACCGGCAACGTGGTCAGCCCCATCAGCAGGTTGACCACGAAGAACGGAAACACCGGCACCAGACGCAGGGTGAACAGGTACAGCGCGCCTTCGCGGCGCACGCCCTCGTTGATTGCCGCCAGCCGTTGGCCGAAACGTCGTTGCACCGCGGCGCCAAACACGAAACGGCTGGCCAGAAAGGCCAGGGTCGCGCCGAGGCTGGAGGCAAACGAGATCAGGATCGTGCCCTCGAGCAAGCCGAACAGCGCGCCACCGGCGAGGGTCAACAGGGTCGCCGCCGGCAGCGACAACGCCGTCACCGCCACGTAGACCAGAAAGAACCCCAGCGCCAGCGCCAGCGGATGTGCCTGGCGGAAACCCTCCAGCGCCTGCTGCTGCGCTTTCAGCGCCTCGAGATTCAGGTGATGCTGCAGGCCGAGTGCGAAGAACGCGACCACGGCACCCAGCAGGGCCGTCAGCAGCAACCATCGGAGCAGGGCAGTCGGGTTTCTCATGGGCAGCACAGCCGGTAGGGCAACAGATCAATCGGTGATGGATCGGCGCTGGCGCCGCCGCGACGCCAGCGCGTCGACGCCATACCACCATAACCGCAAATCAGGGCGCGCCGGTGGACGGACCGCGACATCCGCTCGCCGCAGACCCGATGCAACGACAACATCACGGTGGCCATGGCCCAGCCGCCACGCCACGCTAAAGATATTCATGGTGAATCTCCCTTCCGCGAATCAATCGGTGCCCGGGTTACTCAGTCCTGCAGGTATTCCTGCACCATCTGCCGACCGCGATGGATGCGGCTCTTCACCGCCTCGCGGGTGAGCAACAGCTTGTCGGCAATTTCGCTGATCGAGAATTCCTCGAAGTCGCGCAGGATGATCGCCTCGCGGTATTTCTCCGGCAGGGACTGGATGGCTGCGGCGAGATCGCGACGCAGGTCGAAGCGGTCGTCGTAGGCAAACACGGGGTGATCGGGCTCGGGCAGCTCAACCTCGCCACGCATCGATCGCAGCAGCCGCTGACACTCACGCCGCACGATCGAGAAGGTCCAGGCCGGAAAGGCGGCAATCGTGCGCAGTGCGCCGATGCGCCGGTAGATCAGCAGCAGCGACTCCTGTACCGCGTCGTCCGGGTCCACGCTGCTGGCGCATTGCGACTGGGCGATGCGGCGCAAGTCGGGGCGGCACAACACCAGCAACTGCTCAACGGCGGCGATATCGCCCCGGCGCGCCGATTCCAGCAGTCGGTGATCATGTTTCATAGGCACTTGGCAGATCCGGTCAGCGGTGCCGCGGGCTGATTCCCGCGGCGTTTGCTTCTTAATAGAGGCACGGCGCCTCGCAAAAGATTCGACATTCGCCGCGCGCATGGCGGCTGTACCGTCACGGCGCCGCCTGCGCCACCGCACCGGATGGATCGTTTGCCGGCTTCGGCCAGAACCTGGCCAGCATGCGGTCAATCGAGAAAAAGCCCGGCCCCCAGGCGATCACCGCCAGCAACATCATGGCCCAGATCTTGTGATCGTTGAAGTCACTGCCGAGCACGCCGAGCCAGAAACCGTGCGGCCACAGGTCCGGGTACGAGATCACCGCCATGATGTTATAGACGAAAAGGAAGGCGGCGGTGAGGCGCCCACCCAGTCCCAGCAGCAGGAACCAGGGCGCGACCAGCTCGATCCAGGTACCGAGAAACGCCGCCGTATCGCCGGACAACAGCGGCACGTGGTATTCGTTGTTGAACAGATAGGAGGTGCCCATCGGGTCTTCTATCTTGACCACACCGGCGCGCCAGAACGCCAGCGCTACCCAGACCCGAAACAGCAGCAAGACCACCGGCGCCAAGCCGAGCAGCAGCCGGGTCAGCTGTCCATAGTAATCCCACACACGCATCATCCCGTTGTTCATGTCGAACGCTCCTCGTCATTGCATGCCACGATCAAGCCTTGCGCGAGCAAATCGCGCAGGCATGGCGCGGGGTCGAATTCATCGTCCATACCGCTTGCCGCGGCACAGGCCGCCGCAAGGTCTCTTCCCTCGATCAACGCCTCGATGCAGGCGTACGTGGCCGGTTCGATCAACGCCATTGCCACATCACCCCCCTCGCGCCACAGCAGCACATGCTCAGCGCGGCCATCGAGCTGCAATGCGCTGCCGTCCGCCGCCTGACACCATTGCCAGAGGGTCAACACCGCATGTTCACTGCGCAGCAACTGCACGCTCGGGTGCAGCTGCAGCCGCAGCTGTTCCGGCGGCTGCTCCGCGGCACGCGCCAGCACCGCGGTTTCGACGGCGGCGCCCTCGGCGGCCAGCGCCGCGGCCTGACGCAACCCCTCCAGTCGGGCCACGTCCGGCAGATAGCCCAGCGACCGCGCCTCGGGCATCTGTTCGAGAAATTCGCCGAGGGCGCCGCCGAAGCGTTGCAGGTTGCCGCAGGTCGAAGGATGCTGCGCGCGATAGCGTGCCGCCATCGCATCGAAAAAGTCCTCACCGACCAGGGCCAGCACGACGGGGTAGCTGTCGCGCAGGGCCGCATCCAGGGTGCCCGCGACCGCATTCCGGTAAATCTGCAGCCGTGCCGTCGGCGCCAGGCCGGCTCCCTCGATCCAGCTCGACACGGCATCGCTTCGCCCGGTCAGGGCGTCGGCAAAGCCTTGCTGCAATTCATGCAAACGCGGGGCGGCAGGCATCCAGACTCTCCTCGGCGCGCCCGGCTTCGGCCAGCAACACCTCCAGTTCGGGGATGTCCTGATCCCATTCGATCAGGGTCGGTTTCGGTCCGCCCAGCGCCAGGGCCTCGTCGTAGAGCGCCCAGACCTCGGGCGCCACCGGCCGGCTGTGGCTGTCGATCAGCAAGGGCACCGGCAGCCCGTCTTTGCGGGTAAAGCCGGCCAGGTGAATTTCACGCACCGCGCCGTGCGGCATGGCACGCAGGTACGCATGGGCGTCGAAGCCGTGGTTGATGCTGTTGACGTAGACGTTGTTCACGTCCAGCAGCAGGCCGCAGCCGGCGCGCTGCACCAGCGCCGCCACGAACGCCGACTCCGGCATTTCCGCATGGCGAAAGCTGAGGTAGCTGGAGACATTCTCCACCAGCAACTCACGACCCAGCGCCTCCTGTACCTGCTGCACGCGCGAGACCATCAGGTCCAGCGCTTCATCGGTGCAGGGCAACGGCAGCAGGTCGTTCAAATGCAGGCCGCCGATCGCGCCCCAGCAGATATGTTCCGAGACCAGCGCCGGCTGATAGCGCCGCACCAGTGCGCCCAGTGTCGTCAGGTGATCGCGATCCAGCGCGTCGGACGACCCCAGCGACAGCCCCACACCGTGCAGACTCAGGGGGTAGTCGGCGCGAATCTGTTCCAGCGCCGCGTGCGCGGCACCGCCCGCCGCAAAATAATTCTCGCTGTGCACCTCGAACCAGGGTACCGGCGGCTTCTCGTCGAGTACACGCTGCACATGCGGCGCGCGCAAGCCGACCCCGGCAGATGCCGGGATCGGTCCTTGACGCCGGGGCTTATGCTCGCCCATGCCGTTGCTCAGCTCTTGTCGGCCGGGGCGGTCGAGCCGCCATCGATCTTTGCGCACAAGCCGGCCGGCACCGCCACGAAGGCATTCGGGTCGCGCGCCTTGCTGTCCTGGCCGGCACAGGAATGCCCGACCGATTTGCAGTCGTTCTTGTGCGCCGCATTGATGCCGTAGCACTTGGTCATCTTCATGTGATCGCCCTTCATGCCGCCGGCACCGGCAGGCGCCGGCGCGGCCGTCGCGATCGAGGCCACGCCGAGCGTCAGGGCACCGATCAAGGCGGTCTTCAACAGGTTCTGGTTGTTCATGATGCGTGTCTCCGTAAGGTCGGCCGGAGGAACCCGGCACCTCATAGAGCCGCGCCCCGGGCAAAAGGATTCAAACCCGTGGCGATCTGGCTGCGGTTGCAGCCGGCTCAACAGACCGCATGACCGCGTGACCTCGCGTGTCGTTTGCGACGTTTCGCGCGCAGTCGCTGTAAATAGCCCTCGGCGCGGGCGGCTTTTGCATGCATTGCTTCGGCAAGCCGCTATCCTTTTCGGACGCCGAAAGAGGCGTGACCTGCCGGAGTTGCCTTGTTCGACCAACCCATCGTGATGCTCGATTTCGAGACCACCGGCCTCAGCACCCTTGCCGGCGACCGCATCACCGAAGTAGCTGCCTTGCGCATCGTCGATGGCGTAGTGGCCGAGCGCTATGTGACGTTGATCAATTGCGGCGTGCGCGTGCCGCCTTTCGTCACCGCGCTGACCGGCATCTCCCAGCGCATGGTCGATGGCGCGCCTCCGGTGGCGCAGGTGCTTCCCCGGTTGCTCGATTTCATCGGCGACGACGTGCTGGCCGCCCACAATGCCAGCTTCGACGCCCGCTTCCTGCAAGCCGAAAGCCAGCGGCAAGGCCTGACGCCGCGCCACCGCGGCCTGATCTGCTCACTGAAGCTGGCGCGCCGGATGCTGCCGGGGCAGAGCAGCTACAAGCTCGGTGGACTGGCGCAGGCGTTGAACATCAGCTACCGCGGCACCGCCCACCGCGCGGAAGCCGACGCCGAAGTCTCCACCCGCCTACTGCTGCATATCGGCGACCGCCTGCGAGATCGGTACCGCTGCCCCTCCATCGCGCCGGGTCTGCTCGAGGCGATCAACCGGCAAAGTGCGGCGAAGGTGCCGGCGTTTCTGGGTCGTAGTTTTGCGGGTGCGCCATAGGAACGTGCGCCTTGTGCCATCGACCTTGAGCTCTTTTCCGAGTCCAGTCGCCTGGGAATCCGGAAGGTCGACCACACCCACCCGGTGTAGCGATGGGCACCGATTTCACCGCACTATCCGCGGCGAACAGCTGGCGCTTGCGGACAATACCAACCACAATCTCCGCATGAATCGCGGTGATTACACCTACATCTGGCAAGCCGACGACTGGCCGAACTGGCGCTACGACCTGGCGGCATTGGCGGCGCCGATGGCCGAGGTCAGTCGCGCCCAGGGTCTGTTGATGGGTCGGCTGGCCGATGTCGGCATGGCGCTTCGCGATCAGGCCAGCCTGGCTGCGCTGACCGAGGATGTGGTCAAGACCAGCGAGATCGAGGGCGAGACCCTCAATGTCCAATCCGTGCGCTCGTCCATCGCCCGCCGTCTGGGGGTGGACATAGGCGCCCTGGCGCCGGTGGATCGTCACGTCGAAGGCGTGGTCGACATGGTGCTGGACGCCACCGCCAACTGTCATGCGGCGGTGTCGCGAGAGCGGTTGTTCGGCTGGCACGCCGCGCTGTTCCCCACGGGTTACTCGGGTCTGTCCAGGATCAATGTCGGTGCGTGGCGCGACGACGCCAGCGGTCCGATGCAGGTGGTCTCGGGCCCGATCGGCCGCCAGCGGGTGCATTTCGAGGCACCGCCCGCAGCGCGCCTGGACGCCGAAACGCGCCGATTCATCGACTGGCTGGACGCTGCATCCACGGTGCCACCGCTGATCAAGGCCAGTCTCGGTCACCTGTGGTTCGTCACCTTGCACCCGTTCGATGACGGCAACGGTCGGATTGCCCGCGCCATCAGCGACCTGTTGCTGGCGCGCGCCGACGGCAGTGAGCAGCGCTTCTACAGCCTGTCGGCGCAGATCCAGCGCGAGCGCAAGGCGTACTACGACATCCTGCAGCGGACCCAGCGAGGATCCCTGGACGTCACCGCGTGGCTGGCATGGTTCCTCGACACCCTGCACCGCGCTGTCGATCAAGCGCAGCACACGCTGGATACCGTGCTGCTCAAGACGCGGTTCTGGCAGCGCTGGGCGACCACGCCCCTCAACGCGCGCCAGGTGAAGCTGCTCAACAAACTGCTGGACGGTCTCGAAGCCAAGCTCACCAGCAGCAAGTGGGCGGCCATCGCCAAGTGTTCAGCCGACACGGCATTGCGCGACATCAACGATTTGCTGGAGCGCGGCGTGCTGCAAAAGAGCGATGCTGGCGGGCGAAGTACCAGCTATGTGCTGGGCGAGGGGCAGGAGTAAGTGGGCTGCAGGGATAAGTGAACCTGACCCGCTTTTGGATGGACCCGCTTTTGCGCTTAAGTTCTCACGCGCAGAGGCGCCCGCCAAAGCGTGCACTCTGGCCACCATCGCGCCCAGCTTTGGGGCAACACGGACCTTTCGTTTGGCCAGGATAGCGGCAATGGAATGGTCGTAGCGCAACGTTCCGTCACGCCCACCGGTGACACAATCAAACGCGAGGCGGATCCGACTGACTCGCCTCGACCTTCGCCCTCAACGCCTCATACAACTGCGCCGGCCCCAGCAGGATGTCCTTCAACCCGTCGCGCACGCGCTCTGACCCCAGCGCCTGGGTGCTCATGCTCGAGTGCGCTTCCAGCGCATCCATAATCGCGTGCATCAGCGCATCTTTCAGATCCGGTGAGTTGGCGAACTGCTCCTTGCTGTTGCTTCCGGCCTGCTGCATCAGGGTCTCGTTTTCCAGCAGCTTGCCCTTGATCGCGCCGTTGACGTAGTGCAGCTGGTCGCCATCGGTAAGCTGCCCCTCGAACAGGCCGTTGACCTTCTGGATGATCTCGGCCAGCAACGCCTGTTGCTTGTCCTGTACCGCACCACTGCCCACGGCATCCATCGGTGGCAGTTTGTAGCTGCCTTTGCCGTCGTCCTTGAGATTGATCGGCTGACGTCCGGCACTGCGCATGGTGTGATGGGTCAGCACGACCTTGGACAGATCCACCGTGTCGCGCTCGCGGCCGAACTCCAGCAGCGGGATCAGCCGCTTGTAGAAGATGAAGCGTTTCTCGATGTCGGTGTTGCCGTAGTCGAACACCTGCGACAGGAACGCATATAGCCGCACATAGGCGCCCATGTCGTTCTTGAACAGCACCAGCGCATCCAGCACGTCCTTGTTGGCCTCGGCGGCCTTGTCGTCACCATTTGCCAGCGCGCTGGCGCGTGCCTGTTGCGCCGCCTTGTAGCGCTTGAGCAAGCGGTCGGCGACGGGAGCGATGGCGCTGCTCAGCTGCGCTTGCGTGCCGCTCGGGTCGGTCTCCACCCTGGCGACACGCTCCACCTCGAACTCGTCGTAGTGGCCGCTGGCATCCAGCTTCTGGCGCAGGTCGAAGACCAGGTGCGGATCGGTTGTCGCCTCCAGTTCGGCGGTGGCGTAGTAGGTCTTGAAAGCCGTGAGGATGTCCGCAGCGTCGTTGACGAAGTCGAGAATGTAGGTGGTGTCCTTGCCCGGATGGGCGCGGTTCAATCGCGACAGCGTCTGCACCGCCTGGATGCCGCCGAGCTTCTTGTCCACGTACATGCCGCAGAGCAGCGGCTGGTCGAAGCCGGTCTGAAACTTGTTGGCAACCAGCAGCAGGTCATACTCGGGTTTGGCGAAGGCCTCGCGGATGTCGCGGCTCTTCAAACCGGGGTTGAGGTCGGTACTGGTCTCGGTCACTGGCTGCGGGTAGCTGTCCGGGTCATTCACCTCGCCGGAGAACGCCACCAACACGCCCAGTGCATAGTTCTGCCGGGCAATGTAGTCACGGATAGCCTTCTGCCAGCGCACCGCCTCCTTGCGGCTGCCGACCACCACCATCGCCTTGGCCTTGCCCGTCAGCAGTGGCTGCACGTTTTCGCGGTAGTGCTCCACCACGATCTGCACCTTGGCGGCGATGTTGTACGGGTGCAGGCGAACCCACTGCATGATCCCCTTCATCGCCGCGCTGCGTTCCACCTCGGTCTCGTCGTAATCCTTGCCGTCGTGGGCCAGCCGGAAGGCGAGCTTGTACGGCGTGTAGTTCTCCAGCACATCGAGGATGAAACCCTCTTCGATCGCCTGGCGCATGGAGTAAACGTGAAACGGTTGTGGCAGGCTGTCTTCGCCGGGCCGACCGAACAGCTCCAGCGTCTTTTGCTTGGGCGTGGCAGTGAACGCCACATAGGTCAGACCCTTGTTGCCACCGGCGCGTGCTGCCATGCCAGCGGCGAGCAAGGCCTCGGTGTCGATCTCGCCGCCGTCCTGCAGCTCGGCCCATTCCTCGGCACTCAGCAGTTGCTTTAGCTTGGCTGCGGCTTCGCCCGTCTGCGAGCTGTGCGCCTCATCGGCAATCACCGCGAAACACTTGCCTTCGGTCACGGCCAGTTCCTGCACCGCCTGCAAGGCGAAGGGAAAGGTCTGGATGGTGCAGACGATGATCTTCTTGCCGCCCTTCAGCGCCTGACCGAGCTGCGTGCTCTTGCTGCCGTGCTCGCTGGTGATGGTTTCCACCACGCCGGTGGTGCGCTCGAAATCGAAGATCGCTTCCTGCAGCTGCGCATCCAGCACGTTGCGGTCGGACACCACCAGCACGCTATCGAACAGCTTCTTGTGCGCGGCGTCATGCAGGTCGGCCAGAAAGTGCGCACTCCAGGCGATCGAGTTGGTCTTGCCCGAACCGGCCGAATGCTGGATCAGATAGCGCTGACCCGCGCCCTGCGCCAGCACATCGGCCACCAGCTTCCGCGTCGCGTCGAGCTGGTGATAGCGCGGAAAGATCACGCCGGTCAGCTGCTTTTTGTCGTCGCGCTTGCCGATCAGGTAGCGGCCCAAAATCTCCAGCCAGCTGTCGCGTGCCCACACCTCTTCCCACAGATAGGCGGTGGCGAAACCGTCCGGGTTGGGCGCGTTGCCCGCCGCACCGTTGTTGCCGCGGTTGAACGGCAGGAAGCGCGTGGTCGGCCCGGCCAGCCGCGTGGTCATCATCACCTCGGACTGGCTCACCGCGAAGTGCACCAGCGCCCCACCGGGGAAGCTCAGCAGCGGCTCGACATGCCCGCCCTTGGGTTGCGGATGGCGGTCGAAGCGGTACTGGTCTACCGCATCGCCCACACTCTGGGTGAAGTCGGACTTCAGCTCCGCCGTGGCCACCGCGATGCCGTTGACGAACAGCACCAGGTCCAGCGCGTCCTTGGGGTTGTTCGGCGAATGCCGCACCTGCCGCACCACCCGCAGCCGGTTGGCCGCGTAGTGCTGCTGGATCACCGGATTGATCGCCAGCGCCGGCTTGAACTGCACCAGCGACAGCGGCTCCTTCAGGCCAAGCATCTCCACGCCACGGCGCAGCACCTCCAGCGTGCCGCGCTCATTGAGGTTTTTGCGCACCCGCTCGGCGATGCGCTCGGCCGCGGCCGGACCGTGGGTCTTCGTGAGGCGCTGCCAGCTGTCTGGCTGGGCCGCTTCGATCCACGCCAGCAGATCGGGCAGATACAGGCCGTGGGTGCGGTCGTAGTGCTCGGCGTCGCCGTCGGCGTAGAGCCAGCCGTGCGCGGCGAGGTAGTCGCAGATGGCCTGTTCGAAATGGACTTCCCTGTGCAGGTTCATGTGTTCCCCTGTTCGTTTTGCGGCATCGTCACGGCCCGGACGGCGCGTTCGTTGCTGTATGTGTGGCCCATACGGCCATGGCCTGCAAGCGTTCCGCCACGATTCCTGCACGTTCGGGCTCGGCAATCAGCCCCGGCAGCGCGTTGGCGAAATCCGGATGCGCCAGCAGCGCCGCCAGCGCGAGCGCCACCGCCTGGCGCACGGCGGGCGATGCGGCCGCGAGTTCCTGCGCGAGCTCCTCGCGACCATCAACGATATTCAGTACGTCTTCCAGATCGTGGCTGGCCAGGATATCGCCCGCCCCGCGATCGGCGAACGCTTCCAGCTTGGTCGCGACAAACGCCACCGCGCTGGCCACGCGAATCGAGACCCCATCCGCCAGTTCAACCGGTTCTGCCGTTTCCACGGTGTAGGGGTACCAGCGGTTGGAAAATCCCAGCACGCCGGCGTCCACCGGCATCAGGTCGAACAGCACGCCGGAGTCGCGATGAATCCAGCGGCAGATCACCTCGCTGTCCATGTCGCGGGTGAAACCGCGCGTCGCGATTCGCGCCTCGATGCGATGGAACTGCGCACGCGCTGCCTCGATCACCGCATCGACATCGCGGGTGGCCCGCACGCTGTCCGCCATCGGGTCAGTCACCAGCAGCCCCGCGACCGCGCCGCCGACAAACACCACCTGTTCGCGCAGATCACCCAGCGCCTCGGCGACCAGCCGCAGATACGGCAGGTTGGGATCGTCACGACGCATCCGCTGCCTCCAGCTCCCTTGGCAAAAGCTCGGCGGCCAGCGCGCGCTCGCGGGCACGGCCCGCACGCAAGGCATCGAGCAAGGCAAGCAGGCGGTGCAGCCGCGGGTCTGCCAATGCGGCCTGCGGCGCCGTGCGATAGATCGGCGACAGGCTCGGCCCCTTGGCGCTGCCGCTGGCGTGCGCCCATACCGGAGCCTCGCCGGCCGCCGCCGAGAGCTTGCCGGCCAGCGGCGCCGCACCAAACCCGGTGGGCACACCGCGCTTGACCGGCCCGGGTACGGCCGGCCAGACATAGCGCACGCCGTGCAGGGCAAACTCCAGCAGCGCCGGACGCACCGGCGACCAGTCGCCACGGCCACGCACTACAGCCAGCCCGGCCACCACCGCGCGCTTCACGCTGGCATGCACTTCCGACGCGCTCATCGACAAGGCCTCGCCCAGCGCGGCATAGGTCCAGCGCTGCTGCGGATGCGCCGCCACCTTGAACAACACAAGCAGATCCTGCGGTTTCAGTTCCATGTCGGGGCTCGATATTCGCTATTCGCGAATTGCGAATATCGCTGAATGGGCGCCGAGAGGCAAGAGGGTCGCTGCCACAAAGGCCACCATTGAGCCGGCTCATCGCCGCGGTTAATTTCACTTGGACCGTCAACTGAAATTAACTGCGCTGGCAACGCGCAGATAAAGTGCTGTTGTACATCAGCAACGTAATGTTGCTTACCCGGCAACACCAGCGAGCGCAGGTTTGCGCCCGCATCAGGCCTCAACTCTCGCCGTAGCTGCGATCCAGCAACGGTTTGGCCCGCTCGAAATCAGCCATGGTCCGTACGCACAGCTCCAGATCGCCCGTTCCCCACGTGCCGATGTTGCGCACGTCACGGCTGAAACTCTCCTCAAGCACGACCGTGTCCGGGTTCAGCTTCAACATCACCAACAATTTGTCCTTGTAGGGGATCACGCAGGCGAAGTTCTTCAGGCGTCGGAAAGCGACGTACAGCTTCAGATGCTTTTCCTGCACATCGTCACCCAACGCCAGCAGGTAGCCGGACAAGGCCGCATAGAGTTCCTTGATGACGGGCTGCGCCTGGCTGAGTTGCTCCTCGGCCGTCTTGTCCTTGCCGACCGGCTTCGGCTTTCCCGGATGGATGCCATCCGCCTTGTCCTTGACCGTGGTGGCGTCATCCACGCTCACGGCGTTGACCAGATCGAGCAGCAGCAGATCATCGCCGAACAGCTTGTAGCGGATCAGCTCGATATTGCGGGGGATCTGCTGCACCGCGTGCTGATCGTAGCGGGTGAAGTCGGCGGCGATGCACAGCAGCCG
Source organism: Rhodanobacter sp. (assembly GCA_030148505.1). Classification (GTDB taxonomy): domain Bacteria; phylum Pseudomonadota; class Gammaproteobacteria; order Xanthomonadales; family Rhodanobacteraceae; genus Rhodanobacter. The sequence goes on from JASBTI010000016.1 coordinate 32,456, forward strand.
AGTGCCGGTCCAGTCGATCTCGTTCGCCACGTCCTTGCCCAGCTTTTCCATCACCAGCCACTGAAATTCAGCACGGTGATCGAGCAGCCAGTCCAGGTAGAACAGGCCCTGGCTCATCACATTCTCGTTGCTGTGCCGCTTGTACTCGATGATCACGGGGCAGCCGTTCTCGTCCAGACCCAGCGAGTCGATGCGGCCGCGATGCGTCTTGCCGGTGGCGTACTCGCTGGCGAGGAAGCGCACGCCGAGGAAGGTCGGCATCTGCGCTTCGATTAGGGACTGCAGCTGCTTCTCGACCGCTGCGGCACGACCGGAAAGCTCTACCGCATCGCCGCCGGTCAGGCGGAACAATTGAATGTCGCTCATTCCCTGCTCCCCGTTGTTTCCTGCATTCCCATCGCCGTGGCGGCCACACTGAATGCGGTTAGCCGATGCCCGTCCATTTGCTCACTCCGTTGACCAGTACGCCACCACCAAACTTCACGATGGCACGACCGACCTTGCGCAACTGGCTCGGTGGTTCGCGCAATTGTGGCAAGTACACATTGCAGCCGGTCTTGAAGTGGAAATGGCGAGCCATGAACCACAACTCACCGGCAATGGCTTCTTCGTCGTAGCCCGCCCCCTGCAGGCGGACGTAGCGTTCCAGCGCCACGGTAGCGAGCATATCGCCGCGTGTCTCCTGCTCCCGGCTCGGATCTCCCTGCCAGCGCACGCGCACCCAGCCCTGCTCGTCATCGCTGTCGGATTCGTCGATGGGAAGAATCAGCGTGCCATCATTTAGCGAGCGGGCACACCATAATCCGTCATGGCGCTCGCCGTCATAGAGCGGCAGCAGGTTAGCTATGAAGCGGACCACCGCCTCGCTCTTGCCGCTCATGCGGCCTGCCTCACGTCGATCTTTCCGGTGACGGCGGCGGCGATCAGGGCGCTGCGGCGTTCTTTGAGAAGTTCGATGGTGCAAATTGCCTCACCCTTTAAGCCATCCAATCGAGTCAAGAAGGCATCAAGGTAGTCAGAAATGAGTTCTTGCTCTTGGATCGGCGGTTTCGCCAGCACCATCTGGCTCAGGTGGGTTGGGCCATAGTGCTGAATCGTTGCTCCCGCCTTGAGTAGATCGATCTGAACGAGGAACTGGTTCGACACCACGACCTGTCGAATGAATTGCTTGGTCATTTCGCTTGGAACGCCTCGCAATCGAATAAGTCCTGTGTAGGGGATCGCACCAACAGCAGCGTCGCCAACCTCGCAAACTGTTCCCATGCTCGCGCTTGCACTGATCAACAGATCGCCAAGGCTCAATCGAAAATGATCCCAACGCTCTGCGACACGGCTTTCGTCAAGATAATTGCAACCCTCGAGACTTGCCCAATGTTCTTGAACTCCAGATACGCGAAGCAACGGCACGCCGACGTCGCGGAAGTCGACCGCCATGATTCCCGGCCCTTCCTGGAAATCCACGCAGTTGCGTAGCGGCTTGATATCCCAATGCGCCGGCACTTCACCCAGCCACGGCACACCGGAGTCTTTCATCGGCGCGTTGGGGTTGAGGCCGCGGGTGACGGCGTGGGAGATGGTGGCCTGACGCTTTTCGGCCAGCAGGGTCAGCAGCTTTTCCTGCTCGGCAATCAGCGCATCGATCTTGCCGGTCTCGCGGTCGAGGAAGGCGGCGATGGCGGATTGCTCATCACTAGGAGGCACCGCCAAGGAAATGTTCTTCATCTCTGAGTAGTTGGTACTCCATAAATCAGCGACGATTCCTTTGCCGTATCGGTAAAACTCCTCTTGAAAAGGGACGCTGCGCATTAAGTGATGTGCGAAGTCGATTCGAATGCCATCGTTAGGGCACAGCACAATACTTATGAGCGAACATGAGCCATCCATTGCAGACGCCCCGGATGAGCCTTTGCGATCAGACCGGCCGTTGATCACGAAATCGCCAGCACAAACTTTCTTCCGATTACCGCCATCGTCTGTCTTCGCGACGTTCTCTAGCTGCGGCACGATGCCCGCCCGTGTAACCGAAAGCGGTGCGAAATCCGCGTCACTGACTTTTTCACGACGCTCATCGAAGAAATAACCAAGACGCCGCAGGTTCCAATGCGCCGGCACTTCGCCCAACCAAGCCACGCCGCTGTTCTTGTATTCCGCATACCTCGGCAGGCTCACGGCGCACACCGCCAAGAGCAAAGTCGCTGGATGACCGGCTTTCGCCGTTTTGGAGCACTTCCAGCTTTCGCTGGAATGACGATGAGGGAGACCGTGGTGCGGCGGCTTTCGGGATGGCTTGTCCGCGCACTCATTCCGCCAACTCCCCCAGCATCGCCATGATCCGCGCCGACACGCCTTTCAGCTCCTCGTCGATGGTGTGCAGATCGCGCGGCGGCTCGAATACGTAGAAGTGGCGGTTGAAGGGAATCTCGTAGCCGACCTTGCTCTTGGCCTCGTCGATCCAGGCATCGGGCGCGTGTGGCAGCACTTCGCGTTTGAAGTAGGCCTTGATGTCCTCGCCCAAGGGCACGTTCTCGGTGTCGCGCAGTGAGCTGTCCGGCTGCGGCTTGCCCTTGAGCTTGCCCTTCTGGCCAAGCACCACCTTGCCGGCCTCGTCGCGCAGCGGGCGCTCGACGGTGAGGGTGGTGTAGCCGAAGTCCTGGTTCTTGAAGATGCGTGCGATGGGCGCGACCTTCACCTTGCCGCCGGTGGGCGGCTCGGGGGCGAATTCGGCGGCGGCGATCACCTGGCGGGCGACTTCCTTGCCGTCGGCGTCGAACACGGTGGCCAGCTCGGCTTCGGCGAACTCGCCAAACAGTTGGGTGACGGTGGCGATGTGCTCGTCGCTCATCTCCTTGCGCTTGGAGCCGAGGCTCTTGCGCATCTTTTGCCAGAAGCTGCCGGCGTCGATCAGCTGCACGGTGCCCTTGCGGTCGTCGGGCTTCTTGTTGGAGATGATCCACACGTAGGTGGCGATGCCGGTGTTGTAGAACATGTCGGTGGGCAGACCGATGATGGCCTCCACCAGGTCGTTCTCCAGCACGTAGCGGCGGATCTCGCTTTCGCCACTACCCGCCCCGCCGGTGAACAGCGGCGAGCCGTTGAGCACGATGCCGAAGCGGCTGCCGCCTTCCACCGCGGGACGCATCTTGGCCAGCAGGTGCATCAGGAACAGCATGGAGCCGTCGGACACGCGCGGCAGGCCGGGGCCGAAGCGGCCATCGAAGCCTTTCTCCTCGTGCTCCCGGCGCACCACCTTCTCGACCTTCTTCCACTCCACCCCGAACGGCGGATTGGACAGCATGTAATCGAACTTGCGGCCGCTGTGGCCGTCTTCGCTGAGGGTGTTGCCGGCGACCATGTTGCCCACGTCCTGGCCGCGGATCAGCATGTCGGCCTTGCAGATGGCGTAGGACTCGTCGTTCAACTCCTGCCCATACAGGGTGAGCCGCGCGTCGGGGTTGTGCTGCAGCAGGTGCTCAGCCGCGACCGAGAGCATGCCGCCGGTACCGGCGGTCGGATCGTAGATGGTGCGCACCACGGAGTTGCCGGGCGCCAGCACGTCGTCGTCCTCGATGAAGATGAGGTTGACCATCAACCGGATCACTTCGCGCGGAGTGAAGTGCTCACCAGCAGTTTCGTTGGAGATTTCCGCGAACTTGCGGATCAGCTCCTCGAACACCAGACCCATCTGCGCGTTGTCCACCGCATCGGGGTGCAGGTCGATGTTGGCGAACTTCTCGGTGACCAGGTACAGCAGGCCGGCCTTGGCCAGCCGCTCGACCTGGGTATAGAAATCGAAGCGCTCGAAGATGTCACGTGCTTCCGGCGAGAAAGCCTGCACATAGGCGTAGAGGTTCTGGCGGATATGGTCCTGGTCGCCCAGCAGCGTGGGCAGGTCCAGCGGCGAGGCGTTGAAGAACGACTTGTTGCCCGCCTTGCGCAGCAGGAACGGCTCGGGATTGATTCCGGCCTTCTCCTTGGCGTCCTTTTCCTTCAACACCGCCTGCTTGGTCGGCTCCAGTACACAGTCCAGACGGCGCAGCACGGTGAACGGCAGGATCACCCGGCCGTATTCGGACTGCTTGTAGTCACCGCGCAGCAGGTCGGCGACGGACCAGATCAAGGCGGAAAGCGATGTTTGGTTCATGGGGTGCGGACTTGTTCCTTGGCGATCGGCCGAGGCCGGGGACACGCCTTGTCGAGCGCGAAGCGCGCTTCGCAGTGGGCTTTGGTGTGCAAGGGTGAATGTGCCCACCCGGATCACGGGAACCGTACGTCAGACGGTGTCCGGCGGCAATGTCTGCGACCCGTTTGACAAGCGAGACCCGCGCCGCCGCGACCTGCCGGCTTATCCGGCACAAAAAAGCCCGCTTCGATGCGCGGGCTTTTTGGTTTCTGCAGCCTTGCCGGGAGGGCTCGAAACGGGTGTCTGGTGGTATGGGTGCATCCGAATATATGTCTCAAAGCCTTATGGGACCTAGCTTTCGTTGGAGACAAGCCGATAACTACCCCCATAAATACCCCCTAAAGATGTCCGCTGCTTTGCGTCCACAAATCATCGTTCCCTCTACCCCTGCCGCACCGCGCGACCGCGTAGCCAGGCGCTTTATGCAGCACCTCTCGGAATACCCATTGAGCAACAAGCTTCAGCACCGCAGGCACTAGGTCTACCCGCCAAAATGGTGGAAGCTTTCCCTTCCACTCCTTCTTCCGAGCGACACAGGCATCACCCAGCCGGAAGCAATGCAGTGTTGTAAATACGCTATAAGCGTTGACATTTGCATAAATAACGCAACATGCTGCCACCCATGATCACGCCCCACCTCACCCACGAGCAACGAATACTGGCGCTGGCGCGAAAGCGGCCCCTGCTGCGCGCGCGGGATCTGGCAGAGCGTGGGCTACCGACGATGACACTGACCCGGCTGGTGACGGCGGGCCAGCTGCAAAGGGTGGCGCGGGGGGTGTACAGCCTGCCACAGAGCTCAATCAGCGCGCACCGTTCGCTGGCGGAGGTCGCCATTCGCGTACCGCGAGGGGTGGTGTGCCTGCTGTCGGCGCTGCGATTCCATGAGATAGGCACACAGGCGCCGTTCGAGGTGTGGCTGGCGATTCCTCAGACCATGCCGGCGCCGCAGCTGGCGCAACCGGCACTGCGGGTCGTTCGCATGTCCGGCGCCGCACTGAGCGAGGGCATCGAGACAGTCGAGGTGGACGGCGTCAGCGTGCCCGTGTTCAGCCCGGCCAAGACGGTGGCGGACTGCTTCAAGTACCGCAACAAGATCGGTCTGGACGTAGCGCTTGAAGCACTGAGCGACGCTTGGCGCAAGCGCCGGGTGACCATGGACGAACTATGGCACTACGCCACGATCGACCGCGTGCACAACGTGATGCGACCGTACGTGGAGGCGCTGGGTGCCTGAGTGTGGCGACATGTGGTGGCGCACATGAGCCGCAATGTGGCGGCATCGGTACGCGCACGACTGAAAAACCGGGCCGACGCCATGCACGAGGACTACAACCTGCTTCTGACGCGGTATGGGCTGGAGCGCCTGCTGTACCGCTTGTCGGTGTCGCCACATGCGACGAACTTTCTGCTCAAAGGGGCGTTGCTGTTCCTGTTGTGGCACGACCTACCACATCGGCCAACTCGCGATGCCGACCTGCTCGGTTTTGGGGATGCCGATGTCGATTCGGTCGTGGCCGTGTTCCGCGAGGTCTGTGCGGTAACCTGCGACGATGGCATGCACTTCGATACCGGATCCGTCCGCGGCGAGGTAATCCGCAAGCAGGCCGGATACGGTGGCGTGCGGATTGAGATCCAGGCCGCGCTGGACGGTGCACAGCTGGCCTTGCAGGTCGACGTGGGCTTTGGCGACGTGGTGACACCAGCCGCGCTGGACGTGACCTATCCGGTGCTTTTGGACGACCTGCCAGCACCACAGCTGCGCGCTTATCCGAAATACACGGTATGCGCAGAAAAGCTGCAGGCGCTGTGTCTGCTCGGCATGGCCAATACTCGTCTGAAGGACTACTTCGATTTGTGGCTTCTACTGCGTGAAGACTCCCTCGACGCATCGCAGCTGGCACGTGCAATTGCCGCCACGTTCGCGCGCCGCAGCACGGCCTTGCCGACTGGCTGGCCGATCGGTTTGACCGATCCATTTGCTGACGATGCCGCCAAGCAACGGCAATGGCAGGCATTTCTTCGCAAGAACAGGCTTGACGCACCCAACTTGCCAGACGTGGTCAAGCAACTACGGAATGCGTTGGCGCAACCGCTCGATATGGCAAGGACACCGGTGGCGTGAGCCATCTCCAATTTTCCAGCCAGGAGCAGACGCGGGCCACCTCAGCCCCCTCTCACTACCCTCGTCGTCGCCGATTTCCAAGGATTACCGCAAGTCGCGTAAATGCCGCTGGCGCCACAAGCCAGCGCACCGCAAGTGTCTTCAGCGCTGGGCCATAGAAGCGGCAGGCAAAAGATTGTTAGTTCTCGCTTGAATCCGCCATCCACGCCCACGCAGGCGCCAAATCGTCCCAGTCCAAACTGACGCCGAGGCTGCCATCGTCGTTGACTACTCGCAGCTTGTCCTCGTCCTTGGTGACGAACATCACTTTGCCGTAGATTTTGGGCACTCGGCGTGACTTGCGTGAGGCGTCCTTGGTGCTTTCCTTCGTTTCGATCAGACGCGTCTGCAACGGCTTGCCGGCGGCAGCAGGGTAGTCCAGACAAACCACAAAGTCCGGATAGAAGTAGTTCGTGTTCTCGCTGCGTACCAACCTGACCGACCAAGGTTTGCGATCGGGGTTGCGATGCCACCAGACCACCGCATCGTCCCGATCCAGGGCTTCGGCAAAATCACGTTCCTCTTGATTCATGACGCTGGCGCCGTCGTAAGCAGCCGTAGTCAGACGGCCCTTGCCATGGGGCAAGAACGGTGCCGCCAGGCTGGTCAGCGCGTCAATAGCCAGTTCAGCCCTCTCGGCCTCCAGCTTGTCCTTGTCCGGCGGCAGCACGCCGTAAAGATTGCGGCGCGAAGGCCTCAGTGCATGTTCCAACGGATAAAGCATCGCCTCGGGTAAGGGTGTTGCATCGTTGACAGTGGCGAACCGGGAAATGGTTTCCAGCATCAGCTCGGCCAGCGGTTGTGCCTGCTTGCGGATGACCCAGCACGCCGCGTCGCGCGCTAACCGGTTCAGTTGCTTGTCATCGTTTTCAGTCTCGCCGAGCTCCGCCGGTGGCACTGCGACACGGGAGCGCAGTCGCTCGGCGAGCGTTCCCACAATGATACGGACATCCTGATCTTCCACCTGCGCTATGCGGCGCAGACAAATCTCGGCTTCGCGTAGCAAGGCGCTGCGGTCAGTGACGATAACCACGTCTTCTTCATGGCGCTCGCCGCTGGTCAATTCGGTGTGTACCTCCTTCTCATGCAAGAGGTTGTAGACGGCGCGAACGGCGCCGGCAATCAAGGCTTCGTCCAGCCCAAGCTCTGATGCCGCCTGATGCGATACCCGTGACATATCTGCCAAGATTGGACGAGTCTCCTGCTTGAGCGATACAGGCGTCGAGCGCAACGCCACGTTGCGCCGATAAGCCTTCAACCCTTGATCGCTCAACTGTTGCAGTAGCGCCACCTCATCCTCGGGCAGTCCGACCGTCTTCTTACCCGCAGCACCGCTTGCATCCGTGACCGGATCCCACGTCATCAAGGTCGTACCGGTATCCGCGTCGTTGGCGCCACCGGCATCAGCTCCGAAAAGGCTGCTCTGCCGGCCCGGTCGAACGGGGTCAGCCAGATTTGCGGCAGAATTGACCAAGCCAGGCTCAGGCGGTGGCAGACCGTAGCTCACCGGCATCTGGGGCGTCACGCAGTTGCTGTAGACGATGGCGCCGGAAGAGGTTCTCCGGGTGACCATGCGCTCGGTCTGACCTTCCAGCTGGCTCTTTACCGCGCCGCTGGCATTGACTGCGGACTGAAATCCTTGCTGCGCCTCGGCATCTGCCAAGTAAACAAAGGCCGTATCCAATTCGGCAGGTATCGGCGTCGGCGTCGGAAACGCCTGGCGCACGGCCGGCGCTACCCGCATCACGCGACCGATGAACTGCATCGCAAAATCGGCATCGTTGACCAGCTTGGTTGAAGCCAGCACAAACGCGCGCGGCGCGTCGAAGCCGGTGCCGGCCGACTGCTTGAAAATCAGAACCTCCTTGGTGTGGTCATGCGCAATCGCCGCCATCAGCACCGGGTCGGGGGCGTCGGCAGAGTGTTTGCCGATCACCGCGGGCGGCACCTTGCACAAGCGAACCAACTCGCGCTCGGCCTCCTCCACGGTCTTGTCGCCGTTGGCCACCTGCACCAGCAGCAGCGGCGTCAGGGCGATACCCGCATCCTGCAAGCGCTGCTTCAGCCACAAGTGGCGCAACCAAGCCTGCCGCAGCACGGTCCGCTTGAGGTCGGCGATAGTCGAAACGCTGTGGCGCAGGTCATACACCACCGCTTCGATATAGCGTTTGTTGAGTCGCGCCTCCACCACCTCGGCACGACTGACCACAAATGCTTCGCGGTCTCCCTTCTCGATCTTGACCAGAAACTCGTCGAGCCGCGCGTCCTTCGGCGTGGCAGACGCCATGATCACGAAGTGCGGCTCCAGCCAGTGCGCGAACTGGCCGAACTCGGTGCCCTTGTCCAGGCCGATATGCGCCTCGTCCACGACCAATCCGATGCGCAGGCCCCGTGCCTTGGCCAAGGCGACAAACTCGTCCAGGGTCTTGCGCTCGTCATCCCCGTCGCCCGCATACCCCGCCTTGCGATCCTTGGCGCGCGCTACCGCCTGCGCCGTGGACAGCAGCACCATGTTGGCGACCGGCTCCTGGTTCCTTCCCCGCGCCAGCATCACCGGCGTCATCGCGGGTGCATTGGACAGCAAGGCATTTTCAGTTTGCTGTACCAGATTGACGAACGGCACAAACCAGAGCCACAGCGTAGGCGCATTCGCCGATACCTTGTCCAGCACACCTGCCAGCATGAAGGTCTTGCCCGATCCCGTCGGCGCGCGCAACAGGCACGGCGGCGAAGGCTGGCGCAGCAGCGCCGCGGCCATGTTATCCATGATCCGGCGCTGGAAATCAGCCGGTATCAACGCATCCGATTGGGCGACGGTTACATCCAGCGCACTCATGCCGCGCCCCCAGCCTGACCCTGACGAAGTACCTCATAAAGGCCGTAGCATGCCGCGTCGATGCCCCGCGCTGCCAGCACCTCGGCCAGTGACTGCGGTCGCTCACTGTAAATGGCGATGCGTGCCACGCCGTGCGCCGTCGCCCAACCTGCCAAGGTTTCGATGCTCGTTCCGTCCACTTGCGTGCATAGCAAGATGTCGCAGTCATCTGAGCGGGCAATACGCTGCACCGACGCGTCGGTGAATTCCTGCGCCGTATGTGTCAGCCGCAGGTTCAGCAGTTGAAACGCCTGCGCGGACGTCGCCTCAAAAGGCAGATCCGCTGGCACCACTCGCGCTAGCTCTAGATAAGCAAACTCACCACCCTGCGCTACCGTGAAGCCCGATTTGCCTGCGTAACCGGCGCTGACCCGACGCATACGCTCGGCGCAGACGTCACGGCAGAGGTTCTTGTCCGGTTCCTTGGCCGTCGCCTCAGTGCTGGAACACAAGATGTAGCGGCGCTGGCCGCTATCTTCGGCGTTGAGTTCCAAGACTGCCTGACCAGTGGTGCCAGAGCCGGCGAAGAAGTCGAGGATGATGTCGCTGGACTGCGAAGCCTGCGAAAGGAGCCCTCGCAGCAAGCTTGCCGGCTTGGGGAAAGGAAACGCGTTGAAACCAAGAATTTCGTTCGCGGAATGTTCGCCAGTTCCGCTGCGCTGCGCTGTCATACCAACGGTAAACTCGTCGAGAGTTTCCTCCTCGACAGCTCCACGCACCCAACTTGACACCGGACGAACTTCACTCTGCAGGTCAGCAAGATGTCGTTTGAACCAAGGACGGCCAAAGCCGACCGGCTTGCCAACCCAAAAATCTAGGTCGGGAAGCTCCTCCGTGATCAATGGGGTTTTGCTTTTCGGTCGCACAGGAACGTCACCAATGCGAATGGCAGCAAGTAGCGCATTCTTCGTATCCCACACCTCGACCCGCTCAGACGCAGTGTCCGGAAAAATGACTTTCCCTTCCCGGATGTATTGCTCCATTGTTTTTGCGCGCAGCGTGGCCGGATCGTCCACATTGGCCTCGCTTGCGAAGGCCCAAACTCGACTTGGGTTGCACGGATACCACACCCCCGTATCGGGATTTTTGATGGGGTAATAGCCGTTTGATCTTTCCAAAAACGTCTTAGCTTGCGACAAATCCCCCGTCTTCCATCGCCCTCTCGGGTCGTTGTCGGTATTTTTGTATTGAGAGAAGTCTTTGATGTCGCCGTTGAAGGCGAACCCGGAGTTGCCATATACCAATACATGCTCATGGTCGACGGACAAGCGTCCACCGGTCTGATCATTTGAGCCAGAGCGCGTCTTCCACACAAAACTTCCCTGCCTCCGGCCGGGAAACACCTCGTCCATCAGTAGCTCCAGTCTGGCGCGGTTCTCGTCGTTGATCGACACCAAAATCACACCGTCTGGCGCCAGCAGGTCACGGGCCAGCATCAGCCGTCGATACAGAAATTCCAGCCATTGCGAGTGGCGCCAGCGATCGTTTTTGCCCACGAACCGGTCGTTGTAGACCCAGTCCTTGTTGCCGGTGTTGTAGGGCGGGTCGATGTAGATGACGCGGATGCGACCGGCATGGGTGGACTTGAGCAGGCGCAGAGCATCGTAGTTGTCGCCCTCGATGATCAGATTGCGGTGCGGCGTTCCACCCGCCATGTCCTCTGGGCGATGGCTCAACTCGGCATTCAGCTGCGGCAACACCACATCGGCGTTGAGCGCCGCGTCGCGTGCGATTGCATCGCTCTCCCAATATAGCCCCAGTTTCCGCTTGGTCAGGTGCTCGACCAACAGGCGGCGCAGCTCCGGCGCCCCCAGGTCGTTCAGGCGGGCAAGTAGATTTGTGGTCGACGTCGTTGTCATGGCTGGCCGTACAGTTGCTGAGTTGGTCATGGGAACACGCTGACAACCGCGGCGACACCCTGGTTGACTATCACAGTCTAAAGGTTGTCGGCGTCGACGATAGCCGCTCATGGTTGAGCAGCCCCGCTGCTGGCTCTTGCGGCAGCCACCTCCTGGAGCAGCTGCGCACGACAGAATTGAAGTTCGACGCCGCTCGCGCTACTTTTGGCGCGCGTCCCGCAGAGCGGATTGAAGTCGGGTCGATGCCATCGGCATCGGCTGTCGCGGCAACCCATTGAGCTGCGGGACGCTCTTTCCGCGGCGGGCTTCGCTGCCCTTGAGCCCACACTGTTGCCGAACTTCCCCGGGCAATCTGTGTCCGGATCGTTCGTCGGCTGTGTGGTTTTGTTTTGATAGCCCGGGTGGGCCGACACTATGTTCGACGACTGCCTGTCACCTACTCGCCAACGCCCGCATGAGTTCACTTTGGCGTTCGCTGGATACCGATCCGTAACTGAGAAAGGTGGTCAGCACACCTTCATGGCCCAAACTCTGACTCCATGCCTTGTATTCCTCGGGTGACACACAGAGTTGCTGGCCAAGGCGCGCCAGTGTCTTGCGCAAAGAGTGCGGGTTGAAATAGGGAAGACCGGCCTGCGTGAAGGCTTGGCGGAAAATGCGGCGGACGGGGCCGGCGCTTTGCCACCCCTTGCGTGACAGCCCGGTTGCCTTGAACTGCCAGCCAGCATCTTGCCCGCACTCAGTTGCCGGGAAGAGCGGATCGTCCAGCCCCCAGAGCTTTTCCACACGCAGCCAGATAATCCACTCCTCCACGATGGACTTGATCTCCGCGCCGACGGGGAAGAAATTGGTGGTGAAGGTTTTGCTGTTCTTGGTGTTGACCTCGCGCGCATCCTGAAACACGTTTCTCTCGATCAGATCGACATGTCGCAAGCGCATCGAGGCAATCGCGCCATCCCGAGCACCGGTCAACAAGGCAAAAGCGATCAACGCACGGTCGCGGCGCTCCACATCTGTGGTGCAGGGCATGCAGGTAATGACGTGCTTGACCTGTTCCAGTGTCGGGGAACGTGCTTCCCGGTGGGCGGTGGCCACGCGAGTCTCCTTGTTGGACATGCTGAAGTATTCCGCGTCGCAGAACTTCAGGCGGGACTTGTAGCCCGGCTGCCCCGCCAGCCAGTGAAAGAATTTCTTCAGGTGCGCCAATGTCGCGTAGGTGGTCGCCTTGGCCAGAGGCTTTCCGGTTAGCGGACTGGACTTCTCCTCCAGATGCCGCTTGAAGTTGACCGCCTGATCGTAGTGATACGCCTTGAAATCCTTGTGCCTGGTGTCCTCCTCGAACCGATCCAGTGCTTTGGCGACGGCGTCTATGGTCGCCTCGCTATAGCCATACGCGTGCTCGAGATATGTAAAGTATTGGCGCTTGATGCGCACGTTGTTTGCGTTGTGTTTTGACATGGTTGCTACTCCTGCTCACAAGTCACTGTTCACGAAGGGATGGGTGCTCTCGTCCATGCGTGAATCTGCTTGCGTGACCGTGACTTCCAATTCACCCCGGACGGATGCCAACTTGGCCACGCTGACCCGTCGGTAGATCATCGAATTGCAATCCGGACAGATCGCCGCGAGCGAGCCGCCAACAGTCGTGTTCGGGATGTAGTCGGCCATATTTCCGGCGGGCACCTTGGGGCTCCGACAACCCACACAATAGATACGTCCCGGGCCGCAGGGGCGCTTGTTCTTTTTGCGTTTTGCCTGCAGAAACTCACGAAATGGGCGACCCAGCATGACCACTGGCCGCCTGTCATCACATACCGGCAGCCCCTCCTTTATCCACGTACGGATTGTGTTGGGGTGCACCCCGCACACCCGGGCAGCCTCCGTCACGTTGTAGCTGTGATGGAGCTTGACCCGCAGAGGATTGGGCAAGCGCGCGCCCACGGATCAGCTCCGCGACTTGGCAGTGGAAGTCCGCGCGACAACTTTGCGAGTCGCTGCGACGCGACTTGCGATCCAGGCATTCACCTCGGAAGAGAGCCAGCCCACCGTATTGGTGGACAGGCGCACCTGCTTGGGAAAGTCGTTCGCGGCGATAAGACGATACAAGGCCGTGCGGCTGAGTCCTGTTTCGTGCTGCACGTCCCGGCGGCGGAGAACGCGGTCATGGCTCTGTGCCGTTGGCAACGACGGGTTTGGCCGTTTTTTGCCCACAGGCAGCGTCGACGCCGTCGGAGTATCAAAGGGTGGGAAGGAGAGTTGCGCGGGGAGTACCGGTTTCATATGAGCCGTCCTGTGCTTCGCCGGAATCGGCGGGGACGGCTCCTCATTATGTGAACACAGAATCGGCGCACCAAAGGGCGCGCCGATTCTGTGTTCACTTGTGTTTGAAGTTTTCTCTCAGCTTGCGCTTGCGCTCATCCTCGATGCGCTGCTGATCGGCCTCCATCTGTTTCACCCGATCCCTGAGTTGCTCCACCAGTGTCTGGCAATCTTTCAGGTTACCGGGCATGCGTTCGCCGCTGGCAGCCGCACTCAAGAGCACCTTTTCTTCAACAAAATCGTAAAACTCCCGCGGGCTGGTGGGTAAATCGTCAAACATCCCTTTGTATTCACGGCTTGCCCAGCGCGCCATTTCGTCAACCGTATAACACCCGCCCGCCGCGCCAGCTAGGCCACCACCCTGGTGGACATCACCGCCATGCGCGCGGGCTCGATCCAATTGCGTGCCCACCCGGTTGCGCGCGGTCTTGTCCGTGTCAGCGCCATCTTTGACCCGCGCGGCCACAAGAGCTGCCGCCTCACCGCGGCTCAACAGGGCATCGGGCCCCTCGCGCAGCACGCGTTCAAACACCGCTTGAGCATCAATCTTCGAACCACGCATCGTGCCGACCTCGGCTGGCTACATCGCCAGGCGCATGTTCGAAGAGTACCGGTGGTACGGGCTGGAATCGAGCGGGATTGCCGAAACGGACGCACGAGAGGGTAGCCAAGAGGCAGCGTCTTTGCTCGTAGCGTCGGTGAGCGGGCCTCGCGAAGTCTCCCCACGCCGCCAGCCGCCCAGCGGCCCCAGATGCCTCAGCTCCGGATAGATCGTCAGCTGTTACGTGGCCCATTCACCCTAGCTGCGGCATTCTCCCGCAGCTCCGCTATTACGCGATAGGCGCCGCTCTTCGAGATGTGGCGCTTGGCTGTATCGCATTTGGCGCATAAAGACATGGACGTCTTTTGGTGGCCTCCCTTTGGCAGTATCTGTCAGCGCGAGGTCCGCTTGTGGGGCATACCGGTTTTGTCCGGGTGCCCGCTCAATCCTGCCATGCAGGGCCTTCCTTACGGGCTTCGCGCACTGGGCCGCGCTCACTGATTCTTCAGCCAGTGCTCTACGATGGTTGATCGCAAATCTTGGAGAGACGTCCCAAAAGCCTGCGGCGATTCGTACCGCTGCTGCTCGTAAATTGGTGACTCCACGAATGCCCTAAAGCTGCTATAGAACGCAGCCACCAACTGGTGTCGACTCAGCATAACGCGATGCTTCGTGCCGCTCGGAGTCCACGTAACTTCCAGAAATCCGTTTCCACCGGGGCTACCACGTTGCCAGATAAGCCGCCCTTCAGGGCCTTCCGCATCCCATCCGAATGCACACTCCTGGACGTTGCACGTTATTGCCTCCAGCCAGGCAACCAGGTCGGGAAACGGGCAATGCACCGATGATACGAAAGTGTCCAGCCGTGTGTCCGCTCGCGCATGTTCAGCTGGCTTACCCAAGGTCATGTTGACGTCGCACGGGGTTTCCACCCGGATGTCGCCCTGAAACAACAGCGATAATTCAATGTAGTCAATGTCCCCTTGCCGGAAGCTGACCGTTACGGTGCCAGGCGTGTAGCTGAAGAATGTGCCGTGCATGTTGGCTCCATGTTGGCTGAAGCATGAAACTTGGTGGTCTCACCATCTGCGAACATCTCTCTCGGCAGAGTTGACGGATTCAGACCCTTTTTCGCTGGATCGGCACCACAACCGTATCGCCTGCACGCAACCCGTCCAGATAGTCCGCCCAAGCCTGCATGATCTTCCGACGCTCTGGCAGATGCTGGGCCTTGTTGTAGATGCCAACAACGCCGGGCTCCTTGTGCGACAACTGACGCTCAAGAGCCTCAGGGTTCCAGCCAAGCTCTCCGAGGAGAGTGCGCGCCATGTGGCGAAAGCCGTGGCCGGTCAGGACGCCCTTGTAGCCCATACGGGCCAGCGCCATGTTGACCGCGCCGTCAGACATTGGCCGGCTTGGTGTGCGCGCTCCCGGGAAGAGGTAACGGCCATGGCCAGTGAGAGATTGCAGTTCACGCAGAACGTCTAGTGCTTGTCGGGATAGTGGCACGATGTGCGGCGGAGTTTTTGGGTTTTCCTTTTCAGCTTTGCGCAGCTTGCGGTTGGCCGGCGGCACGGTGTACCTGGGGTATTCGCCATCAAGGTCAAAGTGCTCCCACTCGGCCAGGCGAATTTCACCCGGGCGGCAGAACCACAGTGGCGCCAGCTTCAGGGCGCACAACACCTCGAATGTGCCGCTGTAGGCGTCGATCGCCCGCAGCAGTTCACCCACCTGCTTAGGGTCTGTGATGGTGGGGAAGTTCTTCTTCTGCCTCGCCGGCAGCGTGTCGCGCAGATCAGCGGCAGGGTCCCGAGTTGCGCGCTCGGTCGCCACCGCAAACCGGAACACTCGACTCAACTGATGCCGCAAGCGGTGGGATTGCTCGACGTGCCCCCGTTTGACCACGCGAGACAGCAACGGTCGGATCTCCGGCACGCCGATGTCGGCGACAGGAAGGCGGCCAATCCATGGAAAAGCGTGGTTCTCCAGCCGGTCACGCTCCTTGTCATGCTGACGCGGCGTCCATTCCACAGACTTCATTTCCAGCCACTCGCGTGCGACGGCTTCAAACGTATTGTCAGCAGCTACCTTGGCCCTGAGCTTGTCGGCCTGGCGTTCGGCACCGGGATCACGGCCGTCCTGAAGAAGCTTGCGCGATTCGTTGCGGCGCTCGCGGGCCTTTGCCAGGCTCACCTCGGGATATACCCCCAGCGCCAGCAGCTTCTCTTTACCCGCGAAGCGGTACTTCTGCCGCCAGTAGCGCCCTGCTTCAGTAACGTGCAGGAACAGGCCGCCACCGTCAAAGTGCTTGCCGGCCACCGCGTTCCTGCATTTCAGGTCAGTGAGTTTGCCCGTACCAGCCGCCATACCTCAGCTCCTCAAGCCTTGGACGCGTATTGGGGGTATGCCACTCGCCCTTTTGGCAAAAAGCATCGACTACCCCCAATATTACCCCCGCGCCGCTTAGGCTCTGTTGGGTCGTGTTGGGACGTAATGATACAAAAAAACCCGCTACTGTGCGGGTTTTGAGGGATTCTTGGGTCTTCTCTGGACGCCTTGAAACAGGCTATTGGTGGCTATGGGTGGACTCGAACCACCGACCCCAGCATTATGAGTGCTGTGCTCTAACCAGCTGAGCTACATAGCCTTGGGAACCGCCCCGCGGCAGGCATCGGGCGATGTCGGGCAGGGCGCGGCAGTGTAGTGGGCTGGCCTGCCAGGTTCAAGTGCGCGGCTTGCCGATGCTTTGCCGACTATGTTTGAATCGTGGTCAGTGCTGGATGCAGCCTTGACGGCGGATTCCGCGCCGTGCCGCTCCAGGAGGCGAGATGATCGACGTTGATGGCTACCGTCCGAATGTGGGAATCGTGTTGCTCAACACGAACGGGCAGCTGTTCTGGGCACGTCGGATCAACCGCGATGGCTGGCAGTTTCCGCAAGGTGGCATGAACAGCGACGAGACCCCGCTGGAGGCGATGTATCGCGAGCTGGAGGAAGAAACCGGCCTGCACCCCCACCATGTGGAAGTGGTTGCCGCGACCCACGGCTGGCTCCGCTACAAGCTGCCGCACCGCTATATCCGCCGCCACCAACGCCCCACCTGCATCGGCCAGAAGCAGGTGTGGTTTCTGCTCAAGCTGGTCGGCACCGAGGACGCCTTGAATCTGGGTGCTTGCGACAAGCCCGAGTTCGATATCTGGCGCTGGGTGGATTTCTGGTATCCGGCCGCGCATGTGGTGAATTTCAAGCGGCAGGTGTACGAGCGTGCCCTGCGCCACTTCGCCCCGCTGGTGGAAGGGCTTTTCAGCATCGAAGTGGGCACGGCACCGCCGCGGGGTCGCGATGGCAGCGAACCGAACGGCCGCGAAGCAGCCTGAACAACCGGCAAGCAGTTCGCGTAGCAGTTATTGACAATCGTT
The DNA here is from genome assembly GCA_030148505.1 of Rhodanobacter sp. GTDB lineage: Bacteria > Pseudomonadota > Gammaproteobacteria > Xanthomonadales > Rhodanobacteraceae > Rhodanobacter. Next base: position 49,813 of record JASBTI010000016.1, read on the forward strand.
CGCATTCGCGTTTCTATAGCGCCATGTACATCTGCCTGTGCAATGCCGTTACCGACCATGACATCCGCCGCGAGGCGGCCGATGGCGTGCATTCGTTTGCCGAACTGCAGGCGCGTACCGGCTGCTCGGATTGCTGCGGCTGTTGCGAGCAGGTGGCCCGCGCCACGCTCGATCAGGCGGTGGAGCAGGTGGCGTGCCGGATGCCGGACGCCGCCACGGCCTGACCCCGATCTCCGGCGGCAGCAACCGGCTTTATCCCGAGCCCCGCATCGCCGCTGAGCCGGCAGCGTGCAGAACGCCACGTTCGGGTGGCGGCGGCCGCTCACGAACGCCGCCGCATCGCCGGGCATTCGTTGCCATTCACCGCTCCCGGCGGCGGCTTTGTATAGTGACGGTTCTGCCTCTTCGAACTGCGGGAGATCCATCATGAAAGGCGATGCCAAAGTCATCGAGTTCCTCAACAAGGTGCTCTACAACGAGCTGACTGCGATCAACCAGTATTTCCTGCATTGCCGCATGCTCAAGGACTGGGGCTATGCGGAGCTGGCCGAACACGAATACAAGGAGTCGATCGAGGAGATGAAGCATGCCGATCACCTGATCGAGCGCATTCTGTTTCTCGACGGCCTGCCGAACTTGCAGCATCTGGGCAAATTGCGGATCGGCGAGAACGTGCTGGAAACCTTGCAGGGCGATCTGGACCTGGAGCTCGATGCGGTCAAGGACCTGCGCGCGGCTATCGCCCACAGCGAAACCATCGCCGACTACGTCAGCCGCGACCTGTTCAAGAACATCCTGCACGATGAGGAAGAACACATTGACTGGCTGGAAACCCAGTTCAGCCTGATCAAGGATATCGGTGCCGAGCGATACCTGCAGAGCAAGATGCTCAGCTGACGACCACCGCCGAGCTGCCGGCACGCGCCTCGCGCGGAAAGTGTGGGATCGTTCCTTGACGCTTTCATCACGCCCGGTCTATACGTAGGGTTTTCCTGGATGGCTCGCATGGCTTCACGACCACCGCCGCGCTTTGTAGTGCGCAAGCACGATGACCCTGGCGGCTGGTGGCGGCGGCGCTGGTGGCTGGGGCTGTTATGGCTGACCAGCCTGGTGGTGACCGCGCTGCTGGCGACGCTGATCGCTGGGCCTGCCGGGCCGCGCACTGCCGACCCGGCGGTGCAGGCGGCGGAGGCGGCCACCGCCGCGACGGTCGATGACCTGAAGCAGCAGATCGCCAATCTGCAGCGCGCCGCACAGGTGAACGGTGTGGCGACCCGCGCGCTGCGCGGCACCCTGGCGCAGCGTGAGGAAGAGATCAGTGGCCTGCGCGCGGATCTGGGTTTCTATTCGCGACTGGTCGGCAGCGGTACGCAGCGGCACGGGCTGAAGGTGCAGGAGGTCAAGCTGCAGCCGATCTCCGGCTCACGGGGCTGGAATCTGGTCCTCAGCCTGACCCAGACGGCCAAGCGCGGCGACGAAATATCCGGCAATGTCTCGGTCAAGGTCGAAGGTTTGCGCGGCGACAAGGTGGTGCAACTGGACTGGGCCTCGCTTGGCGATGCCGCCCAAAAAGACGGGCTGCCCTTTCAGTTCATGTACTTCCAGCAATTGCAGGGCACCATCGTACTACCCGCCGATTTCCGCCCGACCCGGCTGCGCATCCTGGTGAAACCCAGGAAAGGACAGCCGGTAACCCGCGCGGTGACATGGCGCGATGCCCTCAGCGGCAACATCACCTCAGCTCAAGAGAACCACGATGCTCAACCGTAAGCGCAACGCCCACAACAACAACACCAGCCATGACACCAGCCTGATCGCCCGCGGTACGGTAATCCGCGGCGACCTGCATTTCAGCGGCGCCCTGCACCTGGACGGGCGCATCGAGGGTGCCGTGCTGGCCGAGGGCGACGATGCAATGTTCACCCTCAGCGAATATGGCCAGGTGCAGGGCGAGATCCGGGTGCCACATGCGGTGATCAACGGCCATGTCACCGGCGACGTGCACGTCAGTGCCCGCCTGGAGCTGGCAGCGCAGGCACGCATCGACGGCGACTTGCGCTACCACACGCTGGAAATGGCCGCTGGCGCCCAGGTCAATGGCCGCATCGCCCGCCAGGATGGAGCAGAACAACGCGAGCTTCCCGCGCCGCAAAGTGCGGATGAAAGCGCCCCCGACTGATGCCGTAGGCGTGCGGGGCATCATCCGGGTATGCTTGCATACGATCCGTACCGACCCCAATTGAACGCCATGGAAACTTTCGTCGCGATCCCTGACTACCGCAGCAGCTCCCCGCTGCTGTTTACCGAAGCGGCTGCACGCAAGGTGCACGAACTGATCGCCGAAGAAGGCAATCCGGCGTTGAAACTGCGCGTCTATATCAATGGCGGCGGCTGCTCGGGGTTTCAGTATGGCTTCACCTTCGACGAAGCCCAGGCGGAAGACGACTTCGCCATCGAACGCGAAGGCGTGACCCTGTTGTGCGACCCCCTGTCGCTGCAGTACCTCACCGGCGCCCAGGTCGACTACGCCGAAAACCTCAGCGGATCACAGTTTGTCATCAGCAACCCGAACGCCAAGACCACCTGCGGCTGCGGCTCCTCGTTTTCCGTCTGAGTAACCTGCCACCATGGATCGGGCCAAACTGCCGCGTCCGAACACCTTCGCCGGGCTCAGCCTGATGCTGGACCGTCATGCGGAAAGACGCGAGCAGTCGACGTGGGTGGAGGCGCAGGCACGGGCGCCCGCTGCACGCTATCTGGTGCTGGATGCGAAGGGCGAAGCCTATGTCCGTCGCGACCACACGACGCTGCGCTGGCTTGACCCCGCAGAACACCGACGATGGCTTGGCCAGCGACCCGCCTGCTTGCTCGGGGTCGCCGAGCAACGGCCGTACTTCATGGTGGTACTGGACGACGATGCCGAGGTCGACGCGCTGGAACAGGCCCTGGACGCGCGGCGCATGAGCCTTCGCCATGCCGGCATGCAACTGCCGGCGGAGCAGGCCGGACTGTTTGCCTACGCCAAGGGGCTGTCGCACTGGCAACGTGAGACACGGCATTGCGCCCGCTGCGGCAGCCCGTTGCACCTGGTGGCCGCCGGCCATCGGGCCCAGTGCAGCAACCCCGATTGCGCACGTCTGCATTTCCCGCGTACCGATGCGGCGGTCATCATGCTGGTCGAACACGAAGGCGCCTGCCTGCTCGGGCGCCAGGCTGGCTGGCCACCCGGGCGCTACTCCACCCTGGCCGGCTTCGTTGAACCCGGCGAGTCGCTGGAGGACGCCGTGCGGCGCGAGGTCGCCGAGGAATCGGGGGTAATCGTCGACGAGGTGCACTACCACTCGTCGCAACCCTGGCCGATGCCGGCATCGCTGATGGTCGGCTTCGTTGCCACCGCCACCTCGCCGCACATAGCCTGCCGCGACCACGAACTGGAAGACGTCCGCTGGTTCACGCCAGCGCAGATCCTTGCCGGCCTCGATGACGGCAGTTTCGTGCCCTCGCCACCGCTGTCCGTGTCCTATCACCTGCTGGCCTGGTGGCTGCAGGAACGCGCAGGGCTTGATCTGGATGCGTGCGTGGTCGCCGCCGGCGTATAAGCGGCTCTGCACGGCTTCATCGCGCGGCTGTCAGTCGTGGCCGGTACTCGCTGGACCGGCCATGGCCGGAATCTGCACCGTGCCATGACTTGGTGACGCGAATGAACTCCACTCCGTGCATGAAGTCACAGGTCTGACGCGGCTTGCAGGGAACTGCCACACGTGCAATCACGTGCTCGACCACGGAACCGTAGACGGCTTTCGTGTCGGCGCATAGCCGTCCATGTTGTCGTCATCGGCATGCATGGTGGCCTGCTGTTTGCTTTGCTGCAGGGCGTCGCACCTTCGTGGCGAAGGTCTCCGGTTCAAACCGGGCTGGGGCAAACCGGTTTTGCCTTGCGCTTGATCCAAGCGCCAGCGGATGAGTCGATACCACATCAAGCGCTGACTCAAACCACGACGCTACCGGCACCGGGGCGTCGCCGCCGCACCGCGGCTCCCGCCCCCAGCCGCCGCTCCGGAATCGCGGCGCCGACGCAGTCCAGGCACCGGGAAGCCGGCCGCAACCGCCCTGTGATGCTTACTTCACCGGCCACCACCATAAGCCCCGAGCCTGGCTACATAGCGGGCGGGGAGCTGTTGCAGCCTGGCCACTGGCGCCATTCCAGCTACCGACTCCCGGGATCGGATCGAGCGCTCGTCGACGGGCTTCGGATGATCGATCCGCGAGCTCAGGGGGTTGGCGGCATCGCGCGCAAACTGCAGTCCCTGTTTGGCATTCCCGACCGCCATTGTGTCGACGTCGACGCGTGGCGCGGCATGTCGGTGCGGGAACTGCTGAGGCACCACCTGTCGCCCGGGCGGGTGGCCAGCACGGCCGCCGAATACCACTGCCTGCCGCCTCGACGGTAATCCGGGCCATGCGCCGCCATCCCCTGCGCCCTGAGCCTAGCTTGGCTTACAATGGGTGCATTGTCTGCGAGTCTGCCCTTCATGGCCCTACGTCTGCTTGCTGTTCTTGTCGCCCTCGGACTGCTGCACCTGATGCCGCAACTGGCACGCTGGCGGGTCGATGGCTTGTTCCGCCGCTGGATCGCCCAGCTGGCTGATACCCGCGGCGTCGGCCGCGTGGTGCTCGCCTTGCTGCCGGCGCTGGCGCTGTGCCTGCTGCTGTCGTGGCTGCTTGGCCGCGCTCCCGCTGGGGAGTTGCTGCAGTGGCTGTTTGCACTGGCGGTATTAGTGTATTGCTTCGGTCCCCGGGAATTCGAGGCGGATCTAGAGGCCATCGTCAATGCACCGGATGGTGCCCACCGCGAGGCGGCAGCGCAAGCGCTGAGCAGTGATGGCCGCGCGATCGGCTGGAATGCCTCCGCGCTGGGAATTGCCGTGGTGTATGCCGCGTTGCGCCGACGCTTCGGGGTGTTGTTCTGGTTTTTCCTGCTGGGGCCGGTGGGGGCCTTGCTGTACCGGCTGACCCAGACCTTGCGTCAGGACGACAGCTTGCGGCTCGATGCGGAAAGCGATACCGGTGTCGATTACCTGGCCAACGCACTGGATTGGGTTCCCGCCCAACTGATGGTCTTTACGCTCGCCGTGGTGGGCCACTGGGAGGCGGTCATCGGGGCGTGGCGACGCTGGCAGCTGCAGGCCACGCCGACTAGCTGGTACCGGTCTGGCCCGGATTTTCTCGGTGCCGCCGCGCAAGCGGATATCCTCACCGAGATCGAGGCAGGCGACGGCTACTTCGAGGAGCGCAGCGATCCGCTGTTCGAGTTGATACGTCTACGCAGTGCCCTGCTGCGTGCCTTGCTGACCTGGCTCAGCGTAGTGGCCTTGATCGTGATTGGCAGCTGGCTGGGGTGACCCCTGGCCCGTCTGTCGCGCGGGCGGCTCGGCCAAAACCCCTCAGGCAAGATCGCCACGCAAGGCGCGTACCCGCTGCTCCAACGCGGCGGCGGTTGCCGACGCCGGCGACACCGCCGGATCGATCACCAACTCCACGCGCGCCCTGAAGCGCCGCGGCAGGCGTACCCGGTCGCGCCGGCTCCACATGCTGCCCCACAAGCCGCGCAAGGCCATCGGCACTACCGGCACCGGCCGCCGCACCAGGATCTTTTCCAGTCCTGGCCGGAACGGCGCGATCTGGCCATCAGAGGTCAAGCCACCTTCGGGGAACAGGCAAACCACCTCGCCGTCTGCCAACGCCGTATCGATGGCGTCATAGGCTTGCTGCAACAGCAGCGGATCTTCCTTGTAGCCGGCAATCGGAATCGCCTTGGCAGTGCGAAACACGAAACGCAACAGCGGGATGCGAAAGATCCGGTAATACATCACGAAGCGCGCCGGTCGCCGCAGGGTTCCCATCAGCAACAAGGCATCCATGAAACTGACGTGGTTGCATACCAGCAATACCGGGCCTTGCTCGGGTATGTTGCGGGCGCCATCGACGCGCACCCGGTACAGCGTGTTGACCAGCACCCAGGTGATGAAACGCATCAGGAACTCGGGCACCAGAGTGAATATATAGGCTGCCACCAGCACGTTGAGCAGGGCCGCGGCGAGAAAGATCTGGGCTGGATTCAGCCCCAGCGCACCCAGTCCCAAGCCGAAGCCCGCCGCCAGCACGATCAACAACGCGTTGAGGATGTTGTTGCCGGCGATGATGCGCGACAGCTTCTCGCGCGGCGCACGCGCCTGCACAAAGGCGAACAGTGGCACCACGTAGAAGCCGGCAAACAAGCCGATAAGCGTCAGGTCCAGCGCGACCCGCCAGCTGCCGGCGGCGCCGTGCAGGAAGGTCAGCCAGTCCAGGCCGCGTACCGTCGCCATGCCGTGCCGGGCGAAGTAAAGATCCACCCCAAACGCCGTCAGCCCAAATGCGCCCAGCGGTACCAGCCCGATTTCCACCCGCTTGCCGGACATCCGTTCGCACAGCAACGCACCCACCCCGGTGCCGATCGAGAACAAGGTGAGTATCAAGGTATTCACCGAGCCGTCGCCGCCCAAGGTTTCCCGCGTATAGACCGGCAACTGGGCAATCAGTACCGTACCGAAAAACCAGAACCAGGAAATGCCCAGTACGGCATTGAATACCGCACGATCGGCACGGGTAATGCCCAGCACGCGCACCGTTTCGCTGAACGGGTTCCAGTTGAAGCGTAGGTCCGGCGCCGTAGCCGGAGCGGCGGGAATCCCGCGGCACACCAGATAGCCGGCCACGGCCACCGCGATGGTCGCCGCCGCCGCCAGCATCGGCCCGATGCCTGCCACCAGCATCAGCGCGCTGCCAGCGATCATGCCTACCAGCATCGCCAGCTGCGTGCCCATCTCCACCAGACCATTGCCACCGACCAGTTCGGCAGGCTTCAGCGCCTGCGGCAGGATCGCGTACTTGATCGGCCCGAACACGGTAGAATGGACGCCCATCAGGAACAGCACCACCAGCAGCAAGCCGGGGTGATGGGTATAAAAGCCGACGGCGGCCAGCACCATCGCGGCAATTTCGAACAGCTTCACCCAGCGGATGATCCGGGTTTTTTCGAATTTCTCGGCCAATTGCCCGGCGGTCGCGGAAAACAGGAAAAAGGGCAGGATGAACAGTGCCGGTGCCAGATTGGTGTATAGCGACACCGCACGATCATCCAGCCCCATCCGGAACGCCACCAGCATCAGCAGCGCATTGCGGAACGCGTTGTCGTTGAACGCACCCAACGCCTGGGTCCAGAAAAATGCCGCAAATCGTCGCTTGCCCAGCAATGCGAATTGGCTCATGCGCTGCCTTTTTTGGAGAGTCTGTCTCGACCAGAAGACTGGCGACGGGAATCACGCCACCCCGGCAGCATGAGGCGTTCAAGCGAGTACTTGCAAGGTCGGTGAAACTTTTCGCGTGCGATAGTGGTCATCATGTATTGCTGCAAACAGCGGCCTGCGGCAGCCATTCATGGCAACCGTTTTTCTGACGAACTACGGGATTTCAGGCAGAAATCCATCTGCAGGTATTTACGACAAAGGCGACGAGGCGCAATATATTACTTGTTTGGGGACGTACCACATTTGCCCACAACGATTCGGTCCCTCTCCAGTTCACCCCCATCTTGCAACGGCCATCATCATGAACGTGCAACACATCACTCCCCAACCGGCATCCACCAACACCTTCTCCGAACGCATCAAGTTGTTGATAAAGCGAGTCGGCAGTGCGACTGAAATCGCACGAATGTGCGGATTTTCCGAAGGAGTGGTGCGCAGCTGGCGAGATGGCAACACGGACCCGTCCCGCGCACGCTGCGTCACCCTGGCGCGCACTCTGGGTATCTCGCTGGTCTGGCTGGTGGCAGGCGAGGGCGCGATTCAGGGAGACACCACCACCAACACCAATGACGAGCAATACAGCAGTGAAGTGGTCTCGATGCAGCGACCGCGGGCCAAGCCCGGTACGACAAGTGCATCGCTGACCTTGTCGCCGCATGAAACCGGCGTGGATGCGCAGCGGCTGAACACGGCGATGAAGATTCTGCAATCGGAACTGGAGCTTGCCGACAGTCAGCTGACCCTGGCCGAGACCACCGATATGCTGACCGACCTCTACAGCATCCTCGGCCCAGGCGGTAACAGCATGGATACCCGCGCCATGGTGCTATTCAACCATCGCCTGACCGAACGCATCCGCGAAGCGCGCGCGACCGCCTGAATCTTGCCGCAGCTTGCGGCGACCGGCAACGCAAAAGAAACGGCAGCCTGGTGCTGCCGTTTCTGTTTCTGCGTTTCGTCCCTTCCCGGCATCCGCGACGACGGTGTCACGGCTTCTCAGAGCAGGGCGATATCGGCGACCGCGTTGAACTGGGCCTTCAACTGCCCCAGCAAGGCCAGCCGATTGGCGCGTACCGCCAAGTCGTCGGCATTGACCAGCACACTGTCGAAAAACATGTCGACCGGTGACTGCAATTGCGACAGTCGCCCCAGCACCGCAGTATAGTCGGCCGCCGCCAGGGCTTCGGCGGTGTCCTGTTGCGCCGCCGCCAGGGCCGCGGCCAGCTCGCGTTCGGCATCCGCTTCGAAATGTGCAGGGTCGACAGTTCGACCGATCACCGCCGCCCCGGCTTCCTCGGCCTGCTTGCGCAGGATGTTGGCGACGCGCTTGTTGGCCGCCGCCAGGGCCGCCGCCTCGGGGCGACGGGTGAACTCGGCGACCGCACGCAGGCGGCGGTCGAAATCGGGCAAGCTACCCGGCTCCACCGCCAGTACGGCCTCGAACTGCGCACTGGGGAAACCCCGTTCGGTGTAATAACCCCGCAACCGGTCGAACACGAAGGCCACCAGTTCATCGCACAGGATCGCGCGACGCTGGCCGGCATGCAGCGTGGGCTGCTGGCCGTTCTTGCCGGGCCGCAGGCCGGCCTGCAACGCGCTGTCCGGCAACAACTCCAGGGCTTCGACAAAACTGCCGCGCAGGTCGAGTTCCAAGCCACCCTCGATAAGGGTTCGCGCCAGACCGAGCGCGGCACGGCGCAGCGCAAACGGGTCCTTGTTGCCACCAGGCTTCATGCCGACGGCAAAAATACCTGCCAGCGTGTCGAACCGCTCAGCCACCGCCAGCACCTGACCGAGCTTGCCAGAGGCGATCGCATCGCCACCGAAACGGGGCTGGTATTGACTGTCGAGCGCATCGGCCACCTCCTTCGACTCGCCATCATGGGCGGCGTAGTAGCGCCCCATGACACCTTGCAGTTCGGGAAACTCCCCGACCATGCGGGTCAGCAGATCGCATTTGCCCAGTGCCGCGGCACGGGTTGCCTGGCCGGCATCGACGCCGACCCGGTTGGCGATGATGCGGGCCAGCTCGGCCACCCGAACACTTTTGCTCCACAAGCTGCCGAGCGCCTGCTGGTAGGTCACGCTCTTGAGCTGCTCTTGATAGCTGGCCAGCGGCGTCTTCAGGTCCTCCTCCCAGAAGAACTTGGCATCGGCAAAGCGCGGGCGGATCACCCGCTCATAGCCCTTGCGGATCACTGCCGGATCGCTGCTCTCGATATTGGCGATGCCAATGAAGTGCTCGGTAAGCCGACCCTCGGCGTCGAACACCGGCACGAATTTCTGGTTGGTCACCATGGTGGTGACCAGTGCCTCGGCCGGCACGCCGAGGAATTCGCGCTCGAAGGTGCAGGCGATAGCGGTGGGCCACTCGGTAAGGTTGGCCAGCTCGTCGAGCAGCGCGGGATCGAGCCGCGGAACGCCGCCAGTCTGCGCAGAGACCGCTTCGACCTGCTCGCGGATGCGTTGACGGCGCTCCTGCGGATCGGCCAGCACCTTGGCCGCGCGCATCGCATCAAGCCATCCATCGGCATCGGCGACATGCACCGGCTTTGCATGCATGAAGCGGTGTCCCCGTGAAATGCGGCCGCTGCGCAGTCCCAGCACCTCGCCGTCGACGATGGTGGCACCGTGCAACATGACCAACCAGTGCACCGGCCGCACGAAACTGTAGTCATGACCCGCCCAACGCATCGGTCGCGGAATCGGCAGGCCTTTCAATGCCTCATCGACGATAGCCGGCAACAGCTCGGCCACCGACTGACCCGCCTTGACGGTGCGCCAGACCATCCAGGCGCCCTTGTCGGTGTCCAGCTTCTGCAGTTGTTCGACCGCGATACCGCAGGACTGCGCAAAACCGAGCAAGGCCTTGGAAGGCAGACCCTCGGCATCGAATGCCGCGGCCAGCGCCGGACCGCGACGCTCAATCGCCTGCTCAGGCTGCGCCTTCGGGACGCCCGGCACATGCACGGCCAGTCGCCGAGGCGACGCGTAGGCGCGGGCCAAATCAAGCTCTGCGGCAATCCCGCGCTTGGCCAGACCGTCGCAGATGCCACGCAGGAAGGCGCCCGCCAGCTCGTCCAGCGCCTTGGGCGGCAGTTCCTCGGTACCGAGCTCGATCAACAGGGCTTTGTGGTCATTCATACGCCGGCTCCTTTGCCCACCTTAAGTCCCGGGAACCCGAGTTTCTCGCGTTGCGCCACGTAGGTTGCGGCCACACCGCGCGACAGGGCACGCACCCGCAGGATGTAGCGCTGGCGCTCGGTAACACCGATCGCCCGACGCGCGTCGAGCAGGTTGAAGGTATGGCTGGCCTTCATGACCTGCTCATAGGCCGGCAGCGGCAGGTCGACGGCGATCAGCTTGTTCGCCTCCTCCTCACACACATCGAACCAGCGCAACAACGCTTCGACGTTGGCGTGCTCGAAGTTGTAGGTGCTTTGCTCGACTTCGTTCTGATGGAACACGTCGCCGTAGGTGACCGTGCCATGCGGACCCTTGGTCCAGATCAGGTCGTAGACGTTGTCCACGTTTTGCAGGTACATCGCCAGCCGCTCCAGCCCGTAGGTGATCTCGCCGGTAACCGGTCGGCACTCGAGACCCCCGGCCTGCTGGAAATAAGTGAACTGGGTCACCTCCATGCCATTGAGCCAGACCTCCCAGCCCAGACCCCAGGCGCCGAGTGTCGGCGACTCCCAGTTGTCTTCGACAAAGCGCAGATCGTGCATCAGCGGATCGAGTCCGAGTTCCTTCAGCGAACCGATATACAGCTCGAGGATGTTTTCCGGGTTCGGTTTCAGCACCACTTGATACTGGTAGTAATGCTGAAGACGATTGGGGTTCTCGCCGTAGCGGCCATCGGTGGGCCGGCGCGACGGCTGCACATAGGCGGCGGCCCATGGCTCCGGACCGAGCGAACGCAGGAAAGTGGCGGGATGGAAGGTGCCGGCGCCGACTTCGATGTCGAGCGGTTGCAACAGCACGCAACCCTGCTCGGCCCAGTAACGATTGAGCGTCTGGATGACGTCCTGGAAGGTAGCTGCGGACATGACGTTCCGTGACCGTGGATAAAGCGCGTTAGTATAGCCATTGCTGGGCAAAGGCCTCACCGGAGTTGCATTGGCATGGCCGCATCACCGCAAATCGCATCGCTGCTGGGCCGCCGCGGCAGGCTGCAACTGGATGATCTGCTGGCGGCCTTGGTGGTCGACAATTATCTGCTGCCTGAGGATGCAAAAAACGTCCGCATGGGCACGCGCGCCGGCCGCAGCACGGTCGAACTTCACCCGCTGGTATTGATCGCCAACGCCAAGCTGGCCAACCAGCAGGAGCCCAGCCGACCGCTCGGCTTGGAGATACTGACCGAATGGCTGGCCAGCCATGCCGGGCTGCCGTATCTGAAAATCGACCCGATGAAGATCAACGCCGCCGCGGTGACCCAGGTGGTAAGTCTTGCTTATGCCAAGCGTCACCGGATCCTGCCGATCGCCGCCAGCCCGGGCGAGATGACGTTTGCCACCTGCGAGCCGTTCGACGACGCATGGGCGAAGGATCTGTCCCAGATGCTGCGGCGGGATGTCTACCGTGTGGTCGCCAGCCCGCTCGACATCAACCGTTATCTGCAGGAATTCTATGGCGTCCAGCGTTCGATCCAGCTGGCACAGGATGCCAAGGCCAGCGGCAATGACAGCGCCGCCTCGATCCTCAATTTCGAGCAGCTGGTCGAACTGGGCAAGGGCGGTGAAGTCGGCGCCGATGATCGCCACGTGGTGCATATCGTCGACTGGCTGCTGCAGTACGCCTTCGAGCAACGCGCCTCGGATATCCACCTGGAGCCGCGGCGCGACACCGGACACATGCGTTTTCGCATCGATGGCGTGATGCACAAGGTGTTCGAGCTGCCGATGCCGGTAATGACGGCGGTGACCGCGCGCATCAAGATTCTCGCTCGCATGGACGTGGCCGAGAAACGCCGTCCGCAGGACGGCCGCATCAAGACCCGCTCGGCCTCCGGACGCGAGGTGGAGCTGCGCATCTCCAACATGCCCACCGCCTTTGGCGAAAAAGTGGTGATGCGCATCTTCGATCCCGACCTGGTGGTCAAGGACTTTGCCCAGCTCGGCTTTTCGCCGTTCGAGGACGCGCGTTGGCGCAGCATGGTCGAGCGCCCCCACGGCATCGTGCTGGTCACCGGCCCGACCGGTTCGGGCAAGACCACCACGCTGTATTCCACGCTGAGGCATCTGGCCACGCCGGAGCTCAACGTATGCACCGTGGAGGATCCAATCGAGATGGTGTCGCCGGAATTCAACCAGATGCAGGTGCACGCCGCGATCGATCTCGATTTCGCGGCAGGCGTGCGTACCTTGCTGCGGCAGGACCCCGACATCATCATGGTCGGCGAGATTCGCGACCTTGAAACGGCGCAGATGGTGGTGCAGGCCTCCTTGACCGGGCATCTGGTGCTGTCGACGCTGCACACCAATGATGCTCCCAGCGCGGTCACCCGCCTGCTCGATCTCGGCGTGCCGCATTACCTGATCCAGTCGACCCTTGCCGGCGTGGTGGCGCAACGGTTGGTGCGCACCCTGTGTGCCCACTGCAAGCAGGCGACCACACAGGATCCCGCTGCCTGGAGCGTGCTCACCCACGGCTGGCCGATTCCGTTGCCGGCACAGGTGTTCAAGCCGGCAGGCTGCCTGGAGTGCCGCAACACCGGCTTCATGGGCCGCACCGGTATCTATGAAATGCTGAAGCTCTCGCCACACCTGCGCAGGCTGATTTCGGCACAGCTCGATCTTGCCCAGTTCGGTCAGGCGGCCTTGGCCGAGGGTATGCGTCCGCTGCGTATCTCGGCCGCCGATCAGGTGGCCGCGGGGCTGACCACGGTGGAAGAAATTCTCTCCGTGCTGCCGCCGATTGAAATCCGTGGCGATTCCGAGACTGAGGGCTGAACGGGTCACAAGCACCCAGGCCAGACCCCCTCAGACGCGCCCGTCTCTGTCCAGCCAGTCGCCAAGCTGCATCAATACCTGACCACGTCCAGGTTCGGCTTCGTTGAACAGCTCATGGTAAAGCGAGCAGAAGATGCGCGTGGTCAACTTGCCCGTCGCGGCCGCCGCCGTCGAGAAATCGTGACTGCCCGAAGGATCGACCAGTTCGTCTTGACCCGCTACCAGCAGCAAGGTTGGCACGGCCAGGCGAGCCGCATCGGTTATCGCACTATCGCCGGCGCGAAAAATGAAATCTGCCAGCAGCGGGGTGATCCAGCCCATGCAGAGCGGGTCGCCCAGATAGGCGGCCGCGAGGTTGGGATCATGCGAGAGCTTGTCTGCCTTCAACCCGCTGCGCATCGGCAGATTCGGCGTGACACCCGCCAGTCGGCCCACCAGCCGACGCAGCCAGGCGGGTTCGCGACTGCGCAGTGCAGGCGAGGAAAGCACCAGCGCCGGCGGCGTGATGCGCTGGTCCAGAACGGCCCGTACCGCCACCAGTCCACCCATGCTGTGACCCAGCAATAGCGGCTCAGTCGCCTCGGCGTTCGCGTAGTCCCGGTAGACGGTAGCCAGATCCTCCAGCAGATCATCGGAATGCATCAACGCGCCGCGCGGCCCCAGGCTCGATCCATGGCCGCGCTGATCGTAGCTGCGCACGCTGTAGCCGCGCACGTTGAACCACTGCGCTAGCCGTTGGTAGCGCCCGCTGTGTTCGCCCAGACCATGCACGATCAATACGGCGCCACGCGCCTGGGTTTGGGGCCAGTCGCGCAGCTGCAGTCGCTGGCCATCCGCCATGGTCAGGGTCGTGACATCGCTATCGGTCGAACCGGCTTGCTCCACGTCACACACTCTCGGCGATCGTGCTCGAAGAAGCATTCTGCCCTATCGTGCCCGACAATGGCGCACCGGGCAGCTTGTGGCCTACAACTCGGCGCGAAACTCCACGCCGATGACCCGCGGGTCGTTCACGAAGCCAGTGCGATTGTTGAAATCGATCGCGCCGGTAAGCGCAAGCTTGTTGGTGATGTTGCGTGCGTACAAGGCAATTTCCCGCTTGCCGTAATCCCAGTTGTAACCGAGGCGGACGCCTCCTTCCAGCAGTGGCTTGCCGCGGAACTCAGCCGAATCGTACAGAAAGAAATTCACTTCGCTGCGGTAGTTCCAGTCGCTATAGACAAAGAACTCGCCGCTGTCGCCGTACGGAATGCCGTAGCGGGCGGTGAGCGTACCGATCCACTGCGGCGCATTCGGCAGGCTGTTGCCGTTGACCACTGCATTGCCGTCGGCGTTGATCGGGTCGAGCACCGTGCATCCCGAACCGCAGATCGCCACGGCTAGATTCGGATCGCTCAGCCGAGTGTGGTTGTAACTGCCACCGGCGGTAAGCACGAAGTTCGGCGTCAGATAGGCATCCAGATCGAACTCGGCACCGTAACCTTCGGTGCGACGGGCGTTGATCAAGCGGGTAACATTGACGTTGCCGCCCACTGCGGTGAGCTGCTGGTTGTGCATGGTGAACGTATAGACGTCCGCATTGAAGCGAACGTGGTTGTCCATGCTGGTGGTCTTGATGCCCATCTCGTAGGAGGTAATCGTCTCCGTCTTGGCCTGCGAGATGCTGTTCGAGAACAGCACCCGACCCTGCACGCTCGGCGCACGGAAGCCGTTGGCGACGCGTGCGTACACATTGACGTTCGGGCTGAGTGTCCAGGTGCCCGTCAGATCGCCGCTCCAGCGCGAATCGTGCGGTTGTGCGGAAAGTTGCAGCGGGCCGGCGCCGAACGGCGACAGCAGGCGATCCACCTTGAAGTTGCGCGAATCGTGCGACCAGCGTGCGCCGGCGCGCATCTCGAAGTCGTCGGTGATCTGGTAGCTGGACGAGCCGAACACCGCCCAGGCTTTGGTCCGCTGGGTTTGCTGGGCATAGCCATCCAGCGCATGGTTGTTAAAGGTGGCATAGTCGAAGTTGCTGATCGCGATATCTTCGTCGAAATAATAGGTGCCAACCTGCCATTTGAGCTGGTCGGTATGTCGACTGGCCAGACGGAACTCCTGGGTAATCTGTCGGTCGTGCGGCAGCGCATCGGCGGTCTCGACCGGGAACGGGATGAAACCGGGGCCCATCGGCAGATGGAATACCGCGCCGTAACCGCCGTCGACATCGCCGCGGCTGTAGGTGGTGGCGCGCTCCAGACCGGTGATCGAGGTAAACGCGAGGTCGCCGAGATCCCAGTTGAGGTGCAGGTTGCTGCCCCAGCTGAACAGATGCTGCTTGTTGAGGCCATCCTGAGCCACCTGATCGCGGCGAAAGCCGGGTACGAAATGGTCGCTGCCCAGTGCGATCGCATTGGCATGGTTGACCTCGGCCGTGCCATCCAGCAGCCTGCTGTGCACATTGATCAGTGCACTGAAACCGTCATTTTCATACAACGCCTGCAATCGCAGCGCGCGATCGTTGTAACCCCCGAGCGCATTGGCCTGGCCGCTGAAGGTGTTGTCGATCCAGTTGTCGCGATGCTGCGACAGCAGCGAGATCCGGCCGGACCAGTGCGGGCCCAGCGCACCACCGAGTGCCGCCTCGGCATTGGCGGTGCCGAGCGAGCCGTAGGACAGCCGCGCGTAGCCGCTGGTTTCCTGGCTGGGTCGAACCGACTCGAACTTGATCACACCGGCCGGCGAGTTGCGACCGAACAGCGTGCCCTGCGGACCACGCAACACTTCGACCTGGGCCAGGTCGAACAGCGGAAAGCCTTTCAGGATCGGGTTTTCCTGCACGATGTCGTCGTACACCATCGACACGGGTTGCGAGGCATTGAGATCGAAATCGCTGTTGCCAAGGCCGCGGATGTAGAAGCGCGGAAAAATTCGCCCATAGGACGTTTCGGCATACACGCTGGGCGCCCGCGAAGCCAGCTGCAGCACGCTGTCGCCGGCCTGGCCGAACGCCTCCAGTTTCTCCGGGGTCAGTACCGTCATCGACATCGGCACCTTCTGCATGTTCTCGACCCGCTTCGAGGCGGTGACGTTCACCGTTTGCAGCTGCGTGGTCCTGGATGACGTCGTGGCGGACGCTCCACCGGGGACCTGCTGCGCCTGCACGGCGACGACGGGTGTACCCAGAGCGAACAAAATGGCAAAAGCAAGCGCGCGGGAGCGCGCCGTGTACACGACAGACATGGAAGATTCCCCGGATGAAGGCAACGGTGAGCCGCGTGCGCGTATGGCGACGGCATCGGCGTCACGCCATTGTCATACAAGCCGGCCGCGGGCGGAAGCACCGGCACTCTGCGCGGACAAACCCACTATCGCTCGCCGAGGCCTGGATTTCGTGGAAACTGGGAAAAGCGTTGTCGGGAGATGATTGATGCGGCCCCCTCCATGAGCATCGTGACCTACGAGGCTGTCAGGCGGACAGGTGCACGCCGGTTCTGCTTGCCTACGCACCGCTGCCGCGGCGCGATCCACGGAAAGCGGTCGACCACATAGATTGCGCATGCTGAAGCCCACCCCATATATGCTCGGGTGACCTGTTACTCACCACACGGGCATTCCGTAATGCCTCTGGATTACGACCCGCTGAACGATTTCCATCCGGCCGTCGCCGATTGGTTTCGTCATGCGTTCCCCGCGCCCACCGCGGCGCAGGCGGCGGCGTGGCCGGCGATTCGCGCCGGACAGCACACCCTGGTAGCGGCGCCGACCGGTTCGGGCAAGACGCTGACCGCATTTCTCGCGGCGATCGACGCGCTGGTTCGCGAGGGCTTGGCACAAGGAGGTGTCCTGCCGGATGCCACCACCGTGCTCTATGTCTCGCCGCTGAAGGCGCTGTCGAACGACATCCACCTCAATCTGGACACGCCGCTGCAGGGCATCCGCGCGCAACTGGCGACGCTGGGACTGCCCGATGTAGCGATCCGTACCGCGGTGCGCACCGGCGACACCCCGCAGACCGAGCGCAATCTGTTGCGCAGGCAGCCGCCGCATATGTTGGTGACCACACCGGAATCGCTGTATGTGTTGCTGGGCTCGGCCTCCGGTCGCGCGATGTTGCACGATATCCGCACGGTAATCGTCGACGAGATTCACGCCGTTGCCGCCAACAAGCGCGGCTCCCATCTGGCGTTGTCGCTGGCGCGGCTGGAGTCGCTGTGCCAGCGGCGCCTGCAGCGCATCGGACTGTCGGCGACGCAGAAGCCCATCGAGGTGATCGCCGACTTTCTGGTCGGCGCTCCTTCCCCCTCTCCCCTCGGGGGAGAGGAAGCGAGCGCGAGAAGCGACGTCACCGTCGTAAATACGGGGCATACCCGCTCGCGCGATCTGGCGCTCGAGGTACCGCCGGTGCCGCTGGAGGCGGTGATGTCGAATGACAGCTGGGGCTTGGTTTACGACCGGCTGGCCCAGCTGGCGCAGACGCATCGCACCACGCTGGTTTTCGTCAACACCAGGCGGATGGCCGAGCGTGCTGCACATCACTTGTCGGAGCGGCTCGGCAAGCTGGCGGTGGCCGCGCACCACGGCAGCCTTTCGAAAGCGCTACGGTTGGATGCCGAACAACGGCTCAAGCGCGGCGAACTGTCGGTACTTGTGGCGACCGCCTCACTGGAGCTGGGCATCGACATCGGCGAGGTCGATCTGGTCTGTCAGCTTGGCTCGCCGCGTTCCATCGCCGCCTTCCTGCAACGTGCCGGGCGTTCCGGCCATAGCATCGATGGCATGCCGAAGGCGCGGTTGTTTCCCGCCACCCGGGACGACCTGGTGGAGTGCGGCGCCTTGCTTGACTGTGTGCGCCGCGGCGAGCTGGATAGCTTGCGGGTGCCGCCACAGCCACTCGACGTGCTGGCCCAGCAGATGGTTGCCGAGATCGCTTGCCAGGCGTCCAGCGAGGACGCCTTGTACGAGCTGGTGAGGCGTGCGCAGCCCTACCGCCACCTCAAGCGCACCGAGTTCGATGCGGTGGTACGGATGCTGGCCGAAGGCTTTGCCACCGGGCGCGGACCGCGCGCGGCCTACCTTCATCGCGATGCCGTACATGGTCAGCTGCGTGCGCGACGCAACGCGCGACTGGTAGCGCTTACCTGCGGGGGCACGATCCCCGATACCGCCGATTACAAGGTGGTGCTGGAGCCGCAGGGGATCCTGGTCGGCACCGTCAACGAGGATTTTGCGGTCGAGAGCCTAGCCGGCGACATCTTCCAGCTGGGCAACAGCAGTTACCGCATTCAGCGCGTCGAACGCGATCGGCTGCGGGTGGAGGATGCCCACGGCGCCCCGCCAAGCATTCCGTTCTGGCTGGGCGAGGCGCCGGGTCGCAGCGATGCGCTGTCGTTTGGCGTTTCGCGTCTGCGCGAGGCGATCTGCCGGCAACTCGATGGCGGTAGCATGCCGGCCGTCGTCGCCTGGCTGCACGATCAGCTGGACCTGGGGGAGGCCGCCGCGCAACAACTGGTCGACTATCTTGCCCGCGCTAAAACCGCTCTCGGCGTGCTGCCGACCCAGCGCACACTGGTCCTGGAACGCTTCTTCGACGAGTCCGGCGGCACCCAGCTGGTACTGCATGCGCCGTGGGGAAGCCGCATCAACCGCGCATGGGGACTGGCCCTGCGCAAGCGCTTCTGCCGCCAGTTCAACTTCGAGCTGCAGGCCGCGGCTACCGAGGACGCGATCGTGCTGTCGCTGTCGACCAGCCACAGCTTTCCGCTTGAGGACGTGGCCCGTTATCTGCATTCCAGCAGCGCCGAACACGTGCTGATCCAGGCCTTGCTCGATGCGCCGCTGTTCCCCGCGCGCTGGCGTTGGAACGCGGTGACCGCGCTGGCGCTGCCACGATTCAGCGGCGGCCGGAAAACCCCGCCGCCGTTGCAGCGGATGAAGAGCGAAGACCTGCTTGCCGCGGTGTTTCCCGACCAGGTCGCGTGCCTGGAAAACATTGTCGGTGAGCGCGAGATACCCGACCACCCGCTAGTCAAGCAGACCCTGCACGACTGCCTGCGCGAGGCGATGGACGTGGATGGCTGGCTGGCTGTCCTGCGCCAGCTGGAAGCCGGACAGATCACCCTCGTGGCACGCGACCTGACGGCGCCCAGCCCTTTCGCCGCCGAAGTGCTGAATGCCGCACCTTACGCCTTCCTCGACGATGCACCGCTGGAAGAGCGACGTACGCGGGCGGTGCAGGCACGCGGGCTGGAAGGCGCCGGCAGCGTCGATGGCCTCGGCCGGCTCGATCCCGCCGCGATCGACACGGTACGTCATGAGGCGTGGCCGCAGGTACGCGATGCCGACGAGATGCACGAGGCGCTGAGCCTGGCGGGCTTCGTCACCGCCGAAGAGGCCGCCGCCAACGCGGGTTGGCATGCACGATTGCAGGTGTTGGCGAACGCTCAACGGGCGACCGAGTTGACCCTCGTTGGCGGTATCACCGCAGGTGCAGGCTCGAACCGGACCTTGGCCGTGACGCCTCGCAAGATCTGGACCTCGGCCGAGCAGCTTCCGCTCTGGCAGGCGCTGCACCCGGCTGCACCGATGCAACCGGCGATCGAGGCCCCCGCCGAATTCATCGCACAGCCGTGGATCCGCGAGGGCGCCTTGCTGGAACTGGTGCGTCGTCGTCTGGGGGTACTCGGCCCGGTCAGCGTTTCCGTCCTGGCGCAGTCGCTGGCGGTCGCTTCCGACGACGTCAACGTGGCGTTGACGCGATTGGAGTCCGAAGGCTACGTGATGCAGGGCCGCTTCAGTGCCGACGCGCTGGAGATGCAGTGGTGCGAGCGGCATCTTCTGGCGCGGATCCACCGCTACACTATCGGTCGCTTGCGCCGCGAGATCGAACCGGTCAGTCGACGTCAGCTGATGCGCTTTCTGCTCGACTGGCAGCACGTCTCGCCGGCCACGCGACAACGCGGCCCGGATGCCTTGAGTACGACACTGAGCCAACTCGAAGGCTTCGAGGCTGCCGCTGGCGCGTGGGAGTCCGAAATTCTCCCCGCCCGGGTCAGCGACTATGCGATCCACTGGCTGGACGATCTTTGCCGGGCCGGGCGGATCGGCTGGGGACGCTTGCGTAATGGCGGTGGCAGTGGCCCGGTACGCAGCACCCCGATCGTACTGACGGCACGACGCGAACTAGGCGTATGGACGTCGCTCGCGGCGGACTCCGGTGATCATGAGATGTCCGTTTCATCGCGCGCGCAGGCGGTGATGGATTCGCTGCACGCGCGTGGCGCGATGTTCTTTGACGAGCTGATGGAGGACACCCGCCTGTTGCGCAGCGAGCTGGAGGATGCCCTGGGGGAACTGGTCGCCGCCGGACTGGTCAGTGCAGACAGCTTCGCCGGCTTGCGCGCCCTGCTGCTGCCCGCGGCCAGGCGCGACGCAGGGCGCCACCGCCGCGTGCAACGCCACCGACGCAGCGCCCTCGAGGATGCCGGCCGCTGGGCGCTCAGCCGCAAAAGCAACCGTCTCGCCGCCGGGCCTCCGCTGGCAGCAACGCGACAGCCTATGAAACCCGCGGCCTCTGCGGCATCGAGCGAGCGGGAGTCTTCCCTACGGCAGG
Source organism: Rhodanobacter sp. (assembly GCA_030148505.1). GTDB lineage: Bacteria > Pseudomonadota > Gammaproteobacteria > Xanthomonadales > Rhodanobacteraceae > Rhodanobacter. Next base: position 70,707 of record JASBTI010000016.1, read on the forward strand.
CGGCTCTCGCAAGCCATGGGAACGCCGCTCGCGCGGGGCATGAAGGGATCGAGCCCGAAGCGGTCGAACACGTCGCGCGCGTGTTGTTGCGTCGCTATGGCGTGGTGTTCTGGAAATTGCTGGAACGCGAGGCGCCCTGGCTGCCCTCGTGGCGCGAGCTCTCTCGCGTCTATCGTCGCCTGGAAGCTCGCGGCGAGATTCGCGGCGGCCGCTTTGTCGAAGGTCTGGTCGGCGAGCAGTTCGCCCTACCCGAAGCCATCGCCACACTGCGCGCAGTACGCGGGCGTGCCGATGACGGCGGGCTGATAAGTGTCAGCGGCAGTGATCCGCTGAATCTGGTCGGTACCGTACTGGCGGGCGACAAGGTGCCTGCGGTCAACGGATCACGAGTGCTTTACCGCGACGGCGTACCGATAGCGGCCCTGGTCGCCGGTAAGCCGATCGCGCTGATCGCGCTGTCCGCCGAGGAACTGCAGCAGGCGAAGCATGCTCTGTTGCGCCATGCCACCGCACTCATACCTGCGCTCGGCGATCCGATCGCCGACCGGCCAGCTTGAGGTCACCACGATGGGATGCCTGCCAATCTTGCTGCTATTTCCGCTGGGCTTCGGTATCGGCTACCTGTTCGATGGACCGACCGGTGCGCTGTGGGGCACCGGTACCGGTCTGCTGCTGGGATTGTTGCTGCTGGCCCTGTTCGTCAGGGCGCTACGTTCACGGCGGTAGCGGAATCGGTCGTCGTCGACGCGACTCAGTGCGCGAGGTTGTCGGTCTGTCCGATGAAACGCGCCACATTGTCGTGCAGTTGCTTCAACGATGGTTCGTGGGCGTACACCATGTGACCCGACGGGTACCACGCATAGCTGATGTTGCTATCGAGGCTGGCCGGAATCGGCAGGTGGTGGTCCTCGTATTCAGCGGCGAAGAACGGCGTGGCCAAGTCGTAGTAGCCGCCATTGACGTAGACCTTGAGATTGGGATTGGTCTTCATCGCCATCGCCAGATCGGGCATCACATTGGTGGAGGACTGCAATGCCTCACCGTGGGTACCGGGCGCCTTGTGCGAGAAATCCCAGTGGTGGATGTCGGCGAACAGCCGGTAGCGCTGGCCCTTACCGAATTTCAGCTGTTTGCGCACGTAGTTGTTGAACGTCGCTACGTAAGCCGAGCTGATCGACGAGGACTGCGGATCGTAGGCGGAGCTTTCGCCCATCGGATTGATCGAAGGGCCGGAAAAGCGGGTGTCCAGACGGCCGGTGGTATCCCCGGCCTGCCCCAGGAGTTCGTGCTCGAACATGCCGCCGCTTACGCGCAGATCGGCCTTGACCCAGTAGGCCACCGGCAGGCCGGTGTACTGATGCAGTTTCTCGGCCACCGCCTGCTTCTGAGCGTCACCGAGCAGCGAGCCGGCCATCAGCGCCTGGGTATACGGTCCGGTGGCGTACTGTTCCACTTCTTTCAGGAACGGCTGTAACGCTGCCGGCTGCTGGGGCAGCTTGTGATGGTAATACGCGGTGGCAGCGTAGGTCGGCAGCGCCAGCTCGTAGGGCAGGTCGATGCCGGGGTTGAATTGCGGCCCGTCGATGCTGGTGTCGAAATTGAGAATCTGCGAGAGCAGGATCACCCCGTTGAGATCGACGCTGTCGTCGTTCTCCAGGATGTTGGCCACCACCGCCGAACGGGTGGTGCCATAGCTTTCACCGAACAGGTACTTGGGCGAGTTCCAGCGGTCGTACTTCGACATGAACTGGGTGATGAAGCGGGCAAACGCATGACCGTCGCCGTCCACGCTGTAGATCGCCTTGCGCCGTGCCTTCATTTGCGCCGCGCGCTTGTCCTTGTCCTTGTCGTTGGCGATCAGCCGGCTGAAACCGGCGCCCGGCGCATCGATGAACACGAGGTCGGAGGCATCGAGCAGGCTGTAGTCGTTGTTGACCAGCTGATACGGCGCTGCAGGGGTATGGGTGTGATCAGCCGTGACCACGCGCTTCGGCCCGAACGCGCCCATGTGCAACCACACCGACGCCGAGCCGGGACCACCGTTGTAGATGAAAGTAATCGGCCGCTTCGCCGCAGCTACGCCTTTCTTGAAGTAGGCGACATAGAACATGCTGACCTGCGGCACGTCCTCCTTGTCGCCGGAGCCGTGCAGCACCAGAGTGCCGGCCACCGCTTGGTAGTCGATGCGCTTGCCTTCGACCGAAACCGAACCGTCGGTAACCGATGACTGCGGCTGCAGCAAGGCGGTATTCAACGGTGGTGCCTTGTCGGCCTTGCTGTCGGGGCCGGCTGCGGCTGCAGTGCTGAGCAGCAGCGCGGACAGCGCCGCGACGAGGGGCAATTTGCGCATGGGGAGTCCTTGATGACTGAGACGCACAGCGCCTCGCGGGAGCTTCAAGGATAAGCCCCGTCAGCCAACATTTTCATAGCCCATAAGTCACTCGCGGGCCGGTATCAGTGGGCGCCCCATAGCGTGTGCAGACTCTTGTACAGCATGAGGATCGCCACCAGCACGATCACGATCGCGAAGATCACGTTGAGGACACCGCGGGTCTTCGCCAAACGCTTTGCCGCCAACGCCCCCAGCCAGCCACCGATGATCCCGCCGCCAATGAATTCGGCGGCGACGGGCCAGTCGATCAAACCGGAGATGGCATAGTTCGCCGCAGCGGTCAGACCAAACGCACCGACCGCAAACAACGAGGTGCCGATCGCATAGATGATCTCCATGCCGGTGGCCAGCATCAGCCCGGGAACGATCAGAAAGCCACCGCCAATCCCGAAGAAGCCGGCCAAGCCACCGGCACCCAGGCCGGTGATGCCCAGTCGTGGGTACATGTTCGGTAGCGGGTAGCGGTCCGGTCCGTTGCTGCGGCGCCCACGCAACATCATCGCGGCAACCACCAGCATCAGCACGGCGAAAAACACCAGCAGGTGCTGGCCATTGACGGCTTTGCCCAGGCTTGAGCCGAGGTAGGCACCGACGATACCGGTGGCGGCAAAGGTGAACGCCACTTTCCAGCGTACATGGCCCGCACGCGCATGGGGAATCAGGTTGGCAAAGGCGTTGACAGCCACCGCCAGGGCGCTGGTGCCGATCACCAGATGCGGGTCGTGGATGCCGACCACGTACAGCAACAATGGCACAGCAAGAATCGACCCGCCGCTACCAATCAATGCCAGCGAAAAGCCGACCAGAGAACCGCAGAGGATGGCCAACAATGCCTGCATGGAAAAAAGGTGTGTCATGGATGGTTCCCTGAGGATTGCAAGAAAGCGTGTTTTATTGGTCGGCACAGAACAGCGCGAACATCGTGCTTATCAGTACCTGCACACGTGTATCGCTGATGCGATAGAAGATTGACTGGGCGTTCCGCCGCGCGCTCACCACACCGTCACGACGCAACAAGGAAAGATGTTGCGAGACCACGCTTTGCGGCAGATCCAGCACATGCGCAAGCTCGCCCACCGAACATTCCCGCCCCGACAACTGACAGAGCAACAGCAAACGGTTGTGACTGGCCATGGCCTTGAGTACCGTAATTGCCTCATCGGCATTGCGATGCATGGCATCAACGGGCACGTTCGAGTGCGATCCTGCCACCACCGAGGGACGGCAGACGGCTGGACGGGCGCGCACGCTCACCAGCACCCCAGGTCTGCAGTGGCAAACGATGAAACGTACCGATACCGGGTCTTCACGCCGGCCCTTTCGCGCCAGATTTCGAGGAGCTTGCCAGTTGGATCAGGCGTGGCTTGATGGAGGCCAGGTCATAACCCGCCAGCGCCGCCGTTTTCAGCACGTTCTCCACCCCGCATTTGCCCGAGTGAACGGCGCCAAGAGCCCACAACGTAGTTGATCGTGTGCCGGTGCGACAAAATGCGAGGACCGGCCCTGGCATCTGCGCGAGTGCCTCGGTGAAGACCGTGACCTGGCGGTCCTGCAGCTGACCGGGAATGATGGGAATGTGTCGATAGTCAAGCCCGGCCTGGCGAGCGGCCGAAGCCAGCGACTCACCGGCCGGCTGATCGGCAGCCTCGCCATCGGGCCGATTGTTGATCACGCTACGAAAACCTTGCGAGGCGAGGATGACGATATCGGCAGGAACGATCTGGCCGGCCACGCTGAGAGAGTCGGTAAGGCGCTTCGTCTGCATGTCTTGTCTACCTTTGGTCGGGCTCGTATCGGCGACGGTAGGGCGGCATCCCCCCGCATCGGTCACAGTGCATTGAGCGGGATTTTTAAGTACTGAACACCGTTGCTTTCGGCTGCCGGAAAATGTCCTGCACGCATGTTGACCTGTACCGAAGGCAGGATGAGTTTCGGCATCGACAAGGTGGCATCGCGCTCGGTGCGCATCCGCACGAAGTCGTCCTCACTGATACCTTGATGTACGTGCAGATTTTCTGCGCGCTGGGCCGCCACGGTGGTTTCATTGGCAAAGAAGTCACGACCGTCCGCCTTGTAGTCGTGGCACAGGAAGATACGGGTAGCGTCCGGCAGCGCGAAGAGCTTCTGGATCGAGCGGTACAGCACATGCGCATCGCCCCCGGGGAAGTCACAGCGGGCGGTCCCGTAATCGGGCATGAACAAGGTATCGCCGACGAAGGCCGCATCACCGATCAGGTGGGTCATGCAGGCAGGCGTATGACCGGGGGTATGGATGGCCACGGCCTCTATCTCCCCTACCATGTAACGCTCGCCGTCCTTGAACAAGTGGTCGAACTGGCTGCCATCACGGCAAAATTCCGTGCCGGCGTTGAACAGCTGTCCGAAGGTCTCCTGTACCGTGCGAATATGTTCGCCGATGCCTAGCTTGCCGCCAAGCTGCGACTGCACGTAGGGCGCCGCCGACAGATGATCGGCATGAACATGAGTGTCGATCACCCAGTCGACGGCGAGGCCGCGCTCGCGCACAAAGGCAATCACCTTGTCGGCGGTGGCGTGGCCGGTACGCCCCGAGGCGGCATCGTAGTCCAGTACGGTATCGAGTACGGCTGCCTTCAGGCTCGCCGGATCCCATGCGACATAACTGAACGTATTGGTGGCTTCGTCGAAAAATGCATTCACTTCGGGACGTTTCATGCTGTGCTCCTGAGGTCGGTGGTCTCCATTCGCGCTAGTTGCGGCTCGGTGGCAACAACCTTGCGGCCAGCCACCAGCCCAGGATCATGGTGGCCAGCAGCACCGCTACCGAGAGCGCACCGCCACCGACCGACGCCAGGGCCGGACCAGGGCAGTATCCGGCCATGCCCCAACCCAAGCCGAATAATGTCGCGCCCCCGATCAACCGACCGTCAAAATGACGCAACGAAGGCACCCTGAAACAATCTTCGAACAGTGGCTGGGGACGTCGCAGGACCAGGCGGTAGCCGATGGCGGTAGTTACTACCGCGCCACCCATGACGAAGGCCAGGCGGGGATCCCAGTGGCCGAAAATATCCAGAAAATCCAGTACCACGGCGGGTTGGGTCATTCCGCCGATACTGAGCCCCAGGCCAAACAACAGACCGGAAAGGAGGGCGGTTACGACCCTCATGTCACAGGCCTCCCAGCAGGTGACGTATCACATACACCGCAACAATGCCGGAAGCCATGAAAACCGCGGTGGCCAGCAGTGAGCGCCGGGACAGTCTCGCCACACCACAAACGCCGTGGCCACTGGTGCAACCGCCGCCAATGCCGGTGCCCACGCCCACCAGCAGACCGGCCAATGCCATCCACGGCAGCCCGACCTGGGGAGCACCGATACCACTTTCCCCGAACAGCAGCCAGAGCAGGGCGGGGCCCGCCACCAGCCCCGACACGAAAGCCACTCGCCAGTCCCACCCGCTCGCACTACCGCTGATCAGGCTCCCGACAATACCGCTGACGCCGGCAATGCTCCCCAACGCCGCCATTAACAGGATCGCGGAAAGACCAATCAGGATGCCGCCAAAAGTGGCAATGAGAAAGGGATTCATATGCATTATTTCTCGTATTCGAGAATGTGAATGTATGACCTCCCGGCGATGACTACAAGCAAACCGCACGATTCTCGTCCGCCTCCCGTCACGGCTGTCTCAACTACCGAAAATCGCCTTGATCTTCTCGCTCGGCATCATGCCGTCGATCTGACGGATCTTGCCCTTGGCATCCTTATAGAAAGTGGCAGGTGTTCCACTGACACCAAGGCTCTGCATCAGCGCGTTATTCGCTTCGATGCGCTTGCCGGTTGCGGGCGTGACCGGGTGTTCAGGCTGAATCGGGCTATGACCGAAATTGACCTCATGCCGGTGCAGCGCCGCTTGCGGATCTTTCGCGTCAAAGATCGCCGCGGCACGCCCAAGACTGTTCGGCGAAATCACCGCCACCACAATATGACGTACCTGCACATCACCGCCGGCCAGCAACGGTTGCGTCGCCAACCATAGCTTGTGGCAATACGGGCACTCGGTGTCGGTAATCACGTAAACGATACGCTTGGGCTTGGTGGCGCCCTCGGCGACCCAGCTGGCCTTGCCCAACTTTGTCCAGGTGGAGGCATCCAGTACTGGGGTGGTGGCCTCCTGCAGCGGCGCTTGTGTAAGGTCATTGCCGGTATCGTCGAACAAGGTCCCGATCACCACATGCTTGCCGTCAGGCAACAGGTATATCGGCATCGGACGTCCGTGATATTCACCCACGTAACCGCTGATGCCCTGGGGTGCCTTCAGCTGCCCTTTGATCGTGATGCCCTTGCTAGCAAGCGCCTGGATAGGCGCCGGATAATCTTTTGCACAAACACTCGTGGCAAACAGCAGCGCGAGAAGAATAAGCCATGGTTTCAAGGTGATCTCCGGCAGTGGTGACGGGGCGACCCGTCCAAAAAAGGAACAAGAGGATGACATACAGGGCGGGACGCTGCCGAAGCAGCGCGTGAAGTCGCCGCTGGCGCCGAGGCGGAATCCCTATGTACGCGGCGATCCCGGGTACCGGAGCGGCTGACTATTTTCGCGATGGCTGGGAGCCGAGCAGATGTCCATTGACCACCGTGCCGTATAACGACATCGGCGTATTGTGATATTGCTTGCGGGTTGCGGACAGATTGCCGCGAAAGCGCGGATCCTGGGGTCGCTCATGGGCGTCCATGTACATCGCCACGTCCCATGCGTCCTGATCGTTCAACGTATCCCCACGACTCAGCGGCATATTGGCCTTGATGAAGGCCGCCGCATTGTTCAGCTCGTGCATGCCAGCACCCCAGTTGAACGAATCCGCTCCCCACAGCGGCGGAAACACGTAGCGGCCGGCAGCTTTCTGTCCCTGACCTTGGGCACCATGGCAAAGCGCGCAGTCGCGTACATATACTGCTTTGCCGCGCGCGTAATCGGGCGGTCGAGGGGGCTTGAAGCCCTGCTTGGGGTAGCCTGCGCCAACCAGCTTCGCACCGGTTGGCGCGCCCTTCGACAGCCAGTAGGCATAGCTTTCCAGCGCGACCATCGTCTTGCTGTCCAGCGGGGGCGCCTTGCCGTTCATGCTGTAAAGGAAGCAGCCCTGGATACGCTCGCCGAAGTTGTTCACCTGCTTGTTCTTGCTCCGGTACTGCGGGTATCTGACATAGGCACCCCACAGCGGCGCCGAGTTGGCCAGGCGCCCGCCATCGAGGTGGCAGTTGCTGCAAGTCAGGCCATTGCCCACGTAGGCCTTGGCGTACCTGCCGGTATCGGTAAAGATCGCCTGCCCCTGACGTACCGCCGCGCCAAAGGGGCCTGACGGCATCGCCGACCGTGGCGGTGGGGAAAACACGTGGGTACCGGTGTTGGAGTGCTGCGGCACCGCCGCGACCGGCGGCGACGTAGAGGCCCTCGACGCTGTTTCCGACCGGGGCGGCGGCTGCGCTGCGCCCTCGGATTTGCCTGAACACGCCGCCAGCGCAAGCAGCAGGGGGCAAAGCAGCGCATGCCATCGCTTCATGGAGTCTTTCCCCCACCGGTCAGTGGTTGCGCCGCGAACCACGCCGACACCTCGCGGATGTCCTGGTCGCTGAGCGCCTGGCTGATATGTTGCATCAGCTGCAGCGGATCATTGTGCCGCGAACCCTGCTTCCAAGCCTTGAGCTGCGCGGCAATGTAGGTGGCCGATTGGCCAGCCAACGGGGGAAAATTGGCACCCACACCGATCCCGCCCGGACCATGGCAGGCGACGCATGCCGGGATTTTTTCATACCAACGGCCGCGGGTCGCCAATACCGCCCCGGCACTGTCCGCCGAGGGCATCGACGTGGACGGATGGGCTAATGCCGACGGAATCGGCAATTGGCCGTAGTAGTCCGCCAGCGCCTTGCGTTCTCCCGGTTTGAGCGCGGTCGCGATCGGCGTCATCACCGGGTTGGCACGGGAGCCGTTGGCGAAGTCGTCCAGCTGCCGATGCAAATAAGCGACATTGAGACCCGCCAGACGGGGAAAACCTGCGGCAGCCTGGCCACCCCCGGAAAGACCATGGCACGACTGGCAAGCTGGCGCGCCGTGACCATTACCTTGCCGCACGATTTGTGCCGCATCAGGGGGACTTGCCAGGGCCACGCCGGCCGGCAACAGCCATGCCAGCAGACTGCCTCGCAGCAGCCAGGAGATTCCACGCGGCCTCATTGTCCGCTATCCTCAATCAACGGGCTGAAAACCATATTTTCGATAGATCGATTGCGCCGTCGAGCTGCCGAGGAAGGTGATGAAATCCTTGGCCGCCTGTGCATGTGGGGCATCTTTCATGCGCGCCGCCGTATAGGTGGCGGTGCTGTTCTGGTCGGCCGGAATGGCTATCGTGGTGATCGGATGATGCAGGATGTGTTCCTGGAAATACGCCTCGGTCGACCATACCGGCGCCGCATCCGACTGCCCCTGAAGCACCCGCAAAGGCGATTGGCGGTGGTGGATATGGGTGAGGAAAGTCGTGCCGTTGGCGACCTTGGTCTTCATAATCATGGTCTCCAGCGCCTGCCCGCCGGCCTTGCGGTAACTGGCCTCGATCTGCCGCGCAATACCTTCCCACTTCGGATTGGGCATGCTGACCCGCACATCCGCCCGACCAAGATCGGCAAGCCCCTTGATGGCCTTGGGATTGCCTTTGGCGACCATGATGGCCAGGGGATTTCGAGCATAGTCGAGGGTGTCGGCAAACCATTGGTGCTGTTTCTGGTGCTCGGCGATGGAAGCTTTGCCAGCCGTGAACACGTCAGGCTTGAGGGCAATCTTCAAGTTGCCCATGACCAGCGAGCCGGTTTCGATCTGCTTGGCCAGAATGCCTGGTGGCAGGGTCTCGACGAAAATTCGCCGATATTTGGGGTGGGCCAGGCGGAACGCGGCGATCAGGTCATGCACCACCATGAACTGGTTGCCAGCGAAGAACACCGTGAGCTGGGGATCGACCACATCGCCATGCAAATCGGCGATCGCGTCGACCGGCGGTGCGCTGAAGTGCACACCGCCGCTCGGCGGCGGGTTCCATGGCGGCAGATAGTCGGGTTTGGCGGTAGCGGTAGCCGCCGCCGTTGCCACTGTCACGGTCATTAGCGTGATACCCAGCCAGAGAGGACGAAATCGTGCCATCGACATGTTATTGACTCCCCTTAGCCAGAACGCTCACATTGGCACCAGGGCATAGCCCTTGTGCTGCAGAACGGTGATTGTGGTCAGCGCTGACAACGCCAACGTGACATGAGAGTCCTTCCAGGAATATTCATAGTGATGCTCGGCCATCGCCTGACCGCACACTGCTACATCAATACCAGCCTTACGGAGTTGTTCGATCACCGGCAAGTTGGGATTGGGTACCCCGTACGCTTTTTGATAGTGGACATTGTCCAACGCGATCGAGGTCGCGCCGCCGGCGGCGACCGCAACAAAGTGCAAATGCTTCAGCGGAACGCCCGCGTTGACATACAAATTGACGGCCCGGGCGACATGCTCGAGGCCCGGATTGACCTGATCGGGCTTGGCGGCGGCCTTGCTCAGGGCGAACACAACCTTGTACGTCGCCTTGGCGTCCGGCTGGTAGGCCGCGTCGGGGAGTTTATGGATGGTCCCTGCCCCATGAATGGTCGGGGTGACCCAGAATTTATCGGTGGCGGCAGCGGTGGCCATAGCGGGTAATAGGGTTAGCGCCAGCAGGATGGGGATCAGGGGGCGGATCATGGCGACCTCTCAGCGTGTGGAATGTGAAAGCAACTCTTCGATGAACCGATGCTAGGCCGATGAAAGTCGCGAATCCATGACGATTTTGTGATTGCTACGATAAGCTGTCTTTATGTATGAAAGGCGTGACGATAAATCCAATACAGGCCCTTTCGGCACTACCAGGGCCCTCAGCGACCTTGCCACAGAGCCACTTTTCATCGCCGCCCCAAGGATCCAAGGCGTTACCCCTGCTAAATTTGGTCCAGCAATAAAGGATCAGGATATAATTGCCTTGACAATTATAGTTTGAGCAATAGAATGGCCGGCATGAAACAACCGCCCTGCTCATCCAGCGTCGTCGAGAGCACCCCGTCATCACCGATCAGCCTTGGCATGTTGCTGGGGATGGTGCGCACTGAACTGGTGCGGGCGCTGGAAGCGGAATTTGCCCGGCAAGGCCTCGATCTCAGCTACACGCAGTATTTGATCCTGAAAAAGGCCCAGCAGCTGGGTCCGCTTTCGGCCACCGAGCTGGCCCGGGCCGTGGAGCTGGACGGTGGCGCGATGACGCGCCAGCTCGATCAACTCGAACGCAAGGGCTATCTACGCCGCTGTCCCCACGAGCAGGATCGACGTGCGCTGCGGATCGAACTGACCGCAGCGGGTAGCGCCATGTGGCAGGGCACCGCCTTCGCCTGCAGCAACCGCGTTCTCGATGCCGCGCAACGTTCGCTGAGCGAAACCGAAAGAACCCACCTGCACGACTACCTGGAGCGCGTGCTGCGCGCGCTTCGCGACAAGCACTGACCTTTCCCGGACTTCTGATCATGCGTCTGCATATTTTTGCGGCAGCTACGGTATTTACCTTCACGCTGGCCGGTTGCGCCAGCAGCGCTGGGCTGCATCCTCACAACACCATGATCGCACCGTCGGCTTTGGCCTCCGGTCACAGTCTCGCCGGCCTCGACCTAACGCCCGCCGGCTGGCCCGCGGATGACTGGTGGAAAGGCCTCGGCGACCCCCAGCTCGATGCGCTGATGAGCGAAGCCTTGCACCATAACCCCGGACTCGGTATCGCCAACGCGCGGGCACGTGAAGCGCAGGCGGTGGCTAGGCTGGCCGAGGCCGCGCGCAAACCTGAACTCAGTGCCGGTGCCAGCATCTCCGGCGCTCGTTTGCCGACGACCCTACTGCCCTCGGCGGCCGGTGGCGGCCACTTCGCCTGGGCCAAATACGGCTATGCCCGCTTCAGCTGGAGTCCCGATCTATGGGGCGGCAAGCGGGCCGCGTGGGAAGCAGCCCTGGGTGAGGCGCGCGCCACCGAGGTCGAAGCACGAGCGGCGCGTATCGAGCTGTCCGGCAATGTGGCCCGCGCCTACGCCCAGCTTGGCTACGCGTTTACCCAGCAAGACCTTGCCAAGGCCGAATTGCAGCGGGCGCGGAATGCCCGTGCATTGACCCGGCAACGGGTCACGGCCGGAATCGACAGTCAGATCCAGTTGCAGCAGGGCAATGCCGAGGTCGCCACCGCCGCCCAGCAGCTGGCGGTCGCCACCCGCGCGATCGATGCAGCGCGCTCAGCGCTTTCGGTGCTGCTGGGCAAGGGTCCGGATCGCGGCCGCGAGATCAGCCGGCCGACTGTGTTGAAACCGGACCGGCTGGCGGTACCGACGAACCTGCCGGCGGGACTGATCGGCCACCGAGCCGATCTGGTTGCCGCACGCTGGCGGGTCGAGGCAGCTAGCCGGCAGATCAAGGTGGCCAAGACCGCGTTCATGCCCAATCTCAGCATTGGAGCCCTCGCCGGCTTGCTGACCATGGGTGGCCACAACCTGTTCGAACTGCCGGCACGGTTCTATCAATTCGGCCCATCGCTCAGTCTGCCGATCTTCGACGGCGGGCGCCTGCGCGCCAATCTCGCCGGCAAGGATGCGGCCTACGATCTTGCCGTGGCCCAGTACAACCGCACCTTGATCAACGCTCTCAATCAGGTAGCCGATGAACTGTCGGCAGCGCAGTCGTTGCAGCAGCAGATGCATGCCCAGCGGCAGGCGCAACACGCTGCCCGGCTGGCTTGGAAGCTGGCGCGGCAACGCTACGAGGCCGGCATCGGCAGCTACCTGCAAGCCCTGGTCGTGCGCCAGCAATTGCTCGCCGCCGAACGCGGCATGGCCACGCTGCAAGCCCGGCAAGTTGATCTTTCGGTGCAGTTGATCGAGGCACTCGGCGGCGGTTTCCAGCCACACGCGATGCCCGCCGCTCCCACGACGCCGTCTTCCACCTCCACACATTCCTGAGGCAACCCCATGTCCAGCCAGCCCGCTGTTGAATCAAGCAACAGCACGACCGACAAGGTCGCCGCTTCGACGCCGCGCAAGAGTTCGCGCGGCCTTCTGTTACGCCTGCTCGGCGTGGTGGTGGTAGTCGCTGCCATCGGCTGGGGATTCTGGTATTTCCTCGATGGCCGTTGGTATGCAAGCACGGATGATGCCTACGTCGGCGGCAACGTGGTGCAGATCACGCCGCAGATCGCCGGCACCGTAATCAGCATTGGTGCCGACGATGGCGACCTGGTGAAAAAGGGCGATGTGTTGGTCAAGCTCGACCAGGCCAACGCCGACGTCGCGCTGGCCGAGGCCAAGGCCAATCTCGCCAACACCGTACGCAAGGTGCGCGGCCTGTACAGCAACGTCAGCGGCGCACGCGCGCTCGTGGCGGCGCGCAAGGTGGCTGTGGCACGGGCCCGTGCGGACTATCGGCGGCGTGTGGCGCTGGCCAAGTCGGGCGCGATTTCGGCCGAGGAGCTGGCCCATGCGGCTGATACCTTGGCCACGGCGGAAAGCGCGTTGACCACCGGACAGCAGCAACTTGAAACCGGCAAGGTACTGGTCGACGACACGGTCGTCGCCTCACACCCGGACGTGCAGGCCGCCGCCGCCCGCCTTCGCGCGGCCTACCTCAACGATATACGCACTACCTTGCTGGCACCGGTCAGTGGATATGTCGCGATGCGCTCGGTACAGCTGGGTCAGAGCGTGACGCCCGGAAGCGCATTGATGGCCGTGGTGCCCCTGCAACAGGTGTGGGTAGACGCCAACTTCAAGGAGACTCAGCTCACCCATATGCGGATCGGCCAGCCGGTGCAGATCGACTCCGATGTGTATGGCAGTGCAGTGACCTACAAGGGTGAGATAGCGAGTCTTGGCGTGGGCACGGGTAGCGCGTTCTCGTTGTTGCCGGCACAGAATGCTACCGGCAACTGGATCAAGATCGTGCAGCGCATCCCGGTACGCGTGGTATTCACCGATCCGGCGCAACTGCAGAAGCATCCGCTGCGTATCGGCATGTCGCTGAACGTGGAGGTGAACCTGCACGATCAGAGCGGCCCGATGCTAGCCCAGAAGCCCCCATCAAAACCGGTGCTAAGCACCGATGTCTACCGGCAGCAGTTGGCCAAGGCGGATCAGCTGATCGAACAGACCATCCACGCCAACATGGCGGGCGGCAAATCCCGATGAGCTCGCGGCGGCGTCGCCAGGACGCGACGACGGCGGTCACCCTGCAACGCAGGCCCTCGCACACCAGCTGACATAGCACCTCCTCCACGTAAAGCCGATGACCACCCACTTTCGACCGCCAAATCTCGCGCTGACCACGATCGGCCTGTCGCTGGCTACCTTCATGCAGGTGCTGGACACGACGATCGCCAACGTCTCGCTGCCGACGATTGCCGGCAATCTCGGCGTCAGCAACGACCAGAGCACCTGGGTGATCACCTCGTTCGCCGTAAGCATGGCGATCTCGCTGCCGCTGACCGGCTTTCTGAGTCGGCGCTTCGGCGAAGTGAAGCTGTTCGTGTCGTGTACCTTGCTGTTTGCCCTGACCTCATTCATGTGCGGTGTTTCCGAAAGCATGGGGATGCTGCTGCTGTTCCGGGCCGTGCAAGGCGCGGTGGCCGGGCCGATGTACCCGATCACCCAGAGCCTGCTGATCGGCGTATATCCCCCGGCCAAGCGCGGCATGGCGCTGGCTTTGCTGGCGATGGTAACGGTGGTGGCGCCGATCGCGGGGCCGATCCTCGGCGGCCTGATCACCGATAACTATTCCTGGCCTTGGATTTTCTTCATCAACGTGCCGATCGGCATTTTCGCCAGTATGGTGGTGGCCAACCAGTTGCGCGCCAAGGTCGAGAAGCTGGAGCGACCGAAGGTGGACTATGTCGGCCTGATTACCCTGATCATTGGCGTTGGACTGCTGCAGGTGGTACTGGACAAGGGCAACGATGCGGACTGGTTCCACTCCACCTTCATCATCATCGCCAGCATCGTCTCGGCGATCTCGCTGGCAGTCTTCCTGATCTGGGAGTTGACCGACAAGGATCCGATTGTCGACCTGCGACTGTTTCGCCATCGCAACTTCACCGCCGGCACCCTGGCGCTGGTGCTGGCGTATGCCGCGTTCTTCTCGATCGGCCTTCTGGTACCACTGTGGCTGCAGCAGAATCTGGGCTATACCTCGACCTGGGCGGGTTATGCCACCGCGCCGCTTGGTGTGATTCCGGTATTGCTGACCTTCTTCGTCGGCAAGTATGCGCCGCGTGTGGACCTTCGTTACATCGCCTCCCTCGCCTTCGTGGTGATGGGCGTGACCTGTTTCATGCGCTCGGACTTCTATCTGGGCATCGACTTCTACCACGTGGCGATCGTGCAACTGTGGCAGGGGCTTGGCGTGGCCCTGTTCTTCATGCCGGTGCTGACCATTCTGCTGTCCGACCTGCAGCAGAACGAAATCGCCTCCGGTTCAGGCCTGGCCACCTTTCTGCGTACCCTCGGCGGCAGTTTCGCCGCCTCGATTACCACCCTGATGTGGACCCGGGGCGCGGTAAGCCACCATGCCCAGCTGGCCGAACATATCAACCCATACAACCCGATTTCACGAACCGCGATGCAGCAGCTCGGGGATGGCGACAAGGCGCGCGGCGCCAGCGTCATCAACGACATGATTACCCAGCAGAGTTTCCAGATCTCCTTCAACGAATTGTTCCATGTACTGGGCTGGATCTTCATTGGCCTGGTCGCAGTTATCTGGCTGGCCAAGCCACCGTTCGCGGCCAAGGCCGGCCCCGCGGCAGGCGGCCACTGAGGCGGGACCGAGGAAATGAGCGGCCACCCCAAGTAGCAATTGGCAAGGTTCAATCCACCCAGCGACCCAGATCGTCATCGCTTTGCCACCCCGGAGCTCTCCCACCCCATCGGGTGATTCTTATACCGTGAGGCGGATCCTTTTTCGGCATCAGGCGTTGCGGTGCTTGCGCCAGAGGCACAGCGATTTCGTCTTCCTGAGGTCAGGTCATCCGGTGACCATCGGGTCCCGCGCTTGATTGGCGTCAACGACCGGGTTTGCTCGGCACCCTAGACTAGGGTCCAACCCCAAACCACTCGTCGCGGTACCGGAAAAATGCAAAAGCTCAAAGTTGTTCTCCTTGCAAGCCTCGCGTTGCTGGCAATCGTTTTTCTTGTTGCCATCTCCACGCCCTACTGGTTCGCGAGAAAGCACGATGCCGTGGTCGACATCCACAACCCGGCCTTGATCAAGAAGGGCGCGTATCTAGCCTATGCGGCTGATTGTGCCGCTTGCCACACCGCCCCGCACGGACGTCCGTTCGCAGGGGGACTGGCGATGCAAACGCCGATGGGGACGATCTACTCGACCAACATCACGCCCGACAAGAAGACCGGTATCGGCAACTACTCCTACGGCGACTTCGAGCGGGCGGTACGCCGCGGGGTGAGGCCGGACGGCGCCGCGCTGTACCCGGCGATGCCCTATGTCTCCTATGCGGTAGTCCGAGATCAGGACGTCAAGGCGCTGTATGCCTATTTCATGTCATCGATCAAACCCGTAGAGCAGCGTAACAAACCCACCACCATGCCATGGCCTCTGAGCATGCGCTGGCCCATGGCGCTATGGCAATTGATGTATGCGCGCCCCAGAGCGTTCGTGCCCAACAAGGCACAGAGCCCAGAGGTCCAGCGTGGCGCCTATCTGGTTGAAGGCCTCGAACACTGCGGCGCATGCCACACGCCACGTGGAATTGCTTTCCAGGAAAAAGCACTGCATGACACCAGCAGCGGGGTCTACCTTTCGGGGTCTGCGCTGGAGGGATGGTATGCCAAGGATCTGCGTAACGAGGGCTTGGGCCTGGCGGGCTGGAGCGACCATGAAATTGTCGATTTCCTGGCGACAGGGCGGACTGACCGCACCGCAGCGTTCGGCAGTATGGCGGAAGTGATATCTCACAGCACACAGCACCTCAGCGACGCTGACCTGCAAGCCATTGCTCACTACCTCAAGCAACTGCCGGCGCGCGACGGTCAATCACCCCACCCGATACTGGGCGTGGATACCACCACGGCAAAACTCCGGGCGGGTGACTACCGTGCATCGGGCGCGACCGAGTACGTGGAACACTGCTCGGAATGCCATCGTCTCGATGGCCGCGGCGCCCCTAGGGTATTTCCTGCACTTGCCGGCAATTCGATCGTGTCGGCCGAAGATCCCAGCTCACTCATTCAAGTCACCCTCGCAGGGGGAGGAATGGCCAAAACGCCGCACGATCGGATGGCCTTCGTGATGCCGGGATTCAAGCAGCTAAAGAACCGGGATATCGCCGATATCCTCAATTTTATACGCAATGGATGGGGAAACCGCGGATCACAGGTCAAGGCGCGCGATGTTGCACGCATGCGGCAGCTGATTGACCACGAACCCCTGAACTACGTACCGGAAGCTCACAATGACTAAGTCATCCCGAATCACTTTGTCCGTCCTCGCCACAGCCATTCTCGCGAGCATGGCAACGCTGGCCGTCGTCCACGCGCGACATACGCCCGACGATGCCCCACCAACACCGGCACTGAAGGTAAAAGATAGCCAAGGCACTGTGGTGGGCAGCTATCGGATCCCCAGCGACAGCCAGATCGCCGCCCTGCCGGATGGCAAGGAGATTCTTTACGGGAAACGTCTGCTCAACGAGACTGCGCGCCTCCTGCCAACCCACGTGGGCGACGGGCTCAACTGCAACAGTTGCCACCTCGCTGAAGGCAAGCTCGGTGCAGCCGGTCCGTACATCAACGCCTACAACACCTATCCGACATTCAAATCGCGTGCGGGACGCAAAGTCTCACTTACCGAACGCATCAATGGGTGCTTTCAGCGCTCGATGAACGGCGTGCCGCTGGCCCCAGATTCCCGCGAAATGCTTGCCATGAAGGCGTACATGAAATGGCTGGCCCAGGGCGTTCCCACTGGCGACAAAGTGGACGTGGTCAACGCCGGAAAAATCGATACCAGCCTGGTACCCGATCCGGTCCGCGGCAAGCAGATCTACGGCGAGCAATGTGCCTCCTGTCACGGCGACTCGGGCGAAGGCATGAAGGATCAGTTCGGTGACTATATCTTCCCACCGCTGTGGGGCAATGATTCGTACAACATCGGCGCCGGCATGGCGCGCACTTACAAGGCCGCGGCATTTATCAAATACAACATGCCGCTCGCTGCCGGGCGCAACAAGCCATTGGGGCAAGGTGGCGTGTTGACCGACCAGGATGCAGTCGACGTCGCCCAATACTTCACCCACCAACCGCGTCCGGATTTTCCAGGAAAGATCAATGACTGGAAAAATCAGAAAAAACCGAAGGATGCACGTTACTAAGTAGGGGCTACCCACAGCGGAAACCCCGTTTCACGCACCAATAGGCAAAAAATCATGACTTCTCTCCGCGCATGCCTCGGCACTGCCGTGGCGGTCCTCCTATTGCCTGCAGTTCTGCCCGTCGCCGCCTCTCCGGCACCAGGCCAGACGCAGGTTTCCACCACGCTGTTCGTCAACGCCAGCGACCTTCAACGCACCGGCGCCCAAACCAAGGACGAAGGACTGGGTGTTGATTTGCAGCGCTTTTACATCGATGTTCATCATCGTTTTGACTCGCAATGGTCCGCGAGAGTCACTACCGACATCAACTGGTTGAGGCAGCAGGACCCGACCGATTTGTGGGTCAAATACGCCTATATCCAAAGGACGTTCGGGCGACGACTGGCCTTGCGCTTCGGCAGCGCGCCGACACCGTGGGCCGAGTTTGCCAATGTGTGGGGCGGCTACCGCTACATCGACAAGGAGCTGTTGACCCGTATGAAAGTGGGATCGGCCGCGGACTGGGGCGTGCATGCAGTGGGCGGCCTGGGCCGCATCAGCTACGCCGTATCCGCGGTCACCGGCGCGGGATTCAAACATCCGCGTACCGGCCATGATGTCGATGTCGAAGCCCGGCTAGCCTGGCAACCGAGCCCACACAGTGTGCTAGGTATCGGCGGCTATCGCGGTACTCGAGCACAGGACATCAATGGCGCGCCCCATCGCCACACGGCCGAACGCTGGAACGCGCTGGCCGCCTACGTCAACGGCCGCGTCAGGTTTGGCGCACAGTATTTCCATGCCAGCAACTGGACGCGGGTGACCGCCTTACTGCCTGATGCCGCAAGCGGCTGGTCGTCCTGGGCCAGTTACCGCGTGCTGCCGAAGGTGGCGATCTTCGGACGCTATGACCGGTCGCGGCCAAGCCTGCTCCTTGCCCCCTCGCGTAGCGATCGATATAGCCAGCTCGGCGTGGAATGGATACCGAACCGGTATATGCGTCTGGCATTGGCGGGCAAGCATGAAGTGATCAATACCGGTACGGTACGGCGCAAATCCAACGAATGGGGTGTCTGGGGAATGTTCAAGTTCTGACGCTCTGCCGAAACCCTCGGCCCTACGCCGGATTGGGGGGTATGGGGTAACCGATGCGATCGGCGGCGCGAGCAGCAACTGGCCAGAAATACCCCTAAGCAGGTCCGCAGCCAGTACCCGTTGATTTTGTCTGCAGCGGCAAGAAGCAGCACGCTACGGATCGAAAGCGATGCCCAGCAGAGCCATGGTCTCGCCGCGATTGGGGTCGTGCAGACCGCCGTTGGAGATATGCCTGACCTGCACGCTGACGCGTCGCCCCTGCCACCCCAGCGTACTGACGAACTCGTAGCAGCTGCTCAGTGTCTGTGTGCGACCGCGGTGCAGCGCCGGCTGAAAGCTGAAGAAGAACCGCCGGTACCCGTCACCGCGATCGCCGGCATGTAGACGGATGCCGGCAGCGACCAGCCACACCGGCGCCGCCGTACCATAACGGGCATGCTGATACGTCGCGAGATCGCGGCCGCC
Source organism: Rhodanobacter sp. (assembly GCA_030148505.1). GTDB lineage: Bacteria > Pseudomonadota > Gammaproteobacteria > Xanthomonadales > Rhodanobacteraceae > Rhodanobacter. Next base: position 90,094 of record JASBTI010000016.1, read on the forward strand.
GATCCACCCTGCCGACAGATCGGGTGACCAGCTCAGACGGCTGTCGCCGAGACGGTGTGTGCCCAATACGCCTTCAGCGAATATCACGTTGGCTGCGTGACGGTCCATATAGCTGCGTCCCAGCTGAATTTCCAGACGGGCAGCGACAGCCGGAAATACCATCAGGGCAGGGGCGAGCACCAACAGCCCGCGCGTCAGGGTAGGGAAGATATTCATGGAGGCCGGAGGTGGACGGGAATCTTTAATGCACCACGTAGTGTATTAAATGCCGACGTCGAGAACAGATGAATTTCCGCAACCCACGACTTGCCTTGTCGATTCACCATGCAAGAGCCCCGGATCATGCCGGGTTCTTGCCGCTCCAGTCGTGAGGTGGTCAGTCCGTCGGGAGCCCGCCACGGGTCGGCATCCGCAGCAACGGGCTGTCCAGATCCAACGCGGCAGCCTCCACTACCTCGGCTTTCGGATGTGCCTTGCGCACCGTTGCCGCGAATCGGGAGGTGTCACCGACCACCACCACTTTACTGCCCTCGGCATCCAGATGCCGATGCGCATAGGCTTCGATCTGTCCCGGTGTCACCGCCTGCACCTGCTCGATGTACTGATCGATCTGCTGCAGATCGATCCCGTAGATTGCCAACCTTGCGACCTGCCCCGCCAACCCCTCCGTGGTTTCGAGGCTTCGCCCATAACTGCCGATCAGGGTCGCCTTGCGCGCAGCCAGCTCGTGCACGGATGCCGTTGATCTGCCGAGATGCCTGAGCTCCGCCAGTATCAGGTCGAGCACCTGCGGTACCGACGGGTTCTTGGTCTGCGCCGCGGCCAGCCACAGCCCGGCGTCGCTCAGGGGTTCGAGTCGGCTGCTGGCACCGTAGGAAAGTCCGCGGCGGATTCGGATCTGCTCGTTGAGCCGGGCCGAATACGAGCCGCCGAGTACCGCATTGGCCACCACGCCGACGTAGTAGTCCGGTGCGCGACGTGGGGGCACAGCGTGTGCCACCACCACACCGGCCTGGCCGGCACCATGCTGATCGATCAGCAGGATCGCCGGCAGACGGCTGGCCGTTTTTCCCACCGGCTTGACCGGCAACGGCATAGCCGGCTTGGGCCAGTCGCCGAAGCTGGCCTGCGCCAGCTGCCGGGCCCGGGCCGGCGTGATATCCCCCGTCAGCACCAGAATCGCGTTGTCAGGCCGGTACAGACTCGCGTGCAGCCGCTGCACGTCCGCGCGAGTGATCCGCGCCAGCGATGCCGGTGTACCGCTGCGCGAATGGCCATAGGCGCCGGTGCCGAACACGCCGCGACTGGCTGCCAGCGCCGCCAGTGCCGTCGGCTGACTGAGCATCAGATGCAGGTCGTCAATCGCCTGAGCCTTCGCCCGGCCGAGTTCAGCCGCACTGAATGTCGGCTGGCGTACCACGTCGGCGAGCAGAGCCAACGCCTTCGGCAACTTCGGCGTGGTCACGGTAATGCCGACGGCACTTTCGTCCCAGCCGGCAGCAGCTTTCAGTGTGCCGCCCAGCGCTTCGGCCGCCGCGGCGATCTGCGGCGCGGTCTTGCCTGCTGCCCCCTTGCTCAGCAGGTTGGCGGTGAGCTCGGCCAAGCCTGCCAGCTTCGGCGGGTCCATCTCGCCGCCGCTGCGCAGCACCAGTCGTGCGGTCACCAGCGGCAGCTCGGCACGACGTACACTGACCACTTGCAAGCCGTTCGGCAACGTCTGCGAAGCCGGAATCGGCACGGCCAGTTTCGGCACCGGACCGGGAGCCGGCGGCGATGCCGGAAAGCCGCCCGTCGGGGCCGCCATCGGCAGCGCCGCCGACACACCGCCCGATGCCATCAGGGCCGCAGCCAGCAACACCAGATGCACCGCTTTCATCGATCGGCTCATTTCGCTTCTCCGTTGGCCGTCGCCGCTGCTGCCCCGGTCGCTTGCGGCAGATAATCGATGGTGACGCTGCGGGCGCCGGTGACATATTTCTGCAGCACACGGTGTACGTCGGCAGCACTGACTTTCTGCAGCATCGCGAGGTCGGTATTGACGTGTTCCGGCCCGCCCTCGATCAAGGTGGCGTTGCCCAGCGCGAACGCGACACCCTGTGCCGTCTGGCGATGCTCGAGCTCGCTGGTCAGCAGTTGTGTCTTCACCTTGTCCAGCTCGGCGGTGGAAATCGGCTGAGTCGCCAGCCAGATGATCTCCTCGTTCAACAGCTTCTCCGCTTCGGCGGGCTGATGACCGCTGGCGAGAATCGCGTAGACAACGAACAGGCCCGGACCTATCCGGCCATCCGCATCGGCACCGACTTGCTGGGCAACCTGATGGCGATAGACCAGCGATTGGTAAAGCCGCGATGAGTCCCCCCGCGCCAGCAACGCCGCCGCCACCTGCAAGGCGATAGTGTCGGCGCTGTGCGAAGCTGGCGGAATCAGCCAGGTCAGCGCCACCGCCGGCAACGGTGCAGTGGCGCTGGTCACGGTGTAGCGCAGGTTCTTCTTGCGCGCCGGTTCCTTCACGGTGATCGGCGGCACCGGCAAGGCCGGCTTGGGGATCCAGCCAAAGTAGCGATCCACCCAGGCATCGAGCTGCTTCTGATCGAAGTCGCCAACCACGATCAAGGTGGCGTTGTCCGGGCGATAAAAGGTCTTGTGGAAGTTGATTACGTCGCGCAGCGAAGCGGCCTGCAAATCCTTGATGCTGCCGATGGTCGGTCGCTTGTAAGGGTAGGTGGTGTACGAATACGGATCGATCGCGTTGAACAGCTTGCCGTAAGGCTGTGCCAGCACGCGTGTGCGGTATTCCTCCTCCACCACGGCGCGTTCGGACTGGAAGTTTTTCTGGTCGACGTTGAGGTTGGAAAGCCGTTCGGCTTCGGCCCACAACAGGGTCTGCAGGTAGTTGCTCGGCACCACCTCGAAATAGTTGGTGACATCGTCGCCGGTGGAAGCGTTGTTGGCGCCGCCGACGTCCTCGGTCAGGCGATCCATCTGCTCGGCATGCATGTGCTTGGTACTTTTGAACATCAAGTGTTCGAACAGGTGCGCGAAACCGGAGCGCCCCTTCGGATCGTCCTTGGAACCGACGTGGTACCACATCTGCACGGCCACATTGGGACTGGAGTGATCCACCACGCTGAGCACCTGCAGGCCATTGGACAAGGTCCGCTGGTGGAACTGGATGGGCGGGATGCGCAGTTCGGTGGCGGCGACCGGCGGCCACGCGCCGGTGACGGCCAACAGGGCACAGGTTGCCAACAACATGGCCGGGCGCAGTCGCATGGTCATTCCCTTGCGTTCCTTTCAGATGTGAGGCGCCACCATAGCAAGCCCGGCGGGGTGGCGCGGACATGACTTGTGACCCATCCGGCTCGAATATTGCCCGGGTGTTATTGACAGGTATTTTAACCCGGGTAATATATGCGCTTCCCGTGCCTCGGAGATTCGCCATGCCTACCCATACCGACACCCCCTGCAGCGCGTTCGCGCAGCAGCGGCTAATCGCCAACGGCACGCTGACCCAGGTGGCGGCGGCGACCAAGCAGGCTATCGACGCGGGCACGACCGGCCCCGTGCTGATCTTCGATGATTACAGCAGCCAACAGATCGAGCTGGATTTCCGCGGTTCAGCGGATGACGTGCTGGCACGGCTTGCACCAGCCGAAGCCGCCGCCGAGCGACCCGCGCGCGGCCCTGGCCGACCGAAACTGGGCGTGACCTCGCGCGAAGTAACCTTGCTGCCGCGCCACTGGGAGTGGCTGGCGCAGCAACCGGGCGGCGCCTCCGCCGTGCTTCGCCGCTTGGTCGAGAACGCCCGGCGCCGTGGTGCGCCGAAAGCGCGTATGCAGCAAGCGATGGAGGCGGTCGAACGCTTCATGCAGGCGATGACCGGCGACTTCCGCGGCCATGAGGAAGCGTCGCGGGCGTTCTACCGCGGCGAACGCGAGCGGTTCGCCACCCTGACCGAGCCGTGGCCCGTCGATGTCCGCGATCATCTGCGTCGACTGGTCGCACGGGCATGGAGCGATCAATCGCCCGAGTAAAGCCGGCGGCGCAACACGCCTCAAAAACTCATAAAAGGGACTTTTTCATGAACAAACCACGCCGTGACTCGATGCTCGCCAATCGCAATTTCCGCCTGCTGTTCGGCGGCAGCACGATCTCGATGCTGGGCGACCAGTTCACCCTGGTGGCCCTGCCATGGCTGGTACTAAAACTCTCCGGTGATCCCGCCGCGCTCGGCATCGTGCTGGCCACGATGGCATTGCCGCGGGCGGCGTTCATGCTGATCGGCGGCGCGGTGGTAGACCGCCTTTCCCCACGCAAGGTATTGCTGGCCGCACGCGGTACCAATGCGCTGCTGGTCGCCGTGCTGGCCAGCCTGGTGCTGCTGGGCGACATCCACATGTGGATGATCTACGGCATCGCCCTGGGCATCGGCCTGTCCACCGCATTTGCCTACCCGGCCGGCTCGGCGATCCTGCCGCAGCTGGTCAAGCCCGAGCAGTTGCAGCCGGCCAACGCGCTGGTGATGGGCATGCGCCAGCTCAGTATGTTCGTCGGTCCGGCCTTGGCCGGCCTGGTGATCAGCCTCGGCGCCCATCGTGCGACTACCCCGGGCGTGCAGGATGCGGGCGGCCTCGGCCTGGCCTTCAGCATCGATGCGGCGAGCTTTCTGTTCTCGCTGGGGTCGCTGCTGCTGATCCGCATCCACAGTGACCTCCATCCGAAGGCGGCGGTCGGCAGCGTACTGGCCAACGTAGCCAGCGGCGTGCGGATGATCTGGGCCGACCTGCCGCTGCGCGCGTTCATGCTCTACGCCGCCGTCGTCTCGGTCTTCGTCGCCGGCCCGCTGCAAGTTGGCCTGCCGATGCTGGCCGATACGCGGATGGATCTCGGTGCCGCCTCGCTGGGCATCCTGATGACGGCGAACGGCGGCGGCATGCTGCTGGGCAGCGCGCTGTCCGGCCTCGCCACCCGCTTGGTCAATAGTCGTCTTGGCCTGATGGTACTGAGCATCGACAGCCTCGTCGGCCTGGCCCTCGCCGCACTGGCGCTTGTGCATTCCACCGTGGGCGGCGCGATCCTGCTGGCCATCACCGGCGTATTCGGCGGCATCGCCCAGATCGCCATCGTCAGCTGGATCCAGCGCCGCGTGGCACCGGAAATGATGGGCCGCACCATGAGCGTGCTGATGTTCACCTTCATGGGGCTCGGCCCACTCTCCGCCGCGCTGGCCGGCAGCCTGTTGAAGGTGATTCCGCTGACCACCCTGTTCGTCGGCGCCGGCCTACTGCTGACCACCATCGCCCTGAGCTGCATGAGCAGCCCGGCGCTGCGCGCCATCGGCACGGCACGGATGGAGCCGGCGGCGGGCTAATGGGGGATCGCTGGCGGGTTCTCCACAGTCATTCGAAAGAACACGCTGGCCCGGTTTTTTGACTCGGAATGCCAACCCGGGCCATTTTCAGTCCTTGCAGACTCAATGACGGGTGTGCAAGCTGGGAAGATCGGAGATCGACCCATTTCAGGCATTCGATCTCGCGGCACCATTCAAGATTATGTGGACTCAAAGCAGGAGCTTCGGCAAATGCTCAAGACCGTTGGCGGCGTCGATATACTCCCCCAGCACAAGGCTTCGTGTCATTGCGGCGCGGTAGAGCTTGTGCTCGACCTTCCCGATGGAATCGTCAACCCAAGACGATGCGACTGCTCGATCTGTAAACGCAGAGGTGCGGTCGTTGCGTCCGTTCGGTTGTCCGGTATTCGCGTCGTCAAGGGCGCAGACCTCCTCAGGCTATATCAGTTCAACACCAACACGGCCAAGCACTATTTTTGCTCAATCTGCGGCATCTACACGCATCACCAACGTCGCTCCAACCCTGAGGAGTATGGGTTTAACGTAGGTTGTCTTGAGGGTGTAAATCCATTCGACATTCCAGACATCCCCACCAACGATGGTATCAATCACCCCGCAGATCGAGGTGAGGTCTAACTATCGAGAAGGGCATGTTTTCCGAGCCCTCTCGACCGTCCGCTTGTGGCCGAACTGAGAGATTCGAAGCCACGAAAAATTCCACGCAACGCGAAATTTTTCGCTCCTAGCTCTTCGCTCGCGCCACCGCACCAATAGCGCTGCTTACCCGGGGCGGCTGTGCGGCGGTGAGGTGGGGACGACAGGCCCGCAGGGGAGTCGACAGGGATGTCGGCTCCTTTTCGTCCGGACAGGAGTCCGGTCGAAAAGCCCGGCCCCGGCTTACGAATTTGCCGGGCAAGGATGCCCGGCAAGCGCCAAGCGGGGTGGCCTTCTCTTTGGTTACCTTTCTTTACTCCGGCCATCCTGTCCTCCGCCCTTCGGCCCGGCTTCGCCGTTCGCGCCCGTTCCGTACGGGTGCGTGACCACGCAAGAGAAAGTAACTCGGGCCGCGAAGCGGCTCGAAACGCTCTTGCTCTCAATGCCCAACTTCACGCCAAACCAAGCGGAAGGCCAGAGGCGCTGGACCCCAGCCTTCGCTGGGGTGACGAGCTGGGGAGCGGGAATATTTCGCCTCACGCATCCACGGCGAATTGGCCACTGCACTAAGCCACGATTACCCCGCCGTCTGCACCTTCCCAAGCGCCTTCAACCGCTTCTTCTCCGCCTTGGCTGCCTTGCGCGCAGCGCGGCGTTCCTTGCGCCCGGCCTTGCGAATCTTGCGGTCGTAATTCCACAGGTAGATCGCCGGGGTGCTGAGCAGGGTCAGCAGCTGTGATACCAGCAGGCCGCCGACGATGGCAATGCCCAGGGGCTGGCGCATTTCCGAGCCGATGCCGAAGCCGATCGCCAACGGTAGCGCGGCACCCATGGCCACCAGGGTGGTCATGGTGATCGGACGGAAACGCACCACCGCGGCCTCCCGGATCGCATCGGGCGCGGACAGGCCGTGCTCACGCTCCCGGACGAGGGCGAAGTCGACCATCAGGATCGCGTTTTTCTTGACGATGCCGATCAGCATCAGGATCGCGATGATCGCCATCAATGACAGCTGCGTCTGGGTCACCAGCATCGCCAGGAACGCACCTGCGCCGGCGGCGGGCAGGGTGGAGAGAATGGTCAGCGGATGACCGAAACTTTCGTAGAGGATGCCGAGCACGATATACATCGCCAGGATCGAGCCGAGCAGCAGGATCATGCCGTTGGACTGGGCCTGCTGCATGCGCTGATTGGCCCCGGTGAAATCCACCTTGACGCCGGCTGGCAGGTTGACGGCGTAAGCGGCCTGGTTGACCAGTGCGATACCACGATCCTGCGCCACGCCCTTGGCCAGGTTGTAGGTGATGGTGGCCGCTTCCATCTGGTTGTGATGGCGGATGCGGATCGGACTGATGTTCGGCTCGACCCGTGCCAGCGCGGATAGCGGGATCATCTTCCCCTGATCGCTGCGTACATACAGACCTAGCAGCGCCTGCGGGCTCAGATCGCCGGCCGAACTGGAACTGAGCACGACCCAGTATTGATTGATGTCGGAGTAGATCTGCGAAACCAGCCGTTGACCGAACGCGTTGTACAACACCGAGTCGATATTGCCGATGCCCACGTGCAGGCGGCCGGCAGCTTCCCGATCGATCTTCAGGGTCTGCTGCTTGCCGACCAGATCGAAGTCGCTGCCGACATCACGGAAGGCCTTGTTGGTGCGCATCTGCCGTACCATTTTCAGCGCCCACGGCTGCAGATCGCCACCGTTGCTACTGACCAGCTGGAATTCGTACTGGCCGGCATTGTCGCCGCTGCCACCGCCGCCGAGAAACTGTACCGGGGTAAGCGAGACCCGCACATCGGGCAAGACATCGTATTTCTTCGACAACCGCTCGATGATCTTCTGGATTTTCTCGGGACGCTGGCCGGTTCCGTCACCGTAAGGTTTCAGATCGACGAACATGCGCGCCTGGTTGCCGACGGCGCCGCCCGAACCGTTGCCGCCGAGCATGGTGAGCGTATCCAGAACGGCAGGATCCTGGCGCATGATCCGGGTCACCTGATGGGCACGCTGGGTCATCAGGCTCGGTGAAATGTTGGCATCGGCGCTGATTTGGGCCTGCAACTGCCCGGTGTCCTCTTCAGGCATGAAGGTGCCGCCGGCGGTCTTCACCACCGCAATACCCAGCACAACCGTGAGTATCAACAAAACTAGCGGCTGCCAGCGCATGAGGCGGCGGTGGTGCAGGGCCCAATCCAGAGCGCGTTCGTATTGGCGCAACAGCGCGCGATCGAAACGCGCCACCGCCAGCTCCACCCGGCCCGGCGGTTTATGATCGGCCGGTCCCCGCTGCAACAGATAGGCACACAGCGCCGGGGTCAGCGTGAGCGAGACAAGCGCCGAGATCACCACCGCCGCAGTCAGCGTCACCGAGAATTCACGCAGCAGCAGCACCAGCATGTTGTCGCCGAACAGCAGCGGTGCGAACACCGCCACCAGCGACAAAGTGATGGAAATCACCGTGAAGCCGATTTCGCCGACGCCCGTCATGGCAGCCTGCATCGCGGTCTCGCCGCGCTCCATGTGGCGCACGATGTTTTCGATCACCACGATGGCATCGTCAACGACGAAGCCGATGCACAGCACCAAGGCCACCAGCGACAGTGTGTTCAGCGTGTAATCGAGCGTCCACATCACCACGAACGCACCGGCCAGCGACAACGGCACGCTCAAGGTGGCGATCAGGGTCGGGCGCAGCCGGCGCAAAAATACCAACATCACCAGCACGACCAGCACGATCGAGATCAGCAGCGCTACCTCTACCTCGTGCAACGCGGACTTCGTGGTCTGGGTAAGGTCGAACACCGGCGTGAGGGTGACATTGGCCGGCAGCGACGCTGCCAGTTGTGGCAGTCGGGCGCGGATCGCCGCCACGGTGGCTATCGAATTGGCCTGCGGCCGCTTGGTGATTTGCAGCCCGATCGTGCGCTGATCGTTGAACCACGCCGCCTGGTACTTGTCCTGTTGGCCGCCGCGGACGGTAGCCACGTCGGACAGCCGCACCGGCGTGCCGTTCTTCATCGCGATCATCAGGTGGGCAAACTGCTGCGGATCGCGCAGGCCATCGTTGGCGGTCACCGTCATCTGGGTGCGACCGTTGCTCAAGGTGCCCTGCGGCGAAGTGACATTGGCGGCGCGCAGGGCATTGGCGACATCACTGGCAGTCAAACCCTTGGCGGCCAGCGCGCTGTTGTCCAGATCTATCCGTACCGCATGCGGCGTGCCGCCGAATACTTCGACCTGGGCCACGCCATCGATCTGTGCCACTGCCGGCTTGAGTATCGTGTCGGCAAGATCGAACAGCTTGGAATGCGCCAAGCCCTTCGAGGTCATGGTGAGGAACAGGATCGGGATCTGCGAGGTGTCGAACTTGAAATACTGCGGCGGCGACGGCATCCCCGCCGGAAGATCCACCGCGGCGGCATTCAGCGCGGCTTGCACGTCGCGCGCGGCGCTGTCTGTAGTGCGACTGAAATTGAAGCGTACCATCACCGAGGCGGATCCCTCGCGGGCGTTGCCGTACATCTCGTCGACACCGGGTATCTGGCCGAGGTGTCGCTCCAGCGGTGCCAGTACGGTATTGGCCATGGTTTGCGCACTAGCGCCCGGTTGGCTGGCAACCACGTACACGCCGGGAAAATCCAGCGAGGGCAGGGCCGCCACACCGAGCAGGAAGTAGGCGCAGATACCGGCAAGGCTCAAGCCGATCGCCAGCAAGGAAGTGCCGATGGGACGACGGATCAGCGGGGCAAAAATATTCATGGCACTTCCCTGGCCAGCAGGTAGGGTGGCTGATCCACACGGCGGATCGGCCGCGCGGCGGCGTCCGTGGTTCCGGCGTTGGCATCAACCTGCATCATGCGCACTTTATGCCAGTTGTCGCGACAATGCGTATGTGCCTGAAGTCCACACCCTGTCAAAAGACAGGGGTGTACAGGTACGCCCCTTGAGGCGTGACGCAGCCAGAGCCTGCCGCTCAGCTTCAGCGGCGACTAGCGTCCGCGACAGCTCCTGAAGACTTTCTCTAGCGCAAGGATACGGGCCTAGTGGCTACTTCATCACGGGGCTATAACGCAGGGTCAGGTACCAGGTGCGGCCCAGCTGGTTGTAGTAATAGGCCGTCTCGTAGCGGTGATCGAAGGCGTTGGATAGTCGCGCCTGAATCTGCCAAGTCGGGGCCAGATGATAGCTGGCGCGGAAGGCCATCGTACTGTAGCCGCCGAGTCGATGGACGTTGGCGAGATCATCGTAGCTGTGGCCGGCGGCATATACCGTCGCGCCCACGCCGAAGGCGCCAAAGCGGTGATCCAGATCGAGCCGCGCGGTGCGCTCGGGCCGGCGTGGTAGCCAGTGACCCCGATTGGCACCACCTTCGCTCAACGGCTGCTGCAGCGTCAGATAACCCTGCATACGCCAGCCGCCGAGCGTTGTCCCCAACTGCGCCTCAAGGCCTCGAATCCTCGCTTGGTTGATGTTTCGCGGGTAGTAGTGGCTGTCCAGCGTGATCAGCTGATCGATCCGCGTCTGGTAGGCATTCAATCCCCAATGCCAGCCGTTGAGTTGTTGCGCAAGACCAAGCTCAGCGCTGCGCGAGGTCTCCGGCTTGAGATCCGGATTGGCCGAGGCGATGCCGTAGAACGGCGGGTAGTACAAGTCATTGAAGGTTGGCGCGTGGAAAGCCGTGCCGTAGCTGGCCATCAGCCGCAGACCGTGATCGAAGTGATAGCCCCAGGCCAGCGCACCGGTATCGTGATCGCCGAACTGCTGGTTGCGATCGCGCCGCAGCGACGCCTGCACCTCGTTGCGATCGAAACGGATCTGATACTGCGCGTAGCCGCCAAGGTCGTCGCGGCTGGTCGCCAGATACCCGGTACTGCTGTTGACCTGCTCCTGCTGGTAGTCCGCGCCCACCGTCAGGCTTTGATTGCGGGTCAGGCTGATGTCGTTTTGCCACGACAGCTGGTTGCGACGGGAATCGGTGTAGCCGGTGGCTGTGCGCGGGTAGTAGGTGCCGTAGTAGGTGCCCTGGTAGGTGGTAGAGGACAAATCCTTGGTCTGCCCCCCGGTCAGGGTGACTTGCCACGCATCAAGCGGTGAAAAACTCAGCCGCGCGCTGGCCACACGTTGCTCGTTGATCGCCCGATTGCCACCATAGGGGCTGCCGGTGTAGCCGATGTCGTTCTTGCTGCGCAGCCAGTCAACCGCCAGTTCGGTGCCGTTGTCCCAACGATATCCCGCATTGGCCAGACCGTTCCAGTTGCGGAATGCGTCGGGCCGCGGATCGTCGACGAAGCAGCCTGCGCCCGCTTCCGCCGCACCCATTCGACATGCCGGGATACCGCCGGTGTACTGGCCCCCAAGACTGAGGTTGTACCAGGCGTTTTTATCGCCGCCGGACACGCCTGCCTCGCTACCGAACAGGCCGTGGCTGCCAGCGGTCATGCTCAGCGACGGTACAACGCCGCCGTTGCGGTGGCCGTGGCGGGTAAAGATCTGGACCACGCCACCAATGGCATCGGCGCCGTACAGGCTTGAACGCGGGCCGCGCACGATCTCAATCCGCTCGATCTGGTCCACCGGAATCTGCTCCAGCGAAGCCAGCCCGGCCGTCACCGAACCGATCCGCATGCCGTCGAGCAACACCAGTGTCTGCGTCGAATTGGTGCCACGCAAAAACAGCGAGGTCTGTGCACCGAGACCGCCGGACTGCGCCAACGTGACGCCGGGTAAGCCCGTCAGCAAATCGGCTACCGAAGCTGGTTGCAGCCGCTCGATGTCGGCACGGGTAATCACGGTAACCGACGACAAGGCCTCGTCGACGGTGATCGCGGTACGCGTGGCGGTGACGATCACCGGGTCCAGCGCCCGGGTGCCATCCTGTGCTCCGACTCCCTGTTCGACGGCATGAGCCGCCATGGTGCAACTCAGCAGCGCCGCTGCCAGCAAAGACTTTTTCATGTTCGCTCCTCGGCCGCGCACCCGCGCACGGCTCATGTCATGCAGTGAGCTGGCGGATAGCGCGTGAGGGACAGAACAACGGGCAGGGAGGGATCGCCACAGCACGTGGTTCAGCCTCGCCCACCGCGAGCCCACCAGGAAATCGTCCAGGCCGGTCTCCGGGCTTGCGAGCGACAGGCGGTATCCGCCTTGCCCCGAACAGCGCCTTCCCGTGCCGTGCACAGTGGCCTTCGCCGTTCGAAAAACTCGCTTACCGTTGCGGGGGCAGCGCCGGCCTTGCAGTGCATCGCGCACCACGCACCGGCTTCCCGTTTCATCCCTTTGGGCGTACGCCCTCGAGACACCTGAACTAAACGGGACTTTAACGGCGGCGGCACGCGCTCGCAATGGGATAGCGGTAAATCGAGCTTATTGTTCTTAAAATGATACCAATCATGGAAAATATGACATGAAACTTGCAAATTCAGAACAATTGTAATGGCGTCGCGATATATTTCTACAAAAACGTAACAAATTGTATTGACGCAAGGTTTTGCGATGGCTTAAGGTCGAGCGACAAGTCAGTCGACGCTGCGAAAGATCAAGTGTTTGCAATATGTCAACGAAAGCTTTGGCTGCCCACCGACTTGTTTGCTCAGCGCATGAAAATGCGTTATTCGGCCGCTCGGCCTTACTCTGGGGAGAGTCCTTCACAATGACCATTCGAAATAAAAAACGCGCGCCACTCTGGCGCCACACAGCGCTGGCCGCGGCCTTGAGCATGAGCTTGGGCGGCGTCGCCATGGCACAGTCAACCTCAGGAGCGATCTTCGGGCAGGCCCCTGTCACGTCAGGCGAAACCATCGTGGTACAGGGCGCCTCGGGCATCAGACGCACCGCCAAGGTCGACCAGGAAGGCCGCTACAACATCGGTTCGCTGCCAGTAGGCACCTACTCCGTGACTCTGATGCGTGACGGACAAGCTGTTTCCTCTCGCTCTGATGTGACCATTCGCGTAGGTGCCGGTACGGAAGTCTCCTTCTCCAGCGCCGCCTCACCCGAGGGCGCGAGGAACCTCGGTGTCCTCACCGTCACGGCAAATTCCCTTCCAACTATTGATGTGACTGGTGTCGACTCGCGTACCGTAATTACCGCCCAGCAACTGAGTCAGCTGCCTCTGGGGCGTTCGACTGAGGCCATTGCGTTGCTGGCGCCGGGCGCGATTGGCGGCAGCAGCTTTTTCACCGGCCCCACAGGCAATCCGTTGGTGTCGTTCAATGGTGCCAGCGTCACGGAGAATGCCTATTACATCAACGGTATGAACGTGACCGACCCGCTGAACGGCCTGGGTGGCATCAATCTGCCTTACGGCTCAATCGAGCAGCTGGAAATCCTGTCCGGTGGCTACAGCGCCGCCTACGGTCGTTCCGATGGCGGCGTCATCAGCCAGATCGGCAAGCGCGGAACCAACGAATGGCACTTCGGCGCGCAAGTGCTGTACACGCCTGACTGGGGTCGCGGCGACCCGGTCAACATTTACTATCCGAAGGCAAGTGCTTCGGCTGGCCAAATCTACCAGTATCGCCGTGACAACAAGTCCACGACCACGGTCGAGAGCATCTATGCCGGCGGACCGCTGATTAAGGACAAGCTGTTCCTGTTTGCGTCTGCCGAAGGCAGCCGGCAGGCTGGCGAGAATGTCGGCACCAAGAGCAGCTCACCGACAGTGCGGAACTACGTCTACAACGATCCGAAGTGGTATGCGAAGCTGGATTGGAACATCAACGACAGCAATCTTCTTGAACTTACCGGAGCGTCAACCAAGAGCAGCTACTCCGGCAATATCTATGATTACAACTACGACCAGCATACCTACGGCAACTATGTCTCCGCTGATCAGCACACCAAGACCGCGGCGTCGATGTGGATCGCCAAATACACTGGCTACCTTACTGACAATCTGACGGTCAGCGCCCAGTACGGCAAACAGGTCACCGACCTCTATACCGAACTGGCGCCAGGCTTTGACCCGAGCCTGATCCGGATCCTGGGTGGCGACCTGCAGAACCCTGCTCTGTCCGGTGGCGGCGGCGGCATCACCAACAATCAGACCATTCTTACCACGACCGATCCGTCACATCAGGTCAAAGGTGCCAACTACCGTGTCGATCTGACCTATGTGTTCGGCGATCACACGATCACCGCCGGTATCGACAACCAGCGTACCCAGGACTTGAATGACGGCAGATACATCCCGACCAATGCCGGCTACGCCTGGGAGTACGACAAAACAGCCACTCCGACCACCGAAATCCTTGCCGGTCAGGTTGATGCGCCAGCCACGTACCCAGGTGGTGCGCAAGGTTATTTCGTCGACAAGTATGTATTCAGGTCGGCTGCATCGATCCAGGTAGACCAGCGCGCCCAGTACATTGAAGATGCGTGGCAGGTCAACGACCGCTGGCTGGTCAAACTGGGACTCCGCAACGACCAGTTCACCAATTACAACAATAGCGGGCAGGCCTATATCCGCCAGACCAAGCCACAATGGGCGCCGCGGCTTGGCTTTAGCTGGGACGTTAATGGTGATTCCAGCTTCAAAGTCTATGGCAATGCCGGCCGCTACTACCTGGCGCTTCCTACCAGCGTAGCCCTCCGCGGAGCCTCGGGTTCGCTTTATACCCGCGAGTACTACACGTATACCGGGATTGATCCGACCACCGGCTACCCCACTGGCCTCACGCCGGTGAACACCGTGAAGGGCCCCGGCGTACCTATCTCGTCAAATAACGAGTATGGCCAGGCCCCTGACCCACACACCGTAACCGCTACCAATCTTAAAGCACAATATCAGGATGAATACATCGCCGGCTTCGACAAGAAGTTCAATGACGCCTGGACCTATGGCGCCAAGCTGACATGGCGAAGCCTCAAGAACATGATCGATGACACGTGCAACTACCAGTTGTACGAGGCGAAGGCCACCACTCTCGGCCTGGACACCACGAATCTTCGTGGTTGTTACTTCTTCAACCCAGGTCGTGGCGCCACCTTCCAGGTGCCTAACGGCACCGGTGGCTACGGTCAGCTTTCGTTGAACAGCGTCGAACTTGGTTTCGCCCACGCCAAGCGCAATTATTACGCCGCCAATTTGTACTTGGAGCATCCGTTTGACGGTACCTGGTATGGCAAGATCGACTACACCTACTCAAAGAGCTATGGCAATTCCGAGGGCCAGGTACGGTCCGATATAGGCCAGCAGGACATCGCCGCCACCGTGGACTGGGATTATCCGTCGTTGATGGAATACGCTGGAGGTCGTCTGGCCAATGACCGCAGGCATCAGTTGAAGATCTACGGCAGCTATCGGGTAGCACCCGAGTGGATGGTTTCGGCCAATCTCGCCGTACTCTCGGGCGCACCCAGCAACTGTCTGGGTGCGTTCGGCCCGAATCAGACCTATCCAGCCTACGGTGGTCCGTACTATCACTGGTGCAACGGCAAACCGGCGCCATCTGGCACGGCTGGTGACACCCCGTGGCAGAAAACGGTATCGCTGAATGTCGAGTATCGCCCGGCATTCGCCGACAAGAAGCTGGCATTCAATGTCCAGGTGAACAACCTGTTCGATGAGCAGGTCACTACTCAGTACTATGACTACAACACCTCCAACTACCGCCGCGTGCGGTATACGCAGGCTCCGCGCTATGTGCGGTTCGGCGTGACTTACGACTATTAAATAGCAAGCTTAAAGTGTGATCCAAAAATGCCGGAGCTACGCTCCGGCATTTTTTCACGCGAGCGACGAAGCGATGGATAGCGAGGGACCCCAGGTCGAAAGCCTCATGGGGGGAGTCTCACAATCGGTAGCCTGCTACCGATTGTGATCTACCTTGCCAGCCCTACACCACCGATCCAGCTCCGCAACACCCTGAAGTCGCCACTCATCGCCACCAGATCGGCCTGGAAGCCGGCGGCGATACGACCGTGGCTTTTGCCCAAGCCGAGAAAATCGGCAGGGTAGGTGCTGGCCATACGCGCCGCCTCGTCCAGCGGCAGACCCAGTAATTGCACGGTGTTGCGCACTGCAGCGGCCATGTCTAGTGCGGAACCGGCGAGCACGCCTTGGGCGGTCCGGCAGACACCGTCCTTGGCGCTGATGGTTTCGCCATGGAGCACGAAGTCGGCCTGCTCGGCACCTACCGGCGGCATCGCATCGGTGACCAGCAGCATCTTGCCGCGTGGTTTCGCGGCAATCGCCACACGCAGGCTGGCCGGGTGCACGTGATGGCCATCCACGATCAATCCGCACCAACTATCCGCGTCCGCCAGGGCGGCACCGACGACACCCGGCTCGCGACTGCCCAGCGGCGTCATGGCATTGAACAGATGGGTGAAGCCCCGCACCCCAACTTTCAATGCCGCGCAGGTTGTTTCGTAATCGGCTGCACTATGTCCCACACAAACCACCACGCCAGCCTCGACAAGCGTCCCGATGTCATCGAGCGGCACGCATTCGGGCGCCAGCGTCAGCAGTCGGGCACCGCGATGCGATGCGCTCAGCAAGGTCAGCTCATCGCGATCGGGCACGTGAAAATAGCGGGGGTCGTGCACACCCTTGCGCGCCTGTGCCAGGTATGGCCCTTCGAGGTGGATGCCGAGGACCCCGGGCACACCTTCGCTGATCGCCTGCTCCACGGCGACGAGTGCGGCCCGCATCACGTCGAGATCATCGCTGATCAGCGTGGGCAGAAAGCCGGTGGTGCCGTAACGGCGGTGTGCCGCACCGATCCGCCGGAGCGTCGCTACCGTGGGCACCTCGTTGAACAAAACTCCGCCGCCACCGTTCACCTGCACATCGATGAAACCCGGCAGCAGCATCGCGCCCTGGAGGTCCTCTCGCGGCATGCCGCGCAGGCACGGATCGCCCAGCGGCAGGAGCGCGGCGATGCACTCGCCTTCCAGCAGCACCGCGACGTCGTCGCGCCAACCGGTGCCGGTAAGTACGCGGGCGTGGGTGAGGGCAGTAGTCATGGCGCACACCCGTGATGCAAGAAGGTCGATGGTAGGAGCGCACCCTGTGCGCGCTCCTACAGAAATCAGTCGGTTTGCAGCTCGGCCACGAAATCGTAGATGTCGCCGCGGTACCAGGAGCTGGTGAACTCGACGACGCGGCCGTCATCGAGAAAGCTGCGGCGCTCGATGCTCAACCCCGCGCTACCGACATTGACGTGCAGAAGACGTGCCTGCTGTGCGTTCAACGAGACCGCACGCAGCCGTTGCAAAGCGCGGCGTGGCCTGCAGCCGAGTTTTTCCAGCGCTTCATACAGCGAATCCTGCACCAGCATCGGATCCGGCAACAGGTTGGCCGGGACCACGCTGCGCTCGATCGCCAGCGGCTCGTCCTGACCGTAACGCACACGGTGCAGACGCACTACCAGCGAGCCCGGCGACAGATTCATCGCCATCGACTCCTCGGGCGTCACCTCGCCGATAACCCGTTCGAAAAATTCCGACCTTGGCCGCAGCCCGCGTTCGCGCAGGTCCTCGGTGAAGCTGGTCAGCCGCGACATTGGCTTGACAATGCGCTCGGCGATAAAGGTTCCGGCCCCATGACGCTGAGTCAGCAGACCCTCCTCGACCAGGCCGGCGATCGCCTTGCGTACAGTCACCCGTGAGAGCTTCAACGCCAGCGACAGATCGCGCTCGCTCGGCAAGGCCTGGCCCGGCTCGATATCGCGATGATCCACCACGTTGCGGATGGCCCGGCGCAAGCGCAAATAGGCCAGCGGCTGATGGGCTGCCGGATCCTGGCAAATGCGGCGGTATTCGTTGGCCAAGGCGGTCTGCATGCCGAGAAAGATACCAATAGCGAACCACTAGATGCAAGTAGGTACGCTTTCGAGACTGGGGCATGTCTCACGAGCGCAACTGAACGGTAAGTTCCTGCATTCGTATGCAGTCCGGTGGCCGATCTGGTATTTCACTGGTATGATTTAAAACTACCGGGTCGTTGCATTTCAGCGTCCCATCCCTCCCCCGCGCCATCTCCGAGGTGAATGCGTGACTGTTACTTCCCAACCGGTCGAAGCCTTCGATCTGGTCATTTTCGGCGGTACCGGCGACCTTGCCGTACGCAAATTGTTGCCGGCGCTGTTCCATCGCTTTCTCGACGGACAGATTCCCGCCAGTAGCCGCATCATCGGTATTGCCCGCGAGACGCTGGACAACGAGGGCTATCGCGCCCAGCTGCGCGGGGCCCTGGTCGGCAGCGGCGACGACAGCCGGCTCGATGCGTTCCTGCAGCAAGTCGGGTACCGGCCACTGGATGCGCGCAAACCGGAAGGCTGGTCCGACTTTGCCGAGCTGATCGGCGAGCAACCCGATCATGTGCGCGTGTTCTACCTCTCCACCTCGCCGGAATTGTTCGTCGACATTTGCGCGCGACTCGGCGATTTCGGTCTCAACAAGGGCGCATCACGAGTGGTGATGGAAAAGCCGGTCGGCCGCGATCTCGCCAGCGCGAACCAGATCAACGATGCGGTAGGTCGGGTCTTCAACGAATCGCAGACCTACCGTATCGACCACTACCTCGGCAAGGAGACCGTGCAAAACCTGTTGGCGCTTCGGTTCGGCAACGCACTGTTCGAGCCGTTGTGGAATGCCGGACACATCGACCATGTGCAGATCACCGTAGCGGAGACCCTCGGCGTCGGCCATCGTGCCGCGTATTACGATCGCGCCGGTGCACTGCGTGACATGTTGCAAAACCACATGTTGCAGCTGCTGTGCATGGTCGCCATGGAACCGCCGTCCTCGCTGTCACCCGACGCGGTGCGCGATGAAAAATTGAAGGTGCTCAACTCGCTGAAGCCGATTGAAGGCGGCCAGGTAGCCCAGTACACCGTGCGCGGCCAATACCGCGCCGGCGTTGCCGAGGGCACCAGCGTTCCAGGCTATCTGGACGAACTGGGTGATTCCAAATCCAATACCGAGACCTTCGTCGCGTTGAAGGCAGAGATCGGCAACTGGCGCTGGGCCGGGGTACCGTTCTATCTGCGTACTGGCAAGCGCCTGCCCCATCGCGTGTCCGAAATCGTGGTCGCGTTCAAGCCGGTACCGCATTCGATCTTCGGCGCCGACACCGGGCCGCTGGCGCAGAATCGATTGGTGCTGCGATTGCAGCCCGATGAGGGCGTCAAGTTGTGGCTGACCATCAAGCACCCTGGACCTGGGGGACTGCGCCTGCGGCATGTGCCTCTGGACATGAGTTTTGCCGAAGCTTTTGGCGTCCAGCAGCGAGATGCCTACGAGCGGTTGCTGCTCGATGTCGTGCGCGGCAACCCGACCCTGTTCATGCGTCGCGATGAAGTCGAAGCGGCGTGGCGCTGGGCGGACCCGATCTTGGACGCCTGGGCCGCGGGGGGGGAGTCGCCACGACCGTATGCCGCCGGCAGTTGGGGGCCCAGCGCCGCCGTAGCCTTGATCGAACGCGACGGCCGTACCTGGAACGAGGACAGTGACTGAGGTCGGGGCCTAACCCTCCTTTCACCGGACGCTGTCGACCTCTGCGACAGACTCCCGCGACAGTCGCCGTACAGCCCACCGCCATCCCACCCGCCGCCGATACCCTCACGATGACCCAACCCGACATCACTACCCACAGCTTCACCGACTGCCAGGCACAGGGCAGCGCGCTCGCTGAATGCATCGCCGAGCGCTTGCGTGAAGGAGTTGCCGCCCGCGGACACGCGGTACTGGCGGTGTCCGGGGGCAGCACGCCGAAAGTTTTTTTCGAGCATCTGTCACGCGAAAAACTGGACTGGACCAAGGTGTGGATTACCCTGGTCGACGAGCGCTGGGTCGCCGAAAGTGATCCACGCTCCAACGCCGGCATGGTGAAGTCGTTTTTGTTGCAACACGAAGCGAGCGCGGCGACCTTCGTCCCCTTGTATGCGCCGACAGCGACGCCCGAAGGTGGCTTGTCCGAGGTCACCACCCGCATCGAGGCGTTGCCGAAACCATTCGACGCGATCGTACTGGGCATGGGCGAGGACGGGCACACCGCCTCGTTTTTCCCCGGTGGCGACCACCTCCATGACGCGCTGGACCCGCAAGGCAACGCCCTGCTATGGCCGATGCGCGCACCCGGTGCCGGCGAACCACGCATCACGCTTGGTCTGTCGGCACTGTTGCGGACCCGTACGCTTTTTCTGCTGATCACCGGCTACGTCAAACGGGACCTGCTCGCCGATGCCAGGCTCGGTCTTGGCGCAGCCCGCCACTACCCGATACGCACGGTGCTGAACCAGGCAAACGTGCCGGTGTCGGTGTACTGGTGCCCTTGAGAGCGAGAAACGCGTTCCGAGTAGTGCGAAAGGGGTAGCCGGGGCCAAGCCAACCCGACTCTTTTTCACTCCTCTTCACTCACTTCTGGATTGAAAGTCATGAGTACCTTGCACCCCGTTGTTGCCGAAGTCACCGACCGCCTGCGCGAACGCAGCCGCGACTCGCGTGCCGCTTACCTGCGTCGTATCGACGCCGTGGATCGCAGCGGTCCGCAGCGCGAGCATCTGTCCTGCGGCAACCTGGCGCACGGCTTTGCCGCCTGCGGCACCGAGGACAAAGCCGCGTTGCGCAGCGGCCGAAGCGCCAACCTGGCGATCGTCACCGCCTACAACGACATGCTTTCGGCCCACCAGCCCTACGAGCGTTACCCGTCGCTGATTCGCCAGATCGCTCGCGACGGCGGCTTCACCGCGCAGGTGGCCGGTGGCGTGCCGGCGATGTGCGACGGCATTACCCAGGGACGTCCCGGCATGCAGCTGTCGCTGTTTTCGCGCGATCTGGTGGCAATGGCCACTGCGGTGGCGCTGTCGCATGACATGTTCGACGGTGCCTTGTACCTGGGCATTTGCGACAAGATCGTGCCCGGTTTGCTGATCGGTGCATTGAGTTTCGGCCACCTGCCGGGTGCTTTCATCCCGTCAGGCCCGATGCCCAGCGGTATCCCCAACGAACAGAAGTCCAAGGTGCGCCAGGCCTGGGCGGACGGCAAGGCGACACGGGAGGACCTTATGGAGGTCGAGGCCGCGTCTTACCATACCGCCGGCACCTGCACCTTCTACGGCACCGCCAATTCCAACCAGATGCTGATGGAGATCATGGGCCTGCATCTGCCCGGCGCCAGTTTCGAGGCGCCGGACACTCCGCTGCGCGATGCGTTGACTGCCGCCGCGGTGCACCGAGTCGCCGCCAACAGCGCCCTGGGCGAACACTACCTGCCGGTCGGCCATATCATCGACGAGCGCGCGATCATCAACGGCGTCATCGGCTTGCACGCCACCGGCGGGTCCACTAACCACCTGCTGCACCTGGTGGCCATTGCCCAAGCCGCCGGTATTCAGTTGCGCTGGGACGACTTCGACGCCTTGTCCGCGGTGATCCCCCTGCTTTCGCGGGTGTACCCGAACGGCTATGCCGATGTGAACCAGTTTCATCAGGCCGGCGGCATGGCCTTCCTGATCGACCAGCTGCTTGCCGCCGGCTTGCTGCATCGCGATGTCAGCACCGTATTCGGCACCGGCATGGAAGGGTATGCTCAGACACCGCAACTGGACGGAACCGGCAGCCTGCATTGGGTACCGGTAGCGAAGCAGAGCGGCAATCGGGGCGTGTTGCGCGGCGTCGACGAACCGTTCCGCACCGACGGCGGCCTGCGCATGCTGCAGGGCAATCTGGGACGTGCGGTGATCAAGGTGTCCTCAGTACCCGAGGACCGCCTGGTGATCGAGGCGCCGGCGATCGTGTTCCACGATCAGGACGAAGTCGTCGCTGCATTCAAGCGTGGCGAGCTGGACCGCGATTTCGTTGCCGTGGTGCGCTTTCAGGGGCCGCAGGCCAACGGCATGCCGGAGCTGCACAAGCTGACTCCGACGCTGGCGCTGCTGCAGGATCGCGGCCGGCGTATCGCTCTGCTCACCGACGGGCGCATGTCCGGTGCTTCCGGCCGCGTACCCGCGGCAATCCATGTCACCCCAGAGGCCGTGGCGGGAGGGGGGATCGCCAAGATACGCAATGGCGACATGATCCGGTTGGATGCGGTGAATGGCCGTCTGGACGTCCTTATGGAGCAACACGAGCTGGATACCCGTCTGCCCGTCACTGCCGATCTATCCAGCGAACACAGTGGCATGGGCCGCGATCTGTTCGGACTTTTTCGGCAGGCTTCCACCACCGCCGACATGGGAGCCGGTGTGTTGTAGTTCGCCCTACGCAGCCAAGCCAGCACCCGACGAATCCCACCTTCAAACCAGCGAGTGAATCCGTGAACAACATCGAACACAAGCAACAGCAGATCGAAGCGACCATGCGCCTGGCGCCGGTGATCCCGGTGGTAGTGATCGACGACGCCAAGGCGGCTGTACCGATGGCTCGCGCGTTGGTGGCCGGTGGCGTACCGGCGATCGAAGTTACGCTGCGCACCCCGGCCGCACTGGAGGCGATCCGCGCGATTGCCGCTGAGGTGGAAGGTGCCATGATCGGTGTCGGCACCGTGCTCAGCGCCGCGGATCTGCAGGCCGCGCTGCGCGCCGGAGCCCGTTTCGCGGTATCCCCGGGCATCTCCCCGCGACTGCTGGATGCTGCCGATGACTGCGAACTGCCGCTGCTGCCCGGCGCCGCCACGGCCAGCGAAGCGATGAGCCTGCTCGAACGGGGCTACCAGCATCTGAAGTTTTTCCCTGCGGTACCGGCAGGTGGGCACAAGCTGCTCGGCGCGTGGGCCAGCCCGCTGCCGCAGATCCGCTTCTGCCCCACCGGTGGCATCAGTCTTGCCAACGCCGCCGACTTCCTTGCGTTGCCCAACGTGATATGCGTCGGTGGCTCCTGGCTGACCCCTGCCAGCAAGCTCAAGGCCGCAGATTGGGCGGCGATCGAACTGCTGGCGCGCGAGGCAGCCGGCCTCCGGCCGCAGGCATGACGAGGTGCCGGAAACCTGCCGTCCGCCGGAACGTACGGGGATGACGCGATGAGCATCGGCCCGTTGCTGCTATCCACCGCTGTCCTGGCCTTGCTGTTCGGCGTGATCGCCGGGATGGCGGCAGTCGGCTTCCTGCGCCGGCGCGGTCACGCCGACGCGGGCAACGCACTGTTCATGGCCCTCGGCGTCGGCCTGCTGCTGGCGCGACTGGGGTATATCGCGCGCTGGTGGCCTCAATATGCGCAGCAGCCTGCCAGCATGCTGAACATCCGCGACGGTGGCTTCGACCTTGTCGCCGGACTGGTCGGCTTGCTTCTCGCCGGGCTGCTGATTGGCTGGCGGCGGGCACCGCTACGCCGGTCGTTGGCGCTGGGCCTGCTGGTAGGCGTCAGTGCCTGGGGCTTTGCCAGTCTTGCCGCGAACAAGCTGATCGAAGCCTCCCATCCGCCCCTTCCGAGCTTGGTCATGCGCAACCTCGAGGGTCACGACGTATCCACCCGGGCATGGCGCGGCAAACCCACCGTGATCAACCTGTGGGCCACCTGGTGCCCGCCGTGTCGGCGCGAAATGCCGGTGCTGGTCGAGGCACAACGCCAGCTTCCGTCGATTCGCTTCGTGTTCGCCGACCAAGGCGAATCCGCCGCCGCGGTAAAACACTTTCTGAAAACGCAGGGTCTCGCGCCGAACCATGTGCTGATCGACGACGGCATGCAGCTGTCACAGCACTACGCCGCCCATGGCTATCCAACCACGCTGTTTCTCGATGCCGAGGGGCACTTGCGCGACATGCACATCGGCGAACTGTCACGTGCGACCCTGGCGGAACGACTTCAGCGTATCGCGTCACCCGCGGAACCCGGCGCGGGCTGACCGTCCGCCAGCCCGTCATGCGACGGGCCGCCGTCTTGCCACTCAGCTACCGGTTTTGGCGCCTAGCAGCACACGCGCCTTGCGCTCCATCGTATCGGCGGCATCAAGCAGGGCACGGGCGAAACTGCGCACTTCACTCGGTGGCAATGCATACCAGGGGCCGGGCTTGCTTGCTCCCAACGGAGCGCTGTTCACGCGCACCACGCAATGGGGCCGGAAAATCACCATACCGGTCATCGACTCCGAGCTGATGTCAGCCGAGACAATCTGCAGATGACTCTCGTCGTCTTTCTTCATTGGGTTCTCCCGCGCAACGTTGCGCCTGCTTGTAGGGTATCCCATCCGGGGTTCGCGGCATGTTCACAGATCACATCGGCAGCAACGCGGCGCACCGGCTTGAGCCGGATGCGGATGCCCGCACCCGCCGCCTCAGCGCTGCAAAGCGTCGAAGATGCCGGTGACTGCGCGAGTCCCGTCCACACCAGGTGGCACAGCACGAGCCACTGCGCGGCTCCAGGAATCGTCGCGGCCATCCCTGCCACATGGGGATGGGAGAATCGCCTTACCCTCGTATCAAAGCGCTGGTCCGGTGCGTCTAATCAAGGCGTCGACAACCTGCGTGCAACCCGGCTGCCTACGCCTTGGGGTTTCCAGCGCGACTACGGTGTCGCCTTCACATATGTGTTGAACAAGGCATCGATACGGCGGTATTCGTCGTACCACGAATCGGCATGCTTGAAGCCGTGGCGCTCGAGCGGATACAACGAAATCCAGAAATTCTTCTTGTGCAGCTCGATGAATCGCTGGTACAGCCTGAGCGAGTCGCTGGCCATCACGTTGTCGTCGATCAAGCCGTGTTCGATCAGCAGGGGATCACGCAGGTTCGCGGCGTATTCGATCGGCGAACTGACCTTGTAGGCTTGCGGATCGAGTTGCGGATCGTTGAGGATGTTGGAAGTGTATTCGTCGTTGTAGCTGGTCCAGTCCGAGGGTGCGCGCAGCGCCGCACCGGCAGCGAATTCACCCGGCGCACGCAGCAATGCCATTTCGGTCATGAAACCACCGTAGCTGCCGCCGTAGATGCCCACGCGCCTCGGGTCGACGCCATGATGCTTGACCAGCCAGGCCTTGCCGTCGAGCAGGTCCTGCAGCTCGGGATGTCCCATCTGCCGATAGATCGCCGTACGCCACGCACGGCCATAGCCCTCAGAAGCGCGATAGTCCATGTCCAACACCACGTAACCCTGCTGCACCAGCAGGTTGTGGAACATCTGCTCACGGAAGTAGTAGGTGGAGCCGAGGGTGACATCCTGCAGGTAGCCGGCGCCATGCACGAACAGCACCGCCGGGCGCGAGACCGGCGCATCGGTCTCATTGGCGGGACCGTAGTACTTTGCGTAGATCATGCCGGCACCATGGCTGGACGGTACCTCGACGATCTTGGGCGCAATCCAATGGCGTTCGGTGAACGCCGGTTTCATGGTGTGGGTGAGTTCTTTGGCCGGCCCGCCGGCGGCCGGCTGTACCGCCAGTTGTGGCAGCATATACGGCCCCGCGTGCAACACGGCCAGCTGGCTGCCGTCGGGAGACAGCGCGAATTGCTGCATGCCCTGATCGTTGGTGATGCGGGTGAGCGCGCCGCCAGCAGAGGGTACGCGATAGACGTCATAGCTGTAGGGCGCGACCCGGTTGCTGCGCAGGTAGAACCAGCGGCCATCGGTACTGAGCTGCGGATGGCTGACCTCAAACTTGCCGGCCGTCAGCGCCTTCGCCTTGCCGTCCAGTGGCTTGCGGTAAAGCTGCGAGAAACCGGTCTGTTCGCTCAGGTACCACAGGGTGTGGTTGTCCTTGAGCCAGCCGAAATCGTTGAAATTCCAGTTGATCCACGCCGGATCGGTCAGCCGCTGCTGGCTGACCAGAACATGTCGCTCAAAGTCGACGCTGGCAATCCAGCGATCCTTGTTGTCGATCGCGCGCAACTGCACCGCCGCCTGCTGCCCGTCGTCACTCCATACGATGCCGCCACCACTGCCTTCATCGGCGATGGTCACCGGGCGCACCGCCGGGGCCTTCAAGGCCTCGGCCTGCTTGGTCTTGCCGGCCTTTTCCAGCGTGGCAAGCGTCTGCCCACGCAGCGCCTGCAGCGGGTCGTCCTTGATGCCGGGCAGGTCGGCGCTGCTCAACGGATACGACGCATGCTTGAGCAGATCCAGCAGCAGCAGCGACTGCGGCGCCGGATCGTTGCGGCCAACATACGTGCGGGCCTTCTGCGGCTCGGTATAGCCGCTGTCGGTCACATAATGATTGACTATCGGCGCCTTGCCGGCTTTGTAGTCTTTTGGCGCAGCGATCACCAGCATCCAGCGGCCGTCGGGCGACAGTGCGGTATCCAGCGCCTTGACCTTGCCACCCAGCCAGAACGGCGCGGGCGCGCGACCGGGGTCGGCCGCCTGCAACGCCTTGTCGTGCTCACGCACGGCCTGTTTGTCGGCCTTGATTTCGCGCAAGGTCTTGAACAGTTTAAGTTGCAGGGCGCCGAGTTGATCCGGCTTTTTTGCCTGCGGATCATCGGCAAATTTCAGTACCGCTACCGGCGCGCTGACAGCACTGGCCAGATCGTAGCTGTACCAGTCATTGCCTACGCGAAATTGCAATGCACGACCATCGGCGGAAAATTGCGGCGACGACTCGGTTTGCGGCGTACGCGTCAGCTGCTGTCGACGACCGCTGGCCAGGTCCAGCAAAAACACATCGCCGTGCAAGATGAAGGCCGCATGGCGCCGAGCGCGATCGAAGACCACCGGCCCTTCGGCATGCGCCATCGCCGCCGGATCGAGCTTCACGGTATCGCCGGTAGCAGCGCTCACCCGATAAAGATCCCGTACTGGGCTGCCGTCGCGCGCCACCGTGTAGTACAGGCTGCGCCCGTCCGCACTCCAGTACGGCGATTCCACCGCATGGCCGATCCAGTCCGGATTGGCCATGATGGTTTCCATATCGAGCTGACGTGAGGCGGGCGGCATCGCGGTCGCCAACGGCGCAGCGCACAAGGTCATCAGCCCGGCAAGCAGGAGTCGGTGCATCGAACAGTTTCCCCTCGAAAAGCGCAGCATAACTGAGCTCGCCAGTTCCCCGCATGCCGTCTGCCGACGCCGCATCGGTTACATTGTCGGTTTCGAGCGAGGTGCGATATGCAACGCTGTGCTTGGGCGCTGGGCGACCCGCTGCTGTGCGAATACCACGACACCGAATGGGGCGTGCCGTTGCACGATGATCGAGCGCTGTTTGAATTCCTCTGTCTCGAAGGCGCCCAGGCCGGGTTGTCCTGGCGCACCGTACTGGCCAAGCGCGACCACTACCGGCGGGTTTTCCATCGATTCGAGATCGCCCGGGTCGCCGCGATGGAAGATAGCGAGCTGGAAGCGTTGCTGATCGACCCGGGCATCATCCGCAACCGACTGAAGGTCTGGTCGGTCCGCGACAACGCCATCGCCGCCATGGACGTGATCGCCGAATTCGGCAGCCTCGATCGCTACTTGTGGTCGTTCGTCGAGGGCGTGGCGATCCTGAATCACTGGCGCGAAGCGGCCGAGGTGCCGGCCAGCTCGGCGCTTTCCGAACGCATGAGCAAGACCCTCAAGAGGCGCGGCTTCCGGTTCGTCGGCAGTACCATCTGTTACTCGCTGCTGCAGGCTACCGGCATGATCAACGATCATCTGCTCGGCTGCTTCCGCCACCGGGCCTGCAGCGCCCGCCGCTGAGCTGACGGAGCCGGACCGCAGTAGTCGGCCCAGGTCAGTCAGCGCACGCGTGCGCGGCCCAGATACCGTGTGATCAACCGCGCTTCACGCAGGCGTTGGGCGTGCGCCACCAACAGATCGGCACGCGTAATGATGCCAACCACGCGATGCCTGTCCTCAACCGACATCACCATCAGCCTGCCGACATTGGCCTCTACCATATGGTCGGCGGCCTCGCGCAGCGAATGGTTTTCGTGCACTACCAGCGGCGGGCGCTGAACGAGACTGGCGATGGTGGAATCGCTCGACACCTTGGCATCAAACAGGTTCCGCCGCGTCACCACGCCGAGCAGGTGATCGTTGTCATCCATGACCGGGAAGCCCTGGTGGTGCGCATCCGCGCTACCCTCGTTCAACCAGTGGCGCACATCGTCCACACGCTGATCGGCGCGCAGGCTCACCACTTCGCGGCAACAAGCCTCGCGCACCTGCACCTGTTCGAGGTAGTCGGCCGCGTAGTCGGACGGCACACGCACGCCGCGGCGCTCGATCTTCTCGGTCATGATGGTGTTGCGCATCATCAGCCCGGACACCAGATACGCAGCCACGCAGGCACCCAGCAGAGGCAGCAGCGCGTGGGGTTGCTGGGTAGCCTCGAAGGCAAACACCACCGAGGCGAGGAACGCGCGCGACGCGCCGGCGAAAATCGCCGCCATGCAGACTAGGGCCGCCAGTTGCGGATCGACATGCAGCCAAGGCGCCAGCGTCACCATGCCGATCCCCAACGCACCGCCGAGCGCGCCGCCGATGGTGAACAGCGGCGCCAGCGTGCCACCGGAGGTGCCGCTGCCCAGGGCCACCGACCACGACAACAACTTCAGCAGGCCCAGCGCAAGCAGCGCGCTCAGCCCCAGTTGTCCGGAAATCACGGCAGTAATGTTGGTATAGCCCACACCCAGGGTTTGCGGCATCAGGTAACCCACCATGCCCACCACGATGCCGCCCAGCGCCGGCCACCACATCCAGTGGATCGGCAGTCTTTCGAAGGCATCCTCGATGGCATACGTAAGCCGGGTCACACCCACGCCGACCACCCCGAGCAAGGCGCCGAGCAGCACATAGGCAACTATCGCCGCCATGCCCGCTGCCGCCACGTGCGGCATCGGAAACATCGGCGCACCACCTTCCAGCACCACGCGCACAGTTGTGCCCGTCACGGCAGCCAGGGCCACCGGAATCAGCGATCGTGCGCGCCGCTCGAACAGCAGCAGTTCGATCGCCAACAGCACGGCCGAAACCGGTGTGGCGAACACCGCCGCCATGCCTGCAGCGGCACCCGCGGCGAGCAGCGTCTTGCGCTCGTCAGCGGTGACGTGGACCAACTGACCGAGCAGCGAGCCCAGTGCGCCGCCGGTGGCGATGATTGGCCCTTCCGCGCCGAACGGTCCGCCGGTACCAATCGCCACCGCGGAGGACACCGGCTTGAGCCAGGTGAGTCTCGGTGGAATGCGACTTTCGTTCAGCAGCACCTGCTCCATCGCCTCCGGAATGCCATGGCCACGAATCGCCCGAGAACCCCAACGTGCCATCACGCCGACGATCAGCCCACCCACCACCGGTATGGCAATCATCCATGCGCCGAGGTGATTGCCCGCCGGGCTGACGAAATCGAAACGCCAGCGCCCGTAGAACGCCAGGTTGGTGAACAAGCCAATCAGCGCCTTCAGTACCCAGGCAATCAGCGCCGCTGACGCGCCAAGCACAATGGCCATGGTGCCGAGCCAGAGCACGCGGCGGTCCAGCGGCCTGAACTGTCGCGGCATATGTGCTGCCGCCATGCTCTCATCGAGTGAAGGAGCCAGCGGCAATGCGGCGCGTGAGCGCGGCGCGGAGACATTTTCTGGCATGGCGGTGTAGCCCCCGGGTTATGGCCGGCTGAGGTTACGCGGATAGCTCGGCAAAAGCTGGCTGTACGCTGAATGCGCGGCCGGATCGGGGCAGTCGACCCGTATTGTCGGCCCGCGGCCACGACGCCCGCCTCAACAGCTACGCATGCACGTCCTCCGTGAACGCGCTCAACTCGGGGCTTCCTGCGTTCAACCACCGTTCCACCGGCTGCTGACAGCCCACCAAGGCTCGGTCAGCGCCGCGAGCCGCGCAATTTGTCCACGGAGAAACGTGCGATCTCGCCGCCATCGGGCGTGCGCTGCGGCTGTCCGGGCGGAGGGCCCCAGGCGTGCGCGGATATTACTTCCCAGGTCGCTGGGATGCGGCCATCGACACGCATCGTTTCGTAGGCCTGCAGCATCCGGCGATACGCCGTCTTGCCGGTGAATCCACGCTCGCGGCTGCGATCGGCATTGGTGGCACCCAGACCCTGCAGCTCCTGCAACAACTTGCGCGGTTCGCTGTAGGTGAGCGTATAGCGAAACACGTCCAGCACCGGATCGCGCAGGCCGGCGGCGAGCATGGCGTCGCCGACATCATGCATGTCGAGGAAACGGCTCACGTGCGGCCGCTGGTCGGCCTCGGCCCAGGCGGCACGGAGTTCCCTCAGCGTGTCGGGCCCAAAACTGGTGAACGCCAACAAGCCGCCAGGTTTCAGCACGCGCATGCATTCGCCGAACAGGGTGGGCAGGTCGTCGATCCACTGGAAGCAGAGATTGGAATGCAGCACGTCGACGCTCTGGTCGGCCAGCGGCAAGTGGCCGGCCTCGGCGCAGACCCGCGAAAACGGGCGACGCCAGCTGCTGTGTGACTTGGCGGCACGCAGCATCGGCAGCGCCAGATCCATCGCGATCACCTCGGCCTTCGGGTAGCGCTGCTTGAGCAAGGCGCTACCGCGGCCGGTGCCGGCACCCACATCGAGCACACGTGCCGGCTGCTGCGCCTTGTAGAAGTCGAGCCGCTCCAGCAACTGGGTCTGCACCTCGCGCTGCAATACGTCATGTTGCTCATAGGTGCTCGCGGCGCGACCGAAATTGCGACGCACCTGGCGGCGATCGAGGTGGAATTCATTCATCGCTAAAACTCATCGAAGCGGTGTTGGCATGGTGCCCGGCAAACACGGGCTCCAGCACGTGCGCCAGGGCATCGACGTGGCCGAAGAACGGCGCATGGCCGGCGTGGGGGATCTCGTGATAGTCGCCAGCGCACTGGCCAGCCGACCACGCCATCGCCTGCGGCGGTACCAGCCGGTCGCGGCGGCCGGCGATCCAGGTGCTGGGTACGGTGAGGCGCGGCAGGTCGCCGCGCAAGTCACTGGTTTCCAGCAGCTGGATGCCTTCCTGCAGGATGCGCAGATCCGGCTCGCCGCGGGCAAATACCAACTGGCGCAGGTGGCGAAGTTCGCCGCGCGGGTCGGCGCTGCCCATCGCCTCCAGCGCAAGGAAATGTTCGATGGTGCCGTGATAGTCGGTTTCCAGGTCGCCGGCCTGCCGGTGCACCAGGGCGCCATCACTGCCATGTGGCCAAGCGACGTCGCGTACGAACTTCGGCGTGGCACACAACATCGCCAGCGCCTGCACATGCTGTGGCAGATCGAGTGCGGCGGTAAGCGCGACCAGCCCGCCCAGCGACCACCCCAGCCAGATTGCTGGCGGCGTGGCGTCGGCAATCGCCGCGGCGATGGCGTGTGGCTCCAGCGGCAAATCGCAGTCGCGCGAATAACCGTGACCGGGCAGGTCGACCACATGCAGGGTGCAGCGCTCGGCCAGCGCATCAACGAGCGGTTGCAGCACGCCGCCATGCATCGCCCATCCGTGAATCAGCACCAGTTGCACCGAGCCGTGGCCGGTCCTTTCGATAAAAAGACTCATGCGTTCGCCCCGCTCCCATCAGGTTCCGCGCTTCTTGCGTTCGCCCCTTCTCCCCCTTGGGGAGAAGGTTGGGATGAGGGGCGGATGCTCGCGGGGAAGCTTCTCGAAGCACGCTCCGATTCAGCCTCATCGCCAGATTGTCCCCTCACCGCAACCCTCTCCCCGCTCGGGAGAGGGAGCGCAACAGGCTCCGGCCTTACCTTGCTACCAAGGTCAGACTGTGGCGCCGCCGCTGGTCGCAACTTTTTGTCCACCGCTACGCGCTCATCAAACACGAAACAGCCGCCCTGCCAATGCGTGGCGGGGGTCTGCTCGAGGTAAGTCAGGATGCCACCCTCGAGCTGGTAGACGTGCTGCATGCCAAGTTCGCGCATGTGTAGCGCGGCCTTCTCGCAGCGGATACCCCCGGTGCAGTACGAAACTACGGTCTTGCCCTCGTAGCGCTCACGGTCGGCGGCGATGGCGGCCGGAAAACCGGCGAAGCTGCCCAGGCGGTAGTCGACCGCCTGCGGGAATTTTCCCACGTCGGTTTCGTAGTCGTTGCGGGTATCCAGCAGCACGACCTCTCGGCCGTCGTCGTCGTGGCCCTGATCGAGCCAGCGCTGCAGGGTGGATGCCTTCACCGCCGGGGCGCGACCGCCTTCCGGGCGGATGGCCGGCAGGCGCATGGTGATGATTTCGCGCTTCAAGCGCACCCGCAGGCGCCGGAACGGCACGCCGTCTGACAACGACTCCTTCGGCTCGATATCGGCGAAACGCGGGTCCTGTCGCAGGCTTGCCATGAAGTCGTTGATCGGGATGCGTGGGCCGGCAAGAAACAGGTTGATCCCCTCCGGGGCCAGCAAGATCGTGCCCTTCAACGCCAGATCCTCGCAGCGCTGACGCAGCCGCTCGCGCAGCGCCGGCAGAGCGTCCAGGCTGATGAATTTGTAGGCGGAAATGTTGACGATCGACATACGGGGAATCATGTAAGCAAGCAGACCATTATACGTGGCGGGCCCGACTCAACCGGCGGAGCGCGGCAAGCCCAGGGTTTCCAGCGCGGCCAGCAGCCGGTCCACGTGGATTTCCTCGTGCGCGGCCGACAGCGTGATGCGCAAACGCGCCTGCCCGGTGGGCACGGTCGGTGGGCGGATTGCGCTG
Source organism: Rhodanobacter sp. (assembly GCA_030148505.1). Classification (GTDB taxonomy): domain Bacteria; phylum Pseudomonadota; class Gammaproteobacteria; order Xanthomonadales; family Rhodanobacteraceae; genus Rhodanobacter. The sequence continues at coordinate 122,591 of JASBTI010000016.1, forward strand.
ACCCACAGACCCTGCGCTTCCAGCGCGCGCGTGGCGGCGAGTGCGTCCTCAGCGCGTCCCAGCAACAGCGGCTGGATGGCGCTGGTCGAGGCCATCAGCGGCAGGCCAAGCTCGGTGGCGCCACGGCGAAAGCGCGCGATCAGCGCGGCGAGCTTGTCGCGCCGCCAACACTCCGACTGCGCCAGACGCACCGCCTCCAGCGCCGCGGCTGCCAAGGCCGGTGGCATCGCGGTGGTGTAGATATACGGCCGCGAAAACTGGATCAAACCCTCGATCAATGCCGCCGGACCCGCAACAAAGGCCCCGCTGCAGCCGAGCGCCTTGCCCAGCGTCGCCATCAGCAACGGCACGTCGTGCTGGCTGAGGCCCGCGGCCTGCACGCTGCCGGCACCGCGCTCACCCACCACGCCCAGGCCGTGGGCGTCGTCGACCATCAACGTGGTGTGCTCACGGCGGCACAACCCCGCCAGTTGGCGCAACGGCGCCGTATCGCCGTCCATGCTGAACACGCCGTCGGTTGCCAGCAGCGCAGCCGCAGCGTGGGCGGATGCCAGCTGGCGGGCGGCGGCATCCACGTCGGCATGCGGATAGCGCTTTAGTTCCGCACCCGCAAGACGAGCTCCATCGAGCAGGCAGGCATGGTTGAGTTTGTCCTGCACACACACGTCGCCCTTGGCCAGCAAGGTCTGCAGCACACCGAGGTTGGCCATGTAGCCGGTCGAAAACAACAGGGCGCGCTCACGACCGGTCCACACCGCCAGCGCCTCTTCCAGTTCCGCGTGCTCCGCGCGGTGTCCGCAAATCAGGTGCGCCGAGGTGCTGCCGACGCCTTCATCGCTGGCGACGCGCTTGAGCGCCGCCGCCAGTTGCGGATGTTGCGCCAGTCCGAGGTAATCGTTGCTGCAAAAGGACAGCAGGCGATGCCCGCCGAGCTGCAACCATGGGCCATCGGCGTGATCGATCGTGCGCAGACTACGCGGCAGCTGACTGTCCGCCCGCGCGGCGGTCTGCGCGGCAAGACGGGCAATCAGGTCAGGCCGCGTTGCTGCAACCACAACCGTGTCCGCAAGCTGCCTCGGCGGCTACCGGCTCGATGATGTCGGCATGCACGGTTTCTGCAGTCTCATCCACTTCCAGCGGGTGCAGGTCGAGTCGACGGAACAAGGCACGATCGGCTTCCACATCCGGGTTACCGGTGGTCAACAGCTTCTCGCCGTAGAAGATCGAGCCGGCACCGGCGAAGAAACACAAAGCCTGCACCGCGTCGTCCATCTGCTGGCGGCCGGCTGACAGCCGCACGATTGAGTTGGGCAGCAGCAGCCGCGCGACCGCGATCGTGCGCACGAACTCAAACGGATCGAGCGTCTCGGCGTTGGCCAGCGGCGTACCCGGCACCGGCACTAGCTGATTGATCGGCACCGACTGCGGGTGTGCCGGCAAATTGGCCAGCGCCTGCAACAAGCCGGCGCGCTGGTCGCGGGTTTCACCCATGCCCACGATGCCGCCACAGCAGGTTTTCAGGCCGGCGTCGCGCACCTGCTCCAGGGTGCCGAGGCGATCCTGATATTCCCGGGTATGGATGATTTCGCCGTAGAACTCCGGCGCGCTATCGATATTGTGGTTGTAGTAGTCGAGGCCGGCATCCTTCAGTGCCTGCGCGTGACCGTCGCCCAGCAGCCCCAGCGTGGCGCAGGTCTCCAGACCCAGGCCTTTTACCGCGCTGACGATGGCGGCGACCTTGGGAATGTCACGATCCTTCGGGCCACGCCAGGCGGCGCCCATGCAGAAGCGGCTGGCACCGGCGGCCTTGGCGGCACGGGCGCGCTCCATCACCTCGTCGATTTCCATCAGTTTCTGAGCGATCACGCCGGTGTCGTAACGCGCCGCCTGCGGGCAGTAGGCACAGTCTTCCGGGCAGCCTCCGGTCTTGATCGAGAGCAAGGTCGACACCTGTACCGCATTCGGATCGTGATGCGTGCGATGCACCTCGTGCGCACGATGCAGCAAGTCGTTGAATGGCAAGTCGAACAGCGCACGAACCTCGTCGCGGCTCCAGTCGTGGCGGGTAACGGCATTGACCATGTGACAACTACTCCCATGCATGAGGGCGGAAAGTGTGGAAGTCGGCCCAGCCACTGTCAACTGAGTGACCCGCTCTCAGGTTGACGTCAGGCCTCGACGTATCCGCTACCATCAAGCGTGGACGGCGGAGGAGCCGGAAGATGACGGGCAAGGATGCGTGGCGTGAACGGTTGCAGCGCCTACACCACTTCGTGCTGCCTCTGCGCTGCCTGTTGTGTGGCGATGTGGGCGAGGCAGGCCTGGATCTGTGCGCCGACTGTGCCGCGGAGCTCCCGCGCAACCGTCACTGCTGCCGGCGCTGCGCGTTGCCGTTGGCGACCCCAACGGCACTTTGCGGCCAGTGCCAGCACCGCAACCCGCCATGGGATGCTGCGTGGGCGCCGTTTCGCTACGGCTGGCCACTGGATCGGCTGGAAACCCGTTTCAAGTTCGGTGCCGATCTGGCGGCGGGACGCGTGTTGGCGCGCCTGTGGCAACGCGAATCGTGTCCGATACCGCTGCCGCAGTGGCTGATCACCGTGCCGCTGCACCATGGGCGACTGCGCCAGCGCGGTTACAACCAGGCGCTGGAGTTGGCGCGGCCACTGGCACAGGAACTCGAGGTGCCCTTGCAGCATGACGTGCTGCGACGGCGTCGGCGCACCGAGGCACAGACCGAACTCGATGCACGCGCCCGTCGGCACAACGTACGTGATGCCTTTTCGTTGTGCCCTGGCGTCCAGATGCCGGAGCATGTGGCGATTCTCGATGACGTGATGACCACCGGCGCTACCCTGGCCGAATGCGCCAGATTGCTCAGGCGCAGCGGCGTGCAGCGCGTCGATGTGTGGGCGCTGGCGCGAGCCCCGCGGCCGAGAAGTGTCTAGATGAAGCCGGGCTTGTGCGTTGGAACCACTCGTACCAGCGCGCGCCACGCTTTCCGCAGGATCCCCGGTCCGGCAACAGGCTCAACGCAAGGCCATCGCCAGCACGATACCGACCCACAGCACCAGGCCGAGCCAGTTGTTGTGGCGAAATGCCGCCAGGCAGGCATCGCCGGCACGGCGACGGATCAACCACAGCTGGTAACCAAACAGGCCGGCGGCGACGCTCAGCGACAGCCAATACGGCCAGCCCAGCAGCGCGCGCTGCCCCACAAACAGCATCGCCAGCAGAAACGTCCCCATCAATATGCCGAGTATCGGCAGGTCGGCGTCGCCGAACAGGATCGCGGTGGATTTCGCGCCGGCCTGGAGGTCCTCGTCGCGATCCACCATGGCGTATTCGGTGTCGTAGATCACCGACCACACGATATTGCCGAGGAACAGCAGCCAACCCAGCGCCGGAACGCCTCCGGTCACGGCGGCAAACGCCATCGGGATCGACCAGCCAAACGCAGCACCCAGCACCACCTGTGGCAGGTAGGTATAGCGCTTGGAGAACGGATATACGGCGGCCAGCGCGGCACCGGCAAAGGACAACTTGATGGTCAGTGGATTGGTGAACAGCACCAGCACAAAGGCGAAGGCCAACAGTACGCCAAAAACCAGCAACCCCTCACGCGGACTGACCCGTCCGCTGGCAATCGGCCGACCGGCCGTGCGCGCCACCTGAGGGTCCAGCTTGCGGTCGGCAAAATCGTTGATCGCGCAACCTGCCGCCCGCATCGCGAACACCCCGAGCGTAAAGATAATCAGCGGCTTCCAGGGCGGGAAGTCCCCCGCGGCCAGCCACAGTGCCCACCAGGTCGGCCATAACAGCAGCAACGCACCGACTGGCCGGTCCATCCGCGTCAGCACCAGATAGTCGAACGCCTTCTCACGATAATGCGCGGGCAATTTCTGCAGCAGCCAGCCCAGCACGCGCGTGGCGCGGGTCGAACTGTCGGCCGGTCGCGTCGGCGGTCGACTTGCGGCCGCGCGCGTCACCCCGGGACGCGGGCGGGCGACGGGCGAAGGGGTCGACTTGCGCGGCTTACGCTTGCGAGTAGGGGGCATGGCACAAGTTTAGCGCGAGCCGCCGCACCGGGTCGCGTGACCCATACCGCGAAACCGGCTGCCGCGCCGGTTGATCGGGCACCCGTCGCTCAACCCTGCAGCAACAGCCGGTAGGCGGGGTGTTCGCTCTCATCGCGATACGGGTAGCCTAGCGTGTCGAGAAAGCGTTGAAACAGCGCACGTTCGTGTGGGGGTACCTGGAGACCGACCAGGATGCGGCCGTAATCGGCCCCCTGGCTGCGATAGTGGAATAGGCTGATATTCCAGTCCGGATGCATCTGGCCGAGGAAACGCACTAGAGCACCGGGCCGTTCGGGGAACTCAAAGCGGTACAGCAACTCGTGCTGCGCCAGCGGCGAACGGCCACCGATCATGTGCCGCAAATGCAGCTTGGCCAACTCGTCGTCGGTGAGGTCGAGCACGCCGAAATCCTGCGCATGGAAGGCGGTTATCAAGGCCTCTCGCTCACCGCGACTGGTCGTTTGCACACCGACGAAGATATGCGCGGCGTGGGTATCACCGATGCGGTAATTGAATTCGGTCAGGCTGCGTTCGCCGAGCGCGGCGCAAAAGCGGCGAAAGCTGCCGCGCTGCTCCGGTATCGTCACCGCAAATACCGCCTCGCGCTGCTCACCAACCTCGGCACGTTCGGCGACGAAGCGCAGCCGATCGAAATTCATGTTGGCGCCCGAAACGATCGCCACGCACGCCCCGTCTGCGGGTCCGTGCGCGGCGAGGTATTGCTTGAGCCCCGCCAGCGCCAGTGCACCGGCCGGTTCCGGCACGCTGCGGGTCTGCTGGTAGATGTCGCGGATCGCCGCGCAGAGCGCATCGGTATCCACCCGCAACATTGCATCGACATGCCGGCGACACAGCTCGAAGGTCAGCTCGCCCACCTGCTTCACTGCGGTACCATCGGAGAACAGGCCGACCTCATCCAGCACGATGCGGCTGCCGGCTTCGAGTGAACGCGCCATCGCGTCGGAATCGGCGGCCTGGACACCGATCACCTGTACCTCGGGTCGCAAGCGCTTGATACAGGTCGCCACGCCCGCCAACAAACCACCCCCGCCCACCGGCACGAATACCGCCCGCAACCGGCCCGGATGCTGGCGCAGAATCTCCAGACCCACGGTAGCCTGGCCGGCGATCACCAGGGCATCATCGAACGGGTGCACGAAGGTAAGACCGTGCGCCGCCTGCAGGTCTGCCGCCACGGCCTGCGCGTCGCTGTAGGAATCGCCGTCGAGCACGACCTCCACCATCGTGCCACCGAGGTGGCGCACCGCGTCAATCTTCATCTGCGGTGCCGTCACCGGCATCACGATCACCGCGCGAATCCCCAGTTTCGCCGCCGCCATCGCCACGCCCTGCGCATGGTTGCCAGCCGATGCGGCGATCACCCCCCGGGCGCGTGCGGCCCGGTCAAGCTGCACCATGCGGTTATAGGCGCCGCGCAGCTTGAACGAGAACACGCTCTGACGATCCTCCCGTTTGAGCAGCACCGGCTGCCCGAACCGGACCGAAAGCTGTGCAGCGGACTCCAGCGGCGATTCGCTCGCCACCTCATAGACGCGGGCGTCATGCGCCAGCCGCAGCAAGTCGTCGTCAAGCAGCGCTGCCGGTGGATCATGCAGGCACGAGGCTGCCGCGCCACTCATGCCGCTTCAGGCCGCGCCGGATGATGAACTTCCAGCACGTCGACCAGCTTGCGCGTCTGCTGCAGGATTTGCGCGATGCTGGCATCGTCGCCTTGCAAGGTCAGTGTCAGCCGCGAGACCGAGGGGTCTGCGGTGGCGGCTACCATCAAGGTGTCGATGTTGTAGCCGCGCGCGGCAAACAGGCCGGCCACGCGCACCAGCGCGCCGGCTTCGTTTTGCATCAGGATGGTGAGAGTGTGGTTCATGACGGAGCTCGCTGGCGTGTGCCGTGGTTCGATGGCGGCGCTCAAAACATCGCCGTAGGCTTGTCTTGAGCGGCTTCAGGCACTTCTCGCGAAGCGATGAAATCGCCGGTAATCATCTGGGCATAGCTGGCACCCGGACCGACCATCGGGTAGACGCCGGCGTCCGGGTCGATCATCACCTCCAGGAAAGCCGGGCCCTCGCAGGCGAGAAACCGGGCGATCACCGGCTCCAGCTGTTGTGGGCAATCCAGCCGTTCGGCCCAGGCGAAGCCGTCGGCCTGCGCCGCCTTGACGAAATCCTTGGAATGCAGGCTCTTGTCGGACGAGGCGAAACGACCCTTGAAGAACAGTTTCTGCCACTGCCGCACCATGCCGTCACCGCAGTTGTTGAGCACCACCACCTTCACCGGCAAGCCGTAGGTGGTGACGGTCTCCATCTCGCCGATATTCATGCGGATGCTGGCATCACCGTCGATGTCGATGACCAGCGCATCACGACGGGCGAACTGCGCCCCGATCGCGGCCGGCAGACCGAAGCCCATCGTCCCCATCGAACCGGAGGTGAGCCACTGCCTGGGCTCGCGGAAATCCAGATATTGCGCGGCCCACATCTGATGCTGACCCACGCCGGTACTGACCACCGCGCGCCCCCCGGTGTGGCGGTTGATGGCCTCCAGCACAGCATAGGGCTGGATCAAGGGGCTGGAGCGGTCATAGTTGAGCGCATGCACCTGTTTGAGACGGGCTACGTGTGCGTGCCAGTCGGCATAGCGCCGATCGGCCTGCGGACGAAACCCGTGCGCCTTGCCGTAGCGGAGCAGGCGCTCCAGCGCCCGCACCAGCGGCCCGCAGTGGTACCACTGCACCGCCTTGACCTTGCCGATCTCGGCCGGATCGATGTCGATCTGGGCAATGAACTTCGCCGAGGGCGCGAACTTGTCCGGGACGCCCGCCACCCGGTCATCGAAGCGCGCACCCAGGGCCAGTACGAAATCGCAATCCTCGACTGCATAGTTGGCATAGGCCGTGCCATGCATCCCGAGCATATGCAGTGCCAGGGGATCGGTGGTGTCGATCGCGCCAAGACCCATCAGTGTGGTGGTGACCGGCAGGCCGAACGTGTCGGCGAACAAGCGCAGTGCGGGCGCGGCCTGGGCCGCGACGACCCCGCCGCCCGCATAGATCAGGGGACGCCGGGCACATCCCAGCGCCTCAAAAAAAGTGGCGCATTCGGCGTCACTGAGTGTGGACTGCTCGACCGCGCGCATGCGTGCACGGTAACCGGGAATCGCCAGCGTACCCTCGCCCTCGAAGGTCAGCAGAGCGTTCTGTACGTCCTTGGGAATGTCTACCACCACCGGACCCGGGCGGCCGCTGCAGGCAATCTCGAAGGCCGTGCGCAAGGTCGCTTCGAGCCGCCGCGCCTCGGTCACCAGAAACACGTGCTTGGCACAGGCGCCCATGATGTTACTGATCGGCGCCTCCTGGAACGCGTCGCTGCCGATCGAGGCGGTCGGCACCTGGCCACAAATCACCACCAGCGGAATCGAATCGGCCATCGAATCCCGCACCGGCGTCACCATGTTGGTGGCACCGGGACCGGAGGTGACCACGGCCACCCCGGCCTTGCCCGAGGCCCGCGCATAGCCTGCAGCCATGAATCCCGCACCTTGCTCGTTGGCTGGCACGATCAACGGCATCGGTTCGCCACCGTCATCGCGTGGATGTTCCATGTTGTAACGAAACACCGCGTCATAGACGGGCAGGATCGCCCCGCCGGAATAACCGAATATCACGTCCACGCCGACGTCGGCGAGCACCTGCACGATGATCTCGGCACCGCTCATCGACTGGCCACCCAGCGGATGGCGAGCGATTCCACTTTCGGCTTTCAACGTTTGCACATTCACTGGATCGGTTTCCTCGGCACATCGGTGATGCGTACGCCTCGCCTGGAAGCAGGCGAGGCGTACGCATCAGCCTGCTTTTTTCATCGGAGCAGCGGTTGTCTCGGCGGACACCGGCTGCAGCCACGGCATCTGTGCGCGCAGCTTGGCGCCGACCTTCTCGATCGGGTGGTCAAGATCCGCCTGCTTGAGTTTTTGGTAGTTCGGCAGGCCGGCCTTGTATTCCTCGGTCCAGTTCTTCGCGAAGGTGCCGTCCTGGATATCGCGCAGCACGTCTTTCATGCGCGCCTTCACACCGGCATCGATCACCCGCGGGCCACTGACGTAATCGCCGTACTGGGCGGTCTCGGAGACGAACTGCAGCATCTTGGTCAAGCCGCCCTCGTAGAACAGGTCGACGATCAGCTTCAGCTCGTGCATCACCTCGTAATACGCGATCTCCGGTTGGTAGCCCGCTTCGGTCAGGGTCTCGAAACCGGCGATCACCAGCTCGCTGGCGCCGCCACAGAGCACGGCCTGCTCACCGAACAGATCGGTCTCGGTCTCTTCCTTGAAATCGGTCTTGATGATCATCGCCCGCCCGCCACCGATACCGTCGGCATAGCCCTTGGTAGTCGCTTCGGCGTGGCCGGTGACATCCTGGTGTACCGCCCAGATGCACGGCACGCCGCGGCCGCGTTCGTACTCGGTGCGCACCAGCGCACCTGGTCCCTTGGGCGCCACCAGGATCACGTCGATGTCGGCACGCGGCACGATCTGGCCGAAGTGCACATTGAAACCATGTGCGAACAGCAGCGCGGCGCCGGGCTTGATGTTCGGCTCGATCGACTCCTTGTATAGCGTCGGCTGCACCATGTCGGGAGTGAGCACGGCGACCAGGTCGGCGCCCTTTACTGCCTCGCCCGGCTCGACCACGTTGAAGCCATCGGCCTTGGCCTTGTGCCAGGTCGGGCCGTTCGGACGCAGGCCGATCACCACATCAAGGCCGGAATCACGCAGGTTCAGCGCATGCGCGCGGCCCTGGCTGCCGTAGCCGAGCACGGCAATGCGGGCCTTGGCCAGGGGGTTGGGGTGGCTGGTATTGCTCATGCGGTAACTCCTTGGTCGACGGATTTGCTGGAAGGTGTGGCCGTCTGGACGGCCGAAGATACGGAAGTAAAAGGATGCGTGGTGGCGCCATCGGAGGCGGATCCGACCAAACGGGCGTACTTGGCTAGCGCGCCGGTGGTGACCTTCGGCGCAGGCGCTTGCCAGCTGGCGCGTCGGCCTTCCAGGTCGGCCGTGGTGGAGAGCTGACGGCTGGCAGCGTCGATGACGATGGGGTCGCCGTCGTGCAGCAGGGCGATCGGTCCGCCACGCACTGCTTCGGGCGCGACATGACCGACCATGAAGCCGTGCGTGGCACCGGAGAAGCGGCCGTCGGTGATCAGCCCGACATCGTTGCCGAGGCCGCGGCCGACCAGCGCGGCGGTGACGCCGAGCATCTCGCGCATGCCGGGGCCACCGGCCGGGCCTTCATTGCGGATCACGATCACGTCGCCCTTGACGATCTTGCCGCCCTGCACCGCGGCGAACGCTTGCTCCTCGCTCTCGAATACCCGCGCCACACCTTCGAAATGGCTGGCACCCTTGCCGGCGAGCTTGAGGATGCAGCCCTCGGGAGCCAGATTGCCGTACAGAATCGAATAGCCGCCACGCGGCTTCAGGGGGGCGTTGACCGGAAGCACCACGTCCTGCTGCTCGGCGCGCGGCGCGGCTGCCGCTTCCTCGAACAGGCTGCGGCCGGTGACGGTAGGGGCATCCTCCAGCATGCCAGCGGCGATCAGCTCCTGGGCCACCCGTGCGCTACCGCCGGCGCCGAACAGCTCCACCGCGGTGTAGCGCCCGGCCGGCAGCAAGTCGGCAATCACCGGCGTATGTACCGAGGCGGGTTCGAAGTCCTCGATCGTCCACGGCACGCCGGCTTCGCGGGCGATCGCCAGCAAGTGCAGCACGGCATTGGTCGAGCCGGCCGTGGCGGCGACCATGCGTGCCGCATTGCGCAGCGAGGTACGACTGAACAGTTCGCGCGGTGTACGATTCTGCTTCAGGCATTCCATCACCAGTTCGCCACAACGGAAGGCGGCCGCGCCCTTGGCCGGATGGGTGGCAGGGATGTCGTTGAAGCCCATCGGTGACAGCCCCAGCGTGGTCAACACCATGGCCATGGTGTTGGCCGTGAACTGGCCACCGCAGGCACCGGCGCCCGGACAGGCGTCGCGCTCGACCGAGGCCAGTTCGGTGGCGTCGATCTTGCCTGCACCATACGCGCCGACGGCTTCGAATACCTGCTGGATGGTGATCGGATGGTTGTCGTGGGTACCGTGCGCAATGCTGCCGCCGTAGAGCGCGACACCGGGGATGTCCAGCCGCGCCAGTGCCATCGCCGCTGCGGGGATGGTCTTGTCACAGCCGCACAACACCACCATCGCATCGAGGCAGTGGCCATCGACGGCCAGCTCGATCGAGTCGGTGATGACCTCGCGGCTGATCAGTGAGGCGCGCATGCCCGAAGTGCCCATGGCGATACCGTCGGTGACCGCGATGGTGTTGAACTCGATCGGCGTGCCGCCGGCGGCGCGAATACCAGCCGACGCCTCGAGCGCCAAGTCGCGCAGGTTGAGGTTGCACGGACTGACGTTGGACCAGGTGTGCACCACCGCAACCAGCGGTTTGGCGATGGCCTCGTCATCCAGGCCGGTGGCCCGCAGCATCGCGCGGGCGGGCGCGCGGTCGGGGCCGCTCTTGATCGTGTCACTGCGCATGAAAACTCCGGAATCGGTCGAGATGGATGTCCCCCTGCGTACAGGTCGCGAACGGGTGGCGCGGGGAGTCGTGACGCCAAGGGGGCACGTTCACCGGCGCATGTACACAGGGGGAACAAGTGGCGGACGCAGAGCGCGTCCGAAGGTGAGTTGTCGCTCTGCTCAGCCGCACGCGCGTGCGCCGCTGAAAAAAGCGTGGTGGGTCCGGGCATGGTCTTCCAGCGCGACCAGCACCGCATCGCGAACTGCCAGCGTCCCGGCCTGACCACCGAGGTCGCGGGTGCGGGGACCATGCTGCAATACATGGGAGACGGCCGCCTCCACCGCTTGCGCTTCGGCATCCAGTTGCAACGAATGCCGCAACAGCATCGCGGCAGAGAGCATCGCGCCCAGCGGGTTGGCCACGCCCTTCCCGGCGATATCCGGGGCCGAACCGTGGATCGGTTCGTACAGCCCGCGCCTGCCGTCGCCCAGCGACGCCGATGGCAGCAAACCCAGCGAGCCGGCGAGTGCCGCGGCCTCGTCGGTCAGGATGTCGCCGAACAGGTTCTCGGTGACCACCACGTCATAGCGCGACGGTTGGGTCAGCAGCAACATCGCCATCGAATCGACCAGTTGGTGTTCGACCTTGACGTCGGGATAGTCGACCGCAACCCGCTGCACCGTGTTGCGCCACAGCCGTGAGGTTTCCAGCACATTGGCCTTGTCCACCGAAGTGAGATGGCGACGGCGATCGCGCGCCAGCGCGAAGGCGCGACGCACCACCCGCTCGATTTCGACCACGGTGTACTTGCACTCGTCGGTAGCGGTGTCGGCGGTGCGTGTCTTGGCACCGAAGTAGGCGCCACCGGTGAGCTCACGAACAAACAGCACGTCGACATCCTTGAGCCGCTCGTTCTTCAGTGGCGACAGCGGCGCGAGTGCCGGATGGACTTGCAAGGGGCGCAAATTGGCGTACACGCCGAGCGCCGCACGTAGCGCCAGCAGGCCCTGCTCCGGACGCACTGACGCATTCGGATCGGACCATTTCGGTCCGCCGACCGCACCCAGCAGCACCGCGTCGGCAAGCTGACAGGCCGCCAGCGAGGTCGCCGGCAACGGCTCACCGCTGGCATCGATGGCGGCACCGCCGATCGCATGCTGGTCGAAGTCGAAGTCGTGCTCGTAGTGCCTGGCGACCGCCTGCAACACATCGACGGCAGCCTGGGTGACTTCGGGGCCGACGCCATCGCCGGGTAGGGTGACTATGCGCGCCTTCATGCCGCCTGCTCCTGCTTAAAATGATCCGGTTGCTGTTCGTAGTAGGTGATCGCCTCGGTGTGCTGCAGCAGGTAGCCGAGCTGGTCGATGCCGTTGAGCAGGCAGTGGCGGGCAAAGGGCTCGAGTTCAAACGTCACTCGCCCACCGTCCGGCAATGCGATGTACTCGCCGCGTACGTCGATCGACAGTTCGATGCCTGGATGGTCGAGCAGCCACTGATGCTCGGTGGCACTAACCATGATCGCCAGCAAGCCATTCTTCAGCGCGTTGTTGCGGAAGATGTCCGCGATCTCGCTGCACAGCACGGCCTGGATGCCGTAGTCGAGAAGCGCCCATGGCGCGTGTTCGCGCGACGAGCCACAACCGAAATTGCGCCCGGCGACGAGGATCGCGCAGCCCTCGGCCTGCGGCTGGTTCAACGGAAACGCGGGGTTATCGCTGCCATCGGCCTGGTAACGCCAGTCGTGGAAACACAACGTGCCCAGCCCGTCCCGGGTGGTGGTGGTGAGGAAGCGCGCCGGAATGATCCGGTCGGTATCGATGTTCTCGTCGGCCAGTACGGCAGTTCGCGAGTGGATTCGGGTAACAGGGCGCATCAATGGAACTCCTCGTTTCTTGCGTTCGCCTCCTCTCGCCCGCGGGGAGAGGATTGAGGTGAGCGGCGGGTGCTCGCCATGAGGTGGATCGAAGCCCGTTCCGATGTTGCGGCAAGGCAAGCGAGCCTCCTCACTTGCATCCTCCGCAATGACTCCTTGCCTTGCCCTACTTGCATCCTCGCAGTCGTCTCTGCGTTGGAGAGAGGAAGGGAAAGAAAAGCGTGAGCATTCATGCCGCCACCTCCACCAGGTACTCGCGTGGATCGGTGATCCGGCCGCCAACCGCGGAGGCCGCGGCGGTTGCCGGGCTGGCCAGCACGGTGCGCGCGCCCTTGCCCTGGCGGCCCTCGAAATTGCGGTTGGAGGTGCTCACTACCAGCTGGCCGGGTTGGGCCAGATCGCCGTTCATCGCAATACACATCGAACAGCCCGGCACCCGCCACTCGGCACCGGCAGCGGTGAAGACCTCATGCAGGCCTTCGCGCTCGGCCTCGCGGCGTACCGCCTCGGAACCGGGCACCACCAGCATGCGTACCCATGACGCCACCGTCCGGCCGCGCAGTACGCTGGCGGCTTCGCGCAGGTCGGAGAGGCGGGAATTGGTGCAGCTGCCGACAAAGACCACATCGACCCGGGTACCTTGCATCGGCTTGCCCACTTCGCTTTTCATGTAGTCCAGTGCGCGCCGCTCCTGCGCACTACGCGCGGCCGGTACTGGCACGTCCAGCGCAATCGCCATGCCCGGATGGGTGCCGTAGGTGACAGTCGGCGTGACCAGGCTGGCGTCGATCCGCACCTCTCGGTCGAAGCGGGCGCCCGCATCGCTGTGCAGACCCCGCCAGCGCGCCATGGCAGCATCCCACGCCTCACCCTGCGGGGCCTTCGGTCGCCCCTTGAGCCAGGTGAAGGTGGTTTCGTCCGGTGCGATCATGCCCGCCCGCGCACCCGCTTCGATCGACATGTTGCAGACTGTCATGCGCTCTTCCATCGACAGCGCTTCGATCGCCGCACCGCGATATTCGATGACATGGCCGGTGCCGCCATCGACACCGATTTTCCCGATGATGTGCAGAATCAGATCCTTGGCGCCGACGCCGTGGGGCAGCTTGCCGTCGACGTGAATGGCCAGCGTCTTCGGCCGGCGTTGCAGCAGGCACTGGGTAGCCATCACGTGGCCGACTTCGGTGGTGCCGATACCGAAGGCCAACGCACCGAACGCGCCGTGGGTCGAGGTATGGCTGTCGCCACAGACGATGGTCATGCCCGGCTGGGTCGCCCCCAGCTCCGGTCCGATCACATGCACGATGCCGCGGGCGGCGCTGTCCCAGCCATGCAGCTCGACGCCGAACTCGCGGCAGTTGCTTTCCAGCATGCTGACCTGCGCCTGCGCCTCATCGTTCGCGTAGGGACGCACACCATCGGCACCGACAGGCAGGGTCGGCGTGGAATGATCCAGCGTGGCCAGCATGCGGTCGGGGCGACGCAATTGCAGTCCGCGCTCACGAAGCGCGCTGAACGCCTGCGGCGAGGTGACTTCGTGCACCAGATGCAGGTCGACGTACAGAATCGCCGGTGTGTCGACACTCTCGGCAGCCACCACGTGCGCGTCCCACACTTTCTCGAACAGGGTTTTCGCGCTCATGCGGCCACCTTTTTGTCGGCCGCCGTTTCATCGGCAACACCTACCGGGTCAAGCCAGCCCCAGCGGTCTTCCGTGCTGCCGTCAAACAGGCCGAAGAAGGCCTTCTGCAGATCGCGGGTGATCGGACCGGGCTTGCCGGCCCCGACGGGTTTGCGATCCACCGAACGCACCGGGGTGATTTCGGCGGCGGTGCCGGTCATGAAGATCTCGTCGGCGCTGTACAGCGCCTCGCGGGGCAGGTCACGCTCTTCTACCGACAGTCCGAGGTCGGATGCCAGGGTAATGACGGCGTCACGGGTGATCCCGGCCAGAATGCCGGCGCTGCTTGGCGGCGTCAGCAGCTTGCCGCGCTTGACCAGGAACAGATTCTCGCCGGCACCCTCGCTGAGCAGGCCATTACTGCCCAGCGCGATACCCTCGTCATAGCCGCCGCGGCGTGCTTCGAGCGCAATCAACTGGCTCGACAGGTAGTTGCCTCCGGCCTTGGCCCAACTCGGCAAGGTGTTGGGCGCGGGACGGTTCCAGGTCGACACGCAGACATCCGCGCCGCGCTCCATCGCGTCGCCGAGATAAGCACCCCATTCCAGCGCCATGATCGCGACATCCACCGGCGCATGGCCTGCGGCGGGAATCACCCCCAGCCCGCCGGCGCCGCGAAACACGATGGGCCGCACATAGGCCGAGCGCATGCGATTGACGCGGATCAACTCCCGGCACGCGGCATTGATCTGATCTTCGCTATAGCCGATCTCGATTTCATAGACCTTGGCTGACTCGAACAGGCGTCGCGTGTGTTCGGCAAGACGAAAATAGGCCGGCCCCTGCGGGGTGGCATAGACCCGCTCACCCTCGAACACGGAGGAACCGTAGTGCAGGGCATGCGTGCTGACATGGACCGTGGCTTCGGCCCAAGGCTTGATCTGTCCGTTGTGCCACAGGAAAGCAGTATTCATGAATGACTCCTCGGCTTACAGATGGGCGACCGCGACCGGCGGACGTGCCGGTGCCTGTCGCTCGATGCGGTTGACGATGGCGAGCGCGGCGAGCGCAGTGGCTTCGACGATGTCGGTGCTGACGCCATGTCCATTCCAGTTACGCTTGCCGTGACGGGCGGTCAGCTGTGCCTGGCCTTGCGCGTCGCCGCCCTGACTGACCGCACGCACGTTGAAGTCGGTCAGCTGCAGGTCGTTGCCGGTGGCGCGTTCGATCGCGCGCAGCACGGCATCCACCGGACCATCGCCGATCGCCGCCTCGCTGGCTTCGCGGCCGTCATCATGGGCGAGCCGCACCGAGGCCGAGGCACTACCGCCCAAATGCGTGGTGCTGTTCAACTGGACGATTCGCCACGGACCAAGCGCATCCGGGTCCTGACCCAGCGCGATCGCTTCCAGGTCCTCGTCATGAATTTCGCGCTTCTTGTCGGCCAGTGTCTTGAAGCGCGCAAAGATGCCGTCCATTTCGGCGTCGGCCGGGTCGTGGCCCAGTGCCTTGAGCCGCTGACGCAAGGCAGCGCGACCGGAGTGCTTGCCCAGGACCAGGCGGGTCTCTGCGATTCCCACATCCTCTGCGCGCATGATTTCGTACGTCCCGCGGTGCTTGAGCATGCCGTGCTGATGGATGCCCGCTTCGTGCGCAAAAGCATTCTCACCGACGATCGCCTTGTTGCGCGGCACCGGCTGCCCCGTCAATTGCGTCAACAGGCGGGACGTGGGAAACAGCTTGCGGGTGTCGACCCGCGTGTCGACCCCGAAGTGCGGGGCGCGCACTTTCAAGGCCATCACGACTTCCTCCAGCGCCGCGTTGCCGGCGCGCTCGCCGATGCCATTTATGGTGCATTCGACCTGCCGCGCACCGGCACTGACGGCCGCCAGACTGTTCGCCACCGCCATGCCCAAATCGTCGTGGCAGTGGCTGGAAAAGATCACCTTGTCAGCGCCGACTACGTGACGCCGTAGGTAGTCGAACAAGGCGATGATTTCCGCCGGCGTGGTGTAACCCACCGTATCGGGTGCATTCAATGTAGTGGCGCCGGCGGCGACCGCGGCGCTGAATATCTCGACCAGGAATTCGGGCTCGGTACGCAGTGCATCTTCGGCGGAAAATTCGACTTCGTGGCACAAGCCGCGCGCCCGCTCCACTCCGGCCACGGCGGCATCCAGCACTTGGGCCTTGCTCATGCCCAGCTTGTGCTCACGATGTAACGGACTGGTCGACAAAAACACATGGATGCGTGAGTGCTGCGCCATTTCCAGCGCCCGGCCGGCTGCGTCGATATCACCCGGCTGGCAGCGTGCAAGGCCGCAAACGGTGGTGGATTTCAGGGTCCGCGCGATTTCGGCAACCGCAGCGAAATCGTCGGGCGAGGCCTGTGGGAAGCCCGCTTCAAGTATGTCCACGCCAAGCGCCTCCAGCGCCTGCGCCATGCGCAGCTTGGCCCGTCGGTCCATCGAAAAGCCGGGCGCCTGCTCGCCATCGCGCAAGGTGGTGTCGAAAATGCGTACGTGCCCGGCCGCTACGTCGGCGTGATTGGATTCTGTTGTGGGGTTCATCATTTGGCTCCGCTGGCGTATCACCAAGGGCAATAAAAAACCCCGCTCCGTTTCCGGTGCGGGGTTCTTCGGGAGTCTTCAGGTTTTTCTATCTACCTGGACACATGCCCTCAGCCCGCACCTCCGTTGGTAATGAGGAGTACGAGTACAAGAAGGAGGAGAAGCGTCCCGCGATGATGCAGAAAGCCGTGGACCGTCAGCTGACGATCCTTCCTGGCGATCTTGCGGGGGCTGCTGCGTTGCGACATGAACCGACCATAGGGCAGCTTGCAAAGCGACGTCAACAGTTTCATTTGTAATTGCTTCGAGAAAACCAGACGGACGTCCAGATGTCCATATGGAAACTGCCGCACGCTTGGCTGCCGCGAGGCCTCCTCGCTTGACGCAAGGTTTTGCGCGCAGCGGGCTGCCCGCGGATCAAGCATGGTTGCGCCATCACCGATTTCCATGCCGTAGCCAATCACGCAGCGCGTCGTCGCTAGCGGCCAAAGGTTCGGCATTGCTGGGCCGCGCCAGCATCTCCGCGAGCGCAGGAGGCACGGTCAAGGTCCGTCCGATCAGCGGCTCGACCACGCTGTCGAACTTGGCCGGATGCGCGGTGGCGACCACCGCCCAGTGTTCTTCGTCGCCAGCTTCACGGCGCCGCTCAAGTTGCTGTAGGGCGGTTGCCGTATGCGGACAGAACACCTCGTCATGTTCCCGTGCGTGATGCACGATGGTCTGCCGGATGCTGTCATCGTCGACACTGTTTGCCTTCAGCAAGCGACGCAACGTACGGTCGTCGGGGAAAGTCCAGCGCAGGCGTTCGTAGTTGCTTGGCGTACCGACGTCCATGGCGTTGGCGATCGTCGCCACCGCTTCGCGCGGTGTGTAGTCGGCACCCTCAAGGAATTCCGGTAGGGTGGCGTTGGCGTTACACGCCAGTCGCACCTCGCCGATCGGCAAGCCCACCGCACGGGTCCACAGGCAGGCCATCGCATTGCCGAGGTTGCCGGTGGGCACAATCACGTTCAACGGCGTCCTGTGCTGATGCCACCAACTCAGAGCAGCATGCGCGTAGTAGCTCATCTGCGGCAGCAGTCGACCCAAGCTGATGCTGTTGGCCGAAGACAGGGGCACGGCCGCCTGCAGCGCTTGATCGGCGAGGGCGGCCTTGACCATCCGTTGACAGTCGTCGAAGCGCCCGGCGACCCGCAAGGCGTGCACGTTGTCACCAAAGCACCCCAGCTGGTGCGCCTGACGCGGAGAGACCAGACCATCGGGATAAAGGATCACCACCCGCATACCGGGTTGTCGATGAAAGGCCGCGGCCACGGCAGCGCCGGTATCGCCGGACGTGGCAACCAGGATGGTCAGCGGGCGATGGTCGGCACGTGGCAAACGACACAGGCAGGCGGCCAGAAAACGAGCGCCCACGTCTTTGAAGGCCGCCGTAGGTCCGTGGAAAAGTTCCAGCACGCTCGCGTTCTGCCGTGGCAACGCGCGTAACGGCGTATCGATAGCGAGCGCCTCGGCACAAATCGACGCCAAGGCGTTTTCCAGCGCATCGCCGGCGAAGAATGGCGCCAGCAGCGTCGTCGCGGTAGCCGCCAGGGTACCTCCCGGATCGAACGCGGCAAGATCCAGCTCTGGCAGCGCCTGCGGTACATAAAGCCCGCCATCGGGTGCCAGCCCCTCGGCAATCGCCTGGCCGAGCGCAGCGGCGGGACTTCCGCCACGGGTGCTGACGTATTTCATCGGGCCGGTCATGCGCTTGCCATATCGGTGAGCGTGTCGAGCAGACTGGCGGCCGGGCCATTTACCGGCGCGACGAAGCTGTCGCTGTCCAGACCCACCTCGGCGAAGGCCTTGGACATCGCAGCCGCGGCCGCGACCGCCGGGGCGCGCGTTTCGTACCAGCCGAACACGCTGGGTCCGGCACCGGAGATACTGGCCCCCAGGGCGCGATGATCCAGTGCGGCTTGTTTGACGCGAGCGAAGTTGGGTATCAGCGATGCGCGCCTCGGTTCCACCAGTACATCCTTCAGCCCCTCGCGCACCAGGGTGGCGTCTGCGTTCCAGCAGCCGGCGAGCACCAGGGCCAGGTTGCCGCTCTGCGCCACGAACTCGGCGAGGGCGTAGTCGCCAGCCAGTGCTGCACGGGCCTTGCGGGTTTCGAGCACGGCATGGGGATGCACTACGGCGCAATGCCACTCGGCGGGCACGGGTATGCGCAGCAAGCGATCAGGCGTGGCCAGCACCAGTCCGCCGAGCAGCATGGCGCCGAGATTGTCCCCATGACGGCCGCCGCTGGCGACGGCTTCGCCGTCCAGCGCGAAGCCGTACAGCGCTTCGCGCGGCAGCGGTTGCGCCAGCAATGCATTGGCCGCTACCAGCGCCGCCACGCAGGAGGCCGCAGAACCACCCATCCCCGAGCCGAGCGCGATGCCTTTGTGCAGCACCAGCTCGAATCCATGCTGCAAACCCAATGCCTTGCGCAACGACAGCAGGGCAACCCCGGCCGTGTTCTGGCGCGGATCGGTAGGCAGCATCTCGACGCAGCCGTGAATGGCGGCAATCCGTACCACCGGTTCGTCGATTCGTCGCACCTCGGCACGGTCGCCGATACCGGCCAAGCTGTGTCCGAGCAGATCGAAACCGACTGCCACATTGCCAACGCTGGCGGGAGCACAGGCACAGGCGTGTTGCAGCGGTAGCGCGGGACGCGAAAGAGGCATGACGGATTCCGGCAGTTCGACACTCATCGGGACAGCCTTCATGCGCGTGCCTCCAGTGACTCGGCAACGCGCAAAAGATCGGCGAACACGCCAGCGGCGGTCACTTCGGGGCCGGCACCCGGCCCTTGCACCAGCAGCGGATTATCGCAGTAGCGGCGGGTGCGAAACTGCACCACATTGTCAGTGAGGCGGCTGTGGGCGAAGGCATGCGCTGCAGGCAGCACCGTCAAGCGCACGCTGGCACGGCCGTGACGGTCCAGATGTGCAACGTGACGAAGCACACCGCCCACGGCCCTCGCTGCAGCGAGTTTGGCGGCCATCGGGGCATCCAGTTCCTCCAATCGCTCCATGCAGGACTCCAGCGGCAAGGACGCGAAGGTCGGTGGCACGAGACTTTCCACCTCGACGTCTTCCATCGACAACGACCATCCTGCTTCGCGCGCCAGAATCACCAGCTTGCGCGCCACATCGGTGCCGGAAAGGTCATCCCGCGGATCGGGTTCGGTATAGCCCAGGTGATGTGCCTCGCGTACCAGGGCGGAAAACGGCAGGTCGCCATCATAGCGATTGCACAACCAGGCCAAGGTACCGGAGAACATGCCTTCAACCGCCAGCAGTTCGTCGCCCGTGTCGATCAGGTCGCGCAAAGTCTGTACCACCGGCAGGCCCGCGCAGACGGTGGCTTCGTAGCGGAAGCGCCCGCCCCCGGCACACGCGGCGCGGATCGCCTGCCAGCGCGCCAACGGTCCGCTTCCGGCCAGTTTGTTCGGGGTCACTACATGCAGGCCATCGGCCAGCCAGCGGGGATACTGCGCTGCCACGTCGTCATTCGCGCTGCAGTCGACCAGCAATGCGTGGCGACCTTCGTTGCCGGCGACGTGGGCAGCAAACGCGTCAAGGTCGCTGGGACGCCAGATCTGGGCGCCCCCATGACGACCATTCAGTTCGGCATCGTCGCAGTCCATCCACATGCGCTTGCTGGCCACCACGCCGCAAAGTTTCAGTTCCAAGCCGCCGTCACGCGACAGTCGCGCCTGCGCCGCGCGCAACTGCGCGAGCAAGGCGCTGCCTACCCGACCTGGACCGATCAGGCCTACGGCGAGCACGCGCCGCCGCGGCGACTCCGGCACGACCGCGGGCATCAACCGGGACGGCGGCAGCGGGTGTTCGGCGACTGGGGATGCACAGGTATTCACGATAACCTCCAAAGGGGAGGCCCGTGCTCGCTGGCGTTTCGGCTGGTGCGCCGTCCCGCCTGTCGAGGGCGGGGCCGTTGCGCTGATGAAACCTCTAACCGCGCACTGACACCCACCCCGACCGGGTCGTAATCGACGTCGTGATGGTGAAGGTGCTGGCATGGGAAAGCGTACTGCCACAGAAGCTCAGGATGCCATCAAACGACGGCGCGCGATCAGCGGGGAGCCGATCGAAGTGTATCCGTGCTGGTGTGACAGGATGCGACATGACTTGACCATAGAGTGATTGTTGCGGTGCGGTCAACAGATTCATTTGCAACTTTTTGCCACGCAGGGTTCTTGACCGACTCCGCGGCAGCGGCAAAGCTGCAGGATGCGCCCTGTAGAGTTTCTTGCCATGCATGAACGTCCCCCGTTTCATCTCGCCTTCCCGGTGACATCACTGACTGCGGCACGAGCCTTTTACGGCAACCTGCTGGGCTGTCCCGAGGGTCGCAGCAGTGAGAGCTGGGTCGATTTCGATTTTCACGGCCATCAAATCGTGGCCCATCTCGCCCCCGCCGAGGTGGTTGCGTCGACCTCGCAGGAGGTGGACGGTGATCAGGTTCCGGTACGGCACTTCGGCCTGGTGTTGCCGCTTGACCAATGGCAGGCGCTCGCGGAACGGCTCAAGGCGTGTGGAACACGCTTCGTGGTACCTCCCCACACGCGTTTCCAGGGGCAGCCGGGCGAACAATCCACCATGTTCTTGCTCGATCCCAGCGGTAACGCGCTCGAGTTCAAGGCATTTGCCGACCCATCGAAACTGTTTGCCAGGTAGCGGCGTGAGGATGAAGACGCAAGACCTGCAATGACTGGTGAACGTCCACATGTCGGGCCGGTCTCGCGGATGGCTGATCGCCGATCTGCCCGGCGCCTATTCCGTTGGTCAATGGACGGTTTCCCGCTGGCGACATGGCCGCCATCGATGCCGACGGCTACCTACACATTACCGATCGTGCCAAGGATGTGATCAATCCGGCGGTGAGCGGATCGGCTCGAGCGATCTCGAAAGCATTGCGATGGCGCACCCCACGTGGAGATGGCTGCCGGCATCGCGGTGAGGCGTCCGGGTGGGACGAACGGCCTCTGCTGATCGTCGTCAAGAAACCGGGTGAAACACTGAACCGCGATGATTTGCTGGCGTTCTATCGAGACCAGGTTCGCTCTTTCTGGATCCCCGACGATGTCGTCTTCGTCGAGAGCATTCCCTCAGTGCAACCGCGCAAAGATCACCTTGCAGGAGCAGTTTCAAGGCTACGTGTCGCCGACCGCCTGAACACCCCCAGAGCGCGTATGCTCGCACTGTCACGATCCCAGGTGTGCCGTGTCTTGCGTGCCAGTCCGCAGGTGCCAAGCCGGGCGCACCACGCAACCCACCTCATGTGCCTGGCCTGGCAAACCCCGCACGGGATGAGCGATTCCGCGATCCCACGTACGGCCAGAGCCCTCGACAATGCCACTGACGAACGATTTTGCCGCCACGGCTCAGACACTTGCTGTCGACGGCTGGTGCAGCTTGCCGCATCTGATGCGCAAGGAACAGACCCAAGCCCTGGCGCAGGAATGCACCGCCATGTACGAAAGAAAGTTCATGCTTGCCGCAGGGACCGGTCGCGGGCATAGCCACTCGTTGCTGCGCGGCGATCACACCCGTTGGTTTTCCGCAAGCGCACTCAGCGGACCTCAGCAGGCATTTCAACAACGGATCGACGGATTGCGCGAAGCGCTGAATCGCCATTTGTTCCTCGGCCTGGTGGGCACCGAATCCCATTACTCAGTGTATCCACCGGGTAGTGGTTACCAACGTCATCTCGATCGCATTCGCGACAGCGATGCCCGGGTAATTTCAGCCGTTTTCTATCTCAATGAAAACTGGCAGGAGTCCGACGGCGGCGCGCTGCGACTGTATCTTGCCGACCGGACCTACCGCGACGTCTTTCCGCATGCCGGTACCTTGCTGTTGTTTCTCTCCGCTCAATTCGAGCATCAGGTGCTGCCCGCCACGCGGCAGCGCATGAGCATTGCCTGCTGGATGCGGCAGCGGAATTTGCCGTTAGCCGGCTGATTTCCGGGTCCGACGTACCCCGTTGTCCCTAACCTAGAGACGGGATCAGTCGGTGATGGCGTTGAAGCGCGCTGCGATGTAGTCGTCAGTGAAACTGGTCATGTCATAGCCGCGGATAAACCCACAATGACCGCCGTGCGGCGCAATGTCGAGTTCCACGCAGCCAGGCAGCTGCAGTTTCTCAAAAGCTTTCACCGGAATCACCGGATCATCCCGCGCGGTAAGTATCGTGGTTGGGATCTGCATGGCTAGGAGCGCATCTTCGGCCACCGAATAGCCGTCCAGGTAGGCTTGCAGGGAACCGAAATCGGTATGTCGCAGGACCAGTGCCTCGGTCAGCCCGCGCAAGCTTTGCTTGAGCTCGGACAACTCAAAGTACTGATGCTGGGGAAAAGCCGCCTGCTTGGCGCGTAGCGAATGTCGCCACTTGTACATGAAGTAAGCCTGATAGAACCAGGGCGCCTGCTGCTCCAGCGAAAAAAGACCTTCGGCAGGATCGATGATCGGACATACCGCCACCACCGCGGCCAACGGAATACCCAACCGAGATGTCTGCAAAGCAGCGCGCAGCGCAAAATTCCCCCCTAGCGAGAAACCGGCGAGCACCATCGGTCGGGTCGGCCAGCGACGGGCGATATCGTGCAGGGCGTGCACCACTTCATCGATTCGGCAAGAGTGAAACAAAGCCTCGTTCAGTTGATGACTGTCGCCGTGGTCGCGAAAATTCAGGCGAAACACATCCCAGCCATCGCGCAGAAGGCGACTGCCCGTCTGCAACACATACGTCGAATCGACACTGCCCTCCCAACCGTGAAACAGAACAGCCAGGCCGCGCGATGTCCGCTGGCAGGTCTGTGCCGTATACGCACCGGTAAGGCGGACCCCATCCCCACCATCGAGTACCACCGCCTCAGCACCCTCCAGCACCGTTCGTGCTGCGCGCGGCAATAGCAGGCGACGTACCCCGCTTGAGGAAAGCATGGTCTGCACATGACCACTGCGCAGCGACCACGGCGGACGGAAATCGGCGCCACGAAGCAGACTCATGCGGCGGCGTCGCCCTTGTGCTCTTCAGCCAACGCGGCCGCAATGCGCTCACGCGACAGCTCGGCCATGCGGCGGCGCGCATCCGGACTGGCCGGCACCGGGGTGAGGAAATGTACTTCGGCGTCCATCGGCGGGCTGCCAAGCAGGCGCACAATATTGGCCAGGAAGCTTTCTTGCTCGCGAAATCCGGCGTCGATGATCCGGCGCCCATGACGGGTAAAGCGCAATGCCACCGGCTGGACCGGCACGTCGGCATCCAGCGCGGCTTGGAAGATTCGCGCATGAAAGACCTTGAGCACCCCGTTGTAGCCGCTGCCGCCCTCGGGAAACACGCCCACCGAGCGACCGCCTCGCAAGCGCTCGACCATGACCTGCATCACGGCCGACAGCGAATGGTTGTTGCCGCGCCTATGGAAGATGGTGCCACCGGTAGCTGCCATCCAGCCAACCAGCGGCCAGCGGGCGATTTCCGCCTTGGCAACGAAACAGGCCGCACGTTGGCTATGCAGAAGCTCGATGTCAGTCCAGGAGGTGTGGTTGGCCACAAACAGGACAGGGTCGGGCAAAGGCTCGCCGTAACGCATCGATCGCAGCCCGAAGATACGCAACAGGGTCCGCGACCACCAGCGAATCATCCGGTGAACCCGGGGCTCTCGGCCGTACTTCATGACCGCATGCTTGTTCCAGCTGAGAATCGAGGCGCACACGATGCCGAGCAGAATATGCAGCAGGAGCAGCGGGACGCGCCAGAGATAGCGCAGCGGACGAAGCCAATCGCGTTCGGAGGTAATGGAGGTATCAAGGCTCATCGTTCGGGCCAGTTTAACGTCAGTCCATGCCGATGCGGGTGGTCAACTGGTTCAAGGGCAACGATGGCGAACGTTTGACGGTGCGCAACACGAAGCTTGAATTGACGTCATCCACCCCGCTGGCGTTCAACAGATGATCGAGCAGGAAGCGTGAAAAGTCCTGGAGATCGGCAACATAGATCTGTAACAGATAGTCCATGTCACCGGTCAGCGCATGACAGGCGATGACTTCGTCCCATCCATTGACCTGGTTGACGAAGTTCTCGATGGCCGCGCTTTCGTGCTTGCTCAACTGCACTCTTACGAAGGCCTGCAAACCTAGTCCGACTGCCTGCGGATTGACCTGGGCGGCGTAGCCGCTGATCACCCGTTCGGCTTCCAGCCGCTGCAACCGGCGCAGGCACGCCGATGCGGAAAGACTGACGCGTTCGGCCAGCTCGGTATTGGTAATCCGCCCTTCGCTTTGCAACACGGCCAGCATGCGGAGGTCCGTGCGATCGAGTGGTGTCATGCGCAATATATTTCGAATTGATGGGCAATAAATAACATAATAGTGCATGAAGTCGTTTGATGTTGATAGACAACACATGCTTGATGCGGGCAATCCGCCGTATGCTGTTTACCTGATCATGCCATCCCCCTGGAGCAGCCCGATGGAGAGCCCCCGCAAAGTCGAACATCAGCAGACCGATCGCGGTTACATACCGGTGTATGCCACCGGCGTGGTAGAACAACCCTGGTCGAGTTACAGCCGTACCGATCATGAGGTATGGGACACCTTGTTCAAGCGTCAGCGGGAGCTGCTGCCCGACCGGGCCTGTGCCGAATTCATGAGCGGCGTCGAACGCTTCGGCCTCGGTGATGGCGGTATTCCGAAGTTCTCCGAGCTCAATGCGGTGCTCGGTGCGAGCACCGGTTGGGAAGTGGTTGCGGTGGAGGGACTGTTGCCGGACGAGGTGTTCTTCGATCATCTTGCCAATCGGCGCTTTCCCGTCAGCTGGTGGATCCGCAAACCCGACCAACTCGACTACCTGAGTGAGCCGGATCTTTTCCATGATTTGTTCGGCCACGTTCCATTACTGCTCAACCCGGTCTTTGCCGACTATATGCAGGCGTATGGTCGCGGCGGCATGAAGGCGTTCGCAATCGGTCCCGAAGCGTTGATGAATCTCACGCGGCTGTACTGGTACACCGTGGAGTTTGGCCTGATCGATACCCCTCAGGGTCTGCGTATCTATGGCGCCGGGATCGTCAGCTCGAAGGGCGAATCGATCTATGCACTGGACTCGCCTTCCCCAAACCGGATCGGCTTCGGCTTGGAGCGGGTCATGAGTACCCGCTATCGCATTGACAGTTACCAGCAGACGTATTTCGTGATCAACGGCTTCGAGCAGTTATTCGAGGCCACCAGACCGGATTTCACCCCGATCTACGCGAAACTCCGTGAACAGCCTGCGCACGCTGCTGGTGATGTGCTCGAGGACGCCGACCACGTGTTTCAATACGGCGACCGCCGCGGCTGGGCCGACAATCCGGATACGTGAGTACGAGGCACTCGCAGCCGCACCATCCTATGACTATGGGGGGCCAGCCCGGCGCGCAGGGGCTGGCCCTCCTCCTACCTGACAGCGTACTTGATCGAAACCGCCACGCTCAGGCGGCTGCCTTGGCGTCTTCCTCGCGATCGACGTGATGGGTGATCCACCATTGCTGGCCGAGACCGACCAGGCCATTGACGGCGTAGTACAGGCACAGACCCGAGGGATAGAAGGCAAACAGGACGGTGAACAGCAACGGCATTACCTTCATCATCTTGGCCTGCGCCGGATCCATGCCTGCGGCGGCGGGATTCAGCCATTGCGTACCCAGCATCACGGCAGCATAGACGACCGGGAGGATGTAGAGCGGGTCGGGCGCGCTGAGATCGGGGATCCACAGGAACGCCGCGTGGCGCAGCTCAAGACTGTATTCAAGCACGTAGAACAGACCCAGGAACACCGGCATGGTAATCAGCACCGGCAGACACCCGCCCATCGGGTTGATTTTCTCTTTCTTGTACAGCTCCATGGTGGCCTGCTGCATCTTCATCTTGTCGTCGCCGTACCGCTCCTTCAGCTGCTGGATGCGTGGCGCCAGTTTGCGCATTCGCGCGCTGGAACGGTACTGCATCGCGGTCAGCCTCCAGGTCGCCAGCTTGATGAGCAATACCAGCAAGATGATTGCAACACCCCAGTTCTGGGCGATCCGGTGGAGTTGCGAAAGCACCCAGTGCATCGGCACGGCAATCGCCTTGAACATACCGTAGTCGATAGTCAGGTCCAGGCCCGGCGCGATGGTGTCCAGGGTGCCTTGCAGATTCGGACCGACATACAAGCGGGACTGGGTGCTGACCGCCTGCCCCGGTGCCACGGAGATCGCCGGACCCACCGCGCGAATCAGGTAGCGCGGATGGGCGCTGTCGGGATTGATCGTGGCGGTGACGTAATGATCGGTCTGATTCGCCGGTGGAATCCAGGCGGCGAAAAAGTACAGCCTGAGCATCGCCGCCCAGCCACCCTTGATTTGGCTGTCCAGCTGATCTTTCTTGTCACTGAAATTCTTGAATTCAAGCTTCTCGAATTTTTCTCCGGTGTACCAGGCAGCACCCTGGAAACTGCGTGACTCCGGATCGGTGAAATGCTTCAGCCAGTTGCTCGGTGCCGGTGGCGCCACACGCTGCAACTGCTGATAGGGATTGCCCTGCCAGGTCTGACTGCTTCCGTTGTCAATCTTCTGGGTCAACCCGATCACATAGCTGCCACGCGTGAAGCTATACGTCTTGGTGACCTTCAGGCCCGCAGCGTCGTGCCAGGTGAGGTCAACGTTAAGCGTGTCCTGCCCCTTGGCCAGGGTGTATGAGCTACGGGCGCTGTCGAACAATGCCAGATGATCAGGTTGATCCGCCTTCGCGGTATCACTGCTGCTGACCAGACCATCTTGTGCCACGAAATAGTGACTGTCGCTATTGTTCAGCAGCACCGTCGGCGGCGGGTTGGGGTTCTTACGCGTCGGGGCGGACTCCGGGTAGGCCAGCAGGTCCGCGTGTACCAGACTGCCGCCACGTGTATCCAGCGTAAGCCGTAGCACATCGGTAGTCACCGTGATCAATTGTGCCGGCTTCGGCGCCAGCGTGCCGCCCGTGCCGATGGCGGGTGGGGCAGCTGTCGTCGCGGCGGGTGCGGATGGGATCGCGCCGGGCACGCTGCCATCATTCGTCGCTTTCGTGGTCGTGGCGACCGTGGAAGAACGCGTAGTCGCCGGCGGCTGGGGGGCGTAATCCTTTTCCCATGCCATGAACAGGAAATAGGCCACGGCCAACAGGGCGAACATGAGGAAAGTGCGCGTTTGATTCATCGCGTGGCAGATCCGGGTGACGCCTCGACGCGTAGGCCGTGGACGGGCAGAAAGGGGCAGGTCAGCGGGTGATTGTGGCGGTCGTGTCGACTCGCTTCAATGGTCAGTCTCATTGTGCTGCCGGGTTATCGCCGCGTTGAGCCAACAGTTTTCTCCACAATGCGTCGATCTCGTCCAGCAGTTGCGGCCCAGGGATGGCGGCAGCCTGACTGCGCGCCATCACCATCACATCGATGGCTGGCAGCCGATGACGAACCCGACGAAACGACTCGCGCAGCAGCCGCTTAATGCGGTTGCGCTCGACCGCGCGTTTGGAAACCCGCTTGGAGATCGCCAATCCCAAGCGGGCGTAACCCAGCCCGTTGTCGCGGTAACGCAAATAAAAACAGCGGCCGCCTGCGCGGCCGCTGCTCGATCGCAAGGCGGCAAAATCGCTGGGCCGACGCAGCCGCGCCTCGCGCGGTAGTTCGGCACACGGCATGCTATGAGCCTGTTTATGGAATCAGGCGCTTGCGGCCCTTGGCGCGGCGCGCATTGATGATCTTGCGACCATCGGCCGTCGCCATGCGAGCACGGAAACCGTGGGTGCGGGCGCGCTTGAGCTTGCTGGGCTGGAAAGTCCGCTTCATGGCTTACTCCGAAGGGAATAGGGGAAAAAGGTCAGAAAGTATGCGGTGTTTACGCCCTGACTGTCAAACAATGCCATGGGCTTCAGTGGGGATAGTGCTGTGGATATCTTGTCAGTATCTACTGGGGCTGCTGCTAGACTTGGCTATCCACCCGCGCTAAAGCGCCCCAAGCTGTGGCTGAAATTATTCATGAGTGATTTGTGGCGGCGCTGCCTAGAGCGCCTCGATGGTGATTTGAGTGGCGAAGATCTGCACACCTGGCTGATGCCGTTGCAGGCTCGCGATGAGGCTGATCAGCAGCAGCTGTACCTGTACGCCCCCAATGCGTACACCCTGGAAACGGTGCGAGAACGCTATCTGGACCAGATCGAGGGGGCATTGCGGCAATTGACCGGCTTGACCTGGAGCGTCCGACTCGATGTCGGCTCCCACTCGCTGCGACCGCCAGCGGCCGTGAGCAGCCCATCGCGCAACGGGCCCGCGGTGGTTCCGGCCGCGGTCCATCACCACAACCTGGATCCGCACTACACGTTCGAAACCTTCGTCGAGGGCAAATCGAACCAGCTGGGCAAGGCAGCGGCCATGCAGGTCGCCACCAATCCCGGTCGCGCGTACAACCCGCTGCTGTTGTATGGCGGCACCGGACTGGGCAAGACCCATCTGATGCACGCGGCCGGCAATTTGATGCGCGAACAAAACCCGCAGTGCAAGGTACTTTATTTACGTTCGGAGCAGTTCGTCGGCTCGATGATCGAAGCATTACGCGCCAAGAGCATGGACGCGTTCAAGCGACGGTTTCGTTCCGTCGATGCCTTGTTGATCGATGATATCCAGTTCTTTGCGGGCAAGGACACGACTCAAGAAGAGTTTTTCCACACGTTCAACGCGTTGTTCGAGTCCAAGCAGCAGATCATTCTCACCTGCGACCGATACCCCAAAGAAGTCGACAAGCTCGAACCTCGACTCAAATCCCGGCTGGGCTGGGGACTGAGCGTCGCCATCGAACCGCCGGATTTCGAAACCCGCGCGGCTATCCTGCTGGCCAAGGCCCACGAGAAGGGCGTAGCGGTGGACGAGAGTGTGGCCATGTTGCTGGCCAAGCGCATTCGTTCCAATGTGCGCGATCTCGAAGGTGCTCTCAATACGCTGGCGGCGCGAGCCAACTTCTACGGTAAACCGATCACCACCGATTTTGCCGAGGAAACGCTGCGCGACCTGCTGGCCACCCATGCCCAGGCCGTCACTATTCCCAATATTCAGAAGATCACCGCCGAGTACTTCAATGTGCGCTTGCAAGATCTCCTGTCAAAGCGACGCGTACGTTCGCTAGCGCGGCCGCGCCAGATCGCCATGACGTTGTCGAAGGAGCTGACCGAGCACAGCCTGCCCGAGATCGGTGAAGCCTTTGGAGGTCGTGATCACACCACCGTCATGCACGCCTGCAAGACGATTCGCAAGTTTGTCGAAACCGATCCCCGCATGCGTCAGGACTGGGAACAGCTCATTCGCACGCTGACAGGTTAACGCCCTGGCGTGTTTCGCCGCTAAGCTTCGGGATAAGTACCCCTCAACGATGTGGATAAAAGGTGGATAGAGTGCATGTTGGAGTTATCCCCAAATGACACACAGCGACCAAGGGTGTTAGAGCACAAGCGTAAATCAACTTAAGTTGTTGATATTAAAAGTAAATAAAATGGAATTTAGTTATCCACCGGCCCTACAGCCACTACTATTTTCTTTTAAAAGACAGAACAGCAGGTAAAGGGAAGCCAGGCCATGCAATTCAGCATTCAACGAGAAGCGTTGCTCAAACCATTGCAGCAAGTCGTTGGCGTCGTCGAACGCCGGCAAACTTTGCCCGTGCTTGCCAATTTGCTGGTGAAGGCCGGTAAAGGAACCGTATCCTTGACGGGAACCGATCTTGAAGTCGAAATGATTGCAACAACCGGGGCCGATACGTCTGTCGAAGGCGAAATTACGATTCCCGCGCGCAAGCTGTTCGACATCGTCCGGGCCCTGCCTGATGGCGCGAAAATTGATTTAAAGTTGAACGGCGACCGCATCGCGCTGAATGCGGGCCGCAGCCGTTTTACCTTGACTACCTTGCCGGCCAGCGAGTTTCCCACGGTCGATGAGATCGAGCTGGTGGAAAAGGTGAGCTTGCCGGAAGAAGCTCTTCGCGAGCTGATGGAGCGTACCGCCTTTGCCATGGCCAATCAGGACGTCCGTTACTACCTCAACGGCATGTTGCTGGATCTGCAGGAACATACCCTGCGCTGCGTAGCCACCGATGGACATCGTCTGGCCATGAAGCAGACGGAGTTGGAGAGCTCGGTGAGCTCACGACGCCAGATCATCATTCCCCGCAAAGGCATCAATGAACTGATTGGTTTGCTGGAGAGTGGCGACGGTGTGGTCGAATTGGAGTTTGGGCGCAATCACCTTCGGGTCAGGCGTGGTGACGTGGTCTTTACCTCCAAACTGATTGATGGAAGGTTTCCGGATTACGAGGCGGTGATTCCCCTGGGGGCAGACAAGACAGCAACCTTGGACCGGGAGATTCTACGTGGCGCCTTGCAGCGTGCAGCCATTCTTTCCAACGAGAAATACCGTGGCGTCCGATTGGAGTTGTCGCCGGGGAAGTTGCGTATCGTGGCGCATAACCCGGAACAGGAAGAAGCGGTGGAAGAGGTCGAAGCGGACACCCACGTTTCGGATCTCGCGGTGGGTTTCAACGTGGGCTACCTTCTCGATGCGTTGGCAGCCTTGCGGGGCGACAAGGCGAAATTGAGCCTTCGTGATGCGCAATCGAGTTGCCTGATGCAGGAGAGTGACAGCGAAGACGCCCGCCACGTGATCATGCCGCTGCGACTCTGACGTCGCCGCATGGTCTTCATCCTGTACTGGGTGTGCAGGCAGCGCCGGGATCCCGCAGGGATTGCCGGCGCTGCTGTTTGTGGGGAGCGCTGCTGTGCGGCTTGATCGCTTGCACATCTCGGGCTTGCGTTGTCTCAGCGAGGTAGCGTTGACCTTGGATCCGGGAGTCAACGTCTTTGTCGGTGCGAACGGTGCCGGCAAGACCAGTGTGCTGGAAGCCGTGTTTCTGCTGTCCCACGGTCGATCTTTCCGAAGCGGCGCGCGCGAATCGTTGCTGCAACGTAACGCGTCCCAGCTGGCCATCTTTGGAGAGGTACGCCACGAAGACGGCGTACCCTCCCGTGTAGGTCTCGGCCGTCAAGGCTCGCGATGGGAATCTCGCCTGGACGGCGAGATTGTCACGCTGGGGCAATTGGTAAGCCGCTGTGCAGTGGTGTGTTTCGAGCCAGGCTCTCATGCGCTGATTGGGGGCGCGGCGGAAGAGCGCCGTCGCTTTCTGGATTGGGGTGTGTTTCACGTGGAACACGATTTCCTCAATAGCTGGCGGCGGTATCAACGTGCGCTGAAACAGCGCAACAGTTTGCTGCGGTCGGCAACCACCGGGAGCGATATGCTGTTTGCGCCGTGGGAAACTGAACTGGCCCAGGCCGCCACCACGATCGACCATCACCGCCGCGACTATTTCGAACAACTTCGTCCCCATTTGATCGCCAGTGCCCACCAGCTCTTACCGGAGCTTGGTGCGCTGGAGCTAAGCTATCGGCGCGGTTGGTCGGAGGCGGAAGAGCTCGCGGTCCAACTGCGGGAGCACCGGGGTCGGGATCTCTCTCGAGGACATACCACGATCGGCGCGCATCGGGCGGACTGGTCGATCGGGTTTGAGCATGCGCCATGGCGGGAACATCTTTCCCGGGGTCAGGAAAAGCTCACGGCGTTGGCGTGTATGCTAGCGCAGGCCGCCTTGTTCGCTGAGCATTGCGGAGAGTGGCCCTTGGTTTGCCTGGATGACCTGGCGTCCGAGCTGGACCAGATGCATCAACATGCCGTAATGGCGGAGCTGACGGCGGTGAAGGCGCAGATCCTGCTGACCGGAACGGAGTTACCTGCAGCCCTTAATCCCCAGGCGGCGCGTGTGTTCCACGTGGAACAGGGTCGGGTAGCACCCCTGCTATAATCGACAGAGCGCTTCACCCTCGATCACAAACCCTCTCCGACCCCTTCAAAAGGAGGTTGGGCAGGCCGCTGGCGTCAGGAAACGGTCAACGCATGAATCAATCCAATTACGACTCAAGCAACATCAAGGTTCTGAAAGGTCTGGAGGCGGTGCGCAAGCGCCCCGGCATGTACATCGGTGATACCGATGATGGCACCGGTCTGCATCACATGGTGTTTGAAGTCGTCGACAACGCGATCGATGAGGCCTTGGCGGGGCATTGCGACACCGTCGACGTAATCATTCACGATGACGGTTCGGTCAGCGTCAGCGACAACGGTCGCGGTATTCCGGTCGACATGCATCCTGAGGAAGGGCGTTCCACCGCTGAAGTGGTGATGACCGTGCTGCACGCCGGTGGCAAATTCGACGCCAACTCCTACAAGGTATCCGGGGGGTTGCATGGCGTCGGTGTGTCCGTGGTCAATGCCTTGAGCGACCACCTGACCTTGACGATCTACCGCGAGGGCCAGGAACATCGGCAGGAATACACGCTGGGCGAACCGCGCTATCCGCTCAAGGTCGTGGGCCCTTCCAGTAAGCGCGGCACGCTGGTGCGCTTCCAGCCCAGCCCGGCAACCTTCACCAACAACATCGATTTCCACTACGACATCCTGGCAAAACGTCTGCGCGAGTTGGCGTTCCTCAACTCTGGCGTCACCATCAAGCTCAGCGACGAGCGTGGCGACGGTCGGCAGGACACGTTTGCTTATGAAGGCGGCATTCGCTCCTTCGTGCAGCATCTGGCGCAACTGAAGACGGCGCTGCACCCGAATGTGATCAGCCTTGCGGCCGAACAGGATGGCATCGTGGTCGAGGTAGCCATGCAGTGGACCGATTCCTACCAGGAGACGATGTTCTGCTTCACCAACAATATTCCACAGCGCGATGGTGGCACCCATCTAACCGGTTTCCGCTCAGCATTGACCCGTTCGTTGCAGACCTATATCGAGAAGGAAGGGCTAGCCAAGAGTGCCAAAGTCGCCCTCTCGGGCGACGACATGCGCGAGGGAATGATTGCGGTGTTGTCGGTCAAGGTCCCTGATCCGAAATTCTCCTCGCAGACCAAGGACAAGCTGGTTTCCTCGGAAGTGAAAACGGCGGTGGAACAGGCGGTCAACGAAAAGCTCGGCGAATTCCTGCTGGAGCATCCGAACGAAGCGAAAACGATCGCCTCCAAGGTGGTGGATGCCGCCCGTGCCCGCGAGGCCGCGCGGAAGGCCCGCGAGATGACCCGACGTAAGGGCGCCCTCGACATTGCGGGCCTGCCCGGGAAGCTGGCCGATTGTCAGGAAAAAGACCCGGCGTTGTGTGAACTGTTTTTGGTCGAGGGCGACTCCGCTGGCGGCTCCGCCAAGCAGGGCCGCAACCGTAAAACCCAAGCTGTGTTGCCACTGAAAGGCAAAATCCTCAACGTCGAGAAAGCACGCTTTGATCGTATGCTGGCTTCGGCCGAGGTAGGCACACTGATCACCGCACTGGGCACCGGCATCGGCAAGGACGAATACAATCCCGACAAGCTGCGTTACCACCACATCATCCTGATGACCGATGCGGATGTGGACGGCTCGCATATCCGCACGTTGCTGCTGACCTTCTTCTACCGGCAGATGCCGGAATTGATCGAGCGAGGGCATATTTATATAGGTTTGCCACCGCTGTACAAACTCAAACAGGGCAAACAGGAGTTGTACATCAAGGACGATGCGGCCTTGAACGACTATCTGATCTCCAGTGCCGTCGACAACGCGAGTCTGATCTACAGTCCGGATGCACCAGCGATCACCGGGGAAGGGCTGGAGAAATTGTTGCGCGACTACCAGCTGGCGCTGGATCAGATCGCCAAGCTGGCCTACCGTTTCGACGTTGTCGCCTTGAATGCACTGTTAGAGCATCCACCGCTGGAGCCGACACTATGGACCGACGTCGCGGGCATGCAGAAGTGGCTTGACGGCGTCAGCGAGAAGCTAGCGGCCACTGGTCTGGGCAAGCCTCGCTATCGCCTGTCGCTGCGCCCCGGAAATGACGAACAGCCGCCGGCTATCGAGCTGGTGCGCGAGCAGCATGGACTCAGTCACACCTGGTTTCTGCCGCAAACCTTCTTCGCCAGTCATGAATTCAGGCCGATCCTGGCCGTGAGCAAGCAGCTAGCCGGTCTGGTACAGGCTGATGCGGTGGTGCGGCGAGGCAACGGTTCGCGTGGCATCCTCAGTTTTGCCGATGCGCGCAACTGGTTGCTGGAGGAGGCGAAGAAAGGCCGGACTATCCAGCGCTTCAAGGGTCTTGGTGAAATGAATCCGGAACAGTTGTGGGAAACCACGGTAAATCCCGAGACGCGCCGGATGCTGCGGGTCGGTATCGAAGATGCGATTGCCGCCGACCAGATGTTTTCGATGTTGATGGGTGAGGCGGTAGAGCCACGCCGACAGTTCATCGAGTCGAATGCGCTGAAGGTGGCGAATCTGGATATCTGAGTAGCTTTGGCTGCCTTGGCCGCCCAGACGACGTCCACGGGCGTTAAGGTGGAAAAGGCTCTTGAAGTGGATGCCGGCCGCTTAAGTTCAGGGCTGCACCTTGCTGAACGTGGCACGTCTGTTCCCGGTGGCACTAGCCTCACGTCTCGCGCCGTGCTGGGCATAGCCTCCGCAAAAAGGGCGTGAAATCGATTGCATTATCACGATAAAAATCCTTCTTGTTATCCAACATATTGATTTTTAACAACCTTTGATACTGCACCGCAACTTGTTATCGTGACCCGGCTCAGGTTACGCTTCGTTATTCCCCCCGCATCGCACGCGATGCGTGTACGTCGATTAGTGAGGATCACCATGAAGCATGCCCAAGGGTTCACTGTGCTGGCTAGCGCCGTCCTGTTTCTCGGCTTGGCCAGCAGTCCGGCAATGGCGCGCGACAATCATTCGGGCAAGGGCAAGCAGCAACTGCAATATCCCGACACGACACGGGTGGCGCCCAAGCTAGATCTGCGCAGCGCCAAGGAACAGAAGGCATTGAATGAGGGTCTGGACGCCGTCAACAACGGCGACAAGGCCAAGGCCGAGCAGTTGCTGCAACCGATCGTCAAGGACAGCAAGAGCAAATATGCGCAAGCGCTGGCGTTACAGGGCTTGGCCAGCCTCAGCTACAAGGAGGGCGACATCAAGGCGGCCATTCCCCTACTGCAGCGTTCGCTGGCCTTGGGTGTGATGCCGAACGACACCTACTTCCAGCTTGAGTACATGCTCGCTCAATTTCAGCTCGCCGATCAGCAATACCAGGCATCTCTGAACACCATTGCGAAATGGCGCGCTGAAGGCAAGAAGGAAACCGCCGACTCGTATGCGCTTGAAGGCAATGCCTACTACCGCCTGGGCAAGTACAAGCAAGCCATCGCCGCGATCGAAAAAGCCAAGTCGCTGACCGACAAACCGAATGAAAACTGGAATCAGATCCTGATGGCCAGTTATTCCGAATCCGGCCAAGGCGACAAGGCATCACAGCTCGCCGAGCAACAGTACGCCGCGAACCCCAACGATCCGAATGCGCTCAATAACGCCGTTGCGGTGCTGATGCAGGCCAACAAGTACCCGCAAGCCATCCAGTTGATGGAAAAGGCTCGGGCCAGTGGTGCTCTCAAAAAGGAAAGCGGCTACGTGAACCTGGCCAAGCTTTACCTGATCACCGGCCAGAACAGCGCTGATCCCAAGCCCAACGCGCTAAAGGCAGAGCAGGTGCTGAAGCAAGGCATGAGCCAAGGTGTGGTTCCGGCAAGTTCCGACAATTACATGTTGCTGGGTGAAGCTGCTGAATTAGCCGACCAGACCAAGGCTGCCCTGGCCGCCTACACCAAGGCCGTCGCCGGTGCCAGTAACGGTGAGGCCGCCATGCGTGCCGGCCATTTGCTGCTCACCGAGAACAAATATCGCGACGCCCGCAGCATGCTGAAGCAAAGCATCGCGAAGGGTGTCAAACACATGGGTACCGCCTACATGCTTCTCGCGGAATCCGAGCGCGGGCTGAAAAACAAACCTGCGGCGATTGCGGCGATGCGGATGGCCGCAAAGCAGCCTGAAACGGCTGCGAAGGCCGAGGCGTGGCTGAAAAAGGCAGGCGCCGGCAAATAGGTCCGGTGAGGTCATGTAGCGGGCGGATGGATGTCCATTTATCTGCCCTATAACTGCTATACAATAGCCACCTTCTGTTGTACCGTTGAAAACCTTTTCCTGCGTCTCCACAGCGGCGAGTTCCGTCCAGGCATCAGACGGTTTCGGGCCACGCCCTGCGGCAACGTTATTTTCCGATTGACTAGCTCCAGACAGTGAAAGATGGCCTCAAGTAGCAAAGAAATCGAGCGCGAGTCGTTCAGTTGGAAGCGCACCCTGGCACTCGCTGTGGCCATTGGTCTGCATGCGTTTGCGTTCCTCATTCTGATGGCGCCCATGGCGCCACCACATCAGGAACACAAGGAGAAAGAGCGCATCGTCCAGGTGAACTTCATCGAACCCCCACCGCCGCCGCCGCCGCCGCCGCCGCCGCCGCCGGAGCCGCCAAAGCAGCCGCCACCGAAGATCATCAAGCAGATCCAGCCACCACCGACACCGCCGCCGCCGGTACAGGAAGTGTCGCAGAACGCTGTGCCGGCACCGCCTGCGCCACCGGCGCCACCGACGACGATCTCGGCCGGTCAGGATCTCAGTTACAACAGCCGCCTTCAGCCAAGGTATCCGCCACAAGCGGTACGCCAACGCCACGAAGGAACGGTGGTCCTGTTGATCCTGGTGGGCGTGGATGGTTCGCCAAAGGACATCAAGGTCGAAAAATCCAGTGGTTATCGCGAACTGGATCGGGCGGCCTTGGAAGCGGCACGAAGGTGGCGTTTCAATCCAGAGGTCAGAAACGGCCGCAAAGTTGAGGGGTACGCTCGCGTTCCAGTCAACTTCAATCTCAACCAGCTGTAATCACACTTTCGTCGATTACGGTTTATAGTTCACGCTTGACTTTCCTAGGGTAGCGTTATGTTCCTACAGACTCCTGCAATTGCCGACGCCGCTCAGGCCGTCGGAGGCAATACCAACGCCGAAGCCATGAAGCAGATGGGCTTCGCCAACCTCGCGCAAAATTTCGACCCCCTGGGTTGGATTGTTTTCATAACGCTGGTGGTGATGTCGTTTGCGTCCTGGTATTTCATCATCGCCAACGCCATCCGCAATACCATGGTGCGTTCGCGTGCCGACGGCGTGATCGACGGCTTCTGGAACCAGAGTTCCACCCAGGACGCGATCCGTGAGCTGGAAGCCCAGCCCAAGGGCGAACCGTTCTCGAAGATCGCACTCGACGCGGCTTCCGCGGTTGCCCATCACCAGCAGGCAAGCTCCGGTACCGGTGGTCGTCTGGCGGAATCGCTGAGCCGCTCGGAATTCATCGATCGCGCCCTGCGTCAGGCCGTCGCCCGTGAAAGCCTGCGGCTGGAAGGGGGTCTCACCTTGCTCGCCACCGTCGGTTCGTCGGCACCGTTCGTCGGTCTGCTCGGTACGGTCTGGGGTATCTACCACGCCCTTATCGGCATTGCTGCAACCGGCAATGCGTCGATGAACGCGGTAGCCGGACCGGTGGGCGAAGCCCTGATCATGACCGCCTTCGGTCTGTTTACCGCAATTCCCGCGGTGCTCGCTTACAACTTCTTCAATCGCTCGAACCGCCTGACCTATGCACGTTTCGACGAATTCGCGCACGACTTGCACGACTTCTTCGCCACCGGTGCACGTGTCGAAGGCCAGAAGTGAGGGATTGACCCATGGCGATGACTACAGGTGGCAATTCCGGCGGCCCCATGTCGGACATCAATGTCACGCCGCTGGTTGACGTGATGTTGGTGCTGCTGATCATTTTCATGATCACGGCGCCTCTGATGTCGCATACCGTCACGATCCAGTTGCCGATCGCGAATCCGAAGACCAAGGTCACCGAGGTCGTGGTACCGCCGCTGGATCTGGCCGTGAAGCAGGACGGCAGTATGTTTTTCAACGATCACCCGGTCACTGAGGCCGAGTTGAAGGCGCAGTTGGCGGTGAACGCCCAGAAGAGCCCTCAACCGGAGTTGCAGATCCGCGCCGACAAGGCGACCGAGTTCAAGATCGTGAAGAAGATCATCAGCGACGCCAAGGCCTCCGGTATGGTGCATGTCGCCTTCATGACCACAGATGCTCCGAAGGGGTGATGCAAGATGGCTTTTACGACCAACTCCAGCGGACCGATGGCTGACATCAATGTCACGCCGCTGGTTGATGTGATGCTGGTGCTGTTGATCATCTTCATGATCACGGCGCCGGTGCTGGCCCACCGCATCAAGGTGGACCTGCCGCAGCCGAATCCCAACGTGATCAACCCGCCGAATCCGCTGGATCCGATTCACCTGAAGATCGACCAGGGTGGGGCGTTCTACTGGAACGGAACGCCGGTTGACGAACCCGGCTTGAAAGCCCAGCTGGCGGTGATAGCGCAGCAGACCAACCAGCCGGAAATCCAGATCGCGGCCGATGACGCGACGGCCTACCAGTACGTGGCGCAGGTACTGGCGGATGCGAAAAGCTACAACCTGACCAAGATTGGCTTTACCGATCAAGGTTATTGAGCGGGGTACCGGCGCCATGCAGTAGCGCGTCTGTCACCGTCAAGGAACGAGCAGCGCAAAGACCCCCGCCGTCGCGGGGGTTTTTGCGTTGGGCGCGGCCGCTCAGCGCAGAATTTGCAGGTAGCGCCGGACGCTGACGGCTAGGCCTTGATAGAGCGCTTCGCCGATCAGCGCATGCCCGATGGAAACCTCCGCGAGGCCGGGAATCGCGGCCTTGAAGGTGCCCAGGTTGGCCTGGCTGAGATCGTGGCCGGCGTTGATGGCCAGTCCCGCTTTTTGCGCTTGCCGTGCGGTAGCCACACAGGCTTTGAGCGCAGCGGCAGGGTCTCCGGCAGCGAAGGCTTCAGCATACGGACCGGTGTAAATCTCGACACGGGAGGCGCCGATATCCCGGGCCAGCTCGAAACCGTCGCTTCCGGCATCCACAAACAGACTTACGCGGCAGCCCAGTTCGCGCAGCTCCTGCACGATGGGACGCAAGCGCTGCGCGTCGCGGTGAAGGTCAAAGCCATGATCCGAGGTCAGCTGCCCGTCATCGTCGGGCACCAGGGTCACCTGGGTCGGCCGAACCTCCCGGGCCAGCGCAATCAAGCCGGGATAGGCATCCCGCGGTGCGGCGAAGGGGTTTCCCTCGATGTTGTATTCGACGCGACCGCGAAGCAATGCGGCAAGCGTTCGGACGTCCTGGGGACGGATATGCCGCAGGTCCGGTCGTGGATGGACGGTGATGCCGCCGCAGCCGGCCTTGATGCAGGTCTGCGCGGCTCGGGACAGATCGGGTTCATCGCCGCCGCGCGAATTGCGCAGCACCGCAATCTTGTTGAGATTCACACTGAGCAAGGTCATGGCAAACGGTATCACTCACGAGGCTGAAGTCAGGCGCAGCGCATGGAAGGCTATCGGGGTGACTCCGAACAATGCGCCGTCCAACCGTCGCTTGCAAGCTGCCACAGCTTGAGCTGACGGGGGGCGCCCCGCCAAGCCAGCGTGCCGATCAATGAGGGCATCAGGGGCAAGCGAAGCAGTTGCCATTCGGCAACCTGGCCGCCGTCGAGTCGACGCAACAACAGCTGTCCACGGACGTGTGAAATCTCGATTCTGTCCAGGCCGAACGCGATTCCCCGGCCCGTCGCTTTCAGCACCGCCTCCTTCGCCGTCCAGAGCTCGAGAAAGGCGCGTGTCCGCGCCGTTTCGCTGAGTGCCCTGAGCGCCGCGGCCTCGGCTGGCGTGAAAAAGCGCTCCGCGATATCCAATATCCGCGGTCGATGCCGCAGCCGCTCAAGATCGATGCCAGGGCGAGCGTGGCGACCGACGGCAATCAGTGCATCGCCGCCGCTGTGGGACCAGTTGAAGCCAAGTGATTGATCAAGCGGGCCTGCGAGCCCCGGCCGGCCATGGGTACCCTCGACCAAAGCCACGTCGGTGGCGTCCACGGCCAGATAGCCGGCCAATACCCTGTGCAGCATGTGGCGGCGCTGCGCGCGCTGATAAGGCACATGCCACACATGAATCTCGTCATCGCGCAGATGCTCTGCTAGGTTGTCAGACATACGGACCGAGGTGACGTGCATCTTGGCATGGTGCCGTTCGCCGGGCTTTGGCACAAGCCGCGCGGACGCGCGCCGCGCTTTCTCCAGGCTACCGGTCAACCATTACGGGAGTGAGTACTTGATCAACGGCTGGTTGCTGCTGCTGGCATCGCTGCTTTATGTCGGCTTGCTCTTTGTGGTCGCCTACGCCGGTGATCGAAGCCCGCTGTACCCGCGGCAGCCGAAGCTACGCCCGATCATCTACAGCCTTGCCATAGCGGTTTATTGTTCCTCGTGGACGTTCTACGGCGCCGTCGGTACAGCGGCGCGTGGCGGCATGGCGTATTTGCCGATCTATCTGGGGCCGATTCTGTTTTTTGTTTTTGGCTTCGGCCTGATGAAGCGACTGGTCCGTGTCGTACAGCAGCGCAACGTCACCTCGATCGCCGACTTCATCGGCGCCCGCTTCGGAAAATCCCATGGCCTCGCCGCGCTCGTCGCGCTGATAGCGGTGATGGCCGTAGTGCCCTATATCGCCTTGCAGTTCAAAGCGGTTGCCATGTCGTTTGGGGTGCTCGATGGCGCGACGCATCACGCAGTTAGCAGTAGGGGTATCGACAGTGCGCTTTGGTGCGCGATCCTGCTCGCGCTATTCGCGATACTGTTCGGTACCCGCAGCATCGACGCGACCGAGCATCACCATGGTCTGGTGATGGCGATGGCTCTGGAGTCGCTGGTCAAGCTGGTCGCCTTCGTGGCGCTGGCGGGGTACGCCTTGTGGCAGGGTCCGGGCCTGGCTACCACCGTGAAACTGCCCTTGGAAGACTTCAGCCAGGGACTCGCTCCCGGATTCATGGCGCAGACCTTGTTGGCCCTTTGCGCGATGTTCTGCTTGCCGCGACAGTTCCAGATCGGCGCCGTAGAGTGCGAAAACCTCGGCGACCTCAGCTGGGCCCGCTGGATGGTTCCGCTATACCTGCTGATCATCGTGCTGGCAGTGTTGCCGATCGTAGCGGCGGGCGCGCACATGCCGCTGGTACGCGATGGCAATGCCGATGTATGGGTGCTGACTCTGCCGCTGGCCCATGGCGACCGCGGCATGGCCTTGCTGGCCTTCATCGGCGGGCTGTCGGCGGCTACTGGCATGGTGGTGGTGGCCTCGGTGGCGCTCTCGACCATGATCAGCAACGATCTGGTGATGCCGGCGTTGCTGCGCATTCGCCGCCTGCATCTGGA
Organism: Rhodanobacter sp.; assembly: GCA_030148505.1. Taxonomy (GTDB): domain Bacteria; phylum Pseudomonadota; class Gammaproteobacteria; order Xanthomonadales; family Rhodanobacteraceae; genus Rhodanobacter. Next base: position 164,694 of record JASBTI010000016.1, read on the forward strand.
GCAACGCAGCGACCTTTCGCAGTTGGTACTGCGCGTGCGGCGCATCGCGATTCTCCTGCTGGCCGCGATGGCCTATGTCTATTACCGGGTGGCGGCGGACGCGGAAAACCTTGCGGCGACCGGGCTGCTGGCCTTTGCGGCGGTGGCGCAGTTCGCGCCGGCACTGATCGCGGCGCTGTACTGGCGCGGTGCCAGCCGCGCCGGCGTGGCGTTCGGGTTGCTAGGCGGGTTTCTGGTATGGGTCTATACCATGCTCTTGCCGGCGATGAGTCCGGCGGCCCCCTGGGTGCACCTCGGTCCCTTCGGCTGGGACTGGCTGCGCCCACAGGCTCTGTTCCACCTCCGCGGATGGCATCCGGTGATGCACACCACGTTTTGGTCGCTGCTGGTGAATATCGGCTGCCTGGTGTTTTTCTCCCTGCGCTTTCGCCCCAGTCTGGAAGAACGTCTGCATGCAGCCTTGTTCGTCGATGCCTATCCGGCCATCCGCGGCGGCGCGGGCGACTGGCGTGGCCGCGTCCGGGTCGCGGATCTGCGCACCATCACCGAACGCATCGTGGGCGAACGCGGCAGTGCCCGGGCCTTTGCGGAGTACGGCGAGCATCGCGGGCAGCCGCTGAATCCAGGCGCAGTAGCCGACAAGGCCTTAATCCAGCAGACCGAGCGCCTGCTGGCCTCGGCGGTGGGGGCGGCCAATGCACGGCGCATCCTGATGGGTGCCTTCTCCGGCAGCGGCCTGGATATCGCCGAGTCGATGGCGCTGATGGACGAGGCCTCGCAGGAGCTTCGCTTCAACCGCGAGCTGCTTGCCACTACCCTGGAAAACGTCTCTCAGGGGATCAGCGTGGTGGATGCGGAGATGCATCTGGTTGCCTGGAACCGCCGCTACCTCGAGTTGTTCGATTACCCCGAGGGCATGGTCTACGTCGGCGTCCCGGTCGCCGATCTGATCCGTAGGAATGCCGAACTGGGCGAGTGCGGCCCCGGTGAGGTGGACGACCACGTGGCCAAGCGAATCGATCACATGCGGGCAGGCTCCTCCCACCTGTTTCAGCGCGTTCGCCCGGACGGCACGGTCATCGAGATGCGTGGCCGTGCTCTCCCGACCGGCGGTTACGTCACCACCTATACCGACGTCACCGCATACAAGCATGCCGAGCAGGCATTGATGGAAGCCAATGAAACCCTCGAGCAACGCGTGGAGTTGCGTACCGCCGAACTTTCGGAGGCCTTGGTTGCCACTGCGCACGCGCGCCGTTCCGCCGAGGCGGCGAATGTTTCCAAGACCCGATTCCTGGCTGCGGCGAGCCACGATTTGCTGCAACCGCTGAACGCGGCCCGGCTGTTTACCTCGGCGTTGCGCCAGCATCCCGGCCTGGACCAGGAAGCCACTCAACTGGCAGAACGTATCGACGCGTCCTTCAGCGCCGCCGAGGATTTGCTGGACGCCTTGCTGGACACCTCAAGGCTGGACGCCGGTAGCTACAAGCCCGAAGTGGGTGGCATGGCGCTGGCGGAACTGTTCGAGTCGCTGAAGGCGCAGTTTGCCGTCGTGGCCGAACAGCGAGGCCTGCGCTTGCGGGTGGTGCCGACGCGGTTGGCCGTGCGCAGTGATCCTCAACTGCTGCGCCGGATCGTACAGAACTTTCTGTCCAATGCCTTGCGCTACACCCGTCAGGGCGGTGTGCTGCTCGGTGCCCGGTGCGCCGGAAACGAGGTACGCATCGAGGTGTGGGACTCCGGCCCAGGCATCGCTCCCGAACAGCGTGCAAGGATTTTCGGGGAGTTCCAGCGGCTGAATCATCCTTCGCCGTGGGGTGAAAAGGGACTGGGGCTGGGTTTGTCGATCTGTGATCGACTGGCCGGCATACTTGACCATCGCCTTGATCTGCGCTCGCGCCTCGGCCGGGGCAGCTGCTTCTCGATTACCGTGCCGCGTCATGCACCGGTACCGATCCGCCGTCAGCATGAGGTAAAAGGTGGCGATCCAGGTCGCCAATTACCCCTGACCGTGTTGTGCCTGGACAACGACTTGACCATCCTTGAGGGCATGCGTGCCCTGCTCGGTCGCTGGGGCGTGGATTGTCGCCTGGCGTCGGATATGGCGACAGCGCGTGAGGAACTGGCGAGCCGCCGAATCGACGTGATGCTGGTCGACTACCATCTCGCCGACGATGTCGACGGGATCGAGGCACTGCAACAGCTTCGTGGTGAATTTGCTACGCTGCCGCCGGTGGTGATGATCACCGCTGACGGCAGCAGTGAGCTCAAGCAGCGGGCGCGAGTCCTGGGTTACCCCTTATTGCACAAGCCGGTGCGACCGGCAGCCCTGCGCTCCCTGCTTACCGCGTTGCTGCGCCCCTAGTGAGCCCCGGCCGTCCCCGCGCCGGGGCTCAACCCCGATCGTCAGACAGTGGTATCAATGCCAGGGGGTCCACAGCCAGCTGACTGGCAGCCAGGGCCACCTGGGTGCGGTTATTTACCCCCATCTTGCGCATGATCGTGGTCATGTGAGCCTTGACAGTAGCTTCGGAAACCCGGAGCTCATAGGCGATCTGCTTATTGAGCAGACCCTCGGCAATCATCGTCATGACCCTGAATTGCTGGGGCGTGAGCGTGGCAATGCGGGCGGCGGCCGCAGCCTCGTCGGTTTTCAGTACGGCATCATCTTCGGGGAGTTGATGGGGAAGCCACACGTCACCGGCCAGCACGGTGCGGATCGCTTCCACGATCGCCTCGCCGGAGGTGGACTTGGGTATGTAGGCCGAGGCGCCGTGCGCCATGGCGCGGCGAACCACATGGGATTCCTCATGCCCGGAGACCACAATAGTGGGCAGTCCCGGGTACTGGCCGCGAATATGCGCTAGCGCCGAGTAGCCGCGCGCGCCGGGCATGTGAAGATCCAGCAGCAACAGGTCGGCATCGGGAAACTGCTCGATCAGTGCCAGCAAGTTGTGGACGTCATCGGCGGTGTGCACCGTGGCATGTGGCAGCGCGCTGATTACGGCACGCTGCATGGCGTCACGGAACAGCGGGTGGTCATCGGCGATCAGGATGTCGGACATGGGGTCCATAGGTAGGGCGCGTCCTTTGCGCGGGAGGTGCTGAGGGTAACGACTAAGAGTGATGGCCTAGGGTCGCGGTACGGTGCGTGGTCAGTACCGCGGCCCGCCGCCCGCTTATTTGATCAGCCGTTCCTCGACCAGACGGCTGACTACGCCCGGATCGGCCAGGGTGGAGATGTCGCCCAGCTGCTCGGGCTGATTTTCACCGATCTTGCGCAGAATACGCCGCATGATCTTGCCTGAGCGGGTCTTCGGCAGGCTGGGCGCCCATTGCAGATAGTCAGGAGTGGCGATCGGGCCGATTTCCTTGCGAACCCAGGCAACCAGTTCCTTGCGCAGTTCGTCGCTGCCGTTCTCACCGGCAATCAGCGTGACATAGGCGTAGATGCCCTGGCCCTTGATCTCGTGCGGGCAACCGACTACCGCCGCCTCGGCAACCTTAGGATGGGCGACCAGCGCGCTTTCTACCTCGGCGGTGCCTAGACGATGGCCACTGACATTGATCACGTCATCGACGCGGCCGGTGATCCAGTAGTAGCCGTCCTCGTCCCGGCGCACCCCATCGCCGGTGAAGTAGTTGCCCGGATAGGCTGTGAAGTAGGTTTCAATAAAGCGTTGATGATCGCCGTAGATGGTGCGCATCTGGCCCGGCCAGGAGTCGGTAATCAGCAGGTTGCCCTCGGCAGCGCCCTCCAGCACGTCGCCGTTCGCATCGACGATCGCCGGCTGGATGCCGAAAAACGGCAACGTGGCGGAACCGGGTTTGGTGTCGGTGGCGCCGGGCAGCGGGGTGATCAGGATGCCGCCGGTTTCGGTTTGCCACCAGGTATCGACGATCGGGCAGCGCCCGTCGCCTACCACGCGGTGGTACCACTCCCATGCCTCCGGATTGATCGGTTCCCCGACCGAGCCGAGCACTCGCAACGATTTCCGGGAAGTCTTCTTGACCGGTGCTTCACCTTCTCGCATCAGTGCCCGAATCGCGGTCGGGGCCGTGTAGAACAAGGTAACCTGGTGTTTGTCGACAACCTGCCAGAAGCGGCTCGAATCCGGATAATTCGGTACCCCGTCAAACATTACCGTGGTAGCACCGTTGGCCAGCGGGCCATACACCACGTAGCTATGCCCGGTGACCCAGCCCACATCGGCGGTGCACCAGTACACATCGTCTTCGCGCAGGTCGAAGACCAGTTCGTGGGTATAGCTGGTATAGACGAGATAACCGGCCGAAGTATGCAGCACGCCCTTCGGTTTGCCGGTAGAGCCGGAGGTGTAGAGGATGAACAACGGATGCTCGGCTTCCATCGGCTCGGCCGGACAGTCGCTGGACTGGCCTTCCATCAGGTTATGCCAGTAGCGGTCGCGCGGCGACTGCATCGCCACCGCGGCGCCGGTGCGGCGAACCACCACTACCGTCTCGACGCTATTGGTGCCCGGTCGTTCCAGCGCGGCGTCGACATTGGCCTTCAGCGGAATCCGCTTGCCGCCGCGGGTGCCCTCGTCGGCGGTGATCACCACCTTGCAGGCTGAGTCGGCGATCCGCCCGGCCAGCGAGTCGGGCGAGAAGCCGCCGAAGACTACCGAATGCACGGCACCGATCCGGGCACAGGCGAGCATCGCTACCGCCGCTTCGGGGATCATTGGCAGGTAGATCGCCACCCGGTCGCCCTTGTCGACGCCGAGATGTTTGAGCGTGTTGGCGAATTTGCAGACCTCGAGATGCAACTCGCGGTAGCTGATGCGGCGCGATTCAGTGGGGTCGTCGCCTTCAAAGATGATGGCGGTCTTGTCACCGCGTTCGGCCAGGTGGCGATCGAGGCAGTTCGCCGCGACATTCAGCTGGCCGTCCTCGTACCAGCGGATATGCAGGTCCGATGGGTTGTAGGAGACGTCCTTTATTATGCTCGGCACCTTTTCCCAGTCCAGACGCTGGCCGATCTGAGCCCAGAAAGCGGACGGGTCGCGGACCGATTCGGCATACAGACGCTGGTAGTCGGCCTTGTTGACGCGCGCCGAGGCGGCGAATTCGGGATTGACGGGATGGAGCTTGGACACGGCTAACCTCCTGGTTTCGCTTGACTGACGTTTGCGCGGCGGCCCGGCACAGTTGTTACCGAGTGTATCCCCGCATCTGCATCATGGCCGAATCGCTTCGGTCGACTTTGGTCTAGGTTCGACCAAAGGTGAATAGGCGCACGCCGTTGCGTAGAACCATGCTCATGTATCACCGACAGCGCACGCTTGCGGCGTGGCCCGATGGAAGGCCGAACGTGCTTCTACCGGTTTGATTCATTCAAGGGGAGGTTCCAGTAATGAGCAACGAGCAGATACAGACCAAGTTCTCCAACCCGGCCCCGCTGGGCTTGGCCGGTTTCGCCATGACGACGTGGTTGCTGAGCATGATCAATGCAGGCTGGTTCAGTGGTGACGCGATGAACATGGTGCTGGCCGTAGCGCTGGCTTTCGGGGGTACGGCGCAAATGCTAGCCGGGGTGATGGAGTTGCCGCGTGGCAACACCTTCGGATCGACGGCCTTCATCAGTTACGGCGCGTTCTGGTGGTCGTTTGCGCTGTTTGTGCTGTTCCTGCACGACAAGGTACCGGCGGCGTTCGTCGGCTGGTACCTGTTCCTGTGGGGGGTGTTCACCTTCTACATGTGGATCGCCACCTGGCGCGCAGCCCGGGCCCTGCAGCTGGTCTTTCTGGCGCTGTGGATCACCTTCTTGCTGCTGGCGGCAGGGGAATGGAGCGGCTCCGCCGCGTTGCACATGGCGGGTGGTTACGGTGGCCTGATCACTGCCGTGCTGGCGTTCTACTTGTCTGCCGCGGATGTGATCAATGAGTCGCACCAGCGTACCGTGCTGCCGATCGGTGCGCCGCCAGCGGGCTGAGTGGGCGCATCAGGGACATAGAGAACGGCGCGCCCGGGTGATCGTGGCGCGCCTTGTTCTTGTCCAGTCTTTCAGACGCGTCGGATCAGGCCGATGAGCAGTAGCAGGATGACTGCGCCAAGCATGGCATAGATGATGCTGGTGATCAGCGGATTGACCAGCATGAAACTCACCCCAAGTCGGGGAAACAGCCAGCCGGCCAGGAACGCGCCGAGTATGCCGACTACGATGTTGCCGAGCAGTCCGAAGCCGAATCCGCGCACCACAAGGCCGGCAAGCCAGCCCGCGATGGCGCCTATCAGCAGGATGATGATCAGTGCAGTCGCCGTCATGGGGTTCCCTCGCGTGCAGCGTGCGCGGGGTCGGAACGACACCGCTGGCAGCCGATGCCAAGCGTCGTCCCAACGCTGTGCAGCCTCCGTGACGAATCAGCCACGGAAGCTGCGCGCCGCGTAATCAGCCGCCGGCTGGCAGGTATTTCTCGAACCACAGCAACGCCCGCTGCAGTACGTCGCGGCGGTCTGCGGGCTTGTGGAAGGCATGACCCTCACCGGGATAGACCACCAGTTCGGTCGGCACGCCCTCGGCGCGCAGCGCATGCCACCACTCGAACGATTGTGGGGCAGGACATTCAGCGTCGTTCTCGCCGACGACCAGCAAGGTGGGCGCCCGGACGTTCTTGACGAAATGGATCGGCGAGCTTTGGGCGTACACGGCGGGATCGTCGTAGACCGAGGCGCCGAAGAACGGGATCATCCATTGGTCGATCAGGTTCTGACCGTAATAGCTGCGCCAGTCGCTGAGGCCGGCGCCGGCGACCACCGCGCGAAAGCGCTTGGTCTGCGTTGGCGCGAACATGCTCATGTAGCCGCCATAGCTCCAGCCGGTGAGGCCGAGTCGCTTGTCATCGACCGGCAGTTTCTTTTCTACATGGTCCACCCCGGCGAGGATGTCGCGTAGGTCGCCGTGGCCGAAGTCCTTGCGGTTGGACTGGGTGTACGCCTCGCCCTGGCCAAAGCTGCCGCGGGGGTTCGGCATCAGCACGAAGTAGCCCAGCGCCGAGAACGGCGCAGGACCATAACCCGCGTTGGGCCAGCGCTGCATGGTCACCCAGGAGGGGCCGCCATGGACGTAGACGATCAGCGGATAGCGCTTGGCCGGATCATAGTGGGCGGGGTATAGCAGCCAACCCTGCACGTGCTTGCCCTCATTGTCCCACTGCTCGGACACCGCCTTGCCCCAGGTTGGTTTGAGCTCAGCATTGATCCGGGTGACCGCTGGCGGTGGCGTCTCGCCCAGTGCACCGGCGTGGACTTCCGGTGCGTGGGTGAACGAGCTTTGCGCGTAGGCCAGCTGCCGATGGTTTGCTGACAACGACACAGCCAGCGCCGCGTTGCCGTCGCCGATACTGGCGGCCAGGGTGAACAGGATGCGGGCCTGGCGCGCCTGCTCGCCAGCTACCCGATATCGCGCCAGCTGCACCTCGCCATTGCTGATCTGGCTGACCAGCAACTGTTGTGCACCGATCCAGGTCAGCCACGATGGGCTGACGTGCACGTCGGGGGTGAGGTTGACCAGCCTGCCGCCATTGGCCGGCACCGTGTAGATATCGCCACCGGTGGCGCCTTGATCGCTCATCAAGCCGCCAATGAAGGCCAGTCGCGAGCCATCCGGCGACCAGCGCGGCAGTGCCAGCTGCAGTCCGTGCAGCGAGCCCTTGACCGTGCCGGGATCAACCACGGATTTCGGCACCGTACCGGGCTGCGCATCCTGCACGTAGAGCTGGGCGATCCACCAGTTGTTGTCGCCCGGCGCTGGTGCACCGACATAGGCGATGCGCCTGGCATGGGGCGACCAGCTGAACTCGTAGACGTACCGATCGGCTGGGGTCAGCGCCTGTGGTGCACCACCGTCTACCGCCACGGTGGCTACGCGCTGCACCGCCATGTCACCGCCGCTGATCACGCCAGTCTGGGCCTTGGCGGCAGCGGTGGCGCCGGTGCGGCGGTTGGAGCCGGCCACGTACAAAAAGCCGATCCGCTGGCCATCCGGAGCGAAACGCAGCGCGTGCGCATAACCGTTGAGCCGGCTCAGCGAGACGGGTGCGGCCTTGCCACCCACCGCCACCAGCATCACGTGGCTGGTCTTGTGCCGAGGGTCGGCACAGTCGGAGAGAAAGGCCAAGTGGCGGGAGTCCGGCGACCAGCTGATATCCCGTTGGCTGCAGCTACCGGGCTTGAGCGAGGCCACCAGCGGATGCGCGTGGCGGCCATCGGCGCCGGCGATCTCGATCATCGGCTTGCCCTTGCGCTCCACTGCCCAGGCAAGCCGTTTGCCATCAGGTGACAGCGCCACGCCGCTGATGTCATGTACCTTGCCGAGCTCACCCAGCAACGCGGTGATCCGCGGATCGACTGCGGGTCGGCTGCCGGAAGGTGGGCTGTCGGCGAACGCGGCGGGCGCAACGAGTGCGGCGCCCAGCAGTGCGCAGGCAAGGAGGGTGCGGTAGGTCATGGTCGGATTTCCTGGCGGGGCGACGCGCAGGCTGAGGTGCGTGTCGATAGATAGCTTGTTGGGGTGGGCACTGTTTCAACCGTCCTGGCTGGCGGCGTCCTGGTGGTATTGCACAGCCACTTCCACCTCGTTTTTCGAGCCGAGAAACACCGGCACGCGCTGGTGCAAGCGCGTCGGTTGCAATGCCATGATGCGCTGCTGTCCCGTGCTGGCGGCGCCCCCGGCCTGCTCGATGATAAAGGCCATCGGATTGGCTTCGTACATCAGCCGCAGCTTGCCTCCCTGTTTGGCGATCTTGGCGTCCAACGGGTAGAAGAACACCCCGCCGCGGGTAATGATGCGGTGTACGTCGGCTACCATCGAGGCGACCCAGCGCATGTTGAAATCCTTGCCGCGGGGACCCTCGCTGCCGGCCAGAAGCTCGCCGATGTAGCGTTGCATCGCGGGCTGCCAGTGACGTTGGTTGGACATGTTGATGGCGAACTCGGCCGTTTCGGTCGGGATGCGGATGTCGCGACGACTCAGCACGAAGCTGCCGACTTCGCGATCCAGGGTAAATTCATGAGTGCCGTGGCCGCAGGTCAGCACCAGCACGGTGGCCGGCCCGTAGACCACATAGCCGGCGGCCAACTGCGCAGTACCTGGCTGCAGGAAGTCCACTGCCTTCGGGTTGCCGACGCCCTCGGGGCAACGCAAGACCGAGAAAATCGTGCCGACCGAGACATTCACGTCGATATTCGAGGAACCGTCCAGCGGGTCGAACAGCAACAGGTGGTTGCCCTTCGGGTACATGTCGGGGATCGGTTGCGGGTCTTCCATTTCTTCCGAGGCGCAGGCGGCAAGGTGACCCCCCCAGGCGTTTGCTTCCAGCAGGATTTCGTTGGATATCACGTCGAGCTTCTTTTGCGCCTCGCCCTGGATGTTGATGCTGGCCGTGTCACCGGCGCCAGCAGCCATGCCCAGCACGTCACCGAGTGCCCCCTTGTTGGTGGCCACCGCAATGCGCTTGCAGGCGCGGGCCACCACTTCGATCAGTAGCGACAGTTCGGCATTGACGTAACCGGCGCGACGCTCCTCGATCAGGAACTGGATCAACGAAACAGGCTTCATGGCGGGTCCGTAGAATGAGTGAACATGCATTGTCCCGGCTCGGACCGAACGATGCCAGCACTGTTGTCGGCGGCTCCGGTTTGCGTCGCGCGGACGCTCCCTGCTGACAGTACGCTGGCAGTAGGGAGCGTTCAGGCTGTGCTTCCGACAGCGGAGGACAAGCGCATGCGCGATACGGTCTATTTCCTGGTCTTCGATGGTTTTGCCGAGTGGCAGGCAGCACTGGCGTTGTGTGAGATCCGCCGACCTGGCGACTGGCGGGTGCAGGTGGTGGGTTTCTCGATGGTGCCGGTAATCTCGATGGGTGGCCTCGCCGTGCAGTGCGAATTGATTCTTGAGCGCCTGGAGTCCGATCGTGCGGCGTTGCTGATCGTGCCAGGTGGGCATCTGTGGCAGCGTGGTGATGGCGAAGCAGCGATTCCCGCGATACGTCGAGTGCATGCTGCCGGTGCTCCCGTGGCCGGCATCGACAGCGGCGTCTTGGCGCTGGCGCGTGCCGGGCTGCTCGATCGCAGTCGACATACCGGCAACTGGCCCGGCCAGATCGCCGCACAGGTGCCGGGTTACGCCGGCATGGATCAGTATGACCCCGACGTGCTGGCGGTCAGCGACGGTGGCGTGATCACGGCGAGTCATCTGGGCAGCATCGAGTTTGCCCACGAGGTGATCCGCACGCTGGATCTTTACAGCCCCGCCGACCGCGAGCATTGGTACCGTCTCTTCAAGCACGCGCAGTTACCGCCGTGGTGCGTCGGCACGAGCCTGGCGGCGTAATCTTCAGCCTCAGGCGCGATCAGTGCTGGCAAGCACGGCAAGCGCGAAATGCGTTATCCCGATCCCGTGCCATTCACCAACGGAGAGAAGCCCCATGACCCAGTCACCGCGCGTCACCTTTTTCCATGCGCCGCACACCCGCTCCGGCGCCACCCGCGCCCTGTTCGAGGAATTGGGCGTGGACTACGATATGCACGTGCTCAACTTGAAGGCCGGGGAGACCCGCAAGCCCGAATATCTGGCGATCAATCCGATGGGCAAGGTGCCGGCGATTCGCCATGGCGAGGCACTGATTACCGAACAACCGGCGGTGTTCCTCTATCTCGCCGACCTCTACCCGGAAGCTAAACTGGCACCACCGATCGGCGACCCGTTGCGTGGGCCGTATCTGCGCTGGATGGTTTACTACGGCTCCTGTTTCGAGCCGGCGGTGATCGACAAGTCGATGCAGCGCGAGCCTGCCGCACCCTCGACGTCGCCCTATGGCGACTACGACACGATGTTGAAGACCCTTGTCGATCAGCTTGAGCGCGGACCGTATCTGCTTGGCGATACCTTTAGTGCCGTCGACGTGCTGTGGAGCACGGCGCTGAACTGGATGACGCAATTCAAGCTGGTGCCCGAGTTGCCGGTGATCCGCCGCTACATCGACCGGGTGACGTCGCGACCGGCGATGCGGCGTGCGGCAGCGGCGGATGCGGAGCTGGCTGCCACCCAGTCGACAGCGTGATGGCATGACGGTGGGCGATCACCCGCCGCACCCTCTCCCCGGCTGCGCCAAGGGAGGGGGGGTTGACGATTGACCGCGCGTCCTGCGTGACGTTCGGTGCTGTTCGTCCCCGCCAGTCTCGGCGATGATGCACGCATGCGCCGCGCCGATCGCCTGTTCCTCATCATCCACGCTCTGCGCGGTCGCCGCACCGCGCTGCAGGCACGCTCGCTGGCGCGGACGCTGGGTGTATCGTTGCGCACCGTCTACCGGGACGTAGCCGACCTGCAGCTTTCGGGCGTGCCGATCGAAGGCGAAGCTGGCGTTGGCTATGTATTGCGCAAGGGCTCGGACATTCCGCCACTGATGTTCAGCGCCGCTGAGCTTGAGGCACTGGTGGTGGGCACGCGTTTCGTCAGGGCATTTGCCGGTACCCGCATGGGTGAAGGCGCACAGACCGCCCTGCTCAAGATCGAGGCGGTACTACCAGCGGAACTACGGGCGCGTGCTGTACAGACGCGGATCTTCGCGCCGGTATGGCGAGACCGGCATCAGAGCGATTTCGCCGCCATGATCGACCGCCTGCATGCGGCGATCGGCTGCCGCCAGGTGCTGCGGCTGGACTATCGGGACGAAGCGGGTCGATGCAGTGCACGCGAGGTCGAGCCGCTGTGCCTCGCCTTCTGGGGCGGAGCCTGGACCTTGGGTGCGTGGTGCCGGCTGCGCGGCGCGTTTCGCAGTTTTCGTCCGGACCGGATCGAGGCCAGCGAGCCCAGCGGTGAACACTTTCTCGACACCGGGGAACGAAACCTGGCCGCCTACCTGCGCGTGGTCGGTGTCGGCCCCGCTGATTCGGGCTGACGGGCATCGTCGTGTCGGTTGCCATGCATGATCATGATGGTAAGGATAAGCACCTTCATCACACCATTTGATGGATGATGCTACTGACCCATCGCAAGGAGCCCGTGTGAACAAGACCCTGATGATTGCCCGACTGGCCGCGCTGTCGCTTGCCTTGAGCGTGCTGCCGTTGCGAGCAACTTTCGCCGCCAGTGCGAACGAGGCAACTACCAGCGCCGATGCCCGGTTCAAGGACGTCTATACCACCGAGTGGGCCTGGCGTATCGGGCAGGCGGGGGTCAGCGCGTCGGGCGAATCGCAACCGGACAATGGCCGGCTGGATGACGTTGACGCGGCCAGCCAGCAGGAGCGTCTGGTCTACTGGCAAAATGTGATGAAGCAGCTCGATGGCATCGACGTGGCCGAGCTGTCGCCGACCAACCGGGTCAACTACGAGGTCTACTACACGCAGATCCGCAACTTCATCGCCGACCAGCAATTCAAGACCTGGCAGATGCCGTTCAACAGCGACTCGGCGTTCTGGTCGGACGTTGGCTACCAGTTGCACAATGGCCCGCTGCGCACCGCCGCTGACTACGGTCGCTATCTCGATCGGCTGGATCAGATACCGACCTATTTCGACCAGCAAATTGCGAATATGCGGTTAGGTCTTGCGCGCGGCTTCAGTGTGCCGCGCGCGGTACTGAAGGGGCGCGACCAATCGATCGCCGCCGTGGCGGATTTGAAGGATCCCACCCAAAGCAGCTTCTACCGACCGTTCAAGCGGCTGCCAGAGACGATTCCGGCCGATCAGGCGCAGGCATTGCAGGGGCGTGCACTGCAGGAGATTCGCGACGAGGTCATCCCGGCTTATGCCAAGTTGCTGACGTTCTTTCGCACCGACTATCTGCCGCAGGCACGCACCACCCTGGCAGCCGAGGCGCTGCCCGACGGCAAGGCGTACTACCGCCAGCAGATTCGCGAGTACACCACCCTGGATCTGACACCCGACCAGATCCACCAGATCGGGCTGGATCAGGTCGCGAAGCTCCATGCAAAGATGCTGGCCACCATGAAGCAGACCGGCTTCAAGGGCAGTTTCGCCGAATTTCTCGCGTTCCTGCGCAGCGATCCGCGGTTCTACGCGAAGACGCCGCAGGAACTGCTGGACAAGACTGCGTGGGTCGCCAAGGAGGTTGACGGCCAGCTGTCGAAGTTCTTTGACCATCTGCCGCGCGAACGCTTCACCATCAAGCCGGTGCCCGCTGACATCGCGCCCTACTACACCTCTGGGCGAGGCGGGCCGGACGTCTATCTGGTCAATACCTACGATCTTGCTTCGCGTCCGTTGTACAACATGCCGGCGCTAACCCTGCACGAGTCCTATCCCGGTCATGCCCTGCAACTGGAGCTGGCCGCTGAGCAGACCAACCAGCCTGCGTTCCGGCGCGACGGCTATATCTCTGCGTACGGCGAGGGGTGGGCGCTGTATGCGGAATATCTCGGCAATGCCATGGGTATCTACAAGACGCCCTATCAGAAGTTCGGATTTCTCAGCTACCAGATGTGGCGTGCCTGCCGGCTGGTGGTCGACACTGGCATCCACCACTTGGGCTGGACACGGCAACGGGCGATCGACTACATGCTGGCCAACACTGCGTTGTCCGATCACGAGATCGTCAACGAAGTCGATCGCTACATCAGCTGGCCGGGCCAGGCGCTGTCCTACGAACTCGGTTACCTCAAGATCCGCGCGCTGCGTGCCAAGGCGGAAGCCGCGTTGGGGGCGAAGTTCGACCTGCGACATTTCAATGACACCGTGCTGCAGATCGGCTCGGTACCGTTGCCGGTTCTGGCAAAACGCATCGATCGTTTCATCGCCGATGGCGGGCCTGAGCCGACCTGGGGGAACGGTTGTCGGGTGGAGCCGGGCGACTGTCGCGCGCACTGACCGGGGTTGCCGCGGCGTTGCCGGGAACTACCGCCGCCAATACGGGGCAGGCGCTGATGTGGCCCGCCAGCGTTGCGTCAGTGCCAGTGGGACGGCAGCAGGGGTCATGAACGAACGGTGCCAAGCGATGGAGGTAACTGCACAGGTGTAGTAAAGTTTAATCAAGCTTTGCCTGGAGATCACCCGTATGCTTGCCCAAGTGCGTCCTGAAAGCTCGCCTTCCGAGGGTCTCGGTGGCCCTGCGCTACGCGGGTTTTTCCGCTTGGCCGAATGCTGGAAGCTGCGTGTCGCCGAGCAGCGCAAGTTGCTTGGCGACCCACCGGAGTCGACCTTTTATAAGTGGAAACGCCAGCAAGAGGGTTCACCCGGGCGCGATACCGTCGAGCGCATCAGCTATCTGCTCGGTATCTGGCAGGCGCTGCAAATCCTGTTTCCCGATCCTGCCCAGGCAGATGCGTGGTTGCACAAGCCGAATCAGGCGCCGTTGTTCGGTGGCCACTCCGCGCTGCAGCGAATGCTCTCCGGCAATGTCGCTGATCTTTACGTGGTGCGGCAGTATCTGGACGCGCAGCGTGGCTGAGCGGCCTGGGCGTCGCGCCCCGCGATACAGCGGGCGGCGAAAATTTCCGTGACTCCCGGATCGGCGCGCAGCTGAAACATGCAGACAGATCTTCCGCCCTTGAAGCGCATTCGCTGGAGCCATGTCTGGCGTATCGTGCCGAGCCGGTTTCCGCCCGTAGGCGTGTTCGACCGCATCGCGGACCCGGCCGATCTCGAGGCGCTGTTCGTAATCGAGGCGCTGACCAACCCGCGCCTTCGCGAAGAGCTCGGTACCTTGAGCCTCGTGCCGCGGCAACGGCGCCTCGCCGGCCCCGGCGCTACCCCGGTAATGGCCGCCTTTACGCACCTCAACCCCGAGGGCAGCCGCTTTTCCGATGGCAGCTGGGGGGTGTTCTATGCCGCGCGCGAAGTGACCACGGCCATCGAGGAAACCGTGTTTCATCGCCAGCGCTTTCTCGCCGCCACTGCCGAGCCAGCTTGCGACATCGAGATGCGTTGCTACCGCAGCCACCTCGACAGCCGTCTGCACGACCTGCGCGGCGGTTGGCCGGAGGCGCACGATCCGCACAGCTATGGGGCCAGCGTGGCGCTGGCTCGCGAGCTGCGTGAACTGGGCTCCAACGGCGTGGTCTATGACAGTGTCCGTGATAGCGGTGGTGAATGCCTGGCGGCGTTCTACCCTGATGTGGTGGGCCCGTGTGTGCAGGCGCAGCACTACATCTATCGTTGGGACGGCGCGCGGATTGCCTCGGTACTGGAGGTTTCGGCGGTGGTGCGCGGTCGTTCGGGATAGCCAGATACGGCTCCCGATAGCCATGTCGCGCCATTGCAATAGTCCGCGACAGGGTCGAGGATAAATGGGGTCATCAAGGTTCTGCACCGATGGCTCGCCGTGCCAAGGAGCTGTGAGTGCGCATCGGTATCATCACCGACCCCCGCCAGCTGTTGCGCAATGCCCGCGTCGAGATCGGCACGGCGGCCATGGCGGTGGCGGTAGGTCTGGTGGCAGGTTTCGGCGCGGTGGCTTTTCGCAAGCTGATCGCACTGTTTCACAACCTGTTCTTCTTCGGCAAGCTCAGTCTGGACTACGACACCCTGGCGCATGCCGCCGCCAGTCCGTGGGGTGTCGCGATCATCGCGGTACCCGTGGTCGGTGCCTTGCTGGTGACGTTTCTGATCAGGACCTTCGCTCCGGAGGCAAAGGGGCATGGGGTGCCGGAGGTCATCGACGCGGTGCATTTCAAGCGCGGCATGATTCGCGCGCCGGTAGCGCTGATCAAGGCGCTGGCTTCGTCGATTTCGATCGGTTCCGGCGGCGCGGTGGGGCGCGAGGGACCGATCATCCAGATCGGTGCGACCTTCGGCTCGCTTCTCGCCCAGGGGCTGAAGATTCCCGAATGGCAGCGATTGGTACTGATCGCCTGCGGTGGCGGTGCCGGGATTGCCGCCACCTTCAACACCCCGCTGGGTGGGGTGCTGTTCGCTGCCGAAATCCTGCTGGTGGAGATCAGCGCGCGCACCCTGATTCCGGTGATGATAGCTACCGGCACCGCCAGCCTGGTAGGACGTATGTTCTTCGGCGACCATCCTTCCTTCGTGGTGCCGCAGCTCACCCTTGATCATCACGCGCTGGGTCCGGGGCTGGCGCTGCTCGCCTACGTCGTGCTGGGCTTGCTGACGGGTGTGGCGGCGATGGTTTACACCCGCGCGATCTATGGTTTCGAGGATTTGTTCAAGAAGGTGCCGGGCAACGATTACGTACGACACGCGATCGGTATGGCCCTGGTCGGGGTCATCATGTTCGTGCTGCTGCAGCGCGAAGGTCACTATTACGTCGAAGGGGTCGGCTATGCGGCGATCCAGGATGTGCTCAACGGTGGCCTGCGCGCAGGCGGTTTTTTGCTGCTGCTGGCGTTGCTGAAACTGCTGGCGACCTCGCTGACCCTGGGTTCGGGCGCCTCCGGTGGCATCTTCTCGCCGGCGCTGTTCATCGGCGCCACGCTCGGTGCGGCTTTTGCCGCAGGCGTGCACGTCTTGCTCCCGGGGATGGACATCAGTCCGATCGACGCGGCGGTGATCGGCATGGCCTGCGTGGTGGGGGCCAGTACCGGCGCGGCAGTGACCGCGGTGGTGATGACCTTCGAGATGACCCGTGACTACCATGTCATCATCCCGCTGATCATCGCCGTGTCAGTGACCTACTCGATGCGCCGGTTGCTGCTGGCCGACACCATCTACACGCTTAAGCTCAGTCGCCGCGGTCAGCACGTCCCGACGGCGATCCAGAGTCAGCTGTACCTGGCGCGGGGCGCCATGGAATTTGTCGGCGCACCGTTCATGTGCCTGGACGCGAATGCCACCCTCGGCACGGTGCTGGCGCGACGCTACCGGCAACATCGCATGCCGCGCGTGGTATTGCTCGACCAGGCTACGCTGATCGGTGTGGTGTCGGCACGTGCGGTGCGTGCTGCTCGGCGGAGCGCCGCCTTGGACACACCGCTGCGCGAACTGGCCGACACTCATGTCATAGTGGTCGAGGCTGCGATCCAGGTCTTTGACCTGATCGCGCTGATGCGCGGTAAGCGCTGCCGCAACGCGGTGATGACCCAGGATGGCAAACTCGACGGCGTCGACGCTGTGCTCGGCGTGGTCACCTGGGAGGATCTGGTGGAAAGCGCCAACCTCTCCGACTATCTCGATCGCGGTGACCCACCACCGACCCGTTGATAGCCGTGGGATGCGAAAATCCCCGAGGCCCTCGCACCACCGCACCGCAGGCCAGCGCCTCGCCGCCTGACCGATCTTGCACCCGAGTAACCCCCTCATGTCCGAAGCCGTCGTCGATACCATCGCTGCCATCGCCAGTGCACCCGGTGCCGCCGGTGTCGGCGTGGTGCGGGTGTCCGGGCCCGCCGTACCGGCGATTGCGCGGCGCCTGTTGGGCCGCGAGCCGCTCCCCCGTCACGCGCACCTGGCGGCCTTCCACGATGCCGATGAGCTGTTGATCGACCGCGGCTTGCTGCTCTACTTCCCGGCTCCGGCCTCGTATACCGGTGAGCATGTGCTGGAGCTGCAAGGCCACGGCAGCAGCGTGCTGCTGGACGCGTTGCTGCGGCGCATCTGCCAACTTGGCGCACGACTGGCGCGACCCGGTGAATTCACCGAGCGTGCGTTTCTTAACGGCAAGCTCGACCTGGCGCAGGCCGAAGCCGTTGCTGACCTAATCGCAGCACGCTCGCAAGCCGCTGCGCGGGCAGCGCTGCAGTCGATGGAGGGGGTGTTTTCGCGCAAGGTCGAGGCGCTGCTGCACAGTCTTGTCGCCTTGCGCGTGCATATCGAGGCGGCGATCGACTTTCCCGAGGAAGAAATCGATTTTCTCGCCGACCCGGTGATCGCGAACCAGCTTGCCGCAGTACGCCTCGAACTAACCGAACTGTTGCGTGAGGCTAAACGCGGGGTGCGCCTCAACGATGGCCTGCGTGTGGCGATCATCGGTCGACCCAATGCGGGCAAGTCCAGCTTGCTAAATGCGCTGGCCGGCAGCGATCGCGCCATCGTCAACGCGGCGGCAGGGACCACCCGCGACGTGTTGCGCGAGTCGCTCAGTCTCGATGGCATCGCGCTGGAGCTGGCCGACACCGCAGGCCTGCGCGAGACCGACGATGAAGTCGAACGCGAGGGCGTGCGCCGTGCCCATGCTGAACTGCAACGCGCCGATGTCGCCTTGCTGGTGACCGACGCCCGGCATGCCGCCGCCGACCTGGCCTGGTTCGCTACGCTGCCGGCCGGCGTCGAACGGCTGGTGCTGATCAACAAAATCGATCTTGGCGACACCGCGGCGCACAGCGAACAGCGTGAGGGTTGCCGTTGGCTCTGGGCCTCGGTGAAAACCGGGTCCGGCCTCGACGAACTGCGGCATCAACTCAAGCAGCTGGCCGGGGCCGGCAGCGGCGAGGGCGCCTTCAGCGCCCGGCGCCGCCATCTGCTGGCGCTGGAGCAGGTCGCCGCGCTACTCGACGCGGCTGCCTCCGCGCTGCACGTCAGCCACGCCGGCGAACTGGCCGCCGAAGAGCTGCGTCAGGCCCAGCACACCCTCGGTGAAATCACTGGCCAGTACAGCAGCGATGACTTGCTGGGCGCGATTTTCTCGAGTTTCTGCATCGGCAAGTGATGCTCGTGCATATAGTACGTATGGATGCGGGTGCGCGGCGCCATTCCCGCTGAGCGTCAAAGCGTGACGCGCATCACAAAAAAAGGACATGTCACAAAAAATTCATCAACTGGAAGTTGTCGAAGGAGTACTATTCCAGGACAGGTAAATCCAAATCTGTTCACGTTGGAAAGTGCATAACCCGACGTCAATCACTGCAGGAGTAGATCATGCGTAAGTCTCGCCTGTTTGTTGCCCCCCTGGTGTTGCTGTTGAGCACTACTTCGGCCTTGGCGTTTGCTGCGTCAAGTTCACCCCAGACCTCGAAAGCCGAGCACGCCACAGAGGTTGGGCACGTCCCCGAAGTCGAGCACGCGGCAGAGCTCGGGCACGCCCCCGAAGTCGAGCACGCGACAGAGCTCGAGCACGCCACCGAAGTGGCACACGCGACGGAGGTCGAGCACGCCTCTGAAGTCTCCGACGTCGGGCATGCGGCCGAGGTCTCCGATGTTGGGCACGCCGCTGAAGCCGCTGAGGTTGGCCAAGCCGCTGAAGTAGGCGATGTTGGTGACGCAAGCGCTGTGGGCGATGTCAGTGCAGTAGGTGATGCAAGTGCTGTCGGCGATGTCGGTGCCGTGGGTGACGTGAGTGCTGTGGGCGACGTCGGTGCCGTGGGTGACGTGAGTGCCGTGGGCGATGTCAGTGCCGTGGGTGACGTGAGTGCCGTAGGCGATGTCAGTGCCGTGGGCGACCTGAATGCTGTTAGTGACGTAAGCCATGCCGGTGGCGACTGACCCCATCCAGAAGCCGTTGATTCTTGCTCATGGCGCGTAACGGGCCCAACCACCGTCTCGCTCTCTTTTTTCTATCAGCGTCAGGAGGATCAGTTGTTTTCGCTGTAGGCGAGTTGAAAGATCCCTTGGCACTCTTTGCAGGATTGGTGACTAGTGAAAAGCTTCAAAAGCCTGTTTTGGCCTTGTTTTGCGCTTGCGATCGGCAGTCTCGTTCCGGCTGTCGCGCTGGCAGCACCGACGGTGGACAATTATTCGCTGAATACCAGCGCATTTTACACGAGCGGCAACTATGGTCGCGCACAGAGCACAGATATCTTCTATCTGCCGGTAACCGCTGGATTCGCCACAGGTCGCTGGGCGCTTGATCTGACTCTGCCCTATATCCAGGTCACCGGAGCAGGCAATGTGATCCCGAACATCGGAGCGGTTAACGCCCCGTCCAGCACGCGGCGCACCCGGTCAGGCATGGGCGATGTCCGCATGAGCGCTACGTACCGAGCTTACCAAGACAACAAAGAAGGCTTGGCGGTCGATCTCGGCATGAAGGTGAAGCTTGGCACGGCCAGCTATGCCAACGGCTTGGGAACCGGGAAAAACGACTATGCACTTCAGGTTGGTGTGTCTAAATCACTCGGTCACCTTCTGCTTTCCGGCACTGTGGGCTATCAAGTTCATGGTTCACCGGCGAGAATCCATTTGCGTAATGTTGCCTATGGCGAAGCGGATGCGATTTACCGTTTCAGCCGCCGCAATAGCCTCGGCTTCAGCGTCCTCTCCAGCGGGGCCTTGACGGCAACCAGTTCCAACCCTTTGCTAACGGCCGCTTATTACAAGCACGTTTTCGACCGCGACTGGTCCGCGATGTTCTATGCATTGAAGGGCTTTTCCAATGGCTCTCCTGACTATGGTGCCGGGGCTTCGATCAAATACAGTTTCGCGGGTTGAGGTAGATGGGAGAGCTCGCGTGAAGACCAAGTGGAGACATCGGTAGCGTGACTGATCGAATTCAGTAAAGTTCTCTTTTTCAACCGTTTTCCGGCCCGCGCGTGATGGGAACAGGTTCATTGTCGCTGGACAGCTAGTTAACTGAAGCGGTCCGGTGGGGTAAGACTCGTGAGCCATGTCTCGACATCGACAAGGCTAGGCATGCCAGCTTGTGCCCCCAGTTTGCCGACGGACAAGGCGGCGGCAGCGCAGGCCTTGCGCACGGCCTGGGGCAGGCCTTCGGCGAGAAACACAGCGAGGGCGGCATTGAAGGTGTCACCGGCGCCGGTGCTGTCGACCACGTCGACGGCGTAGCCGGTTTGGTGGATCGGCTCCCCGTGCCGACGATACCAGGCGCCTTCGCGGCCGCGGGTCAGCACGACCGGACACGGCACGCGTTGCATCAGGGCGCGAAAGTCTTCCTGCGGGTCGGCATCGAGCAGGATCGCCAGCTCGTGCTGGTTGGGCGTGACGTAGCTTGCCAATTGCAGCCATGCAGACGGTAGCGGCTGCGCCGGTGCGGGATTGAGGATCACCGGCACTCCCAGCTGGTGACCCAGTCGTACCGTGGCCTCCACGGTGTCGAGGGGAATTTCCATCTGCACCAGCACCGCATCGGCGCGCGCGATCAGTGAACGTGCCCGGGTGACCTGGGCCGGTGTCACCTGCGCGTTGGCGCCCGGCACCACCAGAATCTGGTTTTCGCCACCGGCGACGGTGATCGAGGCGCTGCCGGTGTCACCTTCGGCAAGCTGCTTGGTGTGGCTCAGGTCCACGCCTTCCTCGCGCAGGCCCTGCCACAGTTGCCGGCCAAACGTGTCATCGCCCACGGCGCCGATCAGGCTTACCTCGGCGCCAAGCCGTGCGGCGGCAACGGCCTGGTTGGCACCCTTGCCTCCGGCGACGGTAAGAAAGCGCTGCGCCAGCAGGGTTTCGCCCGGCGCGGGGAAGCGGTCGGCGAGAGTCACCAGGTCGATGTTGATGCTGCCCACCACGACGATGCGTGTCATCGGCTACTCCGCTCTTTCCTTCTCCATTGCTGAGAGCTTACCCGCTCGGGCGGTGCATCCGTCGGTGACAGGGTGCGGCAGGAGTTCTCCACGCCCTTGTGCGACGACATCTATGCGAGGTGACGGCGAGGTGCTTCCGCAATGCGGCTGCGGGACCGGACTCAGGCGCGACCGATGCCCGAATCGCCTTGCTCGAGCGCCGGCGCTGCCCCGGCCACGGCGAGCAGCGATTGCGCGTAGCTGTCCTCGATACTGACGGTGGAGACCTCGTCCCAGGCAAAGAACGAGGCCTCGCGCATCCACTCCGCATCGGGGCTGAGCTCCTGCATGTGGAAGCCGTCCTCCTCGACGCTGACCAGCCGGCCGATGTAGCAGACTTCGGCCTCGTCCTCACTGTCCACGTGCACGCCGATTACCGTGGCCTGCGCTGCCGCGGCCTGGATCACCTCGCGGATGTTGTCCAGCGGAAAACCCCGCGGCGGACGCGGCAGGATGTGCTTCAGTGCGAGCGCCTTCTCAAAGAAAGCGTGATGTTTGTCCGGCGCTTCAAGTTCGGACACGTCACGATGGCGCATCACGTACATGCCGTCGTAGGTGATGCCGTCGCCGACTACCCACAGCAGGAAGAATTCGCGCCCGACGCCTCCCACGTAACCGCAGAAGCTACCGTGCTCGAGATCTTCACGCCATAGCCGGACCAAGGTTTGCTTCTGCTGCGCTTCGCGCAGCTGCGCACGCTGGCCGGTGGTCTTGAGTTCGATGATGTTGCTCACGGCGCGGATTCTAACAGATCGGCTGGTGACTACAGGATGTAGCGGCTGAGATCTTCATCCTGAACCAGGCTATTCAGGCTGTTGTCTACATGTTCGGCGTCGATGAGGTACTTTTCGCCGGACTTGTCCGCCGCTTCGTAGGAGATTTTCTCCAGCAGGCGCTCCATCACCGTGTGCAACCGGCGCGCGCCGATGTTCTCGGTGCGTTCGTTCACCTGAAACGCCACTTCAGCCAGCCGGTCGATGCCGGAGTCGGAGAACTCCAGGGTGACGCCCTCGGTACCCAGCAGGGCCACGTATTGCTTGGTCAGCGCGTTATTCGGTTCGCGCAGGATGCGCTTGAAATCGCCCACCGACAGTGCCGACAGCTCGACCCGGATCGGCAGACGACCCTGCAGCTCGGGAATCAGATCGGAGGGCTTGGCCAGTGAAAACGCGCCCGAGGCGATGAACAGCATGTGGTCGGTCTTGATCGGGCCGTATTTGGTAGAGACCGTCGAGCCCTCGACTAGCGGCAACAGATCACGCTGCACGCCTTCGCGGCTGACCCCGGCCTGGCCCTGGTCACCACGCTGTACCACCTTGTCGATCTCGTCGATGAACACGATGCCGTTCTGCTCGGCGGCCTCCATCGCCTGGGCGCGCACCTCTTCGTCGTTGAGCAACTTGCCGGCTTCCTCGTCGATCAGCAGTGGCCGCGCCAGCTTGATCGCCAACTTGCGGTTCTGCGTCTTGGCACCGCCGATATTCTGGAACATCTGCCGCAATTGCTGTCCCATCTCCTCCATGCCCGGCGGCGACATGATTTCCACGCCGACGTTCATGGCAAAGTCCATTTCGATCTCGCGGTCATCGAGGGTGCCTTCGCGCAACTGCTTGCGCAGCTTTTGGCGGGTATCGCTGTCGATCGCCGGCGCCGTGGTGGGCGTGTCCTGGCTCCAGTCGGCCGGCAGCGGCTGGCGGCGTGGCAATAGCGCGTCGAGGATGCGGTCCTCGGCCCGGTCCTCGGCCTGCGTGCGCACGCGTTTGATCGCCTGTTCGCGGGTCAGCTTGTAGGCCACGTCGGCGAGATCGCGAATGATCGAGTCGACCTCTTTCCCGACATAGCCGACTTCGGTGAATTTGGTCGCCTCGACCTTGACGAACGGGGCGTTGGCCAGGGTGGCCAGACGTCGCGCGATCTCGGTCTTGCCCACGCCGGTGGGTCCGATCATCAGGATATTCTTCGGTGTCACCTCATCGCGCATCGCCGGCTCCAGCTGCATGCGCCGCCAGCGGTTGCGCAGGGCTATCGCCACGGCGCGCTTGGCGTCGTGCTGGCCGATGATATAGCGGTCGAGTTCATTGACGATTTCGCGGGGGGTGAGTTCGGACATGGTTTGCTTCTTTGAAAGCGGAAACGGGAAACAGTGAACGGGGGGCTTTGGGAGGAGCTTGACGGTTTCGGCTTCTCAAAGCTCTTCGATGGACACGTTATGGTTGGTATAGATGCAGATGTCGCCGGCGATCTTCAGTGCTTTTTCGACAATACTGCGCGCGTCCATGTCGGTATTTTCCAACAGCGCCATGGCGGCAGACTGCGCAAACGGGCCGCCGGAGCCGATCGCGATCAGGCTGTGCTCCGGTTCGAGCACGTCGCCGTTGCCGGAAATCAGCAATGAGGCCTCCTTGTCGGCTACCGCCAGCATCGCCTCGAGCTTCCCCAGGCGCCGGTCGGTGCGCCACTCCTTGGCCATCTCCACCGCAGCGCGGGTCAGGTTGCCCCCGTGCTTGGTGAGCTTTTCCTCGAACAGTTCGAACAGCGTGAATGCATCGGCGGTGGCCCCGGCAAAGCCGGCGACCACGTCGCCCTTGCCGAGCCGGCGCACTTTGCGTGCATTGGCTTTCATCACCGTATTGCCGAGTGTGACCTGGCCGTCGCTGCCGATGACTACCCGTCCATCGCGGCGAACGCAGACGATGGTGGTGGCGTGAAACGATTCCATGGATAGCTCCGCGTGCGGTGAATCCGGCAAAGGTGGGGCCGGGCGGCGTGAATCCAAGCCGCCGCGTCCCATATGGCTGCACAGCGTCGGTGCGGCCGCGCCCGCCGGTCGATCAGCCGCACCCTCAAGGCAACCATGAGGGATTCGCCGAGGAAATCGCGACGAACGCGCGCCGCGCCGCGATCATTTGCGCCGCGCGCGGGGGTGTGCCGCGTCGTACACCTTGGCCAGATGCTGGAAGTCCAGGTGGGTATAAATCTGCGTGGTGGCGATGTCGGCATGGCCGAGCAGCTCCTGCACCGCGCGCAGGTCGCCGGAGGACTCCAACAGGTGACTGGCGAACGTATGCCGCAGCAGGTGCGGATGAATGTGCTTCGGGATCCCTTGTTGCAGCGCCAGTGTCTTCATCCGCAATTGCACGGTGCGTGGATTGATCGGTGCACCGCCGCGTCCGCGGAATACCGGGCTCTCGGGGCGCATGCCGTCGCCCTGTTCCGCAGCCAGAGCACGCAGCGCCGCCACGGCATGCCGGCCTACCGGCACGAGGCGGGTCTTGCGCCCCTTGCCGAGCACGCGCACCTCGCCGCCCTCCAGATCCAGGTCGATCCAGTGCAGCCCGACCAGTTCGGATAGCCGCAGTCCGCTGGAATAGAACAGTTCCAGCATGGCGCGGTCGCGCACCGCCAGTTTGCCGCCGCTGTCGGTTTCCACCAGCGCCCCGGCCTCGTCCACGTCCAGCACTTGCGGCAGCTTGCGGCGAACCTTGGGGCCGCGCACACCGAGCATCGGATCGTGGGCGAGCTGGCCTTCGCGACTGAGCTGACGAAACAGGCTGCGGCACGAGGACAACAGCCGCTGCAGGCTTTTGGCTGCCAACCCGCCGCGATGTTCGGCCGCCACGAAAGCGCGCATCAGCTGGTTGTCCAGGCTTTCGAAGGAGGTCAGTCGACGCTCCTGCATGAAACGCAGTAGCTTGGCCAGATCGCGACGATAGGCGGCAACGGTATGCGTCGAGGCCTGCCGTTCGTCGGCGAGGCGGCCCAGCCAAGCCTCAACTTGGCGTTCGGGATTCACCACCGGCTCAGGAGACATCCCGCGAGCGGGCCAATGCCGCAGTGACGGTGGCGGCGATCATTTTCAAAAACAAAGTGCCCATCCCGGGCTGGAAGCGATCAGGGTCAGCGCTGCCGATCGCCAGCATGCCGGCATCACCCAGGCGCATCATCGCGACCGACTCGATCTCACCCGCCTTGCTGCCGAACAGTCGCTCGAGCTTGTCTGCCGAGAGCCGGCCGGAAGCAGGCTCACTTTGGTTCAGGAAATCGGCAAATTCCGGCAGCGCAGCGGCACCTCCGGCAATTTGCTGCAGCCATTCGGCCCGTGGCAATTCCGGATGGGCGCCAAACAGCAGCAGGCGCACCTGCTCGGAATGGAAGTTGGCGCCGAGCTTGGCTACCACCGTACGCGCGGTTACCTCCAGCGTGTTGGCACGCAGCAGCGCAACGGTCAGCGCATGCACGCGCTCCATCAGTTTTTCGTTGTCGGCGGCTATCGTCACCAGCTCGGTGAGGCGGCGTTCCAGTTCGTTATTTTTCTCGCGCAGACTATGCAACTGATACGCCGCGAGCGATGCCACCGAGCCTTTCTCCCGCGGCATCGTCAGCTGTGCCGCCAGCTCGGGATATTCGGTGAGGAAGCCGGGGTGACGCTTCAGGTACGCAGCGACCACGCGTGCCTGGGTGGCGTCGTCAAGCAGGGTTGCGGTCATGCGTGAATGTCCTCATGGCGATGCGGGACGGATGGGATAGTTACACCTCTTCTCTGGAGTGTGCGATGGACGAGTCCGCGCATCAAGCGGGGCCTCGGTTGCTCATTCCGGGATGCGCCATTCGCCTTCGAACGCAAATGCCACCGGCCCGGTCATCCAGAGCTGCTGGCCGGGACCGCCCCATTCGATCTGCAGCGTTCCGCCAGGCAGCGTCACCTGCACGCTGTCATCGACCTCGCCGCGCGCATGCAGCACCGCCATCGCGGCACAGGCCCCGGTGCCGCAGGCCTGTGTCCAGCCCGCGCCGCGCTCGTGGACGCGCAAATGCAGGTGCGACCGATCGAGCTTGCGCACAAAGCCGGCGTTGACGCCTTGAGCAAAGCGTTCATGGAGGGAAAGTTGCGGACCGAGCTGCTGCAGTATCGGTGCCGCGAGGTCGTTCACGACTACGACCGCATGAGGGTTGCCCATCGACACGGCGCCAATTTCCAGCATTTCGCCATCGACCGGCACGGCATAGGCGTCCGCAGCGGCTTCCGCGGCAAACGGAATCCGGGCGGGTTCGAACACGGGTTCGCCCATGCCCACGGTCACCCTGTCCGCCGCCAACAGGCGCACGTGCACCGGACCCGATGGACTCGCAATGCTCACGGTGTCGCCGATTGCCAGCACGCCGGCACGATGCAGCCATGCCGCCACGCATCGCACACCGTTGCCACACTGTCCGGACGGCGAACCGTCAGCATTCCAGATGCCGTAGTAGAACGCGCTGTCGGCGTCGCGGGACTGCTCGATACTGAGCAGCTGGTCAAAACCGACGCCGGTATGGCGGTCAGCCAGGGCGCGGATTTGTGCGGCGCTCAGCGGCATCCCGCCACGGCGTCCGTCGAGCAGCACGAAATCGTTGCCGATGCCGTGCATTTTCGAGAAGCGCAGGGGCGCTGCAGTAGTCATCATCTCAGCGTTGACCATGGACCGGTAGGGCACTGCTGCTTGCTGGAACGGGTACAGCGGGTGCGGTAGCCGGTCGGGTAGGCAATACCAGTGGACCTTTCTGGCCGCAGCCGCCGAGGAGGATGGCGAGAAGGCTCAATGACAGTAACGGGATAAAGCGGCGCATGGCGGAAACTCCTTGACGACGGGTCGAAGTATAGCGATGAGTGGTGTCTGCTCGGAGGGCGCATGCCTCCCGCTATGATGGGAGGAGAAATCGCTTGCCCAACGCGGAGGCAATCCCTGATGGAATGGAGTACGTGGCTGCGCATGCCGATGACCGTGCTGCTGGTGCTGGCGGCGATATGCCTGCTGATCACCCTGATGCAGCTGGTGGGGGTGCGCCGGCACCTTCACGGCGGGCGTCGCCTGGCCGCGAGCTGGCGTGGTCTGCTGTGTCTGGTCTTCCTGGCGTTGACGCTATTGCTCGGCGGCATCGGTTATGCCGTGCGTGGGTACCATTTGCTCGGGGAGGAGGCGCCAGTGCTGGACATCGATGCGCGCATCCTCTCGCCGCAGCGCTGGGCGTTGACCCTGACCTGGCCCGATGGTCACACCCGGCAGGTGGAGGTATACGGCGACGACTGGCGGCTCGAGGCGGTAGTGTTGAAGTGGAAACTGCCCGCCTTGCTCGCTGGCGTGCCGCCGCTGTACCGTCTTGATCGCTTGTCCGGACGTTACGATGATCCGGCGCAGGAAATGAGTGCGCCACGCAGCGTGGTGGCTTTCGCACCCCCCGGTGGCTTCGACCTGCTCGATCTGAAGAAACAGTACCCGCAATGGTTGCCCGAAGTTGACACTATTTACGGCAGCGGCGCGTTCCTGCCTTTGGTTGATCAGGGCCACTATACGGTGACCCTGATGCGTACCGGTGCCTTGGTGACGCGGGCAGATCAGGCCACCCGGCGGCGGATTGGGCAGCCGCTAGGAGGCTGAGTCGACGCGCTTGTGGGGCACGCTGCATGGTAAAAGCCACAAGCCGCGGAGCTGCGGGTATACCCTTGTGGCGATGCCATCGGAGGAGTCTTCCCATGCGACTGCTGCCTGTGCTGTTGTGGTTGCTCGTTACGCCGGTGTTCGGTGCCCCCCGCCTCGACCGCCTGACCCTGCCGCCCGGGTTCCACATCGCGGTGTATTCCGACCAGGTGCCGAGTGCGCGGGAAATTGCCCTCGGTACCCACGGCACGGTGTTTGTCGGTTCGATGAGTGCGGGCAAGGTTTATGCCCTGGTGGATCGCGACGGCGATGGCCGTGCCGATCAGGTCAGGGTGGTAGCTAGCGGCCTGGAAATGCCGGTTGGCGTCGCGTTTCGAGACGGCAATCTATACATCTCGGCAGTCAGTCGCATCCTGGTCCTGCGGAATATCGAGCAGCATCTGGACGATCCTCCGCCACCGGTGGTCATCAACGACCATTTTCCAAGCGAGACACACCATGGCTGGAAATTCATTGCCTT
Source organism: Rhodanobacter sp. (assembly GCA_030148505.1). Classification (GTDB taxonomy): domain Bacteria; phylum Pseudomonadota; class Gammaproteobacteria; order Xanthomonadales; family Rhodanobacteraceae; genus Rhodanobacter. The sequence continues at coordinate 193,022 of JASBTI010000016.1, forward strand.
CGGTCCGGACGGCAAGTTGTATGTCCCGATCGGTGCGCCGTGCAATATCTGCGATCGAGGCAACGCCTACGCCAAGCTGGTTCGCATCAATCCCGACGGTAGTGGCATGCAGGACGTCGCCTACGGCATCCGCAACACCGTAGGGTTCGACTGGCAGCCGGGGACGAAGCATTTGTGGTTCACCGACAACGGCCGCGACATGATGGGCGATGACATGCCCAGCGACGAGTTGAACGAAGTCAGCAGACTTGGCCAGCACTTCGGTTATCCGTATTGCCATCAGGGCGATACCGCGGATCCCGAATTCGGCAAGGGCCACGACTGCAAGGATTATGTCCCGCCACGCTTGAAGCTGGGCGCGCATGTGGCCTCGCTCGGTATGCGCTTCTATGAGGGGAGGCAGTTCCCGACCCGCTACCGTGGCGCGATCATTGTCGCCGAGCATGGCTCGTGGAATCGCACAACAAAGTCGGGTTACCGGGTGATGACGGTGCGCCTGCGTGGCGACCAGGTGCTTTCGTACCGTCCGCTGATCGAAGGCTTCCAGCAGGACCAGAAGGCCTGGGGTCGCCCCGTCGACGTCCAGCCGATGCCGGATGGCAGTTTGTTGGTCAGCGATGATCTGGCGGGAGCGGTCTATCGGGTCACCTACCGCAAACCGTGATCATCGGTTGCTGCCAGGATGAGCCGGTGCCTGCGCTTGTCCGTCGACGAGGGCGCCCCATGTAGTCATGATTGCCGTTCGTACAGGAGAAACATCATGCAGTTGCGCAGTGACAGCTTCGAGTCCGGCCAGCGGATTCCGGTCCGTCTGGCGTTCGGAAAATTGGGGGCACCCGTCGCGTTGTCGGACAACTTCAGCCCGCATCTGGCTTGGCGGGATGCTCCCGACGGCACCCGCTCGTTTGTGATTACCTGCATCGATCCTGACGTGCCGAGCAAGCCGGACGACGTCAACCAGCAAGGTCGCACGGTACCGGCGGACCTGCCCCGGGTGGAATTCGTGCATTGGCTGATGGCCAATATACCGGCGGAATGCGGCGAATTGGCCGAGGGAGCGTGCAGCGATGAGGTGACGCCACATGGCAAGAGCTCACCCGCAGGACCACCCGGTAGCGTACAGGGACAGAATGACTACACTGGCTGGTTTGCCGGCGACGAGGGCATGAAAGGGAGTTACCGTGGTTACGATGGTCCGTGCCCGCCGTGGAACGATGCCTTGCTGCATCACTATCACTTTCGCGTGCAAGCCCTGGATGTGGCGCAATTGCCGCTTGCCGAGGGTTTCACACTCGCTGAGCTGCGCGCGGCCATGGCCGGTCATGTGCTGGCGACGGCCGAGGTAGTGGGTACGTACAGCCTGAATCCGGACGTATCCGTCTGAGCAGGCATCGGTATCGCGTGGATGAGGCCGTGCGGGCCCTTCACGTCAGCGTGGCGCTCGGTGTGGGTAAATGACATCGCTGGCCCGCGGGCTGGTCCCCGACCGTTACCCAAAAGAGGATGTCGCCATGCTTCACTATGCGCTGGTGTTTTTGATCATCGCCATCATCGCCGCGGTATTGGGATTTGGCGGCATTGCCGGCGCTGCTGCCGGAATCGCCAAGATCCTTTTCATCGTGTTTCTGATTCTTGCCGTGATCGCCTTCTTCCGCCGCGCACGGTAGCCGAACCAAACCGGCATTTCGCATCCACGCCAGCCTTATCCGGAGTCAGTCATGAATAAGCAAGTACCCTCCCTCGAGCCCACCGGTGCGGACCGCATCGATGAACGCGCCGAGCGAGTAAAGCAGGCGACCTCTGCCGCCGTAAACAACACCAAGGACGCCATGGATCGCACCGCCGATCAGGTCGAACAGGGCTTGCACCACGCGACAGACAAGGCTGCGCACGCGGCGCATACTGCGGCGGACAAAGCGTCGGAGGTCAGCGAGCGGGGTCGTGAAGTCTACGATCAGACGCGCGAACGCGCCGATGAATGGCTGGAGCAAGCGCGCGCGTACGTACGCGAAAAGCCGGTTCAGTCGGTGGCTATTGCACTCGGTGCAGGCTGGCTGCTCGGGCGCATACTGCGTCGTTGATCGGTACGGCCGCCCAGGGGGACGATATGCACGACGAGGCTGGGCCACCACCCGCAGCGGCGGCGCCTGACCCGGCACCGGCGCCGTCTGGCCTCCTGGGGGAAATCGGTCAGTTCGGGCGGGCCTTCAAACATTTGTTCGGCGCACAGCTGAAACTTCTTGTCGCTGAGCTGGGTCTGGCGCGAAGCGCCGTGTCGTGGATGCTGTTGGCGGCGCTTGCCGCCACCGTGGCCGGGGTCGGACTGGGCCTGAGCGGGCTGGCACTGTTGGGGTTGGTGTTGGCCAAATGGTTTGGTTCCTGGTTGTGGGCGTTGCTGTTGCTATGCGTACTACAGTTGCTTTTTTTAGTCGGTGCTTTGGTAGTGTTTCGCCGTTGCATGCACTGGCTCAGTCTGCCGGCAACCCGGAGCGAATGGGGCCGCATGATGCGCGATATTTTGCGCACATCCGATCGTCAGATGAACCCGCCTGACGAGGAGGAGCGGCAAGCATGACGATTTTCAGACGCGTGGCCCGCGTGCGCGCGGCACAGGCTCGGGCCAGGCTGGCACAACAGGGGTTAAAGGCCCCGGCGGCGACCTTGCTCACGCGTAGCCGGGAACATCCGCTGACGACCGTCAGCATGGCCGCTGGTGCCGGATTTACGTTGGGAAGCCTGAACGTGCATCCCTTGCGAGTGCCGGGTCTGGGCGCTTTGCTGGGTGGCGGCGTTGCGGAGGCGGTTGCGTTCGGCACGCGTCTGATCGCCGAACTCGGTGTAATGGGTCTGGGGGCCGCCACTCAGCAGACCCATCCCACGGGTCAGCCGTCTGATCGAGCGCCTCGGTCAGCGCCACAGGCGGTGACCGAGTGAGTTCCGGAGCGGGGCAAGAGCAGCCCGTAGCGGATGCCGACGGACAGCCACGCGTCGCCTCCGGGACAGACGTAGTTATTTCAGCGCCCCCAGCGGGAAAGCGCGGACGCAGGCTATATGTTGGCCGCGGCGTGTGGCGCCATCTGCGGGCGTCGCGGCTGGCGCTCAACGTTCTGCTGTTTCTGGCGTTGATGTATACCATCACCTTGACCAAGGCTCTGTTGATACCGCTGCTTTTGGCGGCGTTTCTCGGGCTGACCCTGAACCCGCTGGTCGCAGCTGGTTCGCGCCTGCACCTGCCGCGTTGGTTGAGTGCCAGTGTGTTGATGCTGGCATTGATCGCGGGACTCTCTGTGAGCATCACGCAGCTGACCCAGCCGGCGCTGGGGTGGTTTCACGGCGCACCGGCGGCCATTCGTCATTTCGTGCCGGCATTGAAGAAGATGACCAAGCCGATCGAGGCCGCCAATCGAGCGACCCAGACCCTGGTCAATGCGCCGACTGGTCGCCGCGCCGCGCCACAGACTTCGACGTCACTGGCGATCAGCACCTGGGATGTGGTCTCCACGGCTCCGAAGGTGCTGGCGGCGGTACTCAGTGTGCTGCTGCTGGTGTTCTTCTTCTTGGTTTTTGGCGACTCGATGTTGCGACGGCTGGTAGAAATCACTCCCGGATTTGCCTATAAGCGGCATGCGGTGGCGATCGTGCGCGGTATCCAGACCGAGGTTTCCCGTTATCTACTGACGGCGCTGTTGATCAATGCCGGCCTGGGTGCGGTCACCGCAACCATGCTGTGGCTATATCACATGCCCGATCCGCTGCTGTGGGGTGCCGTGGCGATGTTCGCCAATTTTGTCCCGTATGTAGGCGCGATCAGTACCGCGATTGTGCTGGCCCTGGTCGGCATGCTCAATGCCAACGATGCCAGTCTGCATGCCTTGCTGCCGGCGGTGACGTTTTCGGCCATCACCGTGATCGAGGGCAATCTGGTCACTCCGATGATCCAGGGCCGCAGCATGCGACTGAGCCCGATCGCCATCCTGCTATGGCTGGTGGTGTGGGGCTGGTTGTGGGGAGTCCCCGGCGCCTTGCTGGCGGTGCCGATGCTGACTTGCACCAAGCTGATCGCCGAGCGCGTTCCCAGCTGGCATTGGTTTTCGTTGATCGTACAGCGCTGAACCGGCGTCTCACTCAGCCGCCGGCGGGCACCAGCAACAGCAAGGCCACGCCAAAGGCGATGCGGTAAATCGCGAAGGGCGTAAAACGATGACTGCGGATGTAGCCAAGCAACCACTTGACCGCGACAAACGCCACGATCGCCGACACCACGAAGCCAACAACCAGTGCCGTCCAGTTTTCCTGCGCGGCTCCGCCGTTTCCGAGCACCTTCAGCAACTCGTAGCCGGTAGCGGCGTACATCGTCGGAATGCCGACCAGGAAAGCGAATTCGGTGGCTGCCGCGCGATTGCTGGTACCGGCCAGCATGGCGGTGAAAATCGTCGCCGCCGAGCGCGAGGTACCCGGGAAAATACCCGCAACCATCTGTGCGATACCGACCAGGATCGCCACCTTCCAAGTCACCTCGCTGCGCTCGGGTTGCCGCGATGCCATTCGCTCGGCAGCCAGCATCCAGAAACCTCCGATCACCAGCGCCCAGGCGATTGGGGTAACCGTGGCCGGCAGCTTGAAATGAAAGCGGGTGACGACAACAAAGCCAATCAGTGCGGTGATCATGAAGCTGACGAACAGTTTCAGCAGATAGTCGCGGTTCGTCGGATCACGCCAGCGGGTGAACAGCTGCCAGATACGTTTCCAGTAGATCAGCGTCACCGCGAGGATGGCGCCAGCCTGAATACCGACATTGAATAGATCCGAGCGCGCGCCGAGACCAAACTTTTCGGCGATCAGCAAATGGCCGGTACTGGAAATTGGCAGGAATTCGGTGATGCCTTCGATGATGCCAAGCAGGATGACATGAAGCAGATCACTCACGGGGGCCGGACCTTGGATAGGGAGCGACGCCAGCGTCGCCGGAAGGAGGCACGTAGCTTACGTGGTTGTATCGAACGCGCAACTGTTGCGGGCGCGGCTTCTGTCGGTGCGCGAGACATTGCCACAACAACGCCCTTTTTTTGTCCGCACACCGCCCTGAGTTCGTTGGCGCAGCTCCCGTGATGCTTGAGCCGGCGGCTATTGCCGCGGGTGCACAAGGTATATAACGACTGGTGATAAGGATCTTGGTGTCATCCTATTGCAATGCAGCAATGATTGAGGCAGGATCAAGTTGCAGCAGGAGCCAGGGGAGTCGGAAGCAGGCAGCGATTATTACGCGCCCACCGCCTCCGTGACGCGGGGATTGGAATAGCGAAATTCGCGCGCCTTGGCGCAGGATTTCGCCGCCTCTCCTCTCCGCCTCCCTGTTGTCGGCTTTCGCTGAAGAGTACGAATTGCCAGACGCCGAGCGCTTGCCGAGCGCTTGCCGATCAGTCTGCTGAACCCTTTTCTATGTATCTGTTCCCGGCTGCCACGGCGCCGGGTTGTGGCGGGTTGCGTCCAGCTTTCAACGCCAGTGAGTATCTACCGCAAGCCATGGCGATGGTCTGTTTTGCATCAATAGACGTCTAGACGTCTATTGATGATTTGCCGATTACAGCAGAGGAGCAAGTCGATGAAGCGATGTACCCAACTGGTTCTTGCGGGAGCGGCATTGTTGGCCCCCATGCTGAATGCGTGGGCTGGCGATGCGACGACCGGCCAGCTGTCCGGCAGTGTGGCGGTGGTCAACGATTACCTGTTTCGTGGTCTATCGCAGACCAATCGCCAGCCGGCCGTGCAGCCGGGCATCGAGTACGATGCAGCGAGCGGCTGGTATGTCGGCATGTGGGGTAGCAACATAAGCTGGCTCTCCGATGGATCGACCACGGCAGCACCGATCTCTAGCAGTCTTGAGGTTGATGTCTACGGCGGCTATCGAAGCAGCTTCAGCGGCGACTGGAGTTACGACGTCGGACTCTACGAGTATGCCTACCCGGGCGACTACCCCGCCGGCTTCACCAGCCCCTATACCACAGAGGCCTATGCCTCGCTGGGTTGGAAGGGCATTTCGCTCAAGTACTCCAGCGCGCTGACCAACCTGTTCGGGTTTTCGAACAGCGCAGGCAGCGGCTATATCGATCTGTCGTGGAATGCCGAGTTCAGTCTCGGCTGGACCTTCAACTCGCATATCGGCCACCAGACCGTCGCCAACAACCCGGGTTTCGACTACACCGACTGGAAGGTTGGCGTGACCAAGGCATTCGCCAAAGGCTATTCCTTGGCGCTCGGCTACTACGACACCAACGCGGCACGCAGCAGTTATACGAATACGGCAGGCCATTATCTGGGGCGCGCCACCGGCATCATCACCTTGAGCAAAGCGTTCTGAACAGACATCCACATGTCGCGGTGGAAGGCCGCCGCAATCTGAATCCGGGGAGACATGCATGAAATTGATAAGTTGCATCATCCGGCCTTACAAGCTGGACGAGGTTCGCGACGCACTGACTGCAGCAGGCGTCAGCGGTATCACGGTAAGCGAAGTGCGCGGATTCGGTCGGCAGAAAGGCCATACCGAGCTCTATCGCGGCGCCGAATACGTGGTCGACTTCCTGCCCAAGCTGAAGCTTGAAGTGGTGGTCGCCGACGATTTGCTCGACGCCGTGCTGGAAGCCGTGCAGCAGGCCGCCAGGACCGGCAACGTGGGTGATGGAAAGATCTTCGTCAGCACGGTCGACCAGGCCATCCGTATCCGTACCGGCGAGCTCGACGCCGACGCCCTCTGAATTCTGTCCAGCGAGGTTTCCATGAAAGACCTTATGTCGTTCCGCCACGCGCGTGGCCTGCCGGCATGGATGCCGATATTGTTGCTGATCTGCCTGATGTTGCTGGCGCCAACCTCGTATGCCGCCGAGGCGGCTGCGCCTGTCGTGGACAAGGGCGATGTGGCGTGGATGTTGACCTCTACCTTGCTGGTGTTGTTGATGACGGTGCCCGGACTGGCTTTGTTTTATGGCGGGCTGGTCCGCTCAAAGAACGTGCTGTCGGTGCTGATGCAGGTGCTGACAGTCTTTTCGGTGATCGTGTTGCTGTGGATGATCTACGGCTACACGTTTGCCTTCGACAGCGGTAATGCTTTTATCGGCCATGCCGACAAGCTGTTCCTGCGCGGGGTCACCACGACATCGCTGGCGGACACCTTCACCGCGACCGTGAAATTGCCGGAATTCGTGTTCATCGTGTTCCAGGCGACGTTTGCCGGTATCACCGGTGCCTTGATCGTCGGCGCGCTGGCGGAACGCATGAAGTTCGGCGCCGTGTTGCTGTTTTCGGTGCTCTGGTTCACCTTCGCCTACATTCCCATCGCCCACATGGTCTGGGGTCCGGGTGGCTTCATGCTGACGCGCGGCGCACTCGACTTCGCCGGTGGCACGGTGGTGCATATCAACGCGGGTATCGCCGGTCTCGTCGGCGCCTACCTGCTCGGCCCACGCATCGGTATCGGTCGCGAATCGATGAAGCCCCATAACCTGACCTTCACCATGATCGGCGCTTCGCTGCTGTGGGTCGGCTGGTTCGGCTTCAATGCCGGCTCCAATCTGGAGGCGAATGCTGGCGCCGCGCTGGCGTTTATCAACACCTTGGTGGCCACGGCGGCAGCGGTGCTTGCATGGCTGGTAATCGAGCGCGTGCTCAAGGGCAAGCCGTCGATGCTCGGCGGTGCCTCCGGCGCGGTGGCGGGTCTGGTCGCGATCACCCCGGCTTGCGGCACGGTTGGCCCGATGGGTTCGATCATCATCGGTGTGGTGGCCAGTGGGTTCTGCGTCTGGGGGGTCAGCGGCCTGAAGCGGCTGTTGAAGGCCGATGACGCGCTGGATGTGTTCGGCGTGCATGGCCTGGGCGGTATTGTCGGAGCCTTGTTGACCGGCATCTTCACGGCACCGGCTCTGGGCGGCACCGGTGCGGCGGATTTCTCCATGCTTCATCAACTGGGTATCCAGTCTCTCGGTGTTGGCGTGACCCTGGTCTGGAGCGGCGTGGTCTCGCTGATCTCCTACCTGATCGTCAGGGCCGTGTTCGGCAGCCTGCGGGTCACCGAGGAAGACGAGCATCAAGGTCTCGACATCACCACGCATGGTGAAAGTGCCTACGAGGCGTAAGATGCGACGGGTTCGCGGTGGCACGCGAACCCGTCTTTTGTTTCATTTTGGTGCAAAGAAGCGGCGTCTCTTGCCCATGTATGATGCGTAAAGACCGTCTTCATACACGCCGTGAAACGGCAAGCTGCTGTTTGAAAACAATTTCACGGGGTGGCACGGACTTTGCCAATAACGTCACGTCACTCACAGCCGAGGTTGTTCTATGTCCGCCCAGAAAGTGCTCGATCTCATCCAGGAACACGAGGTCGAATTCGTCGACTTCCGTTTTGCCGACATTCTCGGCGTGCACCACCATGTCAGTTTCCCGGCTCACGCCATCGATGAGTCGACCTTCGAGGACGGCAAGATGTTCGACGGCTCGTCGATTTCGGGCTGGAAGGGCATCAACGAGTCGGACATGGTGCTGATGCCCGATCCGGACACCGCGTATCTCGATCCGTTCAGCGCCCACACGCTGCTGGTGTTGCATTGCGACGTACTTGAGCCGTCGACGATGCAGGCCTACGGGCGCGATCCCCGCTCGATCGCCAAGCGCGGTGAGGCCTACCTCAAGTCCACCGGTGTGGCTGATACCGCGTTCTTCGGTCCCGAACCGGAATTCTTCATCTTCGATTCGGTGCGCTGGCAGAACGATATGGGCCGCGTGTTCTACGAGATCGAGTCCGAGGAGGCGCACTGGAGTTCGCGCAACAAGTACGACGAGGGCAATACTGGTCATCGTCCGGGCGTGAAGGGCGGCTATTTCCCGGTCAGTCCGGTCGACTCGCTCGGTGACCTGCGTGCCGACATGTGCAAGGTGCTGGAGTCGCTGGGTCAGACGGTGGAGGTGCATCACCACGAGGTAGCAAATGCCGGCCAGTGCGAAATCGGCGTCAAGTTCAATACCCTGGTGAAGAAGGCCGACGAGCTGATCACCATGAAGTACGTCGTCAAGAACGTGGCCCACCAGAACGGCAAGACCGTCACCTTCATGCCCAAGCCGATCGTCGGCGATAACGGCAGCGGCATGCATGTGCATCAATCGTTGTCCAAAGACGGTACCAACCTGTTCGCCGGCGATCTTTACGGTGGTCTGAGCCAGACCGCGCTGTGGTACATCGGCGGCATCTTCAAGCATGCCAAGGCAATCAACGCGTTCTCCAATGCCACCACCAACAGCTACAAGCGCCTGGTGCCGGGTTTCGAGGCGCCGGTGATGCTGGCTTACTCCGCCCGCAACCGCTCGGCCAGTTGCCGCATCCCCTATGTGGCCAGCCCCAAGGGCCGCCGCATCGAGGTGCGCTTCCCCGATCCGATGCAGTCCGGTTACCTCACCTTTACCGCACTGATGATGGCCGGGTTGGACGGCATCCTCAACAAGATCGATCCGGGTGCACCGGCCGACAAGGATCTGTACGACCTGCCGCCGGAAGAAGAGAAGAATATCCCCCAGGTGTGTTCCAGCCTTGACGCGGCGCTGGAGGCACTCGACAAGGATCGCGACTTCCTCAAGGCCGGTGGCGTGTTTACCGACGACTTCATCGACGCCTATATCGAATTGAAGATGAAGGAAGTCACCCGCTACCGTGCCAGCACCCATCCGTTGGAGTTCCAGATGTATTACGCGGGTTGATCGCAGGCCGTGCCGGCTGCCGTGCCATCGCGAATGTGAAAGAGCAACGGGCGCATTGGCGCCCGTTGCTCTTTCAGCGCCACGCAACAACCCGTCGCGGTCAGTGTATGGGGCGCGATCTCCACGCTGACCGGCAAGGTGCGGTCGGCAGTGTCGCCGGATTGCACCAACACAAGGCAATGACCATGATGGTGCAATGAGCGACCAAGACTGGCGAACATGGGCAGAGCAGATGACGACCGGCCTGGCCCTGGTCGACGGTGAGCTGCGCCTGCAGTGGATCAATCCCGCCCTGGCGGAGTGGTTGCAGTTGGGGCCGCGCAGTGCGGTGGGACAGTCCCTGGGCGCGTTGTTGAGTGACCCGGATCTGCCGCGGCAAGCGCGCCGCGTTCTCGCCGAGCAGTTTCCAATGCAGTGGCGTGGGGTGGTGCTGACTGCGGTCAATGGCACGGAAATGCGCGTGGATCTTGCCTTGCAGCCGTTCGAGCAGGGGCTGTTGCTGGAGGTCCATGCCCTCGCCGAACCGGCGTCGACCGACTCGCCGCTGTCAGCTACCTTGCGCGGCTTCGCGCACGAGGTAAAGAATCCGCTGGCGGGGTTGCGGGGGGCCGCGCAGCTTTTGCAGCGACGCGTCGATGGTGAGGACCTGCGGTCATTGGCCGGCTTGATCATCGATGAGGCCGATCGACTTGGCGCGCTGGCGAACCGCTTGCTGCATCACGACGGCGCGGCGCGACTGGGGCCGGTCAACATCCATCATCTGCTGCAACGTCTGACCGACCTGCTGCAAGCCGAACCGTCGCCGCCGCAGCTCCATGGCGACTATGACCCCAGCGTGCCCGATCTGCTGGGTGATGCCGATCGCCTGCAGCAAATCCTGCTGAATCTGGTGCGCAATGCAGCGCAAGCCGGTGCGCGTACGCTCACCTTGCGCACCCGGGTTGAGCACGGAGTACGCGTGGGCGAGCGGGTACTGCGCATGGCTTTGCGACTGGACGTGATCGATGATGGCGCAGGTGTGCCGCCGGCCCTGCGCGAGAGCCTGTTCCAGCCGCTGGTGTCCGGGCGTGCCGATGGCAGCGGGCTGGGTCTGGCGCTGTCGCGCGAGATTGCCCACGATCATGGCGGTGATCTGCGTCATGCCAGCCGTGACGGCGAAACCGTCTTTTCCCTGTACCTGCCGCTGGAGCGCGCGCATGAATGATCCGTGCATTTCCATGGCGATGATGCGGCCGCCGCCGGCAAATCCTCCGCCCACCGGCCGAAATGTTGCTGGAGACCGCCGTGACTGAAGAAATCTGGATCGTCGACGATGACCGCGGGGTGCGTCTGGTCCTCGCCGAAGCCCTGCGTGACGCCGGCCTCGCCGTGCGCGAATTCGGCGAAGCCGCGACCGCCAGGGTAGCCTTGAGCGAGGGACGTCCCGCCTTGCTGGTCACCGATGTGCGGATGCCGGGCGAGAGTGGGCTGGACTTGTTGGTCGACCTGCAGGCGCGGGGCATCGGGCCGGTTATCGTGATGAGTGCTTACACCGACGTGGCGACCACGGCGGCGGCGTATCGTGCGGGTGCGGTGGATTACCTGGCCAAGCCGTTCGACCTGGACAAAGCCGTGGCGACGGTGCAGCGGGCCCTGGTCAGTGCCTCGTCGCCGACGCTGCCGGAGACCAAGGCGCCGATGCCGGAGCACACGCTGCTGGGAGAAAGTGCGCCGATGCGGGAAGTATTCCGGTTGATTGGTCGGGTGGCCGCCAGCGACCTCAATGTGCTGGTCACCGGCGAGACCGGTACCGGCAAGGAACTGGTTGCGCGCGCCTTGCATAACGAAAGCGTGCGGCGGGAGCGGCCTTTCGTGGCGCTGAACACCGCAGCGATTCCAAGCGAGCTGCTGGAGAGCGAGCTGTTTGGTCACGAGGCCGGTGCATTCACGGGTGCCACCCGTCGCGTCGCCGGGCGCTTCGAACAGGCTGAGGGTGGCACCTTGTTTCTGGATGAAATTGGCGACATGCCGCTGGCCTTGCAGACGCGCCTGTTGCGCGTGCTGGCCGGTGGCGAGTTTTACCGCGTCGGTGGTAGGGAATTGATTCGCGGCAATGTGCGTATCGTCGCCGCGACCCATCAGGACCTCGACGCCTGCGTGCTGGCCGGCCGTTTCCGCGCCGACCTGAAACATCGGCTCGATGTGGTGCGCATCGAGCTGCCGGCATTGCGCACGCGCCGCAGCGACATCCCGTTGCTGGCACAGCACTTCCTCGCCAGCACGGCTCGCGAGTTGAAATTGCCGCCTAAACGCTTTTCCCGTGCGGCGCTGAAACTGATTGCCCAGCGTGACTTCCCTGGCAATGTCCGCGAGCTCGAAAACCTTTGCCGCCGTTTGGTGGTTATTGCCCCAGGTGCCGAAATCCTGCCAGCCGATCTGGGTGTCGCGCCACCGGCCGACAGCGGTGGCGGGGAGTGGACCGATGCGCTGCGCGAGTGGGCCCTGGCGGCGTTGCAGCACGACGAAGCGGCGATCCATGCGCGGGCCCGTGAAGCACTCGATCAAACCTTGCTGCAGGCGGCGCTGCAGATCACCGAGGGTCACCGTCAGCACGCCGCCCTGGCGTTGGGCGTCGGCCGCAACACGCTGACCCGAAAGCTGGGTGCATCGCGTACCCGGCGCAAGCGCTGATCTGCGCCGTCCCGGATCAGCAACGTCAGTTGCGCATGCCGGACGTCAGCCCGGTATCAGCCTCACCGCCAAGGCGGCTTCACCCGTGCCGCGCTTCAGCCCAGAACCACCCGCAACCGGTGTGTCTTGCCGTCATCAAGCAGAGCGACTGCCGCGCTCGGGTCGAGCGGCCTGTCGTCCATTTCCACGACCGCCACACCGTGGCAAACGCGGTCCGGATTCTCCACCTCGATCGCGTAGGTGGTGACCCGATCCTCGCCGCCGCGATGGCGGTAGCTGAGCTCGAAGCGAGGCCAGTGTCGCGGGATGCACGGCTCGATACGCAGCCTGTCGCCGCGCAGCTGAAAGCCCAGGATCGACTCCAGTCCGGCCCGGTACAGCCACGCGGCGGAGCCGGTATACCAGGTCCAGCCACCGCGGCCGACATGCGGGGCGACGGCGTAGACATCGGCGCTGACCACGTAGGGCTCGACCCTGTAGCGCTGCATCGCCTCCGGGCTGGCGCTGTGCGTGATCGGGTTGAGCAGGTCGAACAGTCCGGCCGCGCGGTCGCCTTCGCCGAGCCCGGCCCAGGCGAAAATCGACCAGATCGCGCCGTGGGTGTACTGGCCGCCGTTTTCGCGGACGCCGGGCGGATAGCCTTTGATGTAGCCCGGGTTGTCGTGGCCGTCGGGATCGAAGGGCGGGGTGAACAGGCGCGCGAGGCGGTTGTCGTGGTCGACCAGCAGCCGGTCCACCGAGGCCATCGCCTGGACGCTGTGTTGGCGATTGTCTACGCCGGCCATCACGCTCCATGATTGCGCGATGCTGTCAATCTGGCACTGGCTGCTTTTCTGCGAGCCAAGCGGCGTGCCGTCGTCGTAGTAACCGCGTCGGTACCATTGGCCATCCCAGGCCTGTTCCAATGCCTGGCGCAAAGTCTCGGCGTGGGCGCGCCAGCGGGTCGCCCGCCCGGCATCGTCGCGTCGTTCGGCCAGCGGTGCCATCGCATCGATCGCCCTGAGCAACAACCAGCCCAGCCAGCTGCTCTCGCCCTGGCCCTTGGCGCCAACGGCATTCATGCCGTCGTTCCAGTCGCCCGTACCGATCAGCGGTAGCGCATGGGCGCCGACCGCGAGACTGGAGTCGATGGCGCGCGCGCAGTGCTCGTACAGCGGCACCTGCTGATCCGACGTCTGCGGCTGGAAGAAGGCGTCGCTGGCATGGTCGGCGATCGACTGGCCGGTCAAAAATGGCAACATCGCGTCGAGCACGGCGTCGTCACCGCTGACCTCGATGTAGTGCATGGCCACATGGGCCAGCCAGATGCGGTCGTCGCTGATCCGCGTACGAATGCCCTGTCCCGCCGGCGGCAGCCACCAGTGCTGCACGTCGCCCTCGGCAAACTGGCGCCCGGCGGCACGCAGCAGATGCTCGCGAGCAAGGTCGGGACGGCTCACGCACAGCGCCATGACGTCCTGTAGCTGATCGCGGAATCCGTAGGCTCCGCTGGCCTGGTAATACGCGGTGCGCGCCCACAACCGGCAGGCGGTGACCTGGTATAGCAGCCAGTCGTTGAGCAGGATATCCATCGCGCGTTCCGGCGTGCGGATTTGTACAGTGTCGAGCAGGCGGCGCCAGTGTGCGTCGATATCGGTCAACACCTGATCGAACGGGGTAGCGCGATAGGTAGCGATCAGCGTCCGCGCCTCGTCGTCGTCCGCTGCATCGCCCAGCAGAAACACCAGCTCGATCTGGGTCATCGGCGGCAATTCGATGCAGGTCTGCAGCGCGCCGCAAGGATCGAGACCGGCTCCGCATCGACCCGACAGCGGCGCCTCGTGCCGCAGCGCCGCCGGGCATGCGGCCGTGCCAAGCGGACCCAACAGCTCGGCACGGTCGCCACTGATCGAGTGCTGCCGGCCAGCGGCATCGAAGAAGGCCACGCGCTCACTGAAGTCGGCGCGCCAGCGGTTGCGTGCGAACAGCGCGCCGGTTGCGGCGTCGTGCGCGGTGACCACAAAAGGTGCCGGCGTGCTGCCGTTGGGGCCCAACGCCCACGCGACATACCCGGTGACTGCCAGCCGGCGCGTGTGTGGGGAGTGGTTGCGCAGCCGCAGCCGCGACAACTTGATCGTGTCCGCCAACGGCACGCACTGGGTCAGCTCCAGTGCAATGCCGTGGGCATCGTTGCGAAAACGGCTCCAGCCCTTGCCATGGGTGATCGCGTAGTGTGCGTCGAAAACCCGTATCGGCAGCGCGGTGGCGCTCCACAGCGCACCGCTATCGCGGTCGCGCAGATAGATCACATCCTGCGGAGTGTCACTGACCGGGTCATTCGGCCATGGCGTCAACGGGTTTTGCTGGCTGTTCTGCGACCAGGTATAGCCGCCGCCTTCGGCCGAGACGATGAAACCAAACGTGGGGTTGGCGATCACGTTGATCCAGGGGGCCGGGGTATGGCGCTCTCCGTCGAGCTCGATCCGGTAGACGCGCCCGGCGTCGTCGAAGCCGCCCTGGCCGTTGGCGAACTCCAGCACCGCGGCATCGTCCACAGCGGCGGCGATGGCCGGGGTGCGCGTGCGAATGGCCGCCGTTTCCCCGCTACCAGACTGGGCGAAATCCACTGCATGCGCATGCTCGACCTCCCCCCCCTGCAGCACCACCCGGGCAACGCGCTGCAGACCGTCGCGGAGACTCTCGTCGATGGCATCATTGCGCAGCGAGAACAGCTCGGTCTGGGGTAGCTGATCACCCTTCTTGAGCTGCTCGCGTTGTGTTTCGACCAGCGGGTCGATGGCGCTTTGTAAGCGGTCGGCGGCTGCGCCAACGGCGTGGTTGAGCAGCACCACATCGACGGCGAGCATTTGTTCACGCCAATAGCGCTGGGCCAGCAGAAGCGTCCGCAGGCGTGGCAGACCGAGCTCGTCGTGAAGCCACAACAGAATGATCGGCCGATCCCCGGAAATGCCGATGGGCCAGAGCGTTGGCGCCCCCCCATGGCCACGCGCCAGCGCCTCCGGTGCGGCCCGCAGTGACCGGTCGCTGCTGAACACCGCACCCAACCACGGTGCCAGGCTGTCCCGCTGCGCCCCAGTGAGTTCCAGGCGGTGTATCAGGTTTTCGGCGTAGGTGGCCGCATCGGCAAACAGCAACTCGGCAGCGTTCGGTTTGCCCAAGTGAGTGCTCAGTGCCACCGCGCCCTCGCGGGAATCGGCGACACATGTCCAGCAGAGCAACCGTATGCTGGTGCCCGGCGCCAGCGTGATCCGCTGGCGCATGCCGAAGACCGGATCGAGCACGCAACCGGTGATGTTGGACAATGCAACACCCGATCGCATCGCGGCGGCGTTGGTCAGGGTACGGCCGCGGCCAAGGAAGCGTGCACGGTCGGTTTCGTACTCGTGCACTGTACTGGCAGGCAGCTCTTCCGCCTGCAGCGCATGGGCGGCCCATACTGTGGGCTCGTCGTCCGAACGCCGTCGCCGGGTGGCCAGCAACAGTCCGCGCTGTGCGTCGAATTCTGTCTGCACGAACATCTTGGAGAACGCAGGGTGCGCGTTGTCGGCTGCTATGGGACCGAGCACCAGCTCCGAGAACGAGGTTACTGACAGTACGCGGGTGCGCTCACCGTGGTTGCTCAGGGTGAGCCGGCGCAGCTCGATGTCGGCGTCGTGGGCGACCGCCACATCCATACAGGTATGCAGGCCGTGATGGCGTCGGCTGAAAACGGCACGACCGGGATGAAATGCCACCGCATGGTCCGATAGCGCCGTGCCGAACGGTTGCCGGGTGGTCGACCACACGCTGGCATCCTCTTCGTCGCGCAGCAACAGGTAGCTGCCCCAGCAGTCCGCCGTGGGATCTTCGCGCCACCGGGTGACCGCCAGCCCCCGCCAGCGGCTGAAGCCGGTGCCCCGAGTGCTCAGCATCACCGTATAGGCACCGTTGGAAAGCAGGTGTATGGTCGCTGGAGGTGCGGACGAGGTAGTGGACGGGGATAACATGCGCTGGCTGACTCCTGCAAGGTGCTGCGCCGGGCACGGGCACGGCACCGATACGAGCCTACGACTACCAGGGGGCAATCCCGTGTGAACGCCGGTGGCAACGGGCGCAGCGAGCGCCCTACACGGGGGTTTTGCATTCGTTCGGTCACACTAGCGACTGGCCATGGCAGCAACGGACGCGCGCCGGTTGCCATGGCTTCTTGTTTCCTCCTGGATATCGTCGATGCCCGACCTCTGTTCGCTGCCCGATGACGCCCTGCTGGATCGTCTGCAGCGGGGCGCCTTCGGTTACTTCGTCGAGACCATGAACCCGCGCAATGGACTGGTACCCGATACCTCGCGCGAGAACTCGCCGGTCAGTATCGCGGTGGTCGGGTTTGCGTTGTCGGCCTATCCGGTGGCGGTGGAGCGCGGCTGGATGGAGCGTGCCGAGGCGGTGCGGCGCAGCTTGCTGGCGCTGCGCTTCTTTCGCGACAGTGACCAGAGCGGCAGCCCGACGGCCACGGGCTACAAGGGCTTCTACTACCACTTTCTCGATAGCCATTCCGGTGCGCGGATGTGGCAGTCCGAGTTGTCGATGATCGACAGCGCCCTGCTGATCGCCGGCATGCTCACCGCCGCGACCTACTTCACCGGCGCGGGCGCCGCAGAAAGCGAGCTGCGCGAACTGGCCGACCTGCTGTATCGGCGCGTCGACTGGCGCTGGTCGCAGGATGGCGGCGACACCATCCGTCAGGGCTGGAAACCGGAGTGCGGCTACCTGCATTACGGCTGGGAGGGTTACAGCGAGGCGATCGTACTGTACGCACTGGCGCTGGGTTCGCCGACTCATCCGATCAGCGGCGACTGCTACCCCGCCTGGACCGCCACCTATCAATGGGAAAACCTGTACGACCAGGACTTTCTCTACGCCGGTCCGCTGTTCGTGCACCATTTTTCGCAAGCGTGGATCGACCTGCGTGGTATCCGCGACCGCTTCATGCGCGAAAAGCGCTCGGACTATTTCGAAAACAGCCGGCGCGCGGTATTCGTGCAGCGCAAGTACACCGCGCTCAATCCCAACGAGTTCGTCGGCTACGACGAAAACTGTTGGGGCCTGTCGGCCTGTGACGGACCCAGCGACGAGCAGGCGCAGGTGGAGAATGAACGCCGCCGCCTGTTCGGTTACGCCGCGCGCGGCGTGCCCTACGGCCCCGACGATGGCACCTTGTCGCCGCCGTCCGTGCTCGCCTCGCTGCCATTCGCACCGGATCTTGTCCTGGCCGCGTTGCGCAATATGCTGCTGCGCTACCCCCAATTGCTCAGCCACGACCGCCTGACCACCAGCTTCAACGCCACGCTCGTCGACAGCGACGGCCAACCCTGGCTGTCGCCGGGCCACTACGGGCTCGATCAGGGCATCGTATTCATGATGATCGAAAACCACCGCAGCGAATGGATATGGCAATTGCTGCGAGACTGCGACTATCTCGCAGAGGGCCTGCGCCATGCAGGCTTCACTGGCGGGTGGCTGCAGGCGCAGCCGCCGACGAAGGTGACGGGAGCCGCGCCGTGATGACCGCCAAGTTCGACGCCACGGTAAGCGCGCCGCTCGATGCCTTCGAGCACAAGCGCCTCGCCGAGGTGCAACCGGAGGCATGGAGCAATCCCGAGCCGTCCGGCCCGTACCAGCTGGTGATTGTGGGCGCCGGACCGGCCGGTATAGTCGCCGCGAGGGAAGCAGCGGCGCTCGGCGCCCGGGTAGCGCTGATCGAACGCCACTTGATCGGCGGTACGTGTTTCAACACCGGCTGCATCCCATCCAAGACCCTGATCCGCACCGCCAGCGTCTATGCGGAAATGCGCGAAGCCGCCCGCTACGGCGCGCAGGCGCCGGGCGACATCCGGGTCGACTTCGCCGCCGTGATGACGCGCTTGCGGCGCATCCGCAGCCATCTCACGGCCACCACGTCGGTGCGTCAGCTGGCGGCGGGCGGCGTAGATGTGTTCTTCGGCTATACCCGTTTCGAGAGTGTCGACAGCCTCAGTGTCAACGGGCAGCTTCTGCAGTTCGACAAAGCATTGATCGCCACCGGCGCACGGCCGCTCATACCGGACATCCCCGGCCTCAAGCAAGCCGGTTTCCTGACCAACGCCACCGTGTTCGATCTCACCGAATTGCCCTCGCGGCTGCTGGTAATCGGTGGTGGTCCGCTCGGTTGCGAGCTGGCCCAGGCTTTCCAGCGGCTCGGCTCACGGGTCACCATCGTGCAGGATCTGCCGCTGTTTCTGGAGCATGAGGAGCGTGACGCCGCGCAGACCCTGTCCGACGCGTTCGCCCGCGATGGCATCGAGGTGCGCCTGAACACCCGCACCACCGAGGTACGCGTGGAGGGTGCTGAAAAGTGGGTGGATCTGGTCAGTGCCGATTACCACAGCACGATCCGGGTCGATGCGATCCTGACCGGGGTGGGCCGCCGCCCCAATGTGCAGGGGCTGGCGCTGGAGATGGCTGCGGTCGACTACGACGAGGACAGCGGGATTACCGTCGACGACCATTTGCGCACCAGCAATCCGCGCATCTTTGCCGCCGGCGACGTCTGCCTCGATGCCAAGTACACCGATATCGCCGAAGAGTCGGCACGCATCGTGGTGCGCAATGCCTTGCTGGGCGGGTGCGAACAGCTGAGCAAACGGGTGGTGCCCTGGTGTACCTACACCGATCCCGAGATCGCCCACGTCGGCATGTACGTGCGCCAGGCCAACGTGCTCGGCATCCCGGTAAAAACCTTCACCGTTCCGATGCACCAGTCCGACCGTGCCGTGACCGACAGCGAGGAAAGCGGCTTCGTGAAGATCCATATCCGCGATGGCAGCGACACCATACTCGGTGCCACCATCGTGTCACGCCATGCCGGTGACATGATCAACGAGATCACCCTGGCGATGGTGGCGGGCATCGGTCTGCGTACCCTGGCCAAGGTGATCCATGCCTACCCGACCAAGACCGAGGCGATTCGCGAAGCCGCGATGGCGTACAACCGCACGCGGATCACGCCCCGCCTGCTGGCCCGCCTGCATCGCTGGCTGCGGCGCTGATTACGATCACGTCTGCTTATCGCCCGCCGGCCTACAATCCAGCGTTTCGACCCTCGCCACTTTCGTCACATCACGCAAGGAAAACCTATGCAACTTGGCATGATCGGCCTCGGCAAGATGGGCGCCAACATGGCGCAGCGGCTGCTCAATGGCAGCCATAAGGTCATCGGCTTCGACCCTGCCGCCCAGGCACGTAAGAAGCTCGAAGAAAATGGTGGTGGCTCGGCCGATTCGCTCAAGGCACTGGTGGCGGCGCTGCCCGCCCCAAGGGTGCTGTGGATGATGGTGCCTTCGGGCAAGGTCACCAACGACACCGTCAGTGCCTTGCTCGACATCCTCGAGAAGGGCGACACGATGATCGACGGCGGCAACTCCAACTACAAGGATTCGCTGGGACATGCCGCGGCCTGCGCCGCCAAGGGCATCAACTACGTCGATTGCGGCACCAGTGGTGGTGTTTGGGGCCTGAAGGAGGGCTATAGCATGATGGTCGGTGGTGACGAGAAGGTGGTCGCCAACCTCAAGCCGATCTTCGAGACGTTGGCGCCGGGCAAGGACAAAGGCTGGGGTCGGGTCGGCCCGGTGGGTGCCGGTCACTTCACTAAGATGGTTCACAATGGCATTGAATACGGGCTGATGCAGGCCTATGCCGAAGGCTTCTCGATCCTGCGGCACAAGGAGGCGTTCGAGCTCGACCTGCAACAGGTCGGCGAGATCTGGCGCTATGGCAGCGTGGTGCGCTCGTGGTTGCTGGAGCTGACCACCGACGCACTGGGCAAGAATCCCAACCTCGACGGCATCGCTCCGTACGTGCCCGACTCCGGCGAAGGCCGCTGGACCGTGGACGCGGCGATCGAACTCAGCGTGCCGGCGCCCGTGATCACGCTAGCCTTGATGGAGCGTTTCCGCTCGCGCGACGTCGACTCATTCTCCGACAAGCTGCTGTCGGCGATGCGCAACGAGTTTGGCGGACACGCGATTAAACACGAATCCGACTAGCATCTTGCGGCCGTCGCGGCCCCGACACCCCCTCTGCGTCCAAGGAATCGGCGATGCCGGAATGAGTTCACCACCCACCGGCAACGTCATCTTTTTCAAGCCACGATTTGCGATATATTGAACGACCGTCCAGATGTCTAAACGGCGAACCGTTTCCGCAGCACTTCGCCAGCCAAGCTTCAGTCATGACACACAGTGAAAAGCGGATCGATTCGAAGCTAAAGGCTGCAAAATCGCGCATCGCGCGCAGCCTCATTCATCGGCTCGGAAGCTTGGATCGCTTCTTTGCTCGTCGCCCCATGACATTCGGAGCATAGCCATGGGTCTCTATCCGTTATTCGCCGATCTGGCCGGTTTGCCGGTACTGGTGGTCGGCGGTGGCCGTGTTGCCGAACGCAAGGCGGCCGCCTTGCTCGACGCCGGTGCGCAGGTTCGGGTCGGCGCCCCGCAACTCAGCCGGGCACTTGCGCAATGGGCTGCGGCCGGGCACATCGAACATCTCGAGGGACTGTTTCAATCAGCCTGGCTGGATGATGTATGGCTGGTGATTGCCGCCACCGACGATCGCTCTGCCAATGAGGATGTGGCTTCTCAGGCCGGCAAGCGTCGTATCTGGGCCAACGTGGTGGATGACCCGCAGCTGTCGCGCTTCCAGGTGCCGGCGGTCATTGACCGTAGCCCGCTGACGGTGGCGGTCTCCACCGCTGGCGCCGCGCCGGTGCTGGCGCGACGCCTGCGCGAGAAGCTGGAATCCGAACTGGATCCGGCGCTGGGACCGCTGGTGGCGCTTGCGCAGCGGCATCGCCCCGCGATCCGCCGCGCCCTACCCGAGCTGCCGGCCCGTCGCGCATTCTACGACTGGCTGTACGAGGGGCCGGTACTTTCGCTGTTGCGCGATGCCAAGTCGCTGCAAGCCGAACAGACGATGTTGGAAGTGCTGGAGCAAGGCGGGAAGATGCCATCGGTGGGTTCGGTGGTCCTGGTAGGTGCCGGGCCCGGCGATCCGGGGCTGTTGACCCTGCAGGCCCTGCGGGTCCTGAATCAGGCCGACGTGATCCTGCATGATCGCCTGGTCAGCCTCCAGGTCCTGGCGATGGCTCGCCGCGATGCCGAACGTATCGACGTTGGCAAACGTATTGGCGACAGGCATACGCGGCAGGACGAGATTCACCGCTTGCTGCTGAAGCACGTGCGGGCTGGTCGGCGCGTCGTCCGGCTCAAGGGCGGTGACCCGTTCGTCTTCGGTCGCGGTGGTGAGGAGATGGCATTCCTGCGCCAACACGGCATTGTTTGCGAGGTCGTGCCCGGTATCACCGCGGCAGTGGCGTGCGCTGCCTACGCGGGTGTCCCGCTTACCCATCGTGAGCATGTGCAGTCGGTGCGATTGCTCACCGCCCATGGCAGCGAGTCACTGGGCAGCCTGGACTGGGCCATGCTGGCCTACGAGCGAGAAACCCTGGCCATCTATATGGGCGTGGCCCAGCTCGATACGCTGACCACCCGGCTGATCGCCCATGGCCGCAGTCCGCAGACACCGTTTGCGCTGATCGAAAATGGAACGCGGCCCCAGCAACGCGTGCTCAGTGGCGTATTGGGTGACCTTCCGGCGCTGGCCAGACAACATGCCATGGGTGCCCCGGCACTGCTGATCATTGGCTCGGTAGCTGCAATGGCGTGTGATCACGGGTGGTTTGGTGAACTGCTACCGGTGCGGCCACCGCCTTGAGCGGAGTTGCCGCGTGTGTCTGTTAGCGGCCTGTCGGACTTTGGCGGTCGAGGCGAGAATTCGGTTATGCGAGGAAAGATTTCTGACGATTCGCCAAGCCCACAGTGGTGCGATGGGCCAACAAGCGGCGGGGATATGGACTGCACAGCCGGGTTCGCTGACCGACCGACCAAAGTCTGACAGGCTGCTAGGATGCAAGGACCGCCCACCCCGGCGAGCGGGTGCCTGCCCGGACGAATCGTTTGCATGACTCCCCGCACCGAACATCACTGCGCATTGCAAGGACGGCGCATCGCCGTTCCCGAATCCCGCGAGCTGGACGTGTTTGCCACGCTGCTTGAACGACGCGGGGCGACGGTGTTGCGCTGCCCGTTGATCGACATTCGCGACGCGCCCGACCCGGCGCCGGTACTGGCCTGGCTGCACCTGTTCTGCGCTGGCGGCTGCGATGACCTGATCGTCTTCACCGGCGAAGGGCTGCGCCGCCTGATGGGTGCACTGGAGCGACATGCGCCGGCGTTGCGCGAGCGTTTTGTCAGCCGACTGGGCGAGGTACGCAAGATTGCCCGCGGCCCCAAGCCGGGGCGGGTGCTACGCGAATGGGGATTGAAACCCGAACGCATCGCCGAGCCGGCCACCACGCCCGGGGTGATCGCCCTGCTGCGGAGCCTGAACCTGCATGGCCGACGGGTCGGCGTGCAACTGTACGGCAGCGAGCCAAACGTGCCGCTGATGGATTTTCTCGGTACCGTCGGCGCCCGGGTCTTGCCGGTGGCGCCCTACGTGTATGCCGATGCGGCCGCGGATATCGAAGTACTGGCCCTGATCGAACGGATGCATCAGGGCGACATCGATGCGATCGCATTCACCAGCATGCAGCAGGTGCAGCGGTTGTTCCGGGTGGCCGAGGCACAGCAGCAAGGTGAGCTGCTGCGGCGGGCACTGGCACGCACCATGGTGGCGGCAATCGGCCCGGTGGTGGCCGATGTGCTCCTTGCGCGGGGCGTGCAGCCACAGGTGATTCCACTCGACAGTTACTACCTGAAGCCGCTTGCCCAGGCATTGATACGTCATTTCGATACCCGGCCCGGCAATTGATCGCCAGCGTCAGGCGATCGCCACGGCGTGAACCTCCGCGATCAGCTGTCGCAACTCCGGCACGCATGAACCGCAATTGCCGCCTGCCTGCAGGTGGGCGGTGATCTGTGCGGGACGATCGAAACCCTGTGCGCGGATCGCCTCGCAGATGGTACGGCGGCCTACCCCGAAGCAGGAGCACACCATCGGCCCGCTGTCGGTGCCCGGCCCCGGCAGTTCGCCGACCAGCAGGCCGACCCGGTCGGACTCCTGCAGCCGCTCCTGCGCAAACAAGCCCGCCAACCAGGTGCGTGCGGGCAATTCCGGCCGCGACGAGAGAAACACACAGGACTCGATGCGCTCGTCGACCACGTGCACGGCGCGATAGACGCCCGCGCCGCGATCTTCATATTCGAGCCAGTCGGCCTGCGGGCTCTCGGCACCGAGCCATGTCCGCGCCCATGCACCGCAGTCGGGCGGCCGCTGGTGGCAGGCGACCTCATATCGCAGGAAGCGGTCGCCCTGGATCGACGTCCAGTAGGTCAGCTCGTCCGCTGGCAGAGGCTGCCGGCTGAGGGCGAAGCCGTACCAGCGCACGGCAAGGGGCTCCACCCGAACCGGCGTATGCTTGAACTCTGGCTCGCCGGAGATCGGGTCGACCACCGGATTGACCAGGCTGCCGACCCGGGCATCCGAAGCGAATTCGTCGTTCCAGTGGATCGGCACGAACACATTGCCGTTCAATACCCCGCCACTGTGCTGTACACGGGCCACCAGCGTGCCCCAGCGCGAATGCACCCGCGCCAGCTCACCTTCGCGCACGCCGCACAGCAGGGCATCGCGCGGGTGCATGTCAATGAACGGTTCGGGGGTGTGTCCGCACAATCGAGGTGACTTGCCGGTGCGTGTCATGGTGTGCCACTGATCGCGGACACGACCGGTATTGAGGATCAGCGGATACTCGCGATCAGGCGCATGTACCGGTCTACGCGCAACGGTGGGAACGAAGCGGGCGCGCCCGTCGGCGTGCGCATAGCGTCCGTCGGCGAACAACCGCGCGCTACCCGTGCCGCCTGCCCGTATCGGCCACTGCACCGGCGTGAGCGCGTCGTAGGCTTCGCGGCCGAGACCGGCCAGGCCGCCAAGATCAAGTACTCTGCGTGCGGCAGGACGTCCATCGGCCTGCACGTCGTGATTGCGGCACGCCGTAAGCCGGACGTGCTCATCGAAGATCTCGTGTGCATCGGCAAAATCGAAACCCTGTTCGAAGCCCATGCGCCGGGCGACATCGCACACGATGCGCCAGTCCGCGCGCGCTTCGCCCGGCACCGGCAGAAAGGCACGCTGGCGCGAGATGCGCCGTTCGGAATTGGTGACGGTGCCGTCTTTCTCGCCCCAGCCCAGCGCAGGCAACAGTACATGGGCGAAGGCGTTAGTATCGGTGCGTTCGACGATGTCCGAGCTCACTACCAGCTCGCAATTCGCCAGCGCGCGCTTGACCCGATCGGCATCGGGCAGGCTGACCACCGGATTGGTGGCGATGATCCAGACGGCCTTCACCCGGCCTTGCGCGATCGCCTCGAACAGCTCTACGGCCTTCAGTCCCGGTCGCTCGGCGATGCGCGGCGACTGCCAGAACGTCTGTACGATGTCGCGATGGACGGGGTTGGTCAGCGCCATGTGCGCGGCCAGCATGTTGGCCAGCCCACCCACTTCGCGGCCGCCCATCGCGTTCGGCTGGCCGGTGATCGAGAAGGGTCCCATGCCCGGCCGGCCGATGCGACCGGTGAGCAGGTGGCAGTTGATGATGCTGTTGACCTTGTCGGTGCCGCTGGAGGACTGGTTCACGCCCTGCGAAAACAGGCTGACGGTTTTTTCGTGGCGCGCGAACAAGTCGTAGAAGGCCAGCAGCTCGGCCAGCTGCACGCCGCAGATGCGGGCAACCTCGGCCGGATCGTCGGCATCCGACGCGGCCGCCGCCAGGGCCTCGGCGAAGCCTGCGGTATGCGCCTCGACGAAGTCCGCCTCCATCGCACCCTGTCGCGACAGGAAGGCCAGCAGGCCGTTGAACAGCCAGACGTCGGTACCGGGCTTGATCGGCAGGTGCAGGTCGGCCGAATCGGCGGTCGCGGTCCGGCGCGGGTCGATCACCACCAGTCGCAGCGAGGGGCGTGCCTCCCTGGCCTCGGCAATCCGCTGGAACACGATGGGATGGCACCAGGCGGTATTCGAGCCAATCAGCACCACCAGCTCGGCCAGCTCCAGATCCTCGTAACAGCCCGGCACCAGGTCTTCGCCGAACGCGCGCGCGTGTCCGGCCACGGCGGAGGACATGCACAGCCGCGAATTGGTGTCGATATTGGCGCTGCCGAGATAGCCCTTGGCGAGCTTGTTGACGACGTAATAATCCTCGGTAAGCAACTGGCCGGAGACATAGAACGCCACCGCATCCGGGCCATGTTCGTCGATGATCCGGCGGAACCCGCGTGCCACCCGATCCAGTGCTTCGTCCCAGCTTGCTCGACGTGGCACCGCACCCGGTTCGCGCAGCAGCGGATGCAGCAGGCGTCCCTGCAGTGCGACGGTTTCGCCCAGCGCCGCACCCTTCACGCACATGCGACCGGCGCTGGAGGCGTGTTGCGGATCGCCTGCCACGTTCACGGCGCCGGCCGTATCGATGCTGGCCAGCACGCCGCAGCCCACGCCGCAATAAGGACAGGTGGTGGCGATGGCGTTCATGCCACCGCCCGTGTGCCATCGTCGTCGGACAGATTGCAAAAGCGCTTGCCGAACAGCAGGCGGTGGCGGAACAAGGTGATGTCGGTCGCGTTGCGGATCAGTTCGAAATACCAGCCGCCGTCCACGACATCGCCGTAGAGCACCGCGCCGATCACCCGATTGTCCTTGAGTACCAGCCGCTTGTAGATGCCGCGGCGCGGATCGCGCAGCACGATATCCTCGGTGCCCGCGCCGCCGATGAAATCACCGGCCGAATACACGTCGACGCCGGTGACCTTGAGCTTGGTAGCGGTCTGTGTGGCGCGATAGCGGCGATGACCGAAACGGGCCAGATGCGCGGCACAGACCCGCGCCTGTTCCCATACTGGCGCCACCAGCCCGAACGTGGCCTGGCGATGCTGCACGCATTCGCCCACCGCGTAGATGCTGGGGTCATAGGTCTGCAAGGTGTCGTCCACCACGATGCCACGCTCGCAATGCAGTCCGCTGGATCTGGCCAGCGCGATGTCCGGCCGCACGCCGACCGCCATCACCACCAGATCGGCATCGATGCGAATGCCGTCGGCCAGCGCCACGCCCTCGACGCGTTCGTCGCCGTACAGCGCCACGGTGTCCGCATTGAGCCGCAAGGTCAGGCCGCGTGCTTGCAGCTTGCTGGCGAGCAAGCTGGCGGCGTCGGCATTGAGCTGCTGGTCCAGCAAAACATTGCTGCGATGGATCAAGGTGACCTGCATGCCCCGGCGTGAGAGTCCGTTGGCGGCCTCGATGCCGAGCAGCCCGCCGCCGATCACGGCGGCGCGGCGGTGCGTGCGGCTGGCGTCGAGCATCTGTTCGACGTCGTCGATACCGCGAAAGCCGATCACGCCCGGCAACTCGCGTCCCGGCACCGGCAGCATGAAAGGTTGCGAA
Source organism: Rhodanobacter sp. (assembly GCA_030148505.1). Taxonomy (GTDB): domain Bacteria; phylum Pseudomonadota; class Gammaproteobacteria; order Xanthomonadales; family Rhodanobacteraceae; genus Rhodanobacter. Next base: position 219,947 of record JASBTI010000016.1, read on the forward strand.
CCGGTGGCGATCAGCAACCGTTCGTAGTCCAGTTCCACGCCGCTGGCCGAACGTACCCGCTGGCGCCGCCGGTCGATCGCCACCACCGGATCGCCGGCATGCAGGGCAATACCCTGGCTGGCATACCACGCGGGGGTGTTGAGCATGATGTCGTCCGTGCTCTTTTCGCCGCTGAGCAGCAGCGACAGCAGGATGCGGTTGTAGTTGCCGTAAGGCTCGCTGCCGAACACGCTGATGTCGTACAGATCGGGAGCGAGTTGCAGCAACTCCTCCACTGCGCGCATGCCGGCCATGCCGTTGCCGATCACCACCAGTCCTGGCCGTTGCGCGCTCACCGGGCAGTGGGCCCGACCCGTACCCGGCCGTCCGCGCCAAGGCGCACGGACCAGACGCGAACCGAGTGCTCTGGCGCCTCGATGCACTCCCCGGTGCACAGATCGAAATGCTGCTTGTAGATCGGCGAGGCCACCACGGTGCGTTCGCCCAGGCTGCCGACCAATCCGCGCGAAAGCACGGCGGCATGAGCATTGGGATCGAAGTTGCCGATGGCGTACAGCTCGCGTTCGCCGACCCGGAACACCGCCACCTGTTCGCCGTCGACCAAGGCGCAGACGCCGGTATCGGGGACGATGTCGTCGAGCGCGCAGATGTCGGTCCAGCCCTGCATCATGTCGTTCATTCCGTCTCGACCGTGATCGGGATGCGCCTCGGACGTTCGCGCTTTTCCGCCGCTGTGGCCGGGCGAATCTGCCCGCGCTCGGAGACGAAACTGACGTTGTCGTCGCCGGCGTTGCTGTTGACAAAGTGCTGGAAGCGCCGGCGCGTCGGCGGGTCGTTGACGGCCTTCTTCCATTCGCATTCGTAGGCGTTCACCACCTGTTGCATCTCCGTCTCCAGTTCGGCGGCCAGTCCAAGGGTGTCGTGCACAATTACGTCGCGGAGGTAGTCCAGGCCGCCCTCGAGGTTGTCGCGCCATACGCTGGTACGCTGCAGGCGGTCGGCGGTACGGATGTAGAACATCAGGAAGCGGTCGATGTAGGCAATCAGCGTCGGCGTATCCAGATCGCCGACCAGCAGCTCGGCATGACGGGGTTTCATGCCGCCGTTACCGCAGACATACAGGTTCCAGCCCTTTTCGGTGGCGATCACGCCGACGTCCTTGCCCTGCGCCTCGGCGCATTCGCGGGTGCAGCCGGACACCGCGAACTTCAGCTTGTGCGGCGAGCGCAGACCCTTGTAGCGATTCTCCAGGTTGATGGCGGTGCCGACCGCATCCTGTACGCCATAGCGGCACCAGCTGGAGCCGACGCACGATTTAACCGTGCGCAGCGACTTGCCGTAGGCATGGCCCGACTCGAAGCCCGCCGCAATCAGCGCCTCCCAGATCATGGGCAGCTGCTCCAGCCGCGCGCCAAACATGTCGACCCGCTGGCCGCCGGTGATCTTGGTGTAGAGACCGTATTTTCTGGCGATCTGTCCCACCGCGATTAGGCCATCCGGCGTCACCTCGCCGCCGGGCATGCGCGGCACCACCGAGTAGCTGCCGTCCTTCTGGATATTGGCGAGAAAATAGTCGTTGGAATCCTGCAGCGAGGCGTGTTCCTTCTGCAGCACGAATTCATTCCAGCAAGAGGCCAGGATGCTGGCTATCGTGGGCTTGCAGATGTCGCAACCCAGACCCTTGCCGTGGCGGGCCAGCAGTTCGTCGAAACGCCGGATGCGCTCCACCCGCACCAGGTGATAGAGCTCCTGCCGCGAGTAGGCGAAGTGCTCGCACAGGTGATTGTTCACCGCCAGGCCCTGGCGTTTCATTTCGGCCTTCATGATCTGCGTCGCCAGTGGCACGCAGCCGCCGCAGCTGGTGCCGGCCTTGGTGGCCGCCTTCAAGGCGCCGATGGACATCGCCCCCGCACTCACCGCGTCGCACAGCTGGCCCTTGGAGACGTTGTTGCAGGAACAGATTTGCGCTGACGCCGGCAATGCGTCGATACCCAGGCCGGGTTTGGCCTGACCGTCGGCGGACGGGAGAATCAGGAATTCCGGTGCCGCGGGCAGTTCGATGCCGTTGAGCAGCATCTGCAGCAATGTCCCGTATTCGGTCGCGTCGCCGACCAGCACGCCGCCCAGCAACCGCTTGCCGTCGGCGGAGACCACCAGCTTCTTGTAGACCTGCTTGCGCTCGTCGCTGAACTGGTAGGTGCGACTGCCGGGGGTGGCGCCGTGCGCATCGCCGATGCTGGCCACGTCCACGCCCATCAACTTGAGTTTGGTGGACATGTCGGCACCGGTAAACTCGGGTGCGTTGGTCGCCGACCGCTTGCGTTTGATCAAGGCGCCGAGATGAGCGGCGACGATGCGCGCCATGTCGTAGCCCGGGGCCACCAGGCCGAAAATCTTGCCGCCCCAAAGCGCGCATTCGCCGATCGCGTAGACATCCCGATCGCGGGTGCGGCAAAAATTGTCGATGCGGATGCCGCCGCGTTCGCCCACCCCCAGCTCGCTCTGTCGGGCCAGGTCGTCGCGCGGGCGGATACCGGCGGAAAACACGATCATGTCCGTTTCGAGATAGCTGCCGTCGGCGAACTGCATGCGGTGGCGTGCGGTTTCGCCATCGATGATCGCCTGTGTCCCTTTCTGCGTATGTACGGTGACGCCCAGCTCCTCGATCTTCCGTTGCAGCATGCGCCCGCCACCGTCGTCCATTTGCACCGCCATCAGGCGCGGAGCGAATTCGACGACATGCGCTTTCAGCCCCATGTCGCACAATGCCTTGGCACATTCCAGCCCCAGCAGACCGCCGCCGACGACCACGCCGACGCGGGAGCGCGCACCCCACTCGGCCATGGCCTGCAGGTCTTCGATCGTGCGGTAAACCAGACAGGCCGGCCGGTCGTTGCCGGGGATGGGGGGGACGAACGGTGTGGAGCCGGTGGCGAGTACCAGCTTATCGTAGCGAATGATCTCGCCATCGGCGGTGACGATCTGCTTGATGGCCCGGTCGATACGCACGGCGCGGGCGTTCAGTCGCAGATCCAGGCCGGGCTGGGCGAAGAAACCGGGGGCCGCCAGCGAGAGCTCGTCGGCGCTCTTGCCGGTGAAAAATTCCGACAGATGCACGCGATCGTACGCGACCCGCGGTTCCTCGCAGAGTACGGTGATCTCCAGTCCGGTGTGGTGGGCCGCCATCAGCTCCTCCAGCAGCTTGTGCCCGACCATGCCATTGCCAATCACGACAAGTTTCATGTTCACCTCGATCGATTCAGTCCGTCGCCAGTGCGGCCGCCGCCGGCACCCCGCCCGCATGGCGTTGCCGCAACGCTTCCCGGTAGAGGGTTTCCTCGCGTGTCGTGTGCGCCACGCTGAAACGTACGGCCAGCGCGCACAGCGAGCCGGCGATCACGAAGCCGCCCAGCAACATGAAAGTTTCCTGCACTGAACCCGTGGCCTTGAGCAGGAAGCCCGCCGCCACCGCACCGACGTTGCCGCCCGCCCCGATGATGCCGGCCACACCCCCCAGTGCCTGGCGATCGATGAAGGGTGTCAACGCATACGTTGCCCCGCAGGCCATGTGAGTGAATAAGCCGAAACTGAGCATTGCGACAATCGCCATCGTCGCGCTGTGCACGCTGGAGAACCACAGCAAGCCCAGGCCCTCCCCCAGCATCAGGGCGAACAGGAGCCACGTGCGCGCCTTCAGGCCGCGCCAATGCGCCAACCGGTCGGAAGTCATGCCGCCGATCGCACGCGCGAACAGCGCCAGTAGCCCGAAGCTGCCGGCCGCCATGCCTGCGCTGCGTAGATTCAATCCGAAGTGGTCCACGTAATAGATCGCGGCCACGCCGTGCACAAACAGTTCGATGCCGAAGCAACAGGCATAGGTCACGAACAGCATCCACACCCGGTAGTTGCGCGTCGCCGCCAGGAACACCGCCCAGCCGCCGCGCTTTCCGCTGTCGATGGAGAAGCCGCGTGCGCGCAGCTCGGAATAGTCACCTTGGGGGCAATCCTGCGCGTACTTCCAGTACAACACGCCGACGATCAGCATCAGCACCCCGGGCACGAACATCGCTGCGCGCCAGCCCAAACCGTGCTCCACGCCCATGGCCAGCACCGCTACCAGCACCCAGGGCATCACCGACTGGGCAACCCCGGCACCGGCGTTGCCCCAGCCGGCGGTGACCGCGTTGGCGGTGCCCACCACATTGGGCGCGAACATTACCGAGGTGTGGTACTGGGTGATCACGAAGCTGGCGCCGATGGCGCCGATCGCCAGGCGAAAGAACAGGAAGGCGTGGTAACTCTGCGCGAAGGCGATCCCGAACACCGGGATCGCGCCCAGCAGCAGCAAGCCGGTATAGGTGCGGCGGGGACCGAAGCGGTCGCACAGCGGTCCCACCAGCAGGCGTACCAGAATCGTGATCGACACGGCGGCGATGTTGATATTCGCAATCTGGTCGTTGTCCAGGCTGAAATCGCTCTTGATCAGCGGCATCAGCGGAGCCACCGCAAACCAGGCGAAGAAACAGACAAAAAAAGCCAGCCAGCTCAGATGAAACGCGCGCATCTGGGGGGTACCCAGATTGAAAAGTTCGATCCGCGTAGCTTTGCTTTGCATTCCGACCCCCAGAGGTGGCTGGCAGCAGTGGCTGTCTACCCGTGCTGCGTCGATGGTGACGGCGAATAACGCTCTCACGCTATGTTGCGTAGCAACATCCGCGCCATCGCCGTTGGTCCCAGTGTTCTGGGGCCTTAGAAGGGGACTCGGCGCGATAAAGCCGGTTGAGCGCACAGATATAGAGCGCCATGTGAATCGCATTGCACCAATAACGGGCGGCTAGACGGCTGGTCGGGAAGGCTTCGGCGCGCCGCGCCGTCTGCCCGCTCACGGGGACACGAAGGCGATTCTTGCCGCAGGGGTTGGCGTCGAGCGAGTTTCCCCTGGCGAACCGCGCCGCTTCCGGGTGGGTTTTGCGAAGAGGCCTGAGGAGGACGATGATGGGCGGGAATTGGAACGCTAGCAGCTGGGCAGCGACAGCTGGCGTGCAAACCCCAACCGACTGAGCACCCCCATCAAAGGAGAAGCTGACATGCCACGATCATCTACTGCGTTGAGTACGCCCCGGCACCAAGGATTCCTGCTTGGCAGCATGTTGCTCGTCGCCTTCGGCGGATGGGGCGTGTGTCTGCCCGCGCAGGCTGCAGCCAGCAGCCCGATGGCCAAGGCGATCGCGACCGGCAAGCAGACTTTCATGCACGACACTTTCGGCGGCAGTGGCAAAACTTGCTCATCCTGCCATACCGATGCGGGCCAGGGTCCGACGGTGACTCCGAACGGTGGTCGTTTCCCGAGCCTGGATGCTGCCGCGACGCACTTTCCGCGTTACAACGCCCGTGCCGGCAAGGTCATTACCTTGCAGGATCAGGTCCGCGCCTGCGTGACCGGCGCCTTGGGCGGCAAGCCACCCGCAGCCGACAGCGTCACCATGACCGACTTGGTCAGTTATCTGACATCGCTGTCGCAGGGCAAGCCCATGGCGATGGGTGAGTAGGAACGCCGCATTCGTCATGGCCGGCGAAACCGGTCATGACGCGCTTTACCGTGGCCGACCGTGGTCGGCCCAGTATGGCCCTCGAATCAGGCGTGACCGACCACTACTTCACTGATCTGCAGGGTGGGTACCAAGTCGGTGTAATTGGGTATGTCATCCATGATCTCCTTGGCATGCGGCGCGAAAGCTGTCTGGAACGCCTCGACCGAGTCACAGAAAATGTGGCACATGCCGATGTAGGTCGCCGCGTCACCCGGCGCACCGCCAGCCAGCCCTCTGTCGACGGTGTAGTACAGACACGCATCGCCCATGCGTTGCTTGAGCAGCGGCATGTGCTTGTCACGGTAGTACGCATGGTCGAAGCGTGCGCCTGGGGTATTCGCGTACATCACACTGACCTTGATCATCGTGGATCTCCCACGCCCGGACGCGAGGCCCGGAAAATCGTGATGGCGGTGAACTGGCCAGCCGGAAAACGCGTCGTGGCATGACCATCCTGTGAGGGATGAGCTTTGCGCGGAGCATCGGCCTTACCGTGTTGTAACCGATGCTTTTGCTGGCTTGCGATGGAACAGCCGGAACCAGAAGGTGGCTTCGGCGAGGAGGCCAAACCCTGCAAAAACCGCCATCCCGCTGGCCATGCCGACGGCGTAGACGCCCAAGGCTACCAACAGACAGCCCAGCGTAATCAGATGCCTCATGGTACGGCTCCGTGGAAACCGGTGTGCTGAAATTCCAGGTGAGGCTGCTGTGGGCAGTCTCGGCAACGCTTCGATGCTCTCCCTCTGACCATGCGCCGTCAAGCGCGGGATAGCCTCGCCAATTCCCGGCGGCCCGGATGTTGCTGCCTGTCCCCGCCTCCCCAGGTTGCGCGGTGCGGCTTCCGTGAAAACAACTCAACCGAGACGCAGCAGCTTGCGGACTGCCGGCAGATTGCGGCGGCTGACTTCGGGGGTGCTTTCGGTGCCGTCGAGGCGGGCCAGTACGCGTCCGTCGTCGAGCGTCTTCAAGCCGAGCACACGGGATGGCGGAGCCAGGCAGTTGCGATGCAGGCGGATCCACTGGTCGGGATAGGTCTCCTCCAACTGTCGCAGGGATTCCTCGATCAATAGCTCGCCACCGACATGCTGCACCAGAACGTATTTTTCCTCGGCCAGCAGGCAGATCACCTCAGTCAAGGCAATACGGATCGCTTCGCCGCGCAATCGCCCATATAGCCACGCTGCCGTTTCACGCGGCGTATCGTCCAGTCGCCGCTGGGCGCGTTGCAGCGCATCGCGCAGACGTTCCAGGCGCACCGGTTTGAGCAGGTAGTCGACCGCGCCGAGCTCAAAAGCCTCCACCGCGTGACCTTCGTAGGCGGTGCAGAAAACCACCTGCGGCCGTGTCCTGTCGGCCAATCGTGCCGCCAGGCTGGTGCCGTCGAGGCCAGGCATGTTGATATCCAGCAGCAGCAGCTCGGGGTTCAGCGTGTTGATCGCCACCAGGGCGGCTTCGCCGTCGCCGATGCTGCCAACGACTTCGATGCCGTCACAGTCTTCCAGCAACGCTGCTAGCCGCGCTCTTGCCAGGGGCTCGTCGTCGACAATCAATACGCGCATCAGGCGGATGCCCCGGGCAGATAAAGCCTTACCACGAAACGGTCGTCCTGGGGCCCTGCCTCGACAGTCGCCTTGGGCCCATAGCGGTAGACCACACGCTGACGCACATTGTCCAGGCCATGACCGGTACCGCCCAGAGCAGGGGTAACGGGGAGCGGGTTGACGATCTCGATGCGGATGCCGCCGCCATCGGCGTCAACACGTATGCTGATTTCGCCACCCGCGCGCAACGGCTGGATGCCATGGCGTACGGCGTTCTCGACCAGCGGTTGCAGCAGCAGCCGGGGCAACGGGAAATCCTCCGGCAACGCGCACAGGTCCCGCTGCACGCGGAGGCGTTCGCCCAGCCGCAACTGCTCGATGGCCAGGTAGCGCTCGACCAGCGCCAGTTCTTCGGCCAGCGTGCCGTCGCCGGTGTCGTGCTGGCCCAGCGCGGCACGAAACAGTTCGGATAGATCTTCAACCGTGCGCTCCGCGGCGGTGGGGTCGACCCGGATCAGCGCGGCCACGGTATTCATGCTGTTGAACAGAAAATGCGGGCGGATCCGTGCCTGCAATGCTTCGACCTGGGCACGGGCGACCGCGGAAAGGCGCATCTGCCACTGCGTCAGCACGTAGAAATAGCGCAGCATAGCCGCGCCGAGGAGGGCCGCGATGATCACGTTGTCGCGTACAAAACCCAGCATGCTGGTATCGATCAACTGCATTTTCAGCGCCACGTCGAACCAGCGCGCCAGCGCACTGGCGACGGCGACGATCAGCACGATCAGCAACCACACGCCGACATACGGCAGGTGCGCCGGCAGGCGCTGCAGCCGCGGGCGCAGCTTGCATGCACTGACCGCGATCACCAGGATCAACCAGGTTACGAACAGCATGCTGACGCTGTAGGCGGGCCAGTCATGGGTGCTGTCGCGCGCCAGCCACATCACCGTAGTCGTCAGTGCGCCGATCATGAACAGTGCGAATAGCTCCGGCAACCGGCAGAAATCCGGCAGCGGACTGCGTTCGGTGCGGCGCGAGCCGCGGGCGGCAGAAGGGACGCGCATAAGACTAAGTATGCCGCATGCGCGAGCGGGATCAGGAGGGCATGAACGGTTTCAACCGTTGACCAAGCCAGCCACGCAGTGCGGCGATCTCCTCGGCGCAGACGGCGTGTGCCATCGGATAGGTATGCCAGTCCACCGCATAACCCAGCGATTGCAGAAGCTCGCGTGATTCCATACCGCGCTGCAGCGCCACCACCGGATCCGCGGTGCCATGGCCCCAAAAGATGGGCGTAGTGGCATTCGCCGTGCTGCGCTCGCTGGCGAGCGTGGCCGGCAAGGGCAGGTAGGTCGACAGTGCCACGATGCCAGCCAGTTTATCGGCGTGGCGCAGGCCGCCGGCCAGCGCGATCGCGCCGCCTTGGGAGAAGCCGGCCAGCACGATTCGCTCGCTGGGCACGCCGCGGCTGTGCTCGCGGGCGATCAAGGTCTCCAGCTCGCCGATCGAGGCGCGCATGCCGACTTCGTCCTGCCGCGCATTGAGGTCGAACGCGGCGATGTCGTACCAGGCGCGCATCGACATGCCATTGTTGATGGTTACCGGCCGCACCGGTGCGTGGGGAAACACGAAGCGCAAGGGTGGCCATGCCTGGTCCACCAATTCCGGCACGATCGGTGCGAAATCGTGGCCATCGGCGCCCAACCCATGCAGCCAGATGATGCTGCAAACAGGGTGAGTGGCGGTTTCGTGTTCGATGGCGGGAAGGGTCATGCGCGGGGTCCGTTGTGGGTGAGAGGGTGGTGCTCCTGACGTGGCAGCTTGCTCATTCCGTGGCGTCCGGCAGGCCCAGCTCGTGAGCAAAGAAAGTCAGCATGATGGCGGTATTGCCGACGCGCTGACTGAAGGGGGCGCCGATGCCGTGACCCGCGTTCATCCGTGTCAGCAGCAGGATCGGTCGCGTTGACGAGGTCGCGTTTTGCAGGGCCGCGGCGAACTTGCGTGATTGCCACGGCGCCACCCGCGGGTCGTTGGCGCCGGTGGTCATCAGCACCGCCGGGTAGGCGGTGCGCGGTTTCACGTTCTGCAGCGGCGAGTAGGCCAGGGTCGCTTTGAATTGCGCCGGATCGCCAACGCTGCCGTATTCGCTCACATTGTAGGCACCGTTGTCGAAGTGGGTCTCGTGGCGAATCATGTCGTAGATGCCGACCATCGATACCACCGCGCGGTAATCCCCGGGATGCTGCACCAGCGAGGCGCCCATCAGCAGGCCACCGTTGCTGCCGCCGAGGATGCCTAGGTGCGCGCGGTCGGTCCAGCGACTGCGGAACAGCGCCAGGGTAGCGGCGTGGAAATCGTCGAACACCGTCTGCTTGTGCAACTTCTGGCCTTGCGCATGCCACACCTCGCCATCCTCGTTGCCACCGCGAATGTTGGCGAAGGCAAGTACGCCGCCCCGCTCCAACCAGGCCAGCTCGGCGCCGACGAAGTGGGGGCGGATCGGAATGTCGAAGCCGCCGTAGCTGTACAGAATGGTCGGCTGCCGACCGTCGCGGGTAACACCACGCAGTGACAGCACGGTCACCGGAATCCGCGTGCCGTCCTTCGACACGCCGTTGAGCCGGTGCGTTTCGATACCCGAATAGTCGGCGGCCGGCTGCACCTGGAACACGGTTTTCAGCACGCCCGATCGTGCGTCGTACGCGGCCCAGCGCGAGGGATTCGTCCAGCCGCTGTAGCCGATAAGCGCGTGAGGCGATCCTTGCTCGGAGGCGATGCCGGTTATCGCGATGCCCCTGGCCGGCAGCGGCAACCGGCGCACGAATTGGGCACGCGCCAGCCTGGGTGAGGCACGGTATTGGTCCACCCACCAGTCCGGGCCCCAGCTGCGCACCACCAGGAAACCATTGGCGATCGGGGCGATCCTTTGCACGGCCCCCCGTTGCTGCGCAAGCAGGGTTCGCGCGACACCATCGGCGCCGATGCGCAGCAGCTTGCCCTGTGGCGCACCGGCAAAACTGACCACGACGAGCTGCTGGCCGACCCATGCGGCGCTGCGCACGTTGGCATCGTGGCCGATCATCTTTTTCCATTGCGTGCCATCGCGCAGATAGAGCTCGGCCGGCCCGCCATCGCCGATATTGGCCAGCACGGCAAGCCGATGCGCGCCGGCTGAGCTGAGCAGGCGATACTCGGCCACCCGCGAATAGTGCTGGCCAAAGACTGCCCGGTCCGCCGTCGCCGCGTGTCCCAGGACGTGGTGCACCAAGGTGGCGTTGAATGGCTGCACGGATTCGCCAGGGGGCGGCGGCGCAAAGCGCGCATAGGTGAAGCCTTGTTCATCGGCGTCCCAGGCCAGCGCCGGCGGGGTGGTACCGCCCCCGGCCCACGGCAAGGTATCGGGCAGCAACGTGCCGCTGGCCACATCGAGGACGTGGATGGTGGTCAGCTCGCTGCCGCCCTCGGCCGTGCCGTAGGCCAGGTAGCGGCCGTGAGGCGATGGCCAGTAGGCGGTAATCGCGGTGTTGCCCTGCTCGGCATCCAGATCCACCAGCACCCGTGGCTTGCCGTTGGGCCACGCCTGCGCCATCAGCTGCGGTTGCGGTTGTGGCGGGGTTTCTTGCAGGTAGAACAAGGTGCCGCCGGCTAGCCGTGGCGAAGAGCGCGTCGTCGACGTGATGGCCAGTTGCCGCACGCGGGCAGCGATTGTGGTGCCTTCCGGGATCGCCGCCAGCACGCTTTCCGTGTAGGTGTTTTGCGCATTGATCCATTGCTGTACCGCCGGATTGTGCGCATTTTCCAGCCAGCGATAAGGGTCGCTCACGGTAATCCCGTGAAGGCGACTGGATGCCGCATGTTTCGGTGTGGCTGGTGGAAGCGTGCGCGCCGGACCGATCAGCGACACCTCCGGTTTGGTCCCGTTCTGCTGAGGCAGTAATTGGCTTGCGTGTCCGGCCCATGAAGCCAGTAGCACGATGGCAAGAACAAGCAGACTGCGCATGACCGACCGTCCGGTAATCAATCGAAGCTGCAGGGTAACCCCCGCGCGTGTCGCGTGCATCCGCCGATCGCGGTCCCTCATCGCTGGCTGCCCTGGTGTGAAACGGCCGGGAAAGAAAACCCGCGCAGGATATTCGATTGGACGTATCGATATGCTGCACCATGACCGCCATGCCTGACTTTCCCCACCTCTGGTCTTATCTGATTGCTTGGCTCAGCGACCACGCGGTGGTCCCACTGCTGGCCTTGCTGCACGTCAACGGTCTGGCCGGCGACCCGCGGCAAATTGCCGAGGCGCTGCTGATTGCAGCCGTGCAGGTGTCGATCATCGGCCTCGTCTTCCGCCCGCTGGAAAGCTGGGTGCCAGCCGAGCACTGGAGCGATCGTCGGCTGACCCGGGTCGATCGCAACTACACGTTACTGATGCTGCTCGGCATCTTTCCGCTGTTCACCTATCTGGTGCTCACCCCATTCAGCCACCTGTTTGGCGGTACCGATGCGAACACCAGCAGCAGTTCGCCGCTGGCGATCAGCCATCTGATCCCGTGGTTCAACCATCACCCGCTGCTGCTGTTCCTGTTCTATTACGTGATCTACGATTTCGTCTACTACTGGATGCATCGCACCCAGCATGCAATCCCATGGTGGTGGGCGTTGCACAGCATGCATCACAGCCAGCGCCAGATGAGTTGCTGGACCAACGACCGTGGCAGCTTGGTGGACGGCTTCATCCAGTCGATGATCCTGGCCGTGGTCGGTCTGGTGATAGGGGTGCAGCCGGACGAGTTCGCCTGGTTGATGCTGCTCGGAGAGTTGGCGCAGAATTTTTCGCATGCCAACGTGCGAATCGGGTTCGGCCGGGCGTTCGAGCGGGTGTTTGTCGATCCCAAGTTTCACCGCCTGCATCACATGCTGGTCGATCCGCAGCGGCCGAGCCTGCACAACTGCAACTACGGGCAAGTGTTTACGGTGTGGGACGTGTTGTTCGGCACCGCGTTGTACGGCGAGGCGCCAAGACCCACCGGCGTAGGTGATCCGATCGTCGATGCCGACAACAACTACGGCCTGATTGGCCTGCATTGGGCGGCGCTGAAGCGCTTCTGGGGCGCGGTCTGGTGTCGGGCCGGCTGGATCCCGGGCGAGGTGGCGTTTGGCGAGGACTACCGGCCGGTTCCGGTCAGCCAGCTTGACCTGCATACGTTCGTCCACGCCGCCCCGATGGACACGGCTGCCGAGGCGGCCCCGCCTCCAGTCCATGCCGCCTCGGGGGAAGAGGTGCCGGGTTGATGCGTTGAGGGGTGAACCGCGGCCCCCGGGCGGCGCGACTACCAGGGCAGCGCCCGTAGGTCGACGTTGCCGCCGGTAAGCACGACCCCGACCCGCCGACCGGCGAACTGCGCGGGCTTTTTCAACAGCGCCGCCATAACCGTAGCGCTGGAGACTTCCACCACCATTTTCAGCTCGGACCAGAGCAATTGCATCGCCGCAATCGCTTCGCGGTCGCTGACGGTAATGACTTGCACATGATGCTGGCGCAAGGCGTCGAAGTTGGACGCACCAATCAACGCGCGCAATCCATCGCACAGCGTGTCGGGTACCATCGAGTGGAGGCGTGCACCCTGCGCCAGCGATTGCGCCGCATCGTCGGCGCCTTGCGGTTCGGCACCGAACAACATCAGCGCCGGGTTGAGTGCATGCGCCACGATGGCTGTGCCACTGGCCAATCCACCGCCACCGATCGGGGTGATCAAGCTGTCCAGCCCTTCGGCCTGGCGCAGCAGTTCGAGCGCAACTGTGCCCTGACCGGCCATCACCTCGGTGTTGGCATACGGGTGAATCAGTACCGCGCCGGTACGCTGCTGCACCTCGGCGGCAGTCTGTTCGCGTGCCGCCTGGGTGGGGGCGCAGCGATGCAGAATCGCACCTGCATGCTGGATCGCCGCGACCTTTGCCTGCACGGCTCCCTCAGGAATCACCACGTGAGCGCTGATTCCGCGGGTGGCGGCGGCCAGCGCCAGGGCATTGCCGTGGTTGCCGGAGGAATGCGTAACCACGCCGTTTGCGGCCTGCGCCTCGCTCAACGCCCATACCGCATTGCAGGCCCCGCGAAACTTGAAGGCGCCTCCGCGCTGCAGGTTTTCGCATTTGAAGTGCAGCTCGGCGCCGCTCAGCGCGTCCAGCGTTGCACTGCGCAATACCGGTGTCACCTGGGCGTGCGGCGCGATGCGTGCGGCAGCATCGCGAATTTGTCCGATGGCTGGCAGCGCAGCATCGTTCTCCGGCAGCTTCATGAGGGGTCGACCTCCACGCCACAGCGGAATCGACGTTCAGCACCGGGCAACAGGCGAATCGCCGTTGTGCAATCAGGTCGATTGAACGCATCGGCCATGCATTCCATCGGCTCCAGCGCGACCGCGCGCCGCGCATCCCGGCTCACCGTGTCCGCGGTAAACGCATGCATCACCCCGCGCTCTTGCCATACCGCGATGCCTAGCCCGCTGACGGGGTCGTGCAGTCGCGTGCGGATACGCCCGTCGGGATCGGCACCGAGCTCGCAGTATTCCTGATCGATGATGGCGTCGCCGATGCGCCGCGGTGCGCGAAAATCCAGCGCCGGGACATGGTCCAGCGATACGTAAGCGGCTTGATCGGCAAGCGGGATAAGGTCGGCGTCGGTACGAATAACGGTCTGCGCCGGAATCTGCAGCTGCCAGTCCTCGATGCCGCCAGCGGCCAGGCGGAAATAGGGATGCCATCCGAAAAAGCATGGTGCCGCCTCGTTGCCGACGTTGCGCATCAGCGCTTCCAGGGTCATCCCCTGGGCGTCCAGGGTGAAGCGGACGCTGAGGTCGACCGCATGCGGATAGCCCGGCTGTGGGCGGATCGCTGCGCTGCTGAGCATGACGCTGGCGCCGTCATTGTCGGCGAGCAGCGAGTCGACGGCAAAGTCCACATCGCGCACGAAACCGTGCCGGCTGGCCCGCTGGGTATCGTTTACGCCCGGTTGCAGGTCCTGCGATTGGCCGTCGAAGCGATAGCGCGCATCACCGATACGCCCGGCAAAAGGCACCATGATGGCAAAGCGGGAGCCGGGTCGGCGGAGGACTTCGTCGGCGTTTCGGTAGCCGTCGGCAAGATCGTGCACGACACCATGTCGCACCACCTCGAAACCGAGCACGGCAGCGCCATGCCGCGCAATACGCAGTCGTCGTCGGCTGGCCGTATCGTTCAGCACCACGATCTCCTGCTTCCCCCACCAGGTCGACTCTGCCGCGTAGCGCGTCATCCGATTTTCCTGCGATTGAAAGTCTGCATGTTAGCCTGACCCACCCCCATTTCCAGCGTTGTCCGTTGTTGCCATGAATGCACTGCAAACAGCAAAGCCCGGTTTGATCCATCTTGGCGACTACCGGCCGCCGGCCTGGCGGGCCGACACTGTCGAGTTGGTATTTGACCTGGGTATCGAGACTACCGAGGTGACAGCACGACTTCGCCTGTGCCGTGATCCCGCGCAAGACCAGATACTGCGCCTGGACGGCGAAAACTTGCAGCTGCTCTCGATCACGCTGGATGGTGAGACGGTTCCCGCTACGGCCTATCGCCATGGCAACGGGGTGCTGGAGGTCGAAGGTGTGGCCGACGGCAGCGTGCTGGAAACCCGTGTGCGGCTGAAGCCTGCCAGCAACACCACGCTGGAGGGTCTGTACCTTTCCGGCAGTCCCGAAAACGGTTTTCTGTTGACCCAGTGTGAGGCCGAAGGGTTTCGTCATATCACCTTCTTTCCCGACCGTCCCGACGTGCAGTCGCGTTATACGGTGACCTTGCGCGCCGACCGCGCGCGTTTTCCGGTGCTGCTGGCCGGCGGCAATGCCGACGGCAGCGGTGAACTGCCCGATGGCCGCCATTGGGTCCGCTTTGTCGATCCGCACCCCAAACCCAGTTACCTGTTTGCCCTGGTGGCCGGTCGTCTGGAACACATTGCGCGCGACTACGTGACTGCCGAAGGCCGTGCGGTGACATTGAAGATCTGGTCCGAGGCCGAGGTCATCGGGCGCTGCCATTACGCGATGGATGCGCTGGAACGCGCGATGCGCTGGGATGAGCAGGCGTACGGGCGCAATTACGATCTGGATACCTTCCATATCGTTGCCACCCAGGATTTCAACATGGGCGCGATGGAGAACAAGGGTCTCAACGTCTTCAACGCCAAATACCTGCTGGCCGACCCGGACTGCAGCACCGACGACGAATACCGGCATGTCGAGGCGGTGGTCGCGCACGAATACTTCCATAACTGGAGCGGCAACCGGGTGACCTGCCGCGACTGGTTCCAGCTGTCGCTGAAGGAAGGCCTCACCGTATACCGCGAACAGAGTTTCTCGGCCGAGATGAATTCGGCGCCCTTGAAGCGCATCGAAGATGTGGCATTGCTGCGTCGCGCCCAGTTTCCCGAAGACGCGGGGCCGCTGGCGCACCCGGTGCGCCCGGCGCAGTACAGCGAAATCAACAATTTCTATACCGCTACCGTGTACGAAAAGGGTGCCGAGCTGGTGCGCATGGTGGCCGGTCGTCTCGGCCAAGCCGGCTTCCGGCGTGGCATGGATCTGTATTTCGACCGTAACGACGGACGTGCCGCCACTTTGGAGGACTTCCTCGGCGCGCTAGGTGAGGCCAATCGCATCGATTTGATGCCCTACCTGGCGTGGTACGGCCAGCCCGGCACGCCACGCCTGAGGGCTCGTGGCCATTACGATGCCACACGCAAGGAATACACCTTGCTGCTGTCGCAATGGAACCGGTCAAGCGCTATCGGGCGAGAGGTGGCGCCACCGTTGCCGATTCCCGTCAAGTTGGCGTTGTTCTCGCGCCGTGGCGAGATGTTGCCCTTGCAGTTGCCGGGTGACACCGCTGCTGCGCCCAACGAGCGCGTGCTGGTACTGGTCGAGACCGAGCAGCGATTTGTCTTCGGCGGTATCGATGAGGCGCCGATTCCCTCATTGCTGCGCGGGTTCTCGGCGCCGGTCATTCTGGAGTGCGACTACGCGCCGGATGAACTGGCCCTGCTGCTGGCTCACGACATCGACGGTTTCAATCGCTGGGAGGCCGGTCAGCAGCTGGCGGCACGGGCTTACGAGGAGCTGCGCGACGGCGCCACCAGCGGCGCATTGTCGGCCTGGTGCGACGCGCTGGCACAGTTGTTCGGCAGCCCGGAGCTGGATAACGCCTTGCTGGCGAATCTGCTGACCCCACCCGGCGAAATCGAGTTGGCGGAACGCGAAACGGCGGTCGATCCGCAGCGGATCCACATGCTGCGTCAGAGTCTCCAGCAGCGACTGGCGGAACGGCTTGGCGCCGAGGCTCTGCAGCGGCGCTTTCACAGCCTGCCCAGCGGAGATGGTGCTTTGCTGGATGCGGCGAGCCAGGCGCGGCGTCGACTCAAACGACGCGTGCTCGAATTGCTAGCGTTGATCGACAATTCCAGTGCGTGCCGAATGGCCACGGCCATGTACCAGGATGCGACAGGCATGACCGAACGGATTGCCGCGCTGGACGTGTTGGTGCGCTGCGACGATGCCAATGTTGAAGCTATCTTGAAGCTGTTTCGCCACGATCGCGCGGACAACCCGCAGGCCCTGGATAAGTGGTTTACGGTGCAGGCGACGGTGCCGGGGGAGACTGCGCTGCAGCGGGTGCTGACGCTGGAGACCGACCCCGCGTTCACGCTGCGCAATCCGAACCGGGTGCAGGCATTGCTGGGTGCCTTCGTGCGGAGCAATCCGAGTGGCTTCCATCGCGTCGATGGCGCCGGTTACCGCTATCTGGCCGAACGGCTGGCCGCGCTTGATGCCCTCAACCCGCAGGTTGCCGCTCGGCTGGCGATGGCTTTCAATGGATGGCAGCGGCTGGAACCGCAACGCCGTGACGGGGCGCGTGACGCGTTGGAAACACTGGCCGCGCGGGAAGGCCTTTCACGCAATCTGGTAGAAATTCTCGACGGGGTGCTGAGGCATTGATGGTCGCTTCAGATGGACCAAAAGCTGCCGGCTCGCGTGCGCATCCGATCTGAAACGGAGCACGGGCGTGATCGCCATCGATCATGACCAGAAGTTCAGGCGTCCAGGTGGTTCAAGGCTTCCAGCAGGTTGCTCATCCGCGATTCCAGCCTCGGCTGCAATACACGCCGCTGACGTTCGTCGCGCTCGCTCAGGCGATCAATGGCCATTTCCACCTGGCCCAGCTCGACCAACAAATCATGGCGCGGGTAGACCGGTTCAAAATTGATGCTCATGTCCATCTCGGCGTCCCTCTCGTTGGTTGGTAAAGAGAAGGATGCAACGGGCGTGCCAATAGCTGGTTCGAGTCCTGGGGGGGTGACCTGCATCGCGCGACTGACGCAGCACGTCAGCAGCTGTCGCGAACTGGCATGAATTTCCGTTTTAGTCACCGCATGTTCACACGCTCGGAGTAACTATCGGTCTGCGTCGAGAGGGAGCGCAAGCTCTTTCACCCCAATTTTTCCGGTTTCTGGCGCCCGGCAATACGGTCATCCTGGATTCCCCCTGTTCCTGAGACCGCCGGGCGCCAGATCTAAGCAGCACAAGGCCCCGCAGGCTCGCCAAGTCGCGGGGCCTTGGCATTTCCGGGCCTGAAAAGACGACGGCATCCCGAAGGATGCCGTCTTGCTTCCTTCCCCGGCACGCAATCAGACCCCTGTCCGTCCGATCTCGGCGCGCAGCATGCGCAGCGTCTGCCCGTGGAAGTGCAGGATTATCAAAGCAAAATTTGGGCCAATAGCTATGGGTGGGTAGCGGAGCGCCGCTGACGTTACCATAGCGACCTCATTCGTCACTTTATTGCACGGTCGGGGCAAAACCATGCAGCACCCCACGCTTTATGACGTCATCGTGATCGGCGGTGGCCATGCAGGCACCGAAGCGGCGCTGGCGGCGGCGCGTTGCGGCGCCCGCACGCTGCTGCTCAGCCATAACATCGAGACGATTGGCCAGATGAGCTGCAATCCGGCGATCGGTGGCATCGGCAAAGGTCATCTGGTGAAGGAGATCGATGCCCTGGGGGGCGCGATGGCCCATGCTGCCGATCATGCAGGCATCCAGTGGCGTACCTTGAACCGTTCCAAAGGGCCGGCTGTGCGGGCAACGCGCTGCCAGGCCGACCGCACGCTGTACAAGGCGGCGATACGGCAGATGGTGGAAACCCAGCCGAACCTGCAGCTGTTTCAGCAAGCGGTCGATGACCTGATCATCGAGCACGGTCGGGTATGCGGGGTGGTAACCCAAATGGGGTTGTCGTTCCGCGCCCGAACGGTGGTGCTCACCGCCGGAACGTTCCTTGCCGGCAAAATCCACATCGGCCCGGCCCAATATGCGGCTGGCCGCGCCGGCGATCCGCCGGCTACCACGCTAGCGGCGAGGCTGCGGGAGCTGCCGTTGGCGGGGGAACGGCTGAAGACCGGTACCCCGCCGCGCATCGATCGGCGCAGCGTCGATTTCAGCGGGCTCGAAGAGCAGCCCGGCGACGCACCTGCACCGGTATTTTCTTATCTCGGTTCCCGCGACACGCATCCGGCTCAGGTCAGCTGCTGGATCACCCACACCTCCGAGCGCACCCATGAATTGATTCGGGGCGCGCTGGATCGCTCGCCGCTATACAGCGGCCAGATCGAAGGTGTAGGTCCGCGTTACTGCCCCTCGATCGAGGACAAAGTGGTGCGCTTCGCCGAGAAATCCTCCCACCAGATCTTCATCGAACCGGAGGGGCTGGATACCTTCGAGATATACCCGAACGGGATCTCCACCTCGCTCCCCTACGATGTGCAGTTGGCTCTGGTGCAGTCGATCCGGGGTTTCGAGAACGCCCACATCACCCGTCCAGGCTATGCGATCGAATACGACTACTTCGACCCGCGCGGCCTGCATCCATGGCTGGAAACCCGGGCGCTTCCCGGGTTGTACTTTGCGGGCCAGATCAACGGCACCACTGGCTATGAAGAGGCCGCGGCCCAGGGGCTGATAGCGGGTTTGAACGCGGCCTTGGCGGTGCAGGGCAAGGCGCCGTGGTATCCGCGCCGGGACGAAGCGTACATCGGCGTGCTGATCGACGACCTGACCAGCAACGGGACCATCGAGCCCTACCGCATGTTCACCTCACGCGCCGAGTATCGCCTGCACCTACGCGAGGACAACGCCGACTTGCGTCTCACCGAGACAGGTCATGCCTTGGGCGTCGTGCCGCAGATTCGCCATGACGCCTTACGCGCCAAGCGTGAAGCGGTCGAGCGTGAAACGCAGCGGCTGGGGAGCTTGTGGGCCGGACCGGCCAATGCACTAGGCGCGGCGATCGAGCGCCAGCTGGGACTGACGGTCAGCCGTGAGACCAGGGTCCTGGAGCTGCTGCGCCGCCCGGAGCTCGATTACGCGAAGCTCGCCACGGTGACGGAACTTGGCCCGATGGTGACACGTGAGGATGTGGCTGCGCAGGTTGAGGTGCAGGTCAAATACGCCGGCTATCTCCAGCGTCAGCGCGAGGAGATCGAGCGCCAGCAGCGTAACGAACACATCGCGATTCCTGCCGGTTTCGACTACGACAAGGTACGTGGCCTGTCGGCCGAGGTTCTGCTGAAGCTCAAGCATACACAGCCCGCGACGCTTGGGCAGGCCGCGCGTGTCAGCGGTGTCACCCCCGCGGCAATCTCCCTGCTGTTGGTACATCTGAAACGTCGCGCCGCCTGATTGCGCCGCACTACCGTGCATGCGCACGCGTAAGTGCCAACCGCGCGACATTCGCACACCAGCTTGCTCGTGGCATCATGGGTTATTCAAGGCAGTCAGTGGGAGCGGGCACGATGGAAATCTGGATCGGACGGGACGGCGAACGGCACGGCCCGTACAAGGAAGAGGATGTGCGCCAATGGCTGCACAGTGGCCAGGTGACCGGCGATGATCTTGCCTGGTACGAAGGCTTGGCCGACTGGCAGCCCTTGTCGGTGTTGTTTCCCGATGCACCCGCGGCGGCGGCGGTGCCGAGTGCGCCGCCGCCGATCGCACCGCTACCCCAAACGACAGCCGTCGCACTGGAGGACTACGCGGGGTTCTGGAAGCGCTTGGCCGCGTTTATTCTCGATTACATCGTGTTGTACATCCCCGGAAAGTTGATCGGCATGATGTTTGGGGCCGGAGCTGCCGAGGCGGTGATGCGCCAGGCCCAGCTGGCTTCCCCCGGTGACCCTCAGGTGGCTTTTGCCGCCATGGCGCAGTATCTGGATACAGTGTGGCCCGCGTTTTTGCTCAGTGCCGTGGTGACCTGGTTGTATTTCGCGTTCCTGGAAAGCTCGACCTGGCAGGCCACCGTCGGCAAGCTCGCCCTGGGCATCCGGGTGACCGATCTGCACGGTGAGCGCATCAGCCTGCCGCGGGCGCTGGGTCGCTATCCAGCCAAGATGCTCAGCTTCCTGATTCTCTACATCGGCGTGCTGATGGTCGCCTGGACACCCCGCAAACAGGGGCTGCACGACATGATTGCCGGCACCCTGGTATTGAATGGTCGGGCCAACGAATTCAACGGCGCATCTCCCCGCCCGACCTCGGGCAGCGGCTCGTTCAGCGCCTGACATCGACTCCGCTTCGACGGCGCCGGGGTGTCCATCCGGCGACACCTTCATATCCGGGAAGCCCGTGCGGAGCCGCCTCCCTGCCTTGATATCATCAATGGCTGGTGGACTGCTTGGTCTTGGCGGTCGAGCAAAGTCCCCCGGTGGCGAGAGCGTCATTGTCGACGCGACAGGTCACCCGTTTTTCAAGGAATCTTAAATCCCCCATGCTCAGCATCGAACAACGCATCGCCCAGGATATCGCCGCCCAGCCGCCCCAAGTACGGGCGGCCGTGGAGCTTCTCGACGGCGGCGCCACCGTGCCGTTCATCGCCCGCTACCGCAAGGAGGCGACCGGAGGTCTGGACGACACCCAGCTGCGTTTGCTGGAAGAGCGCCTGCGCTATTTGCGTGAACTGGAAGACCGCCGCGCGGCAATCCTTGCCAGTGTCGAGGAGCAGGGCAAGCTGACCGAGATCTTGAAGGGTGAATTGCTGGGCGCCGAAACCAAGGCGCGGCTGGAGGACCTGTACCTGCCGTACAAGCCGAAGCGTCGCACCAAGGCGCAGATTGCCCGCGAAGCGGGGCTTGAGCCGTTGGCACTGCGCTTGCGCGAAGATCCGACGCAGGTACCCGAGGCGTTGGCCGAAAGTTTTGTCGATGAAGCGAAAGGCGTGGCTGATGTACGCGCCGCACTGGATGGCGCGCGCGCGATCCTGATGGAATCGATCGCCGAGGATGCCCATCTGGTCGGTGAGCTGCGCGATTGGCTGTGGACGCAGGGCCAGATCCGCGCCAAGGTGGTTGCGGGCAAGGAACAGGCCGGCGCCAAGTTTCGCGACTACTTCGATCATCTCGAGCCGATCTCGAAAATCCCCTCGCACCGCCTGCTGGCCTTGATGCGTGCACGCAATGAGGGGGTAATCGAGCTAGAGCTTGCGCCTGCCGTCGACAGCGATCAGGGTCATGCTGAAGGCGAGGGTCGGGTCGCCGCCCACGCCAATATCCAATATCGCGACCGACCGGCCGATGCGTGGTTGCGTGAAACCGTGCGCATGACCTGGCGGGTGAAACTGCATCTGCATTTGACCTTGGATCTGTTCGGCCGCGTGCGCGAAGGCGCCGAGGACGAGGCGATCCGCGTGTTCGGCGACAACCTCAAGGATCTGATGCTGGCGGCCCCGGCAGGCGCAAAAACGGTGATGGGCCTGGACCCGGGCATCCGCACCGGGGTCAAGGTTGCGGTGGTTGATGCTACCGGCAAGCTGCTTGCTACCGACACCATTTATCCGCACGAGCCGCGCAAGCAGTGGAACGAATCTGTTGCGCAATTGGGGAAATTGAGCAGGCAACACGGCGTCAACTTGATCGCGATCGGCAACGGCACCGCGTCGCGGGAGACCGACAAGCTGGCCGCCGAGGTCATCAAGAAGCACGCTGAGCTGAAGCTGTCGAAAGTGGTGGTCAGCGAGGCCGGTGCTTCGGTCTACTCGGCATCCGAAATGGCAGCCAGAGAATTCCCGCAGCTGGACGTGAGCCTGCGCGGGGCGGTATCGATCGCGCGACGCCTGCAAGACCCCCTGGCCGAGCTGGTGAAGATCGAGCCCAAGGCGATCGGCGTCGGGCAGTACCAGCACGATGTGAATCAGATCAAGCTGGCGCGGGCCCTGGATACCCGGGTCGAGGACTGCGTCAATGCCGTCGGTGTGGACGTCAACACCGCATCTGCCGCCTTGCTGTCGCGCGTCGCCGGGTTGTCGCCGCTGGTCGCCGAGAACGTGGTGAAACACCGCGACGCCAACGGTCCGTTTCCCAATCGCAAGGCACTGCTTAAAGTGCCACGGCTGGGCGACAAGGCCTTTGAGCAGTGCGCTGGCTTTCTGCGTGTCACTGATGGCGACAACCCGCTGGATGCCAGCGCGGTACATCCGGAAGCGTATCCGGTGGTTGAGCGGATCATGGCGCAGTGCGGGCGCGAGGTGAAATCGATTATCGGCGACAGCAGCTTCCTGCGCGCTCTGAGGCCAGAGCAATTTACCGATGAACGCTTCGGCGTGCCGACGGTGCGCGACATCCTGAAGGAGCTGGAGAAACCCGGCCGCGATCCGCGTCCGGAGTTCGTCGCGCCGAGTTTCGCCGAAGGCGTGGAAGACGTGAAGGATCTGCGTCCCGGGATGGTTCTCGAAGGTCGTGTCACCAACGTCGCCGCATTCGGCGCGTTTGTCGATATCGGCGTGCATCAGGACGGTCTGGTGCATGTCTCGGCGTTGTCGCACAGTTTCGTCAAGGATCCACGCGACGCGGTCAAAGCCGGCGATATCGTCAAGGTCAAGGTGATGGAGATCGATCTGCCGCGTCAGCGCATTGGCTTGTCGATGCGGCTGGACGACGAGCTCGGAGAAACGCGTGGCAACCGTGGACCCGCCACCGAAGGCGCAGCAGGTGGCGCGCGCCGCGGCCATCGCGAGAAATCGGCCGTGCCCGCCACGAAGGCTTCTGCCGCTCCGCTCAACAGCGCCTTTGCCGATGCCATGGCGAGGGCGACCAAGCGGTAAGCGGCCTTGACTGCGCGCGGTATTGCGTTGCAGCATGCGCTTCCGTATGGGGTGGATTACCGTAACGCTCAGCTAACAAGGCCATTCAGGCTCAGGAGTGTCATCCATGCTTCGCACCCGTCACCTCGCCAGCGCTATCGCGGCCACTTTGTTGTTCAGCAGCGCGGCCGTTGCCACCGATTTCAGCCAGGTTGTCGTATTCGGCGACAGCCTCAGCGACAACGGCAATATTTCGCTGGCGGTTGCCCCGAGTATCCAGCCGCCGCTGCGCTTCACCACCAATCCCGGCAAGGTCGCGATCGAAAATGTCGCCAGTCAGCTGGGCTATACGTTGAGTCCGTCGCTGCTCGGCGGCACCGATTACGCGTGGGGCGGTGCAGGCGTCAACAACAATTCTCCCGGCACCCCGGCGTCGGTGCCCACCCTGAGCATGCAGGTTGCCGGGTATCTGGCCAGCGGCACCCCGGTCGACAGCCACGCGCTGTACTCGATGTGGGGCGGCGCCAATGACATCTTTTATCATGCGACCGCCGTGGCCTACGGCCAGGAAACCTCGGCTCAGGCCCAGGGCGGCACCGCCGTCGCCGCGCAGCAGGAGGTTGCGCTGATCGGCCAGTTGCAGGCTGCCGGCGTCAAGAACATCCTGGTTTTCAATCTGCCGAATATCGGCCTGACTCCCTCGGGCATCGCGCAGGGTGCCGCGGCCTCGGCCTCGTTGACCGGGCTGAGCCTGATTTTCAACGGCCAGCTCAACGCCGGCCTGTCGCAGCTCGGCACCGGGATCATCCCGATCAATACGTATAGCCTGTTTTCCGAGGTGATCGCCAACCCGCAGGCCTATGGCTTCGCCAACGCCACCGCACCGGCGTGCGGCGCGGGCTCCAGCTCGGTGCAGTGCGGACCACAGGGCTCCGGTTTGCCATACACTTACGCGGCCGGCACCGACCAGAGTTACGTGTTCGCCGATGGCGTGCACCCGACCACGGCGGCACATGCCTTGCTGGGACAATACGTGATGTCGGTGATCCGCGCGCCGGAGCAGATTTCGTTGCTCGGTGAGTCGGCGCTGGCGGCGACCACCGCGCAGACCCGCGCGATCCGCAAGCAGATGTTGACCGACAGCGAGGGCGGTGAAACCCGTACATTCGTCAATATCGATTACGGTCATCAGCATTTCAACGCGGTCAATGGCTCACCCAAGACCAACAGCAACAATTTCAACCTGACCCTGGGTGCGGACGTGCGTGCCGGTGAGCATCTCTCGGCCGGTCTGGCGCTCGGTGTAGGCCAGAGCCACGCCAGCTTCTCCGGCGGTGGCGGCTACAAGCTGCAGGACGTGACCGGGCTTGGTTACCTCACCTACCATCAAGGCGGCGGTTACGTCGGCGGCTACACTGACTTCGGTCAGTCCAACTTCAACAATATCGAGCGACGCATCCAGCTCGGCGCGATGCAGCGTAACGAGAGCGGCAGTGCCGACGGCTCGCATCTGGGTGCAGGCCTCAATGGCGGTTGGTGGTTCGATTTCAGCGGCCTGCGTACCGGACCCTTCGCCAACGTGGAATGGCAGACCATCAAGGTCAACGGCTATAGCGAGAGCGGCAACGACAGTACCGCGATGTGGTTCGGGCGGCAGCAGCGTGACGCGTTGATCAGCACCCTCGGCTGGCGTCTGCAGGGTCACTGGAACGTTGGTAACACCGTACTTTCGCCGTACGCCGAGCTCGGCTGGAACCACGACAGCAAGGCGGATCCGCGGGCGATTATGGCCGGTTCAAACAGCATGAACGGGAGCTTCGCGCTGACTGGCTTCATCCCCGACAAGACCTGGGGAAGCGTCGACCTGGGGCTATCCGCCCAACTGACCCCGAGCATGAGCAGCTGGGTCGGTTACAACGGACGTTTCAGCGACAGCAGCCAGAACTACAACAGCTTCAACATGGGCTTCAAAGTCAAATTCTGAACGTGAGGCATAAAAAAAAC
The DNA here is from genome assembly GCA_030148505.1 of Rhodanobacter sp. Classification (GTDB taxonomy): domain Bacteria; phylum Pseudomonadota; class Gammaproteobacteria; order Xanthomonadales; family Rhodanobacteraceae; genus Rhodanobacter. Next base: position 245,226 of record JASBTI010000016.1, read on the forward strand.
CGTCCGCAATCGCGGACGGTTTTTTTGTGACCCGGGATCGAGATTTGTTTACTTGTTCTTGCCGTGGGTCGCGATGCTGAGGATTTCGTCGGCCTCCTTCTGCAACTTGGCGGCGGCATCGGAGTCGAGTTCCTGCACATCCTTGCCGACCTGGTGCTCTTTCAGCACCAAGGTGCCGTTGTCCGCCCAGCCCGCGCGATCAATGGAAACCACCTTGCCGTTGCGACCGCCGGCACGGCTTTCCTGCACGATCACCCACGGCTTGCCATCCTTGTAGGCGAAGTCCGTGCTGGTAAAGCGCTTGTCGACATAGTCGACCAGCTCACGGATGAATTGCACCTTGCCGTCCTTGCGGAACAGCTGCCAGCCCCGCGAGGCATCCTTTTCAAGCTTGGTGCCATGGCTGACCTTCATCGCCCCGAGCTGTGCCTGCTCGGCCTTGAATTCGGACAGCAACTTTTCACCCGGCGTCTGCTCGGAAACCAAGCTGATGGACACGACATTCTTGTAGCCCTTGGTCAGCACCGGGGCCTGGATCGGCATCGAGTAGTGCCGATCACCGTCGGTCAATACGACCTTGACCACATAAAGGTCGCTGGGCTTGACCTGGGTCGGATCGAACGACAGCTGGAACGATTGCGGAAAATGTCCGACCGGAACCACCGACTTGCTGGCCAGCGGCTGGGCACCGGCAGCGGTCGAGGAAACATCGACCAGATTGATCACCATGGTGGCCTTCGGTGACGGCTGCACCGAACCGGCGCGCAACGAAATCGTGCCGCTCACTTCACTGGGAACCTTGACCGTGGGCGCGCTGGCCGTATTGGCGGGTGAGCCGGCACCAGCTTCCTGGGACGGGGAAGAGTTGCAGCCAGCCAGGGCCAGCGCTGCGACCGACAACAGCGGCAATACCATCTTGCGCATGGGAAAACCTCATCAACGTGAAAACGAGCACGAAAGCGGCTGGGCGGGTATCTCTCCGCCGTGTGACGTTCGCGGGGGAAGCCCCAAGCATAGCCAAAAAAACGGCTACAGAAAAGTCAACAGGTCCAATGGCCTATCCATGCGCAAACGTATGTACGTGAGAACCGCGAAAGCGAATGGGTCGATAGCTGCCAATCGCGGGACGCTAGCGTCGGTGCAAGGCCCGGTGGGCGATATCACGGCGGTAGAAGGCGCCATCGAAGCGAAGGGTCGCGACCGCGGCGTAAGCGCTTTCCCGCGCACGGCCAAGGTCGTCCCCCAAGGCGCATACGGTGAGCACCCGTCCACCGGCGGTGGCCACCTTTCCGCTCGGCTCTAGTCGGGTACCCGCATGGAAGACCTTGACCTCGGCCGAGTGGGCGCCATCGAGGCCTTCGATCGCGTCGCCTTGGCGTACCCGCCCGGGGTACCCGGCCGCCGCCATCACCACGCCGATTGCCGGCCGGGGGTCCCAGCGTCCCCGCGTGTCCTTGAGCCGACCGTCGAGGGCGGCATCGATCAGATCGACCAGATCCGACTTCAGCCGCAGCAAAATGGGCTGGGTTTCCGGATCGCCCAGACGCACGTTGAACTCGATGACCTTCGGTGCGCCGGATTTGTCGATCATCAAGCCGGCATAGAGGAACCCGATAAACGGCGCACCCTCGCCGGCCATACCGCGCAAAGTGGGCTCGATAACTTCTTTGAGTATGCGCTGCTCGACCTCGCGGGTAACTACCGGTGCCGGCGAATAGGCGCCCATGCCACCGGTATTCGGCCCCAAGTCGCTTTCATCGCGGCGTTTGTGGTCCTGGCTGCTGGCCATCGGCAAGGCGTGGCTGCCGTCGCTCATCACGATATAGCTGGCCTCCTCGCCCTCGAGAAACTCCTCGATCACCACCCGCGCCGAGGCGTCGCCGAAGCTTTGCGCACCCAGCATGTCGTGCAAGGCCTGTTCGGCGTCAGCGAGGGTCAATGCGACCACCACACCCTTGCCGGCGGCCAGACCGTCGGCCTTGATCACGATCGGCGCACCGTGGTGGCGGACATAGGCGAGCGCAGGGGCGATCTCGGTAAACACCGCATAGTGTGCGGTCGGTATGTTGTGGCGGAGCAGAAAATCCTTGGCGAAGGCCTTGGAGCCTTCCAGTTGAGCCGCGATCGCGCGGGGACCGTAAATGCGCAGACCGGCGGCGCGAAAGCGATCGACCACCCCGGCGACCAGCGGTACCTCGGGGCCGACCACGGTCAGCGCTATCTTTTCGTGCCTCGCCAGCGTCAGCAGTCCATCGAGATCATTCGCCGCCACATCCGCATTGCGCACGCCAGGTTCGCGCGCCGTGCCCGCGTTGCCGGGTGCCACGATCACTTCGCTGACCCGTGGCGACTGCTTCAGCTTCCACGCCAGCGCGTGTTCGCGACCGCCGTTGCCTATGACGAGAACTTTCATGCCTGCTCCGATACCTGGGAATGACGTCGCGCGTCGACGTCGCACGCATTGTAGCGATACCTGTCGGGCAGTCGGCGATCAGTGGTGATGGGCGAGCAGCGTCAGCAGCGCCTCACGGGGCAATTTGCCAGCATCGTTCCGCGGCAGCGCATGCACCAGACGCAAAGGCCGCGGGAGGAACAGCGGATCGACTGCGCGACGCAGTGCTTCCAGAATCGTTTGCTCGTTCAGTGTGGGCGCCACCGCCAAGGCGGCGATCCGGCGGACACCGATCGCATCGCCGTCGTCGAGCTGGAACACCACGGCATCGTTGACCCCCGGTATCGCCAGCAGACGTTGGGTAAGATCACCAAGCGAAGCCCGTTTTCCGGCGATCTCCAGCATGTCGGCTTGGCGCCCGCACAGGACAAAACGCCGACCCCCATCAGACAGGCTGACGATGTCGGCGAGCTGGACCGGCCTGTCCAGCTGGGGCGCCGTGACCTCCGTACCATCCGGATGCGGATGCAACTGCACACCCTGGTAAAGCTCCCAGTGTTCATCGGACGCGGGCCGGCGGCTGGCGAAGACGCAGGTCTCGGTGGACCCGAACACTTCGAGCACAGGTGCGCCAAAACGTTGTTCGGCAAGGCGGGCCAGTTCCACCGGGAGAGGCGCGGTCGCCGACACCAGTGCGGCGAGCGATGGCAGCTGGATGCCGGATTCCACCAGGGCGCGTAGATGGACCGGGGTGGTTACCAGGACGCGGGGGGCCGATATGTCGGTCAGCACGGCGGCGATATCGCCAGGCAACAGCGGTCGTCCCGAATGCATTTCGATGCGCCCGAGCAGCGGCAGCAGCACGGACATCTCGATACCGTACATATGCTGCGCCGGCACGGTGGCCACTGCGGTGAACTGGTCACCCAGCGCCGCCCCCAGCATGGCCAGGTTGCCGGCGCAGCTGACATGCAGGTTTCCCCAGGTTTTTGCGTGGGGCATGGGCGATCCGGTGGACCCCGAAGTGTAGCCGATCGCCACCACCTGGGAAGCGGGAATCTGCGGTACCTCGGTGGTGGCGGCCGACGGAGGCGATATCAGCGATGGCAGCTGCCGATAATGGGCCGGGGCGGGCATCAAGGCTTGTTCCCCCAGTGCGTAGCAGCCCGGATGCTCGGCCATCACTTCGTCGATGGCCTGCGGTGCACGCGAGGGAGGCAGCAGGTTGATCTGGCCGCGCAACATGATCGCGCAGAAGGCGACCATGAAGGCATAGCGATCTTCGCAAAGGTTCACGGCCGCCGGAGCTCTCGGCAACCGTGCCGCAATCGCATTCACATGCGCCAGGAATCGGGCCTTGCTGATCGCGGTCCCGTCCCGTCGGGTGACGATCTGGGCAAGCTCGGAACTGAGCATGGGCAGTTGGACGGGTGCCTCGCGCCGAAAGGTGCCATAAACAATAGCCAAACCGTGATCTCCCTTGGTGATCCGTCGCGTCATGAAAACAAGCTCACACCCTGTCGCCGGAAGGCTCCGTGAAGGAGCGCTGTCGTCTTGCCAGGTGTGCCAGCTCGTTATGCCCTATCCGATGTCAGCGGCGTGCGTTCAGGCGCGAATAATAGCGCCGCTGAGCGCATCGCGAATCGTCGAGGGGGCTTGCCGATCGCCGGTGGCGGCGTCGACGACCCCATCCAGCGCGTCACCGAAATAATCAGCGACGGTCCGGGTGATGCGCGCTGGCGGGGCGCCGTGGGGATTGGCGCTGGTTGAAACCAGCGCGCCACCGAAAGCACGGCACAAGGCGGCGGCCGGCGGGTGTGCGGTGACTCGCAGTGCGATGCCGGTGTGATGACCAACGATCCACTCGGGCACATGCATCGATCGTGGGAAAACCCAGGTGGAAGGTCCGGGCCAGCTGGCCTGGACTTCGGTCATCACGACGCGCGGTACGTTGGCCAGGTCGATGTACTGCTCGAGCTGCGAGAACTCCGCGGCGATCAGCAACACGCCTTGTGTCGCCGGCCTTTGCTTCAGTTCGAACAAGCGGCCAAGCGCAGCGCGGTCGTGCGGATCGCAACCAAGCCCGAACACCGCTTCGGTCGGATAGGCGAGGACGCCGCCGCGATGCAAGGCGTCGGCGGCGGCAGTCAGCTGGTCGAGGGTGTAATACCGCAGCACTCAATCTCCGAGAGGCGTCGTCACGTTTTTGGGGGCGGCGGCTTTTTTGGCGGCAGTCTTTTTTGCCGGCGTTTTCCTGGCTGCCGCTTTTTTGCTGGCGGTCTTCTTGGTCGTGGTCTTTTTCGCGGCGGCCTTTTTCGCCGGTGCTTTTTTGGCCGCAGCTTTCTTGGTGGCGGTCTTCTTGCCAAACCGCCCCTTCTTAACCGGTGCGGCGGCGAGCAGTTCGAGGCACTGGGCTTCGGTCAGTTCCTTTGGCTCCTGCTCCTTCGGAATCCGCGCGTTCTTTTCGCCATCGGTGATGTAGGCGCCGTAGCGGCCATTGAGCACCTGCACGCCGTTGCCGAAGTCCCGGATGATGCGGTTGGCCAGCATTTCCAGTTTTTCGGTGACGATCTGCAGCGCACGCGGCAATTCGATCGTGTACGGATCGTCCTCAGCCTTGAGCGAGGCATAGGTGCTGCCTTGCTTCACGAACGGGCCGAAGCGGCCGATGCCGACGGTGACTTCATCGCCGTTTTCCGTCTGGCCAAGCTTACGCGGCAGCTTGAACAGTTCCAATGCCTCGGCCAGGGTAATCGTGTGCATGCTCTGGCCGGGGCGCAACGAGGCGAAGGTCGGCTTCTCCTCGTCGTCCTTGGTGCCAATCGCGGCGTACGGCCCGTAGCGGCCGAGCCGGACCGAAACCGGCTTGCCGGTTTTCGGGTCGCTGCCGAGTTCGCGCGCGCCGGTGGCCTCGTTGCGGTCGACCGACTCGGTCTTTTCGTCGACCTGCTGCTTGAACGGCAGCCAGAACCGCTCCATCAGCGGAACCCAAGCCTCCTCGCCGCGACTGACGGCGTCCAGTTCGTCTTCGAGTTTCGCAGTGAAATCGTAATCGACATAGCGGGTGAAATGGGCGGTGAGGAAGTTGCTGACGGCACGGCCGACATCGCTGGGTTTGAAGCGGCGGCTGTCGAGATAGACATACTCGCGATTCTGCAGCACCTGGATGATGCTGGCATAGGTCGACGGCCGGCCGATACCATGCTCCTCCAGCGCCTTGACCAGGCTGGCCTCGGAATAGCGCGGCGGTGGCTCGGTGAAGTGCTGGGCGGCGGCGATGTCCTGCAATGGCACCGACTCGCCTACGGCCAGTCGCGGCAGGCGGCGCCCTTCGTCGTCGTCCTCGGCGCTCTTCTGGTCGCGACCTTCCTCGTACACGGCAAGAAAGCCGGGGTCGATCACCATGGTACCGCTGGCGCGGAAGGAGGCGTCGCCTCCCGCTACGTCGTTCAATGCGAATTCGACCGAAACGGTGTTTAAGGTGGCGTGGACCATCTGGCAGGCAACAGTACGCTTCCAGATCAATTCATACAGCTTGCGCTGGTCGTCATTGAGGAAGGCGGCGACCGACTTTGGCGTATACATCGCCGAGGTGGGACGAATCGCTTCATGCGCTTCCTGGGCGTTCTTCGACTTGGTCTTGTAGACCTGGGGCGCGTCCGGCAGCGCCTTGGCACCGAAGTCGCGGGCGATCAGTTCGCGCAACTCGGCCAACGCGTCGTTGCCGAGCATGGTGGAGTCGGTACGCATATAAGTGATCAGGCCGACATTGCCCTCCTCACCGAGCGCCACGCCTTCATACAGCCCTTGCGCCACCTTCATCGTGCGGCTGGTGGTAAAGCCAAGTTTGCGCGCTGCCTCCTGTTGCAGCGTCGAGGTGGTGAACGGTGCTGCCGGGCGTCGCTTGCGCTCCTTGGAGCCGACATTGCTGACCACCAGCTGACCGTTGGCCGCGGCTTTCAAGGCGCCGCGGGCGGCCATTGCCTCGGTTTCGCTGGTGAGGTCGAATTGCTCGAATTTCTTGCCGTTGAGGCGGCTCAGTCGTGCATTGAAATCGCCTTCCGCATGTTTCAGTTGCGCCTCGATACTCCAATATTCGCGGGCGGTAAACGCCTCGATCTCTTCTTCACGCTCGACAATCATGCGCAGTGCCGGCGATTGCACGCGGCCGGCGGACAGACCCCGCTGCACCTTGCGCCACAGTACCGGCGACAGGTTGAAGCCGACCAGATAGTCCAGCGCGCGGCGCGCCTGCTGGGCGTCGACCAGGTCATGCGAGAGTTTCCGCGGGTTGGCCACGGCCGCCTTGATGGCTTTCGGGGTGATCTCCGAAAACACCACCCGATGCACCTGCTTGTCCTCGGTAAGTCCGCGCTCCTTCAGGATCTCGCTGATATGCCAGCTGATCGCCTCGCCTTCGCGATCCAAGTCGGTCGCCAGATAGATGTCGTCGGCAGCCTTGGCGGCCTTGGCGATCGCGTCGACATGTTTCTCGTTGCGCTCGATCACCTCGTAGGCCATGGCGAAGCCGTGCTCGGTGTCGACCGCCCCTTCCTTGGGCCTCAGGTCACGTACGTGACCGTAAGAGGCGAGTACCTGAAAGTCCTTGCCAAGGTATTTGTTAATCGTCTTGGCCTTGGCCGGCGATTCCACAATAAGCAGGTTTTTTGCCATGAAGCTGGGTTTCCAAAGGCGGGCCGCCGTCGACCTGCGACGGACATATATATAGTTGAAACCACGCCGTGCTACCGACTGTCAAGCGCATTCGCACTCGGCACGGCGACCCCTCGCGGAGGCGTCACGATACCTGCGATGGCAACTTTAGTCAGGTAAACCCTGATAACGGTTGCCCGGAAGGCTCTCGATACGGTGCTCGAGCTCAAGCATCAACAGCATCGATGACAGGTTGGCCGCGGACAGGCCGGTTCGCTGTACAAGTTCGTCCATCGTCGCCGGTTCATGCCCGATTTCGCGCCATAAGCATTGATATTCGGGATCCCGGAACTCGGCACCTGGCAGGTGCCCCGGGGTGCCGCCGAGCGCCCTGTCGGGCATTTCGGTGCACAAGCGCTCTGCCAGCGCCGTACCCAGCATGCGCGCTGCCGGTGCCAAGCTCTCGACGATTTCGGCAGCGCCTTCCACCAGCCGGGCGCCGTCGCGGATCAACCGGTGACAGCCACGCGCGAGCGGGTTGTGGATCGAACCGGGCAGGGCGAATACCTCTCGTCCCTGTTCGGCAGCCAGTCGTGCGGTGATCAGTGAACCAGAGCGCAAACCCGCCTCCACAACCAGAGTCCCCAAGGTCAGCCCAGCGATGATCCGATTGCGCCGCGGGAAGTGATCGGCGCGCGCGCCGGTGCCTGGAGGAAACTCGCTGACCAGTGCGCCGTGTTCGGCAATCCGCGTGCTCAATGCCAAGTGCTTGCGGGGATAGACCCGATCGGGCCCAGTACCGATCACCGCCAGTGTCGGTGCATCCGCATCCAGCGCGGACATATGGGCGGCGCCGTCTATGCCGTCGGCCAGTCCGCTGGTGATCGCAAAGCCCGCTTGCGCCAGCGCGTATGCGAACGAGCGGGCATGCGCCAGCCCAGTGGTGCTGGCGCTGCGGGCGCCCACGATGGCTATTTGCGGATATAGCAACAGGCTGGGGTCACCGACGACGAACAGCGCTGCGGGGGGCTGCGGAATGTTCTCCAGCTGTGGCGGAAAATCCGCGTCGGTGCAGCGCAGCAGGCGATGACCTGGTTCGGTCAGCCATTTCAGGTCGTTTGCCACGCGTGCTTCGTCAGGTCGCTGCAACCAGAGTCGCGCGGGCTCCCCCAAAGGGCCCGGAGACTGACGCAGTCGGGCCAGGGTGACGCCGATGTTCCCCCCAGCGGCCTGCAGGCGCTCACGCAACCCGCCAGGTCCTAGCCCGGGCGTCCGCAGGGCCAGCAACCAGTCGCGCCATTCGTGGTTCTCGTCCATGTACCGCAGTGTACGGAGCGAACGCATACAGAAACGGCGCGGTGATAGCCGCGCCGTACTGTAGGAAAAGGCCGATAATCGCCTGTTCCGGGTCTACTCGGGCATGATCTTACTCAGGCATACGCAGACGGCTGCCGATGTGCACCGGGCGCAAGCCGTCCATTACCAGGCCGTAGCTGACCCGGTCGAAGGTGCGAAATACCATGACATGACCCACGTACTCGCCCGGCAGTTTCACCCGCTCGCCTACGCCGCGATTCCAGCTGTTGCTGGCGACATCGTCATGGATGGTTTCGCCGGCCTGATAGATCGAGTAGGTCTGCCCGTTGTTGACGCCGTCCCTTGAGCCGATGGAGAGCGCCACCACCTGGCGTGGACCGACCGCATCCATGCCGTCGGTAAAGGCGATCACCCGGGCGTCCTTTGGTACCGATTTCGGTGCGTGGGGGTAGTAGTGAGCATCATACGGGGAGGTGTCGATCGGCATGATCCGGTCGCCCGCGCGGATTTCCTTGGTCGAAGCCAGCAGCAGCAAGGTGGATGGATCACCCGTGCGCAAGGTTTCGGCGGTACCGATCACGGTGACCTCCACGCCCAGATCCTCGCCTTTGCCGAAATGCCCGTCATTGCGGGAATTCTCGCGCCACGGCGAGTCGACCATGGCGGCATTGTCATACAAACGATGGCTTATCAGCTCGGCCTTGTCGGGATCGCCCTGATCGAAGCCGCGAAAGATGTGGGTTGGCCGTACGATGGCCCAGCGCTGTCCCGGTTCACCCTTCAGGCCGCGCACGTAGATGTTCTGCCCGACAGTGCCACGCAAGCGGTTTTCCTCGAAGCCGACCACGTAAGGTGCCGAGCTGACTGCCTTGGCATCCATCACCCGCATGTCCTTGAGAAACATGCGTAGCTGGGATAGCGGAATGGCGGCAACCGCTTCGCCCTCGGGATGTACACGAGGCTGCAGCACCAGGGTCGGGCGGTGACCGTCGATAAACGACAAGTTGAGCACGTCACCCGGATAAATCAGATGGGGATTGCGTACCTGAGGGTTCGCCTGCCAGATTTCCGGCCATAGCCATGGTTTGGCGAGAAACTTGGCGGAAATATCCCACAGTGTGTCGCCGCGCTTCACGGTATAGCTGTCGGGATGGTGGGATCGCAGTTGGGCACCGGCGGCATAGACCGTCACGGTTACCAGCATGCCGACCAACAACACGAGAATTTTTCTGATCATTGGTGGGAATCCCCCTTCCCCAGATGCTCGGTCGAGTGTAACCGAATGGTTAACCTGCGCAACAGGTGCAAGTTGGCAAAAAACGACTGCACGCACATGGTTGGCGACGTACAATGAGAAACATTCTAGATCCCGTCGGGGGTGGGCTTTTACCAAGTTGCCCGCACTTTCCGACGCTGAGGTGAATCCATGGCGTTACGTCCCATTCTTGAATTTCCCGATCCCCGCTTGCGCACACACGCCGAGCCGGTCCGCGTTTTCGACGCGGGGCTCAAACAGCTGGTGGCCGACATGTTCGAGACTATGTATGACGCCAACGGCGTCGGTCTGGCGGCGACCCAGGTCAACGTCCACCGGCGCGTTCTGGTCGCCGACATGAGTGATGACCGCAAACAGCCGTTGGCGTTGATCAACGCGCAGATCCTCGAAAAAGAGGGCTCGCAGGTTTATCAGGAAGGCTGCCTGTCCTTCCCCGGCCTGTACGCCGATGTCACGCGCGCGTTGCGGGTCAAGGTGAAAGCGCAGGATGTCGATGGCCAGGAGATCACGGTCGAGGCTGAAGGCCCGCTGGCGGTATGCATCCAGCATGAGATGGATCATCTGGAGGGCAAGGTCTTTGTCGACTACCTGTCATCGCTCAAGCGCGCGTTGTTGCTGAAGCGTCTCGACAAACAGCGCAAGCAGGCGGCAAGTGCTTGAGCGGCGCCGGTTTGCGGCTGGTTTTCGCCGGCACCCCCGAATTTGCCGTGCCATGTCTCGAGGCTTGCCGCGCCAGCGGTGCCGATCTGGTCGCGGTCTATACGCAGCCTGATCGTCCGGCAGGCCGCGGTCGCAAGCTGACGCCCAGCCCGGTCAAGCAGGCGGCGATGGCCGCGGGCATCGCGGTTGAACAGCCTGCGTCACTGAAATCCGTCGAGGCACGCCAGACGCTGCTTGGATACCGGCCCGATCTGATCGTGGTGGTGGCCTATGGCCTGATCCTGCCGCGCAAAGTGCTGGCGATACCCCGTCTTGGCTGCTGGAACGTGCACGCCAGCCTGTTGCCGCGTTGGCGCGGTGCGGCGCCGATCCAACGCGCGATATGGGCCGGCGACGCGGAAAGTGGGGTCAATCTGATGCAGATGGAGGCGGGCCTGGATACCGGGCCGGTATTGCTTGAGCGGCGCACCCCGATCCGGCGCGAGGATACCGGAGGTACGCTGCACGACCGTCTGTCAAGGCTGGGTGCTGAGGTGCTGGCGGAAGGCCTGAGCCGGGTACTTGCCGGCAAGTCACTGCTACCCCGCGCGCAAGTCGAGACCGGGGTGGTCTATGCGCACAAGCTGGACAAGGCCGAGGCGAAGCTCGACTTCAGCCGTCCCGCGATCGAACTGGAACGCCAGGTACGCGCATTTGATCCGTGGCCGGTCGCCGAAGGTGTCATTGCCGGCGAGCCGGTGCGCATCTGGGCTGCGCTCGCCGTGGCGTTGGAGCACCAGGCGGCTCCCGGCACCGTGCTGGGCGCCGGTCGCCAAGGTATCGATCTGGCCTGTGGCGAGGGCGCGTTGCGCGTCACGACGCTGCAACGCGCCGGTGGCCGGCAGGTCAGCGCCGCCGACTATCTCAACGCGCGTCCCGAGTTGTCGCGACCTTTCAAGTCAGGCGTGGTCGGCCAGCATGCGCGCTGATCACCGTGCGCCGATCGTCGACATGGGTTTTGCCGGTGGCCTGGCGTGGCATGGCCGCGCGATGGGCGACGGAGTACGGTCTTGAAGGTCGATACCCGCGCACTCGCCGCCAGGGCGCTTGCCGAGATCGCCCTGCGTGGCGTCTCGTTGCGCGACGCGATGGAGCGCCATGCGCCGCGGCTTGGCGATCCACGCGACCGCGCCTTGTTGATGGCCTTGCTCAGCGAAGGCTCGCGCTGGTGGCTGCGTTTTGATGCGGCGATCGACGGCCTGCTCGAAAAACCGTTACGGCACAAGGACCCGGCGATCCACGCCCTGCTGGTGCTGGGGCTGGTGCAGCTGGAGATTCTCCAGCTGCAGGACTACGCCGCGGTTGCCGCGACCGTCGAAGCCACGCGCAGCCTGAAGCGCCCGCAGCTTGCCGGTCTGGTCAATGCCGTGCTGCGCCGCTGGCAACGTGAGCGCGAAACCTTGAACGCCCGACTGGATGCCAGGCCGCAGACTCGCCACGCTCATCCGGCCTGGCTGGCCGACGCGCTGGCCCGCGACTGGCCGCAACAGGCCGAGGCGGTCATGCTCGCCGACAATGGCGAGCCGCCGTTGATGCTGCGCGTCAATCGTCAGCGCAGCGAGCGGCAATCGATGATCGAACGGCTGCAGGCGGCCGGTCACGCGGCCAGCGCGCATCCGTGGCTGGCCGATGCCTTGGTGTTGCCGCACAGTACCGACGTCACCCGCTTGCCGGGTTTCGAGGACGGTGCCTTTGCGGTCCAGGACGGTGCCGCCCAGGTGGCCGCCGACCTGGCTGACTTGAGCGACGGCCTGCGCGTGCTGGACGCTTGCGCCGCGCCCGGCGGCAAGGCCTGCCATCTGCTGGAGCGGGCCGCGATCGACCTGACCGCGCTGGAGGTCGACGCCGGCCGTGCCGAACGCATCCGCCAGAACCTGATGCGCCTGCGGCTCGATGCCAAACTGGTGATTGGCGATGCCGGTACGCCGGCTGGTTGGTGGAAGCGCCAGCCGTTCGACCGCATCCTGATCGACGCGCCATGTTCGGCCAGCGGTGTGTTGCGGCGTCGACCGGACGTGCGCCTGCATCGCCGCGAAAGCGACATCGCCGCGATGCAGGTCCAGCAGCACAGGATTCTCTCGGCACTGTGGCCGCTGCTGGCGCCGGGCGGGCGACTGGTCTACATCACCTGTTCGGTGTTGCGCGCGGAGAACGAGGCCATCGTCAAGGCGATGCTCGCCGCTCACACCGATGCGCAAGCGGTCGAGTTCGGTCTGCCAGTCGGTCAGGCGGCATCGGTGGGCTGGCAGATCCTGCCCGGCGATGGTGATCTCGACGGCATGTACTACGCGGTATTGCGCAAGCAGAGCTGAGTCCTGCGAGCCTGGCCGCGTTTCAAATGAAGCGCCGTCGCGGGCTATGCTTGCCACCCCGGATTCATGGACGCGGTGCCGATTGAGCAAGGCCATCGCACATCACAGGCACGACGTATGAGCGCACCGATCCAGCTGCTTGGCCGCGATAACGGGGCCGGGCTCAGTCGCGACCTGGAGTTGCTGGCCGGTGCGCTGGCCGCCTCGGGGTACGCCTCATCGATCCTCGGCTTGCCGCATCGCGGCCGTGCGGCGGAATGGTGGACGCGGTGGCGCCAGTCCGGCCGCCCGCCAGCCTTCGAACTGAACTTGATGCTGGAGCGAGTCCGCCCCGAATTTGCCGGCAGCGCCCGGCACAACGTGCTGATTCCCAACCCGGAATATTTCCGGCCGCGTGATCGCCTCGCACTGCATGCCGTGGATGCGGTATGGACCAAGACGCGTCACGCCGAGCGGCTGTTTGCGGGACTCGGCATGCCGACCCGCTACATCGGTTTCCACAGTCCCGATCGCCGCGATCCGGGCGTGATGCGGCAGGCGGGCTTTTTCCACGGCCCGGGGCGCAGCGGCAACAAGGGCACCGAAGCCCTGCTGACGCTATGGACCGCGCACCCGCACTGGCCGGTGCTGACCGTCGCCTGGCGTCGCAAGCGGGTGGACCCCGGACCGCTGCCAGCGAACATCCACTGGATACGTGAGCATCTCGACGATGCCGCCTACCGCGCGCTGCAGAACCGCCATCGCTTCCACCTGTGCACCTCGCAGACCGAGGGCTACGGACATTACCTGGTCGAGGCGATGAGTTGCGCGGCGGTGGTGGTGACCCTGGATGCCGAGCCGATGAACGAGCTGGTGAATCGGCAGCGCGGCATACTGGTGAGCGCGCACCCCTGCGGTCAGCAGGATCTGGCCACGCTGTATGCGTTCGACCCGGCGTCGCTGGCGGAGGCAGTGAACGCCTGCATTCGGATGAGCGAGAGCGAGGCCGACGCGCTTGGCCGCGCCGCGAGGCAGTGGTACGACAGCGAAGCCGAGGCGTTTCCGCAGCGCCTTGGCGAGGCGCTGCGGGCGCTGCTTGCGTCTTAGCGGTCGGTCCGGCTTGACGGGCTGCTCGACACGCTGGCGCCTGGATCGGCAAGCAGGTCCAAGTGGCCATCGATGCCTTGGGCGCAACGCGTCAGCGCTTGGGTGCAGGTGGCGAGAAACAGTCGATTATTGGGCAGGCTCAGATCGTCCACGTTCGGTTGTGCACGCGAGCGGTGCCACAGGTGCACCGCCAATGCCGCCCATTTCAGCTGGCGCCGGCGCAGCCCGATATTTTCCAGCCGTGCGGCGAGTTCGCGGTCCTCGGCGCCATAGCCCTCCATGCGCTCGTCGAACCCGTTCACGCGCAACAGATCCTCGCGCCAGAAGCTCATGTTGCAACTCATCACCCGGCCACCGTTGCGGGCACGGGCTTTCCAGCGCGCCAGCGCCAGCTGATGGAAGGCGTATAGCCGGCGGGTGCCGTCGAAGTCATGGAAGCATCCGGCCATCCAGGGAGCGAACCGGGGCCGGCCACCGCGCAACAGCCGCTTCGATTCGGCCGCAGTGGCCTTCAGACGGCCGCCTTGCAGGAACACCCCCGGTGAAGCCAGTGCCAGATGGTCGGCGATGAAGGCCGGATGCAGCAGCATGTCGCCGTCGATCAGCACCACATAGTCGCCGCGCGCCGCCGCGATGCCCCGGTTGCGGCAGCGTGCGGCGCGAAAGCCGTGATCTTCCTGCCAGACATGGCGCAGTGGCAGCGCAAGCTCGCCGGCCAGCCGTTCGATCACTTGTGCAGTCTCGGCCGTCGAGCCATCGTCGGCCACCACGATGTCATCGGGAAGGCGGGTTTGCGCCGCGACGCTGCGCAGCACCTGTTCCAGGGCCGTGGGCCAGTTATAGGTGAGTATCACCAGCGAGACGCGCATCAACGGTTTCCCCGACTCCGAAGACCGCGGCGCAAGATCGCCATAGCCCGTTCGAGCCGCTTCCACCACGGCGCTGGCGCGCGCATCGCGATTCCCGCATACAGGCGTGCTTCGGCCCAGCCCGGGTTGGCGCGGGTCAGGAACTCCTGCTTCGCCAGTCCCAAGGCATGGTGGTCCAGGTTGCTGCGCTGCGCGTAGTAATTGATCAGGCGGCGGGAACGGAACAAGGCGGGAAACTGCCCCGCCTTGGCCTGGTCATGCCACCAGCCATTGCGGCCATGGATGCGGTAGTCGACCGCGCCGGTCGGCAAGAAGTATTTGTGCGCGCCGAGCACGCTGGCGCCGAACACCAGGCAGTTGTCGGCACTGATACGCCAGTTCGCCAGCATCTCCGCCGGCAGATCCAGCACCCGGTTCGCCAGCGCGCGCCGCAGCGACAGTGCGGACGTCGGCGCGCCGTACCAACGCCCGGTGACCCAGGTTGCCAGCACGGTATAGCCGATATCCTGCGCGTGGGTTGCATAGCCCTGGCGCCCGGATTCATGGCCGATCAGGGTGACATCGGAGAACACGAAATCGACCTCGCCGCTGGCGTCGTAGCGATCGCCCACCTGCGCCAGGTAGGTGGGGCTCCAACGGTCATCGGCATCCAGAAAGCAGACGACGTCGCCCTCGGTGGCTGCCAGGCCGCGCTGGAAAGCCGCCAACTGGCCAGCATTGCTCACGCACAGCAAGCGCACCCTCGGTTCGTCGGCATAGCGGGTTCGCAACAGCTCCACCGAGCCGTCGCTGGAACCGTCATCCACCACCACCACGTCCAGCGGCGGTCGGGTTTGCTCCAGCGCGCTGTCCACCGCCTCGGTGACGAACTCGCGGTAGTTGTAGTTGGTGATTACCACCGACAAGCGTACCGGCGCCGGCATCCTCAGCCCTCCAGCAACTGGCGGAAATAGGCGATGGTACGCTGCAATCCGTCATCCAGATCGATCTGCGGCTCCCACTTCAGCCGCTCGCGTGCCAGGGTGATATCCGGCTGGCGCTGACGCGGATCGTCTGCCGGCAACGGCTGGTAGATCAGCCGTGAACGTCCGCCGACCTGCGCGACCACCTTTTCGGCCAGTTCGCGGATGGTAAATTCCCGTGGGTTGCCGATATTGACCGGCCCGGTCAACGCGGCGTCGGTTTCCATCATCCGCACCATCGCCTCGATCAGATCGTCAACGTAGCAAAAACTGCGGGTCTGGCTGCCGTCGCCGTACAGAGTGATGTCCTCGCCGCGCAGTGCCTGCACGATGAAGTTGCTGACCACCCGGCCGTCGTTCGGGTGCATGTGCGGGCCGTAGGTGTTGAAGATGCGCACGACCTTGATATCCAGTTGGTGCTGGCGGTGATAGTCGAAAAACAAGGTCTCAGCGCAACGCTTGCCCTCGTCGTAGCAGCTGCGAATGCCGATCGGATTGACCTTGCCCCAATAGCCCTCGGTCTGCGGATGGATTTCCGGGTCGCCATACACCTCGCTGGTCGAGGCCTGCAGAATTCGCGCCTTGACCCGCTTGGCCAGCCCCAGCATGTTAATGGCCCCATGCACCGAGGTCTTGGTGGTCTGCACCGGGTCGTGCTGGTAGTGCACCGGCGATGCCGGGCAGGCGAGGTTGTAGATGCGGTCGACCTCCACATACAGCGGAAACGTCACATCGTGGCGCATCAGCTCGAAATACGGATGATTCAGCAGATGGGCGACGTTGCGTTTGCTGCCGGTAAAAAAATTGTCCACGCAAAGCACATCGTGGCCATCGCGCAACAGGCGCTCGCACAGATGCGAGCCGAGGAAGCCGGCGCCTCCGGTCACCAACACTCTGCTCATCTGGATTCCGACTCGACAACGCGTCACCGACGCAACAATCTCTAGTGTACGGGTTCGGGCTTAGACGCAGCGGCGCGCCGGGCAGCGCCCAGCCCCAGCGCCAGTCCGAGCGGCAGCCAGATCAGCAGCCAGCCGGGGCGTGGACTGTCCAGCAACTGCGGCATGTCGAACTGCAACACCACGCTGGCGAAGATCCACGTCGACAGCAGCAGGCGTCCCTGCGGCAAGGCACGCTGCCGCCAGCCCTGCCAACCGATCAACAGCCACAGCGTCAGCGTCAGCAGCAAGCCTGGCATGCCAAGCTCGATCGTCGCCTGGGTGAACAAGTTGTGGCTATGGGTGAAATGCTGACCGTTCACCTCGATCTGGAACGGCGTACCCTGGCCAAGCCCCAACCAGGGGTGTGCCTGGATCAAAGCGACCGCGTGTTCGAAAATCTGCGGTCGCAACGACATCCCTCGCGAGCCAAGCGGGGACGGCAGAAACAGCGCCACGGCGGCGCCGCCCAGCAGAACCAACACGGCGCCGATCTTGGCGACCCGTCGCCGACTCCACAGCGGTGACAACGCCACGCAGAGGGCGAGCGCCAGCCATACACTTCGCGTATCGGTCAGCGCCACGAAGCTGAGCAACAGCGCCACCGCGCCCCAACGGATCACGTTCCAGCGTGGTGAAGGGGCCGCCAGTTGGACCGCCCATACGGTTGCCACGCCCATCGCCGCCGCGGCATAGTTGGCGGTCGCCACGACGCCGTCCCCGACGATGCGCTCGCCGTTGTGGTACGACAGCAGGAATGACGTCACGAACCAGCCCGCGCACAAGGCGGTGCCGCAGGTGACGTAGCGCAACAGCGTCAGCCCGCGGCGCTGCTGCGGGTCGTTCCAGACGAACCAGCCAAGCACGAACAAGGTGACACTTACGATGCGACCCAACTCATCCGCCGGGCGGCGCAGGTCGGCCCACAGCAAGGAAAGCAGCGCCCAGCCCAGCAGCAGCAGGAATACCCGAAACGTGGCCTGCGGCCACAGTTCGGCGCGGATTCGCCCAAAGCGCTTGCAGATCAGCCACAGCGCCGGCAGATACAACAGCAGGATCAGGCTTTTTTGAAACGCCTTGCTGGGATTGAAGGACACTCCAGCGGGCATGATCAGCATCCCCAGCATTACCCAGGCAAGGCCGATCCCCAGCAAGTGCGGGCCATATGCCGACACCATCCACCGGCGGCGAAGGTTAGCTGGCGGAAGCTTTTTCACGGTCATGTCCATATCGTTCAAGGCACCTGGTGATTCGTCGACGGCGGTTGTCGAGCCCGCTTCCGTGCGTGTCGGGCGCATGATGCTGCGATCCGGGTGATGACAGCGGCGTCATGATGACAATCCTGGACTGAATATTCCATGGCCGCGCAGCAATGCGGCGTGCGTCGGCTAGAATCCGCAGCATGCCGACGTTTCCGCTGACCCTGGTTGTCATTACCCACAACGAGGCCGACCATATCGCGCGCTGCCTCGACAGCGTGCCGTTCGCTGCCGAGAAACTGGTGATCGACAGCGGCAGCGATGACGCCACGGTGGCGATTGCACGGGCGCACGGGGCGCGGGTGATCCACCAGGATTGGCTGGGTTTCGGCCCCCAGCGCAATTTCGCCACGACCCAGTGCGGGCATGACTGGATTCTCGCGCTGGATGCCGACGAATACCTCACCCCCGACCTGGTGGTCGAGTTTCAGCGGCGCCTGCCCGAGTTGATGGCGGGAGACGCACCGGCGGTCTGGCTGCGTCGCAGCACGATCTACATGGGGCGGCCGATGCGCTGGTACCGGCCGGCGGTCGGTGAGCGGCTGGCGCGGCTCTATCACCGGGATCGTGCGCGCTGGAGTGATGCCAGGGTGCATGAATCCTTGCGCTTCGACGGCACGGCGCCGACCTTGCGCGCGCCGTTCAACCACGTCAACAACCCGACCCTGGCCCACAAACAACTGAAAGTGCTGCGCTATGCCGAGCTGAAATGCCGCGACTGGCTGGACAAGGGCAGGCCGCTGCGGATGTGGCAAACCCCGCTGGTATTTGCGCTGGCCTTCCTCAAAGATTACGTTTTCCGGCTGGCGATGTTCGACGGCTGGCGTGGCTTCGTGATCGCGCATACCGCAGCCAGCTACGCGATCTACAAGCGCATGCGCTACTACGAGATGGTCAACCATAGGCGTTCCGTCGCCGACGCCAGCGAGGTATTGCACAAACACCTGCTCGATCGCTGAGCGTGCAGTGGTCCGGGGCATGACGCGTTGCGACTCCGCAGGGCAGGCAGCCGCCTCGCTCGCGCAACGTCGAGGCGCGGGATCGGCGCCTGTCTTAAACTCCACCCAGCACAGCGAAAGACGCCCTACCTCCCATGCCTGCCAACCCGCACTATCTCCTTTACGGTTCCGAGCGCTATGCGCTGGCGATCCTGCGACCGCTGCAGGCGGCGATCCGCGCCCGAGGCGGCGAGGCGGCGTGGTTTTTTGACGGTCCCGGCGCCGAGGATCTGATCGAGGGCGAGCGTCTGTTGACGGTGGCCGAGGTACGCGCCTGGAAGCCGATCGCGGTAATCACCTCCAGCAATGCGGTGCCGCATTTCTTTCCCGGGGTAAAGGTCGAGACCTTCCACGGCTTCGATGCGGGCAAACCCAGGCATATCTATATCCGCGGCTTTTTCGACCTATATTGCACCACCGGGCCGCGCGACACGAAGGCGTTTGGCGAGGTGGCAGCCCGGCTCGGGCACTTCGCCGTGATGGAAACCGGTTGGCCCAAGCTCGATCCGTTCATGCGCGAGATCGCCGGGCCGCTACCGGCGGTGCGCCAGCCGCCGGTGATCCTGTATCACTCGACCTTCTCCCCGTCCTGGAGCGCCGCCGAAACCTTGTACGAGGAGGTCAAGCGGTTATCGCAAAGTGGCCGCTGGCGCTGGATCGTCAGCTTTCATCCCAAGATGGATCCGGCGACCGTAGCGAAATTCAAGGCCTTGCAGAATGACTACCTGCGCTTTGCCGACAACGACAATATCCTTGAACTGTTCCCGCAGGTCGACCTGATGTGCTCCGACACCTCATCGGCGCTGAACGAATTTCTGCTTACCGGCAAGCCGGTGGTGACCTTCAAGAACCGCCGCCCGGGTCCGCAGTTGATCGATATCGACTCGCCGGAGCAGTTCGAGCCGGCGATCGAGCGTGCGCTGGCACGTCCCGCCGACTTGCTGCAGGCGATTGGCGACTATGCCGATGCGATCCACCCCTACCGCGATGGCCGTTCCAGCGAACGGGTGCTGCAGGCGATCGACGCCTTCATCGCTGGCGGAGCGAGGAACCCGCGGCGAAAACCGCTCAATCTCTGGCGCAAACTGAAGATCCGTCGACGGATCGGCTACTGGGGGCCGGCCGGGTTGCGGCGCTGATCACGAGGGACGCACGCGGCGTAGCGGTAGAATAACGGCGATTTCACATTACGGGTCTGTCCGTGTTGCCGAACACCTATAGTCGTTCCGAACAATGGCGTGCTCTGTGGCCGTGGCTACCGCTATGGACCCTGGCCGCCTTGCTGGCGATCTTTTCGCATGGCCCGATGCCGCTGTATTCCACGCGCACCCTGGCGGTGGCGTGGGAGATGTGGGTGCACGGCGAATGGCTGGTACCGCATATCAACGGCCAGCCCTACAGCGAGAAGGCGCCGCTGCTGTTCTGGATGATCCAGGCGGGTTGGGCGGTATTCGGCGTCAATGATATCTGGCCACGGCTGCTGGAAGTGTCGTTCGGTGGCACTCAGCTGGTGTTGGTCGCCATGCTGGCGCGGCGGCTGTTTCCTCAGCGTCCCTGGATGGCGCGGGCGGCACCGTGGATGCTGCTGGCGCTGGGTTATGCGTTTTTGTTCGGTCTGCAGATCATGTACGACACCTTGTTGTCGACATGGACGCTGGCGGCGCTGTTGTGTCTGACGCCCAAACCGCATCGGGCCGAGCCGCGCTGGTGGCTGTTTGGTCTGTGCCTTGGGCTGGGGCTGTTGACCAAGGGACCGGTGATGCTGCTGCATGTGGTGTTTCCGTGGCTGCTCGGGCCGCTGTGGAGCGACTGGGCGCGCCAGCATCGTGGCCGCTGGTACGGCGGGGGCGCGCTGTCGCTGTTGCTTGGCGCGGGGATGTTGTTGGCATGGGCATTGCCCGCCGGCATTGCCGGTGGCGATGTGTATCGGCAGAAGCTCTTTTTCACCCAAACCGCTGGCCGTATGGTCGACGGTTTGCCGCAGGCGCAGGATCTGCAGAGCCACGCGCGGCCCTTCTGGTGGTACCTGATGGCGCTGCCGGTGCTGCTGTTTCCGTTCAGCCTGTGGCCGCGGCTGTGGGTGGCCCTGGCGACTCTGCGCCGGCCGTTGGAGTCGGGTCTGCGCTTTGCGCTGTGCTGGTTGTTGCCGGTGTTGGTCAGCTTCTCGCTAATCAGCGGCAAGCAGTTGTATTACCCGTTGCCCGAACTCGGTGGCGTGGCCTTGCTGATGGCAGCAGCGATCGCGGTATTGCGCGAGCGGCGCCCGGCGCTTGCGACGAACGGCTGGCTTGGTACCTGGCCGCTGGCGTTGGCTGCGCTCGCGCTGGCAGTGTTTCTGTTTGTGCTGCCGTTGCTGGTGGCTGCGGGTCACCTGCGCGGCGACTGGCCGGCCGCCGCGGCGCCGTACAGCCGTTATTTCAGCGTGGTCTTCCTGCTGCTGGGCGGCTTGCTGCTGTTGCGTGGTCGCGGCGAACTGCGGCGGCTGGCGGTCGCCGGCCTGGTCGGCGCACTGACCCTCAACAGCTTGTTCACGCTGACGCTGTGGCCACGTTACGATCTGCGCCCGTCGGCGCGTCTGCTGCATGACGCGGAGAACATGCATGAAACCATCGGCTATCTGGGTGACTATGCCGGGCAGTTTCATTTTGCCGGTCGCCTGCGCCACCCGATTGTCCGCCTCAACGAAGGAGAGTCGCTGCAGGCATTCGCCCGCGCTCACCCGGACGGGGTAATCGTGGCACACGCGGCCACCCTCGACGCTGATGACCTGCGCTATGCCTTGCTGGTGCAGCCGTTTCGCACCGGCTGGCTGGTGATCTGGCCGGCACGGTCGCTGGCCGACCTGCGGGCGGGACACACGCCGCCCGAGCCGCCGCAGCCGACCCAGATCTATCCGCCCGACAAGTGGCGCTACGGTGGCCAGCCATGAGCGCCGCGCTGATCGCCAGTCTGCGCCAGCAATGTGGCGGACCGCGCGATGGCGCGCTGTTGCGCTTTTCGCTGGGCAATGCGCTGCATGCCGGCGGTGAATCGGTGGCGGCGATCGGCGAACTGCGCCGCGCGCTGGTTTTCGACCCGGAGTATTCGGCGGCGTGGAAACTGCTGGGCAAGCTGTGTCTGGAGACCCACCAGCCGGATGCTGCTGCCGAGGCCTGGTCTCAGGGCATCGCCGTCGCCAAGCGGCGCGGTGACAAGCAGGCCGAGAAGGAAATGAGCGTGTTCCTGCGCCGTCTGCACAAAGCGCCGTCGTAGCCGTCCGCCGGGTCAGCCGTAGGGGCTTGGTCGGTCGTCGGCGGAAAAGCGCTTGTATTGCCACTGGTATTGGGCGAACGCCAGTTCGACGCAGGATTGCACGCCGCGGTTGAGTGCGGCGCAGGCAACGGCGAGGTCGGTGTCGGCAATCCCGGCCGGTGCCGGCAGCAGCCGTATGCGGTAGCCTGCACCCTGTGGCAGCCGCTCGGCGAAGGCGAACAACACGGTCGCGCCAGTGCGCGCCGCCAGCCGCGGCAACAGCACCATGGTCAACGCTTCGCGACCGAAGAATGGTGCAAATTCGCCCTCGCCCGCCCGCGGCTTCTGGTCGGGCAGGATACCCACCGTGCCACCGGCGGCCAGTCGCTTGTAAAGCGTGCGAACGCCGGCGCCGGCGGCACGTACCTGTTCCGGCGCCAGGGCACCGCGGACCTTGCGCAACAGCCCTTCGATCGCGGCCATGCGTGGTGGTCGATAAAGAATGGCCATCGAAGTCTTGCGGCACAGCCAGTAGTTCAGCAGCTCCCAGCAACCGAGGTGCGGCGCGGCGATAATCACACCCTTGCCGCTGGCCAAGGCGGTATCCAGCAACGTTTCACCGTGTACTTCGCGCACCAGCTCCAGCGCGTGGTCGGCACCGCCGCCCCAGATCTTGATCAGCTCGCTGGCCGACTTGCCGCTCTCGATCATCACTTCTCGCAACAGCTTGCGCCGTGCGCTTTCGTCCAGCTGTGGGCAGACCAGCTGCAGGTTGACCGCGGTATCGCGCACCATGCGACCGTTGCGCCACAGCACCCAGCGGCCCAGACGGCTGCCGATGCCATGCAGCACGCGCAGCGGCAGCTGGCCGAACAGGCGTAAAAGCAGGTAGAGGAAATAGATGTCGGCGCGCATCCCTACAGTTTACGGGGCGACTGCGGAATCCACGAACGCATGGTGTTGGCGCGGACCACTTTCCCGGTCGCCTCGGGCGATTTATGCTGGCGCCCCGCCATGCCGTCGCCATCGCCATGATTGCCCTGATCCAGCGCGTCCAGTCCGCCCGTGTCGAGGTCGACGCCCAGGTGGTCGGGGCAATCGGCGAGGGATTGCTTGCGCTGGTCGCGATACAGCCGGACGACGGCGAGTTGCAGACCCGTCGCATGCTTGAGCGTCTGCTGGGCTATCGGGTATTTGCCGACAAGGCCGGCCGCATGAACCGCTCGCTATCCGATACCGGTGGGGGCTTGCTGCTGGTCAGCCAGTTCACTCTGGCGGCTGACACCCGTGCCGGGATGCGACCGAGTTTCACTTCGGCGGCGCCCCCCGAGATGGCAAGGCGCTGGTTTGAACGCCTGCTGGCGCTTGCGCGGACCGCGCATCCGGGGGTGGAAAGTGGCCGTTTTGGTGCCCATATGATGGTTCATCTGGTCAATGATGGGCCGGTAACGTTTCGACTCGACACCGGTTGACTAAGTTGCACGGTAAGACCTGTCTCTTCGCCATCCCGTGCGTCCCGCAAGCTCGCGTTTTGGCGCGATTTTTGCGTAGACCCACTGGAAAAATTTCCACTTGAAAACTGGTCAAAAAAGCAGCACATCGTTATAATGTCCGGTTCTTGCACCCTGCGGTGGTCGGTTAATGAATAGCAAAGCTCCCCAAGAGCAACAGTTGGAAATCAAGGCGCTCATCTCCAAAGGCTTGGAGCAGGGCTATCTGACCTACGCCGAAATCAACGATCACCTGCCCGACGACGTGGTCGATCCGGAGCAGATCGAAGACATCATGGCGGTGCTCAAGGGCGTCGGCATCGAGGTGCACGACAGCGCCCCCGACGGCGACACCGTGGCCGACAAGGCCGACGGCAGCACCGATGACGAGGCGGCAGCCGAAGAAGCCGTGGCGTTGCTCTCCGCCGTCGACGCCGAAGTGGGTCGCACCACCGATCCGGTGCGCATGTACATGCGCGAGATGGGTACGGTCGAGCTGCTGACCCGCGAGGGCGAGATCGCCATCGCCAAGCGTATCGAGGAGGGCCTCGGCCAAGTGCAGACCGCGCTGGCCAGCTTCCCGCTGACCATCGAGCTGCTGCTGGAGGAGTATGACCAGCACCTGGACGGCAAGCGCCGGCTCAGCGAGATCCTGGCCGGCTTCCTCGATCTGGAAGAGGCCGCCGACATCGCCCGCAAGGAGAAGGAAGCCGCCGCCGCCCTGGCGCCGGAGCCGGACCCGAATGAGGAATCCGACGGCGACGAGGACGACGAGGAAGAAGAGGAAGCCGGCCCAACCGGACCCGATCCGGAAGAGGTCAAGCGCCGGATGGAACTGCTGCGCGATTACTACGCCAAGTTCCAGAAGGCGGCACCGAAGGCTGCCAGCATCACCGACAAGAAAATCGTCAAACTACGCGACCAGATGGCCGAGGAGTTCCTCAAGCTCAAGCTGCCGTCTGCGTTGATCGACGGCTTCGTGCGCAAGCTGCGCGAGGTGGTCGGCGACATCCGCCATCACGAGCGGGTGCTGATGGAAATCTTCGTCAAGCGCGTGAAGATGCCCAAGGCCGAGTTCATCAAGACCTTTCCCAGCAACGAGGGCAACCTCGAATGGGCGGCCGAGCTCAGCCGCAAGCGGCAGAAATGGTCACCGAACATCAAGCTCCACCGCGAGGCGATCGACGCCGAGCAGGAGAAACTCGCCAGCATCGAGCGCCAGTTGTTCCTGCCGTTGATCGACATCAAGGATATCAACCGCGCCATGGCCAGCGGTGAGGCGCGCGCGCGCCGGGCCAAGAAGGAGATGGTCGAGGCCAACCTGCGGCTGGTGATCTCGATCGCCAAGAAATACACCAACCGCGGGCTGCAGTTCCTGGACCTGATCCAGGAGGGCAACATCGGCCTGATGAAGGCGGTCGACAAGTTCGAATACCGCCGCGGCTACAAGTTCTCGACCTACGCCACCTGGTGGATTCGTCAGGCGATCACCCGTTCGATCGCCGACCAGGCGCGCACCATCCGCATCCCTGTGCAC
>JASBTI010000049.1 GCA_030148505.1 Rhodanobacter sp.
CACCCGCCATGCGCCCCCCCCACACCTTTCTCCCCGGGGGCGACACATCCCCGTTTGTTTGTTCCCCCCGACACCATCACGTAGCTGATCACCATCAGCAACAACCACGAACCCAGCTTGCCCGGCGGCACCATGCTCCAGCCGGCGCGCTGCGCCGGATACAGCCAGGCACGGGAATAGGTGCCCAGGTTCTCGGCCAGCCAGATGAACAGCGCGACCAGGCAAAACCCCAGCAGCAGCGGCATCCGGCGGTGTACCCGACGAATGCGGTAATGCACCCAGGCAGGGCCGAACAGCAGCAGCAGTGCTGCAAACAGCAACGGACGGATATCCGGCAAAAAATGATCGCTGAAAAAATTCAGGTAAATCGCCACCGCCAGCACCACCGTGGCCCCGAACGGCGGGTGCCGCACAAAGCGAAAGTCGAACAACCGCCAGGCGCGCGCGATATAGCTGCCCACCGCCGCATACATGAAACCGGTAAACAGCGGCACGGCGCCCAGATGCAGCACTGACGGGCCGGGATAGCTCCACGAACCCACCGATGTCTTGAACACTTCCATCGCCGTACCGACCAGATGAAACAGCAGAATCACCCGGACTTCTTCGACGCTCTCCAGCCGGCTGGCGATCAGCACCAGTTGGATGCCCAGGGCGGCAAGGGTGAGAAAATCGTAGCGGGTCAGCGCCGCCTGCACGGGATACCAGCGCCAGGTGACCAGCAGCAAGGCCACCATCAGACCACCGAACAGACAGGCCGAGGCCTGCTTGAAACCGAAACAGACGAATTCATGTAGCGCCACTGCGCCGCGTCCATGGCGTCGCACCCTGCGGCCCAGCCGCAGATCCCACGCCACCACCCGCCGACCGAACGCCAGTCGCAATGTTCGGGCGAGCCCGCTGCTCATGACGTCACCTCCCCTGTTGCCCCGGATCGGCTAAGCATGCCGAGCCGTCATGGCCTCAGGGCAGCGGCGACATGGCCGGGGGCGGGCAGCGAGGGAAAACAGCTTCGGTGCGATTCTCGGCGACAACTCCGAACCCGTTATAATCCGGGGTTTGGCGTTTTCCTTTCCTGTGTCGACCTCAACCGGCGGCGCGGAACACGTCTTCGGAGATTCCATGAGCTCGCAATACATCTACACCATGAACGGGGTCAGCAAGATCGTCCCGCCGAAGCGGCAGATCATCAAGGACATCTCACTGTCGTTCTTCCCTGGCGCCAAGATCGGCCTACTCGGCGTCAACGGCGCGGGCAAGTCCACCGTGCTGAAAATCATGGCGGGGGTAGACACCGACTTCCAGGGCGAGGCGCGCGCGCAGCCCGGCACCAAGATCGGCTACTTGGCGCAGGAGCCACAGCTCGATCCGGAAAAGACCGTGCGCGAGGCGGTTGAAGAAGGTGTCGCCGAAATTCTGGACGCACAGAAACGCCTGGAAGAGGTCTATGCCGCCTACGCCGAGGAAGGCGCCGACTTCGACAAGCTGGCCAAGGAGCAGGAGTCACTGGAAAATCTGCTGGCCGCCAACGATGCCCACGCGCTGGAGCGCCAGCTGGAAGTGGCCGCCGACGCGCTACGCCTGCCGCCATGGGACGCTATGATCGGGCCCCTGTCCGGTGGCGAGAAGCGCCGCGTGGCGTTGTGCCGCCTGCTGCTATCCAAGCCGGACATGCTGCTGCTGGACGAGCCGACCAACCATCTCGATGCGGAGTCGGTGGACTGGCTGGAGCAGTTCCTGCATGACTATCCCGGCACCGTGGTGGCGGTCACTCATGACCGTTACTTTCTCGACAACGCCGCCGAGTGGATCCTGGAACTCGATCGCGGCCGCGGCATTCCGTGGAAGGGCAACTATACCGAGTGGCTCGAGCAGAAAGGCGAGCGCATGGCGCGCGAAGAGGCCGCCGAAAAAGGGCGACAGAAAGCTCTGGCGCGCGAACTGGAATGGGTGCGTTCCGCCGCCAAGGGCCGTCAGTCCAAAGGCAAGGCGCGTATCAACCGTTTCGAAGAGCTGAACTCGGTCGAGTACCAGAAGAGCAACGAGACCAACGAGCTGTATATCCCGCCGGGCGAGCGCCTCGGTCAGGAGGTGATCGAGTTCAAGAACGTCTCCAAGCAGTTCGGCGATCGCCTGCTGATCGACAATGTGTCGTTCAAGGTCCCGCCCGGGGCCATCGTCGGCGTGATCGGCCCCAACGGCGCCGGCAAATCCACCCTGATGAAGCTGATCACCGGCGCGGAGAAGCCCGACAGCGGCGAAGTGAAGCTCGGCCACACCGTGCAGCTGGCCTATGTCGACCAGTCACGCGACAACCTCGATCCGAAGAAAAATGTCTGGCAGGAAGTCTCCGACGGCGCCGACATCATCACCATCGGTCGCTACGAGTTGCAGTCGCGCGCCTACATCGGCCGCTTCAACTTCAAGGGCACCGACCAGCAGAAACTGGTCGGCAGCCTGTCCGGTGGCGAGCGCGGTCGCCTGCACCTGGCCAAGACCCTGATGCAGGGCGGCAACGTGCTGCTGCTCGATGAACCCTCGAACGATCTGGATGTAGGCACGCTGCGCGCGCTGGAAGACGCGATGCTGGAATTCCCCGGCTGCGTGATGGTGATCTCGCATGACCGCTGGTTCCTCGACCGCGTCGCCACCCATATCATCGCGTTCGAAGGCGATTCCCACGTCGAATTCTTCCCCGGCAACTACAACGAGTACGAAGCCGACAAGAAGCGCCGCCTCGGCGAGGAAGGCGCACGTCCGCATCGGGTCAAGTACAAGAAGCTGGCTTGAGAGCAGGAGTGAGCGGAGAGGAGTGAGGAGTGAGAGAAAGCCGGTTCATCGACGCACGCCTCTTTCTTCCTCCTTACTTTCCCCTCACGCCCGCTTATCGAAAAGTAAGGAAAGGAGGAGGGCTGGAGAACCTGCGAACTGCTGCTTTCTCTCACTCCTCACTTCTTTTCCCTCTCTTCTCCAACGGAGACGCCCGATGCACTTCATGCAGTCCCTGCAACAGGCCTGGCATCGTCACGACTCGCTGGTCTGCGTCGGCCTCGATCCGGAGCCGGCGAAATTCCCCGCACATTTGCGCAACCAGCCCGATGCTGTGTTCGCCTTTTGCGCCGCCATCGTCGATGCTACCGCCGACCTGGCCTGCACCTTCAAGCCGCAGATCGCGCACTTCGCCGCGCTGCGTGCCGAAGAGGCGCTGGAACGGCTGATCGCGCATATCCACCAAAAGCATCCCGGCGTGCCGGTTATCCTCGACGCCAAGCGCGGCGACATCGGCTCCACCGCCCAGCACTACGCCAGCGAAGCGTTCGATCGTTATCAGGCCGACGCGGTCACCCTGAACCCTTACCTCGGCCGTGATTCCGTACAGCCCTTTCTGGATCGCGCCGACAAGGGCGTGATCCTGCTGTGCCGCACCTCCAACCCCGGCGGCGCCGACTTCCAGAACCTGATCGTGCAGGACGAGGTCAGCGCCGGTCGCCCGCTGTACCAGCGCGTCGCCGCGACCATCGCGCGGGAGTGGAACGAGCACGGCAACTGCGCGTTGGTCACCGGCGCCACCTGGCCCGAGGAGCTGGGGCAGGTGCGCCAACTGATCGGCACCATGCCACTGCTGGTCCCCGGCATCGGCGCCCAGGGCGGCGATGTGGAAGCCGTACTGCGCCACGGCTGCACCTCCGATGGCACCGGCCTGATGATCAGCTCATCGCGCGGTATCATTTACGCTGGAAGCGGCGAGGATTTTGCCCAAGCCGCGCGCGCCGCCGCGCTGCACCTGCGCGATGCGATCAACGCACTGCGTCGCTGAGCCGGCCAGAGCTGGCATTGCCATTCCTGCGTAGTGGGCCTCACGGACGTCGCCCCTGTCGGCAGCGTGTCGACTTTACCGGGTACCTATCGGCCGACCTACTCACTCGTACCGTCGCAACTCACCCTCGTCCTTCAGGCTGAACGGGTTGAAGTGCGTGTGTTCGTCGTAGGTGTCCACGCCTTCACGGCGCTTGAGGAAGCCGACCACCGCATAGGTGAGGGGGGTAAACGCCACCTCCACGGTGACCTTCATCAGCCAGTTGAAGGCGATCACCTTGAAGATCGTCTGGCTTTCCCACAGGCCGATGAAGGCGATCGGGTAGAAGGTGAGGCTGTCCACGCCCTGCCCGAACAAGGTGGAGCCAATCGTGCGGGTCCACAGCCAGCGGCCGCGGGTAAGCAGCTTCATTCGCGCCATCACGAAGGAGTTGACGAAATCACCCAGCCAGTAAGCCACCAGCGAAGCCAGCGCAATGCGCCCGGTGCCGCCAAAAACAATCTCCAGCGCCGGCTGCAGCTGAGCGTTGAATGGTTCATCGGGGCTGGCCGGCATGCGCAGGATTACCTGTGACATGAAGGTGGCGAACAGCAACGCGCCGAAGCCGGCCCAGATCGCGCGGCGCGCACGCGCGTAGCCGTACACCTCGGTGAGCACGTCGCCGAAGATGTAGCTGATCGGAAAGAACAGGTTGCCTGCGCCGAAGGTCAGTGTGCCGAACAGCGGCAAGGTCACGGTGCAGACCTTGGCGGGGCCGATCAGGTTGGAGCACAGCAGGACGGCGACCATGCCACCGACCAACAAGTCGTAATAGCGGAAGCCGCGCAACGGCGCGGTGGATTCGGAAACATTCATCAGTCTGCAGAGTCCCCCAGATCGGCAACGCCGCAGCATAACCGGGCGGCGTGCCGTTGGGGCGGGGCCGGAGGCCCGCGGATTCAAGTCGCCCTCCACACGCCAAGCCGGAAAATGCGCCACCTGCCGCAAGCAGGTGATTGGCCTCAGCCGCCGCCGCGCCGGCCGACCAAGTGGCCGGCTTTCAGCACGCGCATCTCAGCCATCTCCCAGTTGCTGGCCGGGAAACAATACGTCGGTATAGCCGAACTTGCTGAAATCGGTGATCCGCGACGGGTAAAGACGGCCGATCAGGTGATCGCATTCGTGTTGCACCACCCGCGCGTGAAAGCCCTCGGCCGTGCGATCGATCGGCGTGCCGTGCGGGTCCAGGCCCTGATAACGGATCAGGCTGTAGCGACTCACGGCACCACGCAGACCGGGGACCGAGAGGCAACCTTCCCAGTCTTCCTCCAGATCCTGGGACTGCGGCATGATCGCCGGGTTGAGCAAGATCGTCTGGGGCACGGCGGGCGCATCGGGATAGCGCTCGGCATGCTCGAAGCCGAAGATCACCAGTTGCAGATCGACGCCAATCTGCGGCGCGGCCAGGCCGACACCGCCGGCATCGTGCATCGTTTCGAACATGTCCGCGATCAGGGCATCCAGTTCGACACTGCCCAACATCGCATCGGGTACGGGCGGCGCGATACGCAACAGGCGCGGGTCACCCATTTTCAGGATTTCGCGGATCATGGTTACCTCCCGATCTCAGGCTCGACCTCAAACCATGTGGCCGGCCAGCATGATCACAAGTCCGGGTCCAGTACATCCGGACGGCTGTGGACCACGGCGTCATGGGCCGCCGAACACTTTTTTCAACAGCGCGGTACTTCGGGCTGCCGGGTTCTGACGAATCGATCGCTCCTGCTCGCCGATGACCTTGAACAGACCGTCCAGCGTCTTTGCCGTCACGTAGCTGTCCAGATTGAGCCGACCACCGTGCTTGCCGGATTTGCCGCCAAGCTCGCCGAATGAGCCCAGCGCGCCACCGAGCGCACTGCCGCGACTGGCGGAGGTAAAGGCCTTGTACTTGCGCGTCACCCCCACGCTGTCGGTGCTTTTGGCGACGATCGGCTGAATTCGTGCGGTCAGCGCGTCGCCGGCAACGCGACGGAAGTAATCGGTTGCCGCATGATTGCCGCCGGTCAGGATGCCGCGCGCATCGGTCAGTGACATGCGGCGGATCGCGTCACCGAAAATGGAGGCCACTTGCGGCACCGCCTTTTCCGCCGCACGGTTCATGCTCAATGCGAAGGCATCGACCTTGGCGCCCTGACCGAGCTGGCGCGCGAGCTTTCCCGCCTGTTCCAGCTTGCCTGGCAGAGGGATTCGCACGTTCGGGTTGTTCCAGAACCCGCCGTTGCGGCCAAGCGAATTGATCGCGTTGGTAGTGCTCTTGGCCAGTGCTTCCTTGAGGCCGGCGACAATCTCGCTGTTCGGCAGATCGGCACCCAATTTCGGGGTATTCGGGTTTGACTGCGCAGCCTGCCGTGCCCGCTGCAGCAGGTCTTTGAACTGGCCCGGATAGGCGCTGGCGGAAAGCGTGGTGACCAGCAGAACCGCAAGCAGGCCTCTTCGCATGAATACGCGCATGACGAACTCCAGATCAGCGGCAGTTGGTCCAGTGTACCCCGTCAACCCCTCATGACTTGGCATCATCGGCCGGGTACCCGCACAATCGCCGATTCCTTCCTGCTTGTCCTCCATGACCGACCAGCCACGCCCCAGCAACAATGAACCGACCGCCTTGCCGGAAACCCGTTACAGCCTCGGCTTGCGGATTATTGCGATCTACAAGGCGATCGAAACCGTAGGCATGCTGCTGGCCGCCGCCGTGTCCTTCCACTTGGAGCGTCAGGCCAATGTCGAACGTCTGTGCACTGGCTTGGGCATCTCTCGCTGACCAACAGCAGCGGCCTGCGCTGGCAGCTGGTGGATGCGCTGACCAAACTCGGCCCCAGCCGTTTCGTCGCGATCGGCCTGGTCGCGCTCGGCTATGCCACACTGTTTGCGACCGAAGGCATCGGGCTTTGGCTGCGCAAGCACTGGGCCGAATGGTTCACGGTGATCGCCACTGGCTCGCTGATTCCGATTGAGCTGTACGAAACCGTGCAACGCTTCGGATGGATCAATCTCGGTGTGCTGCTGGGCAATATCGGCATCGTGATCTACCTGGCGCGAATCGCCATCCAGCCGCACCAACGCAAGTCACGCGCCAGGACTCACACTTCGTGATGTACTGCCTCGCTCGGTAGCGCCCCGGTAACCTTGCTGCGGCTGGGCCGCAACTCCACCAGGTACATCGCCGCCAGCACCAGCGCTCCGCCGCCCACCATCCGCCAGGTCAGCAGATCGGTACCCAGGGCCACCGCAAAAGCAGCCGCGAAAACGGGCTCGGTGGTCATCACGATAGCCGCTCGCGTGGCTGGGATATGCGCTTGCGCCCAGGTCTGCATCAACATCGCCCCGGCACCGGCGACCAGGGCCATGTACAGCACGGCGGCCCAGGCCGCGCGATCAGGCGGCAGTGCCGGCCCATGCGGTAGCGTGGCCAGCAGGCAGACCGCGGCGATCGCCACCATCTGTATCGCGGACATGCCAAACGCCTCGTCCGCGCGCGACCATCGCCCCAACCCGATGATGTGCAGCGCATACAGCATGGCGGAGCCCAGCGTCAGCCAGACTCCACGCCCTATCGAAAAGCCGTTGAGCGAAAGCAATGCCAATCCCGCCGTAGCCAGTACCACCGCTAACCAGACGATACCCGGCATGCGCTGGCGCAGCAGCACGCCGGCCAGGAGCGGCGTAAACACCACGTACATGCCGGTGGCAAAGCCGCTGACGCTGGGCGCGATCAGCGCCAGGCCCCAGGTCTGCAGCAGCTGCGCCCCGCCGTAGACCACCCCGAGCAGCAGCGCACGCATCAACTGGCGGCGCGGCAATCGCCACACCGGCCTGCCGAACAACAGCAACATCGCCAGCGCAGCCACGACAAAACGCACGGCAAGGAAATCCGCCACCGCCATGCGCCCGACCACGTCCTTGATCCACACGAAGGTCGAACCCCATACCGCGGTGGTCGCAAGTAGGCCGAGGGTGGCCAGAAACCGGGTACGCCGAGGCTCGATCATCAGGTTAGAGTGCGGAAGGAAACGGCGAATATAGACCGACCGGCGATCAGTACAAGGCCCACTACCAGGGCACGCACACGAACCAACATGTGTCCCCCCCGATGGCTTCAGCGCTGGCGCCGCAGACCCCACAGCTGGCCTGGAATCTGCCATACGAAATGGCTCCAGATTCCCAACCAGACTATGCCGGCCAGGAGAGGGTTGTGCGCGGCCGGGTCGTGCTTGCGAAACCATCGCCACATGCCGCGGTGCTTGTAGCGGCTGACAAACACCGGGCGGTGCTTGCTGGACCCGCCCTTGCCGTGCAACACACGGACGTCGCCGGCCAGCATCACCTTGTAGCCGAAATCGCGCACGCGTCGGCACAGATCAAGATCCTCGCAATGCAGAAAGTAGTCCTCGTCAAATCCGCCAATGCGCTGGAACAATGTACGTGGCATCAGCATCAGCGCACCCGACACCGCTTCAACCTCGATCAATTCCGCGGGAATCTCGCCGTCGATGTTGACGCCCTCGCCCGCGCGACCGAACAAGCTCTTCAGTGCACGCCGCAGCAGCGGGTCGCGCCGCCGGGAAGCGGGGTCGGGGTGACCCTCGGCATCGCAGACCACGGCACCGACCAGACCGACTTTCGGTCTGCCCTCCAAGGCCGCCAGCAGCCGCTTGATGTCGTCTTCCTGCACCAGGCAATCGGGATTGAGGACCAGCAAGGCCTGTCCGCGCGCCTGACGGGCACCGAGATTGACCGCGGGACCGAAACCGAGATTGGCGCGATTGTAGATCACCGCAAGCCGCAAATCAGACTGATACGCCCGATCGATCGCCGCCGGGATACCGTCCTCGGAACCGTTGTCGACGAGGATCACCTCCAGTGCCAGTTCGCTGACCAGCAAGCGGCGCACGCACTCACGCAGCGAGGGGCCACTGTCGGCCGACACCACGATGACGCTGAGCGCCAACGCGAAAGGGGAGCGAGAAGTGGTTGAGGTGTGCACGTTAGGAGTATGCGCGGCGCAGCATAGAGAAGAAACATCGGCTAGCCACTACGGCAACGACTCGCGTACCGACGTGAGGTGATGAGTCGTTGCCGAAAATGCTCATCGTTCCATTCGCTCCAGCACCTGCGACAACGGCCATGGTATCTGCTCCTCGCGATCAATCAACCAGGGTTGCTGCTGATACCAGCCACACAGTGTCCAGCCGGGAAGGCGATGACCAAGCTGCAACTCGCGATCCCACAACACGACGCCATCTCCCTCGGCCAGAGCGGCCACAAACCAGCGGCCATCGGGACTGAATGTCAGCTTCGCGCTAGCGGCGCCGATCCGCATCCCGCCGCTGAAATAATAGTCACCATCACGGTATAGCGCGGCGGCATCGCGCGGATCGACAAAGCCATCCGTGGCGTACTGCCAGTGCGGTGGCAACAATTCGACGATCGATGGCGATGGACCCACCGGCGCCATAGCCAGTTCAGGCCATTCTGCCGCGGGCGGCGGCGGCGAAGGGGCCGGCCGCGAGCGCCGATCCAACCAGCCTTCCAGGGCCACTAGCAAGGTATAGCCGGCCAACGCGGCCGACAGCGTCACGGCCCAGGCCGTGGCGCTGCCGCCGAGACCGCGCTGCAGCGCGATCAACCCGCCCGAGAGGCCCCAGCGTAGCCCGCGGCGAATCGCCCATGCATGCAGCTCGGACAAGCGGTGCTGCAGCAACAACAAGGTCGCGGCCAAGCCAAGCAGCGCCGGCATCCCCAACCACCACGGCAACAGAGCCAGCAGGAGCATCCACAGCACGACCGGCCATAGACGCTGCCAGGTGAACGGGTACCGAGGCATCGTTCAGCGATCCACGAGGTGATGCGCAACCCGCCCCGGTAAAAATCTCGCCCGCCGCAACAAACCTGTCTCACACGGGACGCACGTTACCCACGGTACGCGCGTCTGGCAGCTTCCACGGTAGCCGGTCGACTCCGCCATGGACGCTCAGTCGCACCACACGCGCGCATTGCGAAACATGCGCATCCACGGCGAGTCCTCGCCCCAGTTGTCTGGATGCCAGCTCAACTGCACGCTGCGGAATACCCGCTCCGGATGCGGCATCATAATCGTCACCCGCCCCTCGGCCGCGGTAAAGCCGGCCAGGCCACCGGGCGAACCGTTCGGATTGAGCGGATAGCTTTCAGTCGGCTTGCCGCGGTTGTCGACAAAACGTACCGTCGCACTCGCCTTGGACGGACTGCAGGCATTGGGGAAGCTGACCCGGCCTTCGCCGTGGGCTACCGCCACCGGAATGCGTGACCCGCTCATGCCCCTGAAAAACAGGCTTGGCGAATCGAGCACTTCCAGCGTGGCCAGGCGCCCCTCATACTGCTCCGAGGTGTTGCGCAGGAATTTGGGCCAGTGCTGCGCACCGGGAATCAGCTCCTTCAACTGGGCCATCATCTGGCACCCGTTGCACACGCCCAACGCAAATTTGCCGGAATCAGCGAAGAACGCGGTGAACTGCGCCCGCAACATGCCGTTGTAGAGGATTGAGGTCGCCCAACCACGACCGGCGCCGAGCACATCGCCATAGGAAAAGCCGCCGCACGCCACCAGTCCGCGGAAATCGGCCAGTTGCACGCGTCCACCGGCCAGATCGGACATATGCACGTCGACCGCGTCGAAACCGGCGCGGGTAAACGCTGCCGCCATCTCGACCTGGCCGTTGACGCCTTGCTCGCGCAACACCGCCACACGCGGCCGGCTGCCCTTGCCGATATACGCGGCTGCCACGTCCTGGGCCGGGTCAAAGCTCAGCTTGGGCGTGATGCCGGGATCGGTGTCGTCGCGACGCCAGGCCTGCTCGGCATCGGCGCTGGCCGGGTTGTCGCGCAGACGTTGCATCGCGTGACTGGTCTCGTTCCATGCCGCGAACAAGGTGCTCCAGTTCCACTTGAACAGCGTCTCGTCGCCAAGAAACAGCTTGATGCCGAGCTTCTCCTTGGGGCGCCCAACCCGGTGGCTGACGCTGGCCAGACGGTGCTTGACCAGCAGCGCCTCGAAAGCTGCGCGGTTGGCCTCGGCCACCTGCAGCACCGCACCGAGCTCCTCGTTGAACAAGGCCCGCAGCGTCGCCTCGGCCCAGCCGTCCAGGCGAATCTCCAGCCCGCAATGCCCGGCGAAGGCCATCTCCAGCAAGGTGGCGATGACACCGCCATCGGAACGGTCGTGATAAGCCAGCAGCAGCCCCGCCGCATTCGCCTCCTGGACCAGCTCGAACAATCCCTTCAGGCGCGCCGGGTCGTCCAGATCCGGCGGTACGCCGCCGCCACGTCCAAACACCTGGGTCAGCGCCGAGCCGCCCAGACGATCACGACCGGCACCCAGATCGATCAGCCAGAGCGCAGACTCGCCGTGATCGAGCCTTAGCTGCGGTGTCAAAGTGCGGCGTACATCGCTGACCCGCGCAAAACCGGTAATCACCAGCGACACTGGCGATACCGTGCGCTGCGGCGTATCGCCGTCCTGCCAGACGGTCTGCATCGACAGCGAGTCCTTGCCGACCGGTATCGAGATGTCCAGCGCGGGGCACAATTCGATGCCCACCGCCTTGACGGCATCGAACAAGGCGGCATCCTCGCCGGGATGGTTCACCGCCGCCATCCAGTTGGCGGACAGGCGGATTTCGCCCAGACCATCGATTGCCGCGGCCGCCAGGTTGGTGATCGCCTCGCCGACCGCAAGCCGCGCCGCATCGGCGCTGTTGAGCAGCGCCACCGGGGCGCGCTCGGCCATGGCCATCGCCTCGCCCTGGTAGCCGTCGAAATCGCCGATGGTGACGGCGCAGTCGGCAACCGGCACCTGCCACGGACCGACCATCGGATCACGATGGTTGAGCCCGCCGACGGTGCGATCGCCGATGGTGATCAGGAAGCTCTTGCTGCCCACGGTGGGCAAGCGCAGCACGCGCAGCACCGCCTCGTCCATGCCGATGCTGGACAGATCGGGCACCAGGTCGATCCGCGGCTTGATGCGCTTCGCTTCCCGGTGCATCCGTGGCGGCTTGCCGAACAATACGTTCATCGGCAGGTCGATCACGCTGAGGCCGCGGCGCGGATCGTTCAGCTTCAGCGTGCGCTCGGCGGTCGCTTCGCCCACCACCGCATACGGGCAACGCTCGCGCACGCAGATCGCCTCGAACTCGGCCAATTGCGGCGGAGCTATCGCCACGACATAGCGCTCCTGCGACTCATTGCTCCATACCTGCATCGGCGACAGCTGCGGGTCGTCGCAGGGAATCTTCGCCAGATCGATGGTGCCGCCGACGCCGGCGTCGTTGAGCAGCTCCGGAATCGCATTGGACAGGCCGCCCGCACCGACGTCATGAATGCTGACGATCGGATTGGTGTCGCCGCGCGCGCAGCAGGCATCGATGACTTCCTGGCAACGTCGCTCCATCTCTGCGTTGTCCCGCTGTACCGACGCGAAATCCAGCTCTGCACTGGATGCGCCCGATGCCACCGAGGAAGCTGCACCACCACCAAGCCCGATCAGCATCGCCGGGCCGCCAAGCACGATGACCTTGTGGCCTGGCTGCAGCGGCCGCTTGAGCACGTGCCCGGCACGCAGGTTGGCCAGGCCGCCGGCGAGCATGATCGGTTTGTCGTAACCGCGTCGCACGCCGACTTCGCCGGTCTCGTGCTCATAGCTGCGGAAATAGCCGCCCAGACAAGGGCGGCCGAATTCGTTGTTGAATGCGGCGGCCCCCAGCGGGCCGTCGCGCATGATCTCGAAGGCGCTGGCCATGCGCGGTGGCAACGGACGATCCACTTCCCACGGCTGCGGGTGCCCGGGGATACGCAGGTCGGACACCGAAAAACCAGTGAGGCCGGCCTTCGGTTTGCCGCCGCGACCGGTGGCGCCTTCGTCACGAATCTCACCGCCGGCACCGGTGGCTGCCCCCGGCCACGGCGCGATCGCGGTGGGGTGGTTGTGCGTCTCGACCTTGATCGCATAGTCGATGCGCTCCGGATGTGCGCGCCATACGCCGTCGGCGGGATCGGCGAAGAAACGCTTGCCGGCGCTGCCCTCGATCACCGCCGCGTTGTCCGAATAGGCGGACAACGTATGTGCCGGCGAACATTGGTGGGTGTGCTTGATCATGCCGAACAAGGTCTGATCCTGGGCGTCGCCATCCAGCGTCCAGCTTGCATTAAAGACCTTGTGCCGACAATGCTCGGAATTCGCTTGCGCAAACATGAACAGCTCGGCGTCGGTCGGATCACGCCCCAACTCGGCGTACCGATCCACCAGGTAGTCGATCTCGTCGTTGGCCAGGGCCAGACCCAGTCGGCTGTTGGCCTCGGCCAGTGCCGCCTGCGGATCGCCGCCCAGCGCTACATGCACCAGCTCCCCCGGTGAGCCCGCCAGGAACAGGCTCTTCGCGTCATCGATGCGGCTCAGCACCGACTGCGTCATCGCGTCGTGCAGCAACCCCATGACGGCGCCATGCTCGGCGGCGTCGATCGGCGGCAGGCCGCTCACCTGCCAGGCAATGCCACGCTCG
Organism: Rhodanobacter sp.; assembly: GCA_030148505.1. Classification (GTDB taxonomy): domain Bacteria; phylum Pseudomonadota; class Gammaproteobacteria; order Xanthomonadales; family Rhodanobacteraceae; genus Rhodanobacter. Next base: position 13,393 of record JASBTI010000049.1, read on the forward strand.
ACCCGCCGCAAATCCTTGTCGAAACCGGCGCCATGCAGAATATCGGTGGCCTTGCTCGACCACGGCGAAATCGTACCCAGCCGGGGCACCACCCACAACGTGGCCTGTTCCGGCACGCTGTCCTTGGCTTCGAGCACGGCCAGCAGTCGTTGGCGCAGCTCGCCTTCGGGCGCAGCAGCGGCATCGATGAAATAGACAAACCACGCCGCCTGGACACGTACGCCACGATGCAAGGCATCCAGGCTGGCATTGAGGCGTTCGAGACGAAACGGCGAGAGGGCGCTCTGCCCGTCGAGTGCGATCATGCGGGGATACGGCGCTGTGCGAAGGAAACGCGTATTCTAGCGTAATGCTGCATGACGGCATAACCGCACAGTCATCCTGCGGCAACCTGGCTGCCCCCGGCCTCAGTCGCCCTGTTGCAGCGCCTTCAGCAATTGCGCCGGGGTGACGTAACCGCCCAGCGTACGGCCATCGGCGGCAATGATCGTGGGCGTGCCGTTGACCCCCATCTTCATCCCCACGGCGAACTGCTGTTTGACCGGATTGGCACAACTTGCCGGTTTCGGCGCCTGACCTTGCATCGCCGCGGCCATCGCCGCACGGCGATCGCCGGCGCACCATACCGAGACCATCTCGGTATAGGTCGGCGTCGGTCGGCCCGAGATGGTGGTCACGCCTTCGCGCGGCCAGGCCAGATATTCCACCGCGATCCCCGCCTTGTTGAACGCGGCCACATGTTTGTGCAATTCCCGGCAAAAGCCGCAGTTGACGTCGGTGAATACGCTGATGGTGTATTTAGGGTGCGCCGGGGCGAAGACGATCCGCTCGGAGGCGGGCAGCGTCGCCAACTCGGCCTTGCGAAAACGCGCCCAGGCCGCCTTGCTGAGGTTGTGCTTGCTGCGCAGATCCAGCAGATCACCGTTCATCAGATAGTTGCCATCGGCGCTGACGTACATCAACTGTCCGGCGGCAATCACCTGATAAAAACCCGGCAGCGGCGCCACCCGGATCGAGTCGACCTCGACCTTGGCCGCCAAACGGGCGACCGCCTGACGCACCATCTTCTCGGCAGCCGGCGTCACACCCTGACCGATGATCGGCGTGGCCGCCGCGGCAAATCCCCAGGCGGCCAGGCATAGCAGCAACAGGCATTTCTTCAACATTTGCAATCTCACTCGATGGTGTCCTTCGGCGCAACCGCCGTGAAACGACGCCATTCTCGCATGACGGGCCACGTCACTCTCAGCCGCGCGGATGATGCTGTGCGTGCAGGCGTTTGAGGCCTTCTTTCGCCACCAGGGTGTAGATCTGCGTGGTGCTCAGCGAGCTGTGGCCGAGCAGCATCTGCAGGGCGCGCAGGTCGGCGCCATGATTGAGCAGATGGGTGGCGAACGAGTGCCGCAGTACGTGCGGCGAAATTCGCTTCGGATTGATGCCGACCTTCAGCGCGTAGCGCTTCACCAGCGTCCAGAACATCTGCCGGGTCATGCCTTCGCCACGCTGGCTTAGGAACAGCGCCGCCGGTTGGCGACCCTTCGCCAGCGCTGGCCGGGCGGCAATCAGATAGTTGCCGATATGCTCCAACGCCACATCGCCAACCGGCACCAGCCGGTCCTTGCCACCCTTACCGGTCACCCGCAGCACACCTTGGCGCGTATTCAACGCGGCCAGCGGCAACTCGATCAGCTCGGACACTCGCAGGCCGGAGGCATACATCAGTTCGAGCATCGCGCGGTCGCGCAAACCCAGCGTGGTGCCGGTATCCGGCGCATCGAGCAAGCCCTCGATCTCGCGCTCGGCGAGTGCCTTGGGCAGACTGCGCGGCAGCCGGGGGCGTTCGATCAACAAAGTGGGATCGACGAAGCCGGGCTCGTCGCGGATCACGAAAGCATAGTAGCGGCGGAACGTCGATTGGCGCCGGGCGACCGAACGGATCGCTGCCGGCTGTCGCCCGTGATACGCCGAGATATCCTCGCGCCGCGCGCTGCGCAAGCTACGGCCCTGCTGCGCCAGCCATCCAGCCAGCGCCTCCAGGTCGCGCCGGTAGGCTTCGAGCGTACGATCCGCCAGGCCGTCCTCGGACCACACGCGCTCCAAGAACGCGGCGATGCTCAAGCGGTCGGCTTCGGCGATACTGGCGGGATGCGCATCCTTCTTCATGCACCCGATGCTGGCCATTGCGCGCGCGCGACGCAAGCTGCCGTTCACCCATGCCGATGATTCCAGCCGCCGCGACCCTGCCCTGCCCGTTGTGGCGACGCCTGCTCGCCCTCGTCTACGACCTGCTGATCGTGGTGGCGCTGGTCATGGTTGTCGGCCTGTTGTGCCAACTGGCCACCGGTGGCCGTTTGATCAGCACCGGCGCAAAAACCGTGATCCCGATCTGGTATCAGGCGTTGCAAGCCCTGGTGGTGGCCGCCTACTTCATCAGTGCATGGCGCCATGGCGGACAGACCCTGGGCATGCGGCCGTGGCGGATCCGGGTCACCCGCACCGATGGCGGCACGCCGTCGCTGCGGCAGGCACTGATCCGCGTACTGGTCGCGGCAGCACCCCTGCTGCTGCTGGCACTGGCGCCGGCACTCGGTCTGCAGACCGTATTGTGGACCCTGCTCGCGGTGTGGGCTGGCGAGTTTGCCACTGCACTGTTCGATCCGCGCCGACGCGCCTTGCATGACATGGTTGCCGCCACCGAAATCCGTCTGCTCGACTGATTTCACGCCTTGCCAAGCTCGGTCACGATTCGATCGAACCCAGCTCGAACCCGAGCCTGCTGCCTACCCCAGCGACCACGCGCTGATTCGTGCCAATCGGGGTTTCTTCTTAAGAGGTGCTGTGGGGCCACGCTCGGCTGATCGGGCCGGACCGCTTCAACACCTGGCCGCTGCTTGCCGTTCGCGCCGCATCGATTCGAGGTGGCGCCGTTCGCCGCTGCCCTCGCAGGGCAGCGTTTTCGCCGACAGCAGCCGTAACGTGCAGCATCGCCGGCTTTTGCCGCATCGCAACACAGCTTGTCCGATCGGCGCTAAGATGGATGGATAACTGGCAACGGATCAGACCCACCGATGCTCTATCAAATTCATGAATGGCAACGCTCTTTCCTCGGCCCGCTGAGTTATTTCGCGCAGGCCAGCGCACGTATGCTCAACGACAACAGCAGCCCGTTTGGGCAGCTCCCGGGCGCGCAGCGGATGGCCGCAGGCTATGAGTTGATGCACCGCCTGGGCAAGGACTACGAAAAGCCCGAGTTCGGCATCCACAACGCGCTGGCTCATGGGCACGAGATCGCAGTGATCGAGCGGGTTGCTCTGGAGAAACCGTTTTGCCAGCTGAAGCGCTTCAAGCGCTTCAGCGATAATCCGCAAACCATCGAAAAGATGAAGAGCGACCCGGTAGTGCTGGTGGTCGCGCCGCTGTCAGGTCATCACGCCACCTTACTGCGCGATACCGTGCGCACGCTGCTGAGCGACCACAAGGTGTACATCACCGACTGGGTCGATGCGCGTATGGTGCCGGCGGACGAAGGCACCTTCAGCCTCGACGACTACGTCGGGTATGTCGAAGACTTCATCCGTCATATCGGCGCCGAATCGCTGCACGTGATCTCGGTCTGCCAGCCGACCGTGCCGGTGCTCGCCGCGGTGTCGCTGATGGCTGCACGCGGTGAACCTGTGCCACGCAGCATGACCATGATGGGCGGTCCGATCGACCCGCGCAGCAACCCCACCAGCGTCAACAACCTGGCGACCGAGCGGCCGTTGTCTTGGTTCCGTGGCAACCTGATTCACACCGTGCCAAGCAACTACCCGGGCGGCGGCCGCGAGGTCTACCCCGGCTTCCTGCAGCATGCCGGATTCATTGCGATGAACCCGAACCGCCACCTCAGCTCGCACTGGGATTTCTACCAGGATCTGGTCCGCGGCGATCTCGACGACGCCGCCTCGCACCGCAAGTTCTATGACGAGTACAACGCCGTGCTCGACATGCCTGCGCGCTACTACCTCGACACCATCGCCACCGTATTCCAACAGTTTCTGCTGCCACGCGGGCTGTGGGACATCGACGGCGAACGCGTCACTCCGAGCGCAATCACCGGCAGCGCCCTGCTGACCATCGAGGGCGAACTGGACGACATCTCCGGCCTCGGCCAGACCGAGTCGGCGCATGATCTGTGCAGCAGCATCCCGGCGAAGCGGCGCCAGCACAAAGTGATCGAAGGCGCGGGCCATTTCGGCATTTTCAGCGGCAGGCGCTGGCGCGAGACGGTCTATCCGCAAGTGCGCAACTTCATTCGCAAGTTCGACCACAACGCCTGACCGGTGATGCCGATGCCCTCTCCATCGCCGAGACCACTCACGGCGGGTGTACTGCATGACGCCTGATTACCAGACCATCCTCGATGAAATCCGCGACGAGGTGCAGCCGCTGCTCGCACAAGGCCAGGTTGCCGATTACATTCCGCGGCTGGCATGCGTGCCGCGGCAGAAATTCGGCATCGCGGTGGTCACGCTCGATGGCCAGCTGTACCGCGCCGGTGATGCCGGCGAAGCCTTTTCGGTGCAAAGCATTTCCAAGGTCTACACGCTGACCCTGGCGTTGCAGTCCATCGGTGACAAGCTGTGGCGCCGGGTTGGCCGGGAGCCTTCCGGCAACGCCTTCAACTCGCTGGTGCAGTTGGAACTGGAGCATGGCCTGCCGCGCAATCCATTCATCAATGCCGGTGCATTGGTCGTGGCAGACGTGGTACTGGGGGCGCTAGCCGAACCCCGTAGGGAATTGCTGGCCACGGTGCGCCGCTGGACCGACAACTCTGCGCTGCAGGACGATCCGGAAGTAGCGAGGTCGGAGCAGGCGAACGGTTTCCGCAATGCGGCGCTGGCCAATTTCATCCGCAGCTTCGGCAACCTCGAGCATGCCATCGACGACGTACTCGGCTTTTATTTCTACCAGTGCTCGCTGGCAATGAGTTGCGAGGATCTCGCGCGCGGCTTCCTGTTTCTCGCCAACCGGGGACGCTGTCCATGGACGGGCGAGCGGATTCTGTCTCCCGATCAGGCCAAGCGGATCAATGCGCTGATGCTGACCTGCGGCACCTACGACGCGGCCGGCGACTTCGCCTACCACGTCGGCATTCCGAGCAAGAGCGGCGTCGGTGGTGGCATCGTCGCGGTGATTCCCGAGCGTCTGGCGGTGGCGGTCTGGTCACCGGCACTGAATGCCAAGGGCAATTCACTGGCCGGCAGTGCCGCACTGGAACGTTTCACTACGAAGACCGGGCTGTCGATCTTCTGAAGCCAAGGGGCACTCCTGTCCCATGACCGATTTGGCGGTTGCGCGGCGCGGACCGGTCAGTGACCGAAAAACGATGCGAACGCCGCAACCGTACGCTCGATGCCCTCATCGTCGATATCCAGATGCGTCACCAATCGCAGCGTGGGCAGATAACCGATGCTGATACGAATGTCGGCGGCACGCAGGTGGGTGTCCAGTGCACGCAACTGCTCGGTGGGCACATCGATGAACACCATATTGGTGTGCTGGCCGAGCAACGTGATGCCAGCGATGCCGCGCAGGCGTTCGGCCAGCGCGGCGGCGCGGCGGTGATCGTCGGCCAACCGCTCGACATGATGATCCAGCGCGTACTGGCACGCCGCGGCGAGAATACCGGCTTGGCGCCAACCGCCACCCGCCACCTTGCGCCAGCGCCGCGCCTTCTCGATCAGCGCCGAGGAACCAAGCAGCACCGAACCCACCGGCGCACCCAGTCCCTTGGACAGGCATACCGACACGCTGTCGAAATGCCGGGCGATCTCCCGCGCCGGTACGCCAGACACTACAGCGGCATTGAACAGGCGCGCGCCATCCAGATGGATGCCCAAGCCTCGCTCACCAGCGAAGTCATGCGCGGCCTGCAGGTAGTCGAGGGGCAATGCGCGGCCATGCCAGGTGTTTTCCAACGCCAGCAACCGGGTTCGCGCGAAATGCGGATCGACCATCTTGATCGCGGCCGCCAGCTTGTCCAGTGGCAGGCTGCCATCGACATCGTGGGCGATCGGCTGCGGCTGGATCGATCCGAGCACCGCCGCACCGCCGCCCTCGTACTTGTAGGTGTGCGCATCCGCGCCGACCAGATACTCGTCGCCACGCTCGCAATGCGACATCAAGGCCAGCAAGTTGGACTGCGTGCCGGTGGGCACGAACAGGCCCGCCTCGAAACCCAGGTCGTCCGCCAGTCGCCGTTGCAGTGCGTTGACCGTCGGGTCCTCGCCATAGACATCGTCGCCGACCTCGGCGTGCAGCATCGCCTCCCGCATCGCTGCCGTCGGGCGGGTGACGGTGTCGCTGCGCAAATCGACCGTGGACATCGAAAGTCTCCTGTAAACATGGTTGGACGAAGGATTGGATCGTGGCGTGCCACGGTAATCGAGAGCTCAGGCATGCCGCCGGAAATACAGCCAGCCCGCCATGGCCAGCACCACCACCGGCAACAGATTGGCCAATAGCGGCGGCATACCGTAGACCGTGCCGAAATTCACCATCACCTTCTGTAGAAAATACCAGCCGATCGCCAGCAGCATGCCCAGCAGCATGCGCTTGCCCAGGCCGCCTGAACGTAACGCGCCGAAAGCGAAGGGCATCGCGCAGAGCACCAGCACCAGTACGTTGAGCGGGTACAGCGCGCGCGCCCAGAATGCCACCGCATAGCTGCCCGGGCTCTCCCCGTTGCTCTCCAGATAGCGCATGTTCCGCTGCAGGTCGCGCATCGAAAGATAGGGTGGCTGGATTACCGATTGCGCCAATACCTGCGCATTGAGATTGGTGTGCCATGGCTGGCTGACGGCCGTGGTGGTATGCGTACCCGTGTCATCGAGGACGGTGCTGCGCACGTTGTGCAGCACCCACTGTCTGCCTTCATGCTCGGCGCTTGCCGCGCGCTGGAAACGGCTGATTTTTCCATCAGGCGTCAGGGTAAACACCCGCACGTCATTCAATTGCACGGTGCTGACCCCGGTATGCTGGCTCAGCATCGCCGCCCTGGCATTGATGATGGTGTCGCCGTCACGTGCCCATAACCCACTGCTGCTGGCCATGCCGATGTTGCCGGCATTGCGGCGCAGTTGCATGGCATGTGCCTGCTGATCGCCCCACGGTGCGGCCGTTTCACCCAGGATCACCACGCCGACAAGCAGTACCGCGACGACACCGGTGGCCGACATCGCGATCCGCAATCGCGACATCCCCGCCGCACGCAGCGCGGTCAACTCGCCGCTACTGGCCAGGCCGCCGAGGCCGAGCAGTCCGCCAATCACCGCCGCGTAGGTGAACATGGTGTACGCGCGGCGCGGCACCGTTACAAGCACGTAGACCACCAGCTTGTCCAGCGTATAACCCCCTCTTCCGACATGGCTCAGCTGACGCAGGAACTGAGTCACCGCATCGAACCCGGTCAGCACCAGCCACACCGTCAACAATGAGCCGAACACGCTCAGCGCGACCAGGCGATCGACCCGTTTGATATTGAGCACGCCGAAGCCAGACGCACTCATACCGTGCGCTCCGTCAGCGCAGCACGCGCCTTGCGTGGTGCGTTCTGCCGCCAGAGCATCCAGCCGGCCAGCCCCAGCACTACCAGGTGCAATGCCCACAGCGGCGCATCGTTGTGCCAATGCCCCTTGCCGATCTGGTTGCGACCTAGCATCAGCAGCAGGAAATACAGATAGAAACTGGCCATCGCCAGCAGCAGCCGGCCATAGCGCGGCTCGCGCGGACTCTGCCGCGACAACGGCAGGGCGAGCAACAGCAGCACCAATGTCATCGGCGGCGCGCTGAGGCGCCAGGCCAACTCGGCCCGAGCCGCCGGATCGCTCGAACGGGCCAGCGCCATGCTGTCCATGGCGTGAATCGGATCATCGTCATCGCCGCCCGTCTGCACGCTGGAAAGCGAGGTGTCGTTGCGCGCATACCGCATCTGCGTCCAATTGTCCGCATCCAGTGGGATGTCGTACTGCCAGCCGTTCCTGAACCCGATATAGCGATCGCCGTCGTTGCCCCCCTGGTAGAGCTGGCCACTCGCGGCGCTGACCACTTTCAGATGCGGATGGCCATCCCTGCTGATGCGCTGTGCGGCCAGGAAGGTACGCCCGAGTTTGCTGCCATCACGGCTGAGACTTTCGACAAAGATGATCCCACCCTGCCCCGGCAGTTCGGTGAAACGCCCGGCGTCCAGGCCAGCGGCAACCACCGATCGATTGGCCGCCGCCACCATGGCGTCGCTGGTCCGCACCGACCAGGGGCCCAGCCACAATGAAACCGTTGCCGTGAGCAGCAGCATCAAGACGCCGAGGATTAGAGCCGGGCGCAACAGCCCCGAGGGGCCCATCCCCGAGGAAAACAGCACGTGCATCTCGCTCTCGCGGTACATCCGGCCCAGTCCCATCAATACGCCGATGAAGCTGGCCAATGGCAGCAGGCTGGGCAAGCCATCGATCATGCGCAAGCCCAGCACCTGAAACATCACGCTGGCTGGAAAGCTCCCGCTGGTGACCTGTTGCAGCACCTGCGCGAACGTGCTGCCACTGACAATCACTAGCAGCACAACAATGGTGGCAGCCATGGTCTGCGCCAGCTCGCGCAGGAAATAGCGGTCGAGAATGCTCAGCATGCGATAAACTTGAGTGATAACTGCGCCGCGCCAATCCGGCCGACAATCGTCAAGTCTAGCCTGTCCGGCCGCCGCCGGGCCTCTATCGGAAACAATTCATGACACTACAGTTCAGCCTTGCCAGCACCGCCCCGGAAACCGCCGATACCGCCTGCGTCGTGATCGGTGTCTATGAACAAGGCGTCCTGACCAGTGCAGCGGCACGCGTCGACGGCGCTGCCGAAGGGCTGATCAAGCGCCAGGTGGAGAGCGGCGACATCAGCGGCAAGGCTGGCAGCACCAGCGTGCTGTTTGCACCGGCCGGGGTGAAGGCGAAACGGGTATTGGTGGTGGGTCTGGGCGCGCAGAAATCCTTCGATGCGGCACGCTTCCAGAAAATCTGCATCGAGTCGACGCGTGCCCTGGGGCGTCTCCCAATCGCCGACGCGATGTCGTGGCTGAGCGAAGTCGATGTGCCGGGGCATGACAGCGCCTGGCGGGTGCGCACCGCCGCGTTGGCCGCGGATCACGCCGCCTACCGCTACACCGCCACCTTCAAGCCGCGTGACAAACCCGCCCAACCGGAGCTGGCCACGATGACGCTGGCTGGCGCCCCGGAAGCGCAAATCGGCCTCGACCAGGCTACCGCGATCGCCGCAGGTGTGCGTTTTGCCCGCGAACTGGCCAATTTGCCGCCCAATATCTGCAACCCAGCGTATATTGCCGAACAGGCAGCGACGTTTGCCGAAGGTCGCGAGCGGGTCAGCTGCAGCGTGCTCGACCACGTCGAGATGGAAAAGCTCGGCTTCGGCTCGCTGTTGGCGGTAGGGCGCGGCTCGGCCAACAAGCCGCGCCTCGTGGTGTTGAACTACCGCGGCGGCAAGGACGGCGACAAGCCCTACGCATTGGTCGGCAAGGGTGTCACCTTCGACTCCGGTGGCATCAGCCTGAAGCCCGGCGCCGGCATGGAGGAAATGAAGTTCGACATGGGTGGCGCTGCCGGCGTGCTCGGCGCCTTCGTCGCCGCCGTGGAAATGAACCTGTCGCTGAACCTGGTATGCGTGGTACCCGCCGTGGAAAACATGCCCGACGGCGACAGCTACAGACCCAGCGACGTACTGACCAGCCTTTCCGGGCTGACCATCGAGGTATTGAATACCGATGCCGAGGGACGCCTGATCCTCTGTGACGCGCTGACCTGGACCGCACGCACCTTCGAGCCGCACACCATCATCGACGCCGCCACCCTGACCGGTGCCTGTGTGGTCGCCTTGGGCAAGCATGCAACCGGATTGATGAGCAAGCACGACGACCTGGCCACCGAACTGCTCGAAGCCGGCGAGCAAACTCTGGACCGCGCGTGGCGTCTGCCGCTGTGGGACGACTACCAGACCCAGCTCGACTCGGGATTCGCCGATGTCGCCAACATCGGCGGCAAGATGGCCGGTGCGATCACCGCTGGTTGCTTCCTGTCCCGCTTCACTGAAGACCAGCGCTGGGCGCATCTGGATATCGCCGGCACCGCATGGGATGAAGGGCGCAAGGGCCTGGCGACCGGCCGGCCGGTCGCGCTGCTGGCGCAGTGGCTGATCGACCGCTGCGAGAAGTGAGGCCGGGCGAGAAGTGAGTAAATTAGGAGTGAGGAGTGAGCAACAGCAGTCAACAGCCAACGAGGACTCCAACGTCGCCGATCCTGTCGACCCACGCTCTCCTACTCACTTTCGCCTTTCGAGGAGTGAGGGTTGGCGATAGCCGCCGACCACTCGCCCCGACACCACGCCCCCTCTCACCACTCAACGCTTCCTCACTCACTGCTGCCTTATGCCCCGCGCCGACTTCTACCTGATCGACAAGCCGCGCTTCCGCGAACAGCCGCTGTTGCTGGTGTGCGAGCTGGCGAGAAAAGCCTTTGCGACGCAACAGCCGGCCCTGATCCTGGCACGGGATTACGCCCAGGCCGAGGCCATCGACGATCTGTTGTGGGCATTCGACGAGGACGCCATGATCCCGCACCAGCTGGCTGGCGACGACGATGACGTCGACACCGCGGTGTTGATCGTGCCGCCAGGCATCGAAACCCCTGATCGGCCCCTGCTGATCAACCTTCGCGAAAGCTGCCCCGCTGGTCGCTACCAGCGGGTACTGGAAGTGGTCGCTGCCGACCCGAGCGAGCGAGAGGGTTCACGCTTGCGTTGGCGTGAGTATCAGCAGCTTGGCTTCGAGCTGCACAAGAACGACATGTAGTCGGCCAGCAAACCAGGGCCTCAGAGGTCGACTCCCCCAGCCTTCGGCGGCCCGGTCATCACCACGCTGATCAGTGCATCTTCCAATTGTTCGCCGGTCAGTGGCTTGCGCAGAAAGCTGTCCATACCCGCAGCATATGCCTCGTCCTCGCCACCGGAGCGTGCGGTGATCGCAATGATCGGCAAGTGCTGCCCGGCATGCTCGCGTTGGCGAATCAGTCGCGAAACCTGAAAACCGTCAACGCCGGGCAAATCCAGGTCCAGCAGTAGCGCGTCGAAACGGTCGTGGGCCAGTTCAGCCAGGGCGGCAAGCCCGTTGACGACATGGTAGACCGCATGCCCCTGACGCTCCAGCAAGCCCCGGATCACCGCCGCCACGATGACGTCGTCCTCCACCAGCAGCAGTCGATACGGCTGATGTTCGACCCTTGTCGAGGCCACCGATGGCGTGGGCGGCTCGGTCAACGGCAGGCGGACGCGGAAGATAGACCCCTGCTTCGGCCGCGATTCGAGCTCGATGCTGCCCTCCATCATGTCAACCAGTTCACGGCAGATGGCCAATCCCAACCCGCTACCGGCCGAGCGATGCGGCCCGCGTTCCTGCTCGAAGCGCCGGAACAGGCGTACCTGACTGGCCTCGGGAATGCCCGGTCCGGTATCGCTGACACTGAACACCAGTCCCCGGCTACTGCCGCAACGCTTCAGGCTCAACACCACCCGGCCTTGACCGGTGAATTTCAGCGCGTTGTTAGCCAGGTTCAGCAGAACCTGCTTGATCCGCAACGCATCGCCGACCACGCGTGACGGCAAATCGTCGCCCACCTCCAGCAGAAAATCCAATCCCTTGGCATGGGCCAGGCCCTGCTCGACCTCTGCCACATCGGTAACCAGTTGCACCGGGTCGAACGGCGCTGGCTCCAGTTCCAGCCGCCCGGCTTCGATCCGTGCCAGATCCAGCGCATCGTCGAGCAATTTCAGCAACATGCCGCCTGACCGCTGCATCGCCCGCGTGTAGTCGTGCTGAAGCGGGCTCAACGGGGTGCTCAACAGCAATTCCGCCATCCCCATTACCCCGGTCATCGGAGTACGAATCTCGTGGCTGAGGGTCGCCAGGAAATGGGTCTTCGCAGCGCTGGCGGCCTCGGCCAACTGCCGTTGCTGCTCGGCCAGCTGCAGTCGATGGCGTTGCGCCATGCGCCGACGCCAGCCCAGCATGGCCAGCCCTGTAAGGCTAGCCAGCAACAGCATGTAACCCAGCCACGCCCACCAGCGCGTCCACGGCGGCGCCTGTACCTGGATCGCCAGCGGCACATCCAGACGCCCCCATACCCCATCCACCCCGGCCGCTTTGACATCGAGTGTGTAATCACCTGCCGCCAACCCACCAAAATCGCGCTGACCGCGGGCTCCCACATCGACCCAGTCGCTGTCAAAGCCGCGTAGCAGAAAGCGATAGTCATTGGCTGCCGGATGGATATACGAGGTCAAACGTACCTGCACAGCCAGGTCACGGTCACGCCATCCGACCTGTACCGGCAATGCGTCCAACGGCAGCGGAATCGTTTTGCCGCGGCGCCGTACCGTCAAACCCGTCAGCGTCAACAGCGGGGGTACGCTCTTGCCCGCATCGGGATGCAACAGGCGCCTGGGCTGGAAACCCACCACGCCTCCGGTATTCGGCGCAAAGATCATCCCGTCCGGCGTCACCGCCGTCTCGCCACCGCTGAATTCGGTATTTGCCAGACCCTGCGCGGGCCCGAAGGAAGTGAAATGGCGGCGATGTTCGTCGAGTCGCCAGAGTCCCGGATTGGCGAATACCCAAAGCTGGCCCTCACGGTCGACATGCAAGGCATTGAGATCCGCGGCAAACGTCGTGTGACCTAGGTCGATGGCATCGATGCACGTGGCCTTGCCATCAGCATAGGTGTAATGGGTGAGCACGCGGGGAGTGGCGGTCCAGAAACCGTCGGCATCACAGGCAAAGGCAAGAATCTCCTGGTGCGGTACACCCTCGACGAAAACCATCTTGCCGGTAGCCCGATCGAGGCGGAAAAGACCACCTTTGCTGGCATACCAGAGGTTGCCCTTGTTGTAGGTCAGCTGCTCGGGAATTCGCGTGGTGTCCGTGGCCAGTGCCAGGGGAATGGCCGTAATGGCGAGGTTGCCCGGATTGATCGCAAATAGCCCCTCGCCCCATGAATCGAGGTAGATACGTCCATCATCGGCGCTGGCGAGCAGCACCGGGCGGGTGATCTGCGCCCGCGCCAGATCGATACTGCGGAGCTTGCCGTGCTCGAACAGCTGCAACCCGCCCGGCACCGCAATCCACAATCGCCCCTGCGCATCCTCGGCCAGGGACGCGACTTGCCCGTGGATACCCTGCACGACGTGCCGCACCTCACCGGTGCTTACGTCCAGCTTGTCGATCCAGCCGTTGTCACCGCCGACCCACAACTGGCCATCACGACTGGTGAGTATGGTCGAGGCACCGATATTCGAGAGGCTGGTGGGATCGTCCGGTATATGGGTGAAACGGGTAAAGCCGTCCCAGCCCGGTGGAAGATAAGCGATGCTCGATTCGTCGAAGGTGATCCACAGTCCGCCCTCTCGGTCGAGCAGGGTCTGCCAGATCATGCTTCCCGGCAAGCCACCGGGCAACAGGGGTTGGCCGGCAATCGCCTGCAAGCGTCCGTCGTGGTTGTCCAACAGCAATCCGTCAGCTGTGCCGATCCACAACCGACCGTGGCTGTCGCGGGTGCTGCTGAGGATGCGCCTCGACGCCAAGGTGTGGGCAGCCAGTGGCCTAGCTACGCCATCGGCACCGATCACCAGCAGGCCCCCATCGCATGCAATGCGAACCGCACTCCCGCCCCCACCTTCGATGCGCCAGATTTTCCCCAGATCTCCGTGGAAGGCCGGGTCCACGCGCACCCGCTCTATCGCCCCGTCGGGCTGGCGCAGATAAATCCCATGATCCGTACCAATCCACAGACGCCCATCGGGTTCGGCCAACAGGGCGCGCACCTCGCCGAACGACGCCTTGCGCATACCGTCGAGCACCAGTGGTAGATGCTCGAAACCGCTACCGTCCGCCCGCATCAGGTCAAGGCCGGCCTCGGTGGCGACCCACAACGTGCCATCGGCGGTTTGCGCGATGCTCCAGACCTCGTTGCTAGACAGGCTGGCGGGATTGCCTTTGTCGTGCCGCCACTGGCGAAATCGACCGTCCGACGGTCGGTACCGCAGCAGTCCGTTCGAAAGTCCTCCGGCCCAGATATGGTTGTCGCGATCGACGTAGAGTGCGTAAAGCGCGCCGGCGGGTATCGAGCGCGGATCATCCAGCGCGTGCCGGAACACTTCGAAGTCCACGCCGTCGTATCGCACCAGACCGCTGGTTGTGGCAAACCACATCAGCCCCTGGCGATCCTGCGCCACGGCGTAAACCGTGCCGCTGGGCATGCCATTGACTACGCCATAGCGACGAAACTGAGGGGTGGCCAAAGGCGGAGGTGCAACGGCAGCGCCCCGGGGCGAGGTCGCCGGTGGCCCCCTCGGGGCCGCCATCGCGCCGGCTCCGAGACCTAGTGCACATAGCGCCACGGCAGCGTTTCGCACCCACGTCCCGAACATGTACAGCTCCCCTGACCCCAGCGCATCATGCCAAAACCCGACCGAAGCTGCGAACGCCATGCCGGCCGGTTAAGGAGCATCAGCTCTGTCGGCAGTCGCCGGAGATACTAGAATCGGCGGCATGTCCCGTCGCCTGCGCTTGCTGCTCACCACCCTGGCTGCCGCCACGCTGCTATGGCTGCTGCTGGCGGCGGCAGAACGTGCACTAGCCCTGGCACAGCGGTTTCTGGCACTGCCCGGCTGGCTGCAGTGGACGCTGGGCACCGCACTGGCAGCCTTTGCGGGCATCGGCTTGATGGTGCTGTGGTGGTTGCTGCGTCCACGCCGACCTCGCCGCGCGGCAGCGACTCCCGATCGCGGCACGCTGGAACAACGCATCGATCAGTTGCATGAGCGTGGCGCCGATACCGGCACCCTGAGCGCCGAACTGAGCGAGCTTGATCGGCGTCGCGGCACCGCGCGGGTCTACGTGGCACTGTTCGGTGAAATCTCCACTGGCAAGAGCAGCCTGATTCGGGCATTGGCGCCCCATGCGGACGCGGCCAGCGACGTACGCGGCGGTACCACCCGTCGGGTCAGTCACCACGATGCACGGCTGCCGGACGGTCGCACCCTGGTGCTGACCGATGTTCCCGGCAACCGTGAGGTCGGTGGCGAGGTCCATGAAACCATGGCGCGCGAAGAAGTATTGCGCGCGCACGCCGTCATCTACGTGTGCGCCGGCGACCTCAGCCGTGCTCAGGCCGATGAACTGCGCTGGCTGGCGGATTTCGGCAAACCGCTGTTGCTGGTGTTGAACAAGGCCGACCAGTGGAGCAGTGCCGAACGCGAGCAGTTGCTGGCCAGGCTTTGTCGACACTCGCACGGCGCCGCCGTGCTGGCGATCAGCAGTGGCGGCAGCGAACGATTCCAGCGCCGGCTGGCCGATGGCCGTATCGAGTCGATCCAACGCCAACGCCCACCGACGATCGAACCCTTGCTTGAAGCCTTGGACAGCATCCTCGCTCCCGGTGCCGACGGACTGGAGGACTTGCGTCAGCACGCCGTGTTGGCCGGGCTGCACGAACGTACCGGCACGCTGGAAGCGCAGACCCGCGCCGACGAGGCGACGCGCATCGTGCGCAAATATGCCCGTCGCGCCATCGTCGGCGCGATGGCCGCGGTGGCGCCGGGCAGCGACCTCGTGATCCAGGGGGTGCTGGCTACCGGACTCACCCGCGACCTGGCACACCTCTACGGGGTAAAGGCCAGCGAGGTGCAGATCGAGGACTTTGTGCGCCAGGCGCGACTGACCCTTCGCACCGGCAGCTCGATCGTGCTGGCGGTGGCGGGCAACGCGCTGAAGGCGTTCCCCGGCCTGGGCACACTTGGTGGCGGGGTATTGCATGCATTTGCGTATGCGCTGATCTTCGACAGCATGGGACGTGCATTGGCCGCCTCGCTGGCCGAACGCCAAAGCCTCGATCAGCACGACGCCGGCACCCGCATGAAGGCACTGCTGACCGATCCCGGCAATGCCCGCCTGCGCCAATTGGCCGCGCTGACGCTCGATTCCTGGCGCAAGCGGGATGAGCCGCCGTCCTCTACCGGGTAATCCTCGCGGGTCGAGAAGCTGCTGCGCCAGGGGTCCATGTACTTCGCGGCGAAACGATCCGTTCATCCTGCCGAGCTGGCGCAGGTTCCGACAATCGACGAGACTGGACAGCATGTCCGCGAAACGAAATTTCCGCTGCTGTTGGCTGTTTGTGCTGCTGCTTCTGCCCGCCATGGCCCATGCGAAAAGCGCCACCTACCGCTACGACACAGTACATAGCCAGATCCTTTTCAGTATCAGCCACAACGGCTATTCGCGACCGTTCGGACGGTTGCACATCGCGCGTGGCTGGTTGCGCTTCGACCCGGACCACTGGAGCCGCTCGGCTACTGTGGTTGACATCGATCTGGCCGGGCTGGACATGGGCGACGCCGACTGGAACAAGGCCGTGCTGCAGCCGGCGCTTCTCGACCTGGCCGGCGCCCGCTACGCCCATTTCGTCAGCACCTCGGTCGAACGCAAGGACAAAGACCACGGCATCCTGCACGGCAAGCTCACCTTGCGCGGCATCACCCGTGCGGTCCGCATTGCCTTCACCCTGAACCGGTTGGCTCCGACCATTTACGGCCTGCACACGGTGGCGGGTTTTTCCGCCACCCTCTCCCTTAATCGCGATGATTTCGGCATCACCGCCTACCGTAACTCGATCGGCCAGCAGGTGACGATCTGGCTGGAGATCGAGGCCATCCGCGACGACCACGCCATCCCGGACGAGATTCACCGCCGATGAGTCTGCGCAACGATCAGCAACGCTGGGGCGCCATGGCCATGTTCTTCCACTGGATCATGGTGCTGGGGATTCTCGGCAACGGCGTCTGGGGGCTGCTGATGACCGGCATGAAACCCTCGATGAGCAAGATCAATGTATACGCGCTGCACAAATCGATCGGCCTCACCGTATTGGCGCTGTTGCTGCTGCGCTTGCTATGGCGGTTGGCCGACCGTCCGCCCCCGCATGAGCCAGCCCCGCGCTGGCAACATGTTATCGCCGCCATCAGCCATGCGCTGATGTATGTGCTGGTCGCGGCGATTCCGCTCAGTGGCTGGTGGTTCAACTCGCTCAGTGGCTACCCCCTGCAGTGGTTCAAGCTGTTCAACCTGCCGGCACTGGCAGACAAGCACGCGCAGCTGGCGAAACTCGCACTCGAGGCCCACGAATACCTGTTCTGGCTATTGATGGCTGTGCTGATTGTGCATGTCGGCGCAGCACTGAAACACCATTTGGCGGACAATGACGACGTGCTACGCCGGATGCTGCCATTCGTGCGCTTGCGCAACGGTTCGACTTCCGAAGGAGATCACCGATGAAATTCGTCGCCATCCTGCTGCTCGCGCTGCTGCTCCCCTGCACGGCCGCCGCCACCGACTACACGGTGCGCCCCAAGCTCAGCCAGCTGCGTTTTACCGGCACCTACCAGGGCGCCGCCTTCCATGGCCGTTTCAACCAGTGGACAGCCGCAATCCGCTACGACCCGGCCAAACTCGCCGACTCCCGGTTCGATGTGACCGTCACCCTGGCCAGTGCCTACACCGGCGACCACGACCAGGACAGTGCGCTGCCCGGCGCCTCCTTTTTCGATGTCGCCAGGTTTCCGACCGCCCACTTCGTCACCACCGGCTTCCATCGCGACGGCAACCAGGTGATCGCCGATGGCCTGTTGACCCTGCGTGGCATCACCCGGCCAGTCAGCCTCGGCGTGCTGTTCAGGTCGCAGGGTACCGGCGCCACGCTGGACGTGGCGGGCAAGGTCAAACGCCTGGACTTCGGCGTCGGCAGTGGCGAGTACGCGGATACCTCGGTGATCGGCGCGGTGGTGAAGATCACCGCACATTTGCAGTTGGTACAGAAATAGACGGCCGGCCGCGTGCCGAACGACAAACTCTGGCAACGCCTGAAAGGGTGGTTTTCACGCGATCCTGCCGACACTATCGCCACGCCGGCACCGCGTGAGCGCCGCCCCGGGCCAGGCCAGGTGGCCGAGAGCCTGCGCAGCCTGCTCCATGACCCGGGCATTCCGGACTCGATCCGCCGCGAACTGGCGGTCGATTTCGAGCGTATCCAGCAGATGCTCGACAAACTCGAACGCGGCGAGCTGCACGTCGCGGTATTCGGCCGCGTGTCCACCGGCAAGTCGGCCCTGGGCAACGCCTTGCTGGGCCGCGACGCGTTCAGCGTCGGTGTGCTGCACGGCACCACCACCACCGCCGAGCACGCCACCCTCAATGAAGCCCGCCACGACGGCCTGGTGCTGATCGACACCCCGGGCATCAACGAACTGGATGGCGAGGCACGCGAGCGGCTTGCCTTCGAGGTGGCCGAGGTCAGCGATCTGGTGGTATTCGTCTGCGACGGCGACCTCACCCGCGACGAGCTCGAGGCACTGCAAACCCTCGCCGCAACACAACGCCCGCTACTGTTGGCATTGAACAAATCCGACCGCTACGGCACCGACGAACGGGACAGTCTGCTCGCCCATCTGCGCCTGCGCGTGGCCCGCTCGGTGCACGCGGAAAATGTGATCGCGGTCGCCGCCTACCCGGCCAAGCGCCAGCTGGTCGAGGTCGGTGAGGACGGACAGGAACGCGTTCACTGGCAAGCCCCTGCAATCGATGTGGCCGCGCTGCGCGAGCGGTTGCTGGCGATCGCCGCCCAGGAGGGCAAGACCTTGTCGGCAATCAACGCCGGCCTGTACGCCGGCCGGCTCACCGATCAGGTCAGCACCCGCATTGCCGAAACCCGACGCGTACTGGCGACCCGGCTGATTCGCCACTACTGCATGGCCAAGGGCGTGGCCGTGGCGCTCAATCCGATACCGGTGGCCGACCTGCTGGCCGCCGCCGGTCTCGATGCCGCGATGGTGGTGCAATTGTCGCGAGTTTACGGATTGCCGTTGACACGTACCGAGTCCGGACGGCTGGTGGCGGTGATCTCGGCCCAATTGGCGGCATTGATGGGTGCCATCTGGGGCGTGCAACTGGTTGCCTCGGCCCTCAAGGGCCTCAGCGCAGGACTGTCGGTCGTAGTCACTGCCGCCGCTCAGGGCGCGCTGGGCTGGTACGCCACCGTCTTGATCGGCCGTGCCGCCGAGCGGTATCTGATCGCCGGCAAGTCCTGGGGCGAAGCCGGCGCCAAGCGCGCCGTTGCCGACATCGTCGCCAGCCTCGACCGCGACTCGATCCTGCGTGAAGCGCGCGAGGAAATCCTGAAAAGGTTGCGGGCGCGCAGTACCTGAGCGAAGGGCTCGCCGGACCAACTCGGCTTGCCGGCAAATGCAGCGGGAACAAGGCTACCGCCAGGTGCGAGACCGGGACGAAAACCCGATTCGATCAAGGCGCCCGCGCGGTCGGGATCTGGTCCTCCGCGCCCGCCCACCAGCATCGTGAATGTCGACCCGCTCCTCAATGTCCTATTGCGTTGCATTGCCGTTCGCACCCTTTGCGGTCCGGGACGTGCGAAGCCGCCACGCCATACCGCGCCGGCCCAGGGTTTCCACTGGATTCGGTGAAACGGCGCATCCAGCCCAGCCGCCAGTGACCGTGGTCCAGCGACCATAGCTGGGCAAATCTCGAGCCTTGCTCCGCGCAGGGGCTCGCGCCGATGGCGCAAAAACGCTGCATACCGGTGACCAGCGCGCTGTCGTCGCCCACCGCACGCACCGACAAGCTGCCCGGCATCACTTGCCGACGCAGATGGCCGCAGATACGTTCGCGCGCCTCGATCATCGGACCGATGCGCCGACCGTCGGACGTTTCGATAGTGGTGCCGGCAAACAAGCTGGCGCGCAGCGCATGCAGGCGGCAGGTGTTGTAGGCGCGACTCAGGGCTGCTTCCCGGGCAACGAGGGTTCGACTCAGCCACGAACCATCGGCACCATGCTGCGAGGAAGCCGGTGACGCGGGGCACGCCGTGGCCGTCAGACAGACAGCCAGGCCAAACGTGGCACAACGCAGTGCGGTACGTATTTTCATGGCAGCACTCCTGGTGTGGGGGGAATCGCCGGGCACAGAGGCCCCTTGCGGCCGTGCGGGGACGGCCACCGTTGGAATGGAACGGATGATGGGTCGGTCAGGGCACGGGCGTGTCGGACACCCGGGACGACCGGAGGATGCGCTAAATCATCGGTATCGGAAGGCGCTTTCCAGTGTACCGTCGCGGCCAACTACCAGCGTGAGCGTTTCCGTACCATGCACGTGCTTGACCAAGTAGACGTCATTGCCGAACCGGTTGACCCCGGTGAAGGTATAGGACTGCACCGGGCCCAGCTCGGCGAGGTACTTCTCGCGCGAGGCCTTCTGCTGGACGCGGATGCGGGCCAGATCGGCGCTCATGCCGGCACCGCTGTCAGGGTCGCTGAGCAGGAGCCGCAGTGCCTTCAGACTGCCCGGATAGGGCTTATTCGCCTTGATGCGTGCGGCCAGCGCGGCGTCGATCCTGTCGGCCTCAGCCTTGTCGATGCCCTGTGCATCCAAAGCATTGTGGCCGTTCACGTCGATATCCAGCCGGCTCGCATGGCCGCTCGCATCCATGGTGAAACGCGCGATGGCGGGCTTGCCCTGCACGGCGAACCGATCCGCCCCCAGGGGAACAGCATGGAACGGCGTGGGCGCGGCTATCTGTCCGCTGATGTCGATGGTCAGGCCGTTGCCGAAACGCGTCACCGCCACCCGCGAGATCGGGCTGACCCGGTAGAAGCCCACGTAGCGATCCAGCACCGAGGGCGTCAGGGTGACGATACTGGCCGCGCCGGGCGCGGCGCCGCCCGGTGGTGTCACCTGCGCCGCGAACACCGCCATGCCCAATGACACGCATACCAGCGCCAGGGCCGACACGCCAGCCCATTTCTTCGGTTTCATCAGCATCAGCTTGATCCTCTGTTCCAGGAAAGAACCTGACTCGCACATCGCCGGCACCAGACGGATGCGGGACGCCTGGCGCTGGCCCACGTGAATCAGGGTTTCGCAGTACTCACCGATGTCGCCACCGCCGCGCAGCACGCGGGCGTCGCAGTCCACCTCGATGGCACGACGCAGGCGCCGGCACTGCCACCACAGCAGCGGGTTCCACGGCATAATCAGCAGCAGCATCACGGCCAGCGCGATCAGCCGTGGATCGCCCGCCTCCAGGTGCGAGCGTTCGTGCGCCAACACTGCACGCTGCTGGCGCTGCGGCGCCTGCAGCAACCACGCCGGCAGCACGATCCGCGGTCGCAGCAGGCCGGCCACCGCCGGCCCCATGTCGGGCGCGACCAACACATGCGCGCCACACACCGTGGTCTCGGACCAACCGCGCTTGCGCCGGTGCAGCAGCACGGTACTGATCACCAGCGCGCACAGCATCAGCAGTGACGCGGCCAGCCAGACCCCGCGGATCAACGCAGCGACGTGGTCGGGCGTCCCGTACGACTGCGCACCGCCCAGGTTGATCAGCAGCGCCGACATCGGAATGGAGGTGGCATCGCGCAGGGTGATCGGTGCTGGCATCGCGCCGCTCTGCAACATCCCGGGCAGGCGCAGCGACACCGAGGTGATCAGCGCGGGCAACGCCAGCGATCCGGCCAACGCCCCCAGCCAGACCCAGCGCGTGGCGCGGCGACGTACCCGGGCAGCGCGTTCTGCGGTCAATGCCGCCGCACTCAGCGCCAGCGTAACCAACGTGGCGTAAACCATCCAGGCGATCATTTCGGCTCCTCCCCATCGGCGTGTTCGGCCAGCAACTGACGCATGCGGCTTATCTGTTCGGCACTGAGTTTCTGCTCGGACACCATGTGGGAGAACAACAGCTCGGCCGAGCCCTTAAACAGCTTGTCGGTCAGATGCTGTACGGCATTCTTGCGCGCCGCGCTCTGCTTGACCTTAGTGAAGAAGCGATGCCCGCGTCCGGCCTCCTCGTGGCCGATATAACCCTTGGTTTCCAGCGTTCGCAAAACGGTCAGCACCGTAGTGTAGGCCAGTGGATCGGCCAGGTATTCGCGCACTTCAGCCACGGTCGAGGAACCGTGCTCCCAAAGGGCCTGCATCACGTCGGCCTCGCGATCGGTAAAGGAAATCCGCATGATTTCAGCCCTTGCCTACTAGAGTTGTAGTAGATACTAAGACGAAATCTCAACTTGTCAACTATGGTTTTAGTAGATCATCCCGACAGCAACCCAAGAGGGACTCGACAATGGCCGCAGGCGTCTCAAGCCCGAAGCCCGCTCTTCGTGCTAAACAGCTGATCAAGAAAGGTCGGACCTGAGTGCGCTCTGTGCGCGAATGTTTTTCGTTGCCGTTCGGGGCCGGCGTTCGCGCACAGGGTGCGCTCTTACAACGGGCGATCGAGAAACGCGCGCACCGCCGCCGCATCGAAGGGCCAGTCCAGCTCGCGTCCATCGGCCTCATCCCGCAGCACCGGCACGCGCGTGCCGTAGCGCTGTTCCAGCTCGGCGGAATCGTCCACCCACACGCTCTCGAAATCGGGCGTGCCTGCCGCGGCCAGCACCGCCAGCGCCTGGTCGCACAGATGGCAATAGTCACGCTGGTAAAGGATGAGCTCTGCCATGCGCTGGCCGGTGGCCTGTCGAAAAAGGAGACGCCGCGTAGAATAGCCGGTCACCACTTCCATCAGCAGCCCTCGCAGCCATGGCCGTCAGCGTATTCGACCTGTTCAAGATCGGCATCGGTCCGTCGTCCTCCCACACGGTAGGGCCAATGCGTGCCGCCGCCCGTTTCGGCACGCGCTGGCTGGATGAGAACGGCATTCTGGATCGCGTCGCCCGCATTCGCGTGGAACTGTATGGCTCGCTGGCCCTGACCGGTCGTGGCCATGGCACCGACAAGGCGATCCTGCTCGGCCTCGAAGGCGAGCTGCCTGACACCGTCGATCCGGACCTGATTCCCGCGCGGCTCGAGCGCATCCGCGGCAGCGGTCGGCTGAATCTGCTCGCTCGGCGCGACATCGTCTTCGACGAAAAGCGCGACCTGGTATTCAACAAGCGCCAGAAGCTGCCGTTCCACAGCAACGGCATGCGTTTTTCGGCCTATGACGCGGACGGCAACGAGCTGGCCACCCGCGACTACTACTCGGTCGGTGGCGGCTTCGTGGTCAACAACGAGGAGGCCGCCGAGGACCGCATCGTCGCCGACACCACCGCGCAGCCGTACGCATTCTCCAGCGGCAACCAGATGCTGGCGCTGTGCGAAAAGCACGACATGACCATCGCCCAGCTGATGCTGGCGAACGAGTCGGTATGGCGTCCCGAGGCCGAGACCCGCGCCGGCCTGCTGACCATCTGGAAAGCCATGCAGGATTGCGTCAGTCGCGGCCTGCGCTCGCCCGGCACCCTGCCCGGCGGCCTCAAAGTCACCCGCCGCGCGCCGGCGATGGCCGCCGAGTTGCGCGCCCAGCCCGAGGCGGCGCTGCGTGACCCACTGACCATTCTCGACTGGGTAAATCTCTACGCACTGGCCGTCAACGAGGAAAACGCCGCCGGTGGCCGCGTGGTCACCGCACCCACCAACGGCGCTGCCGGCATCGTGCCCGCCGTGCTGCACTACTACCTGCACTTCTGCCCCAAATCCGATCAGAACGGCATCGTCGATTTTCTGCTGACGGCCGCCGCGATCGGCATTCTGTACAAGGAGAACGCCTCGATCTCCGGCGCCGAAGTCGGCTGCCAGGGCGAAGTCGGCGTGGCCTGCTCGATGGCCGCCGGCGGCCTGGTCGCAGCGCTCGGCGGCAATATGCTTCAGGTCGAGTGCGCTGCCGAAATCGGCATGGAGCACAACCTCGGCCTCACCTGCGACCCGATCGGCGGCCTGGTGCAGATCCCCTGCATCGAGCGCAATGCGATGGGTTCGGTGAAGGCGATCAACGCTTGCCGCATGGCGATGAAGAGCGACGGCAAGCATCGCGTATCGCTGGACAAGGTGATCAAGACGATGCGCGATACCGGTCGCGACATGAAGGACAAGTACAAGGAGACCTCGCGGGGCGGGCTGGCAGTGAACGTCATCGAGTGCTGAGGGGAGAGTTGGCGCTTGCGCTCGCGTTGACCATGAGCAAGAGCGTTTCGTGCGCCTGCGGAGGGCGAGGTAATTCTCTTTTGCTTACCCGTTCGGTCATGATGGCGACCAGCACGCTGCGGGCAGCAGAACTCGCTCCGCTTCATCCGGTTGCGGCGCGCCGAATCCGCTTCTGAAATGCGCCAGGGTGAATTGGATGGGCTCTTCCCGTACCCGCAGTGGAACAATGGCAGCGGTAGCGCTGACTCTCGCTTTGGCATGCAATGCGCAGTCGGTCCACGCAGCCGAGCGACCCGCACTGCACGCGTCTGCGGCAGAGCTCCAGCACGCATTGAATGTTCTGGCACAGCGCGCACAACCGGGCATGCTCGGCGTGGATGTGCTCGACGTGCGAAGCGGCATCGAAGTGCAGGTCAATGCGCATCGGGCCTACCCCATGATGAGTGTCTTCAAGGCTCCGGTCGCCGCTGCGATCCTGTCACAAATCGACAGCGGGCAGCTTGCGCCTGGACAGAAGGTCACCTTGAAACGTGCGGACGTTGTGGCCGGTTCCGCGGTGCCTTCGATTGGCGCCGGTTTCCACGGCGAACAGATGACATTCACCGTCGATCAATTGCTCACCGCGACGGTCAGCCAAAGCGACAACACCGCAGCGGATGCACTCGTGAGGGTGGCCGGTGGGCCGCAAGCGATCACCGCTTTTCTGCGAGCCCATGGCATAGAAGGCATGCGGGTGGACCTGGACGAGGCCGGGTTGGGCCGCATCTTTGAAGACCTGGGGCCTGGTGAAAAACGCGCTGCCCCGGAGTCGCCGCAACAAGCGCATCGACGGTATGCCCGCGGCTACAAGGCTTTTCTTGGCGATCCGCGCAACCGAAGTACCCCGGTTGCCGCGGTGACGTTTCTTCGCAAGCTTCGCAACCATGAACTGTTATCCCCCACCTCGACACGGCATCTGCTTCGGTTGCTGCAAGATCAGACCGTTCCCCGCCGACTCAGGGCCAGCCTGCCTAGCGATATTCAACTCGCCGACAAATGCGGCACATCGTATTCCCTGGATGGCGAGACCGCCGCCTACAACGACATCGGCATCCTTACCTGGCCCGACGGCCACAGCGTCATTGTCGCCGCCTTTCTGATGGGTTCCCGCGCCTCCAGGGCACAGCGCGATGCGCTGTTCGCCGACCTGGCCCGAAGTATCGCTACAGCGGATAAAAGGATAAAAAAGGGGGGGTAAAAGGGGACGTTGCTGATTAAGCGCCATGCATGGCGCGGCTAGCCTTGGTTACTCGCGCGGACGGTGGGTAGCAGGCGATTGAAGTGGCATGGCTAGACAGCTAGACACCTAATTAGCCACGCCTCCTTTAATTCTGTCCTTCCTCTGCCGATCCCGGTGCATGCAGCGCTGTGCGAATCACCTCCGAAAGCCAGGGGGGGTCGCCGCGCGAAAACCAGGCAAACAGGCGCGCCATGCCAAATCCCAACGCGAACATGCCGACGCCCGCCAACGGCGTGAATGCTGCGGCAGATTTGTGCGCGGCTGCCGGAAGCGACAGCACTATGAACAACACACAAAATCCGAACCAATATGCCATGAATAACTTCACGAACCAGCCAAGACCGAACCGTCCGGTTAGCACCACCTGACCGTGGGCCACCTTGAAGCGACCCGTGAACACCGGCTTAAAGGAATTCCCGATCATCGGAATCACCCGTCGCAGCGAGACTCGCGTTTCACTCACCCGGCCGACCGCAGCTTGTTCGGAAACAGGAAAGAGCGACCATCTCTTCGTAGCAGCCTTCAGCCGCGTCACGGACTCCATCAGGTCATACGCACTGATGAACTCAACGGGTTCAGAACCGACCCAGAGATCCTTGACCCATCGAAACATAAAGTCCCCGCCTATATGCCAGTTAGCAGTTAGTAGCGCTGAAACGGCTAGCCTGGACCCGGTTAGCTTAAGGTTGTGTGGTTGCAGTTTCCCAATGCTTCGATGCTAGACCTGACCCTGAGCTTCCCTCTGAGCTTCCCTCCCGTGTGGAATGCCGGGTTAGCTCGGTTATAGCCAAAAGGACCATAAAGTTACCGGATAAAAGGGGACGTGGCTAATTAAGCGCCACGCATCGCGCGGGCTGGCCGTGGTTACTTGCCCGGACAGGGGGTAGCAGGCGATTGAAGTGGCATGGCTAGACAGCTAGACACTTAATTAGCCACGTCCCCTTTTAAGTCCGGATCCTGTTTTCGAAATTGTCCCTGACACCTTTTTGGACACCTTTTTGTTGCGTCACACTTATCTAAAACGCGTCAAAATCTCAACTAGCTTCTGCTTGGCGAGAAGCATAGTCAATGCTGTTGCGGACGCAACTGTAGTGGCAGATATAAAAACAACCCCCACAAATTTTTCGCTAAAGCCATTACCAAACACCCACAAACACAAACTCCCCATAACTGCGGCGACTGAATAACCCATCGCAACATAAACTCTATCGACTAAATATTGATACAATGGCCACTCGTAAAGGCACTTGTTAGCATCATCCTGCAAAGGAGCTCTCAATTGCGATGAAAGATTAAATGAATAGGCGGCAAGCGCTATTGTTAGGGTCGGCAAGTATTTCCAAATCTCGCCATCTGCTTCAAGCTTCCGTCCAAGAAACGAAAGCGCATCGGGCCACAACAGAGATGCCACAATAGTTAGCCAAACGGCTAACATTTCAGGAGATAAAATAACGCCAAAAATGAGCCAAGAAAACCGCTTCACTTTCCGTGCTCCATGTGCCGATCGCGCTGAATCCGGATGAATATGTCTAGCACATATTCAAAGAATGCCGATGGTTCTGGCTCCTTCGGAAATGCAAACGTCATTGCAGTCTCAGACGTTTTTATTACCACTACTTCGCCCTTTGATCTACCTCTAATCTTCCCAACACCATAGCCATCCGCCGACATTAATATAGCAGCATCTCCAATGGGAACGTTATGCTCGGGCTCGTGCACACTACCCGTTGATTGTTCAGCCGCTTTGCGCACCAGCTCTGGGAGCCGCGTATCCAGAGTCTCCTTTGCAGCAGCATCTTCGATCACGGTCATTTTGTCCGCGTTTCGCTGTGTGAGATAATCCTTAAGTGACTTCCAGAGCGGACCAAACAGGGGATTCGGGGGTGATATGCGAGCCTCAATTTTAAAGATTCCGTCTAGCGCCGATATCTTTGCAGCGAAGGTCTTTAGATCCGCGATCAAATCAATAACACACTCAACAAAAAAATGGGAATACGCCGACTCTATTATTTGGGAAAAACGCCGCTGAAATGTCTGAGGCTCAATGTGCCCAGAAACGGCAAGAAACGCTATACCTGAATGCTCGGGAATATAAATAAAAGGGCTTGATGCCATTAAAAGATTAGGTTCTGGACGCTTTTTCTCAGACCTAGAAGCCTCATCAACCACTCCAACCTCGCCCTCAGGCGCATACTTACTTAGGCGGCCAAAAATAAACCTCCCCGGCGGTTCACTTTCTAGGATGTCCGTGATGGTCCAGGCATTTGTCTTGTACTTCACAGAGGCAGGGCTTCTAAGCGCATCTAGCAGCAGGCCCTGATTTAGTGCTCCAAGCTTAAGCACACGCCCGACATAGTAAGTTCCGTCTTTCATATTCGCCCCCTCGGCATGAAGCAAGAGGGGTGACATTACTGCCACCCCTTCTTATCTAAATCTTACTGACATTCACCCGCACTTCGAATACCCACAATTCAAACACGTCTGGCACCCGTCCATCAGCACCAGCGCCTGCGTATTGCACTTCTGGCACAGCGTCGCCCCCTTCGGGAACCCCGACGACTCGGCGGCATCGCCAAGCTCTGCCGCTCCGGCCGCAGTGGGAGCAGAGGCCTTCTTCGCCCCGGCCGCCTCGTACGCCTTGCGCTTCTCAGCCACCAGCTGGCGGGTTGCCTCGTCCATCTCCGGGTCGTGGATCAGGCCGATGTTTTTCATGTGCTGCTCGACCACGGTGCCGATCTCGGCAACGATGGAAGGCATGTAGACGCCGCCGGCCTTGAAGAAGCCGCCGCGGTGGTCGACCACGGCTTTGAGCTCTTCGAGGATGACGGTGACGTCGCCGCCCTTCCGGAACCCGGCGGAGAGAATGCGGGTGAGCGCCACGATCCACTGGAAGTGGTCCATGTTTTTCGAGTTGATGAAGATCTCGAACGGGCGACGCTGCTCGTGCGGGGTGCCGGCGTTGAGCACGATGTCGTTAATGGTGACGTACAACGCGTGCTCGAACAGCGGGGACTTGATCTTGAAGGTGGAGCCGACCAGGGTTTCGGGCCGCTCGACACTTTCGTGCATCTGGATCACTTCGGCCTGGCGCGGCTCTTTGGGCGCGCCGGCGGCTGGCGTGGCGGCAACCTTGTCTTCGGGTTTGACCACGGTGTAGCCGGTGATCTTTTTTTCGATCTTGATCGACATGGTGTTCGCTTCTTCGTGTTCGGAATAAGGGGGTGCCGCGGCCGCGGCGGGTAAAAGATCCGGCCCGGCGCACGGCCGGGCCGGATACGGTGTCGCTTACTTCTTTTTGGCGGCGGACTTTTTGCCGGCAGCGGCCTTTTTCACAGCGGGCCTGACCGACTTCGCGCTCGCCTTCTTGCTGGCAGTGGACCTCTTGGCCGTCGTGGCGACGGCTTTCTTGTTTACACCTTTCTTGGTGCTTGCACCCTTTTTGGTGTTTGCACCTTTTTGGGTGCTGGCTGGCTTCTTGACGGCCGCCTTTTTCGGTGCGGCTTTTTTACTGGCCGCTTTTTTGCTGCTGACCTTGCTAACGGCTTTCTTCGCGACTTTCTTGACCGCGGCTTTCTTCACGGCCTTCTTCGGCGCTGCCTTCTTGGCGGCAGCCTTTTTCACCGCTTTCTTCGGCGCGGCCTTTTTGGCTGCTGCCTTTTTCACGGCTTTCTTCGGTGCTGCCTTTTTCGCAGCGGCTTTCTTGACGGCTTTTTTCGGTGCCGCTTTCTTCACCGCCTTCTTGGCGGCGGCTTTCTTCGCTGCAGCCTTCGCCGGTGCCGCCGGCGTCGTCGCCGGCTTTTTCTTTTTCGCCGCCGACTTCTTTTTGGTCGGCTTCGGTGCGGTCGTCACCGGCGCCGGCATCGCCGGAACGGCAACGGCCGGAACTTCGGTAGTGGTCGGTGCCGCGCTACTGGTTGCTTCGAGTTCGGTGTCGATGGACATGTGGTGTTCCCCTCCGATGATTGTCAGAAACTGCTGTAAGCCCCCGGCAAACCTGGCGTGACCGCCGCTAGAACTTGCCGTAATAGCCTTCCTTCAAGGCATCGAAGAGATTGGCGGCGGAGTGCATTTCGCCGTCGTACTCCACCTGCTCGTTGCCTTTCAGTTCGACAACGCTACCGTCTTCCAGCTCGAAGCGGTAGAGGGTGTTTTCAAGATCGGAATCCTTGACCAGCACACCCTGGAACGCGGCGGGGTTGAAGCGGAACGTGGTGCACCCCTTCAAGCCCTGTTTGTAGGCGTAGAAGTAGATGTCCTTGAAGTCTTCGTAGGGGTAGTCGGTGGGCACGTTCGCGGTCTTGGAGATCGACGAGTCGATCCACTTCTGCGAGGCGGCCTGGATGTCGACATGCTGCTTCGGGCTGATGTCGTCGGCAGCAACAAAGTAGTCCGGCAGCTGCTGGGCGCCGTCGTCGGTATAGGCCTTGGCGTCGGCGTTGATCAGGGCGCGGTAGGCGAGCAGCTCGAAGCTGAGCACTTCGACCTTTTCCTTGGACTTTTTGCCCTCGCGGATCACGTTGCGCGAATAGCTGTGGGCGAAGCTGGGCTCGATGCCGTTGCTGGCATTGTTGGCCAGCGACAGCGAGATGGTGCCGGTAGGGGCGATCGAGCTGTGGTGGGTGAAGCGCGCGCCGGTTTCCGCCAGCTCGGCCACCAGCGCCGGGGCCACCGTGGCGATACGCTGCATGTAGCGGCTGTATTTGGCATGCAGCACGCGCCCGGGAACGCTGTCACCGATCTTGTAACCGTCGGCAACCATCTCCGGACGCTTGCGCAGCATGTCGCCGGTGACGGTGAAGTCCTGCGCCAGGATCGGCGCCGGGCCTTTTTCCCTGGCCAGCTCAAGCGCCATTTCCCAGCCGGCCACGGCCATTTCGCGCGAGACCTGCTCGGTGAAGGCGATCGCCTCGGCACCGCCGTAACGGTGCTTGAGCATGGTGACGGTGGAGCCCAGACCGAGGAAGCCCATGCCGTGACGGCGCTTGGACTCGATCTCCTTGCGCTGCTGCGGCAACGGCAGGCCGTTGATCTCGACCACGTTGTCGAGCATGCGGGTGAACACCTTGACCACCTCGCGGTACTCGTCCCAGTCGAAGCGTGCCTTGGGCCCGAACGGATCGCGCACGAAGCTGGTGAGGTTGACCGAACCGAGCAGGCACGAGCCGTACGGCGGTAACGGTTGTTCGCCACAGGGGTTGGTCGCGCGAATATGCTCGCACCACCAGTTGTTGTTCATCTCGTTGACCTTGTCGATCAGGATGAAACCCGGCTCGGCGTAGTCGTAGGTGGACACCATGATCATGTCCCACAGGTGCCGTGCGCGGATGTGGCTGTAGATCTTGCAGGCGACCAGGCCGTCTTCGCGGTCGACGTAGTTTTCGTGGGTCGGCCATTCGCGCCAGATCACCTGGGTCGGATCGTTGACATCGACCTCGTGCGCTTCCTTGACATGCACCGGGAATACCAGCGGCCAGTCCTGATCGTGCTCGACGGCCTCCATGAAACCGTCGGTGATCAGCAGGCTGAGATTGAACTGGCGCAGTCGGCCGTCCTCGCGCTTGGCGCGGATGAACTCCTTGGCATCGGGATGACTGATGTCGAAGGTGCCCATCTGCGCACCCCGCCGACCACCGGCGGACGACACGGTGAAGCACATCTTGTCGTAGATATCCATGAACGACAGCGGCCCGCTGGTATACGCGCCAGCGCCCGAGACGTAGGCGCCACGGGGACGCAGCGTGCTGAATTCGTAGCCGATGCCGCAGCCGGCCTTCAAGGTGAGACCGGCCTCGTGCACTTTCTCCAGGATGTCGTCCATCGAGTCGCGGATGGTGCCGGAGACGGTGCAGTTGATGGTGGAGGTGGCCGGCTTGTGCGCCAGCGCACCGGCGTTGGAGGTGATGCGGCCGGCGGGAATCGCACCGCGGCGCAAGGCCCACAGGAAACGCTCGTACCAATGCGCTCGCAGTGCCTCGCTGGCTTCTACCTCGGACAGCGCACGCGCCACGCGCCGGTAGGTGTCGTCGAGGGTGACATCGACCGGCTCACCGGATTTCGCCTTGAGGCGGTATTTTTTGTCCCAGATGTCGAGCGAGGCGGGCTGCAGGGGAATCTCCCTGACGCTTTCCCGACCGGTGGCTGACTTGGTGGGTGTATCGCTGCTTGGTGCACGTGCTGTGCTCATCGGCTTCCTGACCTCCGGTACGGCCTTGCGGCCTCCGTTGTTTTTTTATTGGATACGACGGATACGACGACGTCATTCGCTTTTGGTGGCTTGTCGACCCGACAGCGGCTGGCGCGAGCTTGCCTCCCGCTACCGCTGCCAACAGCTCCCGACGACAACGACTCCCCCCGCAAAGAGTACGGCGCGGGACACCAGTGCTTGTCGTGGCGCCCCTATTTCGGCACAAGATGTTGTGATTGCTCGTGGGTAGGCAAGTTAACCCCGGGGCGCCGTGATGTAAAGTGGATTGACGACTTTTTTGTTGTGGAACCGTGACGCCGCAAGCCGGTCGAAGCGGGGTCGCCCTTACCGCACCGGAGGATTTCCATGCTCTTGCGCCGATTCCGCGCCCTTTCCTGGCTGACCGGCTTCCTGCTTGCCGGATTTTTCGGCAACGCTGCCGCGCTGGCCCCGAACCCCGCGCCGACCAATGCAACAGTCACCGCGCAGCCGATGCCATCGCTGGCACCGATGCTGCGGCAGGTAACGCCGGCGGTGGTGAATATCTCCAGCAAGACGCGGGTCGAGGTACGCGACCCGTATTTCGACGACCCGATGGTGCGCCAGTTTTTCGGCCTTCCAGCGACGCCACGCGAGCGCGTCGAGCAGAGCCTGGGGTCGGGCGTGATCGTCAACGCGGCCAAGGGTTATGTGTTGACCAACAACCATGTGGTCGGCGGCGCCGACGACATCACCGTGACGTTGCAGGACGGACGCAACTTCAAGGCGAAACTGATTGGCACCGACCCGGACACCGACGTGGCCGTGGTGCAGATCCGCGCCGATCATCTGCAGGCACTGCCGCTGGCGGACTCCTCCCAACTGCACGTGGGCGACTACGTGGCGGCGGTGGGCGACCCGTTCGGACTGGGCCAGACAGTCACCGCCGGCATCGTCTCGGCCTTGGGCCGCTCGGGCCTGGGCGATTCGCGCTATCAGAATTTCATCCAGACCGATGCCTCGATCAACCCCGGCAATTCCGGCGGCGCACTGGTCAACCTGCGCGGCCAGCTGGTCGGCATCAACACGATGATCTTTTCCCCGTCCGGCGGCAACGTCGGCATTGGCTTCGCCATCCCCAGCAACCTCATCAGCGAGGTGATGAAGCAGTTGATCGCCCACGGCAAGGTGCAGCGCGGCAACCTGGGTATCCAGACCCAGGCGGTCACGCCACGTATTGCCAAGCTGCTCGGTCTGAACAGCAGCGAGGGCATCGTGGTGACCCGGGTCGACCGGGGTTCCGCGGCGGCGCATGCCGGTCTGCAGCCCGGCGATGTACTGACTACACTCAACGGCAAACCTCTGCGCAGCGTGCAGGCGTTGCGCAACAGCGAGGGCCTGTTGCCCCTGGGCAGCACCATCACCCTGGGGGTGCTCAGCAACGGGCATCTGCGGGAGGTACGTGCCACGCTGCGTGCGGAAAAGCTGGCCAGCCTCGACGGCGGCCAACTCGACCCGCGACTGCGCGGCGTGCGCTTTCGCGAACTGAGCCGGGATCAGCGCCGGCAGGGCCTCTACGGCGTGATGGTGAGCAAGGTGCTGGCGAACAGCCACGCGGCGCGCGCCGGACTGAACCGCGGCGATATCGTGATCGGCGTCGGCAGCCAGCGCATCGCCAACCTGCCGATGTTGCGCGGATTGGCCGGGGTGAGGCCACGCCAGCTGGTGCTGGTGGTGGCCGATGCCAACGGTTCGCATTATGTGCTGATCAACTGAGCCCGGCGGAGGGCAAAACCGGCGCGCCGCCGCACCGCGCTCGTGCGCCGGCTCACACTTGGCCAACTGCGGGGGCGCAAACGCATGAAAGTGCTTGATGTTTTAGGTTCAGGCCGATGGAATAAGCTGTGCGTCCACGACGCGTCCGCGCCCACCATCGGCGCGGCGGCATCCTCCATCACGTTCTACCGGGGTCAACCATCGTTATGTCTGTCCGTCTTGCCCGCTTGCTTTGCGTCACCCTGGTCGGAGTCGGCGTTGCCACTTCGGCGTTGGCCAGGAGCCCTGCGACCCACACCAAGAGTGGCACCCTGATATGGCGTGGCGATGTCGCCACCGCGCAAGGCGTGGTCGACGAGGTGGCCAAAGCATGGCAGAAAGCCGGCCACGGCCGGGTCGAGTTGCAGCCCTTCAATACCGCCTCGGGGATTGACGCAGTCCTCAGCGGTCGTGCCGACATCGCCGGCAGCGCCCGTGGCAGCGACGGCAGCGCCGAGGACGCCAAGCTGAAGTTCGTCCCGGTTGCCTGGGATGCTCTGGTAATCATCACCAATGCCGCCAACCCGGTGCGCAGCCTGACCCTGAAGCAGGTGCACGACATTTACTACGGCAGGATCCACAACTGGAACGAGGTCGGCGGCCGCAATGCGCCGATCGACGTATACGCCGTCGCCAGCCCGGGCGATGGCGTCGAATTCAGCCTGCGCAAGCTGCTGTTCGGGCGCGGCAACCAACCGGTGGCCGCGCCGCGACTGTATGTCAACACCCATCAGCTCGAGGCCGGCGTGCGGCTAAATCCCAATGGCATGGGCGCGGCCACGCTGTCGGACGTTCGGGGCAACCGCAAGCTGAAGGTGCTGGCGATCAACGGCATCTCGCCAAGCGTCGCCAATATCGCCGACGGCAGCTACCCGCTGTATACGCCGCTTTATCTGGTGATCAACCCGCACAACCCCAAAGCCAAGCAGGTCGAGGACTTCATCGACTTCGTGCAGACCGGTGCGGGCAGCACGGCGTTACGTCGCCACGCCGTGCTGCCCTATCAGGACGGTCGCGCACTGGCGAGCCTGGACAGCGGGCGTCGCAGCCGGATTCTGGCCGAGGTCGGGGCCCAGCCCAGCCGCATTGCCCGCACGCCGCCGATTTCCGCGCCCGGGGCGACCTATGCCGCCGGGGCCGCCCAGGCACCTACCTCGCCCAACACGCTTGCGGCACGGCGTGCGCTGGCGCAACGCCAGGCGCGTGATCGCGCCGCCGCGGCAGCGGCTCAGCCCGCCCGCCTGAGCCGGGTGCGCGGCGATGTCGCCGGAGTCAGCGTCAGCGGACTCGCTCACGTGCGGGGCGACGCCACCACGGTCAACCGTGCCCAGGCCAGCGGCCACGATTTCCGCAAGGTCACCGCCGACACGTATCAGAGCCGCGCCAGCGCGAGCCAGAACCATGGCAGCGCGAGCGCAAAGACCTATCGCGTCGCCCGCGGTGACACGCTGTTTTCGATTGCCCGCCGGCATGCCGTCAAGGTCGCCCAGTTGCGCGACTGGAATCATTTGCGCAACAACGAGGTCAAGCCGGGACAACTGTTGCGCATCCGTGGCGACTGAGCGGTGTGGCTTGCGCTACTCCGCGGCAGACGCGCCGCCCGAGCCAGGAGGCTGCCGCCGCTGGCGTTGAGCCTGGATCTGGACGACACCTTGTGGCCGGTGCGGCCAGCCCTGCAGCGCGCCGATCAAGCCGTGCAGGACTGGCTGCAGGCGCATCAGCCGGAGGTCGCTCGCTGCTGGCCGCTGCCGGCCTTGCGCGATCTGCGGGAGCAGATCGCCATCGAGCGAACCGACCTGGCCCACGATTTCACCACCCAGCGCCAACTCACCCTGCAGCACGCCTTCGCCGCCTGCGGCGTCGACGAGGCCCCGCTGGATGTCCTGTGGGATATCTACTTTGCCGCGCGCAATGACGTGGAGCTATATCCGGACAGCCTCCCCGCGCTGCGGCGTCTCGCCGCCCGCTGGCCTCTGGCGAGTCTCACCAACGGCAATGCCGACCTGCAGCGAATCGGCCTGCACACGCATTTCGTCCATCACGTATGCGCCCGCGATACCGGTGTCGCCAAACCGGATGTACGCATTTTCCGCGCAGCCGCCAAATGCCTGGACGTGCCGGTGCAGCGGATCATGCATGTCGGCGACGATCCGCGAATGGATGTCGTCGGCGCCCGTGAGGCCGGTATGCGCAGCGTCTGGATCAACCGCCAGCGCGACCCCTGGCCGGCAAGCCTGGGTGCTGCGCCCGAATTGGACCTGCCCGACCTGGCCGCGCTGGCCGACTGGCTTGATGCGAACCACCCCGCCGCATAGGCAAGCGCCGGCGAAACGGCGCATCATGTTCGGTCTCACCCACTACCCCCGGTGTCTTCACGATCGCCGCACGCCCAAGGAGAGCGCATGTCCGCCCTGATCGAACGCCCATCCGGCAACCGCCACAGCATCCCCATCGAGACCCTCGACGCCGCGCATTACACCGCCTGCCGCCGACGGCTCACTGCCGCCCAGCGGCGCTGGTTGGCCGACAGCGGTTTCCAGCCCAGCCCGGGAAGCTTCACCCTGCTGGCCGACGCCCACGGCAAGCTGGTGCGGGTCCTGGTCGGGGTCGATCCCGCCGAGGCGTTGGGCGCTCTGGCCGCGTTGCCTCTGAGCTTGCCGGAAGCGAGCTACCATCTGGCCGACGAGGGCGTGCTCGATGACCGGTCGCAAGCCGCCTTGGGCTGGGCATTGGGTGCCTATCAGTTCAACCGTTACCGGGCGCCGAAGCGCGCGCCGGCCAAACTTGGTGTGCTCGCCGCCGAGCTGGCCCAGCTGGCACCGCTGGTCGACGCCACGACGCTGGTGCGAGATCTGGTCAATACGCCGACCGAGGACATGGGACCGCAACAACTGGCCAGCGTCATCAAGCAACTCGGCAAGCACCATAAGGCGAAGGTTCGCAGCTGGGTGGGCGAAGAGTTGCTCAAGGACAATTTTCCGGCCATCCATGCGGTCGGTCGCGCCAGCCATCGCGCGCCGCGACTGATCGAACTGACCTGGGGCAAGGCGTCGCATCCCAAGCTGGTGGTGGTAGGCAAGGGGGTGTGCTTCGACACCGGCGGACTCGACCTGAAATCCGCCGAAGGCATGCGCAACATGAAGAAAGACATGGGCGGTGCCGCGCATGCGATCGCCTTGGCCGGTTTGATCATGCAGACCAAACTGCCGCTGCGGCTGACCCTGTTGGTGCCCGCGGTGGAAAACGCCGTAGCCGGCAATGCCATGCGTCCGGGCGACGTGATCACCACCCGTGCCGGACTCACCGTGGAGGTCGACAATACCGATGCCGAAGGGAGGCTGGTACTGTGCGACGCGCTCAGCTACGGCGCCGAACAGCAGCCGGAGCTGATCGTCGATTTCGCCACGCTGACCGGTGCCGCCCGCGTGGCCCTGGGACCGGATCTGCCCGCGTTGTTTACCAATCGCGATGAACTGGCCAGCGCGGCACTGGCCGCTGGGCGCCGCACCGATGACCCGATCTGGCCGCTGCCGTTGTGGCGCCCGTATCGGCGGCTGCTCGATTCTTCGCTGGCCGATCTGGCCAACGCCGGCCCCTCCCGCCACGCCGGCGCGATTACCGCCGCACTGTACCTGGAGCGTTTCGTCCCCGAGTCGCTCGCCTGGCTGCACCTGGACACCTATGCGTGGAACGACAGCGACCGCCCCGGCCGGCCACGAGGTGGTGAGGCGATGGGGGTACGCGCGTTGTTCGCCATGCTGCAGCAACGCTATGCCCCCTGAAGGGCCGCACCGACCAGCGGCAGGTCGATTTTTCATCCGCTTCAGAAAAACAGCGCTGCGGCGCTGTTTTTTTTTGCGTTTTACAGCCCATGGAAGCTGTTTTTTGCGCCACCGTCGTGTGATCCTGCGCTTCGGTTCGTCGCGAGCTCTTGGCACCGCGCCGCACCGCAACAGCACCGTCGCAAGCGTTATCCGAAATCCCTCCGGATCATCGCGACCGACGCGGCTTTGGGAGAAGCCGGACGGTACCTGCCAGCCGCGATGTCTCGACCGAAACGCGTTGTCGCCTGCATCCGGGCATCATCAAAAATATTCTGGGGAGAACTTCCATGCACCGTCTACTGCCTCGCAATCCACTCGCCCTGGCGCTATCCAGCGCACTGATCGCCAGCCTTTCGCTGGGCGCCTCCGTCGTCCATGCGCAGGACTCGTCCACCGCGGCCACATCGGACACTAAGGCCACCACCAATTTGCAAGCCGTCGAGGTCACCGGTTCACGCATCAAGGGCGCCGACATGGCCACCCAGGTACCGATCATCACGATCTCGGCCAAGGAGATCCAGCAGACCGGCCTGACCAGCATCGGGGACATCCTGCAGCAGCTGAGTTCTTCGGGGTCGGCGCTGAACACCAAGTTCAACTCGGCCGGCAACTTCGGCTTTCCGCCCGACGGCAGCGGCGTCGGCTCGGGCTCGGCGACGCTGGACCTGCGCAACCTCGGCTCGAAGCGCGTGCTGATCCTGGTCGACGGGCTACGCTGGGTCAACGAGAGCTCGGCCTCCGGCGTGTCCGCCTCGGTCGACCTGAACACGATCCCGGCCAGCATCATCGAGCGCATCGAGATCCTGCAGGACGGCGCCTCGGCGCTGTACGGCTCGGACGCCATGGCCGGTGTGGTCAACATCATCACCAAGCGCTCGCAGAAGGGCGCCGCCGCCAACTTCTATTACGGCAACTACAGCAACCTTTCCGGGGGCACCACCAAGAACGCCGACGTATCGCTAGGTGGCAAGACCGACCGTTATGCGTTTTTCGTCGACATCAGCCACATCGAGCAGGATGCGATCAGCTCCGGTGCCTGGGGCCAGTCCGGCAACGAGTGCGTGCCCGGCACCGGGCTGGACAACTGCAGCTCGGCCACGCCGACCGGCCGCTTCATCTTCACCGACGGCACCGGCAGCACGGTCAGCGTCACCCCGAACGGGAGCTTCGCCGGCAAGCCATCCTATCCCGGCGACTACCATCACTTCACCGGTGCCGATCGTTTCAATTTCGCGCGCTACAACCTGTTGCTGACACCGAGCAAGCGCAGCGCGATCTTTGCGTCGACCCACTACAAGCTCAGCGACAACGTCAGCTGGTACATGCGCGGCATCTACAATACGCGCAAGTCGGTCAACCAGGCCGCACCGGAGCCGATCTTTCTCGGCCCGGGTGCCGGTACTGGCGGACTTGCCGACAGTGTCGGCGTGGATGTGACCAATCCGTATAACCCGTTCGGTTTTACCCTCAACCCCGATCCGGCCAACGGCAACCTGATCCTGATCGGCCGGCGCCCGGTCGAAGGCGGTCCGCGCGTATTCACGCAGAATGTCGACACCACCTACTTCGCCACCGGCCTGGAAGGTTCGTTCGGCTTGGGCAATCACGCCTTCTACTGGGACGTGAATCTGGCCAGCGGTGACAACAAGGCTACCCAGACGGTCAGGGGTACCTACAATATCGCACACATCCAGCGCGCCCTCGGCCCACTGGCAAACTGCACCGGCACGTGCGTCCCACTCAATCTGTTCAGCGGTCCGGGCACGCTGACCCCGGCGATGCTGCAATACATCCAGTACATCGAGCACGATACCAGCGAGAACAAGGTCAACCTGGCTACGGCGAATATCTCGGGCAACCTGTTCGACCTGCCAGCCGGTTCGCTCAACTTCGCCTCCGGTTTCGAGCATCGCAACTACCGCGGCTCCTACCAGCCCGATGCGGTGGTGGTGGCCGGTGAGTCCAATGGTGTGCCCTCGCTGCCGACCTCAGGCAGCTACTCGATCAACGAGTATTACCTGGAGTTGAATGCGCCTCTGCTGAAGGATCTGCCGGGCGCCAAGGCCCTGGACCTGTCCGCCGCCACGCGTTATTCGGACTATTCCACCTTCGGCGGCACCACCAACAGCAAGCTCGGCCTGCGCTGGCAGGTGTTTGACGATCTGACCTTGCGCAGCACCGTGGCGCAGGGCTTCCGCGCGCCGTCGATCGGTGAGCTGTTCGGTTCGCCGGCCCGCTTCGATGCCAGTTTGCAGGATCCGTGCTCGGCGCCGATCGGCAACGCCCAGACGGCCAGCAACTGCGCCGCGCTCGGTGTGCCCGCCGGCTATGCCCAGCCGAATCCGCAAATTTCGATCCGCACCGGCGGCAACCGCGCGCTGCAACCGGAAACCTCGCGCAGCCTGACCTACGGTGCGGTCTACAGCCCGAACTGGGCCAGCAACACGGCCTGGGCCAGCAAACTCGACCTCACGGTCGGCTATTACCGGGTCAAGATCGACAACGCGATTCAAGCCCTCGATGCGCAGACCAAGCTCAACCGCTGCGTGGACAGTGCCGATCCAAACTCGGTGTTCTGCAGCGGCATCACCCGCAACGCCACCGGCAATATCAACGGCTTCAATGCGACCTTGCAGAACATCGGCACGATCGACACCAGCGGTTGGGATTTCGGCGTCAACTGGCGCGGACCGCAGTCGGATCTCGGCATATTCACCGCCAACTGGCAAAGCACCTATGTGGCCAAGTATGTGGCCGGCAACAAGGCCGGCAACATCGAGCCGCGCAGCGTCGGGCTTGAACTCACCGACAGCGCGATTCCGCGGCTGACCTCCAACCTGATGCTGGGCTGGTCGCGTGAGGCATGGACGGTGGGTTACACGTTCCGCTACATCAGTGGCCTGAAGGAGGATTGTGCGGCAGCCGCCGGGTATGCGATCTGCAATCATCCCAACGAGATCACCCCCACCCGTCCCAACGGCACCCACACCATGGGAGCGGTGGTCTATCAGGATCTGCGGGCCAGCTGGAAGCTGCCGACCCGTCTGGACATGACCTTGACCGCCGGCATCAACAACCTGTGGGACAAGCAGCCGCCGATCTGCGTCTCCTGCTCACTGAACGGTTATGACGCGTCGACCTACGACACACCGAGCCGCTTCATGTACGTACAGGCCAGCATGAAGTTCTGATCGGGCATCCGATGCGATCCAGGGAGGGATCGCGTTGCTCTCAGGGAGGCCGGGGGTGGCATCGGCATCGAGCCCGGCTGGCCACCTCAAAGGCTACTTTTCCCTACAAGAAAGGCAGCGCCTCGGCGCTGCCTTTCCTGGTCTGCTGCGGTGCTGCTACCGGGCGGCGATCAGTGACCGGCCGGAGCCGCCGCGTCCGACGACTTGGACTTGGCAGAGGCCTCGGGTTTGGCCACCGCCAGAGCGGCCGAATACTTGCCGCCATACGGCAGTACTTCGGCAGCCAGCGTGGGATTGGCCTTGATCATACCGATCGCATCGAACAGGATGTGGGCGGTTTCATCGAGCTCCACGTCCTTTGCCTTCTTCGCGTCTTTCTCTTCCTTCAACTCGGACTTGAGGCTGCGCTCGTTGGGGTTGAGGCCGTCGTCCAGCGAGCTGTCCTCGTCCTTCAATAGTGAATCGCTGCCATCGATGGCCTTCTGCCGTGCACGAAAAGCGGCCTGGATCGCGTCCAGCTGCTTGCGCTCAGCTTCACGCGTGGCGAAGTTCAGCGAGGTGGAGGTCTTCGCACGCATCTTCTTGTATTGCGCCAGTTCGTCCAGCATCAGCTTCCATGCCGGCGACTTCGCCACCCGTGCGTCATGCATCCGCAACAGCTGCGGCAGGTAGGCGTTGAGGTTCGCGACCGGCCTGTACTTGGCGGGCGTAATCTGGGTCCACGGCAGCGCGTTGTCATAGGTCGACTCACCGAATTCCTTTTCATCGCCGTTTTTCGGGTACTCGATGTCGGGCGTCACGCCCTTGAGCTGGGTCGAGCCGCCGTTGATGCGGAAGAACTCCGCAATCGTCATCTTCAGGTCGCCGTACTGCGGTTTCTCGCCACCGGTCTGGCCGAAGCGATCGAGATCGATCAGGTTCTGCACCGTGCCTTTGCCGAAGGTTGGCTCGCCGATGATCAGACCACGGTGATAGTCCTGGATCGCGGCCGTGAAGATCTCCGAGGCCGAGGCCGAGCCGCGGTTGACCAGCACGGCCAACGGACCGCTCCAGGCCATGCCGGGGTGGTCGTCGCCCTGCACTTCGACGTGGCCATTGGCATCGCGTACCTGCACCACCGGCCCCTTGTCGATGAACAGACCGGTCATCGAGTCCGCCTCGGACAGCGAACCGCCGCCATTGTTGCGCAGGTCCATGATGATCCCCTGCACTCCGGCCAGCTTGAGTTCGCCAATC
Source organism: Rhodanobacter sp. (assembly GCA_030148505.1). GTDB lineage: Bacteria > Pseudomonadota > Gammaproteobacteria > Xanthomonadales > Rhodanobacteraceae > Rhodanobacter. The sequence continues at coordinate 55,013 of JASBTI010000049.1, forward strand.
AACTTGGCGACATCCCGGGTGGCGCTCTTGAAGTTCTTGTCGCCCTTGCTGCGCGCGCCAAAGTCGGAATAGAACGACGGCAGTTCGATCACGCCGATCTTGCGTGACACACCGCCGTCCTTGATGTCGATGATTTTCTTCTTCGCGGCCTGCTCCTCGATGCTGACCTTCTTGCGCACCAGGGTGACGACTTCATGCTTGCCATCCAGTCCGGTCTCGGCCGGCAGAATCTCCAGCCTCAAGGTGGTGTTTTTCTTGCCGCGGATACGGTTGACCACGTCGTCCAGCCGCCACCCGATCACATCGGTGATCGGGCCTGTGGGACCCTGGCCGACGCCAACGATGCGATCGCCCACATGGATCTTGCCGGACTTGGCAGCGGGGCCGCCGGGCACCAGCTCACGAATCTGGGTGTAGTCGTCGCGTGCTTGCAGCACCGCCCCGATACCCTCCAGGGAAAGCTTCATCGAGATGTCGAAATTCTCGGCGGCACGAGGGCTGAGATAGTCCGTATGCGGGTCGGTGGTTTCCGCGTAGGCGGTCATGAAGGTCTGGAACGCGTCCTCACTGTCAAGCTGCTTGACCCGCTCGATATAGCCGGTATAGCGCTTGTCCAGCGTCTTGCGGATCTCGGCGTCATCCTTGCCAGCCAGTTTCAGGCGCAACCAGTCGTTCATGGTGCGCTTGCGCCACAACGCATCGATGGCTGCCTGATCCTTCGGCCACGCGGCATGCTTGCGATCGAAATTGTAGGTTTCGTCGCCGGAAAAATTGAAGCCCTTCTGCAGCAGGCTGCGGGCGTAGGTCATCCGCTCGACCGCTCGCTGCACGTAGAGGTTGAACACCGAGAACGGACCGGACAGGTCCTCGTTCCAGATCGCGTCGTCGAATTTGGTCTTCAGCGGCGCAAACTTGTCCATATCCTGCTGGGTGAAGAATACTTTCTCCCCATCGAGCAGCTTGAAGTAGGCCTTGTAGATACGCTCGGACATCGCATTGTCGAGCGGCTTCGCATCATAGTGAAAGCGGGTCAGAAAGCGTGCCGACAGCTGCGCGGCCTGCGCTTCGGTGGCGGTCGGCTTCAGCGGCCATTCGGAGGCCTTGCGATGTTGCCGTCCGGCACCGAGATCGGCCGCGGATTGGGCGAAGGATGCGGTTGCGGTGAGGGCAAACAACAAGGCCAGCAGGGAACGAAATTTCATGGTTTCTCTCAGGCTCACTCGGTGACACCGGCTGCATGCGCCTGCAGATCGGCGTGATAGGACGAACGCACCAACGGACCGGAAGCGACATGATGGAAACCCATCGCCTCACCGGCTTCACGCAACATGTCGAATTCCTCCGGGGTCCAGTAGCGCACCACCGGATGATGATGTGGGGTGGGCTGCAGGTACTGGCCGATGGTGATCATCTCGACGTCGTGGTCGCGTAAATCACGCAAGGTCTCGATCACCTGCTGGTACGTTTCGCCCAGCCCGAGCATGATGCCGGACTTGGTCGGCACGTCGGGATGCTGCGCCTTGAACCGCTTCAGCAGATCCAGCGACCACTGGTAGTCGGCACCCGGTCGCACCTCGCGGTAAAGATGGGGCACGGTTTCCAGATTGTGATTGAACACATCCGGTGGAAAGTCCTTGAGCACCTCCAGCGCGCGATCCATTCGCCCCTTGCCACGGAAATCGGGGGTGAGAATTTCGATCCGGATCGCCGGGCTGGCATGACGTACCGCGCGGATGCAGCTGGCAAAATGCTCGGCGCCACCGTCGCGCAGGTCGTCGCGATCGACCGAGGTGATCACCACGTACTTCAGGCGCATATCGCGGATGGTTTCCGCCAGCCGCGCCGGCTCCAGCGTATCGGGCGGCGCCGGCCGGCCATGCGCCACGTCACAGAATGAACAACGACGGGTGCATACTTCGCCGAGAATCATGAAGGTGGCCGTGCCCTTGCTGAAGCACTCGTGGATATTCGGGCAGGAGGCCTCCTCGCATACCGTGACCAACGCATTCTCCCGCATGCGCGCCTTCAGCTGCTGCACGGCATTGCCCGGCGGCAGCCGAACGCGGATCCACGAGGGCTTGCGCAATACGGGCACGGCGCTATCGAAACCGGCGCGATTGCGCGCGATCTTGTCGTTGCCGAGCTGCTTCTCGACAGCGGCGCCGGCGACGACACTGATCGGGATGGTTTTGGAGGATGGAGTAAGTTCGCTCATCTACTGCTACCTAGACCGCTGCACGAGCGGGTAGTTCGGGAATCAGGGGGGCGGCCGGTACGGCGGTAAAGTCGAACTGTCGGCAGAACTCGCCGATCAGCACGTCCTCGACACTGGCCAGGCTCGACGGACCGCCCAAGTCTAGCACCTGGGTCACCGCCAAACCCTTGTAGCCGCAAGGGTTGATCCGCTGGAACGGCTCCAGGTCCATCGCCACGTTGAAAGCCAGTCCGTGAAAACTGCAGCCGCGACGTACCCGCAGCCCCAACGCGGCCACCTTGGCATCCCGGGCATACACGCCCGGCGCACCTTCGCGGCGCGCGGCAACAATCTGCCAGTGCGCCAGCGTATCGATGATCGACTGCTCGATCCGGTTGACCAGCTCGCGCACCCCGACGCCGCACCGGCGCAGATCGATCAGCGGGTAGCCTACGATCTGGCCCGGACCGTGATAGGTCACCTGACCGCCACGATCCACCGGCACTACCGGGATATCGCCAGGCATCAGCACATGCTCCATCTTGCCCGCCTGACCGAGGGTGAATACCGGATCATGCTCCAGCAGCCACAGCTCATCCACCGTGTCGCCCACCCGGTTATCGGTGAAAGCACTCATCGCGCGCCACGTCGATTCGTACGACTGGCGGCCAAGACGGCGTACTTTCAGCGGTAACGACATGGCGGGTGACCTAAAAAACGGGGAACGGGAGACCATGGTGGCATGTGGCACACGAGGCAAGTACCGGATAACGCCTCAGCCGCGGTAGGTTGCTCGACGGGCGGTGGCGAAAATCCCTAATACCCTCCACGCCCGAACGTCACATCGTGTAGCGGATATCCGGACAATCACGCAAGGCGGTATGCGCCGCCTCGTACTCACTGCGGTTTTCGCAGCGGAAACTGACCGTGACCGAGACGAAGTTGCCGCTACCGGAGTGACGATGCTTCACCGTCTCGTGCAGCACGTGCAGGCCTACTCGCTCAAGCAGCTGCGGCACATGGACCGGCAGGTTGGCGCTGGCGTTGCCCATGGCGGTGATCTCGAATTCACCGGGAAACTGGAACCCCTTGCCGTCCTGCTGGGCCTTGCTGAAGTCGATCGGCTGCATCACTTGGTGCCTGTTGTTGGCGTCCCGGCGCTGCCCTTGCTGCTGTGGAACCACAGCAGGATGCTGTCCCACAGCCGGGAGAAAAAGCCTCCCTGCGGGGCATCGGCCAGCGCGATCAACGGTACGGTTTGCACGGTTTTGCCATCCAGCGTCACGTTCAGCGTACCGACCCGCTGATTTTTCTTGAACGGCGCGATCAAGGTGGATGGCATATCCATCGACGCCTTCAGCTTGGCGTAGTCGCCACGCTTGACGGTGACCATCACATTCTCGGCGACCCCCACCGGCAACTGGTTTGCCTCGCCCTTCCACAAACGCGGGGTGGCCAACGGCTTACCGGCGTCATACAGCTTGTGGGTCTCGTAGAAACGGAAGCCATAGTTGAGCAGCGCCATCGCCGCATCGGCGCGGCCACGGTTGGTACTGGCACCCATCACCACGGCAATCATCCGCTCGTTGCCGCGCTTGGCGGAGGCGTCCAGGCAGAAACCGGCCGCCGCGGTATGGCCGGTCTTGATCCCATCCACGCTGGGGTCGCGCCACAACAGCTCGTTGCGATTGTCCTGCTTGATACCGTTCCATTCAAAATGCTTGATTGCCGAAATCGCGTAGTCCGCCGGAAAATCGTGGATCAGCGCCCGCGACAGCACGGCGATGTCCCGGGCCGTGCTGTAGTGATCGGCGACCGGGTAGCCCGAGGCATTCGAGTAATGGGTATTGGTCATGCCAAGTTGCTTGGCATAGGCGTTCATCAACGCGGCAAACGACTGCTCGGAGCCGGCGGTGTGTTCGGCCAGCGCAATCGCGGCATCGTTGCCGGACTGGATGATCATGCCGTACAGCAGGTCCTTCAGCGGCACCGTGCTGTTGAGCTTGAGAAAGCTGGTGGAACCATCGGTACCGGCACCACCACCGCGCCAGGCATGTTCGCTGATGTGGACCGGGTCGGTCAGATGGATCCTGCCGTTGGCGATTTCGGCGGACACGACGTAGTCGGTCATCACCTTGGTCAGCGACGCCGGAGCGCGCCGCTCGTCGGGGTTTTTCGAGGCCAGGATCTGCCCGGTGGTGTAATCCATCAGCACCCAGCTCTGGCCATCCACGTCCGGTGGTGGCGGCACCGGCACCTCGGGTAGTACGGGGCGCGGCACCGACGCTGATGGATGTGGCGGGGTCTGCGCGAAAGCCGAACCCAGAACCAGGGTAGCGGCGGCGAAGGTAAGCAGCGTGCGACGGGCAAAATTCATCGTAGTCTTCAATTCGGTCTCTGGAATGCCGGCGTCGGGGGGCGCCGCCATGCAACAAAATAATCGGGCAAATCCGCTTCAGTCTACCGCGATCCGGGGACGTGGCAGTCCCATTCCCACGATTCGGTCGCTGACGCTGTCCACGCGTTCAGCATCCTTCAACGGGCCGACTCGCACCCGACGCACACGACGACCCTGGACGACAGCCTCAGTGACCTGGACCGGTGCCAAATCCGCGTCCCGAAGTCGCTGCGCAACACGGTCGGCATTGTCCTGATCGGCAAACGCGCCGACTTGCAGATAGATCGCAAGGTGCCGGCTTGTGACCGCAACAGGCGGCGGCAGTTCCGTGCCGACATTCCGCGGATCGATGCCCCTTACCTCCACCAGGCCCGTGCCTTTGGGCCAGATACCGATCTTTACCGCCGCCGCGTACGACAGATCGATCAGACGATTCTTGTGAAACGGGCCCCGATCGTTGACCCGGACAATCACGCTCTTGCCATTCTGCAGGTTGGTGACACGGGCAAAGCTGGGCAGCGGCAAGGTCTTGCTGGCAGCACTGAACTTGTACATGTCATAGGTTTCGAGGCTGGATGTCTTGTAGCCATCGAACTTGCTGCCGTAATACGAAGCGATGCCGCGCTCGTCATAACCTCGCGCCGTAGGCAATACGCGGTAGGTCTGCCCGCGTACCGTATAAGGGGACTTGTTGCCGTACAGCGAACGCGACTCGACCCGCGGCACCGGCTCGACCAGTTTGCTCAGGTCGGGCGGCGGGCCGGCCGGTACGCTGTCGCGGCTGTCGCGATAGCGGCTATCCTGGGGGCGGCGGATGTCGTCGTGAAAGCGGTCTCCAGCGGCCACCGGCGGATTGCCCTGAACCCGTGCCGTTGAACCGGTGGCGGAAGGCCGTGTCTTGGCGCCGCTGCATGCGGCCAGCAGCAATACAGTGGCCAACAGCGCAGCGTCTCGCCACGCCGATCTCATGGAACCGCATCTGCCTGCTGCACACCCGCATCGATAGCCTGCGCCAGCTGGTAAACCGCCATCGCATACAAGGGGCTGCGGTTGTAACGGGTAATCACGTAGAAGTTCTGGAAGGTGAACCAGTACTCCGGCCCCTTTTCCCCCTGCAGCGTCTGCAGACTGCTCAAGGTGCCCGGGTTCTGCGGCTGCAGCGGCGCATAACCCCACGCTTCCAGTTGTTCCAGCGGCCACTGCGGCTTGGCATCCTTGACCGATAGCGGCTTGGCCGACGCGTCCGGCTGCGCCCGCATCGCCACCGGGCCCCCACTGACCCAGCCGTGCTTGGCAAAATAGTTGGCGACACTGGCAAGGATATCGGGCAGCGAATTCTGCATGTCGATATGACCGTCGCCGTCCTCGTCCACGCCGAAGTCGCGAATGCTCGTAGGCATGAACTGGCCCCAGCCCTCGGCACCGGCATAGGAACCGGTAAGCGTATCGAGCGGTCCGGCAAGATGGTTCTGCGGCAGCTCCAGCAGAGTCTTCAACTGCGCGCGGAAAAACTTCGCCCGCGGCGGGTAGTACAGGCCCAGCGTGACCAGCGCGTCGAGCACCTTGTAACTACCCGTATGGCGGCCATAGAAGGTTTCCACCCCGAGAATCGACACCAGGTATTCCGGTGCCACACCGTACTGCTTGCCAATGCGCTCCAGCAACCCCCGGTGCTGCCGATAGAAAGCGACACCGTCGTCGATTCGCCGCGAAGTCAGAAAGATGGGGCGATAGTCCTTCCACGGCTTGGACTCGGCAGGCCGGCTGATCGCATCGAGGATGCTCTGCTGCATGCGAGCGCCGTCCAAAAGCTTGTTCAATTGCACCGGACTCTTACCGGTATCACGGACCACCTCACGCACCAGCTCGGCCTGGCCGGGATGGGTAGTCGCCCGCAGCGGGCACAGCGCAAACAGCATCAACATGCCGAGCGCGGCGGCGAAACGGGCCGAACGTGATGCGGAAAGTTTGGTCATCGAGATGGCTTCAGCTGCCTTGGCGGAGGGTTCTCAAGAGCCTAGCACGCATGCTTCAGCGGTCGTCGTCGGGCGCTTGAGCGCGCTCGCGCTGCGTTCAGTCGTGCATCTTGCGATGGGCATGGATGGACATCAGTACGCCAAACCCGGTCAACAGGGAAACGGCCGAGGTACCACCGTAACTGATCAGCGGCAACGGTACCCCGACCACCGGCAACATGCCGGCGATCATGCCACCATTGACGAACACATAGACGAAGAAGCTCATGCCGATGGCCCCGGCCAGCAGCCGCGAGTAGGTCTCGCGTGCCTCCATCGCGATCCACAGGCAGCGGCCGATGATGAAGGCGTACAGCGCAATCAGCGCCGCCACACCCAGCAACCCGAACTCCTCGGAAAACACCGCAAAGATGAAGTCCGTGGTGTGCTCCGGCAGAAAATCCAGCCGCGACTGCGAGCTGTGCTGCCAGCCCTTGCCGAACAGGCCGCCCGACCCCACCGCGATTTGCGATTGGATGATGTGCCAGCCATTGCCAAGCGGGTCCGACTCGGGATTGAGCAGGGTCAGTACACGGTCGCGCTGGTACTGGTGCAGGAAATGCCAGGCCACCGGGATCATCCCCACCAGGCCCGCCAGCATCAAACCCATCCGCCACCATGCCATGCCGCTGAGGAACAGGGCGAAAACGCCACCGGCGATCACCAGCAGCGCGGTGCCGAGATCCGGTTGCCTGGCTATCAACAAGGCCGGGACCGCAATCAACAGACCGACCGCGGCAATATCCTTCCAGCGTGGCGGCAACTGCCGTGGATGCAGATACCAGGCAACCATCATCGGCACGGTCAGCTTGAGCAACTCGGAGGGCTGGAAACGCATCACGCCGAGATTCAGCCAGCGATCGGCGCCTCGCCCCTCCCCCAGCAAGGCCACCACCACCAGCAAAGCGGTGCTGCCGGCGTACAGCCAGGGCGTCCAGCTGCGCAGCACCGATGGCGGAATGCGCGACACCAGCAACAGCAATACCCCACCCAAGGCAAAGCGCATCGCCTGACCACCAACCAGCGAAAAACCGCCGTCGCCGGCGCTGTACAAGGTGATCAGTCCGACCAGCAGCAACAGCAGCAGACCCAACGCCAGTGGCAGGTCGATGCGTGGACGCGTCATTACCCGCTGCAGGAAGCGGCGCCCGCGCACATACAACATGGTCATCATCGCGCCACCCCCACGGCACCGGCAGCCTGCGTCGTCACTGGAGCCATGCTAGTTTGCGGGATCCCCGGCACGGCTGCCGCCGCGGCGGAAATCCTGCCGGCACCCGGAATCACGCCGCCATGCGCGGCCAGCCAGGCATCGAGGATCTTGCGCACGATCGGACCGGCATCCTGGGCACCCCAGGCGCCAGCCTCGAGAATCGCTGCTACCGCGATCTGCGGATGGTCGGCCGGCGCGTAAGCGACGAACCAGGCGCGATGGCGGCTGGCCAGATAGGCCGCACTCTTGTCGGTGTTGTAGGCATTAGTGGTACGCGAATAGCGCTCGGCGGTGCCGCTCTTGCCGGCGATCAGGTAGGGAAAGCCGGCGGCCAGTGCACGCCCGGTACCCTTGGCACCGTAGATGACCATTTCCATGCCTTGGTTGATGGTGTCCCAATCGGCTGTGTTGTGGATCAGCGGCGGCCCGCTCGGCGGGTTGGGCAAGGGACGACGCGGCGCGCCCTGGCCATCCTGGGTTGCCATCACCAGGCGCGGCGCATAGGGCACACCATGACCGGCCAGGGTGGCGATGGCATGCGCCAGCTGTATCGGCGTGACCGCCCAGTAGCCCTGGCCGATCCCGGCAATCACGGTCTCGCCCGGATACCAGGGCTGCCGCGAGTGCTCGGCCTTCCAGGCGCGCGAAGGCAGCACCCCGGGCGATTCGCCGATCAGGTCGATACCGGTGGGCCGGCCGAAACCGAACTGACCCATCCACTGACTGAGCCGGTCGATACCCATGTCCATGGCCAACTTGTAGAAGTAGGTGTTGACCGACATCTCGATGGCCTGCACCAGATCCACGGTGCCAACGCCGCCGCGCTGATCGTCGCGATAGCCGCGTTTGTGCCCGGGGAGATAGAACACGCCGGTGGACAGCACCGTATCCTGTGGTTTGCGAAAGCCTTCCACCAACCCTCCCAGGCCCAGCAGCGGCTTCACTGTGGAACCGGGCGGATAGACACCGCGCAGGGCACGGTTGAACAGCGGCTTGGCCGGATCGTTGATCAGCGCGTCATAGTCAGCCTGGCTGATGCCGTTGACGAACAGGTTAGGGTCGAAGGTCGGCACGCTGACCATCGCCAATACCTGGCCGTTGCGGGGGTCGATGGCCACGGCGGCACCGGCGCGGCCGTCGAACGCTTTTTCAGCCGCCTTCTGCAGGCGCACGTCGATGCTCAGGTACAGATTCTTGCCCGGCGTCGGCGGATGGGTCTCCAGCACTCGCTGAGTTCGCCCGTCAGCATTCACCTCGATCAGCTCATAGCCAGGGGTGCCATGCAGCAGATCTTCATAGGAGCGTTCCAGGCCGCTGCGGCCGACGTGGCTGGTGCCCTGATAGCGCACCGGATCGAGCCGCTTCAAATCCTCGGCATCGATGCGCCCGACATACCCCACCACGTGGGCGAACAACCCCCCCAGCGGATAACGCCGTGTCAGATAAGGCACCACGTCCACGCCCGGAAAGCGCCAGCGGTTCACGGCAAAACGGTCGATTTCGTCTTCGGTAAGGCGCAATTTCAACGGTATGCTTTCGAAGCGGCGGCTCTGCTTGACCTGCTTCTTGAAGGCATCGAGATCGTCTTGGCTCAACGGCACTATACGGCTCAACCGCGCCAGCATCGCCGACATATGCTTGACCTGCTCAGGCACGACCTCAAGGCGAAACGCCGGGACGTTCTCGGCCAGCACCACGCCATTGCGGTCGTAGATCAGACCCCGCGCCGGCGGTAGCGCCCGGGGTTTGACGCGGTTGTTCTGTGAACGGGTGACAAACTCCTGGTGGTGCACCACCTGCAGAAAGAAAAATCGACCCACCAGGCCGCACAAGCCCAGCAGAATCAACAGAAATCCCGCCAGCGCCCGGCGCCGAAACATGGCGCTCTCGTCGCGATTGTCCTTGATTGACCGGCGGCTTCTCATTGCACCCTCACTGGCGGCGCAGGCGCGTGCGCAGGTCTTCCAGCAGCAGGTACAGGAATGGCCACAACGCGGCACCGATAAAGGGCGCAATCCACCATTGGGCAGGTGGCATCGCCTCGTTTGCCAGCATCCGCACTACCAGTAACAGAATGCGGTCGTTCAGCAACAATGCCAGCACCGCCAGCGTTTGTTGCCACATCGGAAAGAAGCGCAGCCGCGAGCGAAAGCGCAAGGCGATGAATACCATGGCACACAACCGCATCGCCTGTTCACCCAGCAACACGCCGTTGAACATGTCCGCAAGCAGGCCCACGCCGAACGCCAGACCCAGGGTCACCCGTTCCTCCGACTCCAATGTCCAGTACAGCAGGCAGAGCGCCGGCCAATAAGGCTTGAACGGCTCCAGTGCCGCCGGCAAGGGGACCAGCATCAACAGCAGCGCAAAGGCCAGGGTGCCGATAAACCACCACCGGCTATCCCGATACCTGCTCATCGCCGCATTCCTTCATTCGACGATGGTCGATTCGTAGCCGATGCCGCCTGAGCAGCGTTGCCGCGCCTTGCGTCGATCGCCGCGGTCACCGGCGCAAGGTCGCGCGGAGGACCCACCGGTGCTGCAGGCGCCGGTGGTCCTTCCGGCTCAGCCTGATCGTGCAGCAGCAATACCTCGTCACTGCGATTGATATCCGCCGCCGGCCGCGCCTGGGCGACCAGAAACATGCCGGTGCTCGCGGGCGCCACGCTGATTACTCGCCCCACCGGGAATCCTGGCGGAAAGCGCCCACCGATGCCTGATGTCAGCAGCTGGTCACCGACGCGCACATCCGCCACCAATGGTATGTTCGGCAAAGTCAACTGGTCCCCTTCACGCGACCCGTAGGCTACCGTGCGCAGGCCGGATCGTGCGATCACCACGGGTATCGCGTGGGAGGGATCGGTAATCAACATCACCACCGAGGTAGTGGGCAACACATCGCGCACCTGACCCATCACCCCATGGGCATCGATCACCGGCTGCCCAGGCTTGACGCCGTCGCGGGCGCCGACGTTGAGCATGATGCGGTAGCGGTAGGCGCCGAGGTCGACCCCGACTACCCGCGCCAACTGCACTTTCAGGCCCAGGCTGTTGCGCGTGTCGAGTAGCTCCTTGAGGTGTGCGTTTTGCTGTGCCACCGCGGCCATCTGATTGAGCTTGGCATTGGCCAGCAGAAGATCCTGGCGCAGGCGCTGGTTTTGCTCGGTCAGCTGCTGGCGGTCACCGAAGGCCGCACTCAGACTGTGAATTCCCGCTGCGGGCAGGCCGGCAAGCCGATATACCGGCTCGACCACTGCTGCCGCCGTATCGCGCATACGCCACAACCAGCCATTGCGCTGATCGAGCACCATCAGCACCAACGCCAGTGCCAGATAGCCGATCAACCGCAAGGTACCGGCGGCATTGCCGGCAAATAGTGGCGAGGATTCGTCGCGCGTACGCGCCATGGCGACCCGTCCGCCGCGCGTTATTCGGGCGCGAAGAAGTCGCTGCCGTGCTGATCGATCAGCTCCAGCGCCTTGCCGCCACCGCGGGCCACGCAGGTCAGCGGATCGTCCGCCACCTGCACATGCAGTCCGGTTTCCTCGGAAATCAGCCGATCGAGGTCGCGCAGCAGTGCGCCACCACCGGTCAACACGATGCCGCGCTCGGCCACGTCGGAGCACAACTCGGGAGGAGTCTGCTCCAGTGCCGACTTGACCGCCGCCACAATACCGGCAAGCGGCTCATGCAACGCCTCGAGAATCTCGTTGGAGTTGATCGTGAACATGCGCGGCACGCCCTCGGCTAGATTGCGGCCGGAGATTTCGATCTCCCTTACCTCGCCCTGGGGGAACGCGCAGCCGATTTGTAGCTTGATCCGCTCGGCCGTGGATTCGCCGATCAGAGTGCCGTGATTGCGACGCACGTAATTGATGATCGCCTCGTCGAAACGATCGCCACCGACCCGTACCGACTGCGAATAGACGATGCCGTTGAGCGAGATCACCGCCACTTCGGAGGTACCACCGCCGATGTCCAGCACCATCGCGCCACGCGCCTCATGCACGGGGATGCCGGCACCGATCGCCGCGGCCATCGGCTCCTCGATCAGGAACACGTCACGCGCACCGGCGCCTTCAGCCGACTCCTTGATCGCGCGCCGCTCGACCTGGGTCGAACCACACGGCACACACACCAGCACCCGCGGGCTCGGCCGCAGAAAGCGGGACTTGTGCACCTGCTTGATGAAATGCTGCAGCATCGCCTCGGTCATGGTGAAGTCGGCGATCACGCCATCCTTCATCGGACGCACCGTGGCGATGTTGCCGGGGGTGCGGCCGAGCATGCGCTTGGCATCGCTACCCACCGCCGCGATCGTGCGCGGGCCGCCGGGGCCACGATCCTGCCGGATTGCCACAACCGACGGCTCGTTCAGGACGATGCCCTGACCCCGCACATAGATCAGCGTATTGGCGGTGCCGAGGTCGATGGAGACGTCGTTGGAAAAATATCCGCGAAACTTCTTGAACATGGGTCCGCCATGGCTCGGCTTGGGTAAAAAGTAAGCTCACCAGTCTAGTCAGCAGGCTGCCCATGCGCAAGAACAATAACGTTAAGAAATCCTTGTACAACACGATGATATAGACGTTTTCAACAGCTCCGCCTGAAGCTCAAGCTAGGACGCCGGGTCGCCAGTCGGCGCGGATGGCGTTACGATTCGAACCTTTGACAAGCTCGGTACCTTGCTTGTCACGACCTCGATCGTCAACGTTGAGCGCACCCCTCGCCTGGAGACTCACGCCCATCATGCCTGCCGTCATCTGCGGATCGCTGGCCTACGACACCATCATGGTGTTCCAGGATCAGTTCAAGAATCACATCCTTCCCGATCAGGTACACATCCTGAACGTCTCCTTCCTGGTACCCGCGATGCGTCGCGAATTCGGGGGCTGCGCCGGCAATATCGCCTACAACCTCAAGCTGCTCGGCGGTGATCCGCTTCCGGTGGCCACCGTAGGCCAGGATTTCGGGCCTTACCGCGCCCACTTGCAGGCCTGCGGCATCCGCCTCGAGTGCATACGGCAGTTCGACGACCAGTTCACCCCGCAATGCTTCATCACCACCGATCTGGATAACAACCAGATCACCGCCTTCCATCCCGGTGCGATGTCCAGCGCCCAGGAAAATCACGTAAACGACATCGCGCAGATCGATTTCGCGATCGTCGCCCCCGATGGCCGCGAGGCCATGCTGCAACACGTGGAGGAGTTCGCTGCCCGCGGTGTTCCGTTCATCTTCGATCCCGGGCAGGCGATGCCGTTGTTCAGCGGCGACGAATTTCGCATGATGATCGAGAAGGCGACCTACGTGATCGTCAACGATTACGAGTCGCAGTTGCTGCAGACTCGCACCGGCTGGAGCGCCGCGGAGATCGCGACCCATGTAAGCGCCTACATCGTGACCCATGGACCGCGTGGTTCGGTGATTCATGCCGGCAGCGAGTCTCACCAGATACCGCCAGCACGCGAACGCAAGGTGGTCGATCCGACCGGCTGCGGCGACGCCTACCGTGCCGGCCTGATCTTCGGCATCATGCAGGGCAAGGACTGGCCGACTGTGGGCCGCATGGCCTCGTTGATGGGTGCACTCAAGGTCGAGCACCCCGGCACGCAGAATCAACACTTCACCCCCGCCGGCTTCGCCGCCGAGTTTCTCGAGCAGTTCGGCTACGCGTTGGACTGAAGCCGGCCTCTGCCGGCTTTGCCGTCCCGACGCCGTCGACACGAAAAAACGAGGGTCGGGGTCGCCTTTACCGCCGCCAGCCGCGGTAAAGACGTTCCGCGGATCGCCTCGCCCATCGCCGGTCGAAAGCGGCGCTCCCTTTGTAGCCTTGCGCCACTCCGTTTTTCGGCAAGACCCCACCGAGACCCTGCAAGGTCTGGGACAATGCTCGCTTTCGATCGCGGACATCTCATGCAACTGCTCGATATCGGCGCCAATCTCGGTCACGAATCCTTCCGAAAAGACCTCGACGCCGTCTTGCAGCGTGCGCACGATCACGGTGTCACCCGCATGATGGTCACGGGTGCGTCGGTCGAGGGCAGCCGAGAGGCCTTGGCACTGGCCAGGGCCCACCCAGGGCGCCTGTTCGCCACCGCGGGCGTGCACCCGCACCACGCCATCGACTACGACGATACCGCCGACGCGTTGCTGCGTGAACTGGCACAAGACCCTGCGGTACGCGCTGTCGGCGAAACCGGGCTCGACTATCACCGCAACTATTCCCCGCGCGAAGTACAGTTGCAGGTGTTCGAGCGCCAGCTGCAGATCGCCGCAGACCTGCACAAGCCGGTGTTTTTGCACCAGCGCGATGCCCATCAGGACTTCGCCGCCATGCTGCGGCGCTACCGCGATCGATTGCCGGCAGCGGTAGTGCACTGCTTCACCGATAGCGGCGAGGCATTGCGCGACTACCTGGCGCTGGACTGCCATATCGGCATCACCGGCTGGATCTGCGACGAGCGCCGTGGCAGTCATCTGCGTGAACTGGTGCGCGAAATTCCGGCCGATCGCCTGATGATCGAAACCGATGCCCCCTACCTGCTGCCGCGCACCGCGAGGCCGATGCCTGCGCACCGCCGCAACGAGCCGATGTACCTCAAGCACATCTGTGAGGAAATCGCCCGTGATCGGGGAGAGCCGCCAACCGTCACGGCGGCCAATAGCACCGCGACGGCGGAAGCGTTCTTCGGATTGCCACACTTGTAGATACGCCGCCTCGCCGCCATACAGCGGGCCGCGATGATCCCTCCCTCCTCCCAGGCCAGGCACCTGCGCACCAAGGGTTACGACTAGGGCAGCAAGACCCGCGTCTGGCCCGGTTGCAGTCCGTCCAGCCGGTAACCACCTATCTGCAGCCGGATCAGTCGCAAAGTGGGAAATCCCACGGCCGCGGTCATGCGGCGCACCTGCCGGTTGCGTCCCTCACGCAAGGTCAGGTGCAACCAGCTGGTGGGAATGTTTCGACGAAAACGCACCGGTGGATTACGCGGCCACAGCCAGCCCGGCTCGACCGCCGCTTCCGCAACGGCGGGCAAGGTAAGGCCGTCCTTGAGCCGAACTCCACCCTGAAGTGTCTGCAAAGCCGCCGCGTCGATCGTCCCCTCCACCTGCACCAGATAGGTTTTCGGTTGCTTGTGACGGGGGTCCGTCAACCGATGCGCCGACCCGCCATCATCGGTCAACAGCAGCAACCCCTCGCTGTCCTGATCCAGCCGTCCTGCCGCATAGACGTCCTTTTGCCGAACGAAGTCGGCCAGCGTTGGGCGGCCCCCGGTATCGGTGAACTGGCAAAGCACGCCATACGGCTTGTTCAACGCAATCAGCATCCGTCCCACACGCTCCCCGGCTCAATCGGCCGCGTCGATCGAACTACCCGACGCCGGCTTGACGAAGCGCAACGTCATGCGATCGGACTCGCCGATGGCCTGGTATTTCGCCCTATCCTTGTTTCCGAGCGCGAACGTGGGCGGCAGCGTCCACACCCCTTTGGGATAGTCCTTGGTGTCCTTGGCGTTAGCGTTGATATCGCTGCCGGCCAGCAACTTGAAACCGGCATCGAGGGCGAGTTTCACCACGTAGCGGGTTGGCAGGTAGCCGCTTTTTTTGACGGTCTCCAACGAGGCACCTTCGTCGGCGCGATGTTCAACCACGCCAAGGGTGCCGCCCGGCTTCAGCACCGCATAGAACCCCTTGAACATCGCCGGTGCGGTGTCGGCCATCACCCAGTTGTGCACGTTGCGAAAGGTCAACACCAGGTCCGCCGACGCCGGGGCGCCAAAGACGGGGGCAGCCGGATCGAATTCCACCACCCTCGCCCGCCCGTAAAGAGCTGGAGCGGCAGCAAACATATGCGTGAGGGATGCCGCGTAGCGAGCAGCCCCGGCACCGCTGGCAGGCGCCTGTACCGCCGCAATGTACTGGCCGTTTTCACGCAGCAGCGGCGCCAGAATAGCGCTGTACCAGCCACCACCCGGGGTTATTTCGATGACTGTCTGATCCGGCCGTATACCGAAAAACTGCAGCGTCGCACGGGGATGACGGTAGGCATCGCGGGCCCGGTCTGCCGGCGAGCGCCAACTACCGGCGATCACCCGACCGAGTTGCCCGGCGGTGAAATCGCTGGCGCTGGTCGGCGGAATGGGCCCGCCAGCCGGTTGATCCATTTCGGTGGAAGTCGCAGGCGCGACCCTGGCTGCGAGCGGCGCCATCAGTCCAATCAGCACCGCGACCAACCCTGCCACCGACGCAGTACGTGCCCATGCGACCTCGCCCCTGTGCCCGGTGCCTTCCATCGGCCTACCCCCGCGATACCGTATATTCATAATCGACGTTGTCCCGCGAAGATGGTGTGCAGACGCCAGCGTGATCGTAACGGCCGGCAACCGCTGCCCACGTCGGGGCCAGCCCGTTACTTTGCCACAACCGGGAAGAACCCCCGGCACGGAATCGTCGCCAAGTACGAACAAAAACGACAGGCGCCACCGGGAGACCGGCGTGGACGCCTACGGCAACCGGCGCCGCGGTACGATCCCCCGTCCTCCTCAGCCTTGAGCCCAGTGCATGCAACCCCGAGGTCTCAACACGTTCAAGGACGGACCAGCGCATTGGCCAGGGCGCTCAATCCGCTGTTGTACGACGCGCGCAGCGTCGCCGCTGCGAGCCCTGCGGCATCACCGAGGGCTTCAAAGTCGGAAGACCAGATTACCCGACAGCCCCCGGCCGCTGCCTTGACCTCCAAACGGCTTCGGCAGGTCTGCACCGGCAATATTCCATCCACAAGGACGTAGGCATAGCGGCGCGCCACATCGTTGCGCGCCTCCAGCCGCTCTACCACGCAAGCACCATCGTCGTAGTGCAAGGTACGAATCCGCCCTTCCCACGACAAGTCCAGCCGGCAGACCCGGGGATGCCAGCGATGCAACCCGCCGAAATCGCCGATCAGTGCCCAGACTACATCGGCGGCATGAGGAAGACATTGCGCAACGTGGATGTTCATCATGTTCCCCGTCCCGATCGACCGCCCCCTGTCCTGTTTCCTCTGCAAGCAAGTCCGACGCCAACGGCACCTGCCGGCCGGACCGCTTCCGAGGGTACTTGCCGCAACCTGCAAGCGGATCGATGTTGCGTTTCCGGCACAATAACCCGGTGACACAACGTACCCGGATGGCATCGCAATCACACCGCTCGAGCACGCATCGATGAGCACCGTACCGCAGCGAGCCGACGACAACACCCGCGTCGGTTAGACCAAGCGGAACATTGTCAACACCACTTCAATCACGGACCAAGCACTCGCGCAAGATCGCCCGCAGCGCAGCGACGTCCACCCGGCCAGTATCAAGGTCGCGGCAGACGCAGGCCGCACCGGCGTAGTCCACCCCGGAGAAGTAATTGCTGGCCGCGACCACACATGCCACACCGGCCGCTT
Source organism: Rhodanobacter sp. (assembly GCA_030148505.1). Classification (GTDB taxonomy): domain Bacteria; phylum Pseudomonadota; class Gammaproteobacteria; order Xanthomonadales; family Rhodanobacteraceae; genus Rhodanobacter. The sequence goes on from JASBTI010000049.1 coordinate 72,266, forward strand.
GCGCCGAGGCCAGGCCTGCTGGCGAATCCTCGATCGCGATGGCAGCGGCTGGCGTGCAGCCCAGCCGCTCGACAACCCGTTGGTAGACTTGTGGATCAGGCTTCTTGCGCGGCGCATCCTCGGCACACAGCACGACGGCAAACAGCTGCTGCCACGCTTCTCCGAACAGGCGAGGAAACAAGGCCTCGACGTTGCTGCGGCTGGTCGTCGTTGCCACCGCCTGCGCGATGCCAAGCTCGCGGCATTCCCCAAACCGGCGCAGGACACCGGGGCGCGCAACCAACCCGCCCTGTGCTACCAGGGTGGCGTAATGACGGTTTTTCCTGCGGTGGATCTCGCCGGCAAGCTGGCGGCGCGCCTCGGCCCCCGCCACCACATCGGTACGCTCGTCCATGTACGCCAGCACGCGCTCGAAGCCACCGGCGACACGCAGCAACCGACCGTACTCGGGCACGCTCCAGTGCCATGGCAGCTCAAGGTCGTCGAACGCCTGGTTGAACGCGACCCGATGACCGTCGCGCTCGGTTTCCGCGAGCGTGCCGTCGACATCCCAGATCAGTGCCTTGAGCATGGTTACAGGTAGCGCAATGCCATGGTCTCGAGCGCCACCGGCTTGATTCGCGGCGCGTGGCCGGCACAGCCGAAGGCCTCGAAGCGTGCCTTGCAGATCCCGCGTGCCGCCATCTTGGCCGCACTCAACGCCTTGCGCGGATCGAACTCGCCAGGTTGCTCGGCCAGCAGCTTGCGCATCGCCCCGCTCATCGCCAGGCGGATGTCGGTGTCGATGTTGATCTTGCGCACACCGCTGCCGATACCGCGCACGATTTCCTCCACCGGCACGCCATACGTCTGCTTGATCTCGCCGCCGTACTCGCGGATGATCGCCAGCCACTCCTGCGGCACGCTGGACGAACCGTGCATGACCAGGTGCGTCCGGGGCACCGCCGCGTGAATCGCCGCGATTCTGTCGATGGCCAGAATGTCGCCGGTCGGCTCACGGGTGAACTTGTAGGCACCATGACTGGTACCAATGGCGATCGCCAGGGCGTCGACGCCGGTTCGGGCGACGAAGTCACGGGCTTGCTCGGGGTCGGTCAGCATCATCTCGTGGGTCAGCTTGCCGACCGCACCGACGCCGTCCTCCTCCCCCGCCTCGCCGGTTTCCAGCGAACCGAGACAGCCCAGCTCCCCTTCCACCGAGACGCCAACCGCATGGGCGAACTCGCAGACCTTGCGCGTGACCTCGAGGTTGTAACCGTAGGATGCAGGCGTCTTGGCGTCCTCCAGCAGCGAACCATCCATCATCACGCTGCTGAAGCCCGAACGGATCGATTGCTGACACACCGCCGGCGACGCGCCGTGATCTTGATGCAGCACGACCGGTAGTTGCGGATGCGACTCTATCGCCGCCAATACCATGTGCCGCAGATACGGCTCGCCCGCGTATTTGCGGGCGCCGGCCGAGGCCTGCAGGATTACCGGCGATTGCGTTTCCTCGGCAGCCTCCATGATCGCCTGGATCTGCTCGAGATTGTTGACGTTGAAAGCGGGGACGCCATAGTCATGTTCGGCGGCGTGATCCAGTACCTGGCGTAGCGAAGCGAGGGCCATGCGGTTCTCCGGGTCAGGACAAAAGTGCAGGTGCCGCACGCAGTGTGCGCACCAGTCGGGTAATTTCGGACATGCTCTGGAATAGTCGGTCAGGTGCCGAGTCCGCCACCGGCCGGCCGGCGTTGTAGCCCCAGGGCACGGCCCAGGCCGCGACGCCGGCGTTGCGCGCGGCGGCGACGTCGGTATCCGAATCGCCCACATGCGCAGCCTGCCCTGGCGTACTGCCGAACTCGATCAGGACGTGTCGCAACACGCTGGCGTCGGGTTTCTTGCAAGGTAGCGTGTCGCCACCGATCAGCAGCTCGAAGTAGTCGGAGAGCCCATTCACCTCCAGCACGCGCACGGCATGCCGCTGCTCCTTGTTGGTGACGCAGGCCAGCCGCACCCCGTCTCCCCGCAGCGACCGCAGCATTTCTGCGCAACCTGTGTAGGGCTCGGCGAGCGTACCGGCAGTGTCCGCATAGTGCTGGTCGAAACACGCCAGCACCTCACCCTCATCGAGCATGGCAGCGGCATCGATCCCCGCCAGCAGCCGGCGCATCAACGCGTGGGCGCCAGCTCCGATCAGCTGTTCGATTTCCGCAGCGGGGCGGGCTGCAAGCCCGAAATTCTCCAGCGTGGAATTGACAGCGAGGGCGATTTCGGCCGCTGTATCGACCAGCGTCCCGTCCAGGTCGAAGCTGATGACCTCGATCGTCATGAAACGATCTCGGTGACTAGCGCGGCCAGGTGCTTCGGGGTCAGCCCGAAGTGCTCGAACACTGCTGCCGCAGGCGCCGACTCGCCGAAGCTGTCCACCCCGAGCGCGGCGACGCAAGCGTACTGACCCCACCAGCGGCTGACGCCCGCTTCCACACCGATGCGTGGCAACGTGCCCAGCACACTTTCGCGATAGTCGCGCGGCTGCCGGTCGAAACGTGTCGAGCTGGGGATCGACACCACCCGCACCGGAATGCCCTGATCCGCCAGCAACTGTTGCGCCTGCATCGCCAGGCCGACCTCGGAGCCGGTCGCCAGCAAACTCGCTCGGGGCGCTGCCGGCTCGCTCAGCACATAGCCGCCACGGGCGATGCGCGTGCGTTGCTCGGCGTCCCGCTGTTGTACCGGCAAGCCCTGGCGGGAGAGCAGCAGCGCGCTGGGTCGGCCAACGTCAGCCAGGGCCTCGATCCAGGCCACAGCGGTTTCCGTGCCGTCGCAAGGACGCCAGACCTCGAGGTTGGGAATCAGCCGCAGGCTGGCCGCATGCTCCACCGACTGGTGGGTGGGGCCGTCTTCACCCAGGCCGATCGAGTCGTGGGTGAACACGTGCACGACCCGCAGCTTCATCAGCGCCGCCATCCGGATCGCGTTGCGACTGTAGTCGCTGAAGGTCAGGAAGGTCCCGCCGTAGGGAATCAGCCCGCCGTGCAGGGCCACACCGTTCATCACCCCGGCCATGCCGAATTCGCGCACGCCATAACTGATATGACGGGGGCCTGCGTCGGGAAAATCGGTGAGATTGGAACCCGTCAGGTCGGCACTGCCACCGAGCAATTCGGGCAACTTCGGCGCCAGCAATGCCAGCGCCTGCTGCGATGCCTTGCGTGTGGCGATGGACTCGCCACCTTGCTCGAATGCCGCCAGGACGTTTTGGGAAATCGCGTCCCAGTCCGGCGGCAAGGCGCCGGACATACGGCGGATGAACTCGGCGGCAAGTTCGGGAAACTTTTTCCGGTAGGTGTCAAATCCCCGCTGCCAGACCGTCTCCAGCCGCGAACCTTCCGCACGCGCATCCCACGCCGCATAGCTCTCGGTCGGTATTTCGAAAGCAGCATGCGGCCAGCCGATGGCGGCCCGGGTTGCCGCAATTTCCTCACTGCCCAGCGGTTCGCCGTGCGCCTTGGCGGTACCGGCACGAGCGGGCGAGCCCGCACCAATGGTGGTGCGGCAAACGATCAGGGTAGGCTGCGTGGCATCCTTGCGGGCATGCTCAATCGCCGCCGCCACGGCATCCACGTCATGGCCATCGAGCGGACCGAGCACCTGCCAGCCAGCGGCGCGGAAGCGGGCCGGCGTATCGTCGCGGAACCAGCCTTCGACCGGCCCGTCGATACTGATGCCGTTGTCGTCATAGAGTGCGACCAATTTATCGAGCTGCCATACCCCGGCCAGCGAAATCGCCTCATGGCTGATGCCTTCCATCAGGCAGCCGTCGCCGAGGAACACATAGGTATGGTGATCGACGATGTCGTGGCCGGGACGATTGAACTCGCGTGCCAGAAGTTTTTCCGCCAGCGCCATGCCCACCGCATTGGTCAAGCCCTGCCCCAACGGCCCGGTGGTGGTCTCCACCCCCGGCGTCAGGCCGGACTCGGGATGCCCCGGGGTACGGCTGTGCAGCTGACGGAAGTTCTTCAACTCGTCGATCGGCAGGTCGTAACCGGTCAGATGCAGCAGCGCATACAGCAGCATCGAGGCGTGACCGTTGCTGAGCACGAACCGATCGCGGTTCAGCCATTGCGGGTTGCCGGGATTGTGTCGCAGGTGGCGGCCCCACAACGCCACCGCCATCTCGGCCATGCCCATCGGCGCACCGGGGTGACCCGACTTGGCCTGCTGTACCGCGTCCATCGCCAACGCGCGCAGCGCACTGGCGCGTGGATCGTGCGACGCTTCGCCGCGCAACACGCGGGCACTCGAGTGTGAAGCCATTACAGTGCCCCGATAGCGTGCTTGCGCCGTTCCATCATGCGCCAGATGAAGGGAGTGAAGATCATCTGCATGGCGAACTCCATTTTTCCGCCAGGCACCACGATGGTATTGGCGCGCGACATCGACGAGTTGTGGATCATGTTCAGCAGATAGGGAAAGTCGATACCCTTCGGATTGCGGAAGCGGATCACGCAGATGCTCTCGTCCGCCGTCGGGATGTCCCGTGCAATAAACGGATTGGAGGTATCCACCACCGGTACGCGCTGAAAGTTCACATGGGTCTGCGAGAATTGCGGGCAGATGTAGTTCACGTAATCGGGCATGCGCCGCAGGATGGTGTCGGTCACGGCCTCGGCGGAATAACCGCGCATGTTCTTATCGCGCCAGATCTTCTGGATCCATTCCAGGTTGATCACCGGTACCACGCCGATCAACAGGTCCGGATACCGGGCCACATTGATTTCTGGGGTCACCACCGCACCGTGCAGCCCCTCGTAGAACAGCAGATCGGTATCTTGCGGCAAGTCCTCCCACGGCGTGAACGTGCCCGGCTCCTGGCCATACGGGGCCGCCTCGACGGGATCGTGCAGATACTTGCGGCATCGACCGCGGCCGCTGTCGGCATAGTCGCGGAACATCTGTTCGAGCTCGACAAACAGATTGTTCTCGGCTCCGAAGTGGCTGAAGTGTTTGTCACCATCCCGCTCGGCTTCGGCCAGTCGCTGACGCATCTCCATCCGGTCGTAGCGGTGAAAACTGTCGCCCTCGACGACCGCGGCGCTAAGCTGCTCGCGCCGGAAGATGTTCTGGAAGGTACGCGTCACCGAGGTCGTCCCGGCACCGGAAGAACCCGTGATCGCAATGATGGGGTGACGTTCGGACATGGGCTTTTCCTCAGAGGTTGGGAAAATATCGAACGCCGTAGCGAGAGCGTCGCCAGGAGTTCGTGACAAGGTGAGCTGTGGGGAAATTCGGGGAGTTTGGCGAGCCAAATGACCCGGGTTTCCTGCAACGCGACGCCGGTAGGTGCATCTGGCGGCGATCGCAGTAGGCGGTGCATTTTTCACAGCCACTCAGTCGCGGAACAGGCCGCGCTCCACAAACAGCGGGTTGGGCGCTTCGCGTCGGGCGGTGTCGTGGTGGTAACTTTCGATGCGCTCCACTTCACGGCGGGAGCCGAACACCAGCCCGATGCGCTGGTGCAACGAACTGGGTGGCACGCCAAGCACCGGTTGCCGGCCGGTGCTTGCGCGACCACCGGCCTGCTCCATCAGGAAGCCGATGGGATTGGCCTCGTACAACAGTCGCAGCCGCCCAGCCTTGTCCGGGTCCTTGCTGTCGCGTGGGTACAAAAACACCCCGCCACGCATCAGGATACGGTGAGCTTCGGCCACCATGCTGGCGATCCAGCGCATGTTGAAGTCCTTGCCGCGAACGCCGGTGCGACCGGCCAGACACTCATCAACGTAGCGGGTGACCGGTGGCTCCCAGAAACGGCTGTTGGAACTGTTGATGGCGAATTCGTGTGCGTCCTCGGGCACCCGAATATCGGCATGGGTAAGCTTGAATTCGCCGAGATTGAGATCGAGGGTGAAGCCGGCCACACCGTTGCCGACGGTCAATACCAGCATCGTGGTGGGGCCATAGAGCGCGTAACCCGCGGCGACCTGGATCGAGCCGGGCTGCAGGAAATCCGCCTCGACCACATCGCGACCGGAATCGATCACGTCCTGCGGCGCGCGCAGGATCGAGAAGATGCTGCCCACCGACACATTCACGTCGATGTTGCTGGAGCCGTCCAGCGGATCGAAAACCAATAGGTACTTGCCGCGCGGATAGGACTCGGGAATCTGGTACGGATCCGCCATCTCCTCCGAGGCCATGCCGGCGAGGTGCCCGGACCATTCGGTGGTATGCACGAACATGGCGTTGCTGACCACGTCGAGTTTTTTCTGTACCTCGCCCTGCACATTGACGTCGCCGCCTTCGGCGGATACACCCATGGTTTCGCCGAGCTCGCCGAACGCGACCGCGCGGGCAATCGCCTTGCAGGCAATCGACACATCCAGGATCAACGCATTCAACTCGCCACTGGCCTGCGGAAAACGGCGGCGCTGCTCGATCAGGTACTGCGTCAGGGTGGGGCGTTTGGACAACGGCATGAGGACCTCAGGAGCTCGGGTTCTGAAACACACGACTGGCCAGGAGATCGGCCGGGACGAGGGTGGTGAGGTCGGCTTTGTCGAGCACGCGATCACGCTCGCTGAACAGTCGGCTGGCCTGGCGCAGGCGCGCGCGGTCCAGTGCATTGCGCACACTGCGGGCATTGGCGAAGTGCGGCTGGCCGATGCGCCGTTCGAGGTAGTCGCGGAAAACGTCTTCGGCACCGTCGCCGAAATGGTAGTGCTGCTGCGTCAGCATCCGCTGCGCGATCTGGCTCAGTTCGTCCACCGCGTAATCCGGGAAATCCAGGTGATGGGCAATACGCGAACTCAGGCCCGGGTTGGACTTGAAGAAGGTGTTCATGCGGTCCTTGTAGCCGGCGAGGATCACCACCAGGTCGTCGCGCTGGTTCTCCATCACCTGCAGCAGGATCTCGATCGCCTCCTGGCCGTAGTCGCGCTCGTTCTCGGGGCGGTACAGGTAGTAGGCCTCGTCGATGAACAGCACGCCGCCCATCGCCTTCTTCAGCACTTCGCGGGTCTTCGGCGCGGTATGGCCGATGTACTGACCGACCAGGTCGTCGCGCGTCACCGCCACCAGGTGGCCTTTGCGCACATAGCCGAGACGGTGCAGAATTTCGGCCATGCGCAACGCCACCGTGGTCTTGCCGGTGCCGGGATTGCCGGTGAAGCACATGTGCAGACTCGGTGCTTCTGCCGCCAGACCCAGGTTGATGCGCAGCTTGTCGATCACCAGCAACGCGGCGATGTCGCGGATGCGCTGCTTGATCGGCACCAGGCCGACCAGATCACGCTCGAGTTCGTCGAATACCGACTCGACCTGACTCTGCGCCAGTACCTCGTTGACGGTCCTCGCGCAGGTCATTTCATGAGGGCCGGCGTCTGCCGCTGGCGCAACCGCCGTGCTTCCCGGGATGTGGTAATCTGGTGCGTTCATTTCAGCTTACTCCGACGAGTTCGGCGCGCATCGCGTCGATCACGGCCCGGTAATCCGTCTGGCCGAAGATCGCCGAGCCAGCGACGAAGCAGTCGGCTCCGGCACTGGCGACGCGGCGGATATTGTCGACTTTGATGCCGCCGTCGACCTCGAGCCGGATGTCGCGGCCATGGGCCTCGATCAAGCGACGCGCCTGCTCGATCTTGCGCAAGGCGCTGTCCAGGAAGCTCTGTCCGCCGAAGCCGGGGTTGACACTCATGATCAGCACCAGGTCGACCTTGTCGATCACCCACTCCAGCACATCCAGCGGCGTGGCCGGGTTGAATACCAGTCCGGCTTGACAACCCACGCTGCGGATCAGCTGCAAGGTGCGGTCGACATGCGCCGAAGCTTCGGGATGAAAACTGATGATATTGGCGCCAGCCTCGGCGAAGGCGCTTGCCAGCGCATCCACCGGCTCCACCATCAGATGCACGTCCAGCGGTATCTCGCCACCGTCGGCACGTACACACCAGGGCTTGATCGCCTTCGCCACCATCGGCCCCATAGTCAGGTTCGGCACGTAGTGGTTGTCCATGACATCAAAATGAATCCAGTCGGCATCGGCAGCGATGACGCTGCGCACCTCCTCACCCAGACGCGCGAAGTCGGCGGAAAGAATCGATGGAGCGATACGATGCATGGCGCGACCTCGCGGATGAACTGGGCGTACAGCAGGGTCAGTAACGACTACCTTCGGGCTTGTCGCTGGCGTAGCCATGCACGGTGTAGCGTATGCTGCGTCCCCCCACTTCCTGCCGCAGCAGGCCGAAGCCGGGCTCGTTCTCGGGCCGGTTGACGATGAAGCTCATCACGATGCTTTCGACATTACGGGTCGAGTCGAAGGCCATCAGGCGGATATAGTGACTGGGAAAGGTCTTGCGACAACTGGCCAGCTCCATCATCACGCCCGCGGCGTCCTGCAGGTCGAACATCGGCATCCCGAACATTTCCCAGTAGGTGTTGCGCGGATGCGGATCGTCGGTGTATTCGATGCTCCAGGCGTAGCCCTTGCCGAGGCCGTAGTCGATTTGCAGGCGGATCTCAGCATCGGTCAGTTCGGGCAGAAAGCTGAACTGGCCCTGGGTGATCTTGCCGGTGGGATTGGTCATCATGGTGACGCGCTCCTGTCAGGCCACGCTAGGCGTGGTGGCGAAATCGCTGGTGTCGGTGCTGGTGTAGTTGAAGGACACGTCTTTCCAGGTGTCCAGCGCCTGCTTGAGCGGGGTGCACGACTGCGCCGCCTTCTGCAGGATCTCCGGCCCCTCGTTCTTGATGTCGCGTCCTTCGTTGCGTGCCTTGACGATGCACTCCAGCGCGACCCGGTTGGCCACCGCACCGGCCTGGATACCTGCCGGATGCCCGATCGTGCCGCCGCCGAACTGCAGGATCACGTCATCGCCGAACAGGTCGATCAGCTGATGCATCTGGCCGGCGTGGATGCCACCCGAAGCCACGGGCATCACCTTCTTCATGTCCGCCCAATCCTGGTCGAAGAACAGGCCGCGCGGCAGATCCTGTTTGGTATAGCTATCGCGACAGACGTTGTAGTAGCCCTGCACCGTCATCGGATCCCCCTCGAGCTTGCCCACGGCAGTGCCGGTGTGCAGATGGTCGACGCCGGCCAGGCGCAGCCACTTGGCCATCACGCGGAAGCTCACGCCGTGGTTCTTCTGGCGGGTGTAGGTGCCATGGCCGGCACGATGCATGTGCACGATCATGTCGTGCTTGCGCGCCCAATTGGCCATGCTCTGGATCGCCGACCAGCCGATCACCAGATCGAGCATGATCACCACCGAGCCCAGCTCCTTGGCGAATTCGGCGCGCTCGTAGATGTCTTCCATGGTCGCACCGGTGACGTTGAGGTAGCTGCCCTTGACCTCACCGGTGGCCGCACTGGCCTTGTTGACCGCATCCATCACGTAAAGGTAGCGATCACGCCAGTGCATGAAAGGCTGCGAGTTGATGTTCTCGTCGTCCTTCATGAAATCCAGGCCGCCCTTGAGGCCCTCGTAGATCACCCGGCCGTAGTTGCGTCCGGACAGGCCCAGCTTGGGCTTGGTGGTCGCACCGAGCAGCGGACGACCGAACTTGTCCAGACGCTCGCGCTCGACCACCAGGCCGGTCGGCGGCCCCTTGAAGGTCTTGATCAGTGCCACCGGCATGCGGATGTCCTCGAGCCGGGCTGCTTTCAGCGGCTTGAAGCTGAAAACGTTGCCGATCAGGCTGGCGGTGATGTTGGCGATCGAGCCTTCCTCGAACAGGATGATGTCGTAGGCCACCCAGGCGAAATACTGACCGGGTATGCCCGGCACTGCTTCGACCTTGAAAGCCTTGGCGCGGTAGCTGTCGCAGGCGGTCAGACGATCAGTCCAGACTACCGTCCAGGTCGCGGTGGAGGATTCGCCGGCCACGGCTGCCGCCGCTTCGACCGGATCGACCCCTTCCTGCGGCGTAATCCGGAACAGGCAGACGGTGTCGGTGGCCACCGGCTCGTAGTCCGGCTGCCAATAGCCCATCTGTCGGTATTTGAGGACCCCGGCGGTATACCGCTTCTTGGCATTGCCCGTGATGTCGGTGGCTTCATTGTGAATCTCGATAGCGGACGAGTTCATGAGTCTCCTTGACCCGTGCTGGGCGATTGGCGGGAATTGGAACCGACTGTAATTTGACAAATAGTTAAGATAAAGTCAGCACTTCTTTCCTTAAAGATAAGTAAATACTTAATTATGCACATCACGTTCCGTCAGCTACAGGTTTTCGCCGAAGTGGCCCGGCAAGGCAGCAGCCAGCGGGCGGCGACGGAATTGCACATCACGCCGCCGGCTATTTCGATGCAGCTCAAGGAGCTTGAAGCCCAGGTCGGCCTGCCGTTGTTCGACCGCGAAGGTCGCCAGCTGACGCTCTCCACCGCCGGCGAATATTTTCTGGTGCATGCCAAGCGCATGCTGGGGGCACTGAAGGACGCAGAGGGCTTCATGACCAGCTTCCAGCGCCTCGATCGCGGGGTGCTGACGATCGGCATGGTGAGTACCGCCAAATACTTCGTGCCCCAGCTTCTGGCGCGCTTCCATCAGGAACACCCCGGCATCGAGGTGCGCCTGCGCGTCGCCCTCAATCGGGAACAACTGGTCGCGATGATGAAGGAGGGCGAGGTCGACCTCTCGGTGATGGGCCGCCCACCCCGGGAGATAGCTACCCGCGCCGAACCCTTCGCCGCTCATCCGCTGGTGTTCGTCTGCCCGCCAGGCCACCCGCTACTGCAGTTCGGGCATCTCCCGGTGGAGGCGCTGGCGCCTTATGCCTTTCTCGCCCGCGAACAAGGTTCCGGAACGCGCGCGGCAATGGATAATTTTTTTGCCGAACATCACGTTGGCCCCAACATCAGCATGGAAGTATCGAGCAACGAGACGATCAAGCAATCGGTGATTGCGGGCCTGGGTTTGAGCTTGCTGTCGCTACATACCGTCGGGCTGGAATTGCAGCATCGCCTGCTGCACGTGCTGGACATTGAGGACACGCCGTTGATGCGCAGTTGGTTCATCGTACGCATGCCGTCGCGACAGCTGTCGCCAGCGGCTGAGGCGTTCCGTTACTTCATCATCCAGCACGGCGAAGCTCACCTGCTGACCCACGACGCACCCTTGCTGAGTGCAAGCCGATCCCGTCGGGAGCCTGAACGGGAAGGCTGATCGATTTCTCCCGAAACGGGCGCCGCCATCAGAAAAACAGGATGCCGCCGATGGCCACGCCGTTCATCCGCGCGGTGTTGCCAGCAAAGCTCTTAGAGCGCGTCTGGCTCAGCTCGAGATCCAGCGTCACACTTCGGGTCAGCGCGTAATATCCTCCCGCTGTCAGGTTGCTGTTGGATTTGAAGCCCGCATTGCTGGCGAGGTCGTCCCGATTGCGGCTGACACCTCCGCTCAAGCCGAGCTTGAACTTGTCGGTGAGCGCATAGGTGCCTTGCACCAGGTAGTTGATACCCTTCGCATTGCCCTGATCACCATCGGTCAAAATGCCGATGCCGCGTCCGGCCTGAACGTTGCCGAGCAAGGTAAATTTCCCCACGACGAAGGACGCACCGAGCTCACCGGCCGTCATGGTGAAATTGGCCGGTTGCGCAGCCGAACCGGCTAACGCATAGAAACGCTGCGTCTTGGCACCGATCCAGACTTTCACACCATTGTGCGTATAGGACAGTTGTGCCTGGACCTGCGGCGCCGAACGCGAGTCATAGATACCGGTGTTGCTGACCGGGCTGAACACGCCGCCGGTAAAGCTCAGCCCGCTTTTGCCCGGCGTGGTGTAGACGATCTGGCCGTAATTGTCGAGATAGGTATAGCCCGCGCCAATATGACCCAGAGTGACGCGTCCACGCTGGGTTGCTTGCACCGGTGCACCCACCCCCAGCAGCGTCATGTCCGTGAGGATCGCGTTGGAGCCGAAAATGCCGTAGTCACGACCAAGCTTGACCGTGCCAAAATCCGGGGTACCCAGCGTGAAGAAGGCCTGGCGCACGTCAATACCACTGTTCGCAGACAACCCTTCGGCCGTAGCCGTATGCACCATCAGCCCCACTTGTGCCGCAATGTCGATGTCTCCCTGCCGGGTGCTGACCTTGGTGATCAGGCCATTGGGCAACAAGCCGTTGCCGATCGTGGTGCGGTTCTGCTGACCACCGCACCCAACCGCCTGCGAGGCCAATGCCGGCCCGCCTACGGCCGCCCCGTGGCAACTCACCGTGGTATAGAAGGCATTGACAAAGCCGCTGATGTCCACGGTCCAGTTATCCCCTTTGAACTCGGTCGCACCCGCCGACAGCGGATACCCCGCCCAACCCAGCAACACCATTGCGACGGACAGGCTGGCCGGCAATCTGCGGCATGCCCCCATGTTCCTAACCCGAACGATTGGCTTCATGATCTAGTCTCCCCCTTGAATGATGGAAACACTGCCGTTTCCCACGGTGCACCAGCAGCTTCAGAGACGCGTATCGGCGCACACGTCAGCAGCGTGTCTGGTGGCAAAAAACCGGATTCCCCGTGGTCTCGATCGAGGTGAGGCAAGAGCCGCGCCAAAGGCCCACACCCTGCGAACTGCAGTCATGGGAGGCGCTTTGCGATGGGGGGAGTTTTCCAACTGTTGCTTTAATGACGCAGCGCGGCCGTGACAATGCGTGCCAAATGCCGCACGCGGCGTCAACGATTGCTGCACTGCAGTTTGCGGCCGGAACAGCGAAGCGCAATGCTAGTTATTGCATTGCCTGCGTCGAGTCGTCAGCCAGCTCAGCTTGACCCCGGCAAACATGGCGTATGCACCGACAATGGGGAAACCGATCATGAGCCATGTCCTCTCGGCCCGACAGCCGTCGCCGCGAATCGCCAGTCTGCTGCTGGCCCGCATGGGTACCACCCACGTCGCTGCCCATGTTGCCAACTCCTGGGATCGTTGTTTCAACCGCTACAGCATGGAGCCCAACGCCAAGCGCAACACGATCGTGCTTGACGCTGAATCGGTACGCGACCGCCAGCAAAGGCTGGGTGAGCTGCTGAACGTGGCGCGCGCCGAGATGGAAAATCTGTACGAACAAATCGCCGGCTCCGGCTACGCAGTCATCCTCAGCGATGCCGATGCGGTGGTGTTGAGTGCCGTCACCGACCCCAACATGAAACGCGAATTCCGCGGCGCCGGACTTTGGATCGGCGCCGTGTGGAGCGAGCAAAACGAGGGCACCAACGGACTGGGAACGGCGATCGCCGAACGCGTGCCGGTAACCGTCCATTGCGGCGAGCATTTTCGTCAGTACAACGCCGGCCTGTCTTGCTGTGGCGCGCCGATTCTCGACGTCCATGGCGATGTGCTGGCGGTGCTGGACGCCTCGGTGGTCAGCTCGGCCGACACCCGCCTGGTACAGAGCCACACCATGGCCTTGGTCAATATGTCGGCCAACCTCATCTCGCGCTGCCATTTCCTCAGCCAGTTTCAGGATGCATGGATTCTGCGCTTCCACAGCCGCGCTGAATTTGTCGGCCTGTTGCACGAGGCGCTGGTTGCCGTCGACGGCGATGGCCGCATTGTTGCGGTCAACGAAAGCGCCCTGATCCAGTTGGGTATCAACACCCGCGAAAAACTGGTCGGCCGTCCGCTGGATGAAATCATCCCGCTGGACTTTGGCACCCTGGAACAACGTGCGGCCGACGCGCCTGCCACTCTGTGGCCAATGCGCGATATCGCCTATGGCCGACGCTTTTTCGCCAACGTACGCGCGCCGCTCGGAAGCCAGCGGCCCGTGACCGCCGTAGCGGTGGCAGAGGACGTATCGGTGGCAACGCCTTCGGGCCAGCACATCGGCAGTGATCCAAGAATGCAACGCAACATCAATTGCGGACGAAAACTTTTCAGTCATCGGGTACCCATCCTTTTGCAGGGTGCCACCGGTACCGGCAAGGAGGTCTTCGCCAAGACCTTGCATCGAGCCAGCAGCTGGGCCGATCAACCCTTTGTGGCGGTCAACTGTGCGGCGATTCCGGAATCGCTGATCGAGAGCGAGTTGTTTGGTTACACCCGCGGTGCCTTCACCGATGCCGCCCGCGAGGGGCATCTCGGAAAGATTCGCCAGTCCAGCGGAGGTACGCTGTTTCTCGACGAAATCGGCGATATGCCACTGAGCTTGCAGACACGCCTGCTGCGCGTACTGGAGGAACACGAGATTGTGCCACTCGGCGGCGACAGCGCGATCCCGGTCGATCTCCACGTGATCAGCGCAACCCATCACGATCTGCAGCAGATGATGCAGCAGGGAGGTTTCCGCGAAGATCTCTACTATCGACTGAACGGTATAACGCTCGAGTTGCCGACACTGCGCGAACGCACCGACAAGCTCCAGCTGATTCAGACCTTGCTGCGTGAGGAAATGCCGCAGGGGCCGTTGCCACAAATCGATGACGCCGCGATGGAGCATTTGCTTGGACACCCTTGGCCGGGCAACATCCGCCAGCTGCGCAACGTGCTGCGAACAGCTGCCGCACTCTGTGGTAACACCGGCCGCATCAACCTCAGCCATCTCGGTCGCGACGGCGCCGGCAGCCGAAATCAGCTTGGCCATACCCCGTCGAACACTTGCATCGACGACCCTGGTCCGCTGCGCACCGCCGAACGTGACGCCCTGCTGCGTGAACTCGAGCGAATGCACTGGAATATCAGCCGAACTGCGGCCACGCTGGGATTCAGTCGCAATACGCTGTACCGCAAGATCCGCAAACACAACATTGTGTTGCCGGATTGAACCCGGCCAGTGGCCAGCTGGCAACAGTCCGCGGACTGGAAGGATTGCCAGCTGCGCCAACTTCGGAGCAATAGCAACCACAGTGTCGTGCCGCTTTCGTTACGTTGCCCGTGCTCGGCAGCCCGCCAGGCCATGCCAGCAGGTGGTGGGGCTTTGGCACAGACCTTGCTGCACACGTTATGGTCGCTCATGCGTCAGGCGTCGACGCTTCCCGCCAACCGTTCACCGTCGTCGCCTCCTGCGCTCCCGTAAATTAGAAGGAATACCATGCACACAGCGCCCGCGGCCACGCTCGTTTTCGCAATTTCATCACTGGTTGTATGGCCGCTGACTGCGGCCGCGGCGCAACCGCCGGTCAAGCCGAAAGATCTGACCCCGGTGGTCGTCACTGCCACGCGCACCGCGCAATCGTCCTTTGATATCGCCGCGTCGATCGATGTGGTTGCAGCGCCGGCCAGCGGCAATCTCAACGTCAACGCCTCGGAACTACTCGCCGGCATCCCCGGGGTGATTGCCCGCGATCGGCAAAATTACGCGCAGGATGAGCAAATCTCGATTCGCGGCTTCGGTGCCCGCGCGACTTTCGGCATCCGCGGCATACGGCTGTATACCGACGGTATCCCGGCCACGATGCCGGATGGCCAAGGTCAGGTGTCCAACTTCAACCTCGACTCCGCCGACCGCATCGAGGTATTGCGCGGCCCGTTTTCAGCCCTTTACGGCAACGCCGCGGGTGGCGTGATCCAGCTGTTCACGGCCGACGGCACCGATCCGCCGCAGATTCGCGTGGGGTTCGCCGGGGGCAGCGACGGTCTGCTGCGCGCCGAAACCAATGCCCGTGGCATCGCCGGTCCACTCAACTACAACATCGATTTCACCCACTTTCAGACCAACGGCTATCGTGATCACAGTCGCGCTCAGCGCGAATCGGGCAACGCCAAACTCGGTTGGACGCTTGGGGACGGTCGCAAGCTGACCCTGGTAGTGAATACGCTCAACTTGCCCGAGGCGCAGGATCCACAGGGACTGACGCCGGCGCAATATCAACAGAATCCACGCCAGGGTTCGACCCCGTCCGGGCCCTACAACACGCGCAAGACCGTGTCGCAGCAGCAGGCCGGCCTGATCTACGAAGATCAACTGAGCCAGCATGGAACGCTGCGCCTGATGGGCTACTACGGCCAGCGCCGGGTCGAGCAGTTTCTGTCGATTCCAACCTTCGTCCAGGCCAGCCCGCTGTCTTCCGGCGGCGTCGTGGATCTCAACAATGCCTATGGTGGCGCCGATGCCCGTTGGACCTGGGCGGGCAGCCTGGCCGATCAGCCGTTGCAACTGGCGCTAGGCCTGAATTACGACAATCAGCATCAGCATCGCCTCGGCTACAACAATTTTGTCGGCGGGCAGCTGGGCGTCGTCGGCGCGCTGCGTCGCGATGAGGAGGATCGTGTCTACAACCTTGACCAATACGCCCAGGCTACCTGGCGGGTAGCTGACGAGTGGACGGTAATGGCCGGCGTGCGCCACAGCCGCGTCAACTTCCAGTCCGTCGACAGTTACGTCACGGCCACCAACCCAAACGGGAGCGGCCAGGTGCACTACGCCGCAACCACGCCGGTGGCCGGCGTGATGTTTCGCCTGTCGCCGAAGGCTCACTTTTATGCCGACTGGGGCGAAGGCTTCGAGACACCCACATTTTCCGAGCTCAGCTATCGCAATGACGGCGGCAGCGGCCTCGCGCTCTACCTCAAACCGGCACGCACACGCAGTGGCGAAGTCGGTCTGAAACTCGAACCAACCGCGCAATCGCATGCCGAGCTGGCGTTATTCCGCGCCGACAGCCGCAACGAGCTGGCGGTGGCTACCAGTCGTGGCGGCCGCACCACCTACCAGAATATCGACCGCGCACGAAGGCAGGGCGTGGAAGCCTCGTTCAGTACCCGATTTACCGGCGCCTGGAACACGACGCTTGCGTATACCTGGCTAGACGCGACCTACCGCTCGCCATTTGTCTCGCCTCGCGCCGTGGTAGCCAGCGGCTCCCGGATACCCGGCGTACCGCGCTCCCATGCGTATGCATCATTGCACTACGGACTGCAGACCGGCTGGCAATTTGATCTCAACGGCAGCTACATGGATGCGGTACCCACCAACGACCTGAACACGGTCAGCGCGCCCTCTTATGCTCTGTTCGGCCTCGGTGCCGGCTACATCGTTCAACGCGGACCATGGCGCGCCCATCTGTTCGGGCGCATCGACAATGCATTGGATCGACACTACGTAGGCTCGGTGATCGTCAACGACGGCAACGGCCGCTATTTCGAGCCGGGCCCGGGGCGCACCTTCCTGCTGGGCGTCGATTTGCGCTGGGAGCCCTGAGGTCAATCGCCCGCTTTCGTGGCCCCGGCGGCGGCAAAGTCATAGCTGAGCCCCACCAGGTACGCACGCGGAGCACCCGGCGCAACGAACAGGGTCGACTTGCCGGGGCCGGTAACATCGATCAGGCGATCCGGCGCATTGAAGACATTGTCACTCAACTGACCATTCATCACGTAGTGACGATTGAACACGTTGTCGATGCGGGCAAAGAACGCCAATCGTCGGCTGGCTCGATAGTGCAGATCCAGCGCGACGACCGCATAACCTGCCAACGTGCCGTGTCGATCCTGATTGTTCTCGTCGCCCACCGCGTACTGTCCTGAATAAGCACGCACATTGCTACCGAACGACCAGTGGTCCGTGAGGTGATATTCGCCGGACAGATTGAACAGGTGACCGGGCACGCCAGGAATGTGATCTCCACGACGAACCCGGATCACGCCGTTGCCATCCGCGCTGGAATGGGTGACGCTCTGCTCCTCGAAGGGCGCACCGTAAGTCGCACTGACGTAACTGTAGTTGGCCTGCCATTCGAGCCGACCAAACTGACCGCCAAGCCCCATATCCACGCCCTTTCGCAAGGTTTGCGGCACATTGGCGAAATAGCCTTGCGAGCTACCTCCGGTGTAAATGGTGAGGATGTCGTTGCTGACCCGGCTGTCGTACGGCGAAACGTTCCAGCGGAGGTGACCATGGGCAAAGGTTCCCCGCAGGCCGCCGCTGAGGGTCTTCACCACCACCGGTTTCAGTGGTGGGTCGCCGGTAAAGTCGTTCGGCAACGAACACGGTGCAGCGGGATCGGCGCATTCAAACTCGATCGGGGTCGGCGTGCGCATACCCTCGTCGTAGTTCAGATAAGCGCCAAAGGAGGGGCTGATCGCCCAGGTTGCGCCAAGGCTGGGATTGAAGCGGTGGAAGCGCTGCTGGCCATTGATCGCTGGCTCATTACCGGAACGGTCACCGACCGCGAGTTTGCTGTGGTTGTAACGACCACCGACGCTCAAGTGCACACCGCGGGGCAGTGCCAGCACGTCCATGAAGTAAATCCCGCTGCTGCGGTTGGACGTGCCCGCGTAAGTGATCGGAGCCGGGCCGAACGGCAGCAGGCCTACCGCGTCACCGCGCTGGGCGACGCTGTAGGGAAAATAGGCAGGCTGGGCATACTGGCTGAATGCGCTCTCGCCGGCATCCAGGCTGATACCGACGGTGAACTGGCTACCGAGCCCGAAGAGACTGCCGCTAGCCACGAGCTGGATCGATCCACCGTACCCGCGCGTGTGCACATTGCCGAGCACATTCGAGGCCGGCACATTGTTGATCGTCGCCGTCGGATAGCTGGGATCGTAGGCGGGCCCCAATCCGGAATAATAGAACTGGCCGATCGACGCCATGTCATAGGGGCCGTTGGCCACATAGCCCAACGGGCCATCGATACCTGGGTCGTAGCGACTGAAGTGGTTGGTGTTGCTGTTGAAGCTGCGACTCTGCGAAATACGCAGGTAGGCGTTCGCCTGCACGGCCCAGGCGGGGCCGAACTGACGGGAGCCCTGCAGGTTGAACACATTGATGTTGTCGTTGAAATGGTCCGGCCATGTATATCCCGCCTGCGGCGTGTTCACCCATTCGAGCGGAAGCGACTGGGTGCCCGACAATCGCGCGTGTGCGCCTGTGTAACTCAACGTGACAGTGGTATTTTCATCCGGTCGCCAATCACCGCGAACGAAAGCTTGCTGCACACGACTCGATGAATAGTCGCGCCATCCACGCTCGTACGAATTGCCGACCCCGACGTAGAGGCCCACGGTACGACTGTGTGCGCCGAAATCGGCGTCCGTCTGGATGCGTCCCCACGAGCCACCGGAGATATTCAACAAGCCGCCCGGATCGCTGAACCCGCTCTTGCTGGTCAGCAGCAGCGCACCGGCCAGCGTGTTCAGGCCGTACAGCGGATTGGAACCTGGAACCAGCTCGACATCGCGTAGGGCGAAGTCGGGAATGGCTTCCCAGTTCATGGTCTCGGCAAAGGGCTCGTTCTGCCGCACACCGTCCATGTAAACCGATATGCCTGCGGGCGATCCCAGCAAGGGCGACAACGTGAAGCCATGGAAATACAGGTTGCCCTGCCACGGGTTGCCCTGTGACTGGGTGATGCTGACGCCCTGGAAATCTTGCACCAGCAGTGCAGTCAGCGACTGACCATGGATCTGCCGGACGTCATCGGCTTGGGCACTTTGCACATTCAGCGGGATCTGCAGCACCGGCACGTCGAACCCCGCCAAGGGGGCAATGGCCACCACGTTCACTTCGTGGAGTTGTGGTACCGGCGGGTCAGCCATTACGACGCGGCTCATGGCGAAGCCGAGGCACACGACTCCCATGGCGATGACACCGCGATGGCGTCGCGAAGGGAGACGAAAAAACTGCATCCGGAAAATTCGTCGCTTGTACACGCCGTTGACGGCGACGCAAGCTCCTGCGCGCGCCAACTCAGTGCATCCGATGCAGGGTGCCCCGTGCTTTGGCAGGTAAGCGGGCTTGTGGGCAGCTCGATGAGGTTTGCTTTGAGTCGCCACACCCTGTTGCGACTCAAAGAGGCCAGCCACGCGGGTCCCCTGCGGCCCTTGCACGCCGGTCGTCAGGCACCGGTGTACAAGGTGCCCCTGGTTTTAGCCACGTGCGTGGCGATCGCATCCATCAAGGCTGGCGACAGACAGTCGTAAGGTGGCAAGCCCAGCTCGTTCAGACGTCCACGGACGGCACCCATATTCGCTGGATTGGCGCCCGTTTCGATGATCGATGAGACAAAAGCCGCAAAGACCGGGGCCGACCACCCCTGCTCCGAAGATAGCTCAGTGTGCACGAAGTCGAGCCCATAGAATGGATGGCCCTTGTCCTCAATGCGGCCATACATATGGACGCCACAAGCCTTGCAGGCATGCCGTTGGATAGTGGCACTGGCATCCACGATGGCTAGCTTGTCGCCGTTCTCGACGACGCTGACCTTGTCACGTGGCACCACCGCCACCATGGAAAAAAGTGCCCCCTTCGGCTTCCAGCACTTGCTGCAGCCACAGACATGGTTGTGTGCGGTCTGGGCCCCCACCCTTACCTTGACTGGATGGTCGCGGCACTGGCAGGTCAGCGTGCCTCCAGCAAATGACTCTTTGCCCGGATGGACGCCATTGTCGACGGACGGATGAATCTGTGGGGTTGTCATGGGGTGCCTCCAACGCATAGTGAGTGACAATGAGTGAGCGCGCGCGGCCTCATTCAGTACGTAATCACGGAGCGAACCACCTTGCCTTCGTGCATCAGCTCGAAAGCGCGATTGATCTCGTCGAGCGGCATCACCTCGGTAATCATTTCGTCGATCTTGATCTCGCCCTTGAGGTAGCGCTCGACATACCCTGGCAGCTGTGAGCGTCCCTTGACGCCGCCGAAGGCCGAGCCTCGCCAGACCCGGCCGGTAACAAGTTGGAATGGTCGCGTGCTGATTTCTTGCCCGGCACCGGCCACGCCGATGATGGTCGACTCACCCCAACCCTTGTGACAGCATTCCAGCGCTGAACGCATCACCTGCACATTGCCGATGCACTCGAATGAATAGTCAACGCCACCATGGGTCATATCGACTATCACCTGCTGAATCGGCGTGTCGCCGTGATCCTTCGGGTTGACGAAATCGGTGGCACCCAGCGCCTTGGCCATTTCCCATTTGTCGGGGTTCAGATCCACACAGATGATCCGCGACGCCTTGGCCATCACCGCGCCTTGCACCACCGACAGACCGATGCCGCCCATGCCAAATACCGCCACCGTGGAGCCGGGCGTGACTTTGGCCGTGTTGAGTACCGCGCCAATACCCGTAGTGATGCCGCAACCGAGCAGGCAGACCTTGTCCAGCGGCGCGTTCTTGGAGATGTTGGCCAGCGAGATCTCCGGCAGTACGGTGTACTGACTGAAGGTACTGCAGCCCATGTAGTGCAGGATCGGCTTGCCGTTGATGGAAAAACGCGAGGTCCCATCAGGCATCAGGCCCTGGCCCTGGGTCACGCGGATTTTCTGGCACAGATTGGTCTTGCCCGAAAGGCAGTATTCACATTCACCGCATTCGGGCGTGTACAACGGAATTACGTGATCCCCGACCTTGACTGAGGTCACCCCCTCGCCGACCTCCTCGACGATACCGCCACCCTCATGTCCGAGGATGACCGGAAACAGGCCCTCCGGATCGGCTCCGGACAAGGTGAACGCATCGGTGTGACATACGCCGGTGGCGACGATCCTGACCAGCACTTCGCCCTTTTTCGGCGCGGCGACATCGACCTCTTCGATGCTCAGTGGCTTGCCTGCTTCCCATGCCACGGCTGCTCTTGATTTCATGGACAACTCCTCAACGTCAACTGATGAATGCAGGTCATGTGTGAACGGCATTCGCGGTGTTTGCGACCAGCCAGCTTACCAAGCGGGCATTCAATCTTGTGCCGATGGCGGCCGTCCCACCGGCACCAGATCGAGTTGACGCGCCTTGACATAGTCGTAGATCGCACGAATGTCTTTTTCCTCGAAAAAGCCAGCCCACGATGGCATCCCCTTCGCTTGCCGACCCGCCATCGCCGTACCGAGGAATTGTGACCAAGTCATGCCGCTGGCCAGCGACTTGCGCAGATCCGGTGCGTATTCCCCGCCAACGGCGTCGCCACCGTGGCAACGAAAGCAATAGGAGTTGTACTGCTCGTAACCGTGGAACACGGTAGCCGTCACATGTTTCTGATCAGGGCCGGTGAAAACGGCAAAGTCGGTCGTCACCGTGTGGCCGTCGGGCGTCTTGTAGGTATGACGGACCGTGGAGTCGCTGCTGCTCGACGTACCGGCTCGGGCAGTGCCCTGCAGAGACAGGATCCATTTCACCATCGCTGTCAGATCGGCGTCGCTCAGCTGCGGATGGGGAGTCATCGGAATATCACCCCAGTTGCCGGCACCGCCTTTCTTGATCTTCGCCACCAAGGTGTCGACGACGACATTGCCGCCTTTCGCGTAGCGCTTGGCTACCGCCTCGTAGGCGGGTCCAACCAGCTTGTGGTCCACGGCGTGGCAGGAAAAGCAGTCGCTGGCGCGGGCCTTGGCTTCACCTTCAGGAAGCTTTCCGCCAGTGGCCGCGTGCAGCGATGGCGAGAGGGTGAATCCAAGGGCAAGAACCAGCAGCGCCCGAAGCGGCGTGAGCGGATGATGCATGCGCGATTGCTCCAAAGTGGGTGCGATTTCCGTCACGGGATCTCAGAGCCCGGCCGTACTGTCCATGCTGCCGCCGGTGTGTTCGCCGGCGATTTCCACGCCATGTTTTTCAAGAATGGCGCGCAATTGCGGGCCATGGGACTTGATCAAGGCGTCAAGGCGCAGCTTCAGTGCCTTGTCGTCTTTTCGTACCGCCATCGACATCGGGAACGTGTACATCTCCGGCGATCCGGTGGCGCGCGTATTGGGCAGTACCGCGGTGGTCAGCTCCGGATAGTCCTTGAGCCAGGCGCCAATGGCCGGCTGCCAGGTAATCATCACATCGACAGTTCCGTTCTGAACGGCATCGAGAACGCTCCGCGGTGATACTCCCACCTTGCCGGCGACGTCGTACGGCTTGGCCTTGGTCACCATCCCCCGAAGTTGCAGCCCTGCCTCGACCGGGGTTTCCGACTCGAACCCTATCTTCAGCGTTCGCAGTTCCGGCGAGTTCAGACTGTTCAAGTCATAACCCTTGCCTTTCTTGAACACGAACACGTAGGACGACACGTAATACGGGTCGGTGGTCAGTTCCTCATCATTGCCATAAGGCATGTTCATGACCACATCGCAACGCCCGTTGTCGAGGTTGCGCGAAAGAAACTCCGAAAAACCACCGTGACCGCGCGTGGCGGCCCAGGTGTAGTCGACGGTCGTGCCAAGCTGAGTCGCCACATAGCGGGCGACGGCGTTTTCAAACCCCTCGCCTGCGCGATTGGAATAGGGCAAATAGTTGGGATCGGCACAGACCTTCAAGGGCCCGTGGAATAACGCATCACCGGGCGCGGTTGCCGCTGTCGGCGAGCACGCCATGAAGGCGCTGGCCAATGCGGCAATACCCACTATCATCACTGGATTGAAATGTTTCATCGGTCGCTCCGTGTGTTGCCGCCAGGTTGCTGGAAGAACGCCGAACGCGATACCTCGTCATCGAGGCATCGCTCCGGCCCTGCGTCTCTTCACTCAGTTGAGGGCAAAGACCATCAAGGTGCCGCCCAGGTTGGTGTAGTCGCCAAGCGTGGCGGTGGCGCCGACCGCACCCAGGCCCTCGGTAGCCTTGGTCAGGTTGTTGGACAAACCGATGGCTGCCCAGCCACCGACGCCGCTGAGTACGGCGACATACTGCTTGCCGTTGTGGGTGTAGGTGATCGGATTGCCGATGATTCCGGACGGGCACTTGAACTGCCACACCACCTTGCCGGTCTTCAGGTCCACCGCACGCAGCCAGCCGGTCAAGGTGCCGTAGAACGCCAGGCCACCCCTGGTGGTCAAGGCTCCGCCCCAATCCTGGAAGCGGTCATTGATCGCCCATTTGGTCTTCCCGGTCATCGGGTCGAAGGCGATGAAACGGCCGCCCACGGTGCCGTGATTGGCCGGATACATGTTTACCAGCGCGCCGACGTACGGGAAGCCAGCCTTGTACTTCACATTGAAGGCCTGATAATCCATGCAGACATGGTTGGTCGGCACCAGGAACAGGCCGCTGGCGGGGTCATAGGCAGCAGGTTGCTGGTCCTTGGAACCCTGCGATGACGGGCAGATGTCCTTCACATTGACACCTTCCCGGGTCATCTTGTCGGCGTTCACCACCGGGCGACCGGTTTTCATGTCGATACGGCTGGCCCAATTGACGATCGGGTCAAACTTGTGGGCTGCCAGCAACTTGCCGTCGCGCCGATCCCACACATAGGCGAACCCGTTGCGGTCGAAGTGCGTCAACGTCGGTACCTTTTTACCGTTGACCGTGGTGTCGGTGAGGATGCTCTCGTTGACGCCGTCGTAGTCCCAGCCATCGTGGGGCGTCATCTGGAACACCCATACCGCCTCGCCAGTGTCCGGATTGCGGGCTATCAGCGACATCGAATACTTGTTGTCACCGGGGCGCTGGGTCGGATTCCAGGTGCCGGGATTGCCGGTGCCGTAGAACAGCAGGTTGAGCGTTGGGTCATAGGTATACCAGCCCCAGGTGGTACCGCCGCCCAGCTTCCACTGGTCCCCCTTCCAGGACTTGAGGCTTGAGTCCCTGCCCACCGGCTTCTGTGTCGCCCCATCGATGGTTTTCCCCGGATTGAACATGATCTGCTCGTCCGGACCGGTGCTATAGGCGCGCCACAGCTGCTTGCCGGTGGCAATGGCGTTGGCCGTGATATAGCCATGCACGCCATATTCGGCGCCCGAAACGCCAGTGATCACCTTGTCCTTGATCACGATAGGCGCCATCGTCTGGGTCTGGCCTAGCTCGGGATCGGCATTCTTGGCCTTCCATTTGACCTTGCCTGTGCCCGCATCGAGCGGGTTCTACCCCGTTAACGCGGACACTTCCAAGAAGACCGATCATGGTCAAAAAGGAGTGTCATGTCCAAGCGAAGAAAGTTTAACGACGAGTTCAAGCGTGAGGCGGTCGGGCTGACCCGTCAGCCGGGCGTGCAGCTC
>JASBTI010000010.1 GCA_030148505.1 Rhodanobacter sp.
CCTGACGTTGGACGAGGCGCGATCCGATGTCTTCGACTATATCGAACGCTTCCACAATCCCCGAATGCAACGCAGAATCGAGGTTCGGGATCGGGCCTTTACGGCCTTAACTCAACTGTCCGCGAAAACGGGGTAGAACCCGTCAGGCCAAGCTCGCGCTCTTGAAGTTCAATGATCTAAAGGATTGTCCGAAGTTCCTTGGTGAAGATTCGTTAGCTGTGGTGGCGAACGAAGATGCATCGGAAGAGTTCGTGACAGTGGATCTAGGTCATTGGTGCAATACCGATCTTCGAAAGATGGCAGAGTTTGCCGCCGTCAAAAGCGAATATGATGCCTACTATGGATGGTCATCAACTTTCGTGCACGGTGGTTGGGCGGCTGTTCGGGACGCATCGCTTGCCATGTGCGTGAATCCCCTCCATAGACTTCATCGAGTCCCCCGAGGTGTGCAGCGACGGCTGGAGGATGTTCTGGAGGACGCAATTGGTTTGTTTAATAGAATTTGCGATCAAGTGGACGGAGTTTATGCGGGCTCGTCGCTTGACCTAGCAGTCTCTGAGCCAACGCCACCGGGAGGCGTGGGCAAAAAAGGTGCCAGGGACAATTTCTGACGGGAGATGGGCTCTTTGGATGATGGTGAGGCGCGGCGCGCGCTGATCGTCCAAGGAGGGGTGCTGCGTGATCCTGTCGGGCATGGCTCGACTTCCACGTTTTGATCTCGCTGGGGTTCCGCAGCACGTGGTGCAGCGGGGCAATAATCGTCTGCCGTGCTTTCTGGATGACGAGGATCGGCAGCGTTACCTGCAGTGCCTGCGACAAGCATTGCTGCGGTTCGGTTGCAGGCTGCATGCCTACGTGTTGATGAGTAACCACGTGCACTTGCTGCTGACACCCGATGAGACGGGTGGGGTGTCGCGGATGATGCACACTTTTGCGCGCAACTACGTGGGATCGTTCAATAGTCGGCACGGGCGCACAGGGACGCTTTGGGAAGGTCGCTTCAAGGCCTGCCTGGTGGATTCCGGGCGCTATTTCCTGAGTTGTAGTCGTTACATCGAACTGAATCCCGTTCGTGCCTGGATGGTGTCGCAGCCAAGCGAGTACCCGTGGTCGAGCTATGGTGGTAACGCGGAGGGAAGGACGGACTCGCTGCTTACGCCGCATCGAGAGTTCCTCGGACTTGGCGCCGACCCGGCGAGTCGAGCTTCGGCATACCGGGCGTTGTTCGCCGATGTTTTACCTGACGAACTTGTCGAAGAGATCCGTGCCCACTTGCAGCAGCAGAGGGTGCTGGGGACGGATCGGTTTCGATCTTGGGTCGAAGCGAGGACAGGCCGATTCGCCGGGGTGCGGCCCGTCGGTCGTCCACGGAGACGTTTAAATTGTCCCTGACACCTTTTTGAAATGCCCGGCGGCAAAAGGGGACGAGGGATAATCAAGCCTCCTCAGCCCCGCTGAGGGTACGTCCCCTTTAGACATTCTGATCGAACCAATAAATCTCCCTGATATCTTATTCCTAACGCCTTCATCCCTGTTTATTGGTAAGGTGCTTGTCGACGGTGCGCGTACGGTGCGCGTTCCGCTACATGAGGGGACCCAAGTGAAAAAGTTGACCGTGATATTTGTGGTGGGATCAGCCATTCTTCTTAGCGTAGTCGCTGGTTCGGGCGTGGCAATTGCCGCCGGCAGCAACGGCGCGGAACAGAACCAGATCCTCGATAATTGCCAATACCTTCCCTTGGCGACGAACCTGGCGTTTCCGAAAAAATTCGGCGCAAAAAACACGACTGTTTGCGTCGATATACCGGTTCACGTCGAGAAGGCGAAGATGGTGTTCAACATGGACATCAATACCGTTGACGGCAAGGGCAATTCAACCGGCTTGAAGCACATGGTGATGATGGGTAACGTCATGAAAGATGCCATCGCCAAGGGTCAGATCAAGCCCGAGAATGTCGACATCATCGGTATCGTGCACGGCTCGGCTCTTAAATGGTTGGTCAAGCCCGTCGCAGCGCAGCAGAAGAAGTGGATCGACGCCATCTTCAAGCTCAAGCGGGAAGGCGTAAACATGCATCTTGAAGCCTGTGCCGCCGCGATGAACGGCGCCCATCTGACGAAGAAAAATCTTTTCTCCTACGATGCCAACGGCAATCCCGACCCGAAAGCCGGAGGCCGCATCTACGTGAACCAGGGCGCCTTCGCCCGCGAGCTATATCTTGAGAATCACGGCTATGCGTATTTCGAGGAAGGCTACAATTACCACGGTAAAAAATAGGTAGATCGAAAAAAGGGGGCGGAGGGAATTAACTCAACTTAATTCCCTCCGTCCCCTTTTTGCCGCGCGAATTGACTCTGATCAATTAATTAGCAGGGCATCTGGGCAAGGATGATCGAAAGCCATGCTACCGGAGCGCGATCATGCTGGATCTTGTCGTGAATATTGGGGAGGTCGATGCCGATGCCGCCCTGATCAGGAATGCCTTGGCGCTGGCAAACCGGCAGCAAGCGTTTCTGACTGGCCTGCAGTTGGTCGCAAATCACTCTTCACTGGTGGAAGCAACCACCGTCTCGGATGATATCGAGGAAAGGGAAATTGGCGCGATGGCAAGGCGCGACTGGTGGATGCGGCAATGCCGCGACGCCGGTGTCGCGGGCGCATGGGAAGTTCGACGTGGCGTGCACGTGGATGCGCTGGCCAAGCGCTCGCAACTGGCTGACTTCCTGATCAGCCGCCTGCGCATCAGCGATCCCGATGCTCCCGCAGGGTTCGATGAAGTCACCCGCGCCCTCTTTGCGCCCTCTTCGCCCATGTTGCTGGTTCCCGACACGTGGCAAGGCGAGTTGAACGCCCGGCGCATAGCCATCGCGTGGAACGGCTCCAGCACGGCGGCGCGCGCGGTAAAAGCGGCCCTCCCGTTGCTGCAGAAGGCCGCGGCGGTGCATGTTCTCGATGGCGAACGCGGCGGCCTTTCCGGCATCAGCGTGCCGCCGATCCCGCTTTTTGAATGGCTGCAACGTCATGATGTGGACGCTCAGTGGGAGAGCTTCCAGGGCGAACCCGATGCCGGCCGGAATTTACAGCTCAGAGCCCGTCAACTGGATGCCGATCTGCTGGTGCTCGGTGCGTGGGGACGCTCCCGCATTACCGAGCTGATCCTGGGCGGCGCCACGCGCTGGCTTCTGGAGCACGCCTCGCTACCGTTGTTTCTTGCCCGCTGAGCCAGCTGGCTGACGCTGAGGGGGGGGGCGGCCTTTGAGCATTTGTCGAAGGAGGGGGCCGCTGTATCACCACCAGACGACTCGTCAGCCGGGCCGGTTAGACGGCCCGAATGCGACGATACTCGACCTGACGTGGGGTGCTCTTTGCCTCGACCGCATGGCCGCCCATTTCTTATGAGAGAAACTCCACCAACAGCCGGCGCTTGGCCTCGGGCAGACTGCGGAAGGCGTCGAGCAGGCGCGCCTCAGGGTCGGTGAGGCGTGGATAGGTGGAGGAGGCTTCT
This sequence comes from Rhodanobacter sp., assembly GCA_030148505.1. GTDB lineage: Bacteria > Pseudomonadota > Gammaproteobacteria > Xanthomonadales > Rhodanobacteraceae > Rhodanobacter. The sequence goes on from JASBTI010000010.1 coordinate 3,507, forward strand.
CCCACCCCGAGGTGGACTTGCCCACGGCCGGTGGCCAGCCATTCGAAGCTGGCGTCGAAATCCCTTGCCAGTTCGATGATGCGGGCCAGCTCGGGCAGGGAGAGGCCCGTAAGCCATTTGCGGGCGGTCTCACGCGACACCGCGTAGCGGTGAGCCAGGGCGCCGGTTCTTCCGCGTCCTTCCACGAAGCGGGCGCGATCCAGTGTCCGTCGTAGGCGATCCGCGAAATCCTCGTAGGGGGCGACCATCCAGATTCCTGTGGGTGCATCGTTGCCCGCCGCTTGGGCGTGACGACGGTGGGGTTGCCGTGATTGTTGCGCACCCGGCGCGGCAGAAAGCCACTTTTTGATTGTTGACAAAAGCACGTTCAAGTTGCATTGTGTGACCATGGGTTGCGTCGCTGCCGTCGCGGCCCATCCTGTCGAGTACGCTGCCAAAGGCAGCTCAAGGGCAGAATCACCGGGAGGCGAGCATGTCGAAGTTCGATTCGGATGATCTGGAAAGGACGGGTTATTTCCTGCCGGAGGACAGCCAGTTTCGGCTAAAGAAGCTACGTGAGTACGTCCAATTCCTGTCCCATCTGGCGCAACCGCGGAAGGCCGACGAAGAGCAGGAATGGATTCCCGAGATTCGCGTGGGGGAAGTGGCGATCTGCCTCGAACTGTTGGCGGAACAGTTGAGTCTTGTGCTGGACGACATCTCGTGGCCGGCGGAGCGGGGCGAAAACGCGGCTGTGCCTGGGGCCGACGCGGAGCCGGAAGCCATGAAGGAGGCGTCTGACGGCGCGGGTGGACGCTACCTCTTCGGGGTTACCTTGGAGCAGGTCGAGATGCTCAGCAGGCTGATCGAGATGATTTCGGCCCATGGCGAGGTGGTGACAGCCAGTGATGACGCCGGGTTGGCAGACCACACGCTGTCGTTGCTGGGAGATGCCATTTTCGGCGGCGTGAGCAGGGTGCGCGAGATCATTCGCCAGGTGGAATCGCAGCGGCTCGATCAGGCGCACAGTCCGCAAACCGGTGTGGGCGAAGAGCGGGCCGTATACCATGCCAAACCGGGACGGAAGAAGTTAAACCCGCAAAAAAGGTGGGCGATAAGGGGACGGAGGAAGTTAAATGCACTCGAGCTTGGTTTCGGCGCGTGCCGCTCGACCGGGCCAGCTCAGCAGGGAAGCCGGAACGGAGGCGCGGTGGTGTTTCCAGATCCACGGCGCAACCCGGATCCCTCAGGCCATCGCCCCGCGAGTACCCGTTGTAGGTGGACTCCACCGCCACGCCGATCGCCTCATCCCAGCAGGGCGCAAGGTCGCTGAGCAAGCGCGGCAAATCGTCGAGGCGTCGACACGGAAGCAGTCCTCGCCATTGCCATCCATGATGGCCGCAACGCGGTTGCGGGAATGCAGATCGATCGCTGCGTAAAGTGACATGGCTACCTCCTGTCGCGGGGCGACGTTGAAGCCTGGTAGTTCCCACGTACCGCCAAGCGCGGGAGGGGGTGATATGAGCCTTCAGGGTCGAATGGCACTTACTCAAGCAGCCACATGGTGGGCGTGATATCGGCCACGTGCATGCTTGGAAGAGTGCCGGGCGACGGGGCAAACTGTCGGTCCACCCGCCCCAGGCGGACCGAGAGGTGGCCAGCCGCCATATACGATAATTATCGATCCGGTAGGCCACCACGCCACCGCATGCCTCAGCATGCGCGTGCGATTCACGCCTACGATTTCTTCAAACGGAAACCTGAGACCCTGATCCCCGCTTCAGCAGCGATCCGCCGGTGTAAAAATGAGCGCTTGATCCAGTACGCCGCGCACCTTCGAGGCAAGGGCTTCGGAGGTAAAAGGCTTGGGTAACAGGTGGACGCCGGGGTCCAGCCGCCCGTTATGTACGATAGCGTTGCGCGAGTAGCCGGTGGTGAACAGCACCTTCAGGTCTGGCCTTTCGCGCCGCGCCGCGTCCGCCAAACGCCGTCCGTCCATCGTTTCGGGGAGCACGACATCGGTGAAGAGCATATCCACGCGCCCCGCCTCGGCCAGAACTTCGAGTGCTGCAGGACCCGTCGCGGCTTCGAGCACACGATAGCCGAGTTCCCGCAGGACGTTCACGGAATAGGCCCGCAGGTCGTCGTGGTCCTCCACGACGAGGATCGTTTCATCGCCTCCGAACCGAGCAACACGACGGGGTGCATCGCGGCCAGGATCGGCCGGCTGGGACGCTCGCGGGAGGTACAACTTGATGGTCGTTCCCTGGCCTACTTCGGAATAGATCCGCACATGGCCATTGCTCTGGCCGATGAAGCCGTAGACCTGGCTGAGGCCCAAGCCCGTGCCCTGACCCACCGGCTTGGTGGTGAAGAAGGGCTCGAACACGTGCTCAAGGGTCCCGCCGTCCATGCCGATGCCGGTATCGGTCACCGCGATAAGGACATATTGGCCGGGGCGGACAGGTTCGGCGATCGTGGAAACATAATCGTCGTCCAGGAAGGCGTTTCCCGTCTCGATGGTGAGGCGGCCGCCCTCCGGCATAGCATCGCGGGCGTTCACCGCCAAGTTCAGGAGTGCGCTTTCCAGTGCGCTTACATCGGCCTGGGTCATCCACAGCCCCGGCGCAACGACAACCTCCAACCGAACCTGTTCCCCGAGCGTCCGGGTTAGCATGTCAGCGAGGCCGGTGATGAGTCGATTGGCGTCGACGGGCTTCGGATCGAGTGGCTGGCGGCGAGAGAATGCGAGCAGCCGGGACGTGAGCGTGGCGGCACGGTGGCTGGCCTGCATCGCCATGTCGCAGGATCGGCGCATCCGGTTGGCGACGGTGAGGTCCGGAATGGCGGACAACCCCCGATCCATCTGCTCCAGCCCCCCGAGGATGACGGTGAGCAGGTTGTTGAAGTCGTGGGCTATGCCGCCCGTGAGCTGGCCGACCGCTTCCATTTTTTGGGATTGCCGCAGAGCCTCCTCCGCTTTGGCGAACCGTGCTCGTGCCTGCAGCCGCTCGGTCACGTCGTAGACAAACTGATAGGCCCCGATCCGGCGGCCATCCTTGTTGCGCAGCACGTTGAACTTGATTTCGTAGTGGCGCCGATCGAATTTCGGATCGCCGAACGCCTCGGTTGCCGTGAACTCCTCGCCGGCCAAGGCGCGGTCCCACATAGCCTTCACGGCGGCCTGGTGCTCAGGCCTGTCCGCAAGAAGGTCGACCATGCTCATCCCAATCTGGGGTCTGCGGCCATAGACACGCTCGAATTCATTGGCGGCGGCCCTGTTGATTGCCAGCAACCGATGTTCGAGATCCGCCGCTAGGACGAGTGCATCGGTGTTCTCGACGATCTCGGCAAAGAGCTTGCGTTCCGCCAAAGCCACTTCGATGCGCTGCTCCAAGGTACGGGTCAGCTCCGTCAGTTCTCCGTTCAATCGAGCGGTTTCGCGGAGTGCGGATTGCAGTTGGCTGGCTTGTTCCGCCGCGCGCCGCCGGGCCTGGTCAAGCGTGGCGGCAAGCACGCTGGCCTGTTGGTTAGCCAGCGCCGCGGCAGCGGCAGCGCCGCGCGCCGCGATCACCTCGCGCTCCGACTGCAGGAGTCGGATGATGGGCAGAAGCTGCTGAGACAACGCCGACGCTCCAGATCGCGGGGTTCCGCCGATCAGTGCCGTGACCGAGCCATCTGCGCAGGCATGAGCGCGCACTGTCTTGCGGTGGTGTCTGTCCGGGTAATCGACTTCCATCACGTATTCGCCCGGACGTTCGCAGGCCGCCAGGAACGCATGCCAGGAGGGGCCGCCCGGCAGCGTGCGCGGAAAACCGGACGCTGGGACAACGGCGCCGGTTTCTCGATCCCGCACCAGAATGAGCAGCGTTTCGGCGCCCAAGGCCTGTGCGAGCGTATCCGCTGCCTGCTCGCGTCCGTCGCGCTCGGCTAGCGCGTCCACCAGCTGCTGCATGGCAGTCCTGTCGCGCACTACGCTGGAAGAAGACAAACAACAGCCGTGCAGTTGTGGAACCCTTGGAACTGTCCCTCTGCGCGCGCGATTTGGCCATGGGTATTGCATCCGGTGAGGTCGACTCCACCCAAGCGGTCCCGGACCGCGGAGAGCTCGCGCGTGAACGCCTGGCCCATGCGCAGACGGGTAGCCACGCAATCGAAGAAGAGCACGGCTTGAGGCTTATGAGGCCCGAGCGCCTTGAGCGCTGCCTCCGTCGCCGCCTGCGCCGCTTCCACCGTAGACTGATGAGTGCTGCGCATGATCCTGACAATAGCGTCCTGAGGCACTTCTGAGGCGCATATCACGGCCCCATCCGCCGTGACGGCGAGCGGCACTCGCAGTTTGATGCCGCTGGCCGTCTCAATGCCGAGGATATTGTGGAGGAAAAACGGAATGGGGGCGTTGGGATCGAGCTTCTGCCCTGTCTCTGACGCATGCACCTGGAATATATCGGCCGCGGGCAGCCCATTGAGGCTGACCAGCTTCACGCCATGGGTTTCCGTCACGCGAAGGGCTTTCGAAGCCAACTGCCAACCGTGGCTTACGCCGACGCCGATCGGTTTTTCCGAGATGATTTCCAGTCCGACGATGGCGTCCGTCAACACGGCACCGCCGTAGAAGACGGTCGTCTTCTGGAATTGGGCGTTATCACCAGCCCCACCCCCAAAAAACTGGTACTGTCCCGCTGTGGCCAGGGTCAGCTCGTCGACCAGCCGGTCGGCATGCCCCGCAAGCGCGTCCGTCATGACCAGCGCGCTCCGATAGCCTGGGCGCAGGTCCCGCACGCCCACAAACCCTGCAACAAGTTCCTGCGCGGCCCGGTTGGGATCGGCGCTGATGTTCCGGCCGCAGCTCGCAGTGATCTGTATGTCGCGGCCGCCGAGGGCGAGCGCGGTCGCAAAACCTTCGCCACCGATATCGTTGGCGAATTCACCGGCCGACGAGGCACCGACCAACAGGGCTCCGGTCCGCTCGTGCAGGCGCTTCAGTAGACGCTCATGATCGTAGGCACGGGCTGCAAACAACACGATGGCGGCGGGCTCGGCCACCTTCGCCAACAATTGCTTCGCAAGATCGTCGGCAGCTCTAACAGAATTGCCTTCACGGCTGATCGCAACCGAAGTTTGCATAAACGCCCAAAAGAGGGTTGATGAGTAAGGGATTAGTAGCCGTGGCACGCCCGCCGGGACGCATATTCCAGACCTAACATTCCCAGCGAAAAGCCGGGGGAGGAGCAAGTTACCCTCGGACCTGGCTCACCTGGATCCGGCCGTCGCACGCTCACTGGGCGGCGCAAGGTTCTCTCCGCCATTGTCCAAAAATATTTACTTCCCAATGCGCGCTCCTATTTGCAGGTGCGGGAAAAGGTGCGAGCGGCATTTTCCGGCAGCCTTCGTCACGCCTGCGTCAAGAAAATCACCGCCTCCGTTCCGGTTTCCAGTCGTTCATACTTGCCTCCCCACAGGAGCAAATATGGAAACCATCCACGTAGTGCAGCCCTTCGACCGGGTGAAGCATGGCTTGAAACCGAGCCAGGTCCTGCAGTTCAAGACGGCGGATGAGGCGGCGCGTCGGGCAGCGCTGCTGGCCGGCAAGCATGCCGGCGTCGTCGCCTACAGCATGGACGTGGAGGAGGAGAGCGGGGACTACGGCACACCGCGGGTGCTGTTTGAGTCGGGGGACGTACCCGAGCTTTGATCAGCCGAAAAATCAGTTCGGTTTCAGTTGGCTGCGCGCTGACACATCTCGGTCGCCAGAGACTCAAGGCGGCTATCATGGTGTGATGTCCAAGCTGCTGATGAACCTGCGCAACGTGCCTGAGGATGAGGCCGACGACGTGCGCGCGATGCTCGAGGCGCAGCAGATCGCGTTCTATGAAACCCGGCCCAGCATCTGGGGGGTTTCGGCGGGCGGCATCTGGGTGACGGAGGACGAGGCCTTTGTCGACGCCAGGCGCGCGATGGACGACTACCAGCAGCGGCGCAGCGCCCGTGCCCGGGCCGAATATGCGGCGGCCAAGCGCGCAGGCACCGCAGCGACCTTTGTCACGCTACTTCGTGCGGAGCCGGTGCGCGTCACCATGAGCCTACTGGGCATACTCTTGGTGTTGGTCCTGATGGCGCTGCCGTTCTTTCTGTTGCGCCGGTAAAAAGGGACCTGGGGCGAATGGCATTGACCTGAGCGCTCCTTTCTCGCGCCTCCACCGCCGCATGACAGGTCATGCGCGAGTCCAGCGCCTTGCACGATGAGGTCGCCGGATTCCGGCCTTCGCAGAAGTGACGAAAAGCCGGGCTTTCCGCTTGAGCGAGTGCGCTTCGTGTCCGGCACGATTTGCGGCACTACTTGAGGGTGAGTCGGTTAGCGGGTGGGTTGCGGCGGTGTGCTGAGGCGGCTTCAAACCGGAGCTGTCGCGGAGGAAGTCGTGTTCGGCGGTTGCGACCATGACGGTCGGTGCCAGGAACGGTACCGACGAGGGGGTCGAAGAGGTTGCGTCGCAACGTCGCCCCGGCAGCAGTGTCGGCGAGAAATAGGCATAGGGTGTATCCGTGGCGTGCGAGCCGGTGCTAGCGGGTTCAGGCCCGGGGAAAGGCCGGTCAAACGGCCATGATCCGTGCGATGGGGCACCCATGCAATGAATACGCGCAAGGCTCGACCATGCGGCTAGTTGTTGCCCGATAGCGGGAGACGTTTGGCGCCGTCGACACGCGGCCATCAAGGCGGGCGGCATGCCTTTCCGTGTGACCAGGGCCGCATCAGAATACGCGGTCGGTGTTACCTTCACGATGCCTCGCATCCCGCGAGGAGATAGTGCACCCCCCCCTTTTTTACAAGGCGAAAACCATGCATGCCGATGCATCAACTGGCGTTGATCCGAAGGGGCTGCGGGAATACTCGGTGGTGTTCACCGACCGTGCACTCAACCATATGTCGCAGCGCTTTCAACAGGTCATGCGCGACCTGTCGCATCATCTGAAGACGGTCTACCACGCCCATGCGGTCGCACTCGTGCCCGGCGGCGGTACCGCCGGCATGGAATCGGTAGCGCGTCAGTTCGTCCATGACAACAAGGTGTTGATCATCCGCAATGGCTGGTTCAGCTACCGCTGGAGCCAGATCTTCGAGGTCGCCGGGATTGCCGCACATACAACCGTCCTCAAGGCCCGCCCCAGCCATGACGCACACCAGGCCCCGTTTGTGCCGCCGCCGCTGGATGAAGTCATCGCCCGTATCGTCGAAGGCAAACCCGACCTGGTGTTTGCGGCCCATGTGGAAACGTCGTCGGGCATGCTGCTGCCGGATGACTATCTTCAAGCTGTGGCGACGGCAGTCCACGCCCATGGCGGCCTGTTTGTCCTCGATTGCATTGCCAGCGGTGCGCTCTGGGTCGACATGCCGCGGCTCGGTGTGGATGTCTTGCTGTCGGCACCGCAGAAAACCTGGAGCTCGACGCCGTGTGCCGCCATGGTCATGCTTTCGGCGGCCGCGGAGGCGCGCCTCAATGCCACGCAAAGCTCCAGCTTTACGCTGGACCTGGCCAAGTGGCGTGCCGTCATGGCGGCCTATGAAAACGGCGGCTTCGCCTACCACGCCACCATGCCTACCGACGCGCTGCTGCAGCTGCGCGATGCCATGGCCGAAACCCTGGCCATGGGGCTGGAGCCAGCGCGTGAGGCGCAACGCGAGCTCGGGCAGCGGGTGCGCGGCTTGCTGGTGCGGTATGGTTTTCCGAGCGTTGCGGCCGAAGGTTTTCAGGCGCCCGGTGTGGTGGTGAGTTACACCGATAGCGACGCCGTCCACAACGGCAGTGCGTTTGTCGCACAAGGGCTGCAGATCGCTGCCGGCACGCCGCTGGCCTGTGACGAGCGCGCTGACTTCAAGACGTTTCGACTGGGCCTGTTCGGTCTCGACAAGCTCAAGGATGTCGACGCTACGGTGCGGCGACTGGACGCTGCGCTTGCGCGCCTGATGGCGTGACGGGCAAGCGGTGTCGGGGACGAATGGCACTGACCTAAGCGGAAAAGCCCCCGTTTCCCGCCTTCGCGAGAACGACGAGCGTCAGTGCTCTTCGGCTCAGGGCAATTCCGGGACGATCGGTCCGTTCGACGGGTCGATGGCACCCTTGGACGGTTGTCTTCGGTTAGGCTGGGTGGTCTCTACTCACTATTGTGAACGCCCATGCCACTTCCCGAAAAAATGCCGTCGCTGCAGAAATACGGCTCGATCATCCTGATCGTCGCACTGTTGATCTTGATGGCGGTGTGGTCGAGTTTTGTTTCCGTGGGGCCGGGCGACCGCGGCGTGTTGATGACGTTCGGATCGGTGAACCAGAACGTGCTGATGCCAGGTCTGCACATGAAGATCCCGTTCGCGCAGACGGTCAAGCAGATGAACGTGCAGATCCAGAAGTCGCAAACCCAGGAAACGGCGGCCAGCCGGGATCTGCAGAATGTCTCCACCGAGGTGGCGGTGAACTGGGCGATCAAGCCGGCCGATGCGGCGTGGGTTTACCAGCATCTCGGTGGCGAGAGCCAGTTGACGGCAAAGGTGATTACCCCGGTCGTCTCCAACGCGGTCAAGGCGGTGGCGGCACATTACGACGCCGAGGAATTGGTGGAGAAGCGCGACGAGGTGCGTGACACGATCCAAAAACAGATCGTTGCCGGACTTAACCAATACAAGGTGCAGGTGCAGGGGGTCAACATCACCAACTTCCAGTTCAGTCCCGATTACGCCAAGGCCATCGAAGCCAAGCAGGTTGCCCAGCAACGCGCGCAACAGGCGACATACGATTTGGCACGCATCAAGGTGCAGGCACAGCAGGAAGTGGCACAAGCCCAGGGGCAGGCGCAGGCACAGAAGCTGCTGCAAAGCACGCTGACGCCAGAAATCATTCGTCTGAGAGCGGTCAAGAAATGGAATGGCGTGCTGCCCAAGGTCACCGGAAACGGTGCGATTCCGTTTATCGGCGACTTGAGTGACAGCAGCTCACCTTCCGCCAACGTAAAGCACTGACGGCTTGCGGCGTTTGCGGGCGGCAAGCGTCAAGGTAGTCGTCGCCCCGCGGGGCGACGCTGCTTTCGCTTCGATCACGTCGGGCGCTCAGCCAAAACGGGAGCCCGTGCACGCGCTAGGTTGAACCGGCGTCAAGCTGGGCATCCCACGAGATGACCCCGCTCAATGCCCGCGTTTTTGCTCGATGCTGCGGTTGAGGATCGAGCGCATCTTCTCGCTGGCGCCATGGATGGCCTTCTCCACGGTTTCGTCGTTGTGGCTCACGCCGACGGGTGGGCCGTTGCTGAGGCGTGCCTCGATGGCGCATTGCTTGTCCTGGGCTCCGCCCTTGCCGCCGTTGGCGTCGGCAAGATGTACTTCGATGCGGGTCAGGTAGGGAAAGAAACGTTCAAGGTGTTGCGTGATGAGGCTGTCGACGCGGGCCTTCATCGCTTCGCTGCCTTGGATGTGATGGTCGGTATTGAGCTGAATTTGCATGGCGTGCTCCTGGGTACGTAGGGCCGTCTCTCTGTTAGAGTACGTCGTTTCGGCAGTCACGGGCGATGCCCCGTCACGGACTATCCGGTCTTCAAAGGCCCGGCGTCGTGGTAAGTACTGAAAATGATGCCGGACGACATGGTTTTCGTGTTGACGAGCTCGAACGCGCACGGTGGGGTTCGTTCCGCAAAGAAGCGCTTCCCCGCGCCCAACAAGACCGGATAGACGACCAGCAGGATTTCATCCGCTAGCCCATGCTCGAGCAACATCGATGTCAGCGTGGAGCTGCCCGAGAGGACAAGGTCCGGGCCGTCCTGCGATTTGATGCGGCCAATGCCGTGGACGAGGTCCGGTCCTACGGCTTCGGAGGGGCCCCATTCGAGACTTTCCGCGAAGTGGGTCGCCACATATTTAGTGGCCGCGTTGAGGCGGTTCCCGATCGGACTGCTCGGTGCCTTCGGCCAGAAGCCCGACCATATATCGTAGGTGCGCCGGCCCAGCAGCAGGTCGAAGCTCTCGCCATATGCGGCAAGCATGGCATCTCGGCCAGCGGGGGTCCGATAGGGCGTAGTCCAGTCGCTGCAGGGAAAGTCGTCGTCATCGGCGGAGTGCTGGATCACGCCGTCCAGCGAGATGTGTTCGATGATCTTGAGCTTTCTCATGGGATTTTTCGCGTTCCGGGGATGGCGTTTCCATCCTGTTGGCCTTGCGTAAAAAAAAGGTTCATCGCGCCTTACCGGGAAAGGCAGCCTTGATTTTGAGGAAGAAGTAGGCGGAGTCGCGATAGCCATAGGCCATACGCTTGATGACCTTGATGCGATTGTTCATGCCTTCCAAGACGCTGGTGTTGAGTCGGTAGAGGGCACTGGCGACGATGCCATCGATGTAGGGGGCCAACCGTTTGGTGAAGGCGATCAGGGGCGGGAGCTGGCTGTCCATGGCGAAGCGTTGCCACTCATTCCAGCGGCGGCGAGCCTCATCTTCGTCAGGCGCATACCAAAGTTCCTTGAGCTGGGCCTTGAGCACGTAGACGGTAGTCAACGGCGCGTTGGCGGCGAGCAGGTCATCGAGTTTGACGGCCTGATCGTCGGTGAGGTTGCCCCGGTTTCTCAACAACAACCAGCGGCTGCGCTTGATGACACAGCGCGCAGACGGATCAGCCTTGAGCGTGTTGGCCTGATCCACACGCACCCGGTCGATGACTTCGCGCCCGAATTTGGCGATGACGTGGAACAGGTCATAGACCACGCGGATGTTCGGACAGTGGGCTTTGGCCTCCAGGTCCATGGCCGTATTCATGTCCATCGCGACGGCTTCGATGCGCGCGCAGACCGCCGGGCCGAGCATCGCGAAGAACGGCCGCACGTCTTTGCGTGAGCGGCCCTCACCCACCCACAGCACCTGCTGGGTATCGGCGCAGATGGCGACCGTGGCGTAGCGGTGACCCTTGAATAAGGCAAACTCGTCCATGATGAGCCGGCGTACCCGCGACAGATCCGGCGGCGTCACCTCGCGTGCCAGACGGCGAGCATCGATAGTGCGGATGGTGTGCCAATGCAGCCCGGTGACTTGGCTGATATGGCGGATCGGCAGCAGGCGCAACAAGGCTTCGACATGGACAATCAATCGCCCGGTCAGGCGGCTGCGCGCCGGCAACCAAGGGAGGTGCTCGGTGCTCACACCGCAGCTCAGGCATGCCACGCGACGTAGCGGTACCTCTAACCACACCTGCCGATCAAACAGGTTGCGCTCGCGCACCCGTCGGGTACTGCGGTCGTGGACAAGTCCGCAAGGCATCTGGCAACGACCACAGCGCGGATCGACGTGAGGGTCTGCTTCCAGTCGAAGCAGTAGCTCGGTCGCCGACAAGGCCTGGGTCTCGATCAAACGAAACCCTATCCAAAACTGGGCAGCATCAATAGCATCATGCATGAAGGCGGCAGCGGCCGATCCGCTGTGGGTGTGAGAGCTTTCAGCTTATCCGCCGTTTGCCGCCTTCACCTATCTCGTTATTCGTCAACACGATCTTTCCCGCTTTCCCGCGATGAACCAAAGATATGGGTCTCGCCGAAGGCCAAGTGCCCCTCGACCAGTTGGGCGGTCTGCACTACCAGGAACAGCGAGTCGCCGTAGGTCTCGATCTTGGTACGCTGATGGGCATTGTGCGCATCCTCGATGGCCAGGTCGTGCAGGCCGAACTCCTCCTGCAGCTTCTCCAGCAGCACTTCGTCCGGCTCGTGCAATCCCACCCACACGAAGGTATCCGGCCGGGCCAGGGTGTCGCTGATGGCATCGAGGGTGATGTCGCCAATGCGGCGACCGTCCTGGTGGTAGGCAATGCAGTTGACGATCATCGGTTGATCGGTCACGGCAGTGGCTGTGGCGGAGGTCGTGTTCAGGTCCATCGACTCATGATGCCCGGCACGGGAGGATGGGGCAATCGAGTGTCGATAGCCGCGCGGACCCTGAAGCCGCGCATCGGCGTGCAATGCATGTCCTGCGAAGTGCGTTGCTCTGGTAGGGCGGGCACTGTTCCGCCGTTGCCCGTCGCTCCGAGCTTCAACGCGGGTGGCGCAGGGCCCACGCAAGGGCGAGCCAGCACGGCAGGGCGAACAGCAACCATGGCTGATTTTGCTGCACGGTGCCCGGCAGCAGGTGCAACAAGACGGCGATCAACATGGCCAGCAGTTGCAATAGCATCACGCTGTCGGCAAAACGCGACGAGGTCATGCCGCGGCGCATGCGCCACAGCGTCGGCAGCAGCACAAAGGCCAGCGGGTTGAATAGTAAAAGGTTAGCATTGCTCCACGCCGCGTGATGGCTGGTCAGCGTCCACAAGGCCAGCAGCAACAGGCCGACAATGCCGGCGCACAGCAAATACAGGCTGCCGACCAGGACGTGACCGAGAGGCCATCGCCGCCGCGTCAGCACGAGCGCACCGGCCAACAGCAGGCCGGCCAGTCCCAAGGGCAGCTGCAGGTCGGGTGGGGCCGCCGGCGGTGCCTGCAGCCGGTTGGGTGAGGCCAGCTGTTCGCGCTGCACAAGCGGTTGCGATCCGCCATGACCGTCGCTGACCGTGATGCGGCTCAGTTGCGCTTGCAGCACCATCGGCAGAAAACTTTCCCGCCAGGCGTCCAGAGGCTGGTCGGCATACGGCCCGAGACCGAGATCCAGCGCCAGCATCAGCCACGGTTGGGCGCTCATCAGGCGATCGGTCTGCTGGCGATACGTCATGCCGCCCGGCTGGGCACTGAGTTGGGTCTTGAGAATGCCGCCGAGGGCGTGGTTGAGCGCGTCGCGTACGCGTGTGGTGCAGTTGTCGGCGTAATAGTCGTAGTCGTAGCCGGCATTTTCCGGACGCAGGTTCCACAGCAGAAAGTCGCGCAATGCAGCAGCTTGTGGCGGCGTGAGAGCGAGGCGCTGGCGCGTGACCGAGCGTCCTGTCTGCGCGTAATAAGCTTCCTCACCCGCCGCAGGTTCGGCATCCATCATGTAGCGCATGTGGCCACGGGCGAAGTTGAGGAAGAAGTTCTTCTGATTGAAGTCGAACACGCCGTAGTTGAAGTTGATCGCCTGTCCCGAGGTGCGGTCGCGCAGCTCGATGGCGTCGTGCCCGAAGCGTTCCCAGTAGATTTTCCCGGGGCCATAGGTGACCAGCGAAACCTCCAGGTCCGCACCGGGCGCGTCTGCGACGCTGGCGTGAGCTGGTGCAATGGCGGCTAGCAGGAACCATGCGGACAGGAGGATGCTGCGGCGTATCGTATTCATGCGCACACGGTGCGCTCCTATTGTCGGGCTACGCGGAATTGCTGCACGCGACGGTCATCGGCTTCGGTAACGTGGAAGAGATAGCTGCCGATGGCGACTTCTTCGCCGACTTCCGGCAGGTGGCCGAATTCCGAAGTGACCATGCCGCCGACGGTATCGTATTCCTCGTCGGGAAAGTCCGCCTCCACCCGTTCGTTGAAATCGGCGATTGGCGTCAGTGCGCTGACCAGCCAGTCGCCGCCCGGCTGCTCGTGCATCAGCTCGGGTTCATCCTCATCGTCGTGTTCATCGTCGATCTCACCGACGATCTGCTCCAGAACATCCTCGATGGTTATCAACCCCGCGACGCCGCCGTACTCATCGACTACTAGCGCCATGTGGTTGCGTGAGAGGCGGAATTCGGCGAGCAAGATATTCAGCCGCATAGATTCCGGGATCAACACGGCCGGACGCAGGATTGCGTTGATATCGAAATCCTCCGTGGCAGCGAAGAATTTCAGCAAATCCTTGGCCAGCAGGATGCCGAGGATCTCGTCCTTGTCGTCGCCATGCACCGGAAAGCGCGAGTGGCCGGATTCGACCACAGTTGCCAGGATGTCGGTCAACGGCGAGGCAGCGGCAAGCATCACGATCTGCGCTCGCGGAACCATGACGTCGTCGACGTCCAGTTCGGTGACCTTCAGGGCACCCTCGACCATGGTCAGGGTGTCGACGGACAGTAGCCCGTTGGTCTGTGCGGCACGCAACTCCTCGATCAGTTCTTCGCGGTTGCGTGGTTCGCCTGAAAACAGGTGGCCCAGTCTGTCCCACCAGGTACGGTGAGCCGGGCCGCTGGTACTGCCAGGGTCGTCGTTCATGTGCCGCGGGTGCAGTGTTATGGACAGAAGGCGCAGTCTACAGTAAACCCGGGGCGGGCTCTAACGGCCTGAACCGGCGACGTTGCGTGCCATTGCCGGGGTTGCTGACGGCCTGGAGATGCCGTCCCAACCGCCACCCAGTGCCTTGTACAGGTTGACCTGGTTGACTGCCTGATCCAGTTCGAGGCTGATCAGCTTCTGTTGCGCCGCGTACAGTGAGCGTTGCGCGTCCTGGGTGGCGATGTAGTCGTCCAGCCCACTCTTGAAGCGCACCCGCGAGATGGCATAGACGTGCCTGGCCTGGTCGACGAGGGCCTGCTGGGCTTGCAGTTCCGGCACGATGTGGTCGCGTATGGCGAGTGCATCGGCCACTTCGCGGAAGGCTTCCTGCACTGTGCCTTCGTAGGCTGCCTCGGCCCCCTTGAAACGCGCCTTGCTGCCGGAAAGGTCGTTCCTGTGCTTGCCCCAGTCCAGCAAGGGCATCGAGACCGAAGTCGCGCCGTTCCAGGCTACCGATCCGGCCTGGAACAGCCCTGCCAGGTTGCCGCTCAAGGTGCCAAGCACCGCGGTCAGCGCAATGTTGGGGAAAAACGCTGCGCGGGCCCGGCCAATATCGTCGTTGGCGGCCTGCAAACGCTCTTCGGCTGCGATGATATCGGGGCGGCGGTCGAGCAAACTGGAAGGTAATCCGGCAGGCACTTCGGTCAGCAACGGCGCTTTCCATGCGCTGGGGGTGTCGTAACCGGCCGGTAGTGGCTGGCCGATCAATACCGCTATGGCGTTGATGTCCTTGGCGATGCGCATCTGCACTGCCTGGAGGTCTACCTGCGCGGCATTCACCTGGGTCTGCGAGCGCCGCATGTCGAACTCCGACACGCCGCCATCGGCATAGGCCTTTTTCATCACGCTGGCGTGCCGCTCTTGGTCCGCGAGGGTTTGCTGCGTCAGTTGCAGCAGCGCGCGGTCGGCATTGAGCGCCAGATACGCATTGGCGACCTCGCCGATCAGGGCCATGCGCGCGGATTGATAGTCGGCGCTACTGGCTTTGGCCAGTTTCGCTGACTCGTGCGTGATCGCGCGTTGGTGGCCGAAGAAATCGAGCTCGTAGCTGGTCATTCCGGCCTGTACCTGATAGGTATTGAAGGTGGACGCTTCGGTGCGATTGTTCTGCAGCGGGCCTAGCGTGCCGTTCCCCGGTTGTTGCACCATGGCCGGCAAGCGTTGCCGTCCGGCGTAACCTTGCAGACCGATCTGCGGGAACAAGTCGGCGCGGGACATCCCGTAGTCGGCGCGTGCGGCCGCCATGTTTGCGGCCGCCACCTGCAAGCTGCGATTTTTCTGCAAGGCGATCGAGATCAGCTGTTGCAGCACGGGGTCACGGAAGAAGTGACGCCAGCTGACAGGTACCACGGGTGCAGGATTTGCGGCGGCGGTCGCGGGAGCATGGTCCGGGTAGCTTTCGGGCACCGGCATCGCGGGCCGGTGGTAGCTGGGGGTCATTGAACAGCCCACCAGTAAGCAACTGGCAACGGTGGCGGAAACGAGCAAAGGCTTCATCTCATATTTCTCCGGGGTCAGCGCGTCGTCGCCAGACGAAACCGGCCAGGCGCAGGAACTGGCCAAGCGCATGCAGTGGGCGGGCCTTGACGGCAATGTTGTGTGGCGCGTTGCAGAAAATCAGTCTGATCAGACGATGGCGTATCGCTTCGTCGGCCTCGAATTGCACACAAAATCGCCGCCGGCTATGGCGTGCGACCGTCGCCGGAACCCAGCCAACGTCGGGTACGTCTACCTCGATCGTCGTACCCGGGGGCGGCATGTTCGGCCTGCGCATGAGGGCGGCACCGTTGAGGGAGATATCGATGAAGTGACTAGACTCCAGCGCTCTTTCATGACGCCAGCGAGCGACGCGCCTGAAGGGGAAGCGTTCTTCCTGTTTCTGTCGCGGCAGATCCACGCAGGCCATGATGGCTGCCAGGTCAAGGACCAGGGCCAGCATGGTCCAGGCCAGGTTGAAGATAGTTCCACCGCTCAGCGAAGTGGTCAGCAATGCGTTTACGGCGCCGAGTTGCAGGCATAGCATGAGCACGATGAAAAAGCTGGCTAGTCGCCAGTGAACCACGACCTTGCTGCGATCAAGCCCTTTTGCAGTGACCTTGAATGGACGTCCAAATGGTCGTACGCAGGCAGCCGCAATGGTGCGAGTGACCGCGTAGGCGGCGACCAGCTGTGTCACCTCGGTGAAGATCGGCAAGGTACGCTTTTCAGTGATCCACGGTCCGTAGCACCAGAATCCCAGCAACGCCGGAAGCCCGTAGAACAGGAACTCGCTCGGCGTGGTGTAGAAAGCCGCGATGTCGAAATACCAGTACAACACCGGTGCCAACAGCATCAGCAGGAGAAACGGCTTGCTCAGCCAATGCAGCATGCCGTGGACATAGTGCAGGCGGTCCATCAACGTGTAGCCAGACCCACGCAGCGGACCGTCCTCCAGCAGCGCCACCTGCATCGTGCCTAGGCACCAGCGGCTGCGCTGATTGATGTACTCCACCAGACCTTCGGCGGAGAGACCCACCGACAGGCGCTCGTTCAACCAGCGCGTGATGTAACCGTGCTTGCGCAGCAGGTAGGTGGTATGGATGTCTTCGCACACGCTGCCGGTCGGAAATCCCCCAACCTCGGTGATCGCCGCACGCGAAATCACAAACGAGGTGCCCACGCAAAAGGCAGAATTCCAGGCGTCGCGCGAGGGCTGAAAGACGTCAAAAAATACCCGTTGCTCATCCACCCAGCTGTCGGTTGCACCGAGGTTGTGCTGGATCGGATCGGCGTTGTAGTAGAACTGCGGGGTCTGCACCAGGGCGACGCCGGGCTCGGCAAACAAGCCCAGAATGCGATAGAGAATATTTTTTTGCGGTGCGAAATCGGCGTCGAGCAGCAGGATATAGGGTGCATTGGTCGAACGCGCCGACAGCATCAGTCCGTTATTGAGGTTGCCCGCCTTGGCATGGCTGTTGTCGGGTCGCCGCGCGTAGTGGACATCATGTTGCGCGCAATAGTCACGAAGCCAGTCGCGGCGGGTGTCGTCCAGAACCCACACGTTGACGTGCGGGTAATCGATCGCCTTGGCGGCGATGATGGTCTTTTCCAGAACCTGCAGGTCCTCATTGTAGGTGGCGATGAATACATCGACGGCAGGCACTTCTTTACCGGCAACTCGAAGCCGGGCTTCACCGACATCCGCCACGGGGCGCGCATCACTCCGGCGTACCATCACGATCATCGCACCCAGGGTGTAGATGATCGAAATCATCTCAAAGGCGTAAAACACATACGGCCAGACACTGGCGAATCCATGGCTGGGATCAGGCAATGTCTGGGTACTGCGCCAGATCGCGTAGCGCACCAGCAGGATGCCGCTGAAAAGACCGAACATGAGGCGGTGGCTCGCGCGAGCGGGATCACCAAAGCGCACCAGCAAGATACCCAGCAGCAGGGTCAGGCCGATGATCTGGAGCAGCAGCGCGTTGTCGATGAGGACATTCATTGCGGAGCCTCCCGGCTATCGTCCGAGCCACCGGTGAAGGGGTTCCACCGCGTGGCGGCCAGCGCGATCCATGCGGTCGCGCCCAGATGGGGCAGGTGGTAGTAGTAGAAATCCGCATGGGTCGAAGCGGGGCCGATTGCCAGATCGGTGCCGATCCGTGCCTGCGGCGTGGCGTAGAACATGCCGCCAGGACTGCGCTGTGCCGCCAGCAGGTGCCACAGGGTAGCCGGCACCGGCTTGCCGTCGGCCTGCAGGGCCGCGGCCACCTGCGCCGTGCCCTCGGTCCAGACCCCGTCGGGACGCCGCCGATAACCGTAGCCGTTGCCGCTGCGATGCTGGGCCATGACCCAGGACCAGACCTGATTCCAGCCCGCTGGTGTGGGGCGGAACGCCAGCAGTGGCCAGACTTGCGAATCGAGGCCGGACTTCTCCCGCGAGAGTGTCGTACCGTTGTCCAAGGTGCCAATATAGAAGCGATGCTGGCTGGCGCTCCACATCGACTTCACGAAAGTCCCGGCGATCCGCGCCTGCTCAGCCAACTCGGGGTCGGGGTGATAGGTGAGAGCCCAGCGGGCCGCGGCATAGATGTCGATGTTGTGTTCAGTCGACTTCCAGTGCTGCGTGCGCTGTGCATTGTCATAGCCGAAGACACCGCCCTCATACCCTTCCGGGGCGCCTTTGCCGAGGGTATGGGTACGGACCCAGCGAAGCTGGGCGAGTGCACCCTGCAGGTAACGGGGGTCGTGGCTTTTTTCGTAGACGGTCAGCAGCAATAGGGCAGCCCAGGCGACGTTGCCGGTGGCCGTGCTTACCTGGTAGGCGTCCTGATTCCAGAAGTTGCCGTGGGCATCCCAGTAGCCAGGCAGTACCACCTTGGCGCCCTTGATCGCGCCGGCCCGATAGGCATTGCGAAGACGTCCATCCTTGAAGCCGGGGTCATGGGCCGCGGCGATCAACATGGCGTCGGCGATTCGCCTCGCCTGGGATGTGTCGCCACATGCGGTCAAGGCAATGCCGGCCAGCGCGTTGTCGTAAACGAAGGCGACATGGTGCAAGGCGCGCCATTTGTCGTCGCCACTCAGGCCGGGATAGCTCGCCAGCAACATCGGACCGGCGCCGGGTATGGCCTTGGCAGCCTTCGCCAAGGTGCTGCAACTTTGCCGTTCAAGTTGCTGTTGCGGAAGTGGTGCTGGCGGGGCGGCGCGGACCGCTGGCAGCAGGGCTGCCGTCAATCCGATGCACGCCGCCAAGCTAAGTCGTGCTCGCATGGCAGGATTCTCTGAGAGTTTCAACGGAGACTGGTCACGACCGACCGTCCGGGCGCACACGCTTGCGCCGCGTGCCGGGGCGGCGTGTCGGCATCCCACTGCGCCAGTGCATACACCGAACCATCCTCAGCGTAGGGAAACGGTGCGGCATAGCTGCGCTGAACTGCTTCAGGGGCCGACGGCAGCAATTGCGTGATGTGCGCTCCGAGCTGTCCTTGTGCGTCGCTTACCTGCACCAAGAGCTTGGTGCCGCGTTCCAGACGCGGCGCCATGCGGGCGGGAAACACGGCGACCACGCCTGCCTTGCTGCAGTCGGTAGCGCGAACCAGGGTGGCGCCGGCGGTGACCTGGGTTCCCACCGGAGCGACGACTTCCTGCGTGGTACCCGACGCGTAGGCCTTGATGTCGTAGTCGGACAGCGTCTGCACCCGCTGCTTCTCCTTGTCGATCAACCGAGTGAGGTCGCCAAGTTGGCCATTCAACGCATTCGCTTCGGCTTGTTCGTTCATAATGCTGTTCTGTAAGTCTGCGCGCCGGTGCGCCAGTTGGGGCAGGAGGCTGTTTCCGGCTTGCTCGGCGGACACGTATACGCCGTGCTCGGCGGCACGAATGATGGCGCCATGGCTCTGCGTATCCTGTTCGAGTGCGTCCTTCTCACTCTGCGCCGCGTCCATCTTTGCCCGCGCCGCAGTGACAGCCGCTGCACTGACCGCGCCATCACGATGCAGGGCCACGGTACGCCAGAATTCGGTGCTGAGTCCTTCCAGTTTCGCTGCCGCAGCGTCCTGCTGTGCGCGCAGGCTTGCGCCAGCGCTGCGAAGCTGGGTCAGGCTGGCGCTGTGGTATTGCGTATATTGGCTATCAACATAACCAAGCATGCGCTGATCGGCCTGGATGCGATCCTTGAGGTCCTCGGCACGGCTTTGCAGTTCGAGTCGCCGGGTAAGCAGGGAGGTTAGGGCGTCCCGCACGACGGTAGTGTTTTTCACTATGGCAACCGTCTGGCCGGCTTTCAGCGTGTCGCCACTTTGCGTATGTAGCGCGGTGACAGTACCGGCGATCGGGCTGGTAATCAGGATGGCTGGCGCATCCAGAATGGCCCGGCTTGCCTTGGTGGAAATCCAAGGTTTGAGCAAGGTGGAAAACAGCAGCCAGGCGAGAAACGCCATAAACAGATACCCGGCCAGACGAGGTATTTGTGCGAGTCCGGATTTCCGCTTCGCCTTGACCAAGGTGGTACGCCGAGTGGCTGGATGAAATCGATCGGTGGGTTGCAGGTCGGGTTTCACGGACAGTCGCCTTTATCAATTACGCAGGTTACGGAACGTTCCGGTCGCCCCGGCCTGCGTGGCAAGCCAAGGGACGGTCCCTCCGTGGGATGTAGTTGAGGGGTGAGTTTTTCGTGGTCCGGGCAAGTGCGGGTCGCAGGCTGGTCGATGTGGCCATACCTACTGGGTACAACCGCGATGAGTCATGCCGAACGCGAGCCAAGAGATAGACGAGGTGGCATGAATATCTGCTGTCTCGCCCCTTGAGGCGGGGGTGTTTGGTTTAGTTCTTGTTGAAAAAAAAGAAAAGATCTTTGCGCGATTTCATATGGAAATCACGGGAAAAAGAGCGCGTTTTCACGCGAGTGGGCAACTAGGATTTTCCGGGAAAGAATCGCGGTGTGCATGCCGCCCGGAGACGAATCGAGCTTTAGGACTTTTTCGAATGGACGTCTTTACGGCTATGGATGCCTGGCGTGACGACCTGCCTGTCAGCTCGGCAGATACGGATCGGCGATCCCCAAGCGGGCCAGGATGCCTGTCTCGAGCCTTTCCATGACTTCGGCTTCGGCTTCAACCACATGGTCGTAACCCAGCAGGTGCAAAACGCCGTGGACCGTCAGATGAGCCCAGTGATCGCGGAGCGCCTTGCCTTGTTCGCTAGCTTCATGGGCGACGACAGGTGCACAGATCGCCAGATCGCCGATCAGCGGTAGGTGGATAGCCGGGGGAAGTTCGGCGGGGAAGGACAGTACATTGGTCGCGTAATCCTTGCTGCGGTAGTCACGATTGAGCGCGCGGCCCTCGTCTGCGTCGACGATGCGGATAGCCAATTCGGCCGGCCGTCGCCGTCTTGCACCGCGCAAGGCGGCTTCGACCCAGCGGCGAAAGCTGATCGGTGCGGGCAGGCCCTTGCGGGATACCGCATAACCGACATGGATCTGTAGGAGCGCACCCTGTGCGCGATGCTTTTGCAGGCCACGATCAAAAGCGTCGCGTACCGGGTCCGCTCCTGCGAACGAAACAGGAGATCGGCGGGTCACGAGTCGCCCTCATCCTTCTGCTCGAAGGCCTCGTAGGCGCGGACGATCTTGGCCACCAGGGGGTGGCGCACCACATCACGCGAGGTGAAGAAGGTGAAGCTGATGCCATTGACCCCACGCAGTACCTCCACCGCCTGGCGCAAACCGGAGCGGGTATTGCGCGGCAGGTCGACCTGGGTGACGTCACCGGTAATCACCGCGACGGTGCCGAAACCGATACGGGTCAGAAACATTTTCATCTGTTCGACCGTGGTGTTCTGCGCCTCGTCGAGAATCACATAGGCATCGTTGAGCGTACGTCCCCGCATATAGGCAAGCGGGGCGATCTCGATCACATTGCGCTCGATCAGTTTGGCGACTTTTTCGAAGCCGAGCATTTCATACAGCGCGTCGTACAGCGGACGCAGGTAAGGATCGACCTTCTGGCTCAGGTCCCCCGGCAGAAAGCCGAGCTTTTCGCCGGCCTCCACAGCGGGGCGTACCAGCAGCAGCCGCTGCACACGATTGGCTTCTAGCGCCTCGACCGCGCTGGCTACGGCCAGGTAGGTCTTGCCGGTGCCGGCCGGGCCGACGCCGAAGTTGATGTCGTGGCTGGCGATTGCGTGCAGGTAACGCCCCTGGTTTGCGCCGCGCCCCTTGATCACGCCGCGCTTGACCCGGATCACCACCTCCTGGGTGCTCTCGATGGCGTCTTCGGTAATCGCGTCGATACCGGATTCGGCCAGTTGCAGGTTGATCTTAGCGCCGTTCAACGACTCGTCCTCGGTGACGACGTAAAGCGCGCGCAACACCTTCTCGGCGGCACGGGTGACCGCGTCATTGCCGATCACCTGGAACAGATTGCCCCGATGGTTGATCTCCACGCCGAGGCGCAACTCGATCTGCCGCAGATGCTCGTCGAACGCTCCGCACAGATTGGCGAGGCGGGCGTTGTCCTCCGGGTCGAGCGCAAAGTCGCGTTGTTCGAGTTCGGTCATAAGACGCGGGAGAGTAACGCGCAATGCTCGCAAGAACCACCGGTGGTCTTCTTTTGGGCAGTGCGGTTTGTCTGGCCGGTCTGCAAATCCCCCTGCACATTCCATGATTTCCGCCGAGTCTTGCCTGTGGCGCCACGAGGGGGCGGCGAATCGTTGCCGCCCGTCCGTGCGCAGCCCATTCCCGCCTCGACTGACCAAGCCCGGCCGTCTCTTGATAAGGCCCGGCCAGCCGATGCCTCTTCCCCTCGTCTCGCTTGTATATAATTAAACAATGAATTAATTTATGCGCATGACCTCATCCAGCCAGCATGTAGCGAACAGACGTGGCCGCCGAGCCGGTCGGCCATCGTGCACCGACGAACCTGACATGCGGGCGCGATTGCTGGACGCGGCGATCGAGCAGTTTGCGCATGTCGGCATCGGTGCTACTTCGTTGCGATCGATCGCCGGCGCAGCCGGAGTTACCCCGGCGATGCTGCACTATTACTTCGGCGACAAGGCCAGGCTCACCCAGGCGTTGATCGATGAGCGTCTGTTACCGGTTCTAGCGACGCTGCGAGGCTGGCTGGAAAGCGCCGGCGACGATCCCCTCGCGTTGGTGGAAGGGTTCGCGCGTGGCGTCGGCGAGGTTGTCGCCAGCCATCCCTGGCTGCCTCCGCTATGGGTACGCGAGGTATTGAGCGAGGGTGGCGCTTTGCGGGACGTGGTGTTCCAGCAGTCGGTTCCGTCATTGCCACAGATGCTCGCCCAACGTTTCGCGAAGGCACAGGCCAATGGTCGGCTGCAGGCCGGTCTCGATCCGCGATTGCTGGTCGTCTCGCTGATTGGTCTCACGTTGTTTCCCGTGGCCAGCGCGCCGGTCTGGAAACGGCTTTTTGCCGTCGACGATATCCCTGCCGATGTCATGCTCAAGCATACGCTCGCGTTGCTGGGTCACGGCATGGTCAGGGCCGAAGCTGAGGAGGCGTCATGATTCACCTTCGCACCATGATTCGTGGGCCGATCGTCGCCTTGGTCAGCGGATTGCTTCTGGCTGCTTGTGCGAAGGAGTCGCCGCAGGCGCTGGGTACCCTGGAGTACGATCGCATCGCCTTGCCGGCGGTGGCAGCGGAACGGATTGTTGCCATTGAGGTGCATGAAGGCGAGCAGGTCGCGGCAGGACAAGCGCTGTTGCAGCTGAATCCCGCGCACACCCAAGCCGAGCTCGAGGCCGTCTTGGCGCAGGCGCAGCAGCAGCGCGAAGTACTGGCTGAACTCAAGGCCGGGCCACGGAAGGAGGATATTGCCCGCGCGCGCGCGAATCTGGCCGCCGACGAGGCGCAGTCGCGTGAGGCGCGCGCTTATGACAAACGGCTACGTTCGTTGAAAAGCAGCCAATACGTCGCTGCCGCCGATCTGGATCGGGCTCGCGCTGCCGCTGGCAGTGCCGAGGGTCGGGTCGATGCGGCGCGGGCCGCTCTGGCGGTACTGCTGCACGGATCACGTCCTGAGCAGGTTGCCCAGGCGCGGGCGGCCCTGGCGGCGACCCTGGCACAGGTGGATGCAATGCGGATCGTGCTGGGGAAATTGCATGTGGTCGCGCCACGCGCGGGCCGGATCGACAGTCTTCCGTACCGGCTCGGCGACCAGGCGCCGGTCGGGGCACCCCTGGCGATCCTGCTGGTGGGCGCGTCGCCCTATGCACGTATCTACGTGTCCGAGCAGGAGCGCATGCACCTGCACGTGGGCGATCCGGTCCAGGTGTTTGTCGACGGTCGCGCGAGGCCGTATGCCGGCAAGGTGCGGATGCTGCGCAGCGAACCGAGTTTCACGCCGTATTACGCCTTGATCGGCGCGGATGCGGCGCGTCTGAGCTACCTAGCTGAGGTCAGTCTGGGCAGCGATGCGAGCAGTCTGCCGGCTGGGCTGCCGGTGCACGTCGCGTTTCCCGGGCCCGGCAAGTGAGTGCCGATGACGGCATCGCGATCCGTGCACGTGGCCTGACCCGGCGCTTCGGCGAGCTGGTGGCGGTCGATCATGTCGATCTTGACGTGCCGGCCCGACATGTCTACGGGTTCCTGGGTCCCAACGGCTCGGGCAAGTCGACGACGATCCGCATGCTGTGCGGGCTGCTGACACCCTCGGCGGGCGAGATCGAGGTGCTCGGTCTGCGGATACCGGCCGAGGCGGAGGCCTTGCGGCGGCACATCGGCTACATGACGCAGCGGTTCTCGCTGTTCGAGGATCTCACGGTGCGCGAAAACCTCGAATTTCTGGCCGCGGTGCAGGGTGTGCCGAAAGCGCGCAGCCGAAGTCGCATCGATGAGCTGATCGACCAATACCGTTTCACCGACCGAAAAAATCAGCTTGCAGGGACCATGAGTGGCGGCCAGAAGCAGCGTCTCGCGCTTGCCGGCGCGGTGATTCACGAACCCGAGCTGCTGTTTCTCGACGAGCCGACCAGTGCGGTCGATCCCGAATCGCGCCGTGACTTCTGGGAGAAGCTGTTCGAACTTGCCGATACTGGAACCACCTTGCTGGTTTCCACTCATCTGATGGATGAGGCCGAACGCTGCCACCGGTTGGCGATACTCGATCGCGGCGCGCTGGTCGCCGATGGCTCACCACGCGAACTGACCGGCGCATTGCAGGGCCGCACGCTGGTCGTCGATGCCGTCGATCCGCGGCGGGCGCAGAGCGTGATCGTCGACTTGCCGGGGGTTCTCAGCGTCGCCCAGGTCGGCAGCAGCTTGCGTGTGCTGACGACCGAGCCAGTGGCTGCTGCAACCGCCGCAACGGATATACGCCACCGGATCGAAGAGGCGCTGGCCGCGGCCGGGCAACACGCCCAGACCACGGCGACGCCGGCAAACCTGGAGGATGTATTCGTCGCGGTCACCCGCAATCCCATGAAGCAGGAGGCGTATGCGGCATGAACGGGCGTCGGCTCTGGGCGATCGTCATCAAGGAATTGCGCCAGCTGCGTCGGGACCGCATCACGCTGGCCATGGTCATCGGTATCCCGGTGCTGCAGCTGGTGCTGTTCGGTTATGCGATCAACACCAATTTGCGCGGACTCCACGCCGGTATTGCCGACCAGTCGCATACGGCCGGATCGCGTGCGCTGGTGATGGATATGCTGGCCACCGGCGTCGTATCACCGGTGGCTACGGTGAATACGCCACAGCAACTGATGACGATGTTGCGCCGGGGCGAGATCAGTGTCGGCATCGTGGTACCTGCGGACTTCGAGCGCCGTCGCATCGATGGTCGCCCGGTCGCCCAGGTACTGGTCGATGGCAGCGACACCGCCGTGCAAGCGGCGGCGGCCCAGTTGGCGCAGACACCGGTGGACAGCGCCGTGCCGGACACCCGTGCGCCGCCGACGAGCACGCCACCGAGCGGCAGGATCAGCGTGGTGGGTTTCTACAACCCGCAGCGCCGTTCCGCCATCAATATCGTGCCGGGCCTGATCGGCGTGATCCTGACTATGACCATGGTGTTGTTCACCGGTATCGCGATCGTGCGCGAACGTGAGCGTGGCAACATGGAGCTGCTGATTGCCACGCCGCTGAGCAGTGCCGAATTGATGGTCGGCAAGGTGCTGCCTTACATCGTGATCGGCCTGGTGCAGACTACGGTGATCCTGGCACTCGGGGTGTGGCTGTTTGCGGTGCCCATCCGTGGCAGCGTGCTTGATGTGTATCTCGCTACCGGGTTGCTGATTCTCGCCAGCCTCGCACTCGGTCTGCTGATCTCGACGCGTGCCCAGTCGCAGTTTCAGGCGATGCAGATGACCTTCTTCATTTTTCTGCCGTCGATCCTGCTGTCGGGTTTCATGTTTCCGTTCGCCGGCATGCCTAAGGCGGCGCAATGGATTGCCGAAGTGCTGCCGCTGACCCATTTTCTGCGACTGATCCGCGGCGTGATGCTGCGCGGCGCCAGTCTGTGGGAGTTGTGGGGCGATGTGCTGACGCTGCTGGCATTCATCGCAGTGATGATGGCAGTCGCTATCTTGCGTTTCCGCAAGCGACTGGACTGACGCCGGGGTCAGAGTTCGCAGTTACAGCATCCGGTGCATCACGACGAGGTCGGTCGGGCCAAACTGCGCATGGCGAAAGGCGCCAGGCACCCGGCCGACGATGTCGAAGCCATGACGTTGCCACAGCCCGATAGCAACGGTGTTGGTGGAAACCACGAAGTTGAACTGCATCGCGGTAAAACCGGCGCGACGCGCCTCGTCAAGGGAATGCGTGCACATCGCCGAGGCTAGCCCCTCGCCACGCGCCGCAGGAGACACCATGTAACCGGCATTCGCGACGTGGTTGCCGAGGCCGGGCTGGTTCGGCTTGAGCAGATAGCAGCCGAGCACCTCGTGGTTGCGCTCGGCGACAAAGGTGCGGGCGGGTGGCGTGGTCCACAGCTGTCGCGCGGTTTCGATATCCATGTCCGGCGGGTAGCTGTAGGTGTCGCCGTTCTCGATCACAGCACGGAAGATCGGCCAGACGCGTTCGAACTCGTCGGGACGGATCGCGTGGATCGACAAGTCGCCGGTCACAGAGCCAGCGCAGCCGGCTCCTCGGCCATCACGACGCGTCCGCGCAGTGAGTTGCTCATCGCCTCGGTAATTTCGACGTCGATGAACTGACCGATCAACCGCGGGTTGCCCGGAAAGTTGACGAAGCGCATGTTCTCGGTGCGCCCGGTCAGCTCGCTCGGATCGCGGGTGCTGGGCTTTTCCACCAGTACCCGTTGCACGGTGCCGATCATCGCCTTGCTGATCTTCTTCGCATGGGCGTTGATCGTCGCCTGCAGGCGCATCAGCCGCGTGTGCTTTTCGCTGGCAGGTGTGTCGTCGACGAGGTTGGCCGCCGGCGTTCCCGGTCGCGAGGAGAAGATGAAGGAGAAGCTCTGGTCGAAGCCGATATCCTCGATCAACTGCATGGTCTTGCCGAAATCTTCCTCGGTTTCGCCGGGGAAGCCGACGATGAAGTCCGACGATACGCAGATGTCGGGCCGTACCGCCCGCAGCTTGCGGATCTTCTGCTTGAATTCCAGCGCGGTGTAGCCGCGCTTCATCGCGCCGAGAATGCGGTCGGAACCCGCCTGCACTGGAAGGTGGAGGTAGTTTGCCAGCTGCGGCACGTTGGCATAAGCCTCGATCAGCGAGTCGGAAAACTCCAGTGGGTGCGAGGTGGTGAAGCGGATACGGCCGATGCCGTCGATCTGGGCAATGGCGTGGATCAACACCGCGAGGTCGGCAATGCCACCATCGTGGGTGGGACCGCGGTAGGCATTGACGTTTTGTCCCAGCAGGTTGACCTCGCGCACACCTTGCGCGGCGAGCTTGGCTACCTCCACCAGCACATCATCGAACGGGCGGCTGAGT
This sequence comes from Rhodanobacter sp., assembly GCA_030148505.1. GTDB lineage: Bacteria > Pseudomonadota > Gammaproteobacteria > Xanthomonadales > Rhodanobacteraceae > Rhodanobacter. The sequence goes on from JASBTI010000010.1 coordinate 31,069, forward strand.
TCCTCGCCACGGGTGTACGGCACCACGCAGGAGCTGCAGTACTTCGAGCAACCTTCCATTATCGAGACAAACGCGGTCGGGCCCTCGGCGCGCGGCTCGGGCAGGCGATCGAACTTCTCTATCTCGGGGAAACTGATGTCGACCTGCGGCTTGCCGCTGGCACGCTGTCGGTCGATCAGTTCCGGCAAGCGATGCAGGGTTTGTGGCCCGAACACCAGGTCGACATAGGGCGCGCGCTTGACGATCGCCTCGCCTTCCTGGGAGGCGACACAGCCACCGACACCGATCAGTACGGGTTTGTCGCCCTTCTTGTGCTCTTTCCAGCGCCCCAGCTGGCTGAACACCTTTTCCTGCGCCTTTTCGCGGATCGAGCAGGTGTTGATCAGGATCACGTCGGCATCCGCTTCGCTGGTCGTCAACTCCATGCCATGCGACGCCTTCAGCACGTCGGCCATCTTGGCGGAATCGTATTCGTTCATCTGGCACCCGTGGGTCTTGATGAAGAGCTTCGCGGGGGCAGGTTGACCGGACATGGCGATACCGTGGTGGGGGAGGCGGAAGGAGAAGTCGCGAACCGTGCAGTTTACCCGTGTAATACCCTGTTCGCCAGCATATCGCCATGAAAGATCAAGCACTTGCGGCGGGTGGTGTGCGGCTTTCAGATGCGGCGGTACAGGTGCGTCGGGGCAGGCAAGCCCGCTTGAAGCGCCCGCAGCCAGGACGGCGCCAAGGGTAAACCCTGCCTCTCCTGGGGGAACAGGTGCACAAAATCGATGCCCCATACTTGGCGGGCGCAGGCAATGACGGCACACTGCCTCCATGTACGACGTCGAAAGCCCCGGGGGAGGCGTTGGTCGACCCGTCTGTCTTCCCGTCTGCTCGATCCTGTTGGGGGTCGCGGCGGGCTATGGGCTTTTGATGGTGTTGTGCTGGCAATCGGTGGCACATGCCGGCAGCTTGTACCATTGTACCGGTAGCAGGGGAGAGGCGGTTTACAGCAGCAGTGCGGCGGGTTACCGCGGTTGTCGCAAGATCGGCAATTTTCCCAGTCCGGTGCAGCATCGGGGGATGGCGAAAGCCAGAATTTCGCTAACCCGGACGAACGCCTCGGTGGTTACTACGGCGCGCAATCTCGGCACCGATGGAGCCCGGCCGACCTCGTTTGCCGGGGTGCACGGCAGCGTGGCTACAACGGCGCGTGTCCTTGCCGCGGCGCGAGTGCAGCGAGCGTCGCTAGCGGCTGTCACCGGCACCGCGGTGTCCAGCGCGAAGGTGCCGCGGGAAGCCCTGGGGACGTCAGTTGCGTGGACCTATCGTGAGTCGCATGATGTGGCGCCTGAAGCGGCAGGATCAACGACTGCTGACGGCAGGATAAGGCGGGGTGCGGTGTATCGGGTGGTGCGGCCCGATGGCAGCGTCGAATACACCAATATCCGGCCGCCCGCACGGCGCGGGCGCGCTGTGACACTGTTGTTCAGCTACATCGCGACATGTGCCGCCTGCAATCTGCATTCACCGATCCACTGGTCCCGTGTGCCGCTGAATCTGAGTGCCTATGCCGATTCGATTCGTGCGGCTAGCGTCGAATACGGAGTCGACGAGGCGTTACTGCGTGCCATCATTCATGCTGAAAGCGCTTTCAATCCCCGCGCGATGTCGCTCAAGGGGGCGCAGGGCTTGATGCAGTTGATGCCGGCCACCGCCAGCGACATGGGGGTGCTCGATGCGTTCAATACCGATCAGAACATTCGCGGCGGGACACGCTATCTGAGTCTGCTGTTGCGCGACTTCCACGGTAACGAAAAACTCGCGGCCGCCGCCTACAACGCCGGACCGGGTGCAGTGGAGCGCTATGGCGGGGTACCGCCTTACGCCGAGACCCAGGTCTATGTGCGGCGCGTGGAGATTCTGCGTCAGCGTTACGGGCAGGCCCTTCATCCGCCGCTGGCCTCCCGCGGGCCAGGATGAGGTCGACGCTTCCTCAGGGCGTACCGACGTCCATCGCGGGTCGCTGGATCAAGGTGATGTTCTTGTGGAACGGATTGCCATTGCGCAACCCCGAGATCTCGACTGTGGCGCCAGGCTTCAGTGAGGCTTCGTGGCGGCGCAGATCGGCCGGGTCGAGTATGTCGTGATCACCGATGCGCAAAAGGATGTCGCGGGGCTGGATGCCAGCCAGCGCAGCCGGGCCACCGGGATAGACCGCGGTGACCTGAACTCCGCGCGCCGCTGCGGGCAGGCCGCTGTTGGCAGGCACGGGAACGAAGGCATAGTCGGCACCGATCCAGCCGCGTACGACATGCCCGGTGGCAATGATTTGATCGAGGACGTTCTTGGCGGTATCCACCGGTATTGCAAAGCCGATACCTTCGGCGCCGGCTGCCTTGCCGATAAGCAGAGTATTGATACCGACGAGTTTTCCCTGTGTGTTGATCAGCGCTCCGCCGGAGTTGCCCAGGTTGATCGCGGCATCGGTCTGGATGAAATCTTCCGCGCTGGCGCTGTTCAATTGGCGGCCAACCGCACTGACAATGCCCATCGTCACGGTCTGGTTGAGGCCCAGCGGATTGCCGATCGCCAGCACCACATCCCCGGCACGCAAAGCCTGCTTGTCGGCGAGCTGAATCGCCGGGAGGTTATTGGCGTCGATCTTCAGCACGGCCAGATCGGTTTCCGCGTCCGCGCCCACCAAGGTGGCCTTGGCGATGCGGCCGTCGTACAGAAGCACCTGGATGTCGGCTGCGTTGGCGATCACGTGATTGTTGGTCAGGACGTAGTCGTGACCGTGCGCGCGCACGATGACGCCGGAGCCGAGGGTCTGCTCGCGGTGCTGATACGTCGTAGGCATGCCGCCGAACAGCTGCTGCAGTACCGGGTTGCTGTACATGCGCAGGGCTTTTTCGGTAATGATTTTGTTGGCGTAGATATTTACCACCGAGGGAGCGGCAATCGCCACGGCGTCGGCGTAGGAAGCGGGCGCCTGTCGCGACGGCAGTGCCTCGGCCTGCTGGGCTGGAATGGCACTAAAGCCGAAACGGCTGCGCAGTCGTTGTCCGCTGCCGGGCCAGAACAGGCTGATAACGAATGCCGCTGCCAAGCCAAGAATGACAAATCGGGTGATAAAGGCGAGTATGCCGGCAGCATGTTTCATGTCAAAGAGTCGGTCCCGGCAAAGTCGTGGTGAAAATGTTGCGGCGGATCGGTTTCGCCGGCTACGCGGCTTTATTGTAGGGGGCTGGTCCTGACGCTACACTAACCCGATTTTTGCGGGGGCTGAAACCCCGCCATGCCATTGCACGTAATGGAGAGCCTGATGGGGAACGAAGTTGTCGATCATAGTCGTCGCCGCTTTCTCACAGCTGCCACTGCCACAGTGGGTGGGGTGGGGGTTTTAACGGCAGCGGCGCCCTTCATCAAGTCGTGGCAGCCCAGTGCACGCGCCAAAGCGGCTGGCGCTCCGGTGACACAGTCCTTGAAAAAGATCGAATTGGGCCAGCAGTTAATCGTGAGCTGGAGGAGCTTGCCGGTCTTTATCGTCAACCGGACCCCGTCGCAGCTGGCTGCCTTGCCGGCGCAGGATCCGCGCCTGGTAGATCCGAAATCGGATGGAAGCTCAGCGGAACAACAGCCGAAATATGCCCAGAACGAGACCCGTTCGATCAAACCGGAATGGCTGGTAATGATCGGCATTTGTACGCATCTGGGTTGTGTGCCGAATTATGTCGGCGAGATGAAACCCGAACCGTTCGATCCGAATTGGCAAGGTGGTTACTACTGCCCTTGCCATCACTCCCGCTATGACATGGCGGGGCGCGTTTACAAGGACGTGCCTGCACCAAAGAACATGCTGATCCCGCCATACCAATACCTTGACGACATGACTGTCCAGATTGGCGTGAATCCGAAGGAGGTCAGCTGATGGCCAACGTACTCTCCAGTATCGGTGGCTGGGTCACCGAGCGCGCGCCCGGCCTGATGCCGATGTATCGCAAGCACATGACCGAGTATTACGCGCCGAAGAATTTCAATCTCTGGTACTACTTCGGTTCGCTGGCCGTTCTGGTGCTGGTCAACCAGATCGTCACCGGTATCTTTCTGACGATGAACTACAACCCGAGCGCGGCGGGCGCGTTCGACTCGGTGCAGTACATCATGCGTGATGTTCAGTGGGGTTGGTTGATCCGCTACATGCATTCCACCGGTGCGTCGTTGTTCTTTGTGGTGGTATTCCTGCACATGTTTCGGGGCATCATGTACGGCTCGTACAAGAAGCCTCGTGAACTGGTGTGGCTGCTCGGGATGTTAATCTTCCTGGTACTGATGGCCGAGGCATTCATGGGCTACGTGCTGCCTTGGGGTAACATGTCGTTCTGGGGCGCCAAGGTGATTATCTCGCTGTTTGGCACGATTCCGGTGATTGGCAGCCATCTGGTCGACTGGATCATGGGCGATTTCCTGCCTGGCGATGCCACCTTGAATCGTTTCTTCGCCTTGCATGTGATTGCCCTTCCTCTGGTTTTGTTGCTGCTGGTGGTACTCCACCTGGCAGCCTTGCACGAGGTTGGCTCGAACAATCCGGATGGGGTGGAAATCAAGAAGGGTCCCACGGGTAATCGCTGGAGCGCCCTGGCTCCGGCAGACGGCATTCCGTTTCACCCTTATTACACCGTAAAGGACTTGTTCGGCGTCGGTTTTTTTCTGCTTGTCGCCGCCTTCATTATTTTCTTCGCACCCACCGTGGGTGGCTGGTTCCTGGAGCATGACAACTCCATCAGGGCCAACAACCTGGTGACGCCTTCGGAGATCAAGCCGGTATGGTACTTCACCTCGTTCTACGGGATCGTGCGCGTGATGCCGGCCTTTCTGGGAACGGCGGTATGGGGTGTGCTGACGATGTTCGGAGCAATTGCCGTGCTGTTCCTGTTTCCCTGGATCGATCGTGGCAAGGTCAAGTCGATCCGTTATCGAGGAACCGGGTTCAAGGTGGGGCTTGGGGTGTTCGTCTTCGCTTTCATCGGCCTCGGATCGTTGGGCGCAGGTGTTACCGACAAGGTCTTTCCACAATGGTTTGGAGACATCGATCTGGCCGCATGGGATAACAACTTTGGGCGGCTGATGGTGGTGCTCTACTTCGGCTTCTTCGTGTTTCTCTGGGCTTACACGCATTTCGGCTGGGAGAAGACCAAGCCGGTTCCGGATCGGGTGACGATGCATGATTAATCGGCAGATCTTCATGAAACGACGGCCATCGGTGAAGTACTTTTTTGCGGCAGCGGGCTTAGCGCTTGGCCTGCTGGCGGGCAGTGCGACGGTCCACGCAGCGGAGGGCCATGGTGGCGGGCTCATGCCCTCTGGCGCCAGTGTGGGGGATCAAGCTTCGCTCCAGCGTGGGGCCAGGCTGTACTTCAACTACTGCGTAGGCTGTCATTCGCTGAAATACATGCGCTATTCGCGCATGGCCAACGATCTGGGTCTGACGAAGAAAGAGGTGATGCAGAACCTCAATTTTACCGGGGCCAAGTTCGACGGTCCGGTAATTTCGTCCATGCCGTCGGCCTTGGCGGCCCGATGGTTCGGCAAGGCACCGCCGGATTTGTCGCTGGAGGTGAGTGCGAAAGGTGCCGACTGGCTCTATACCTACCTCAACACGTTTTATCTGGATCCCCACAGTCCAGCTGGCTGGAACAATCTGGCGCTGCCGAACGCAGCCATGCCCTTCCCGTTGTGGGAGTTACAGGGCATCCAGACTGCCGTCATGGAGCCGGGCCGGGGCCATCAGGTGCAGAAACTGATGCTCTCACAGCCGGGACAGATGACACCGGCACAGTACCAGCAAGCAACCCGCGACCTTACCAGTTTTCTCCAGTACGTGTCGGAGCCCGCCGCCCTGCAGCGACACCGTTACGGTGTATGGGTCCTGCTGTTTCTGGCCTTGTTTACCTTGTTAGCCTATATGCTCAAGAAGGAATACTGGAAAGACGTTCACTGATCTGGATGGACAGCACCCGGCAACGATAGGCGGTAATCCATAGGCTGCCACGTCCATGCCATCGATAAGGATTGATTGCGGATGGTTCCAAGTGCTCGCTCGCGTACTGTATTGACGTTGTACACCACGCCCGATGACATCCAATGTCATCGGGCGCGACTGGTTCTCGCCGCCAAGGGAGTTGCCTACGAACGGGTGCTGGTGGACCCGGCTGCACCGCCTGACGATCTGTTTGAGCTCAATCCCTACGGCGGAACGCCGACGCTGGTTGACCGGGACCTGACCTTGTTCGACACTTCGGTGGTTTGCGAATACCTTGATGAGCGTTATCCACACCCGCCACTCATGCCAATCGACCCGCTGTCGCGCGCCCGCTTGCGTGTCGCTGCGGTGCGGATCGAAAAAGACTGGGTGAGCGAGGTGGAGGCGATTCGCCATGGTGGGCGTACTGCCGAGGCGGCCCGCAAGCGCCTGCGCGCGAACCTGCTCGCCACGGTGCCGTTGTTCAAGGCTTCCAAGTTTTTTCTCAATCCCGAAATGAGCTTGGTCGATTGCCTGGTGGCTCCGGTAGTTTGGCGGTTGCCCTGGCTCGGGGTAGAGTTGGGTCGGGAAGGCAAGCCGATCGTCGATTACGGCGAACGTTTGTTCCACAGTCAGGGTTTTGCGCGCAGCATGACCGATATCGAAAAGGCCATGCGATAACACCATGAGCAACGAAAGTGTCCCAATGAGCTCCAACCGTCCCTATCTTCTGCGGGCAATCTACGATTGGATCAGCGACAACAACCTCACCCCCTACGTGCTGGTCGATGCAGGCTACGAGGGCGTACGGGTGCCACCACAGGTAGTCAAGAATGGTCAGGTCGTACTCAACCTGGCCATGCGTGCTGTGGCCAATCTCGACCTGGGCAATGACTGGATCAGTTTTCAGGCGCGCTTCTCCGGTGTCAGTCAGGCGATCCACATCCCGGTGCAGGCGGTACTGGCGCTGTATGCGCAGGAAAACGGACAGGGCATGATGTTTCCTGCCGAAGAGGGGGGCGATGCCCCTCCGCCGTCAGCGCCCGAGCCTGATGATACGTCAGCGGCGCCCGAGCGTGCTGAAAAGCCCAAGCGCGGGGCATCGCATCTGCGGGTGGTCAAATAACCCGATTCCATCGACCGGCCCATCGGTGTCAAACAGCCGTTCGATGACGATCTGTCGCACTTTCAGTGCAATCGGTGATCGGTATCCTGCGGTGCGCGAAACGGTAGGACATTATCGGTCGTGGCAGGTGGAGCGGTCAGTTCGATCGACGGTGCCGTCACCGGCGCTTCGGTTGAAGGCAGGCTGAGGCCAACTAGTCCGTCGCCGAGCATCCACAGATGGGCGGATGCGCGGTCGTGCCCCGCGAGGCTGACTTCGAAGCCGTAACAGCGTTCCATCCTCAGCAAGCCATTCTTACGACGCATGCGTACGCGACGCAATCCCACGGTTTCATCCAGCAGCTGTAAACCCTGTTGTCGGCACTGGCTGCGGGCCTCGATCACCGCGCGTTCGCGGGCGGCGCTGAGTTTTAGCCAGAGCCCAACGACAGCGGTGAGCGCCAGCAGAAGCATCAAGTTTGAAAGGTCGCTCATGTCCGCAGTGTGGAGGTGGGCGGCAGCCGGTACAAGGCCTTAGTCCAGGTGAAGCCGTAGGGAAAGATCGACGGCGCGCACGTGCTTGGTCAATGCGCCGACGGAAATGTAGTCCACACCGGTGCGAGCAATTTCACCGATGCTGTCAAGGTCGACATTGCCGGAGGCCTCCAGCGGGATCCGTCCCGCCGTGAGTCGGACCGCCTCGGCCATCAGGGCGAGGGGGAAGTTGTCGAGCATGATGCGGTCCGGGCTCGTGCCAAGGGCCTCCACGAGTTCCTCCAGGCTTTCGACCTCGACCTCCACTGGCAGCGCAGGGTGCAGGCGTCGCGCTGACTGCACGGCGGCGACCAGGCCGCCGGCGGCGACGATGTGGTTTTCCTTGATCAGGATCGCGTCGTAAAGCCCGATGCGCTGATTATGGCCGCCGCCGCAGCGGACGGCATATTTCTGTGCGAGCCGCAGACCGGGCACTGTCTTGCGGGTATCCAGAACGCGTGCGTTTGTGCCTGACACCGCGGCGACATATTCCGCGGTCACGGTGGCCGTCGCGGACAGCAGTTGCAGGAAATTCAAGGCCGGACGTTCGGCGCTGACCAATCCGCGGGCATTGCCGGACAGTCGGCAAATAACGGTGCCAGCCGATATTCGCCCACCATCCCGGGCGTCCCATTCGATCCGCGTCTGTGGATCCATCTTTCGAAAGCACGCATCGAACCATGCGCTACCCGCGAGCACCGCATCCTCGCGACAGGTCAACTCGGCACGGGCACGCGCTCCGATTGGAAGCAGCTCGGCGGTAACGTCGCCGGTCCCGAAGTCTTCCTCGAAGGCTCGTTCGACATCAACCGCGACCTGCGCCTTCGCAGGGCTTGCAACCCCCGGGGTGCTACTCATTCGCCGGTCGCGCCAGACGTTTGTTCAGGCTGTCTGAGTCGGTCCACGATGGCACTCATCGCACGGTCGAACAGCGCATTTTCGGCGAGTACCGTCGCATGTCCTTCGGTAAGCAGGAGAGCCAGTCGCTGCGGTTCGTAATCCGCAACTTTGAGCCCGCGCCGGTTGACGAAAAGGTAGCGCCCGCTCATCGGGCTGATCCATGACAGTTTCGCCCGCGTCATGGCCTCGTTTGGCAGGCAGAACTCCAGCCAGGTTCCGGGTTGCAGCGACTGCACCTGTTTCCATTCCGGGGAGTCGAGCCGTATCGGTTCCGGTTCACTTTCGGCGTCGTGGTCCGTGACCGACTGAGGTGCTGCGGACTGGGTGCTGTCGGGCAATACCAGGATAGCGGCATCGTCCCCGATATCGTCGAGGCTTGCCAGCTCCGCCTGATCGACGGGTTCGCCGAGTTGCTGTCGGTAATAGGTATGCAGCTGCGCAAGCAGGCGTTCGATATCTTGTTCCTGAAACGCAACGTTGGCCAAGCCGAGTCGCAAGGTGCGCTCGATGCCCGGCAGCATCTGACGCAATAGCTGCCGGCCTTCCTGATCCGTCACCGGTTGACTGCTGGCAATGAAATCGTCAACGAAGTGCAGTGCGCTCCTGAAATCGGGCGAGCTTTCGCCCTGGCGCAACAGCAGCAAGACCAGATGATTCGCCCAGGCACGCGCGAGAACGCCGTGCAGTAGGGGGGGCATTTTACGTTCGCCGATGCGTTCGATGATCTCGCGAGCTGCGCGGCGTCTCGCCTGTTCAAGCTTTTCGCGTCCACGCGTGGACTCGGCGACTCGTTGCTCCGCGAGTTCAGAGCGACGCTTGCTGAGCTCCTGAAACTGTTGGAGATCGACAAGGAGTCGGTTGAAGATATCCATATCATCGTCGAACTCGTGCAGCAGTTGCTCTACGATCGACTTCACCTTGTCATGCAGGCGCCGGTCGCGATCGGATTCTTCTGACCATCCCTTGGCCTGATCCGCCAGTCCATCCAGAAGCCGCCGCGCCGGATGCTGGCGATGGGCAAACATCTTGCGATCGAGAATCGCTGCCTTCAGGTAGGGTATTTGCAATCGTGCAAGTAGCGCTTGCATCCGCGCGGGCAGATTGCGGTCTTCGAGGATGAACTCGAACAACATGCCGACTAGATCGATGGTGTCTTCATCAATGGTGGCAACACGACTGGGCCGCTCTCCGCGCAGCGCGCCGATCTGATTGAGCAGCTGTTCCTTCAGTTGCATGACTTCGTTGCCGAGCGCACTGCTTTCGTCGGGGCTCGCATAGAGCAGGGGGCCGGCGCTGGCAATCTGGTTTTGCAGCACGCTCAAGGCGCCCAGCAGTTCATTGGCTGAAGGCATCGGGCCAGTGGACGATACCTGGCCGGCCTGGCCCGCCGCCTGCCCGCCGCCGGGGGAGCGTCGGGCACGGAACAGGGCATGCAAGGTCTGCAGCACATCGCTGGGTATCTCAACGGCTTCCTCTGCATTGCTCGCCTGGGAGGAAGACGAACGCACGGTTGTTGCGTCTTTGCTTGGGCCTGGAGCACCATGGCCACGCTGGATCTCATGCCGCAGCTGCGGCAGCACACCAGCGCGAACCAGCTGCAGGTTGACCTCCTGATACAACTCCTCCAGCGTGGACAGTACATAACGATCAAACAGTTTGTAGATGATCAGCTTGACCCGCAAATCTGCGGGAAGCTCCTGCAGCGCCTGACGAAATGCCTTGGTCAGGGCGGCGGGAGCCACCGGGTTACCTGCGTCATCGATCTTGTGGCCTCCGCAGATCACCGACAGTCGCTGATTGACGGCAAACAGCTCGCGCGACAGCCGCGACTCGTGTTTGCTGACCAGGCTGGTGATGGCAAGCGACTCTTCCAGTTCATTGTCGGCTACCAGCGAGAGTTCGACGGTCCCATTGGACAATGTGCTGCTGGCCGTGACCTGCTGGGTGGGACGGGCGAGTTCGCCTACTTGGCGGTTGATGCCTGTTAAAAAGCTGCGCTCCACGCTGGCACGGCGCTTGCGGACTTCGCGCATGCCGTCAAAGTAGTGCATCTGGGCAGCGTTGTTTTCCGCCTTTTCGGCCAGATCGAACAGGGCATCGTCGACTTGCTCGAACATGTTGCCGATGGATCGCTGCAAACGCAGGGTGGCGATTCCTCGCACGCCATTAAGGAGGTCGCCGACGCGCTCCTCCGACGGCTTTGGCCGCTGGTTCAGATTGACGATTTTCGGTGACTCACCGGTTTCGTTCATGCCCTTTCCCCTGCGGTACTGCCATACATCGCCCACATTGCAACACGGAGAGGCAGGAGGCCACGATAATTCAAACGGAAGTGCTTGTCATGTGAAGAAATTATCTGGCCAACCGGACAGGCGCCAACGGTGACGGCCATCACGTTAGGAGATGTCACGGCGCATGGGGAAAGTCTTTCATTTGAAGGGTGCCGATACCTTCTTCAGGCAGCATCACCGGGATGCCATCTTCGACGCGATAGATGACCTTGGAATCAATGGTGATCAAACCCTCCTGGATGCCATCATGCACCGGGTTTCCGGTCACCGATGCCACCGCCCCAAGGCTGATGGCATGATTCAGGATGTCGAGTTCGCGTTTGCTGAGCGGCCGTACCGGTGTCTTGCTGACCGGGCAGCACAGAATGTCGAGGAGGCGCTTGTCCATGGTGAATTGCGGGGCTGTGCCCAGGCAGAGGAAAGCCCTTACAATAACGGCTTTTGGACGCTCCGGCCATGACAGGAACAGCCAAACAACCAAGCGTTGGTGTGGTGATGGGCTCCCGCTCTGACTGGGAAACAATGCAGCATGCGGTAGAGGTGCTGACCGAGCTGGGAGTACCCCATGATGTACAGGTGGTTTCCGCGCACCGCACCCCTGATTTGCTGTTTCGCTACGCCGAGCAGGCGGCTGAGAGGGGCGTTCAGGTAATTATCGCCGGGGCGGGCGGGGCGGCCCATTTGCCTGGCATGCTCGCGGCGAAGACCCGCCTCCCCGTGCTGGGTGTCCCGGTACAATCCAAGGCCCTCAATGGCATGGATTCGCTGTTGTCGATCGCGCAGATGCCTGCCGGTATCCCGGTGGGAACGTTGGCGATCGGTCGTGCGGGCGCGGTGAATGCCGGTTTGCTGGCGGCAGCGGTGCTGGCCTTGCACGATGCGACGCTGGCCGCGGCGCTGGAGCGCTGGCGTGCGGCCCAGACACAGGCAGTATTGGCGCATCCGGATCCGCGCGCATGAGTCTTGATCGGCAGCCCGTGCTAGGTATCCTTGGTGGTGGCCAGCTGGCTCGCATGCTGGCCTTGGCCGCTGCGCCGCTGGGTGTCAATACGTTGGTGGTGGACAGCTCGGCGGACGCTTGTGCCGGTCAGGTCGCCCCGTTGTTGGTCGCTGACTGGACCGACTATGCGGCACTGCAGCGGTTCGCCGAAAAGGTCGATGTCGTCACTTTCGATTTCGAGAATGTCCCTGCTGAAACCGCGCACTGGCTGGCCGAGCGCGTGGCGGTTTTTCCCGCACCACGGGCACTGGCGGTGGCGCAGGATCGATTGGCGGAGAAGACCCTGTTTCACGAGTGCGGCTTGCATACTCCCGCGTTCGTCGCTGTCGCTACCCGTGAGGAGCTGGAGCAGGCTATCGCCGAGGTGGGGGTGCCTGCGATCCTCAAGACCCGCCGACTGGGGTATGACGGCAAGGGCCAGTTCCGTCTCGGCCAAGCGGCCGACGCGGAGGCCGCATGGGCGGCGTTGGGGACGCAGGCGGCGGTACACGGGCTCATTCTTGAGGCCTTCGTGCCGTTCGAGCGCGAGTTGTCGGTACTCGCCGTACGCGGTCGCGATGGCGACTTTCGTACCTGGCCCTTGACCGGAAACTGGCATACCGACGGCGTGCTGGCGATGAGTCTGGCGCCGGCGCCAGACAGCGAGTCGCTGCACCAGCGCGCTACCGGACACGCGCGAGCCCTGGCCGAGCGTCTCGATTATGTGGGCGTGTTTGCCCTGGAGTTGTTCGTGAAGGGCGACGAGTTGCTCGGCAACGAGATGGCGCCGCGGGTGCACAATTCAGGTCACTGGACTATTGAGGGCGCGCGAACCAGCCAGTTCGAAAATCATGTACGAGCCGTCCTGGGCTTGCCGCTGGGTGATACCGGCGCGCGCGGCTTGTCAGCGATGCTCAATTGGATCGGTGACCTGCCGGCGGCCTCGGCCGTACTTGCCGCTGTCGACGCACACTGGCACGACTACGGCAAGGCATCACGGCCCGGACGCAAGGTCGGTCATGCGACGCTGTGCGCCAGTGACGCTGTCGTCTTGCATGAACGGCTCGCCACACTCGCCGCGGCGCTTGGTCGGACGCAACAGGCGCAGCCGGTGCTGGCGGCGTTGAAAGGTTGATGCCAGCGGTCGTTGTGTCGCCCGGGTCATGGCTTGTTGCGATCGCAGGCTGTTATGATGGGCGGCTTAATTGCGGGTCCTGCGACAAGCCACGAGATTTTCCGTCCGTGTAAGCCGCTTCCCTCGCCTCCGCCTGACCCAGCCGTGTCGCTCCATAGCGGACGTTTTACTCAGCCTTGTATTGCGTGCCGTACTGCTCGTTGCGACGGCATCTGCTGCTGCCCAAGCCCGGGATTCATCCGATGTCACTTTCATTCGCGGAAGCGAAAAACAATATCCTGTCTGGAATAACGGTCGCCTTTGCCTTGGTGCCCGAGGCAATCGCGTTTGCCGTCGTCGCCCATGTCAATCCCCTGACCGGCCTGTATGCGGCTTTCATCATGTGCCTGATTACGGCGGTACTGGGTGGCCGACCGGGCATGATCTCGGGAGCCACCGGTTCCATCGCCGTAGTGATCGTAGCGTTGGTGCTTCAGCACGGCGTGCAATACCTGCTCGCGGCAGTGGTGTTGATGGGGCTGCTGCAATTGCTGTTTGGCGGGTTACGGCTGGGCAAGTTCATTCGCATGGTGCCGCATCCGGTGATGCTGGGGTTTGTCAACGGCTTGGCGATCGTGATCTTTCTCGCTCAGTTGCCACACTTCCAGGAGCACGGCGCATGGATCGCCGGTCGCGCTTTGTGGGTGATGCTCGGTCTGGTTGCCGTGTCGATGGCAATCATCTATCTGTTGCCGCGGCTGACCCGCGCCGTGCCATCTGCCTTGGTGGCGATTCTTGCCGTGGCCGTGCTGACCAATGCTTTCGCCATTGACACGCGCACCGTGGGTGACCTTGCGTCGATCAAGGGCGGTTTTCCCCGCTTTCACATTCCCACGGTACCGTGGAATTGGGAGACTTTGCGGATCGTGTTTCCGTATGCGCTGATCATGGCGATGGTCGGGCTGATCGAGTCGCTGCTGACGCTGAATCTGATTGACGAGATGACCGATACCCGCGGCAAGCCGAACCGTGAATGCCTGGCGCAAGGAGCGGCCAATGTTGTTACCGGCTTTTTCGGTGGCATGGGCGGCTGCGCGATGATCGGGCAGAGCATGATCAATGTCGGAGCCGGAGCCACACGCAGGCTGTCCGGCATCGTGGCCGGGGTGGGGCTGCTCAGCTTCATCCTGTTCGGCTCCAGCCTGATCGAACGAATCCCGCTGGCAGCTCTGATCGGCGTGATGTTCGTCGTGTCAGCGAAGACTTTCGAGTGGGGTAGCGTGCGGGTACTGGGTAAGGTGCCGCGCGCCGATGCGTTGGTGATCGTGGCCGTCACCGTAGTCACGATTTTCACCGACCTGGCCGTGGCGGTGGTGGTCGGGGTGGTGATCGCGGCGCTGGTGTTTGCCTGGCAGCATGCCAGCGAGATTGCGGTGAACATCCGGACCGATGCCTACGGAAGCCGCATCTACGAGCTCAAGGGAACGTTGTTCTTCGCCTCGACCCGCCACTTCCAGAATCTGTTCAATCCCCATGATGACCCAGAACAGGTAATCGTCGAGTTCAGTCATGCCAAGGTGATGGATCATTCGGCGATCGAGGCGATCGACGCGCTGGCCGAGCATTATCAGAGACTCGGCAAGAAGCTGCACCTGCGCCACCTCAGTCCGGACTGTGCCGAGCTGTTGCTGAAGGCCGGTGGCATGGTCGAGTCGAATCTGGCTGAAGATCCGCACTATCACTTGGCGGACGATCGGCTCGGCTGATCGGCTGAAACGGCAACCAAAACCGGAGCCGTCAACGGCTCCGGTTTTGGTTGCCGCGGGATGGGGCTTAGGCGAGATTCTTGGCTGCGAAGTCCCAGTTGATCAGGTTCCAGAACGCTTCCAGATACTTCGGGCGGGCGTTGCGGTAGTCGATGTAATAAGCATGTTCCCAGACGTCGGTGGTGAACAGCGGCTTATCGCTACCGGTGATCGGAGTGGCTGCGTTGGAAGTGTTGACGATACCCAGCGAACCATCTGCTCGCTGTACCAGCCAGGTCCAGCCTGAGCCAAAATTACCGGCAGCCGACTTGCTGAACTCTTCCTTGAACTTGTCCACCGAACCGAAGGCCTTGTCGATGGCATCGGTCAACTTGCCGCTCGGTGAGCCGCCGCCGTTGGGGCTCATCGAGTTCCAGTAAAAGGTGTGGTTCCAGATCTGCGCGGCATTATTGAAAACACCACCGGATGCCTTTTTGATGATGTCCTCAAGCGCGGCATCGGCGAATTCGGTACCTTCAATCAATTTGTTGAGGTTCGTCACATAGGCTTGATGATGCTTGCCATAGTGAAACTCCAGCGTTTCCGCTGAAATATGCGGCTCCAGCGCATTTTTTTCATAGGGGAGCGGGGGAAGTTCGATCGCCATAAGTGACTCCTTAGCGTTGGCAGATGAGGCTGGGTGGCGCCGCGACGGCAGCCGACGTGTGACTGGTACAATACCGGTCTGCCTGCATTGTAAAGATGAAAGACCGAGCTATGGACATCAATCAGCAAATCCGGACCACGCTCGCCGAGCATTCCATCGTGCTTTTCATGAAAGGTACGCCGGAGTTTCCCATGTGCGGTTTTTCCGGTCGGGCTGCGCAGGCGCTGGCGGATGCCGGTGCAACGTTTCATGTGGTGAATGTGCTCGCTGATCCGCAGGTGCGCGCCGCGCTGCCGCATTTCGCCAACTGGCCGACGTTTCCTCAGCTGTTCATTCAGGGTGAGCTTATCGGTGGGTGCGACATCATCGAGGAATTGAAGTCGGCGGGCGAGCTGGCTCGCATGGCCAAGGACGTGGCGGGGGCGGCCTCTTGATGTCACTGCCGGTGATGCGCCCGCCGGCGGATGGGCAGGTAACTGCCGACAGCCTGGCCGGGCGTGTGGTGCTGGTGACCGGAGCCTATGGCGGACTGGGCAGTGCCGTGGCGCGTGCAGCCTCCAAGGCTGGCGCCACGGTGGTGATTACCGGCAGGCGCAGGCGTCAGCTGGAACATCTCTACGACGCGATGTGCGCCGAGGGGTTGTCCGAGCCGGTGATTCATCCGCTGGATATGGAGACCGCCACGCCGACGGACTATGCCGCGCTCGCCGCCGGCTTGGAGAGTGACCTCGGCCGACTGGACGGCATTGTGCATGCGGCGGTCAGTTTCGCCGGCTTGACTCCGATCGCCATGCACAAGCCGGACGAGTGGCTGCGTGCGCTCCACGTCAATGTCTCGGCGCCGTTCGCACTGACCCAGGCGTGCATGACGCTGCTGCTGAGGGCCGGCGACAGCTCAGTGGTTTTTGTGCTGGACAACGCCGAACTTCTGCAGCGTGCACACTGGGGCGGATATGGCGTATCCAAGGCTGCGCTGGAGCGGCTGGTGGCTATCCTGCACCAGGAGACCGATGAGAGCGCGCTACGCGTCCATGCGTTATTGCCAGCGCCGATGCGTACCAGGCTGCGGCGCCAGGCGTATTTCGGCGAAGACATCATGCAGCATCCGTTGCCCGACGCAACGGCAGGGGCGGCGATCTATTTGCTCGGTGCCCAGGCGCTGCCCGCGCGTGGCAAGGTGCTGGATCTGCGTCCGTACTGAGCTCGCGGCAGTTGACCCGTTGCGGGAGAACAACTCGGGTATTGCGGTCGATGTCTTGCCATTGCGTAAGGGTTTGAAGGTTATTCACTGGCGTCGAAGTTTGATCGGTGTCATGGAGTCGAGATGGACGCGCAACTGACCACCTTGTCGGCGGGGATCATGCTGTTTCTGATCATGGATCCGCTGGGCAACATCCCGTTTTTCCTGAGCTTGCTCAAGGATGTGCCGCCCCGGCGTCGACGTTGGGTGATGGTTCGTGAACTGTTGATCGCACTGGGCGTGCTGCTTGGCTTCCTGTTTGGCGGACAGCACATTCTCAAGTTGCTGCAACTGAAGCCCGATTCGATCAGCATCGCTGGCGGTATTGTGCTGTTCCTGATCGGCATCCGCATGGTGTTTCCTCCCGCGGATGGGGGTGGAATCTTCGGCAAGACCGGGGAGGGCGAGCCGTTCATCGTGCCGATGGCCATTCCCGGCGTGGCCGGCCCTTCGGCGATGGCTGCGCTGTTGTTGCTGACCAATACTCAGCCAGGCAGGACGGCGGACTGGGTCACGGCGTTGTTGCTGGCGTGGTTCGCCACGTCACTGATCCTGCTCAGTGCGACCTACCTGTTCCGCTGGCTGGGAGAAAGCGTTTTGACGGCGCTCGAACGAGTGATGGGCATGTTGTTGATTGCCTTGTCGGTACAGATGTTCATGGCTGGCGTGGCTTCCTTCCTGCATCTGGCCGTGTAGTCCGCATTCGCCTGCGGCACGCGCGTCACCGTTTTGTGCGGGGCGTGATCTCGCGCCTGTAACAATGGAGCGCCAGGATGGTGAAAACCGCCGAGGATTTCGCCATGCTCCGGATCGAACAGACGCTCGTCGAACAGCTGCCCTGGCTGAACCATTATCCGAATATCCGTCGCCCAGTGACGGATTTGCTCAGCCGGCTCGCCGATGAAGAGGGGTTCAAGCGGCTGCTGGATCAGACCAGCGCGTTGGAAGGTCTGGACTTTGTCGAACGTACGCTGGACTTGCTGGGAACCCGCTATACCCTTGATCCGCGCGAACGCGAGCATATCCCGATCGAAGGCCCGCTATTGGTGGTGGCCAACCATCCGCTAGGCATGCAGGATGCACTAGTCCTGTTGCAGCTGATCGGCTCGGTACGTCCGGATGTACGGATTCTTGCCAACGAATGGTTGATGGCCATCCCCTCTTTGCGCAAGCTGCTGTTGCCCGTCAACGTCTTCGGCAGCGGCGGTTCCTCAAGGCCGCGGGATCTCTATCGAGCGCTCGAACGTGGCGAGGTGCTGATTGCTTTTCCCGCCGGCGTCGTTTCGCGGATGGGGCCTGGCGGCGTACGCGACGGTCGTTGGTCGGAGGGCTTCGCCCGGTTGTCCATGCGCTCGGGCGTGTCGGTGCTTCCGGTGCATATTGCGGCCCGCAACTCCACGGCTTTCTATGGCATGTCAATGCTCTCACGTCCCCTCAGTACGGCGATGTTGCCGCGGGAAGCGGTGACAAGTGGCGGACGGCGAATGAGCCTGAGCATTGGTGCCTCAATCAGTCCCGAAGAGCTGAACGCGCGCAGTGGCAGCTCGGCTCCACGGGCGGCGAAACTGATGCGCCGGCACGTCTATCAACTCGCTCGGCGGCGCGGTTTGATCTTTGGTGGCCAGGCGCCGCTGGCGCATCCGGAGCCGGTCGCCCGATTGTCCGCCGAGTTGGAACGGGCCGAAAAGCTGGCGGACCTCAGTGATGGCAAACAGGTGTTGCTGCTCAAAGGTGCGGCAGACAGTGCGGTCTTGCGCGAACTCGGCCGCCTGCGCGAACAGACATTCCGCAAGGTAGGCGAGGGCACTGGCCGGCGACGCGACCTGGATGCCTGCGATCCCCACTATGAGCATCTGTTGCTGTGGGACGCCCGCGCGTTGCGCATCATGGGCGCGTATCGCCTCGGCCATGCTGGTCGGGTACTTGCGGCGCAGGGTATGGCGGGGCTGTACAGCGCCAGCCTGTTTGACTATTCGCCGGCTCTGGAATCGCGTTTGGCCCAGGGTCTGGAGTTGGGGCGCAGCTTCATTGCCCCCGCGTATTGGCGCTCGCGCGCACTCGACCAGTTGTGGCGGGGCATTGGCCTGTATCTGCAGCGCCATCCCGAGCTGCGTTATTTGTTTGGCCCGGTCAGCATGTCGGTCAATTTGCCGCGAGAGGCGCGCGAATGGATCGCAGCAGCACACCAACATTACTTTGCGGCGCCCGGGCTGGCAGCGGCACGGCAGCCTTTTCGGATATCGCCGGAGGTGGACACCCAGGTGCGGGAGGCGCTGCACGGCCTGGATGCAGCTAGTGGACTGGGACGGCTCAAACACCAGCTGGATGCGCTCGGGGTGAGTTTGCCCGTGCTGTATCGCCAGTATGTGGACCTGGTCGAGCCCCAAGGCGTGCAGTTTCTGGACTTCGGTGAAGATCCGGGCTTTTCCGGCTGTGTCGATGGCTTGGTGTTGCTGGATCTCGCGAGGCTGAAGCCCGCCAAGCGTACGCGTTATCTCGGCCATATGGATGCAACCGTGGGGGCTGAGGAACCTGAATTGCAGAGTGCCTAAGCATGTCGAGCAGCCCTGCCGGACTGCAAATTTTTACGTGCGGCTGTTATGCAAGTGTCATACAATGCCGTTAAAATTGGTTTAACAAATGATCGGCAGGTGGGGCGGACCCACCGCGTCCACGTGGTACCGGACATCCAGTTACCAAGGGAAAGCATGCGCGCAGTTGGAGCCAGTCCGGCCTTCGCCGGACGCCCTTTCGCGTGTTTTCCTCTCCTCAAGATCTTACGTTGAAAGCCCAAGGGGTCATCCAAGAATGAACAGCCGAATTCGCGCCAGGGTCCTGCCGTTTGCCATCGCAGCATTGCTTGCGACGGCACCTGCCATGGCCCAGAACGTCACCTCTGCCGCCGTCGGCGGCCGCGTGGTCAACGCCAGCGGCAAGCCGGTCGCTGGCGCCACCGTGCAGATCGTGCACACGCCCTCGGGCACCACCAAGATCGTCACCACCGACAAGGATGGCCGCTATTCGGCGCAGGGCCTGCGCGTGGGCGGCCCGTTCGACATCACGGTATCAAAGGCCGGGCTGCAGCAGTCCGAGCAGGACAATGTCTACCTGCAACTGGGCCAGACCTCGGCGATCAACTTGCAGATGGCAGCCAGCGGCATGCAGGCGGCCAAGACGCTCGGTGGCGTGACGGTTACCGCCTCCTCGCTGGCGCAGACGTTCTCGCCGGACAACAAGGGTTTGTCGACCAATGTTTCGCAGGCGCAGTTGCAAGCCACGCCGCAGGGTAACCGGTCGATTGACGACATCGCGCGTCTCGACCCCCGCATCAACGTCACCGATCAGGGCGATGGCTCGATCTCGGCGATGGGTTTGCCCAACCGTTACAACAATATCAGCGTCGATGGCGTCTCGGTGGGCGATCCGTTCGGCTTGAATGCCAATGGCATGCCGAATCAGAGTACGCCGATCTCCTCGGACACGATTGCCGAGTACAACATTTCCACCGCCAATTTCGATGTCAGCTCCGACACGGTCGGCGCCGACATCAATGCGGTTACCAAGTCGGGCACCAACGAGTTCCATGGTTCGGTCTATTACGCCTACCGGAACGCCAACAAGATGGTTGGCGACGCCGGTTGGCTGGACAGCAGCAGCCCGTACTACAAGTATACCGGTTACAAGAAGGACTGGACCGGTGGCTTCACCATCGGCGGCCCGATCATCAAGGACAAGCTGTTCTTCTTCGTCTCTGCCGAGCGTGAGGAGACCAGCGGCATCGGTGCGGATTCGGTCAACGGCCTGGATTACGGTCTGGGCAATGGCCCCTCTACCTCGAACAAGCTGTCGCCGGGCGATGTGCAGAAGATCATCGATACTGCCAAGCAGGTCGGTCTGAAGCCGGGCACCTTTGGGGGCGCCAGTGCCGTCACCTTGCTCGACAAGCGTTATCTGGCCAAGCTGGACTGGAACATTTCGGACAACCACCGCGCCAGCCTGAGCTACAACAGCACCAAGGAGACCCTGCCCGAAATTCGCGGCAATTCCTCCAACACCATCGGGCTGAGCAGCTACAGCGACACCAAGGTCATCAACACCGACAATCTGTCGCTGGAGCTGTACGACGACTGGTCGAGCAACTTCTCCACCGAGACGAAGATCGGTTACCAGCACTATGTGCAGAATACCAACGTCCTCAATCAGCAGCCGCAGGTACGGGTCTATATCAATGGCTCGCGCTCGCCATCGGTCAACCTGGGCGAAGAGCAGTACCGTCACTTCAACAAGATCGACACGAAGAAGACCTCCTTCTTCTTCGCCGGCACCTATTATGCGGGTGACCACACGATCAAGGGCGGCATTTACGCCGAGAAGAACAAGATCTACAACCTGTTCGGCCGGACCGAGTTCGGCGCCTACTCGTTCTACTCGATCGCCGATTTCGCCAGCGGCAACTACCACCAGTTCGACTTGTACCAGCCGGCCCCGGGTTACACCATCAACGACGTGGCGGCGCAGTGGACGTACAGCCAGTTCAGTCCGTTCATCCAGGACACCTGGCAGTTCAACAACAATCTGTCGATACAGTACGGTGTACGCGTCAATATTCCGGACTCGAACAAGAATCCGATCTACAACCCGGCGTTCCAGCAGGCTTTCGGTTACCCGAACAACAACTCGCTGGGTTTCAAGAACAAGGTCGTCGAGCCGCGTTTCTCGTTCAACTACAACTTCGACACCGAGCGGATGACGCAGCTTCGCGGCGGCTTCGGCTTGTTCCAGACCTTTCCGCCGACGGTGTGGATGACCAATCCGTACCAGAACAACGGCGTCACGGTGTCGACCTACCGTTCGTACGATCCGGCAACCGCGCCGTTCAGCGCGGACCCGTATAACCAGAACATCCCGACCGGCAGCACCAATCAGGTAGGCGACGTCGACACCATTTCGCCGAACTTCAAGTTGCCGACGGTATGGAAGGCCAGTCTGGCCCTGGACCGCGAGCTGCCGTGGTGGGGGATGATCGGCTCGGTCGAATACCAGCACACCCAGGCCCGGGACGCCATCCTGTATCAGGCGTTGAACCTCGGCACGCCCACCGGCGTTCTGCCGGACGGCCGCAATCAGTACTGGACGACTCCCAACGCCAGCCCGTATGCGTCGGGTCAGCGACCCAATGCAGGCGCGAATCCGGCCTTCGCGACTACCTCGACCCTGCTCAGCAATACCAGTAAGGGCAAGACCGACAGCCTGACCCTGGCGCTGGCCAAGCCATTCTCCGACGACTGGGCGGGTAGCCTGAGCGTAACGTTCAACCATGCCAGCGAAGTCAATCCGGGTAACAGTTCGCAGGCGTCGTCGGGCTACAAGTACATCGTCCGCACCAATCCGAATACCGATATCGCGACCACCGCCAGTCGCAACATCGCCAAGAGCGTGAAGGCTTCGCTGACGTGGAAGCATCACTTCTTCGGCGACTACAGCACCATGGTGTCGGCGTTCTACAATGGACACAGCGGCCTGCCCTACAGCTGGATCTTCTCCGGCGATGTCAATGGCGACGGCATCAGCTACGAGGATCCGGCCTATATCCCGACGGTAAACGATCCGAAGGTGAGCTACGGTTCGGCCAGCCCGCAGGTGGTGCAGCAGTTCCAGGACTTCATCGCCAGTGACAGTTATCTGCGCAACCATCGTGGACAGATCGCCAATCGTAATGCCGCCCACTCGCCTTGGGTGAACCAGATGGACGTGTCCTTCCAGCAAGAGATCCCTGGCTTGTTCAAAGGCAACAAGGGCATCGTTCGTCTGGACATCTACAATTTCCTCAACATGCTGGACAAGAACTGGGGCCAGGTGCGCAATGTGGGCAGCTACGATACCCGCACGCTCGCCGGCTACAGTGGCGTCAACGCACAGGGTCAGTACATCTACTACTTGCCCACCGACAAGAACGGCAACTACCAGGCCCAACAGCTGAGCGTCTATGACGCGGGCAGCAATCCGACCCGCGTGGTCTCGCGCTGGTCGGCGATGTTGACGCTCAAGTACACCTTCTGATTCCTTCGTCGGAATGAAACCGGCCGGTGCCTACGGGCGCCGGCTTTTTTTTGGCTTGACCGCTCGCGGGCTCACGCGTGAAGCTAGCCGGTCTACCGCGCCATGGAGAAAACATCGCAATGAACGACATGAAGCAAGGTGTGACGGGGCAGGCTGCAACCGTCAGTGCGCGGATCTCCCCGGTGGGTGGCCTGGATATCCTGTCGCGCCATGAAGTGGCGCGCTTGCGCGGAGCCAGCGATTCGGCCCTGCATGCCTTGTTGCGTCGTTGTGCACTGGCGGTGCTGACTTCGGGCAACATCAGCGACGACCCGAGGGCGATCCTGGAGCAGTATCCGGATTTCGATATCCAGGTATTGCAACAGGACCGTGGTATCAAGATCGAACTTAGCCACGCACCGGCGCAAGCCTTCGTCGACGGGCAGATCATCCGCGGCATCAATGAGCTGCTGGTGGCCGTGGTGCGGGACATCGTCTACGTCGCCACGCAGTTGGAGCAGGATGGGGCCGGTCTGGACGGTTCGGCGGGGCTGACCCAGGATGTCTTCGCGATTCTGCGCAATGCGCGCATTCTGATGCCGCAGATCGACCCCAACCTGGTGGTTTGCTGGGGCGGACATTCGATCTCCCGCGATGAGTACGAATACACCAAGCGCGTGGGTTACCAGTTGGGCTTGCGGGGAATGGATATCTGCACCGGCTGCGGCCCGGGTGCGATGAAGGGGCCGATGAAGGGCGCCACCATCGGGCACGCCAAGCAGCGCCGTCGGCGCAACCGCTACATCGGGATCACCGAGCCGGGCATCATCGCCGCCGAATCGCCGAATCCGATCGTCAACCATCTGGTGATCATGCCGGACATCGAAAAGCGGCTCGAGGCCTTCGTGCGGATGGGGCATGGCATCATCGTATTCCCGGGTGGCGTCGGTACCGCCGAGGAGATTCTCTACCTGCTGGGCATTCTGCTGCACCCTGACAATGCGGATACCCCGTTTCCATTGATTCTCACGGGGCCCAGTCAGTCTGCAGCCTACTTCGAGCAGATCGACCGGTTTCTGCGGCTGACCCTCGGTGACGACGTAGCACAGCATTATCAGATCATCGTGGACGATCCCGCCGCCGTGGCGCGGGCGATGGTCAAGGGCATCGACAAAGTGCGCCACAACCGGCTCGATACCAAAGATGCATTTTTCTTCAACTGGGCGTTGCAGATCCCGTTGGCCTTCCAGTTGCCGTTTATGCCGACCCATGAGGCGATGCGCGCGTTGCAGATCCATCGCGCGCGTCCCCGCCATGAATTGGCAGCCGATCTGCGGCGGGCCTTTTCCGGGATCGTAGCGGGCAACGTGAAGGAGCAGGGGGTGCGGGCGATCGAGCAGTTTGGCCCGTTCGAGATCGATGGCGACGAGGAGATCATGCGCGCGCTGGACAAGTTGTTGCATGCCTTCGTCGAACAGCACCGGATGAAGTTGCCCGGCGGTGCGGCCTATGTCCCCTGCTACCGGGTTTGCAACACCTGAAAATTTGGGTCGCGCCGTGCCGGCAATGGCTTGACAGCAGCCGGGGTCGACGACAAACTACGCAGCTCACGCCCGAATAGCTCAGCTGGTTAGAGCACTTGACTGTTAATCAGGGGGTCGTTGGTTCGAGTCCAACTTCGGGCGCCAGATACGATAAGAGAACCGGTCCCGTGCCGGTTCTTTTGTTTTGTGAGTCTCGCTAGAGGCCGATCACCGAGCGTTGACACAGAGCGTCGTCTGACGTTTGTCGGCGGGACTGCCGCGCACCCTGCCGGCATTCGAGACCACCACGCTCAGAGCCTGCCCGGCCGGATCCTTGTTGCAGAAAAGCAGGGTGAGGTTGCTGCCACCGGCGCGCCCGTCCGGGCTGAACCGCACATAGCGTCGCCGTACGCTGCTGATTACGGTCAATCCGGCCTTGTAGGCGTGCCCCACATACAGGGGCGTGCCGTCCGGCTGGTGGTCGCCGTCGCGATCATGGGCCAACAACCAGCCACCCTCCCAACGCAGGGCGCCGCTACAGCGGCGGCCATCCCCGCTGGGGCATAGCAGGGTGCGCCGGCCGCTGATCACTGCGGTCTCCCGGGCATGCATCAAGGCGGCAATGAAGTCCAGTTGGGCTACCTGCAACTGATTGCGGTTCAGCAGCCTGTGTATCGGCGGCACCGCCATGCTGGTCAGCGCCGAGATAATTCCCAGCACTATGATTTGCTCGATCAGAGTCATGCCCGCCTGTGCGCGGCGCGCCCCAGAGAACGACGAACCCGACATGGCGTTGCTCCTTGGATAACCCAGAGACACATCGTGACGTGAAGCCGGGTTCAGGCGCAGAGGCCATCACCGATGGTGCTGTCGGCGTCTACTGACACCGGTTGTCAGCAGGACTGATTTAAAATGCGGGAACCTGCCCACATCTGTCAGTGATGACTGAGCGCTTCCAACTTGTCGCCCCGTACCAACCTGCCGGCGATCAGCCGCAGGCCATCGAGCGTCTGGCGGAGGGCTTCGAATCCGGACTGGCCGCGCAAACCCTGCTCGGGGTGACCGGCTCGGGCAAGACCTATACCGTCGCCAACGTAATCGAGCGCGTACAGCGACCGGCGATCGTGATGGCGCCGAACAAGACCCTGGCGGCACAGCTGTATGGCGAGTTCAAGGAATTCTTTCCGCACAATGCGGTGGAATATTTCGTCAGCTATTACGATTACTACCAGCCGGAAGCCTATGTGGTGGCGTCGGACACCTTTATCGAGAAGGATGCCTCGATCAACGAGCACATCGAGCAGATGCGGCTGTCGGCGACCAAGGCGCTGTTGTCGCGGCGCGACGCGATCATCGTGGCCACGGTGTCGGCGATCTACGGTCTTGGCAATCCCGAGGACTACCTGTCGCTGCGACTGATCCTGGCCACCGGCGAACGCATCGAGCAGCGCAAGTTGATCCATCAGCTGACCGAGCTGCAGTACACCCGCAACGAGATGGAATTGCATCGGGGGACCTATCGCGTGCGCGGCGAGATCATCGACGTGTTCCCGGCCGAGTCGGAAACCGAGGCGTTGCGCATCGAGCTATTCGACGGCGAGGTGGAGAAGCTGGCGCTGTTCGACCCGCTCACCGGAGAGACGATCCGCAAGGTGCAGCGCTACACGGTGTATCCGCGGACCCACTACGCCAGCACCCGCGAGAGCGTACTCAATGCGATCGAGACCGTGAAGGTGGAGTTGAAAGATCGGCTGGCGCAGTTGTATCGCGACAACAAGCTGCTGGAGGCGCAACGGCTGGAGCAGCGCACCCGCTTCGATATCGAGATGATGGCCGAGGTCGGGTACTGCCAGGGCATCGAGAACTACTCGCGTCACCTGACTCGGCGTGAACCGGGCGAGCCGCCACCGACATTGTTCGACTACCTGCCGGCCGACGGTCTGCTGGTGGTGGACGAATCGCATGTTACCGTGCCGCAGCTGGGCGCGATGTACAAGGGCGACCGTTCGCGCAAGGAGACCCTGGTGGAGTTCGGCTTTCGCCTGCCGTCGGCGATGGATAATCGACCGCTGCGTTTCGAAGAGTGGGAACAGCGCGTGCCACGGGCTATCTATGTGTCGGCCACGCCGCGGGCCTATGAGCTGGAGAAGTCCGGTGATGCGGTGGTGGAGTTGGTAGTAAGACCCACCGGCCTGGTCGACCCCGAAGTGGAAGTGCGTCCGGTGCGCACCCAGGTAGACGATCTGTTGGGCGAAGTACACAAGCGGGTTGCGCTGGGTGATCGGGTGCTGGTCACTACCCTGACCAAGCGGATGGCCGAGAACCTCACCGAGTACCTGGCCGAGCACGCTGTCAAGGTACGTTACCTGCACTCGGACATCGAGACGGTCGAGCGCAGCGAGATCATCCGTGACCTGCGTTTGGGCGAGTTCGACGTGTTGGTGGGCATCAACCTGTTGCGCGAAGGGCTAGACATGCCCGAGGTGTCGCTGGTGGCGATCCTCGATGCCGACAAGGAAGGCTTTCTGCGCTCGACCGGCTCGCTGATCCAGACCATCGGCCGCGCCGCCCGCAACGTGCGCGGCAAGGCCATACTGTACGGCGACACGATCACCCGCTCGATGCGTGCGGCGATCGACGAAACGGCACGTCGCCGCGAAAAGCAGATAGCCTGGAACCTGCAACAAGGCATAACGCCGAGCACGGTAGTACGGCGGATCGCCGACATCATGGAGGGAGCACGGAGTGAGGCTGGGAGTCGCCGCGGTAGCAAGGCATCACGCGCCTCCGTAGTGGCCGAACCCAGCCCTGAATATGCGGGCCTCGACGTGCAGCAGGCGGCCGGCCTGCTGAAGAAGCTCGAGGCGCAAATGTACAAGCATGCACAAGACCTCGAATTCGAAGCTGCCGCGAAGCTGCGCGATCGAATTCATCAGCTGCGGGAACAGGCGTTGCGCTGAACCTCCGCCTCTGGGGCGAACGGGATATTGTCGTGGGCCTGCCGCTACCGTATACTGCGCGGCTCGCGCGGTAAGCCGATGCGACGGGCGGTTAGCTCAGCGGTAGAGCACTTCCTTGACATGGAAGGGGTCACAAGTTCGATCCTTGTACCGCCCACCAATTCGAAATGAACACAAAGGCCGCCCCGGAAGGGCGGCCTTTGTTGTTTTCGGCGAAAATTCAGGCGGCCCCTGCGCTCATGCACTCCGCGCGAAATCCGGCGCCTGTGAGTGGCTGCATGCCGGCCGAGGTACTTCCCGTTGCCTTGTGACGCGCATCATGGCGTTGAATTATGGTATGTGTATCCCGTGACGGGGTGTCAATCGCGTCTTCGGGGGTAGCATGGCTCAGGGCCGGGGGTATTCACGGTTGGCGTTAGGAGACGCTTTTTCGAGCCGTCTGGGAGCCTTGGCGGTACCCGCGCTTGGTGTCCTGGACGCCGTGCTCGCATGGGTCTTGGGCGAGTTCATGGTAGGGCGGTTTGGAGCCGATGTCGCGCTGAGCCTGATGGCGCTGGCAGCTGCGGCTCTCATGCGGAGGCAGTTTCGCCGCGGTCGCGCGCTAGCCCTGTCAGGGGGCGTAGTGGCCCTGCTGTTGATCCTCGTCGACGGACTGGCTTCTCCTCTTTCGCCTCTGCTTTGCGCGCTCATGTTGTTGGTGCCCGGTGCCATGGTTTTCGGCAGCCGCCATACCGGCGCGATCCGGGCTGTCACGCGAGGCATGGCGAGCGCCACGCTTTTTACCGGCCTGGCCTATCTGGCCGGCGCGCTGGCGGAGCCCGCCGTTATCAGCGACGCACACCCCAATCTACTCCATACCCTGGCCCTGGTGTGGTTGGGTTGGACTTTTACAGCGGCTGATCGACGACGGCCATGGACGGTCTCCCTGGTGACTCCCGTCGTGCTTTCCGGTCTCGGGTGGATGGGGCTGCTAGGGTGCCTTATTTATCTTTTGCGACCCTTGTCGGGGGATACCGGATTTGCCCCGATAACCCTGGACAATGCACTGGCCTTTGTGTTGATGGGACATGCATTGTGGCTGTTGGCCAGGCGACGTCCGCGGGCCGCATGGCGCGTGGGGCTGCTGTGCACGCCCTTGGCATTGATTTTGCTGATTGCCACCCTGATGGGGCGTCCCGATTTCATGGCGACGTTGTTGCTGCCGGGAGGGAGCGCTTTCGCCGACGTCATCGACGACGGCCATTTTTTGCCGGTGACGGCTATTGCCTTGCTGGTAGCGGAATTCGGACTGATCGCCGGAAGCTTGGTGAAACGGCACCATGGGTGGTCGAGCGCGTTGTGGGGAAGCGGATTGCTGGTGACCATTGCCGGAGGGCTTTCGCTGATCGGGTATCTGGTCACGTTGCGGGAGGGGGGCACGGCGCACGGGAGCCACTTGCCGATTTTGATGCCGGTAGCGGTTGGCATGCTGGTGCTGGGGTTCGGGCTACTCGCCAGCAATCCGCGATCGCCTTGGGAGCGGCGTTATCGGACCTTTGTCTTTCCCGCGGTGATGGGTTTCCTGACCGTGGCGATGTCGGTGTTGCTATGGCATTCGCTGGACACCCAGCAGAGTCGGTTGGAACAGCAGGCCATCGACAGCCAAAACGAGGCGCTGGTGACGGCAATCCGTTCGGGAATGATGGCGCGGGTATCTGCGCTCGAGCGTATGGCTGTCCGGTTTGCGCACTTGCCCGCGAACCTGAGGAGTGGGCTTTTCAGCGTGGACGCCCCGCAATATCTGCAGGACATGCCCAGTTTGCGAGGCTTGGTGTACGCGAATGCCGATCGTGTTGTCGAGGAGGTTTTGACACGGTTTCCCACACGGGCAAAAAAGGGTGAGCGTCTTGACCTGACGCCGGCGCGAAAGTCGGTTTTCGAACGCGCGGATCGAAGCGGTCAGACCCAGTTGAGTGAACCGATGGCCCTGCTCAGCGGCATCGAGGGTGAAATGATCGTGGTGCCTGTCCGCGCCGGTGACGAATTGAAAGGTTACATCGTCAGCTCCATCGCATTCGACCGCATGTTTTCCCCGTTGCTTGCCGATATGCGCGGCCGGTACCGGGTGCGCATAAGCCAGGGTCACCGCCTGCTCTATGTACATGGCCATATCCCCCAGGTGGCTCCGGCGATCAGCACATATATCCCCATCTACGGCCAGCAATGGCATCTCGAGACCTATTCGAGCCCGGCGCAGCCTGCTGACCTGAAACCTCGATTTGTGCTGCTACTCGGTTTCGCACTCGGTGGATTGCTGGCTGTGGCACTGCGACTTTCGGCGTTGTCCCGCGAGCGTGCGCGCCTTGCCGAGGAGGCTGCCACGAAGTTGCGGGAGCAGGTCTTCGCTCGCGAAGCGGCGCAATCGGCACTCGTCGATTCAGAGCGCAAGATGATTTCCGTGCTGGAGAGCATCACCGATGGAGTACTCGTGGTGGACCGGCAGTGGTGTTACACCTATGTCAATCCCCAAGCGGCACGGATGCTGGATGCCGATGAGGCCAGCCTCGTCGGCAGTAGCTGTCTGAGTGCTTTTCCTGATGTTCAGGGCAATGAACTGGCCGCGAGCTGGGTCATCGATGCGTGGAAGCGTGCCGTGCAAAAGAACGTGCCGGTAACACTGGAAACGCCTTACGATTTCGGCCAGCGATGGTATGGGATGTGTGTCTATCCGCATGAGGATGGATTGACCGTCTATCTGCAGGACATCTCCGAGCGCAAGCGCCATGAGTGGGAATTGCAGCAGCGGGATGCCGAATATCGACATGCGCAGAGACTGGCCCATCTCGGCAGCTGGGAGCGGCACCTGAAGACGGGCGAGTTGCACTGGTCGGCAGAGACCTGTGCGATTTTTGGCGTCGAGCGCAGTCCCGGCAAGCGCGGCGTCGATATCCTCCGGAGCCGGGTGCATCCCGATGATTGGCCGATGCTGGTCCACGCGCAACGCCGGTTGGAGCAGGGGCAGGCGGATATCGACTTGCAGTATCGGATCATTCGCCCGGATGGTGAGATTCGCGTGCTGCACGAGCTGGGCTCGTTGCGATCGGGCGAGGGCGAGCCAGTAGCCGTCGGTGCGGTGCAGGACATCACCGAACGACAACAGGCGGAGGCAGCGTTGCGCCAGGCCGGACAGGACCTGGAACGCGCGCTGGAGGCGACCCGTCTGGTGATGGACAGTGCGCCGGATGTGATTCTCGTATTGGATCGAGAGGGACGCTTTCTCCAGGTCAGTGCTGCGGCAGAGCGCATGTGGGGCTATGCGCCGGAGGTGCTGGTCGGTGAGTTACTGACCAAACTGGTGCACCCTGACGACCAGGCGGCGACCGTTGCTGCCGTGCGGGAGATGGCAGGGGGGACGCCCAACTCCAATTTCCGCAATCGCAATGTAACCCGCGATGGCCGCATCCTGCACATGCAGTGGTCCGGAGTCTGGTCGGCTCAGGCGCAGTGCCTGTATGTGGTGGGTCGTGACTACAGCGATTTGCAGCGGGCCGAGGACATGGATGCGCGCCAGCGCCAGATCCTCGACGCGATCGCCCGACAACAGCCTTTATCCGGCGTGCTGGATTCGATCGTGCTGGCCTACGAGGCGCATCACCCCGATGCCGTGTGCACCATCTTGCTGCTGCGTGATGGTCACATGTATCACGGCGCGGCACCGAGTGTGGCTCCGGCGTACTGCCGTAGCATTGACGGTGCGCCGATCGGTCCGGTGGCGGGGTCCTGCGGGACTGCGGCCTGGCGTGGGGAACGCGTGGTGGTCACGGATATCGCCACCGACCCCTTGTGGGTGGACTATGCGGCGCTCGCCCTGCCGCACGATCTGCGGGCGTGTTGGTCCACGCCGATCCGGGCGCGCGATGGGGGGGTGCTGGGGACGTTTGCAGTGTATTACCATCAGACGCGCGAGCCCCAGCCAGAGGAAATCACCGGTCTCGATACCTTGGCATTGTTGGCAGGTGTCGCGATCGAGCACGAACAGGCGTTCCAGCGATTGAGCGAGAGCGAGCAGCGTTTTCGCTGTTTGTTCGAGCACCATCCCGATGGCGTGTTTGCGTTGGATGTGGCTGGCCGGCAACTACAGGCCAATACCGCTGGCAGCCTGCTCCTGGGTGAGCTGGATCAGCCAGACGCTACGTTTGCCGAGCACTTTGCCAAGGCCGAGTTGTCACGCATTCAGGGGCTACTGGCGGCCTCGGCCGCTGGTGAGCCAGGGCGACTGGAAGTGGCGGCGCTGGACGCGGAAGGTAAGGCTTTTCCCGCGCAACTGGTGGCCATTCCCATTTTGCTGGAGGGGGAGTCCAAGGGTGTTTTCGCCGTACTGCAGGATCAACGTGCGCTGCGTGCTGCGCAGAATGCCATGGCCAGCCAGCTGGCCTTGATTTCAGCAATTGCCGATAGTGTGGGTGACGGCCTGGTCGCGGTGGACATGCAGGAGCGACCCACCTTCCTCAACCGGGTAGCGTCGCGGTTGTTGAATTTCCCTCCGGAAATCTTGCCCGGCAAACACGAATTGCCCGCGGAGATGTCGGCACCCTTGCAGAATGTTTTGCAGGGGGCGGGCGAAGTGTCGGATGATGACGCCTATTTCCGCACCTCGACCGAAGGCGCGCTTGAAGTCGCCTACCTGGTCACCCCCGTAACTATCCACGGACAGTTGGCCGGCGCGGTGATGGCGTTTCGCGATATCGCCAAGTTCAAGGCGGTACAGCGCGTCCTGCAGCAGCGCGACCGCTTTTTCGAGATGTCGCAGGAGGTGTTCTGTATCGCCGACCCGCTGACCGGGCGTTATCTGCAGGTAAACCCCGCCTACGCTCGATTGCTGGGCTATGACGAGGCCACGATGCTGGCAACTCCCTACGCGGATTTACTGCATCCGTCCGATCGGAAGCTGGCAGATCAAGCGGTCGTTCGACAGATGGACGGGACCGAGGCGATTTCGGCCTTGCTTCTCCGTATTCGCTGCGCCGATGGCAGCTATCGCTGGCTGGAATGGAATTCCATCACCGGACCGGATGGCTTGCTGTATGGCGCAGCGCGCGACATGACCGCGCGGCGTGCTGCTGATGAGGCGCTGGCAAGCGCGATGGAGGATTTGCAGATGCGCAACCGTGAGCTGCAGGACTTCGCCTATGTGGCGTCGCATGATCTGCAGGAGCCGTTGCGGAAGATCCAGACCTTCTCCGATCGGCTGCAGTCCCGGCTGGCTAGCTCGCTGGATACGGCTTCCGGCGATTATCTGCAGCGCATGAGCCGGGCGGCGTTACGCATGCAGACCCTGATCGACGACTTGCTGGCCTATTCCCGGGCGGGAACCAAGCCGGCGAATATGCATGAGGTCAACCTGTGCAGTGTGGTGGCATCGGTCATTGACGATCTCCAGGAGCGGGTCGATGCGGCTGCGGCAAGTATCGAAGTCGGCGCGCTGCCGACTATCCGGGCAGACCCTACGCAAATGCGACAACTATTGCAGAACTTGTTGGCGAATGCCCTCAAATTCAGGGCCGAAGGCCGCCGCTGCCAGATCCGCATTCATGCCCGCGAACGGGTTCCTTCTGATGACGCTGAAGCGACGCGATGGGAGCTGTGCGTGGAGGACAACGGCATCGGTTTTGACGAAGGTTATGCCGAACGCATTTTTGCGCCGTTCCAGCGGCTGCATTCGCGCAATGTATTCGAAGGCACCGGCATCGGTCTGGCGATCGTGCGACGGATTGCTGAACGGCATGGCGGATCGGTCCGTGCCGAAGGTCGAACTGGACAAGGCGCCCGTTTTATTGTCACTCTTTCCGCGGCGCCATCGGTCGATATGGCGGTAGGTAGGGAGTCCGGTTCGTTTATCGAAGGCTGAATTTTTCCTGGAGTGGATAGATGATGCAGGTTCGCGACGCAATCAGCATCCTCATGGCCGAGGACGATCTGGATGACCGGCTGTTGTTCAAGGATGCCTTTGACGATAGCGGGATCGATGTGTCGCTGGAATTCGTCGACGACGGTGTGGAGTTGATGCAGCAGCTGAAGGGCAGGCTCACAGATCGGCAGCGGCAGCTCCCCGATTTGTTGTTGCTGGATTTGAACATGCCCCGGATGGACGGTCGCGAGGCCCTTCGCGCCATTCGCGAACATGATGGTCTGAAGCACCTGCCGGTGATCGTCATGACAACTTCACGAGCTGAACTGGATATCCGACTCAGTTACCAGTTGGGCG
Organism: Rhodanobacter sp.; assembly: GCA_030148505.1. Classification (GTDB taxonomy): domain Bacteria; phylum Pseudomonadota; class Gammaproteobacteria; order Xanthomonadales; family Rhodanobacteraceae; genus Rhodanobacter. The sequence continues at coordinate 64,419 of JASBTI010000010.1, forward strand.
CGAATTCCTATGTGAGCAAGCCCAATCGCTACGATGAGCTGATCGAGGTGTTGCAGTCAGTGGAACGCTACTGGACTGAAACTGCGCAGCTTCCTTCAAGCCGAAAGGACGATGCTGCGTGAAGGCCAGGGCATTGCGGGTGTTGGTAGTCGATGACGATGAGGATGATTTCGTCCTGATACGCGACATGCTGGGCGAATTGGCGGGGCGTGACTATTCGCTGGACTGGTGTGCCACTTCCGAGGACGGCCTGGCGCAGTTGCGGCGGGGTGGACACGATGTCTATCTGGTCGATTACCTGTTGGGTACCAGCAGCGGGCTCGATCTGATAGAAACAGTAAGCCGCGAAGGCTTGTCGCGAGCCTTCATCATCCTGACTGGGCGCGGTAATCCCGACGTGGATGTGGCCGCGCTGGCGGCGGGTGCCAGTGATTATCTGGTCAAGGGAACGATCGATGCCGAACGGCTCGATCGCAGCATCCGCTATGCGGTCGATCATGCGCGCTTCATCGAGGTTTTGCGGGACAGCGAAATTCGTCATCGTCTGTTGTTCGAACAGAGCCCGGTGCCGCTGGTGGTCTTTGATACCCGCAGTCTGGATATTCTCACCGTCAACGAGGCGGCGCGTAAGCAGTATGGTGGGCGGCAAGCCAGATTGGCCGGGCAATCCATCGAGGGGCTGTTTGCGCCAAGCGAATGGATACGGTTTCTTGACCATTTGCGGTCTGGCAGGCTCGCGTCGGGTTCGCTCCAGCGCTGGGAGCTGCGCCGTATGGATGAACAAATCGTGCAGGTCGAGGCCATTTTTCATCCGCTGCGATATCACGGCGCCCCGGCGATATTGGCGCACCTTCAGGATGTCACCGATCGCGTCCAGGTCGAGGCCAAGTTGCACCTGTTCGAGCGGGCGATCCAGTCGATCGGCAACGGTGTAGTCATCAGCGATGTCAATGCGCCGGACATGCCGGTGACCTTTGTCAATCGGGCGTTTGAGCGGATTACCGGCTATGGCGACGATGAAATCCTCGGACGCAACTGCCGGATTTTGCAAGGGGCCGAGGCAAACCAGGGTGAGCGGGCGGATATTCGTCATGCGCTGCAACATCAGCAGGAATACACTGGCTTGTTGCGCAACGTACACAAGGACGGTACCAAGTTCTGGAACCAGCTCTATCTGGCGCCGGTGTGGGATGGCGAGGGCGAGGTGTCCCACTATCTGGGAATCATCAACGATGTCACCGAACATCGCGATACCGAGGCCCGGCTAGCCTATGCCGCCATGCACGATATGACTACCGGTTTGGCGCGTTATCCGGTAGTCGAAATGATGTTGCAGGAGCATGCCAGGGCTAAACCCGGCCAGCCCTTCAGTTTGATTTTCGCCGATATTGATCGGTTTCACGCGATCAATGAGGCCATGGGCAAGACTGCAGGTGACGAAGTCATCCTCGAACTGGCTGCACGCTTCTCCGCTGTGGTCGGGCCACTGGGGCGCGTCGCCCGTTTCGTCGGGGATGAATTTGCCGTTGCCCTGCCGGGCGTAACCATGGAAGCGGCGGTGGCGGTGGCCGAGCGAATTCGCAGCGCCGTTGCCAAGCCGATGACCTTGCAATCTTGCGAGGTGCGGGTGACGTTGAGCATGGGCGTTGCCAGTTATCCGCAACGGGTGGAGGACCTTGGCGACCTGTTGCGACGCGCCGAAGCTTCGATGTCGCGGGCCAAGCAGCTCGGCCGAGACACGGTGTACCTGTATTCAGAGCAGGACATGCGGCGCATCGAGGATCGCCGCCGACTGGGCATGCGTCTGCGCGCAGCGATGCAGCAGGGCGAACTGCATGTCGAGTACCAGCCTCAGGTGCGCACGTCGGATGGTGTCGTGATCGGTTTCGAGGCGTTACTGCGCTGGAACAGCCCCGAGTTGGGTACCGTGGTGCCTGATCGGTTTATTCCGGTCGCCGAAGGACTTGGCTTGATGCCCGAACTCGGCGGCTGGGTACTCGATCGCGCCTGCGCGCAGTCGAAGTCGTGGATGGAGGCGGGACTGGGCGAGTTCTTTATTGCAGTCAACGTGTCGGCGCAGCAGATTCAGCGCGGCAACTTCTGCGAGATCGTGGCCGAGGCATTGCGACGGAACGATCTTCCGGCCCACCGGCTGGAGCTCGAGCTTACCGAGAGCGCAATGATGGACAACATCGAGCGCTGCCTGTATTCCATCCATCGCCTTTCCGAGCTAGGCGTAAAACTGTCGTTTGACGACTTCGGCACCGGCTATTCCAGTCTTTCCTATCTGCGTCAGTTTCAGGTGGACAAATTGAAGATCGACAAGTCTTTTGTGTCCGATTTGCCGGACGACGACAACAGCGTGGCCCTTGCCAAGACCTTCGTGGCGATCGGTCACCAGTTGCAGATGAAAGTGGTGGCCGAAGGTGTCGAGACGCCCGAACAGGCGAAGCTGCTGGCGGAAATGGGTTGCGATGCACTGCAGGGCTATCATCTCGGCTACCCGATGCGTGCCGAGGCAGTCGCGACCTGGCTGACGGATTACCGGGCACGTTGCTGACTCCATGGCCGGCCACCGGCGCGGCCATGGGAGCAGGAGATCACCACGAAAGGGGTTTTTGGCCTGAAGCCTCGAGTCGGTTGCCCAGAGCGTGCCGTTCCACCTGCTCCAACTGGTGCCAGCGAACGAGTGTGGCGTCCAGCGCCCGCGACAGCGCTGCGTAAGAGGCCAGCGCATCCGGGCTGGGATCGGCATCCGCACCATCGACGGCCTGTTCAAGCGCAGCGAGTTTCATCGATAGCGCGCGCAGGCTGTCGGTGCGTTGCGGCGGGCTACCCATGCTGTTGCGAGGGTCCGGGTGCAGGTCGACGCCAGACACCTCGGTCATCCTGGCGATCAGATCGGTCAACTCCCTGTGCATGGCGGCACCCGCGTGCATCTGCCGCGCATCGAGCGCCTTGAGCCGCTTGCCGGCCTCGCTCATCGCCGTGGCGGTACGGACCCGCGCCGCTTCCACCTTGCGTGCCAATACAAACTCGCGATGCAGTGCCGCCTCGGACAGTTTTACCCGGGGATCGGGCAAGACCCGTAGCAGCTGCCGGTAGGTGTGCCCGTCCACACTGAGCACGACGCGGTACTGGCCGGGGGGTGCCCACACGCCGCTGTGCGAGCGCCGCGACGGGATGCCGGCCGGTGCCGGATAGTGAAGGTCCCAGACGAAGCGGTGCATGCCGGCAGCCGTCGACAGTTGCATGGGCTTGGGCACCCATTCCGGTGCATAGGCCAGCGTGGCCGGATTCGGCGCACTGACCTTGTCGTTGCTGCTGAAGCGGCGCACAACAGCGCCTTGCGCATCGAGCACGGTCAGCGTCACCGGCCCGTTCACGCCTTGCGCCAGTGTGTAGTCGATGTAGGCACCATCCGGCGGGTTGGCGGCGGTCGGCTCGTCCTTCGGCAGCGGGGTGCCGGTGAAGCCGGCCGGACGCATGCGGATGGCATCGGCCGGTTTGAACAAGGTGGTCGCGGTGACGCGGGCCTTGTCCATCTGCCGCAACGCGGTGATGTCGTCCATGATCCAGAAGCCACGACCATGCGTGGCGATCACCAGGTCGTTGTCGTGCACGTCGATGTCGCGTACCGAGGTCATCGGCAGGTTCTGCTGCAGCGATTGCCAGTGCGCGCCGTCGTCGAACGACACAAACATGCCTTTCTCGGTACCGGCGTAGAGCAGGCCCCGGTGCTTCGGGTCCTCGCGTACCACGTTGACGAAGCTGTCGCGTGGAATGCCCTGGTCGGCACGATGCCAGCTTCTGCCGCCGTCGTCGGTGCGATAGATATAGGGGGTGTCATCGTCGAGGCGGTGACGATCGACCGCTAGCCAGGCGACGTTGGCGTCGTAGCGGGACAGTTCGATGCCGGCGATCTTCGACCATGGGGTCAGCGCCTTCGGGGTGACCTGGCGCCACTGTCCGCCACCGTCATCGGTGCGCCAGACCAAACCATCGTCGGTGCCGACCCACAGCTCCCTGGCGTGCAGCGGCGAGGGGGCAATGGTGTAGATCACCCCGCGGCGCTTGCTGACATGGTTGTCGTCGGCGGCGGTGACGGCATCGAGGTTGGGTGGGGTGCCGGCATCTTTGCGGGTCAGGTCGGGACTGATCGGGGTCCAGTGGTCGCCGCCGTCGGTGGTGCGGAACAGCCGTTGATTGGCGAAGTAGAGTGTCTTGGTGCCGCGCTTGGAAAAGGTCAGCGGCAAGGTCCAGGCGCCGCGGTAGTGGGCTGCCGGGTAGGCCAGGGTCGGGTCGATGTGGCGTGTTTGCTCGGTGCGTGTATCGAGTTTGTCCACCTTGTTGCCATAGACGATGTCGGGATCGTCCGGGTCAGGCGCAATCATGCCGCTTTCGCCACCGGCGGTGATTTCGTGAAACTGCTCCATGGTGATGCCGTCGCTGGTGCCGGTGCGGCTGGGCAGCGCCACGGCGCCGGAATCCTGCTGGGCGCCGTAGACCCAGTACGGAAACCGGTTGTCGGTGGCGACGTGGTACATCTGCGCAGTCGGCTGGTTGTGCCAGCTGCTCCAGGTCTTGCCGCCGTTGAGGGTGATCAGCGCGCCCTGATCGACGCCGAGAATCTGTCGGTCGGCATCGGTCGGGTCGATCCACATCTGGTGGAAGTCGTCGCCGGTGGGATCGCCCTTCAGCGCGATGAACTGCTTGCCGCCATCGTCCGAGCGCAACACGATGGTGTTCATCACGTAGACACGGTCGGCGTTCTTCGGGTCCACGGTGAGCCGGCAGAAATACCAGCCGCGCTGCCAGATGCGCTGGTCGGCGTTGACATGCTGCCAATGCGCGCCGCCATCGTCGGAACGGTACAGACCACCTTCGCCCTGGCCGGCATCGACCAGGGCAAACACCCGGTTCGGCTGGCTTGGCGCCAGCGCGATGCCGATGCGGCCGGGATGGGCGGGAAAGCCGTGGCCCTGGATCTGCTGCCAGTGGCTGCCGCCATCATGCGACACGTACAGGCCGCTGCCCGGACCGTTGGAGGGCGGGTACACGCTCCACGGCGGACGCCGGGTCTGCCACAGTGCGGCATAGATCGTGTCCGGGTCACCGGGCTTGAAGGCCAGGTCGATCGCACCGGTATCGGCGTTCTTGAAGAGGACTTTCTGCCAGTGCACGCCACCGTCGGTAGAACGGAACACGCCACGCTCGGCATTCGGCCCGTAGGCATGCCCGAGCGCCGCGGTGAACACCACCTTCGGGTTGCGCGGATCGACCAGCACCCTGGCAATCTGCCGGGTATCGTCCAGCCCGATATGGGTCCAGTGTTTGCCGGCATCGGTCGACCTGTACATGCCGTCGCCGTGGGCGATGTCCGAGCGCATGTCCGCCTCGCCGGTACCCACGTAAATCGTTTTTGGATCGGATGGCGCCAGCGCCAGGGCCCCGATCGAGCCGACCGGTTGCCCATCAAAGATAGGTTTCCAGGTGCGCCCCGCATCCGCCGTGGCCCAGACGCCACCGTCGACGGCGCCAAAATAGAAATGCCGGTTGTCTCCAGCGATGCCCGTCACGGTCAGCACCCGGCCGCCGCGGAAAGGCCCGATCAGGCGCCAGTCGAGGCTCTGGTACAGCGAGGGATCGACCGTGGCATGCGCCGCAAGCGTGGTGGAGACACCGAGCACGAGCACGGCAAGACAGTGGCGCAGACGCATGGTGGTTCCCTGGTTCGGCTGGATCTGTCCCGCCAGTGTAAGACGCCAACTGTCGTCATGCTCAAGGGTCACAAGTCACGGGCCGCCGGCGGCGACTCTTAGCGTGAACGTACTGCTGTTTGCGCGGTGAGCATTTCGATCCCACGTAGGAGTCGGTTCCGGCTTCAGCTTGGGCGTGATGAAGATAGATCCGATGCGCCCGGTCTCCGGTATGCGGCGCAACGGGCTTAGCGCCAGCCGGCGGCACGCGCCGCGCGTTCTTGCTGCGCATTGAAGGCTTCGCCGCGGATGCGTGCGTCGACCGCGGCCTGCACATCGCGCGGCATGTCGCTGGCGGCCTGACGCAGTTCGCCACCAGCTGGCTGTTCCGCGGCACGGATTACCGGCAACGACCAGCCGGCACGGTGATGGCAGGCGAGGCCGGCCATCGCCGGTTTGGCGTGCTCGACAAAGGTGCGGCAGATGCGCCCGTCGGCGCTGCGGAAAGTCAGGCCGATGGTAACCGTGGCGCGTGGATCAGGTTCACTCGCCAGTGACTGGTTCAGCGCCTTGGACAAGGCGCCCGCGGCGAACTGCTGGCCGTTCTGCACGCGTACGAGGTCGTTGCCCGGCTGCCACCACAACGCTACGGCCAGCACCGCCAGCGACGCCGCCACCGCGGCGGCGGGCATGGCCCAGCGCCGTGGTGCGCGGCGCCGGCCGGCGCCAAAGCCACGTCGGTGCCTCGCCATGGCGACAGGCGCAGCAGGGGTCGCCGCTTGCGGGGAGGGTGGCTGCAACAGTGCGGACAGATGCTCCGGCACCGGCTCGTCGAGCACCGGGTCGAACGCGGCTTTCAGTTGTGTCCGCAGCGCCTGCGCCTGCTGCACACGGCGGGCAAGCATCTCGTCGTGTGCCAGCGCGGCATCGACCAGCGCCGCGCTTGCCGGCTCGAGCTCGCCGTCCACGTAAGCCTGCAATGTGTCGTCGTCGATCGGGTTCATGTGTCCTTTCCAAGATGGGCTTGCAAGGTGGTGCGGGCACGCGCCAGGCGGCTGGTGATGGTCCCCACCGGTACCTGCAGCAGGTCGGCGGCCTCGTTGTACGAAAGGCCCTCGATCAGCACCAGGGCCACCACTTCGCGATGGTCCGGCGGCAGCGCCGCCACCGCCGCTGCCAGCTCCAGTTTCTGCGCGGGTGCGCTGCTGCCGTCGGCGGCCGTAACGCCGGCTTCCTCCGGCACGAACAGGTTTTGCGACCTGCCGCGTGCGCGCATCTCGTCCCGCCAGGCGTTGCGCGCAATCGCGAACACCCATTTGTCCAGCGGCGCGTCCGGCCGCCACTGCGCCGCCCGATTCAGTGCGCGCTCCAGCACGATCTGCACCAGGTCATCGGCATCGGCGATCTGGCCCGCCAGCGCCCGCGCCAACCGGCGCAGACGCGGCAGCAACGGAATCAATCCTTCGCGCACAGCTTGGCTCGGATCCACGTATTACCTTTCCACTACGTTTGAGGAGGAGGATTCCTTCCATCGCGCGCAACGGCGCGGTTCGGGAACGTAAAGCCCGCCAATGCTAGCATCCGGGTCATTCTCGCCAATCCAGTCCGCCATGCCACTGCAGCGTTCTTTTTTTGTGCTGATTCGACTGCTGACCGTCGTGTTTGCCCTGGGCTGCGCCACGTCCGTGCAGGCGCAAATGCGAGGGCCGATCGGAGGATTTCCAGGAGGACGGGGCGTGCCGGTAGGGATGCCCCATGTCGACATGCCCGGCATCGGCGATCCCGGCGTGGGTATGCCAGGTAACCGTTTCGGACCGGGATTCCACCATGTCGATGACCTGCTGCACGTGCCGCAAGGTCTCACGCGCAAGTTGCAGATCAAGGCCTTGCTGCGGCGAGAGCCCGGACGGGTGGAAGTCGACCCGAACGGTGCGCCGATCCTGCGCGGTGAATTCCTTGTCATGGGCCTGTCCGATCAGCAACTCCATGCCTTGCAGGCCTTGGGATTCACTGCAGCCAGCAAGCCGTCAGCGGACGCCACGCTGGGCCTAGATCTGCGGATTCTCCACGACAGCCGCAGCCGCAATGCGGCGAAGGCGATGAAGGTACTCCAGCAAGTGGCGCCGAACGCGACCTTCACCTACCAGTATCTCTACCTCCCGGCGGGTGTAGGCGATGTCGCCCAGGGCGATACCTCGGCGGCAAGATCGTCCTCGGCTGTGCCGCGGCGTGTGGGGCTGATCGACGGTGGCGTGAATCCGGCCGACCCGGCGCTGGCGCGCGCGCGCGTAGAGCAATTCGGTTGCCAGAAGCCGACCGTGTCGCGGCACGGTACGGTGGTGGCCGAGCGACTTGTCGATGGCGACCCGGACACGCTTTACGCGGCCAACCTGTGGTGTGGCAATGCGGTGGGCGGCACCACCTCGAGCCTCGTGAACGCGCTCGCGTGGATGGCACGCCAACAGGTGCCGGTGATCAATATCAGTCTGGTCGGCCCCGACAATCCGGTGCTCGCACGCGCGGTGCAGGTGATGATTGCACGCGGCCACGTGCTGGTCAGTGCGGTCGGCAACGACGGACCTGCCGCGCCACCGTTATACCCCGCGGCTTATCCAGGTGTGATCGGCGTCAGCGGTGTCGACGCGCGCAACCGTGTGCTGCCCGAGTCGGGCAGCGGTACCCAGGTAGCGTTCTGCGCCCTGGGCCTGGTGGGCCAGGGACGCAATGCGATGCGCGGTACCTCGTTTGCGTCGCCGATCGTGGCCCGTAGGGCGGCCCAGCTGCTGGCGACCCCGCGCCCGGGCGCGGCAGCCCAGGTCCTGAAACAACTGGCGGGGGAGGCCCGCGACCTCGGCCCTCGGGGCCGCGATCCGCGCTATGGCTACGGCCTGTTGACGCCATGAGCCTGAACACATCCCAAACGTAACTCGCCCCCAGGGAAGGATCCTCGGGCGCCGGACGTAATGGACCTCGCAAGCCGCGGATTCGCCGCTGGCAGGAGGTCCCCACCATGCGAAACACGACTCTCGACACCAAGACTGTCAACAAGACCCTGATTGCAGCTGCCTTGGCCCTGGCGATGATGGCTCCCCTGCATGCCCAGGTGCTGGGTGGTGGCTCGCTTGCTGGCGGTGTCACCGGCGGGCTGACTGGTGCGATGAATGCCCCGATGGGCCAGATCGGTGGCCAGATCGGCGGTGCCGCACACGGCATGGGCAACGTCGATGCCTCCAACATCAATCCACCGAGCGCCCAAGCAGGTTCAGGGCTGTCGCATCAGGCTGCTTCGAAGGTCGCTGCGGGCGCAACCCATGCAACGCACACCGCCAGTCCGGTGAATGGCTCCGCTGCCACCCACGCACTGAACGGACTTGCGATCGCCAAGAAATCTGCTGATGCCAACGCTGTGCGCGGGTTCTCGACCGCGACAGGCGCCATCGCCGGCCACCAAGGGAACAGGGGCAGCGCCGCGCTGAAAGGTGCCGCAAGCATGGAAGGCTCGGTGACGGGCGCGGTCGATACCACCGGTGCGCGCAACACCGCCGTGGCAGCGGCGGGTGATCTGACCACGCAGGCACGCTCTCGGGCTTCGGCAGCCGGCCACCATGTGCGAGGCGCCGCAAACCAGGCCAAGCACACGGCAGGAAAGGTGTCTTCAAGCGCGATGGGTTCGCTCCATACTGCGCGGGGCGCCACCACGGCGGGATTGAAATCCGTCCCATCGGCGGGGACGCAAGCCGAAGGTTCGGCCAGCAATACATCGTCGCTCAGCCCGAATAGCAAGATCGGCCAGTCAAATAGCAGGTCGACCCGGAAACCGGGCCTGTTGTCACCCGTGAACCACGGCATGAGCAGCAAGGCCGCGATGGCTGACGCATCGGGCTCCGGTTCGGCCAGTGGCAGCGCAAACACTCGCGCCCGCAGCGCCTCCGGCACGAACGGCGCGGCCCATGCCGACGGACGGGCCGGTGCCCAGGGCTCGACACGCGACGGCATCTCGGCCTCCGCGCAGGCAGATGGCGGCGCGCATGGCGCTGCGAATGCCCAGACGTACTGATTCACATGCATAGGATGGCTGCGGGCATACCCCCGCGTGGGTTTTCGGCGCAGCTATCGAGACCGTGACGACGTTGTTCGTTTGACAAACCCATCTGCCTTTTGCCGCATCTCCAGAGGAGACACCCATGAAAAACCGACGCTTCACGCTTACCCTCGTTGGCGCTACCGTGATGACCGCGCTTGCGGCTACGCCGTTGATGGCACAGAGCACGGCGACGTCCGATTCCGGCACGACGACCACCACCACCACCAACCAGGAATCGACCCGACTCAGCGGCGAGTTCGCCACCTTCGCCGGTTCGGAGACGAACTCGCAAGCACTGGTGAACGGCTTGCGTGATGGCACCGCCATCACCCTGACCCAGGTAACCCATAACGCCGACGGCACCAGCACCAGTACCGACTCCACGATCCAGCCGGTGACCGGCAAGATGGGCTACGGCAATGTGAAAATCGCGCTATCGCTGGCTGAGGCCAGTCTGGCCAAGGCGGGTATCACCGATCCGACTGCAGCTCAGATTGCCGCGGCGCTCAATGGTGGCAGCTTGACGCTGGCCGACGGCAGCACGGTCGATCTCCAGGGCGTGCTGGCAGCACGGGCATCCGGCCAGGGCTGGGGCCAGATCGCCAACAGCATGGGTTTCAAGCTGGGTGACCTGATGCGTTCTCCGCAAGCGGCAGGGGCCGGGGCGCAGGGCGAAGCGAAGGCTCGTGTTGCTGCCGACGGTCACGCGCAAGCCGGTATGGATGCTCATGCCAGCGCCAGCGGTGATTTCGGCAAGAGTCAGATCACCGACCACCCCAGCGGCGACAATAGCGCGTTCGGCCAGGCCCAGCTCACCGACCACCCCACGGGTATGAGTGGGCTGGATCACCCCAGTATCCCCGAGCGTCCCACTGTGCCGAATCGCCCGCAGTTGCCGCAGCGGCCGGAGATTCCGTCGCACGTTGGTCGTCCGGGCGGCTGATTCGCTCCGTTCCCTCATGGGCCTGGCTTCAGCCAGGCCCGCTTTCCTCGACTACATCAAGGATTTTCAAGGCATGCGCAAGAATATGAACTGGATGGTGCTCAGCGGCCTGTTGCTGATCGGCGTGCCGGTCGCCCACGCGACCGACCGCTTCAGCCTTGGCACTGGCGCGAACTACAGTAGCGGTAAATACGGCACCGCCACGACCACCGACATCTGGTCGGTCCCGTTCACCGCCGCGTACCAGACCGACCGTTGGACTTTCAAACTCACCGTTCCCTATATCCGCATCCACGGCTCGGGCAACGTCATTCCCGGTACCGGTCCGGTCAACAACAGCAACCCGCTTGGGCGCGGTCTGGGTCATATACTGGGCGGCGGCGCCAATCAGGGTGGCAGTACATCGACCACCACCGCTGCCACCACGGCCTCCGGTCTGGGCGATGTGGTGGCGTCGGCCGGATACACCTTGTTTTCCAGCGCCGATCGCAGCTTCGGTCTCGATCTCACCGGCAAGGTGAAGTTCGGTACCGCCGACGTCAACAAGGGCCTGGGCACTGGCCAGAACGACTACGGTGTGTCGCTGGATACGTACAAGGTTATGGGCCAATGGACACCGTTCGGCGGTGTCGGCTGGATGAATTACGGCAGCTCGCAATACATCAAACTCAAGAACGGCTTCAACGCCAATGCCGGCGTGGACTACCGGGTTGCCAGCAGCGACAACGTGGGTATGTATTACTACTACCGCCAGCGGATCGCCGTCGGCGGTGCCGCCCAAAGCGAGCTCACCGCTTACTGGAATCACAAGTTCAGTGACCGCTTCCGCTTGCAGAGCTATGCACTGGGCGGTATGACCAATGGCAGTCCCGACTGGGGTGCCGGCGCCTCGGTGAAGTACAGCTTCTGATCAAACGAACCCCCCGCACCGGATGCGGGGGGTTCGTTTGCAAGCATGATCTGGATACCCGGTAAGCGCTTGTCCGTGAACGCGGGCGGCTATGGCTTCGCTCGAGGTGCCATGGCAGTACCGGTGGTTTCTCCTGCTGCTGCCTTGCTGGGGCCTCCGGAGTATCTTCAGCACCTTCGTCGTCAGTTTAGTCGCAGGTGCCCCATGTCGATCCGCCATTCTTTCCGTCACGTTGTCCTGGTAGCGGCCTTGTTGCTGATGGCCAGCGGGCCGCTAGCGGCGACTGAAGCACCGATCCCTGACGGTGTCACCGGGGCGCTGGAGTGGCGTCTGGTCGGGCCGTTTCGCGGCGGCTGGGCGACGATGGCGGCAGGTGTGCCGACGCAGCCGGATACGTTCTATATCGGGACCGCCGGTGGTGGGGTGTGGAAGAGCGACGATGCGGGACGTACCTGGCGGTCGCTGTTCGACCGCCAGCCGGCGTCGGCGGTGGGGGCGCTGGCGGTGGCGCCGTCCGATCCCGACGTGATCTATGTCGGCACCGGCCAGGTCGCGGCGCGCTATGACATCGGTGCCGGCAACGGCGTGTACCGCTCGGCGGACGGCGGCAAGCACTGGCAACACATGGGGCTGGACGACAGCCGGCATATCGGCAAGATCCTGGTCGACCCACAGCATCCGGACACGCTGCTGGTCGGGGCACTCGGCCACTATTTCGGGCCGAACCATGAACGGGGAGTATTCCGTTCCACCGATGGCGGAAAACACTGGCAGCAGACCTTGTTCATCAATGCCGATACCGGCATCGTCGACATGGCGGCCGACCCGTCCAACCCGAAGATTGTCTATGCGGCGGCGTGGCAGGTGCGCAATTACCCGTGGCTGTCGTATTTCCAGCCCAATGCCGGGCCCGGCAGCGGGTTGTATCGTTCCAGCGATGGCGGCATCAGCTGGAAGCGCCTCAGCGGACATGGCTGGCCGAGCGGTTCGCTGGCGCGCATCGGCATCGCAGTGGCCAGCGGTGGCCGCGTCTACGCATTGGTGGGCGACGCGGCCTCGCCGAAGCAGAGCGGCCTGTACCGCTCCGACGATGGCGGCGCAACATGGCGAGCGACCAGTCATGCAGGCTGGCTGGCCAATGATTACTTCAGCCGGATCACCGTCGATCCCACCGACCGCGATCGACTCTATGCGGCCGGGCGGTCGATTCGCCGCTCGGACGACGGCGGAAAAACCTGGCATATCTTCAAGGGCGCCCCGGGCGGCGACGACTACCACTATCTGTGGATCAACCCGCAAGCTCCCCGGCGGATGATCACCGCCAGCGACCAGGGCGCGGTAGTCACGCTCAACGGTGGACAGACTTGGGGCAGCTGGTACAACCAGCCGACCGGGCAGTTCTACCATCTCGGTGCCGACAACCGGTTCCCGTACTGGATCTACTCGGGGCAGCAGGACTCCGGCACCGTCGGCATCGCCAGCCGCAGCGACTACGGTTCGATCTCCTACCGTGACTGGCGACCGGTCGGCGGCGACGAGCGCGATTACGACCTGCCCGATCCGGCGGACCCGAACATCGTGTTCGGGTCCGGCCTCGGTGGTCGCGTGTCGCGCTGGAATCGCCAGACCGGCGTGGTGCAGAACGTCACGCCATGGCCGGTCAACAGCTATGGCGAGCGACCTAGCGACTTCAAATACCACTACACCTGGATCACCCCGATCGCGTTCGCGGCCAAGCCGCCGTATGCCTTGTACATGGGCGCGCAGGTGTTGTTCCGCACTACCGACCAGGGCGAGCACTGGGACGTGATCAGCCCCAGCTTGAACGGCAAGCTGGCGGGAGCGACGCATTGCGACGGCAACCCCACGCCCGCCGAGGCCAAGGCCTGCGGCTATGGCGTGATCTACACCATTGCGCCGTCGCCGCGCGACAACAATGAGATCTGGGCCGGTACCGACGACGGGCTGATCCAGCTCACCCGTGATGGCGGTAAGCACTGGCGCAACGTCACCCCGAAGGGTATTCCCGCATGGGCCAAGATCAGCACGCTGGATGTATCGGCGCTGCAGCCGGGCACCGCTTATGCCGCGGTGGACACGCACCGGCAGGATCAATTTCACCCGCAGGTATGGCGCACGCATGACTACGGCGTTCACTGGACCAGCATCGCGTCGAACTTGCCGCAACACAGTTTCGTCGACGTGGTACGCGCGGACCCGAAGCGGGCAGGGCTGCTGTATGCGGGCACCGACCGCGGCGTGTTTGTGTCGTTCGATGACGGTGACCACTGGCAATCGCTGCAACGCAACTTGCCGACCGCCTGGGTCCGCGACTTGCTGGTGCACGGCAACGATTTGATCGCGGCCACCCAGGGGCGGGCGATCTGGGTGCTCGACGATGTCACGCCGTTGCGCCAGGTGACGGCCGCGATCGCCAGGGCGCCCGTGTATCTGTATACGCCGGCACCAGCGGTGCGGGTGCGCGCCAACGAGAACAAGGACACGCCGCTGCCGCCGGAGACGCCGCTAGGGCAGAATCCGCCCGCCGGCGCGATCATCGATTACCGTCTGGCCGCTGCCGCGAAGGGACCGGTGACCCTGGATATTCTGGACAGCCATGGCCAGCTGGTGCGGCATTTTGCCAGTGACGCGAAGCCGCTCGAACGCGACGCCAACCGCTATTTCGCCAAGGGCTGGTTGCGCCCTGGTGCGCCGCTGTCGGCGGCGGCTGGCGCGCATCGCTTTGTGTGGAATCTGCACTACCCGCGTCCGCAGGCGCTGAAGTATGGCTACAGCATCGCGGCGACCTGGGATTCGGACACGCCGCTCACGCCCGAGGGGCCGCTGGCGTTGCCGGGGACCTATCAGGTGGTACTGCATGTCGACGGCAAGTCGTATCGGGCGCCGCTGCAGCTGACCATGGATCCGCGGGTGAAACTCGACCGCCCCGCGCTGATCGCCGGGCTGGCCTTCTCGCGTAATCTCGGCGCCACCTTGCTGCAGCTGTGGCAGGACGACGGCCAGGTGCAGGCAGTCCGCCAGCAGCTCGCTGCGCTGGATCGGAAACTGGCCGGCAGTGAGGCGAACAAGCGGTTGCGAGACGCCGTCGAGGCTTTGCGCCACAAGACCGACCCACTGGTCACCGGCAGCGGCGAAAAGAGCTTCAACCTGGCGGCGATGAACGACGCGCTGACCGGGATCGCCACCGATGTCGAAGGTTCCGACCGCGCGCCGACCGACGGCCAGCGGCAAGCGTACGCGGAGTATCGCTTGAACCTGGCGCTGGCGCAGCAGCAGTGGCAGGCAATCCAGAAGACCGATTTGGCGCCGCTCAACGAGCGGTTGCGTGCGGCCGGTCTTTCCAGTGTCACGGTGCCGCCGGTCAGGGATGCAGCGAATTGAGCGGGCGTTTGGACGTCTGTAACGCCAACGCATGTATTCTTGCAGTCTGCTGCAGCTCGCCTCGGTATCTCCGCTTGTCGGGCTAGCTGCTGATTCACTCACCGGATAAACAGGTAAAACCCGCGCATGCAGTCCATTGAAACCCTGATCGACGATGCCTTTGAGCGTCGCAACGAACTTGGCGCTGCCGAGATCGAAACCCATCTGCGCCCGGCCGTCGAGCAAGTGCTGGAATTGCTCGAGTCCGGCGAGCGTCGTGTTGCCGAGCCGGATGGAAACGGTGGCTGGACAGTGAACCAGTGGCTCAAGAAGGCGGTGCTGCTGTATTTCCGCATCAACGCGAACCAGGTGGTCGATGGCGGCTCGGCGCTGGCCTTCGACAAGGTGCCGCTGCGCTTCGCCCACGGCAACGATGCCGAGCTGCAGGGGCTTGGCGCGCGGGTGGTGCCCGGTGCGCTGGTGCGCCGCGGCGCGCACATCGCCAAGGACGCGGTGCTGATGCCCAGCTACGTCAACATCGGCGCGCATGTAGGCGCTGGCACAATGGTCGACACCTGGGCCACGGTCGGCTCCTGCGCGCAGATCGGTGCGGGCGTGCACTTGTCCGGTGGTGTCGGCATCGGTGGTGTGCTGGAGCCGTTGCAGGCCAACCCGACGATCATCGAGGACAACTGCTTCATCGGTGCGCGCTCGGAAGTGGTTGAAGGGGTGATCGTCGAGCGCGGCAGCGTGATCGGCATGGGGGTCTTCCTCGGCCAGTCCACCCGCGTCTACAACCGTGCCACCGGCGAAGTCAGCTACGGACGTATTCCCGCTGGCAGCGTGGTAGTTGCCGGCAGCCTGCCGGCGAAGGACGGCAGCCACAGTCTGTATGCGGCGATCATCGTCAAGCAGGTGGACGAGAAGACCCGCAGCAAGACCGGTATCAACGAATTGTTGCGCAGCGCCGAATGAGTGCCATCCTCTATGGTCTGGCCAATTGCGATACCTGCCGCAAGGCACGAAACTGGCTGGGCCGCTTCGAGGTGGCCAACACCTTCATCGATTACCGCGCCCATCCGGTGCCGGCCGATGTCCTGAAGCAGTGGGCACAGCAGCTCGGTGGCTGGGAGAAGCTAATCAACAAGTCCTCGACCACCTGGCGCAACCTGCTGCCGCAGCGCAAGAACCCGGGTAGCGATCCGGAGTGGACGCTGCTGCTGAAGGAATACCCGGCGCTGATCCGCCGTCCGGTGGTGGTGCTGGCTGATGGTTCGGTCAGCGTCGGCTTCAGCGACAACGGCTTCAAGAAGCTGTTCGGCCGGTAAACGTGCGATGAAGGTCCTGGTCTTCGGCAACTCCGGCTCCGGCAAAAGTACCTATGCCAGGGCGCTGGCCCACCGCCACGGGCTTACCCACCTCGATCTCGACACGATTGTGTGGGAGCCGGGACAGGTGGCGGTGCAGCGGCCAGCTGATGCGATCGCCGCGTCACTGCAGACGTTCATCGAAACCAGCCCGGCGTGGGTCATCGAAGGCTGCTACGGTGAGCTGGTGGAGAGCGCGGCCCTACAGTGCAGCGAGCTGGTGTTCCTCAATCCCGGTGTGGAAACCTGTGTTGCCAACAACGCGCGACGACCGTGGGAGCCGCACAAATATGCCTCCCCCGCAGAGCAGGAGGGCATGCTGGATAACCTGCAGCGCTGGGTGGCCGACTATTACCGGCGCGATGACGCGTGGTCGTACCGGCGGCATCGACAGATTTTCGATAACCACGCGGGCGCAAAAACCGAATACCTTGCAGCGCCGCTGCCTACCTGAGACAGATTCCGCCATGTCCGATGTGCTTGAGCTCACCTGTGACCTGATTCGCCGCCGTTCGGTGACCCCCGACGATGCCGGATGCCTGCCCTTGATCGCCGAGCGTCTGGCGCGCGCCGGTTTTCAGATCGAGCACTTGCGCTACGGTGCGGTCGACAACCTGTGGGCGACCCATGGCCCGCGCGATGCGACGGGAGACCACCCCACCCTGGCCTTGCTGGGTCACACCGACGTGGTGCCCAGTGGGCCCGAGGCCAGCTGGCAGAGTCCGCCGTTCGAGCCGACCCTTCGTGATGGCTGTCTATACGGCCGCGGCGCGGCGGACATGAAGGGCTCGGTAGCGGCGATGGTGGTGGCGCTGGAGCGTTTCGTGGCGGCTCATCCGGATCATCGGGGACGGGTCGGCCTGCTGCTGACCAGCGACGAAGAGGGCGTGGCGATCGACGGCGTGCGCAAGGTGGTGGAGCACTTCCGTGGTCGGGGCGAGCAGATCGACTGGTGCGTGGTCGGTGAGCCGGCGGCAAAAGCACGACTCGGCGATCTGATCCGGGTCGGTCGCCGCGGCTCGCTGTCGGCGACGCTCACCGTACGTGGCGTGCAGGGACATGTCGCCTATCCGGACAAGGCGCTGAATCCCATCCATGTGTTTGCGCCGGCGCTGGCGGAACTGGTGGCCGAGCACTGGGATGATGGCAACGCCGACTTTCCGCCGACTTCGCTGCAGGTCTCCAACCTGCACGCAGGTACCGGCGCCAACAATGTGATTCCGGGCGAGCTGCAGGCCTTGTTCAATTTTCGCTTCAGCACGGCCAGTCGCGCCGAGGACCTGCGGGAACGTGCCGAGGCGATCCTACGAAAGCATGGCCTGGATTTCCTTGTCGACTGGCAGCTTTCCGGCGAACCTTTCCTGACGCCGCCGGGCGGATTGCTGCGCGAGACCGTGGTCGCCGTGTGCCGCGAGCTGTGCGGCATCGAACCGGAGCAAAGTACTGGCGGCGGCACGTCCGACGGTCGTTTTGTGGCCTTGCTCGGTACCGAAGTGGTCGAGCTCGGACCGGTCAACGCCACCATCCACAAGGTGGATGAGTGCGTAGCCGTGGAGGATCTCGAAGCCCTTCCTGCGCTGTATTGCGCGGTTTGCGAACGGTTGCTGGGGTAGCCCGCGGCGGCACGAAACGGCACGCTCAACGCGTATGCATGAAGGTCTCGAAGTTCAGTCGCTGCAGCCGGCGGTTGACCAGCGGCAGGGCGACCATCGTGGCAATCAACATGCCGGCGGCAAAGCCGTAACCGTAGTAATAGGGACCAAGCCGGATACTGACGTACGAGCATCCCGCATTGGCGACCAGCATCACGGCGGTGATCAGCACGGTTTCGCGCAGGTCGTCGAGGTAGAACAGGATGTTCAGCGCGGCCATCACCAGCAGCTGAAGCATTACCCCGACCGAGATGATCGCCAGCTGACCGCTGTACAAGACCGAGATGTTCAACGCCGGCAGGATGGTGCGGGCGAACGCAATCAGCACCAGCAAGGCCAGACCCTGGGTGCCGAGGATGTCGCGAATGCCGTGGCGTGCCGATAGAACCATCTCGCGGCGCTGCTGTTCGATCGCTGCCAGCGTGCCGCCGCTGCGTACCAGGGTGAAATAGCGATCGTAGGCGTGCACGAAATCGACTTCCATGCGCAGCAGGAACACTGCCATCCCCGGCACAATGGTGAGGTAGGCGAGAAAGGTCGGGGTGTCGTAGATCACCGAACTCTGCAACACGCCGATGATGCGATGGCCGGTTTCCGGTGCCAGCCAGAAAATGAATTTGTCGACCCATACGCCGGCATTGAAAAGGATGCCGGCCGGAATCAGCCACAGACGGCTTTTCTGGTTGCGGAAAAAATCCAGGTCGACCAGCTGGGTCGGCGGGTATTCCTTCCAGATCAGTCGCGCCATGCCCAGCACCAGCACCAACTGGCCAACCACGAAGCCGGTCAGCAGGCCTTCCATGCCAAACGGCCTCAGCCACAGCGCCAGCAGTACGACGCTGCCATAGCCGGCAGCGTAGATCATCAGCACCGCACGGAACTGCTTCAAGCCAGACAGCAGCACGGTCAGTATCCAGACCATACACAGCAGCATGAAGCCGCTGATCATCAGCAGTCGATAGGCCGCCGAGGTACCGGGAAACAGCATCAACATGGCTGTACTGACCAGCACGCTGGCCGGTAGCAGGAGCACCAGCAGCGCTCCGGTCAGATTCGGTACCACGCACTCCGGTCGCCGCTCGAACAAACGGTCAGCGACATAACGGGTGTAGATCAGCTGAAAGCCGCCGGTATAGATCAGTGACAGTGCGATCAGCCAGGTCACACTGACCTGGAACTGGGTGATTTGCACGGACGGAATCACGAAACCGATGCTCAGCATGCCGAGCATCAGAATCGCCGCGATCGATAGTACCCATGGTCCGCTGCTGACGATGCCCGCGTAGGCATAGGCGCGCAGTAGCCCGAGATAGGTCTCGCTACGGCTGAGCCGCCTGAGTTCGAAGCCGATGCCCGCCATCAGCCGATCGTCTCGCGGAAGATCTGGTCGAAGGTCGCCAGCATGGTCAGTCGGTCGTAGCGGCGCTCGACGCGAGCAATCGCCGTTTGAGCCGCTTCGCGGTAGCGCTGCGGATCGCCGAGCAGCGACAGGATATGCTTCGCCAGGCCGTCGGGGTCGGCGAGGCCAGCGACACCGCCTGCCGAACCCGGGACATCATCGTCGTTGCCACTGCCCTCGATCATCTCCCGGCAGGCGCCGACATCGGTGGTCACGGCGGGTATCCCAGCGGCAAAGCCCTCGAGCACCGATAGCGGCAGGCCTTCGCTGACCGAGCTGAGCACATTGACGCCGACCTTGGGCAGAAGCTCTTCGACGCGGCAGAATCCCAGAAACTTTACCGTGTCCTCCAACCCCAATGACTGCACCAACTCCCGGCACTCGAGCACATAGGGAGGATCTTCCTCGGTGGGTCCGGCGATCCAGGCTTGCAGTTGCGGCAGGCTTTGTCGAGCAATCGCTGCCGCGCGGATGAAATTCTTGATGTCCTTGATCGGCACCACCCGTCCGATCAGCACCATCACTTGCGGAACCGGTGCGTCCAGTGGTCGACGCCGGCTGGAGAAACGTGAGATCTCCACCCCGTTGGGGATGATGCGGGTACGCGCCGCGTCCGCGCCATCGATCACCTGCTGGCGGCGCGCCCGCTCGAACAGGCTGATGATCGGGTTGGCCTTGTTGTATGACTGACGGCTCGCCGTTTCGAAAAATTTCACCCACAGCGAACGCATGTGGCTTATCTCAGCCTGGTCGGTTTGCAGGAAATTGCGTCGGTCGTGGATCCAGTCGGCGTTCATCATGTCGATCCGGCGCTCGCGGGTATAGATACCGTGTTCCATCAACACGAAAGGCGTGTTGCGCTCGTTTGCGAGCATGGCTCCGAGCAGTCCCGCGTAACCGGTCGATGGCGAAAAAAGCATGCGTGCGTGGGGCGCTTTGGCGGCGATTCTTCCGAGCAGCCAGAGTGGCGCATGCAGATTGCGCACAGTCCAGAAGTAGTCGACGAACGACTCAGCCAGTGCGGACGCTTCATAGCATTCGGTCAGGTAGTTCCAGGCACTTTGACTTTCAAGGAACATCCCATGGCCGACCGGGCATGCGGGATCGGAAAGCTCCCCACTGCTCGGCATCTCCGGCTGGCTGGTCTGCAACCTTTCGTGGAAGGCCGCGATGGTACGTTCCATGGCTGGGTTCGGACCGCGATCCTTGCGGTGTGTCCGCTTGGGCTCGTCCTGCCCCTTGTCGAACAGGAAGTGGCTCTGGACCTGAACTATGTTGGCGGGCAGCTCGTAGCGCCAGCCCTCATAGTCGTCCTCGCGCGAGCCCAGAAACACTACACCGAAGCGATAATGCTCGAGTCCACGGATGACTTCGTGCATCCACGACGATACGCCGCCCTTGATGTAGGGATAAGTGCCTTCGAGCAGCAGCAGAACATCGATGTCGGGGGCAGGCCTCATGCTGGATGGCCCCATCGACGTCGAATGATGCCTGCCACGGGAAGCGCCGAGAAGAGATCGCCGGCATCGGCCAGCTTTTTCAACTGCTCGTAGTCGCGGGAATCCCAACACCGCTCGGCGAGATAAGGCATCACGCTTGCCGGCGCCGCACCGGCCTCGAAGGCGCGTTCGTACAAGGCCGCGCTGCCGGGCAGCTTGCACTGTTGCAACCAGCGGGCCTTGGAAATGAGCCAGTCCGGCTTGTGGAAGCAGACCGACTCGGCAAGATCCAGGTGGCGCTTCCAGCGGTCGACGTAGAGCTTCGCCATGCCTTCACGCGCCAGGCGAAGGTAGAGCATTTCGGCGTTGAGCTGGGCTGCTTCCAGATGCAGGTTGGCGGCTTTCGCGACCTGGTAGGTATCAACCTCGGCGATTGCCTTTTCGACCCGCCGGATCATTTGCAACAACCTGGACTCACGCCGATCCAGCAGCCCGGCGGCGGTCAGTCGTACACTTTCATCGGGGTGGCCCAGCGTATCGAACAGGACCTGGGAGGTGTGTGCGCTACGTTTTTGTTCGACCACCATCAGCGCGCGGATGGACTTGTCGGTGTCGAAAACGCCGCTTTTCAGGCCCTGGATAGTGCCACCGACACCGAAATTCACCAGCACGCGAGGGCGTTCGGGGACGAACGGTGAGGTAACTATCTGTTGGGCTTCGGTGGGATCGTACCGATGACTGAGCAGATTCAGCAGCAGCAAGCCCAGCAGCATCAGGATCGGGCCCACCAGGGGTATCAGCAAGCCGATACCCAGCAGTGCGAGATAGTCCGGTAGCCAGTGTCCGCGTCGGTTGACCGGTCGCAGGCGAAGGCCTACGGCTGCCAACAGGGCACTGGCGACGGCGTTGAGCAAGAACAGGTATAGAAGCTTCTCGGTGGCGTTGTTGTTGCCCGTGAGAAGCCATCCGCTGAACAGATCGATGCCGGCGACCATCTCAGCTGTCC
Organism: Rhodanobacter sp.; assembly: GCA_030148505.1. Taxonomy (GTDB): domain Bacteria; phylum Pseudomonadota; class Gammaproteobacteria; order Xanthomonadales; family Rhodanobacteraceae; genus Rhodanobacter. The sequence continues at coordinate 86,299 of JASBTI010000010.1, forward strand.
TTCTGCAGCAAGGTCAGTAGTTCCTGCCCGGAGCCCTTGCGAATCTGGCCTTGCCGCACAGCCCAGCCCAGGGTCCTCAGATCGGCGCCGAAATGGTTTCGACACAGTGTGTCGACACGTTGCAGAAAGCCCTGGGTTGCTCCTTGCCCGGCCAAAACCAGCAACACCATGAGTCCGGGTTGTGCGGGATCCAGCGGCGAACGCCAGTACTGGTCGAGGCCGCGCCGTGCGCCATGGATCAGCTCGACTACGCCCGGCTTTGCGTCGGGGCCCGGGGTCATCAGAATCCACGACGAGTGCACCTTGGCGTGTTGCTGAAGGTGGCCGAGCCGTATCCACTCCAGCGCAAATTCGGTTGGGCAGCTCGGTACGACGTGACGCACCGCAGGGGTCAGCTGGCCGGCACGGATCGCGTCCGCGACGAAAGCGGTCATCGCGGCCAGGGTTAGCAGATTTTCTTCCTCGACGGCAAGCAGGGGCAGGTCAACCACCACGATCAGTGCCAGCAAGGTGCCATCGGCGGCGGTCATCGGCAGCACCACGCGATAAGCGGAGGCCTGTCCGGCAAGTATCTGATCGACCGAATAGTAGGCCAGCTGCTGGTTTTCGATGACACCGACAACCAGGGGGTCGTGAACTTCGAGCGAAAAGGGTGAGCCGAGATACGCCAGTGGCTCGGGCTGAACCGCGTCGTTGACTACCCGGTATACACCCGCCGTACTCAGTCGGCCGTAATACGCCAGCATTTGCAGAATATGCCCCAGCGGACGCGAAGGCCACTGCGTACCCTGTATCTCGGATTTGCCCAGCTCGGCAGCGATCGCGTCCAGTGCGGTGCGCAGATCGTACGACTTGGTGATCAGGTTTTCTTCGAGCCGGCTATGGGAGAGTCTGGTCACGTAGAACACACGCGTCAACGATTCCAGTCGCTCTTCCAGGTAGGCAAGACTGGCATTGGCCTCGATCAACCGGCTGCGAGAATGACTGGCATACAGGCCTGCAAGATAGGTGGCAATCAGGCCACCAACGATTTCGCCGCCGGCTTGCGAACGTGCCACGCCGAAAAACCAGATTTCGATGAAATAGCCGACAATCAGCACCAGCCCCGAACCAATGCCGTAGGCCACGCCATAGCGCAGAGCGATTGCCAGCGGCGCCAGCCACCACCACGGATAATCGAAGTGCGCCCCTGTCCACAGATACAACAGCACCAGCGCCAGCAAAGGCAGCAACACCGCCTCCGCCGACTTTTTCAGGATGGTTGAGAGCTCGGGATCCATGAAAGTCTTCAGGTGAGCTGCATGGCTACCGCTACGGACCGGAGCCGGTTATCCGTTGGCGAGCTGGCCGGGTGTTGCAAGACGGGAAACAACTTCATTTGCCGAGCAGGCGGGTGACCAGACGATCCAGCGTGTCCTGGGCCAGCACGGCAACGCCTTCGCGACTACCGCCGCTGGCCGATGCCGCACCAGTCCAGATGACTTTTCCTGAACCGAGATCAGTGACGGATACGGTAAATCCCACGGCGGGCTGGCCATCCAGGCCGATCTTGTAGTGCCATTCGTCGACGCTGCCGGACACCAGGTAGCGTGCGTTTTGGCTGACGGCGAAGGTATGCGCCGCCTGTTCAGCTGCCTGCCCGTTGTCGAGCGGCAGGCCGCTGGCGTCCGCAGATGCCGGGGCAATCAGCACCTGCGCGCCAGGACGCTGAGTCAGCAGGGCCTGAATCAATCGCGCGGCGCGCTGTCCGGCATAGGGGGTGGCGGTATTGTTGACCAGGGGCGCGACCACCCATGTCCCCGCCGGGTCGAGCTTGGGTGCCGATGCGGCGTGGAAGCTGGTGCTGGCGCAGGCGCCGAGCGATGCCAGCCCGACCAGTAGCAGACAAAGCCGGCCGAACCGATGCGGCGAAAAAAATCGTTTCATCACAGTCCCTCGCAAGATGGCCTTGCGGCCTTGGCGGAATCATTGATCATGGAGTGAAATAGTAGCGGTAGTTGACGAGAATGCTCAGACTGCGGCTGCTGGTGGCGCCGGTGTTGTTGGTGAAGCCCAGCCCCAGGCTCAGATGATCCGGCCCAAGCACCGGGGCGGCCAAGCCCGCATCGACCGAGGCGCCGAGGCCACTGATCGAGTTGTGGCACAGGCTGACGGTACCGAAAGGCCGCAACTGGCCGCTCCATGCTTCGCGGAAATTCTCGTTGAAGCCGGCGCCCAGGCACGCCTGCACATAACTGCGTGGCACGAAGTAGCTGATATCGGCCGGTTGGCCCGTGGGCAACAGGCGCAGCATGTTGGCGGGTAACGATCCCGCCGCCTGATAGCGGGCATCGGTGACTGTCGCCACCAAGCTGAAGTCCGGCGGTGCCAGCCACAGCTTGTGGCGGTACTGCAGATCCAGACTTTGGCGATTGCCAAGCCGGCCGCCACCCTGGGCGCGCAAACGGCTGATGGTTGCCGTCGCCGTCAGGCTGTCAGCGGCGGACCCTTGGTAGTCGGCGCTGGTTTTCAGTTGATCGGTGAGCCCCCCGATTATCAACGGCACCGTATCGTTGGCGCGGGCACCGTAGTCAATGGCGGCGGCCAGTTGCAGGTTCCGCCGCACCCGGTAGCGGTAGAAGGCACCGAGCTGGCCATAACCCGCCAGGTTGCGGCCACCCCCCAGTGACAGGCCTCGTTCGCCGCGGGCCAGCTGTTCGACCAGCTGTATCGAGCCGTAGTGCCCGTAGCCGGGAACGCTGCCGAGCTGGCTGGCGTCGTAGCGCACTTGCCGAATCCGATGGACCTCGATCTCCACGTGCATGGCCGGGGTGATCCAGTGGCGAGTATTCAGTTCAAGGTCGAACGCGGCCAGCCCGCTGCTGCGCAGCTCGGCCAGCGAGCTGCCGGCGGTGTCCGCTTGCGCCAATGCCAGTGACTGAAACTGGCGCTGCAGGCGGTGGTCGTCCGGCTCATCTTCCAGCCCACCCCAGGCGAGGGTTGCCGCTTGTGCGGTGAAGCCGAGTTTCTCGGCGGCACTGACGCGGTCACGCCGCGGCAGGCGATCGGCATCGGTGGTCAGCAGGTGCATGGTCGCGGTGTCGTTGTCCGTGGCCATCGCTTGCCCCAGCAGGGCCCAACCCGGCGCCGGTGTCGTGCTGTAGTGACGCCTCAACCACAGTGCGGTGGCTTCGTTATTGTCCAGACCGGTAGTCCAGGCCAGCACCTGATCACGAGCGCGGGTGCCGACCGGCTGCTTGATCAGCATGCGCATGGCGCGTCGTGCTGGATCGCCGGGAGCCAGCAGGCTGGTCAGCGCAATCCGATCCAGCTCGCGCACACCGACTGTCTTGCCCTGTGCCATGGCGGTTTGCTGCAGCAGCGGCTTGACGGCCTGGCGGCGGATCGCGGTGGCGGCGTCGGCTTGGTCGGTTTGATCGAGCAGGTCGGCGTATTGCATCAACCACGCCGGATCATCCCGGTGGGACGCTCGCTCCGGTTCCGTCAGGCGCAATGCCCGACCCGGCTGGTCGAGCATGGCCAGTGCGGCAGACAGGCCTTCACGGATTGTTCTGTCGCTCAGCAGTCGACGTTCCCAGCGTCTGGTCAGAGTGCGCAACCGCGCGGTGTCATGGCTGTCAATCAGCAGCCACAGGTAACCGGCAATGACATGGGCATCGGACGGTGCGCGCCGCAATGCCTGGGCATAGCGGCTGCGGGCAAGTTTGTCGTTGCCCTGTTGACGGGCCAGCTGCGCCCACTGCATCCAGAATTGTGGCTGCCCTTCGAGCATGGCGCGATCCTGCGGACGGACACTGTCAAACAAGGTCTGACTCAATGCCGCAGGCCCCAATTGACCGGCCGCCGTTAGGGCCTGGAAAAACAGCGGGCTGGCATGGGTGTGGCGCCAGCCGACGAGAGCATAGGCATAAGCGACGGCGGGTCGGTTGGCGATATAGATCTGGTACAGCCGCTGATAGTCGGCCGCTTGCGCGCTAGCGGCGCGCACCAGGATCCGGCTGGCGGCGGCGGCCTCATCGAAATCCTGCAGCATCCAGGCCAGCGAGCTGAGCGTTTGCCAGTAGACGGTGTCCTTGGCGGTGGCGAGAGCCCGTCCACGGCGCAGCGTGCCCAGCGCCTGTTCCAGGTGGCCCTGGGCGTATTCCAGTGAGGCCAGTTGCAGCACGGTCTCCGGCGCGGCGCCGTAGCGTTCGATCATCTGTCGCAACACGCTCGCTCGTGCCGCGGGGCGTCCGGCCTGCAGCAGTACGTTGGCCTGCTCCCTGAGGAAAAATGGTCGGGGATGTCGTCGGTCGGCCTGCTGCAGGCTGGCCAGCGCCTGATCGAAGCGTCCGAGGTTGAGCATGCTGTCGATCAGCGCCTGCCAGTGCCCGGGGTTAAACGCCTCGTGGAAAGCGCGTTGCTGCATCAGTCGAATCGCCAGGTCGTTCTGAAAAGTAGCGTTGGCGAGGTCGATCGTGTGGTCGAGCAATTTATCTTGATGTGCCGTGATAACGAGCCAGGCATCATTGCGGGCGGCCAGAACTTCGTCGTTGTTTTGCTCGGCAGCGCTGGCCAGTCGGCGGTGCCACAGCACGCTGTCCGGATAGGCTCTCAGTGCGCGCTGCGCCAGCCTTATCGCATCGTTCAGCTGGCCGGCACCGAGGAAGGCCTGCCAGGCGAGATCGTAGTCGGACAGATTGATAGACGCAGGGTTGTCCCGGCTCCGGGATACCTCTGCCGATGTCAGCGCTGTCGAGGTAACCGGCATGGTGAGGAGAGTCAGGCTCAGCGCCAGCCAGGTACCGAGATGCTGACGCCGAGACATCGCGGCCCCGGGTCTGCTGGCGCCATCAATGAGCACGCACATCTTCCAGCCCGACCAGCAGTCGTGCGTACTGCACGGATTTTTCGGCGTCGCCGGCTTGCATCGCCAGACGGGTCATGTGGCGCCAAAGCGTGGTGGATGGTGATATCCAGTGCAGATTGACTACTGCCGCCGCCAGTGCCTGGCGAGGTTTTCCCGCTGAAAGATAGGCCTGGATGAGGGCCTGAAACGCTGTCCACCGCATGGTCTCGTCGCTGGCGCTGGCCAGCCAGCGTTGCGCAAAGTCGGCCGCGACGGCAGGTTTGTCGGCCCAGTTTGCGATCTGGATGAGTCGTGTCCAATCGACCTGCTGCGGAGCCAGCCTCGGTAGATAGGTTTGAGCAGCGCGTAGTGCCTCGTCGGACTTTCCCGCCGCCAGATGACTCTGCAGCAAGGCGTCAAAGGCCCGCTGGTGGATATGTGCTACCTCGAGCTGAGCAGGGGGCGGCGCGCTGCCGCCAGTGCGGGATGCCCACACCAACCCTACCAGTCGCTCGATGGCGTCCACCAGCGTGTGGCGCAGCGGCGTATGCGGGGTTTCATCACGCGGTGCGCGTAGCGAAGTCGATGCAACCTGGCCTGCCTCGTGCTTGCTCTGGTTCGCACCGGCTTGCGACCCTCCCTGCGTGGTCGCCAACAGGTGTGCGGCCAGGCGGGCTGCCGTGAGGTATAGGCCTGACTCGATGGCGTGGTTTGTTTCCGCCAGTTGACCGGCGGGCGACAGGCGGCTGCCGAGGCGGTTCAGCGCATTCGCGTAGGCGCGCCGCGCCGCCTCACGGCCGGGGGCCCCAGACGGGATCGCCACGAACTGGGCACGCCGCAGACTCAGCCACAACGACGCGACCGCAGAGCTCTCCGAGCCGGCGTGGTCAATCAGCGGTGCCAGCGCTACTTCAGCCTCGGCTAGCTGGCCGGCACGCAGGCGCTCATGGACCAATTGCAGGCGAATGGTTTGATCACTGGGCTGGGCGTGCAGCAACAGTTGCAGGTACGCGATGGTTGCAGCCTGCGGCGGTCCCCCCGCCCGCAGTTGCTGGTTGATAAACTCTTTCGGAAACATCAGCACGGCTAGCACCAGCATCGCCCCACACAGGGCAACCAGATGTCCCGGTCCGACAAAATGGCTTTTCAGTAGGGGGGTGGCATGTCGCCGGTAGCGCGATGCCCTGGGCGCCATGGCGCGGACGGCTGTCGTATCGGTGGTCATCGTGTCGGACACGTCACCTCCAGCCGGCCTCCGGCGAGGGAGGTGCTGAACTGGCGAAGCTTGCCGCGAATCGTCGTCGTCGCCGGACGACCCTGGAAGAGGACCTTGCAACCTTGGGTCTGGGCCAGTGTCACGCGCAGCGGCACATGACCATCGAAGGTGAGGCTGAGCTTGCCGGGGCTTCGGTCCAGCGCAGCGACTACCGCATTGGCGCCCACCAGATACGGTTCGGCCGGGGGCGTGTCGGTAAGCACCAGTCGCGCGCGGTCTGGCCCAAGGCTGATGTAGCGTGACTGGTTGGCGTCGTTGAAGCCCGCAATGTTACGCGACCTGGCGAAATCCGGATAACCGAGTTTGCGTGGGATCCGTACGGTCTGATCGGCAGCATAGCCGCCCAGCACGTAGGCCGCGCCGTCACGTGCGATGCCGGCGTACTCGAAGCCCAGCGCAATCTTCGCGTAGTACGAGGGAAATACGGGTGTGGTCGTCTGCTTGAGGGCCCAGTCATAGACCGATTTCAGCGCGTCGAGCCCGCAGGGCCGTGCACCCGAATACAAGTGATAGTAGATGTTGATCGGCGCCAGGCGCCGGGGCGACTCGGTCAGGCGAAACGTTTGCATTACCTTGCGGTAGCCACAGTAAGGCGGTTTCCAGCCATCGGTGAACTGGTCCTCGTTGGCGTCCGGGGCATACACCTGGAAATACGGCCCTTTCCATACGCCGAGGCCTACCACATTGGTCAGCGAGGGTGATGCGTCATTGATGGTGCTGTTGTTGCCGTTGATATTGGGCAGGCCGGCCTGGTAGGCCAGGCCGACGATGGCCGCGTCCGGATTGGTATCTCCTGACCACTGGAACAAGGTCACTTTCTTGCCGGGCGGTGCCAGCAAGTCGTTGATGATCTTGACCGAGCCGTCGACCTCTTGCCTCGGGCTAAAGCTGTAGCCGGGTACCGGCAGGTTGTAGCCGTACTTCAGCTTCGGCTTGGCCACATAGGCATCACTGCTCTGGCCCCCTTTGCCTGCTTCGAGATGCAGTCCGGCGGACAGCTTGGGGTCCTGTTCCAATGCGTGCCAGTCGAACGGGTGCGAATAGGTGTGAGAGCCTATCTCCACCCACGGCAGCGCAAATATCGCGCGCGCGATGGGCCGATAGATCGCCAGCTGCTGCGTTCCGTAGAGACCACCATCGACGAACTCCGCGGCGATCACCGAGGCGGCGGTCGGGATGTGATAACGCTGCAGGATCGCCTCCAGAATCACCTTCGCAGCGGGCTGATTCCGGTATTCGGCGATATAGGAGCCGGAGGCGAAGCCATCGCCATCGAACTGGGCGAACAGCAGCCGGTTGCCACTGGCGGTTGTGGTGTCGAACGCGGGCAGTGTGTCCAGCCGCAGTGCCTGACGGAAAAAGGTAAAGGGATCGAGTATCCAGCGCGCACGGGACAGGTTCTTGTCCATGGTGCCCATCGGCAAGTTGGCAATCACATAAGGAGAGAGCGCATAGCCGCCCCACGGAGTGATCGCCACAGCACTTTCCTGCTGGCCGTCGCGGGTCACCGTCAGGGCGGAACGGCCCTGATTCAGCTTTAACGGAACGAAGCTGCCGGGTACCGGGCGGGCGGCGCTTTCGAACCCGAGCAGCGACGGATCGTGCGCGGTCACGGTGATGGCCTTCAGTCCGGGGGAGGGGTCGACACCGAGGGTCAATCCCAGGGTAGCCAGGTGCTCCGTATCAGAGGCAAACCCAAACTCGCCAAGGATCGCCACCGGCACCCCGGCCTTCATTTGCCGACGTAGCCATTGGTAGACGCGTTCGCCATGTTTCAGGTCGGCGCCGGAAAACCAGGTCACTATCCCGGCAATGCGCCCGCGCATCGGCACGTCGGGCAGGGGCTGCGTCTCCACATTCAGCGCGCGGGTGGCGTAGCCCATGTGGTTGAGCACCATCGCTGCATACCAGTTCACGTTGGTACTCATCGGCGAGTCGGCGTCGTCGTAGAGCATCAGGATTTCACGGGGCAGAGGCGTCACCTTGCCTACGCCGACCCGATCGAGTTGCCCGTTGGTGACATAGGGCACAAAGCCATCGGCCGCAATGCGATGCGCTGTCTGCATGGCAATGGCTGACTGGTCGGCTGCCACATAGTCGATGGCAATCGGTACCAGCCCCCGTGATTTGACCCGATCAAGCTGCTGCTTCAGCCAGGCACTGTCCTGCGGCTTTACCGCGACATAACGCTGGCCGGCTTCGTCCCAACCGCGGTAAAGCGACTCGGCGGCAACTCCGAGTACCCCCTTGCCTTTGAGTGCGTCGAGCAGTTCAAACCCGCGATTGAGGATAAAGCCGGCTTGTGGCAGCCGTGTATGGACGCGATCGATCAGCGCCACGATACCTTGCTGGTAGTCGCGGCGTTGTTCCGGCGAGCTCAGTGCCAGCTGATAGCTGTCCAGGGTGTCAAGAAAGAAGTGATGGAAACCGCGTGCGATCAGCGGTGCGAACCGCTTGGCAACAAGCCAATCCCGACAGCTCGCCGAGCGCAAATCGAGGATGCGTGACTTCCACACCCGATTCTTCCCGATCACGCAGTAGCTTGGTGGCTGCGTGCTCGCATCCGCCGATTCAGCGACCTCGCCGATCGAGATGTAGGCGAAATAGGTAGAGCCACCTTGCCCCGGCGCAAGTCCGGAAACGGGTTCAGGAAGCTGGGCATTGCCATCGACTACGATCCAGTCAAATCCCTGCAAGGCGTTTATCGGCGGGTTCTTGCCGTAGTAGAAAGCCACCGAGGGCAAGGGATGCGCGCCGGGGTTTGTCGCTTCTGCGCTGGCCCGGTCACAGCCTGCCAAGGCCAGTAGAAGCAGTGCCATCAGCGTGCCTGCGGTTGCTCGCAGACTTGGCTGAAAGAAATGGCGGCGGGAGGTTTTTCTCATCAAGGCTACGCGCCTAATCCTGTGGCTCGGAGGCATTTTCGGGACGGTGTGAAATAGCCGGCCTCCTTAATCTCCAGTTCTTTCAGATAATGGTAACGCAATCACTTGTTGATACGTGATATTTAGCCATCTTTGGTGCCGATCGGAAGGTTCCGGTAAAGCCGTTGCCAAAACCGTGCCATACCTATCGGCCCGTGCCCGACGCAGCGGCCGTTCGGGCCGTCCCGATCATCAGCTGGCGGAACCACGCGTGAGCTTGATCGTAGTGCTTCGACTGATGCCAGTAAGCGAGGATCGGGATCGGCTTGAGCTTTATCGGCAATGGCTGGATCGCGATCGGCAGCAGCGGCGAGAAATTGGCGGCGTACGAGCTCGGCATGGTCAGCAGCAAGTCGCTGGTGGCGGCCACCTGGCAGGCGGAAAAATAGTGCTGGCAGACCAGCCGTATTTTCCGTGAACGACCATCCTGGTTCAACCAGACGTCCAGCGGCACGGCTTCACCCAGTGGCGATACGGCGACATGTCGCGCGCCTAGATAATCGCTACGCCGCAACGGGGTGGCAACCAGCGGATGACCGCGGCGCATCACCACCACCAGCGACTCGTCCAGCAGGTGTTCGCTGCACAAGCGCGGCCCGGTCGGTAGCCTGCGGTCGATCATCAGGTCAAGTCCGCCGGACGCCAGTTCGCGATCCATGTCGCTGCCCGCGATGCGCCGGCTGACCACGCGCACCTTCGGGGCCAGGCTGCCGAGCCGTGCCAGCAAGGGCGGAAAGGCAATCGACTCCAGCATGTCGCGAACACCGATGCTGAATTCGCGATCCAGTTCGTCAGCGCGGAATGCCGGCTGCATTCGGGTGGTTGCTTGCAGTCCCTTGAGATGCAGTTGCACCTCGGCCATCACCGTGCGTGCCTTGTCGGTGGGAATCATCCGGTTGCCCTGGCGCACGAACAGCGGATCGCCAAATCACTCGCGCAAACGGTTCAACGAGTGCGTGATCGCCGGCTGGGTCAGGTGCAGGGCACGCGCCGCCGCACTGATCCCACCCTGCGAATAGATGGCATCCAGTACGCGAAACAGGTTCAGGTCCATGCGCAGATCGGGGTGGTTCATCGCGTACTCGGTCAGCGTCGGAGGCAGGACAGCAGCTAGCACCAACCTATTATCTATATTTATGGATAGGTATAAAACCTATTCATTTCAACGATGGATGGCAATCGGCGTAGGCTGGCGGCGTTGCCGCTGTGCATGCCAGAGAAATCAGCTTGTGGACTTCGCCCACTCCGAACGCAGTCAAGATCTGACCCGGCGCCTCGCGGCGTTCATGCATGACGAAGTAGTGCCGGCCGAGCCCCTCTATGCAGCCGAACTGAGCGGCAACAGCGACTGGCGGCAATGGCGGCAGCCGCCGGTGATGGAAACGCTGAAGGCGAAGGCGCGCGCGGCCGGTCTGTGGAACCTGTTCCTGCCTGAGCCAGAACATGGCGCCGGACTGAGCAATGTCGACTACGCGCCATTGGCCGAGATCATGGGCCACTCCTTCATTGCGCCGGAGGTGTTCAACTGCAACGCACCGGACAGCGGCAATATGGAGGTGCTGGTGCGTTACGGGTCAGCAGAGCAAAAGGCGCGTTGGCTGGCCCCGCTGCTGGCCGGCGAGATCCGCTCGGCGTTCTGCATGACCGAGCCCGGCGTGGCCTCGTCCGACGCCACCAACATGCAGGCCACCGCCATGCTTATAGGCGATGAAGTGGTGCTCAACGGGCGCAAGTGGTGGTCTACCGGCATCGGCCATCCGCACTGCCGCGTGGTGATCTTCATGGGCGTCAGCAACCTCGATGCAGCGCCGCATCATCGCCACGTCATGGTGCTGTGTCCGCTGGATGCGCCGGGGGTGAAGGTCGAGCGGATGCTGCCGGTGTTCCATGATCTGGACGAACCGGCCGGGCATGGTGAGGTGAGCTTCAGCGAGGTGCGCCTGCCGGCGGACCACATCATTCTCGGCCCCGGGCGTGGCTTCGAGATCGCCCAGGGCCGGCTCGGTCCCGGCCGCATCCATCACTGCATGCGCGCCATCGGTGCGGCCGAGCGCGCGCTGTCGCTGCTGTGCGCACGCGCCACCTCGCGCACCGCGTTCGGCCAGCCGCTGATCAAGCTTGGCGGCAATGCCGACATCGTCGCCGACCTGCGCATGGCGATCGAGCAGGCGCGCCTGCTGACCCTCAAGGCCGCCTGGCTGATCGACACGCAAGGCGTAAAGGCGGCGATGAGCGAGATCTCGCAGATCAAGGTGATCGCGCCGAGGGTGGCACAGCGCGCCGCCGACGCAGCGATGCAGATCCACGGCGGTGCCGGCATGTCGGACGATTTTCCGCTGGCATCGCTGTACGCCTACGCCCGGGTGTTGCGCCTCGCTGATGGTCCGGACGAAGTGCATCGCGGCCTGATCGCCAAACTCGAATTGCGCGCGCAGCAAAAGGCCATGGAGGCGGGCGCATGAATGCATCGGTCGACGAAACCCGCGAGATGCGCGCGGAAGACAGCTTCGACCTCCCCGCGGTCGACGTTTTTCTCAAGCAGCACATCGCCGACCTGCATGGCGTGCCGACCATCCGTCAGTTTCCCGGTGGCGCGTCGAACCTTACCTACCTGATCCGCTACGGCGCACGCGAGCTGGTGCTGCGTCGGCCGCCGGCCGGAGTCAAGGCGAAATCCGCCCACGACATGCTGCGCGAGGCGCAGGTGATGGCGGCGCTGAAAACCGCGTATCCGCATGTGCCGCAGATCCTTGCCCGCTGCGATGATTCGGCCGTGCTGGGCAGCGACTTCTATGTGATGGAGCGCCTGCACGGCATCATCCTGCGCCGCGAGCTGCCGCCAACATTAGGCTTAGACGAAGCCGGCGTGCGCCAGCTTTGCCACGGCTTCATCGACCGTCTGGTCGAGCTGCACCAGGTCGATGCCCGTCAGCCGCAGCTGGCTGCGTTGGGCAAGGGCGAGGGTTATATCGCGCGCCAGGTCGGCGGCTGGAGTGAGCGCTGGCGCAAGGCGCTGACGGACGACTCTGACCCCTGCGAGGACGTGCTGGCGTGGCTGGCGCAAAAACAGCCCGCGCGCGAAACGGCGATCTGCGTGATCCACAACGACTACCGTTTCGACAACGTGGTGCTCGATCCGGCCAACCCGCTCGATATCATCGGCGTGCTGGACTGGGAGATGGCCACCCTGGGCGACCCGCTGATGGATCTGGGCGGCTCGCTAGCCTACTGGGTGCAGGCCGACGACGACGCGGTATTCCAGTCGTTTCGTCGCCAGCCCACCCACGTGCCTGGCATGCTGAGCCGGCGCGAGGTGATCGACTACTACAGCGAGCGCAGCGGCTGGCATGTGGATCACTTCGACTTCCACGAGATCTTCGGCCTGTTCCGGCTGATGGTGATCATCCAGCAGATCTCTCGCCGCTTCGTGCTGGGCCAGACCCACAACCCGCAGTTCGCCGGCTTCGGCCAGGCGGCGGCGTACATGGGTAAGCGCTGTCGGCGGCTGATCGCCCGCTCGGCGCTGTGAGCATGGGCAGCGCCTTGCTGATCCGTCACGGTCAGGCCAGCTTCGGCGCCGAGGATTACGACAAGTTGTCGGCCGTCGGCGAGCAGCAATCGCGACAGCTCGGCCAGTGGTTGCAGCAGACCGGCCAGCAACCGGACTTGATCGCGGTCGGCAGCATGCAGCGACATATACGTACCGCCGAACTGTGCATCGAAGCGGCCGGCGTCACGACGCCCCAGCTGACGCTGGCGCAGCTGGACGAACTTGACCACGTGGAGATCGTGGCGCGGCATCGGCCCGACTTCACTTCGTTCGCCGCCATGCGCGCCGAGCTGGACGCCAGTGCCGACCCACAGCGCGCGTTCCAGCAACTGTTCGCCGCAGCCATCGCCCGCTGGACCGGCGGCCGGCATGACAGCGAGTACACCTGCAGCTGGCCCGCGTTCCGCGAACGCGTGCTGCAAGGTCTGCAGGCGCTGGCTGCACAGGAGGCGCGTACGATCTGGGCGTTCACCTCCGGCGGTCCGATCGGGGTGATCGCCGATGCCTTGATCGGTGCCAACCTCGCGCACCCGTTCGCGCTGAGCTGGCCGCTGGTCAACACCTCGCTGACCCGCGTCGCGCTGGGCAGCGATCGCCACAGCCTGATCAGCTACAACAGCTGGCCGCATCTCGAACTGGCCGGCGATCCGCGCCTGGTCACCCATCGCTGAACCCCTTTCGCCGCATCGAAGAAGGACACCCCATGAGCGCACCCGATCTGTTCGACCTCAGCGGCAAGATCGCCGTTGTCACCGGCGCCAGCCGCGGCATCGGCGCCGAGATCGCCAAACTGCTGGCGGCGCACGGCGCGCACACCCTCGTCTCCAGCCGCAAGCAGGCCGACTGTCAGCGGGTGGTGGACGAAATCACCGCATCCGGTGGCTCGGCCGAGGCGCTCGCCTGCCACATCGGCGAGATGGCACAGATCGAGGCCCTGTTCGCCCACGTCGAACAGACGCATGGACGCCTGGACGTGCTGGTGAACAACGCGGCCACCAACCCGTACTTCGGCCCGATTACTGCGACCGATCCCGCGATCTTCCAGAAAACGGTGGACGTGAACATCCGCGGCTACTTCTATATGTGCAGCCACGGCGCCAAGCTGATGGCGAAAAACGGCGGCGGCGCTATCGTCAACGTGGCCTCGGTCAACGGCGTGGTGCCGGGCTTCCAGCAAGGCATCTACTCGATCACCAAGGCCGCGGTGATCTCGATGACCAAGGCGTTCGCGGTCGAATGTGCTGCCGTCGGCGTGCGCTGCAATGCGCTGCTGCCCGGCCTCACCGACACCAAGTTCGCCTCGGTGCTGGTCAACACCCCGGCGATCCTCAAGCAGGTGCTGGCGCATGTGCCGATGCGCCGCGTGGCACAACCGTCCGAGATGGCCGGCGCAGTGCTGTACCTGGCCTCGCCCGCGTCGTCGTACACCACCGGCGCGGTACTCAATGTGGATGGCGGCTACCTGTCTGTCTGACGCGAGTACCCCCTCTCCCCAAACGGCTCTACCGTTTGGGGAGAGCGCAGGGGTGAGGGGCGTTCTTGGCGTAGTTGATCCATACCAGCACCCAAAAAGCATGTGACATAAGGAGATGCCCGATGACCGCACTATCTGCACACCGCGTCGCTGGCAAGAAGGCCTTCATCACCGGCGCCGCCGGTGGCCTCGGTACCGCTATCGCGCGCATGCTGGCGCGCCATGGCGCGCTGGTCTTCCTCACCGACATCGACGAAGCTGGCGTGCGCGCGGCGGCCGAAACTATCAACGCCGAACACGGCTGTCCCGTGGCGTGGGCGGCACGGCAGAACGTGCGCGACGAGGAACGCTGGCAGACCGTGCTCGCCGAGGCCGACACCGCGATGGGCGGCCTGTCGGTGCTGGTCAACAATGCCGGCATCGGCGCGCTTGGCGGCGTCGAAAGCCTCACTTCGAAGGAGTGGGCGCGGGTGATGGGCGTCAATGTCGACGCCATCTACCTCGGCTGCAAATACGCGCTACCCATGCTCAAGCAGCACCAGCCCGCCGCGATCATCAACATCTCCTCGCTGGCCGCGTTCAAGGTCGATCCCGACTACACCGTCTACAACGCCTCCAAGGCCGCGGTGGCATCGCTGAGCAAGTCGATCGCGGTCGACTGCGCTCGGCAAAAGGTCGACGTGCGCTGCAACTCGATCCACCCGGCCTTCATTCGCACCGGCATCGTCGAGCCATTCTTCGAACAGCTCGGCGAGCAGGAGGCCGTGCGCAAACTGACCCGCGGGGTGCCGTTGAAGCGCCTGGGCGAAGTCGACGACGTGGCGTACGCGGCGCTGTATCTGGCCTCCGATGAAAGCCGCTACATCACCGCCGCCGAGCTGCGCGTCGACGGCGGCGCCTCGGCCGTCTGACCCATTACCACCAACCACCCTGGCCCTCATCCCAGCGAAGGCTGGGATCCCGCGCCTTGAAGCTGCATGAAAGCCACTGGATTCCAGCCTGCGCTGGAATGACGATCCAAATCGTTCCCCGCTTGTCCCGTTCACCGGAGAAACACCATGCCCCTGACCAATCGCCAGCTGCGCCTCAAGACCCGCCCCGAAGGCCTGGTCCAGCGCGACAACTTCGACCTGGTCGAGCAGGTCGTGCCCGAACTGAAGGTCGGCGAAGTACTGGTGAAAGTGCTGTACCTGTCGATGGACCCGACCCAGCGCGTGTGGATGCGCGACGTCCCGCAATACCTGCCGCCGGTGGCGATCGGTGAGGTGATGCGCGCGCTGGGTCTGGGTCGCGTGGTGGCTTCGCGCTCGTCGAAATACAGCGAAGGCGAGCTGGTGCAGGGCGTCACCGGCTGGCAGGATTACCTGGTCCTGCATGAGGACGCCAAGGGCTATGTGCGTCTGCCCGCCGATCCCGGCATTCCGTTGCCGACCCTGCTCGGCGCGGCCGGCATGAGCGGCGTCACCGCCTATTACGGCATGACCGAAATCACGCCCGCCCAGCCCGGCGAGACCGTGGTGGTTTCCGCCGCCGCCGGCTCGGTCGGCTCGATCGCCGGCCAGATCGCCAAGATTCAGGGCGCCCGCGTAGTCGGCATCGCCGGCGGCGCGGACAAGTGCCGCTACCTGGTCGACGAGCTGGGCTTCGATGCCGCGGCTGACTACAAGGCAGCCGATTTCAAGCAGCAACTCAAGGCCGCCACGCCCGATGGCGTACACGTTAATTTCGAGAATGTAGGCGGCGAGGTGATGCGCGCAGTGCTGTCACGCATGGTAATCGGCGGGCGCGTGGCGCTGTGCGGGCTGATCTCCGGCTACAACAGCGGTGAAAAGCCGCATGACGACTTCGGTCCCTTCATCATGAAGCGGCTCAGCATGCGCGGGTTTCTGGTGCTCGATTACACCAAGACGAAGGAGGCGGTGGCGGCGATTGTGGGGTGGATTCGCGAGGGGAAGTTGAAGACGGAGGAGACGGTTGCCGAGGGATTGGAGAATGCGCCGGTGGTGCTTAATCGGTTGTTTGATGGGAGTCATCGGGGGAAGCTGGTGTTGCGGGTGGATGATGAGCGCTAGACCGCTAGACCGCTAGACCGCTAGATGCAAAATGCAAACACGAGTCTGTTTTTGCTATGCAATAGTTTCGGAGGAAGCTGATGGTGAGGGTTCTACCCCGTTAACGCGGACACTTCCAAGAAGGCCGATCATGGCCAAAAAGGAGTGTCATGTCTAAGCGAAGAAAGTTTAACGACGAGTTCAAGCGTGAGGCGGTCGGGCTGACCCGCCAGCCGGGCGTGCAGCTCA
>JASBTI010000034.1 GCA_030148505.1 Rhodanobacter sp.
ACCGGCTCGATCGGCATCTTCGGCATGTATTACTCGGTGCCCGATACCCTGGCCAAACTCGGTGTGAAGAGTGACGGCGTCAGTACCGGTCCGATGGCGGGTGCCTTCGACATCACGCGTCCCCTCGATCCGAAGGTCGGCGCCGTGATCCAGGCCATCATCGACAAGGGCTATCGGGACTTCGTCGGCCAGGTGGCCAAGGCACGCGGCAAGAGTTACGCGGCGGTCGATGCGATCGCTCAGGGGCGTGTATGGACGGGTCAGCAGGCGCTCGATCGCGGTCTGGTCGATCAGCTTGGCGGTCTGCGCGTGGCTGTGGCCGATGCCGCCAAACTGGCCAAGCTCAGCAAGGGTTATCCGGTGCGCTATGTCCAGGCACCGATGGGCGGGTTTGAGCGTTTTCTGGTCGGTCTCGACCGGAGTGCCAGCATTCACATCATGCAGTCCTGGGGCATCCGCCTGCCAAACTGGCTGGCCAAGCTGCCGGCGCTGGCTCCGGAACTGCAGCTGCTGCGCCATGCCAAGGCCGGTACGCCGAATATCTATGCTGACTGCCTTTGTGCTCCACGGTAGCTGTTTGGCAACCCGTGGAGCGGTGTCGGAGGATGGGGAGGCTAGCGCTGTTCCGCCTGGAGCTGCTTGCGTTGCTGCGCCGCCCGGTTGTCGACGATTTTCTGCACATCGCGGGCTTGTTGCTCCTTGGCCTTGAGCGCGTCGAAAGGGGTGGCGGTGGCGGTGGCGGTAGCCTTGGCCTGTGGCTCCGGGGGTTTGCCCGAGCAGGCGCCCAGGACGAGTACACATAGCAGCATCGGTAATGATTTCATGGCGGGTCTCAGGTTGCGGCAATGAGCGGGAGTGTCCTGCGCGATGCTGGGCCATACAAGCATGGCGTCGATCAATCCCCGGTTCGCGCGAGCGTGCCGCACTCCTACTAGGCGCATCAGCAATGAGGTTTTAAGCTGTGCCAATGAACAACCGCATCGATGCCTGGCAACTGCAAGGCCATACCGCGCTGGTCACCGGCGCCAGCAAGGGTATTGGCTACGCCGCTGCGCGCGAGTTGGCCGGTCTGGGCGCGGATCTGCTGCTGGTGGCGCGCGACGAGGATCATCTCGAGCAGGTTCGGGTCGAACTGAGCGACGACTTTCCCACGGTCGAGGTGATGGCGTTCGGCGCCGATCTGACCGAAGCGGAGGAGCGTCTGGCGGTTTTCGACTGGGTTGCCGATCTGGCCGCGCCGCTGTCTTTGCTGATCAACAATGCCGGTGGCAATCAAGCGAAGGCCACGCTGGACTATGCGGGTGAGGAGGTTCGGGCGATCTTCGAACAGAACCTTTTTTCCGCCTTCGAGATGTGCCGGCTGGCTCATCCGCAGCTGGTGCAGCATGCCCATGCGGCGATCGTCAATGTGGGCTCGGTATCGGGCATCACCCATGTACGCACCGGTGCGCCGTACGGCATGAGCAAGGCTGCGCTGCATCAACTCACCCGCAACCTGGCGGCCGAGTGGGCCGTGGACGGTATCCGCGTCAATGCGGTGGCTCCCTGGTACATCCGTACCCAGCGTTCTGAGCCTGCACTGGCGGATACCGACTATCTCGATGAGGTGCTCGATCACACGCCACTGCGGCGGATCGGCGAACCGGAGGAGGTGGCGGCGGCGATTGCGTTTCTATGCCTGCCCGCGGCCAGCTATGTCACCGGTCAGGTGCTTGCCGTCGATGGCGGTTTCCTCAACGACGGATTCTGATGGCACCACGCGCAGGCGGACCGTGCCCGCCCTACCTGAGGTCTGTGGTGCGCAGGCACCCGAGATCGACGTCGAACGATCCGGCTGCCGCCGCTCCCGCAAGACCGGGTAGGGCGGGCACTGCCCGCCGCTGGCGCCATGGAACCGACAGGGTGGGGCAGCTCGGTGAGTGACCTGGATCGGTCGACGGCAGGCTGTGTGCAACCGCCTCAGAACTCGGCGACATGCTCCTCGGCGGCAAAGCCCAGCACCACGGCGCCTTCACCCACGTTGACCATGCCGGTGATGCTCATCGGCGCCTCCATCAATTCGGTGCCGGTTTCTTCGCAGGCGTTCCGCAATCCGGCATAGCCGGGCAAGTTCGGCAGCACACTCAGGTCACCGCCGTAGCTGATGCACATTACCGGGACCAGCAAACCGGCGAGGACGCGCTGGGTAGCGTATCCGAACAGAGCTTCGGCCCCCTGCTCGAAGCCGCGGACCTTGCCGACGGGCCCGGTTTCGCCGCGGTAACAACGCAGCAGCGGCTTGATATCCAGCGCCGAACCGAGCACGGCGCTGACCAAGCTCACGCTGCGGTCGTTCTTCTTTTTGGCGCGCGCGCGCAGATAGTAAAGATCGCGTGGCAGCATGTAGCCGTAACTGTTGTTGGCGATAAAGGTGAGTCGTTCGCGGATCGCAGCGGGATTGTCGCCAGCGCGGATCATCCGGTTGGCCTCGTAAACGGCGGGGGCGGAGCCGGCAAAAACATTGCGTGTATCCACTACGCGCATCATGAACGGCCCGGGGACCTTGGCGTGTTCGCGCACTTGGCGGTAGTTCTTCAGGATCGCGAAACTGGCGCGATTTACATGATCGTTGATGGGACTGCGGGTGGCGGTAATGGTCAGGCAGAACACGCAGTCCTGCTCCAGCACCAGCCGTTCGAGAAACAGTTTCTGGACATCTTCCACCGGGCAGGGTTCGGTTTCCGCCGAGTGGCTGCGGTTGCCGAGATCACTGTCGATGAAACGCTGGATCTCCAGTGGATCGCGGTCGTCCATGAATACCTTGCCGTCCACTTTGACGGTGATGGGCATCACCGCAATATGGTTTTCCTGCAGGAACGCCTGCGAAAGATCGCAAGCCGCATCGATAGCAAGACCCGTCCGCATCACGCACCCCCTGTAAGTGGCCGGCAAAACAATAGCATGCGGCACTGGGGCGCAGTTCGCGGGGAGGTTTGATGAGTAACGCGCGGCCTGCCACGGACGGGCATCATTACCACCGGCAAGGCAGAAACTTCCTAACCCCGTGGTGCTGCTCCCACAAGTTGCGTATCTTGGCGTTGAACCGTTCTACCTTGGTTTTGGGCGAGGATCTGTTTGGGCGCCCCGCTAGCCTCTTTACAGATGTACGTACGCTGAGGAAGCTCGGCTTTTGAACCGTGTAGCTTTCAAGAGTGATATAGAGCGAAGGGCGTACTTACGGCCAATCGCAAGAAAATCCGACGACTGTTCCTTAGGGTCAGTGTCGCGAAAGACCGTTGCAAAAGGAACTATTCCCAAGACGCTACTCTGCCTCCGCTTGGCCGGCGCTGCGCTCAGCTATCGATCGTAAAATCTTGCAGGTTTTCACGCGTTGACAAAACATTAAATAAGCGTGATAACAGCGCCCAATGAACACGAGACGCGAGTTTCTGGAAGCGGCGCGCATCGAGCGTACGACGAAAAAACACGCGCACTGAAGCGTCACGGGGCTAGTTCACCTAGCGTTAGTTAACTGTTAATCTGCGCAGCGTCTGCGCTAGCTATCAGGCGTTTACCAGGTATTGCAACGCGTTCACATCGAAAGTCTTGGGGCAGTTTTTCGCTGCTCATGTTGGTAACAATTTGGAGGGTCTTTTCATGAAACTTGGGGTCAAGAAACTTTCTACGGCGGTTCGCCTCGGGCTTTCGCTCGGTGCCGTTATTGCCGTGGGCGCATCCGGTTCGGCATTCGCCCAAGATACGAGCAATCAGAGCACGGCCAATCCGCCTAGCCAGAAAAAGGCACAGACACTGCAGACGGTGGTAGTCACCGGCTCGCACATCCGTCGTGTGGATCTGGAAACCTCCAACCCGGTCGTCACCATCGACGCGGCCCAAATCAAGGCAACCGGCAAGTTGACTCTGGGCGATATCCTGCAGGATCTGCCGGCGGTCACCGGCGGCAACGTCAACCCGCAGGTCAACAACAGCGGCGGTACCGGCGGTTCGACGGTGGGCCTGCGCGGTCTCGGTGCGCAACGCAGCCTGCTGCTGATCAACGGCAAGCGCATCATCAACCAGGATCCAAATTCGATCCCGGCCGACATGATCGAGCGCGTCGAAGTGCTGACCACCGGTGCATCCTCAGTCTACGGCTCCGATGCGATCGGCGGCGTGGTCAATTTCATCCTGAAGAAGGACTACCAGGGCGCCCAGTTGACGTTGAACTATGGCGAGTCCGATCACAACGATGGGGCCAGCCGCGGTTTCCAGTTCACCTTTGGCCAGACCTCGGACAAGGGCAGCATCACAGCCGGCATCGACTACAACAAGACCGATGCCGTACTGGCCAGCGCGCGCAAGTTCTCCCAGAACGCGGTGTCGATCTACGGCAGTACCGGTACGCCGATTTACAGCTACATCGGTGGCTCCAGCTTCCCGCCGCATGGCCGCATCCAGCTTCCAGCCAATCTGAAGGCCCAGTACGGCTGCTCGAATGTGGCTGCCAATCCCGGTGCCAGTGGCCAGAACACCTCGACCGATTACCATTGCTTCACCAATGCTGACAAGTACAACTACGCGACCGTCAACCTGATCATGACGCCGCAGGAACGTACCAGCATGTTCGTCAACGGCACCTATAATCTGGGTGATCATGTGACGGCGTACATGGATGCCTATCACAACAAGACCACGTCGGGCTTTCAGTTGGCGCCGCCGCTGTTCGGCACATTGTTTGGCGGCACGATCTCCAAAGACAGCTACTACAATCCGTTCGGCGTGAACTTCTCCTCCTCGAATGGCAACGACTTCCGTGCCCGTCTGGTCGCGGCCGGTAATCGCAGTGCCAACTACGGCACCGCCACCGATCAGGTGCATGCTGGCCTGAAGGGTGATTTCACGATCTTCAATCAAGATTGGAACTACGATGCGGGCATCGGCTACGGTCATATCTCGCAGAGCTTGATTACTCGCGGTCTGCCCAACCAGGCACAGCTCAACAAGGATCTCGGGCCGTCCTACATGAATGCCTCCGGGCAGGTCGTCTGCGGTACGCCGGGTGGTCCGACCATTAGTGGCTGCACGCCGTTCAATCCGTTCAACCTGTTTGACCCTAACTCCGTCAAAGCATTGCAGGCGGCGGCAGTGCCGGCGATCAGCAACAATTACAGCATCCAAAAGGTCTACTCGCTGGACTTGAATGGCGGCCTATTCGATCTGCCGGCCGGTACGGTGCAACTCGCGGCGGGCGCGTCCTACCGTACCGAGTTCACTAACAGCATTGTCGATCCGTTGCTGTTGATCGATCCGGCGACCGGCAACTGCACCCTGGGTAGCCAGTGCGCCTCTGGCCTACGCGGCAACTACAACGTCAAGGAAGGCTACGCCGAGTTGTTCGTGCCGATCCTGTCGAACATGCCGGGCGTGCAGTCGCTGAACGTCACCATCGGTGACCGCTATTCCAAGTTCAGCACCTTCGGCAGCACCAATAACACCAAGTTTGCCGTCGAATACCGTCCGATCAACGACTTGTTGTTGCGCGGTACGGTGGCCGAGGTCTTCCGCGCACCGACCATCAGTGATGTTTACGGTGCGGCGGCCAGCGATGCACCCAAGCTCAGCAATGATCCCTGCAACGGCTACACCGGCGGTGGCAATCCGGCCTGTGTCAACGTGCCGACCAATGGCACGTTCGTCAACCAGGACGTGGCCTTGGCCCAGCAGATCAAGGGCATTGCTTCCGGCTCACAATATGCGGGTTTCCCGTTGGGGCCGGAGCAAGGCAAGTCCTTCGACATGGGTTTTGTCTACTCGCCGCACTACGTCCAGGGTCTGTCGGTCAGCGCGGATATATGGCGTGTCTATCTGAATAACACCATCGCGCCGATTGGTGCGCAGACGGTACTGAACCTGTGTTATGCCGGCGTCACCAAGTACTGCCCGCTGATCACGCGTCAGGGCCCCAACAGCTCCAACCCGGGCCAGATTGCCCAGATCGTCGAGCCGACCGGCAACCTGGGTCGCACCGACGTGAAGGGTGTCGACATGTCGTTGCGCTATCGGCTGCCGCAGTTCTCCTTTGGCAACTTCCTGCTCGGTATCGACGGTACCTATCTGGCACGTTACGACCAGCAGACAGCACCAGGGGTGGCAGGCAATGCGATCTATCATGATGCCGGTCACTTCATGCCGTTTGGCTCGTCGCAGGCGGCAGCCTGCCCGAGCGGCGGCGGTGTCTGCTTGTTCCCGCGCTGGCGAGGGTCGGCCTTCCTGAACTGGAACCTGGGTAACTGGGATGCGTCCTGGCGGATGCGCTACATCGGCCGTTTCCAGAACGGCTCAAAGAGCCCGTCGCAGGATACCTTCCCGGCTCAGGTTACGTACTATCCGCAGTCACAGCTGCACGGCGTGGTATTCAAGTACGGCGCCACGGTCTACAACGACGTGTCGATCGGCTACAACATCGAGCCGTACAACACCCGCGTATCGTTCGGTATCAACAACGCGTTCAACAAACAGCCGCCGTTCCTGTATGCGAACAACACGCTGAATGCCAACACCGATCCGAGCAACTTCGACCTGTTGGGCCGCTATTTCTGGGGCCGCGTCACGGTGAAGTTCTGATCATCTAACGTCGCAAGAGGTTTGTCCTTTCGAGCCGTACGAGTATCCTCGTGCGGCTCTTTTTTTTTGAAGGCTTATGACGACTTATTCCACTCAAGAGGTTTTCGCGGCGCTGCAAGGCGGCCAGTTCGGTCGGGCAGAGCAACTGGCCCGCGAACAGCTGCGACAGCGTCCGAAGGATCAGGATCTCTTATTGTTGCTGGCGGTCTGTTTGCGGGAACAGCAAAAGCCGGACGAGGCGCTGGCGATATTTGCCGAGCTCACTCAGCTGCAACCGGAAAACGCCGTGCATTGGGGCAATTACGCGACCGCATTGCGTGATACAGGCTCGATAATGGAGGCGGAAGAGGCTTATATGACCTCCTTGAAGCTTGCGCCCGACAACGCCGAGCAGTGGCTTAATCTCGGTCTGCTCAAGTTGCAGGACCGGGACTATCTTGGCGCACGCGATGCGTTATTGAATGCGTTTGCGAACGATCCACAATCCCCTGCCATCCGTATTCACGCGGCACGCGCTTGTTCCGCCTGCCGCGATGACCATCGCGTCGACGAACTGCTGAAACCGTGGCGCCACTGGGTGCCGCTGGAGGCCGAACTGCAATTCGAGCTGGCCAGCCTGCTATTGGCGTTGGGCGAAGCCAATACGGTGAGGGAGTTACTGGAAGACGCCCTGCGTATGGATCCGTTTCACCAGAAGGCAAAGCTGCTGCTTGGCAGCGTCTACGAGCGGGTAAATCGCCTGCAGGACGCCGAAAATCTATTGCAAGAAATCATTGCGGCCCACCCAGATCCCGATCAACAAGTGCGCTTGGAGATTGCTCACCAGCAGGCGACTTTGGCCCAACGCCGGGGTGATCTTGTCACCGCCAGGGCGATCCTGGACCGCGTCGGCCCGCGCAACCCCGGCGACTATGCCCACTACTACGTGTTGGCGGGTGTTTGCGACAAGCTCGGCGACCTGCCGGCGGCGCTCCAGGCGCTGGAGAAGGCGCACGCCAGCCAGGTCGAGGAGATGCGGGTGGTGGTGCCCTACCGCTTTGCGCCGGACGCACCGATACTTCCCACGGCCGTTACCCGTGTGAGCGAGGAGGACTATCGGCGATGGCCTAAGCTGAGCGCGCCGGATGCATCGCAATCGCCGGTGTTCATCGTCGGCTTCCCACGCTCTGGTACTACCTTGCTGGAACAGATGCTAGACGCCCATCCGCGGTTGCAGTCGATGGACGAACGCCCCTTTTTCAACATCCTGGTGGACCAGCTGGCGAATCAAGGTTTCCAGTTTCCGCAGGATCTGCACAAACTCGACCAGCGCGATTGCGACGAGCTGCGCAAGGCTTACGTCAGCATGGCCTGCAGCAAGGTGCCGCGGCGCTGGGACAGCCAACTGGTCGACAAGAATCCAATGAACATGTTGTGGCTGCCGATGATGCATCGGCTGTTTCCGGAGGCCAAGATCATCCTCGCACTGCGCCATCCGTGCGACGTCATCCTCAGCAACTATATGCAAAACTTCCGTTCCACCGTGCTGGCAATGGCATGTTCCACTATTGAACGCTTGGCCACCGCCTATGTGACGGCGATGGAATGCTGGCTGGAGCATGCGGCAGTATTTCACACCAACGTATTTATCTCCCGCTATGAGGATCTTGTCGCCGACACGGCGGGGCGTACCCGGCAGATTGCCGACTTCATCGGCATCGAGGATGCTTCGCCGATGCTCAATTTCGATCAGCACGCGCGCGACAAGGGATATATCGCCACGCCGAGTTATGCGCAGGTCATCGTGCCTGTCAACCGCAAGGGGCTTAACCGCTGGGTTCGCTATCGGGAGGCGCTGGAACCTGCGCTGCCAATTCTGCAGCCGATGCTCGATCACTGGGGATACAGCGTCGACTGAAGGTGTCGGTCATTTGTCGGGGAGCTGCGCCAGCTCGGGGATATGCTCGGCATAGCGCCGCCAGCGTCCCACTGAGCGGGTATGGATCGGCTGGCGTGCTTGCCACAGGCTGGCGGTACCGATGGCGGTGGTAGGGTAAACGTCGCCGAGGCCGAAAAAGTCGCGCGTCGGCAACGCCAGCCAGGCCGACAACGCGGCGAAGCAGGCCGCAGGGTCGGCCGTCAATTGCTCGTAGGGTACGCGATAAATCGATGCCGGGTAACGGGTTGTCCAATGTTTCATCAGTCGCCGCGAGCCGTGGATGAAGGCCGCGATATCGGCAAAATCATAGGCGAACCCCTGGGTTCCCGGCTGAAAGGACTGCATCCACAGCGACAATGCGTTGTCGCGCGCGTTACGCTCGCAATAGACGATGCGTGCCTGCGGAAACATGCGCAGGATCAGGTCCACATGCATGAAGTTGTGTGGCTGCTTGTCAATGAACCAGTGGGCGTCCGAATCGTCCTGCCGCAATTGCGCGGCATATTGATTTGTCGCCGTGGCAAGGCGGGCATGGTAGTCATCCGCCGTACCCGACATCTGTTCCGCCAACATCGGCAGCCACGGCAGTTCACCGCGGTGACATACCTCGGGGTGGCGAGCCAGCCTTTGGGCGAGCAGCGTCGTGCCTGAGCGCGGCGCACCGACAATGAATACCGGTATCCAGTCGATGCGGCCTTCGTGAGCAGCCACGGGGAGATGGCGCGCGAGTCGCGCCTCGACGCTGCGCCGCCATTGCTTGCGCGGCCAGCGCGCTGTGGCGTTCACGCAGGTGTTGGCCTCGCGCCAATAGCGTGCGGCAGCAGCATATTCACCGATATCGTCATGCGCCTTGCCCATGGCGAATAGCAGGGATGTTCGCGCCTGCGCACTCAAGTCGGCTTGTTGCAGGCAGGCGTCGAACAGGGCGAAGTCGGGGTGCTCGCGGCTCGCATAACGCTGCAGGTCGGCCAAGCCCTGGGGTACCTGCCATTCAACGGCCCTGGCGCTGTTGGCGATGGCGAATTCGCGGCGCCGACGGGACAGTTCAAATTGTCCGAGCTGGGACAGTAGCATCCCGGCGTAGGCATACAGTCGCGGATCCCTCGATCCCTCGGCGATCTCCGCTTCGCAGATGTCGGACGCATCCTGCTTGCGTTCGCAGTCATCGAGTAATTCGATGGCGCGAATGACCTGTTCGGGATCATGGCCTGGGTGCCGGAACAAACTTCGCATGACGTCGGCGAGGGCGGCCATCCGGCCTTGCCCCTTCAACACCCCCGTCAGCAAAAAGGCGGCGGCTGCATGATCCGGATTGTCGGCGAGTACGGCACGCAGCAGCGCTTCTGCGCGTTCTCCGGCGTCGCTCTCCAGCAGCACGCCGGCAAGGGCCAGTCGCACTTCCGTGGATCTAGGATGTGCGGATACGGCGGCGCTGAGTACCCGCAGCGCCACCGTGATATTTCCGCGCAGAACGAGTTCCTGGGCACAGGCAAGCCAGTGCTCCTCACCGCCGCCAGCGAGGGTATCGAGCAAGCTGGCGCAACTGCCATCACTATTGTCGTAGGTCATCAACGCAACCTGTGCAAGCGTCGCTGAAGCGCCATCTCGTGGGGTCGCCATCTCGCTCAGCCTTGCCAGCCAGGCAGACCGAGAGCCCTGCGCAGCGGATCAAGCAAGGCGCCATAATGCGCCGTTCGTGCGGTGTCTTTGCGTAGGGGTTGACGTACCTGGGTCGCGCTGGGCGAACGCACTTCACGGGTAATTTCATGAAAACGCAGGCAAGCTTCTTCGAAAGGCAACTCGCAGAACGCCAGCAGTCGGCGTATCTGAGCCGAGGGGTCCGCCAGCATGGCTTCGTAATCATGCTGCAGGACGCGATCCGGAGACAGACCGCTCCAATGCTGCAGGCTGCGATCACAGTCGCGCCAGAAACTTGCCAGATCCTCGAAATCACGCGCGTACTCGTTGTTGTCCATGCGCTGGCGGTAGCACGAAAAGCACGTCTCTAATGGGTCGCGGCGGCAACCGATGATATGCGCTCCCGGCAACATCGCCCGGATCGCGCCTATATAAATCCAGTTGCCCGGCAGCTTGTCGGTAAACAAGGGCCGTTCGCGCCGCCAATGCGCAGTGCGCGACAGGTAGCGCTGGCCTAGACGCTCCCAGTCCGCGGGCTCCATCGCGTTGACCCAGCGCGGAAACGGCATATTGCGCCGCCGCGACTCCTCGGCGAGCACCTGGGGCAGATCCGCCAGCTCGCCGGCGCCCTGTACCGTCGAATGCGAAGCCAGAATCTGCTCGACGAGCGTCGACCCCGAGCGCGGCAGGCCGACGATGAAGATGACCTCGCGACCCAAATCTTCAGTGGCATTGACGGGGATTGGCGTAAAGGCCTCAGGGAGCGCATTGCTCGCCGCCGAATAGCCGGTGCGCTTCCATTTCTGGCGCTGCCTCGCCCGGGCATTGGCTTGCCGCAAGGCATCGAGTGCATCGCTATAGCGGCGGTTGTCGTCGAATGCCTTGGCCAAGGCAAAGCCGATGGCGATCAGATCGTCTGCCGTGGCCGCAGGTTGTCGCAGTGCAGCCTGCATCTGAAGAATGTCGTTTTCGTCCAGGCGCAGGGTTTTCAGATCGGCCAAACCCCACCAGGCCATCCCGGCCCATGGACGTTCGGCAATCATCTGACGATAGGTGCTGGCCGCTGCGACGACATCGCCGCGCATCCGTAACAGGTCGGCCAGCAGCGCCCGCGCATCCATGTGATCGGCCGCCAAATCCACCGCGCGCTGCAAGGCCGGCACGGCCTCTTCGTTGCGTACGCAGCGTGTAAGCATGACGCCAAGGTTGTACCAGGCATCCGCCATGTCGGGTTGCAATTCACAAGTCAGCCGCAACGTTGTCACGGCCGCATCGTATTGGCCTGCCTGGCCCAGCAAGGTGCCCAAGGTATTGTGGTAGACCGGATCGCCGGGGCGCTTCGCCAGTGCGCGGCGCATGCAGCTTATCGCGTCCTGATGCTGCCCTCGCATCCCGTGGATTCCGGCCTGCATGCGCAGCGCCTCGGGATGCTCACGCTGTGCGGCCGGCAGCTCGGCAAGCTGGCGGTCTGCCTCGTCCACGCGCCCTGCATCGAGAGCCGTCGCGACAGCCGTCATGCAGCTCGCCGCTTGCTGACTCAACCCTTCCAATCGTGGTGTCATCCGGTCTCCAAGATTTCGCCGCCCCATGCCTACGCGCGACTTCTTCGTGGCGCAGGTAACGTCAGCAATCCGCATCTCGCCGCCGCACTGGTGTTGGCTACAGGTGGCCATTATGCCCGCTCGTCGGTGGCGAAAGGGTTGGGGGCATTGATGAGCTGCACGTCGCCATCGCTTTCGGTGCCTCGGGTCCACAGCGCCAGTCTTACTACCGGACAATCGGTAGCCCGACGTCGACTCCGAAGGCCTGACTTGGTCGACAAGAGGGAGTTCTGACTGCGCGCACCGCCGAGGAGGCCTTCGAAGACTGATCGCTAAATCTTGCGGCTGCGAGGAGACAATGACGATCTTGCGGGGAGATCCCCGAAGAAGGCCGATTTATTAGTGCCGAACCGCAGTAAATTTCGCATTGTTGAGCGCATCAATTTGCGATTATACGCAAATAATAACGGGTGTTGACTTTTTGTTACGCGACTGTTTAGTCTCGAGGTCGCTGAACAACGTCTCCGGATACTTGGCAATACGCAAGATATCGTCCACAGGGGCGCAAATATTCGTTGACTTGTAAATCAGCAAAAACGGGGAAGTAACTTTCTGCGGTTATTAATGCGTACCTGCCTTTGAGGCACTAGGTACCTAACACTTTTAGTGTTTTTTTTAATCGTAAATTCAAGATATCACGAGATAAATCGTGCTGGGGAGCCGTTATGTCCATAAAGCGTCAAAGTTATACCAATCTCAGAAAATCCGGGCTGGTGCGCCGCACTGCCTTGACGGTGGCGGTGACCGCCGCGCTTGCCATGACGGGCCAGGTAGCTGCCCAGTCCACTACGGGTACGATCTTCGGTACGGCCCCAGTGGCCGCCGGCGAAACGGTACTTATCACCAACAACTCAGGCATTTCACGTGAAGTGGCGGTGGACGGTGCAGGTCAGTTTCGCGCCGGCAACATGCCCACTGGCGTCTACACGGTCACCTTGAAGAAAGATGGTGCTGTCGTGGACTCGCGCAAAGGCATCGCGCTGGCGCCCAACGCCGGTTCCTCGGTTTCGTTCGTCGCCAAGCCCACGACCGAAATGTCCGCCGTCACCGTTACCGCCGGCGTGCTTCCGGCTATCGATGTAACCAGCGTCAACTCGAGTACGGTCATTACGGCGAAGCAACTGCTGCAGTTGCCACTCCAGCAAAGTGCAGAGGCCATCGCACTGCTGGCGCCGAATACGGCCCAAGGTGCCGGTGCCTACTTTGGTAATCTGGTGTCCTTCGGTGGTTCGGGCGTAGCTGAGAATTCCTACTACGTCAACGGCTTTTCCACGGGCGACCCGTTCAAGAACCTCGGTGGCTTCCAGCTGCCTTACGGCGCGATCTCCCAACAGGAAACCCTGAGCGGTGGTTATGGCGCTAAGTACGGTCGTTCCGACGGCGGCGTAATCAACCAGATCGGCAAGAGCGGCACTGATCAGTGGCATTTTGGTGCCCTGTATAGCATTGCTCCCGAGTCCTGGTCCGATAGCGTGGACAACCTTAATTATCCAAGCATCAGTCTCACCGCTCCGTATGCCCTCGCTGACCCGACCCTGCCGGGTACGCTTTACAGCTATGGCGGTAAGACCAACAGCTCAGAAGAGATCAACTCAGCCTATGTCAGCGGCCCGTTGATCAAGGATAAACTGTTCTTTTTCCTGGGGGTTGAGCACAAAAGGACCCACGGCACCAGTGTGTCCAACATCACGGATGGCCGCTTGCGGGAGTACAGCGACAACACCACCCGCTATTACGGCAAGGTCAACTGGAATATCGACAACAACAACACCTTGGAAGCGACGGTTCTCGACCAAAAGCAGACCAATGGCACGGGATCGACGTATAACTTCGACTACAACACCTTTCAGCGCGGTGCCTTTATCACCCACAACGACAAGGTGCACAACGATGCGCGGTTCCTGATCGCCCACTACACCAGCTATATCAGCGACAACGCCACCTTAAGCGTGTTGTGGGGTAAGGGTACGTTCAGTAATCCGACCCAACTGGGCAATCCAAGCACCCTGCCGCGTATCCTCGGTGGCAGATACCAAAATCCAGCGTTCTGGGCCGCGGGCACGAACCCGAACACCGGTATCACCAATAGTCAGACCAATACCTATGTCGGTTCGCCCGACGCCGCCGATGGCACTCATGGCCTGCGTGTCGACTTCAGCTACCAGCTGGACAGCCATTTGCTTGGCGTAGGTATCGACAACATGAACTACAGCGCGCATGACCAGGGGCGTCTGACCTCGGGGCCGAACTACTTCTGGTACTACCGTCCCGGCGGCACCACGGTACGCAAGTACTCGATCTTCGACACTACCAGCATGACAACCAGCCAGAAGGCGTTCTACTTGCAGGATATCTGGCAGGTCGCGCAGAACGTCCAGTTGAACATCGGCGTGCGTAATGAGCACTACATCAACAACAACGATCTGGGCCAGGCCTTTGTCGACATGAAGAACCAGTGGGAGCCGCGCATCGGCGCCAGCTGGGATGTCAACGGAGACTCGACGTTCAAGGTCTATGGCAACCTGGGCCGTTATTACTTGGCGCTACCCAACAGCGTAGCCAAGCGTGCTGCCAACCGTTCCACCTACGTCGAGACCTGGTACAGCTACACGGGTATCGATCCAACCACCGGTGTGCCGACTGGCTTGGCTGTGACACGTCCACAGTATTCGCCGGATGGCGAGGTGGGTACCCCGAAAGATCCCGGGCAGGTGGCCGCGTCCAATCTGCGTCCGCAGTACATCGATGAGCTGATCGTCGGCTTCGACAAGCAGTTGAACGAAAAGTGGGTGTACGGCGCCAAGGCGATGTACCGCAAGTTGGGCACGGTAATTGATGATGAATGTTCGCCCGGCCAGATTGCCGCCAAGATGACCAAGATGGGTCTGGACCCGAACCAGTACTATGACTCGCTCTACGGTGCCGCCTACTGCCGCCTGATCAATCCGGGTCAGAGCAACAGCTTGTCCTTGAAGAAGGCAGACGGCACCTATACCAGCGTCACCATGACTCAGGCCGACTGGGGCTATCTGCAGAAGCCGAAGCGCAATTACACGTCGCTGAACCTGTATCTGGAGCATCCATTTGATGGCAAGTGGTACGGTCGCGTGGACTACACCTTGACCAACGCCAACGGCAACACCGCAGGTCAGACCCGACCGGACTTCGGCCAGGCCGATATCTCGAAGACCGAAGACTGGGATTCCTGGCAGCTAATGGCCGGCGCGAATGGCCAGCTGATGAACAGCCGCAAGCACGTGCTGCGCATGTTTGGTGCCTATCAGCTCACCCCGGAGTGGCTGGTCTCGGCCACGGCGCTGATGCAGTCCGGCGTGGCTGAGGAGTGTCTGGGCTATTTCGGTGCGGGTTTGACCGATCCGACGGGTTATGGTCCGAACTACCACTTCTGTGCGGGCAAGGAGATTCACCCGGGCTACCAGCACACACCGTGGACACACACGCTCAACCTCGGTGTGCGGTATACACCGAACTTCGCCGACAAGAAGCTGGCATTCAAGGTTGACATTTACAACGTGTTCAACGAGCAGAAGGCGACCCAAACAGATCCTGGGTTCGCGGCCGGCAGCGGTAACACTTCGTATTCCACGGCGGATTACATCGTATCGAACACCTTCCATATCCCGATCTCTCGCGAGATGCCGCGGTATGTTCGCTTCTCGGTGTCGTACGACTACTAATCGCAGTGGCTGCTACGTGAGCAACTAGAACCACCGGCCTCGCGGCCGGTGGTTCTCTTGGCACCCAACAACGCATCCTGCGTCTCGGGACAATGAGTTCGCTTGGGCCGGGAGAAGTCGGTACCACGGGTCGTTCGATGAGCCCCGCAGCCACGGCTACAAACGCTTTCGTCTGGAGAAAATGGCCACACAGCTGGCCGCTACGTTTTGGAAGAGGCTGGTGCACAGAAACGCTGGCCAAGCTTCCGTCAGGTAATGGAGTTGCAAGCGGCATCCATCGGGCGGGCTGAAACATTAAGCCGACGGCACCTGGGTACATGCTTCTGCAAGCGCCAGTTGCAGCGGCTCAAGCTGTGCTTCGTAGTGTCGCCACTCGCCGAGACTGCGGGTGTGGACCGCTTCGCGAACCTGTGCGCTGCTGGGTGTGGCTACCGGTGCCGCGTTGCGTTCCGGGTGCAGGCAGTGCTCCTCAAGCTCCAGTCCGCAGTGCGCCAGAACCCCGCGCAGCGTCGTTTCCGTGTCGGTAACCAGCGCAGTGTAGGAAACGTCCAGCATCGCATTGGGGAATGCGCTGCGCCAGTGCGCGGTGAGTCGGACGTACTGCGTGTAGTAGTGGGCCAGTGACGGCATGTCGTAGCTATATGCCGAAGCAGGACCGAGCATCGCCTTGAGATTGGAGAAACAGGTGTCCATCGGCTCGCGGACCATGTGCAGGATAGGTGCATGCGGTAGCGCGCGGTGGATGAAAGGGACCATCCGCACGTTGATCGGCAGTTTGTCGATGTAGTAACGGCGTCCTTGTGCGCGCCATTGCGTCTGCATCAGATAGCGCCTGCCCCATTCCGCGAAATCAACGATCGGGCTGCGCTCGAGCGCTTTCAGCATGCCTTGCACACCACTTGCAGGAACGTCGGACATCCACAGCAACTGGCGCCGAAAGTCATTGATTTCGCCTGCGGAAACAACTTGCGAGTGGCTGGAAATCATGCGATCAAGCAAGGTCGTGCCCGAACGCGGCATGCCAACGATGAAGATCGGGACAGGACCGACAAAAGCAGTACGCGTCCCGATAGACGCCGTACCGATGGCCTGCGACGCGCGGATAAGCGCTTCAGTCACCGCACTTTCGCCGGCTTCGTCATACGGACTGAGTGCGTGCATCAGCGCGTTGCTGGCTGCCAGTGCTGGCCATGCCTCGGCATACCGGCCAAGGTCGTCAAGCTCCTTGAACCGCGCGGACTCGAAGTTGGCCCGCGCAAAGCGGTCCGTCGGTAACGAGCTATTCGCCGGGATGCGCCGCAGCTGCGCTTGCAAGGTGTCGAGGTGGTTGCTTGCCGGTGTCTGCCTGCGCAGATTGGCCTGCGCCACCGCGGCGTCGCCGGAATCAGGCCAGCGATGCAGGTAATCCTGAAGCACGGTATCGGCTTGCCTGATGTCTCCGGTGTACTGACACAGCATCGCATGCAGGTAGAGCGCGTCCGGCGTGTCGACCCCTGCCGCCAGCGCCTGCTCCATCAGCGCCTTCGCCGACGCCATTTCGCCGAACATCCAGCGCAATTGGGCCTGGCTGGCCAGCATGGGGGCTGACAGTTGGCGCTTCATCGCAGGGTGATCCATGCAGGCGCGCGCAGCCACGATTTCCCCGTTGAAGTACAACTGGCGTATCAACTCGACGATCAGTTGAATATCGTCGGGCAGCGTGTTCGCGACCTGCAGCAAGTGATGGAGAGAGGCGCGCAACCGGCCGCGTTGACGTATCACGCCGGCGAGCTCGACGCGCGCGTGGGCATCGTGCGGGGTCAGCTGCAGCAAAGACTCGAGTGTCGCCTGCGCTGCATCCAGCAGGCCTGCCGCCAGGTACTGGCTGGCGCGACGGCGAAGACGGCTCTCTGTGGAAATCACATCGGTGGTCATCGATTTTCGATACCTGTTCTGGTTGCTGCAAAGCCTATGTCAGCGAAGGGCGGGCTCGATATGCCAGACCGAGATCTCCCGCTGCTGGACACGTCGTAGCCATGGCAGGTCGCGGCGCGCTCCGCGATATGCGTAACGCGTGTGACCCGGGCCGGCATCGTCGTGGCGGTGCCGACAAGAGCTTTCAACCGAGCGCCTGCCGCAAGGGCTCCAGCTGCTTGGCGTAGTGTTCCCATTGACCGACGTTGCGTGTATGGACGGGTTCCCGTACCTGCACGCTGCTTGGCGTGGCGACCGCCGCCGCGTTGCGCTCCGGATGCAGGCAGGCATCTTCCATCGCCAGCCCGCAGTGATCCAGTACCCGACCCAGGGTGGCTTCCGGTTCGCTGACCAAAGCGGCGTAGGACACATCGAGCATGCCTCCGGGAAGGGTGGCATGCACATGGTTTACCAGACGCCTGTACTGCCCGTAGTAGTGCGCCAGTGCCTTCATCTCGTAACAGTAGGCTGAAGCATTGCCGAACATGGCCTTCAGATTGGAAAAGCACACATCCATCGGCGCACGCACCATATGCAGGATCGGTGCATGCGGCAAGGCACGGCGGATGAAGGAAGCCAGGCGAATGTTGCTCGGCAGCTTGTCGATGTAATACCTGTGTCCCTGCGCACGCCATTGAGTCTGTCGGAGATAGCGTGCTCCGAGTTCCGCGAAATCCATGTCGGTGAAGGTCGCAGTTGCCTTCAGCAGACTGTGCACGCCATTTGGCGCAACATCCGCCATCCAGTGCACCTGATGCTGGAAGTCGTGGATCTCGCCGGCGGAAACCACATTGGAGTGAGCGGACAGCATGTGGTCTAGAAGGGTTGTGCCTGAACGCGGCAGACCGACAATGAAGATGGGTGTGGGGCCAGTAGGCGCCGGTGTGGTAGCGGGCGGTAGGGATGCTGCGCCGGGTACCTGCAGCAGTGCATCGGTCAAGGCGGTCTCGCTTGCCGCATCATACGGATTCAGTTCATGCATGGACGCATTGCTTCTCGCCATCGCCGCCCACGCTTCGTCGTAACGACCGAGATCGTCGAGGACTTTGAACAGCGCCGATTCGAATTCGGCGCGGACAAACCGTACCCGCGCATCTGCGGAATTTTCGGGAATCCGCTCAAGGCTTTCGCGCAACACCGCCAAGTCGTTGGCCGTCGGGGTATGCCTGCGCAAATTCGCCAGCACTACCGCGGCATCGCCATAGTCCGGCCAGCGCCGCAGACAATCCCGCAGTGTCGCCTCGGCCTCATCGATGCGTCCGCTAAACTGGAACAGCATGGCGTTCAGGTAATACTCCCCCGCGCTGGCGATGCCTCCCGCCACCGCCCGATCCATGCGTTCCCTTGCGGCGGGTATCTCCCCCAGCATCCAGCGCAACTGGGCCTGCTCGGTGAGCACCTCGGTAGGTGGGGCGGGTGCACGTTCAAGGTGCGCAGCACAGGCGCGCGCTGCCAGCGTTTCGCCATGGATCGACAAATGCCATGCCAATTGCGCGATCAGCGACGTGTCATTGGGCAGCAAGGGTACGGCCTGCAGGAACGCCCGGGTTGCCGCACGCATCTGGCCGCGCCTGAGCAGCACACTGGCAAGCTCCATGCGCACTGAAACATCGCGTGGTGTGTAGTGCAGGAGTGATTCGAGGGCGTTTTGGGCCGCAACCCATTGCTGCGTGTCGACGTACTGGCGAGCATCGCGGCGAAGATCGGCTGGCCTCGCGAGGTTGTTCAATGCATCCATCGATGGATGGTATCCGCATCCTCCGCAGGGTGCCAAATGGCCATTACCCGAACGTCGCGCGCCGCGCGCTGTCCTCTGCCGCCGCCGAAACACGCGCACAAGCCGGAACAGATGTAGCCCGCGTCGTGCATCCATGAGGACGCTGTTGGCGTCCGGGTATTGCTTGATCTGCCTGAGCGTCGCGAACATGCTTCATGACAGCTTGCTGCTAGGGCTGCACGCGCGCTGGTTGAAGCGAGCCAGCAAGCGCCAGCCGCAACGGTTCCAGATGTCGCGCATAGTGCTGCGATTGGGCGAGACCACGCGTGTGAATGGACTCACGTACCTGGGCACTGCTGGGTGTAGCTACCGGGGCGGCGTTGCGTTCCGGACGCAGACAACTGGCTTCGAACTCCAGCCCGCAATGCTTCAGTACCCTTTGCAGGACGACATCCGGCTTCCGCACCAGCGCCTCATAGGACACGTCGAGCATTGCGCCGGGCATCGTGGTGTGCCATTGATGCGTCAGACGCGCGTACTGGCCATAGTGTCGGGCGACCGCCTGCATGTCGTTGCTGTAGGCGGAAACATCGCCAAACATGGCGCGGAAGTTGGAGAAGCACACTTCCATCGGTTCGCGAACCATGTGCAGTAGCGGTGCATGTGGCAAGGCGCGACGGATAAACGGGACCATCTGGACATTGATCGGCAGCTTGTCGATGTAGAAACGGTGTCCCTCAGCACGCCATTGCGTCTGCTTCAGGTAGCGGGTGCCGAGTTCGGCGAAGTCGATCTTCGGACTGTGGCGTATCACCCGCAGCATCGCGTCAATGCCGCCGGGGGCGACGTCGGCAGCCCAGTGCAACTGCCGTACAAAATCGTTGATCTCACCGGCAGAAACCACGGCCGAATGGCTGGAGAGCATGCGGTCGAGAAGAGTGGTGCCCGACCGCGGCATGCCGACAATGAAGATGGGCGTCGGTTCGTCGGCTCCGGTTACCGCAACATCCGGGCCGGCGATGATCGATTCGGACTGGCTGATCAGCGCATCGATCACAGCCGCCTCGCCACTGGCGTCGTAGGGATTCAAGGTCGACATGATGGCCTTGCTGCGCTCAAGTGCGGGCCACGCTTCGTCGAAACGACCAAGGTCGTCGAGCTCCTTGAATACTGCCGCTTCAAACTGCGCGCGGGTCAGCTGGCCGCTTGGGTCTGAGGGGTTCGCCGGCATCCGCTGAAGCTGCTCGGACAGAAATGCCAGATGGTTCGATTCCCGCGTCTGTCTACGCATATTCGCCAAGGACATGACGGCTGTGCCAAAGCGGGGCCAGCGGCGAAGACACGTCTCAAGCATCTGCTCAGCTCGGGAAACCTCACCTGTGAACTGGTAGAGCATGGCTTGGGTATGGTGTTCGTTCGGGGTGTCGATCCCGGCCGCGATCGCGCGGTCCATCCAGGTTCTGGCCACCGGAATTTCTCCGACCATCCATTTCAAATGAGCTTGCGCTGCGAGTACGGAGGCCTCCGGCGAGGGTAGACGCGCCAGATGGTCCAGACAGGCGCGTGCTGCCACCACCTCGCCGCAGTGGAGTAGTTGCTGAGTCAGCTGAATGAGCGGCGCTGGCTCGTCGGGAGGCCTGTCCACGGCCTGCAGCAGGTGGGTGGTCGCCGCTCGCGGCAGATCGCGCCATAGCAACACCCTGGCGAGATCCATGCGTGCAGGGGTGTCTTCCGGTACGCGTTGTATCAGGGCCTCGAGCGTGGCTTGCGCCGCCCCCAGTTGCTGGTTGTCAATGTATTGCCGCGCCCGACGGCGAAGACGATTTTCGGCGGTGGAGAGCGTCTGCGAAATCATCGACAGATACTACCTCACTTGCCCCGGAATCCCGTCTCTCAGCCGTTCTTAAGGAGCTTATGTGGTGACATGCCGTGGGCCGTTCAGAGGCTTTCTTTTTATGAACGCGTCAGGCCGTGCGGCCGCTCGCACCGGCTCAAATCTCTCCGGGACCAGTCTCGGCCTGATTCACTCATCGA
Source organism: Rhodanobacter sp. (assembly GCA_030148505.1). Lineage (GTDB taxonomy): Bacteria > Pseudomonadota > Gammaproteobacteria > Xanthomonadales > Rhodanobacteraceae > Rhodanobacter. Next base: position 21,163 of record JASBTI010000034.1, read on the forward strand.
AATCCACCGGACAAGCGCAAACAGTCGCGAGGACGCGCAAAAACTTGTGCGTTGCATGGGGTTTATACGGGTTGACGCCGCGGCCGTAAAATATAGTGCCAGGGTGAATAAATTCCATATAAAACAATAGTAAAGTAGTTTACGTAATTTGCTAGAGCTTGACCGTAAATACTTGACGTACAAGCCGCAATAAATTGTTGGAAGTAAGCAAGAAAATGTTGTTTTCGAAATTATTAACTATTGTTGACTTTTCGTTACCGGAAAACATACCCTCAGCGCGCTGCGCGACGTTTTGATGACATTGTCGTGTGGCAGATCTTGCAATTGAAAGTGGTCAGGGTTTGTGGGTAGGCAAGACCGGAGGATGAATAAATCTATCTGCTTCATGGATTATTATATTCATCACTGATGGCGGCGGTCTTATACCCCGTCGTCAATTTTTATCGAGGTCAAACTCAAGCAAGGGTTGCAACACAATTTTCGGGGAGTCATTAGTTAATGAAAAAACATATTTATACCGATACGAGGAGATCCGGGCTGCTACGCCGCACTGCCTTGACGATGGCGGTTGCTGCTGCCTTTGGCATGACGGGTCAGGTGTTGGCCCAGTCGACCACCGGCACGATCTTTGGTACGGCACCCGTCGCTGCCGGCGAAACCGTACTCATCCAGAACGCCAACGGCCTCAACCGTGAAGTGCCAGTGGATTCCAGTGGCCGGTATGCTGCAGGCGCTTTGCCTCTGGGCACGTATACAGTCACTCTGCGCCAGAACGGCAAGACCGTTGATCAGCGCAACAACGTTACGCTCATCGTGGGTGCAGGCACCAAGGTCTCGTTTGGGGGCGCCCCGAATACCACCACGCTCAACGCATTGACGGTTACCGCAAGTGCGCTGCCCGCCATCGACGTTAGCCAGGTCGATACCCGCACCGTGGTGACGTCCCAACAACTTGCCAGGCTGCCGTTGCAGCGCAGCGCGGAAGCCGTTGCCTTGCTGGCACCTGGCGTGAATACCGGCAGCGGCTACTTCACCGGTCCCACCGGCCAGACTCTGGTGTCGTTCGGTGGTTCTTCAGTGGCGGAGAACGCCTATTACCTTAATGGCTTCAACACTACCGATCTGCTGCACAATTTCGGCGGCCTGACTTTGCCCTATGGCGCGATCGATCAGGAACAGGTGTTGACGGGTGGCTACGGTGCCGCCTACGGTCGTTCCGACGGTGGTGTACTTAGCCTCGTGGGCAAGCGCGGCACTAATGAATGGCACTTCGGCGCCAAGGTGTTGTGGCAACCTGATTTCGGCATGGCGGATCCTGCCAACCAGTTCTATCCGAGCGGCCCGCAATTCAAGGCCAATGCAAACGGCGGCAGGCAGGGGCAAATCTATCGCTACCGAGCCCGCAACAAGTCGTGGGAGCACATTGAAGATGCCTATTTTGGCGGTCCGCTGATCAAGGACAAATTGTTCATCTTCGGTGCGGTCGAGGCGGATCACATCGTCAGCGGCAACGATGTGGCAAACGTCAACACGCAGACGGATACCACCTACAGTTATTCGCGGCCGAAGTGGTACGGCAAGATCGATTGGAACATTAACGACAACAACATCCTTGAATTCACGGGTGCATCAAACAAGACGTCGTACTCGGGTAATGTCTACAGCTACACTTATACCCCGGGCCAGAACAGGGGTACGCGAGGTGCGTACTTGTCGCCGGCAACCCATACCAAGGATGGCGCCGACGCGTATATCGCCAAATACACCGGTTATCTGACCGACAACCTCACGGTTGAGGCCTTGTACGGCAAGATGACCCAGACCAATTATACCCAGGCGGCCGGTGGACCCGACGCTTACGTCATCAATTCACAGTTCCAGAATCCCGCGTACGCTCCCCCTCCTGGTTATGTGGGTACACAAACCGCCGCGACGGCGAATGATCCCCGTGCGCACGACAAATCCACCAATCTGCATTTGGACATCAATTACAAGGTGGGCAACCATTCGATCACCGCGGGTATCGACAATCTCGATGTCCGAGCTATCGATATCGGTACGGCCCCGACCGGACCAGGTTACTTCTGGGTCTATGGTCAGGGCGCGCCGAATCTGCCGATCAGCACACTGCCTGGTGAGAGTGTCGGTGCGCCAGGTGGTCAGGGCTATTATGTTGCGCAGGAAATTTACTCTAATTCGGCCAGCGTCAGGGTAAAACAGACGGCTCAATACATTGAGGACAAGTGGCAGGTGAATGATCGTCTGCTTTTGTCGCTCGGCTTGCGCAATGATCAGTTCACCAACTACAACCCGGCGGGTGCGGCATACCTGCGCTTGACTAAACCGCAGCTGGCTCCGCGCCTCGGCTTTACCTGGGATGTGTATGGTGATTCCAGCCTTAAGGTCTATGGCAATGCGGGTCGCTACTATTTGGATGAACCGGCCAATGTCGCGGTTCGCGGCGCTGCTGGCAGCATCTTCACGGATCAGTATTTCACTTATACCGGCATCGACCCGACCACGGGTGCGCCTACCGGGCTGACCCAGATCACGCAGAGTCGCTATCCGGGCGTTTCGGCCAACAACGAATTCGGCCAGCCACCTGACCCGAAGACGGTAACCAGCAAGAACGCCAAGGCGGAATATCAGGACGAGTACATCGCGGGCTTCGACAAGTCACTGAACATGTTCGGGCAGAAGTGGGTGTACGGTGCCAAGGCAACGTTCCGGGTATTGCGCAACGCGCTCGACGATGTCTGTCAGGGTGATACCCTGGCTGCTGCCGCTACGCAGCAAGGTCTTGATCCGGTTGCGGCTCAGGGTTCGGGCTGCTACATCATGAATCCCGGCAGGCTTTCAACCTTCAATGTGCCCAACGCGACCGGCGGCGGATACAGCACCTTGACGGTGCCGTGGTCGGCCTGGGGCATGCCACGAATGAAACGTCGGTACGGCGCGCTCGGTCTCTATCTGGAACATCCGTTCGACGGCAAGTGGTTTGGCCGGATCGACTACGTCTGGTCGCACAGCTACGGCAATTACGAGGGCTCGGTCCTGTCCTCGATCGGCCAGCAGGATGTGTCCCAGAGTGAAGCGTGGGACAACAGTGGTGTGATGACGTATTCCGGTGGTTCGCAAGCAAATGATCGTAGGCATCAGCTTAAGGCCTACGGTTACTATCAACTCACGCCCGAGTGGCTTATCGGCGGCAACCTGCAGGTCTTGTCGGGTACCCCGAAGGTCTGTCTGGGTTACTTCGGTGCGCAGCAGGTGGATCCATTCGGCTACGGCGGTTCCTATCACTTCTGCGGGCCGAACGGCACACCGGCACCTCCGGGTTCCACCGGACGCACGCCGTGGCAGGAAATCCTCAGCCTGAATGCTGAATACCGGCCGGCGTGGGCGGGCAAGAAGCTGGCGTTCGATGCGATGATCTACAACGTGTTCGATCAACAGAAGATCACCCAGTTCCGGGCCTACTCCGAATCGGGTCCGGGCACCACCAGTGTGAACTATCAGGTCCCGCTCTACATGACGCAGCCGCGTTACCTGCGGCTTTCGGTCAGCTACGACTTCTGATCGCGCATGACATCAACGGCCGAACGTTGATGGAGGTAAAAAAGCACCCCCGCCTTTGCGGGGGTGCTTTTTTTTGGAATTCAACACCAGCGAGTCGACTCAATACCGCGGCACGTCCGGATCTATCTCGGCAGCCCAGGCATCCATGCCGCCCTCGACGTTATGCACGTTGCTGAAGCCGTGCGCGACGAAGCGTTCGGCCATGCCGCGGCTGGAGATGCCATGGTGGCAGATGAACGCCAGCGGGGTGTCCTTGGGCAGGGCGGCGAGGCTTTCGTAGCCTTCGTCTTCCAGAATGCGCGCCTGCGACAGCGGCGCGGCCTGGGCACGGCCCTGGGCGGGGCGCACGTCGATCAGGGTGATATCGCCGGCAGCGAGACGCGCCTGCAACTGCTGCACGCTGAGCGTGGCGATTTCCCGGGCGCCGGGGAATTTCAGGCTGAGCCCTTCGCCCTGCACGGTGGACACCCAGTCGATCACGATGCCCTTGGCGCGTTGCGCACTGGCCGGATCGAAGTGCACTTCCAGTCCGTTGGCATGGGTCACGATGTCGTGCTCGCCGGCGGGGGCCAGCTGGAATCCCGCGCTGTGGTCGGGGCCGATCTCCAGATGCAGGACCACGCCTTGCGCATCGGCGGTGCCCTGGCGAATCGCCTCGGCGGCGGCGTCGGTGATGGTGATTTCCGGCGGCGTACGGTCGGGCAGCGGTGCGCCGAACAAGGTGTGCAGTTCGCCACTGGTATAGAGCTGGCGGATGATGTCGGAACCGCCTATCAGTTCGCCTTCCACGTAGAGCTGTGGAATGGTGGGCCAGTCACCGTAGATCTTGATGCCCTCGCGAATTTCCGGATCTTCCAGCACGTTGACGGTTTGATAGTCGGGCAAGAGCTCATTGAGCATATTGGTGGCAGCGGCGGAGAAGCCGCACATCGGCTGTTGCCGGTCGCCTTTCATGAACAGCACCACGCGGTGTTCGGCGAGCAGGGCATCGATGCGTTGGCGGGTGGCGGGCTCGAGGGACATGGGTACACTCCGTGGGACACTGGGGATAGATGGGCATGATACCGCGCAGGTCAAGCACGCGTCGTAGACAGTTCGGGGCCGGAACGGGGCCTGATGACTTGCCTCCAATACAGGGAGATAACCCGATGAAAACCTCTTTGGCCGGTCGTACTGCCTTGGTTACCGGCGCATCTGGCGGTCTGGGCGCCGCGTTCGCCCGTGAGCTAGCCATGCATGGTTGCGCGATGGTGCTGGTTGCGCGTAGCGAAGCCCCGATGGAGGCGCTGGCGCGCGAGCTGCGCGCCAGCGGGACAATCGTTCATGTCCATCCCACCGATTTGGTCGATGCAGCGGCGCGGGAAGCACTCGCCGCCCGGCTTGCCGCCGAGGGCATCGCGGTGGATGTGCTGGTCAATAACGCCGGTTTCGGGGTGTTCGGCGCATTCGCCGATACGGCGTGGTCCCGCGTGGAGGCGATGCTTACCGTGGATGTGATGGCGCTAAGCCATCTGACGCGGCTGTTCGTACCGGCGATGCGCACACGGGGTTTCGGCCGGGTGCTGCAGGTGGCGTCCACGGCAGCCTTCCAGCCAACGCCCGGTTATGCGGCGTACGCGGCAGCAAAATCCTATGTGCTGGAGTTTTCGTACGCGCTCGATTGCGAGTTGCGCGGCAGCGGGGTGCGCTGCACCGTGGTTTCCCCGGGCGTTACCGCCACCGGATTTTTCGAGGTGTCCGGTCAGCGTGCCACCTGGTATCAGCGACTGACGCGGATGCAGGCCCCTGCCGTGGCGCGGCGCGGTGTTGCCGCGATGCTGGCGGGTCGCGGCGGTACCGTTACGGGTTGGCTCAACGCTTCGGTGGCCCATGCCACCCGCATGATGCCAAGGCGTCTTTCGGCCAGGGTAGCCGGTTGGCTGATGCGCAACTGAGCGTCACGTTGCCGGATGCAGGTCGGCCAGATCGAGGTGGCGGCAGGCCAGCGGCTCCAATGCCAGCGCGGTAGCCGGTGACGGCAATACAAGTTCACGGCTGGCGCGGCCCAGTAACGCAGGCTGTTCGCTCCAGTGGATCAGTTGCATCGCGCCGACATGATCCTCGATCAACGCGGTGCAGTGTTCGACCCAGTCGCCGTCGTTGAGGTAGAGCACCCCGTCGATCCGCCGAACCTGCCCATAGTGGATATGGCCGCAGATGTGCCCATCATAACCGCGGGCAGCGGCGTCGTCGGCGACGCGCTGTTCATAGGCGCGGATATAAGCGAGTGCCTGACTGATGCGTGACTTGATCACGATCGACAGCGGCAGATATGGGAGAGCCCTCTGCTGACGCAGTGCGTACAGCCGGCGGTTGCCCCAGCAGAGCAAGCGGTGCATGGCGTCGCCCAACCACAGTATGCCGTGCCGCCCGTTCGATTCGGGATCGAATTCGTCGCCGTGGCTGACCCGGTAACGGCGCCCATCGGCACCGATATGGGTAGCATCCAGGGCGATGCGCACGCCACCGACCTGCTGGCCGGCGAGCTGGCGCAATGGCGCATCGTGGTTACCGGGGATGTAGATGATCTCGATGCCGCGCTGCGCCATCGCCAGCAATTCCGTAACCACGGCGCTATGGGTGCGGTGCCAGCAAAACCGTTTTGTCAGCGCCTCCATGTCGATGATGTCACCGACCAGATACAAGGTTTCACAATGTAGATGGCGCAGGAAGTCGAGCAGATAGTCGGCTTTGCAGTCGGCTGTACCCAAATGCACATCGGAGATGAAAGCGCTACGGCAATATACGGTCTTCATGGCGCGGATTCCCGGGGGTGCCCGGGGCGTCAGTATTCCGCGCTCGCATCACGCCGCGATGGCGGGGAGATTGCAGTGCGGTTGCGGTGGCCGGAAAATCCGTGGTCGCACTAGCGCGAAGCGCGGCGCAGGGTCGCGCGAACCACTGGTTCGATCGCCGTTACCCACAGCGCGTATTGGTCGGCCGACGGATGCAGGCCATCTTTTGCCACCAGCCCGGGGTGGCGGCGGGACATTCCGGTGATATCGACGAAATGGGCACCGGCGCGGCTCACCTGATCGCGGGCGATGGCGTTGAAGATATCCAGCTCGTCGGCGATGCGGCTGGCGTCACGGCCGTGGTCGTGCGCGAACGGGGTGACACCCCAGTCCGGAATCGAAACCGCAACGACCCGCGTCGCGCGGTCGGCGGATAGTCGGATCGCGCGCGCCAGCAATGCGGTGAACTGGGTACGGTATTCTCCGGCGGAGCGGCCACGGTACTGGTTGTTGACGCCGATCTGCAGGGTGACAAGATCAAACGCCGGACGTAGTTGCGCGGCATCCATGGCCAGGGCCAGCTCGTCGGTGGTCCAGCCGGTCACGGCGATGATCTGGGGATCGCCGATGACGGTGCCGCTTCGACGCAGGCGCCGGACCAGTGTTGTCGGCCATCGATCACCGGCGGCGACGGCTTCGCCGATGGTGTAAGAGTCCCCCAGGGCGAGGTAGCGCAAGGGCTCGGCAGCCTGGATCATCCGACGTTTCCTTTGAGGCCAATGGTGTGGCCGTCAGTGTGTCGTACTGACCGCCGGATGGGAACTCAGCGGATAGCCGGATGCCAGTTCATCGTATGGCTACCCTCGAGCAGTGCATAATTACCCCACCATGTCGACAGAATGCCCCCATGAGTGACGCCGAAACGATCGAACGTTTGCGCCGTATCGGCTGGCGTGACGACGCCCTGGCGGCGAGCGGCCTGCGACTGGCCCGGGTAGTCGCCCAGCACCGTGCAGGCTATCAGTTGCACGATGGCGATGCCTTGTTTGGTGCGCAGCCGGACGGACGTTTTCTCAAGCGCGGCATCGATCCCGGCGAGCGTCCGGTGGTCGGGGATTTTGTCGAAGTGGCCGACGGCACGCCACCGCATATTGTGGCGGTGAGACCGCGCCGCACCGTGCTTTCACGGGCGGCGGCCGGAGAGCGGTACGAGCGGCAGCTGATCGCCACCAACATCGACTATGTACTGGTGCTGACCGGGCTGGATGGCGATTTCAATGCGGCGCGGATCGAGCGCTATCTGTCGCTGACTGAAGGCTCCGGTGCGCAGCCGGTGGTCCTTCTCAGCAAGGTCGATACTCGGGACGGTGTGGCCGAGCAGATAGCCGCCTTGCGTGCGCGTTTGCCTGAGGGCACGCCGATCCACTGCTTGAACGGCAAAGACCCGGCTAGCGTGGTCGTGCTCGCGCCCTACCTGCAGCCTGGCGACAGCGCGGTACTGGTGGGCTCTTCCGGCGCCGGCAAGTCAACCCTCACCAATACCTTGCTCGGTTCGGCCACCATGGCGACCGCAGCGGTACGCAGTCACGACAGCCGCGGGCGGCACACCACCACCCACCGCGCCCTGCTGCAGCTGCCCAGCGGCGGGTGCCTGATCGACACCCCGGGGATGCGCGAACTGAAGCTTACCGGCGATGAAAACCTGGATCTGTTTGCCGATATCGAGGTGCTCGCCGAGCAATGCCGTTTCGCCGACTGCGGACACGGCAGCGAACCGGGTTGCGCGGTGCAGGTAGCCCTGGATACCGGGGAGCTTGCGCCCGGGCGCTGGCGCAATTATCTCAAGCTGCATGACGAGCGCGAGGAGCAGGCCGCGACACTGGAAGCGCGCCTACGCAAGCAGCGCGGCGGTAGACCAATCGAACAGCCGCGAGGTCATCGCGGGCAGCGCGAGCGGGACTAGTCGCACGCTGCAGCGGTTGGTGGCGCTATGATGCGACCATCGATTCTTCCGGCTGACTCCATGCGTCGGTGGCCCGTTCCGACTTTTGCTCGCTGCCCGTTGCGGATGCCCGCCATGGCGATTCCGCCGGCTGTCCATACAGGTCGCGTTGCGGATGCGCGAGGGCGGTGATGGACATCCCGCTCGCCGTCGTGGCACCCGAGTTACGGCAGTACGCTGCGCTGGATCAGCGTCTGCTGGCGGCGGCGCGCAGTATCAACATCCTGCCGACCGTGGCGTGGCCGGCGTCGCTGGAATATCGCCTGGTCGAGGCGTATGGTGCGGGCCGCTTCGTCTTGCCCGAGGTGGTTTACGAACGCCCGGTATTGGCGACCGTGCGGGCCGAACTGGCGCGTATCGAGCAGGAGGCCGGTAGCGGGCATCCGCTCGGTGACTACCTGCGCCGCACCGCCGAGTCATGGCAGGTTGCCGCCGAAATGCTGGAGGCTGTCGGTACGGCGGGCGTCACTGCGCCGTCGATCGCCTTATACGGACGCCCCGGCGACCTGATTCCCGGCAGCGAGCGCAGCAACCTCGATGCGGCCCGCTATTTTGTCGAGCTATCCGACGAGTTGGGTGCGGATCTGCTGGCAGACGATCGCGACTGCAAACGGTCGGCTGAGACGTTGCGAGCGGAGCTAGTGCAAACCCTCGACGACTTTTTCGGTGCCGGACAGATCCGCGTCGAGGTCGACCCGGAGTTGACGGCAAAGGCTGCCGCAGGGGCGACGCGGATTCGTCTGCGTGGGGGTGCCAGCTTCAGCGAATACGACTATCACCAATTGCTGGCGCACGAGGCCTTTGTGCATTCACTGACAGCGCTGAATGGACGACGACAGCCCCTGCTGGGTTCACTGGGTCGCACTTCGCCGCGGGTTACCGCCACCCAGGAGGGCCTGGCAGTGTTCGCCGAACTGATGTCGGGGGCGATCGACATCACCCGGCTCAAGCGCATCAGTCTGCGTATCCTGGCTATCGACATGGCGCTCAACGGCGCTGATTTCGTCGAGGTCTACCGTTACTTCAGCGGCTGCGGGCAGAGCGTGGCAGACAGCTTCCACTCGACCCAAAGGGTCTTTCGCGGCGTGCCGCTCGGCGGCGGTGCGGCATTCGCCAAGGACAATGTTTACCTGTCCGGCCTGCTCACCGTGCACACCTTTTTCCGCTGGGCATTGAAGCAGCGCCGCATGGATCTGCTGCGACATCTGTTTGCCGGCAAGATGGCCCTGCAGGATGTGATCAGCCTGCAACCGTTTTTCGAGTCCGGCGCCATCCTGCCGCCATTGTGGCTGCCACCCTGGATGCAGCATGTCCACGGGCTTGCCGGCAAGCTGGCATTTTCGTTGTTTGTCAATCGCATCCAGATGAATCGGGTGCAGGAGGACGAACTTCTGCTGGGCAATCCGAGCCCCGACCCGGGTGCCTTTCCGTGAGCGAGCGGACTCGGGTACGCGCCGCCCCGGTGCTACCATCACGAACAGTCATTCGTGGCGAATGACACCCCCTTTCTCAACAAAACACATCCGATGGCCCTCCCCGAAGAATTGCGTCTCGCCGCACTCGAATATCATCGCCTGCCGCGACCGGGCAAGATCAAGATCACCCCGACCACCTCGTTGCTGACCCAGCGTGACCTTTCGCTAGCCTATTCGCCGGGAGTGGCGGCTGCCTGTGATGCGATCGTCGAGGATCCGGGCTCGGCCGCCGAGTACACCGCGCGCGCCAATCTGGTCGCAGTGATCAGCAACGGCACGGCGGTATTGGGGCTGGGCAATATCGGCCCGCTGGCGGCCAAGCCGGTGATGGAAGGCAAGGGTGTGTTGTTTCAGAAGTTTGCCGGTATCGATGTGTTCGACATCGAGATTGCCGAAAACGACCCGGACAAGCTGGTCGAGATCATCGCCTCGATGGAGCCGACCTTCGGCGGCATCAACCTGGAAGACATCAAGGCACCGGAGTGCTTCATCGTCGAGCGCAAGCTGCGCGAGCGGATGAAGATCCCGGTGTTCCACGATGACCAGCACGGCACCGCGATCATCGTCGGTGCCGCGGTGCTCAATGCGCTGGAGGTAGTCGGCAAGAACATCGGGGACGTCAAGCTGGCCACCGCGGGAGCTGGTGCGGCCGGCATTGCCTGTCTGGACATGCTGGTGGCGCTGGGGCTGAAGCCCGAAAATATCCTCGCTTACGACCGCGAAGGCGTGCTGTATACCGGCCGCGAGCAGCTGGATCCGGACAAGCTGCGTTACGCGCGGGACACCGACAAGCGCACGCTCGCCGAAATCGTCGACGGTGCCGATGTGTTTCTCGGTCTCTCTGCCGGTGGCATCCTGAAGCCGGAGATGGTCGCGACGATGGCCGACAGGCCGGTGATCCTGGCCCTGGCCAACCCCAATTCGGAGATCATGCCGGAGGATGCCAAGCGGGTGCGCCCGGACTGCATCATCGCGACCGGGCGGTCGGACTACCCGAACCAGGTCAACAACGCGCTGTGCTTTCCCTACATTTTCCGTGGCGCGCTCGATGTCGGTGCCACCGTGATCAACGAGGCCATGAAGCTGGCTTGCGTGCGCGCGATCGCGGCGCTGGCGCGGATCGAGGCTTCCGATCTCGGCGGCTATGGCGGCGAGGTACCGTCGTTTGGTCCCGAATACCTGATTCCACGTCCGTTCGATCCACGTCTTCTGGTGATGCTGGCGCCGGCCGTGGCGCTGGCGGCGATGGAGTCCGGCGTGGCCACACGTCCGATTGCCGACATGGATGCGTACCGCGAGAAACTCGGCCAGTTCATCTACCGCACCGGTTTGCTGATGAAGCCGGTGTACGAGCGGGCGCGTGCGGATCGCAAGCGCGTCGCTTACGCCGAAGGCGAGGAGGAAAATGTCCTGCGCGCGGTGCAGACGGTGATCGACGAGCACTTAGCCTTCCCCGTGTTGATCGGACGTCCGGACGTGATTCAGACGCGCATCGAGCGGTTGGGTCTGCGGATGCGCGAAGGGGTCGACTTCGAGCTGACCAACATCAACGAGGACCCACGATTCAACGAGTACTGGCAGCAGTATCACACGCTGACCGAACGTCGTGGCGTGACGCCGGCGGCGGCCAAGAACCTGGTGCGCTCGCGGCCGACCCTGATCGCCGCGCTGATGGTCGAGCGGGGCGAGGTCGACGCCATGATCTGCGGTCTGGTCGGCCGCTATCACAAGAAGCTCGGTTACCTGCGCAGTGTGTTTTCCCTCGATCCGGGGGTGCAGTGCACGTCAGCGATGAGCGGGGTGATCAATGACCGGGGTGCCTGGTTTTTCCTCGATACCCATGTGCAGGTCGATCCCACCGCGGAACAGATTGCCGAGGCCACCTTGCAGGCCAGTTACCGCCTCAAGCAGTTTGGTATCGAGCCGAAGGTAGCGCTGCTGTCGCATTCCAACTACGGCAGCCATGACAACCCGAGTGCCGCGAAGATGCGCAAGGTCTGGCAGATCCTCAAAGCGCGCGCGCCCAAGTTGGAGGCGGACGGCGAAATGCAGGCCGACACCGCATGGGACGACGTGTTGCGTCAGCGCATGTTTCCGCACACTACGCTCAGTGGACGCGCCAACTTGTTTGTTATGCCCAATCTGGATGCAGCCAACATCGCCTACAACATGGTGCGGGTGATGACCGATGGTGTGGCGATTGGACCGATCCTGATGGGCCTGGACAAGTCGGCACACATTCTGACCTCGGCCTCGACGGCGCGTCGCATCGTCAACATGACGGCGGTGGCGGCGGTCGATGCACAGATTCGTGCGGCCAACCGCTCATCGCGTTGATCCAGGGAAGGGTCGTATCGCCGACGAGCTCGATCTCGGTACCTGCTAAGCCCGTAGGTGCCTCGCCATGCGTCGACGCATGGACGTCTGAATTGGCAGGGTGTGGGTTCAGGAGCTAAACTTGGGCGTTGATCCCGCCACCTTCCCCTGTGGCGGGAATCCCCTCAAGCCTGACGCCGCAAGGCATCCCGGAGACCTCACATGGATCAGCTCGACGATATCCTGAATCAGGACATCGACCCCACCGAAACCCGGGAATGGTTGGACTCACTCGAGGCGGTCATCCACCACGATGGCACTGAGCGGGCGCACTTTCTGCTGGAGCGAATGGTCGATTCGACGCGCCGCTCCGGCGGCTATCTGCCGTTCGATCCGACCACCGAATACGTCAACACGATTGCCCCGGCTAACGAGGCGAAGATGTCAGGCGACCCGGCGATGGAATGGCGCATTCGTTCGTTGATCCGCTGGAACGCGATGGCCATGGTGGTGCGGGCCAACCGCAAACCCGGTGAGCTGGGTGGGCATATCGCCAGTTTTGCATCGTCGGCAACTCTCTACGACGTAGGCTTCAATCATTTTTGGCGCGCGCCGTCCGACGATCACCCGGGCGACCTGGTGCTCCACCAGGGTCATTCCAGCCCGGGCATCTATGCGCGCTCGTTCCTCGAAGGCCGGCTGGCCGAGGATCAGCTCGACCTGTTCCGCATGGAGGTGGCTGGCAAGGGTCGCGCATTGTCGTCGTATCCCCATCCGTGGTTGATGCCGGATTACTGGCAGGTGCCGACGGTCTCGATGGGACTGGGTCCGATCCAGGCGATCTACCAGGCGCAGTTCTTCAAGTATCTTGAGCATCGCGGATTGGTTCCCAAGAGCGACCGCAAGGTATGGTGCTTCCTCGGCGACGGCGAGACCGACGAGCCGGAATCGCTGGGCGCGATCTCGCTGGCCGGGCGCGAAGGTCTGGACAACCTGATCTTTGTGATCAACTGCAATCTGCAGCGACTGGACGGTCCGGTGCGTGGCAATGGCAAGATCGTCCAGGAGCTGGAAGGTGAGTTCCGCGGTGCCGGCTGGAACGCGATCAAGCTGGTCTGGGGCAGCTACTGGGATCCGCTCCTGGCGCGCGACCACAAGGGTGTGCTGCGCAAGCTGATGATGGAAACCGTAGACGGCGAGTACCAGGCCTGCAAGGCGTTCGGCGGCGCCTACACCCGGGAGCATTTCTTCGGCAAATATCCGGAGACGCGCGAGATGGTCGCCAACCTCAGTGACGACGATATCTGGCGGCTGAACCGCGGCGGGCATGATCCGCACAAGGTGTATGCGGCCTACCATGCGGCGGTGAATACCGAGGGTATGCCGACGGTAATCCTGGCCAAGACGGTCAAGGGTTATGGCATGGGTTCGGCCGGGGAATCGCAGAACCCGACCCATCAGCAGAAGAAGCTGGATGAGGATTCGGTGCGCCACTTCCGCGACCGCTTCCAGATCCCCATCCCCGACGATAAGCTCAAGGACGTACCGTATTACCACCCGGGCAAGGACTCGCCCGAGGTGCAGTACATGCTGGAACGGCGTCGGGCGTTGGGCGGCGCGCTGCCGCAGCGTCGTCGCAAGGCCGATGCAAAGCTGAAGGCACCGGAGCTTTCGGCGTTCGAGCAGATCACCAAGGGTACCGGCGAGCGCGAGATATCCACCACCATGGCCTTGGTACGTGGTATCAACCTCTTGCTGCGCGACAAACAGCTGGGCGAGCGCGTGGTACCGATCGTGGCCGACGAGGCGCGCACCTTCGGTATGGAGGGAATGTTCCGGCAGATCGGCATTTATGCGCCGTTCGGCCAGAAATACCGGCCGCAGGACTCCGATCAGCTGTTGTACTACCGCGAGGACCAGAAGGGCCAGGTACTGCAGCAAGGTATCAGCGAGGCCGGCGGCATGGCTTCGTGGATGGCGGCGGCGACCAGCTACTCGACCAGTAACCAGGCGATGCTGCCGTTCTTCATCTATTACTCGATGTTCGGTTTCCAGCGCATAGGCGATCTGGCCTGGGCTGCCGGCGATATGCGTTCGCGCGGCTTCCTGATCGGCGGCACTGCCGGGCGTACCACGCTCAATGGCGAAGGCCTGCAACATGAGGACGGCCAGTCGCACCTGATGTCCGGCGTGATACCCAATGTGAAGTCGTACGACCCCACGTTTTCCTATGAGGTTGCAGTGATCTTGCACGACGGCGTGCGGCGGATGATGCAGGAGCAGGAGGACATCTACTACTACATCACCGTGATGAACGAGAACTACAGCCATCCGGATCTGCCCAAAGGCAGCGAGGACGGCATCATCAAGGGCATGTACCTGTTCAAGGACGGCGGCAAGCCGAAAAAGGCGGAGCCGCGCGTACAGTTGCTCGGTTCCGGCACGATCCTGCGCGAAGTGATTGCGGCGGCCGAACTGCTGGAGAAGGATTTTGGCGTGAAGTCCGATATCTGGTCGTGCCCGAGCTTCATCGAGTTGCGCCGCGACGGCTTCGACGCCGAGCGCTGGAACCGTCTGCACCCGGAAGCGGAGCCGCGCGTGCCGTATGTCACCGGTCTGCTCGAAGGACGACAGGGGCCGGCGATCGCCGCCAGCGACTATGTGCGGGAGTTCGCCGACCAGATCCGCGCCTTCATGCCTGAGGGCATGCGCTACACGGCACTGGGTACAGATGGTTTCGGCCGTTCGGACACGCGGGCGCACTTGCGTGAGTTCTTTGAGGTCGACCGCTACTGGATTGCCCATGCGGCCCTGGCAGCCCTGGCGAAAGAGGGCAAGGTCAATGCCAAGGATGTCAGCCGGGCGATCAAGGAATACAAGCTTGATCCGGAAAAACCGAATCCGCTGACCGTCTGACCGCGGGGCCAGCTTTTACCCTAAAAGCAGCCCCTCGGGCGGCTTTTGGGGTGAACTGGGCAGCAAGCATCCGGCGGCGCCGCCTGCGCTTGGTCGCGGTCCGTTAGGCTTCGTCATCGCCGCGAAAAACGCGGCGCAACAATATGAAGGCGGCGACGGTCCCGGCGACAATTGCCACGGTCGCCACCGGGTGCCGATTGACCTGACGACGCAGGCGACGGTAATGATAATTTGCCTCGTCTGCGATATCTTCGGCGGTGGTCGTCAGGCGGCGGCTGTAGTGGTTGCCGCGGCGGCCGAAACGTTCACCGAGATGGCGGCCGCGATCAATCAGATTCTGCGCTGTAGTACCAGCATCGTCCGCATACTGGCGCGCCTTCTCGCCAACCTTTGCGCCGACATCCTGCATCTGATGTTTGATCTCACGGTTACGCATCGGCTTTCTCCTGTCAGTGGCGGACAGAGCGTGGCAGGGTGGTTGTGAGCGGCATGTGGACACGACGGCACTGTTCCTAGTCACGGTGTGCCGCGCGCCGGAATACCTGCTTGCGCAGCAACGCCGACATCGCAGCGACGTCGTTGCGCGCATCCTGGACAGAAACTGAGTACGGCGGAGGCATCGCAGTCCGCGAGACATTCGGCCGCGAAAGTGTGGTCATGGAAGGTTTCAGCGGGAATCTACGTTCGACCCAGGAGGCTGACGCCGGCACAGTTGCACCGGAACCGCGGCTCGGCCCACTCTATGGGTCTGTTTTCTGTCTTGGTGTGCCGCCGATGAACCTGTCGTCCCGTTATTTTCTGTCCGCCCTGGCCTGCACGGGGTTGCTGCTGGCCGGTTGTTCACCGTCAGGTGCCCCCGCGCCGTCAGCGGCCCAGCAGCAGGCGCAGGCCAAAGCTGCAGCCGCAGCGCGCAACCTCGAGACCTACCGCCAGCTGCTGCGCATCGGCAACGATCAGATGGCGATGACCATGGGCAAGGACATCCTCAGTCGCTTCCCCGACAGCGCGGCGGCCAGCGAGGTGCAAAAAACCTTGCCGGCGATCGAAAAGCGTTATCGTGAAAACAGCGAGAAGCAACGGTTGGCCGCACTGTGGTTGTATCAGGTATCGCCGATGGCGGGCGGTACGCAATCGACTGCCACTATCTACAGCAGTCAGCCTTCCGGCAACAGCCGGGTGCGACTGGTACTGCGTCGGCACACCAGTTGGGGCCTGAATGTATTTCTGTATGGCAGCGGCCATGGGTTCGTCTGTCGCGGCAACTGCACGGTGATTTCACATGTCGACGGCAAGCTGGAGCATATCAAGGCGTTTGCGCCCTCCACCGGCGAGCCGGCGTTGATGATCCGCGACGGCAAGGCCTTTATCGCCATGCTGAAGAAAGCCAGCAAGATCACCATGGACGTGACGTTGCGCGACAACGACAAGAAAGAGCAGCTGGTATACGAGGTCGGTGGTTTCAATCCCGATAAGTGGAAGACACTCGGAAAGCGCTCCAATAAGTAGTAAATCTGTCGCGGGGTTTTATGCTGCCAAGGCGTGCGGGCCTGGGTATGCGTCGATATGTACTGGTTATAGGCGTGTCGATGGCTGCTTGCGGTGATCGCCCTCGACCCGCGAATGGCCGCCACCTGCAATGCAGCTGCCGAGTCACCAGTTTTCGGTTTGTCTATCTGGTATGCGGAGAGAGTCTCGGTGACGACCACCTGGTGGTTCGCACCTTGCCCTCGCGACTGGCTGCTTTCGGTGGAACCCCATTGCCGTGGGCTGAAAGACGCGTGGCACTTCGGCGTTGCGGCGGGTTGCGGTGAACCAGGATCGCGTGGTGTTCGATGCTGGCGGACGTCGCGAGGCATGCAATATCGTGCGGATTCGTCCGGTAAACGTTGGCAAGTTGGTGTCGATGGGATCGGATCTTGCCGCGCAAGCCTATATGCCGCCGATCTATACTCTCCGACGCTGACCCGCGTTTGGCCATCGATTCCGTCTCCGGGAGAGTGCCATGAACAATGTTTTCACCCGTATTGCGATGTTGCTCACCGGCATGGTGCTGACTGGCTGTGCCAGCATGCCCTATGCGCAACGCCTGCATCAGCGACAACTGGACTATGCGGCCGCCGCCGGCGCGCCAGTGAGGCATTTCAACTTCTTCACGTTGTATTCGTGGGAATCGCTGGGCGACAGTCAGCTGGCGGTTTATACCAAGCCGAACAAGGCCTGGTTGCTGGATGTCTCGCCGCACTGCCTCCAGCTTGGCTATGGCAACGCCATCGCGGTGACCTCGTATCTCCATCAGATCTCGGTGAACTTCGACCGGGTGATCGTGGCGGGTTCACCGGTGCCGTGCGCGATCAGGGAGATTCGCCCGATCGACGTGGCACGCCTGAAGACCTTGCAGCGCGAGCGACATCGTATCGAGAGTCGACCACGGGTACCCGGCGAAGGCCGATAGCGCTGGTTTGGGCCAACTGGCATCTGCCAGGGGCCAGTGATCCCAACCGCCGTGCCATGCGTTGACCGGCACGTGGTGCGCTACTGCGTCGCTTGACCATTGGATTGGCGCCGACCGACCTCATCTGGTCAGGTCAGACATGTCCCGCGAGACTGTCCGCACCGTGCCCCACCGAATTTCAAACACCACCCATGGAGCCATGCATGATTCCCACACTCAGCTATGCCGCCCACGCCGCCAGAGCCCCACTGGCCCCTTACCGCTTCGAACGACGAGAACCGCGCGATCAGGACGTCGTGATCGAGATCCTTTATTGCGGCGTCTGTCATTCCGATCTGCATACCGTACGCGATGAATGGAGCAAGGGGACGTATCCGATCGTGCCAGGACATGAAATCGTCGGACGGGTAACCCGTGTCGGCAAGGGGGTGAGCAAATTCAAGCCGGGTGATCTGGCCGGTGTCGGTTGCATGGTCGACTCGTGCCGCGAATGCGCCAATTGCCAGGACGACCTGGAGCAATTCTGCATGAACGGCGCCACGTTCACATATTCCGGCAAGGATCGTCACGACGGTACGCCGACCCAGGGCGGTTACTCAACCCAGATTGTGGTCGACGAAGCCTTCGTGCTGCGTGTTTCGGACAAGCTCGACCTCGCCGCAGTAGCGCCGTTGCTGTGCGCCGGCATCACCACGTATTCCCCGCTCAAGCACTGGAAGGTTGGCAAGGGCAGCAAAGTCGGCGTGGTCGGCTTGGGCGGCCTCGGCCATATGGCCTTGAAGCTGGCGCATGCGTTCGGCGCCAGCGTGGTGCAATTCACTACTTCGCCGTCCAAACGTGAGGATGCCTTACGCCTGGGCGCCGACGAAGTAGTGCTGTCGAACGATCCGGAACAGATGAAACAGCATGCCGGCAGCTTCGACTTCATCCTCGACACGGTCTCGGCGCCGCACGACTTGAATGGTTACCTGCAGATGCTCAAGCGCGATGGCACCATGACCCTGGTCGGCCTGCCGGACACACCGCCCACGATTCACGGCGGTGCCTTGATCTTCGGCCGCCATTCATTGGCCGGATCGCTGATCGGTGGCATCGCGGAAACCCAGGAGATGCTGGATTTCTGCGCGGAACACGGCATCGTCTCGGATATCGAGAAGATCCGCATCCAGGACATCAACGAAGCCTACGAGCGGATGCTCAAGAGCGATGTGAAGTACCGCTTCGTGATCGACATGGCTTCGTTGCGCGAAGCTGCCTGATCGTTGTCGCCTGAAACCGGTTTGCCGGGTGTCGAAATCCGGTGGTGTGCGTTCAGCGCACCACCGTTACCGGCACGTGTGCACGCGCCAGCAAATTGCTGGATACCGAGCCGAGCAGCCAACGCGCCAGCGCTCCGCGCTCGGTGTGGCCGATCACGATGTGATCGACGCCATGCTGCTCGACCTGACTGAGCAGAACGTCACCGGGACTGCCATGAATCAGTTCCACATCGACCAGCGTGGCGGCATCCGGCGCCAGGGTGAGCAGCTCTTTCAGTAGCTCCTGCGCGCGGCTGGTGCCGGAGTCGGCCATCAGCAGGGCACAGGCGTCGGCCCCGGCTTCGGTGACCTGCAGCACCGATACGACCCGGACCCGACTCTGGCAGGAGCGGGCCAGCTCGACGGCAAATTGAAACGCCCGTCGGGAGGCCTCGGAACCATCGTAACCGACCAGTGAATAGGTGATCATCGCGCTTCGCTTGTGGGAACTCGAGGTGCAGGATTTCCAGTCTAGTCCAGCGAGCCGGTGCCACCAAAGCGCCGGCAACGGATGGGTAGCGGCGGATTCGACAAGGTTGCCATGGTCTTTCTCAGTGTGAAGACCCCATCACCTACCTGAACAAGAGCGAGGCGTCTGCACACCGTCGTCACCGATGTGCGCACACGCTTCACCTCCACGCAACGGCCGTTCACTCCCTTACGGAGCGAGCGGCATTGCGTTGGCAATACTTTCCATTCGCTGAGACTCAAGGAGACGACGATGATCAAGCATACTTTCGGGATGGCTGCGCTGGTGCTGGCTTGCGCGGGGGCCGTTACGGTGCTTCCGGTCAACACCGCCAGGGCGGCCGAGGACGCCGGTGAAGCGCATGTATCGTGCGACATGACCTACAGCCTGTCCGGTTGGTCGCTGATCTACAAGCATGCCGAAGGCCATGGCGTGGTCACCTGCGATAACGGTCAGCATGCCAAGGTCAAGATTACCGTGGTAGGGGGCGGGCTTACCGCCGGCAAGTACCACATTGATAATGGCAAGGGCGAGATCAGCCATGTGCGTGGTATCCAGGACGTTTATGGCGAGTACGTGCAGGCCGGCGCCGAAGCGGGTGTGGTGAAGAGTGCGCAGGCGCAGGTATTGACCAAGGGCACCACCTCGCTCGCCTTGTCGGGTACCGGTTCGGGTGTAAACCTGGGTATCTCGGTCGGTAAGTTCACCATCAGCCCGCGCTGATTCAGGCTTGCAGGATCGGACTACAGGGTGACCGTCCCGGTACCGACATCCTGATGCCAGGGTTGATGACGAAGGGCGCCGGGAGGCGCCCTTCGTCTGTGCGCGTAAACTGGCGCCGTCCCGGATACGCCGCTCAGCTCGATGGAGATCCTGTCATGCCCCACCTTTCCCTGCTACTGATCGTGACATTTCGGGTAGCTCCCGACGCATCGACCCTGGCGACCGCGAGCCTGGGAAGGCAGTGGCCGCCGGCGCTTCAGCGACACGAGCTGGTGACGTGGAAGGTGGCGTCCTGATGCCCCTGACCGTCCGCACCGTGTCCTCTTCGAGCCGCCGCTTTGCCGCGTGGGCGATCGGTCCCTGGGTGCTGCTGCTGGTCGCCGCCCTGGGCGGTGTGCAGTACCTGACGCATGCCCACTACATCTACCTCGCGGCCGCGCTTATGGTCATCGCGGTGTCGGCAGGCTGCATCCTGCGCCAGGGATGGGCGCGTGGGGCGATGCGCTGGATGGCGGCGCTATTGGCGATATGGGCCGTAATCAGCGGCGCAATGATGCTGCAGCACTGGGGTGATTTCGAGCGCGCACGCCAACAGGCGCTGGCGCAGCCGCAGCTGGGCGAGGTGGTGGTCTGGATGATCGACCGGGCGCAACGGACCTGGCAGATCGGATTGCTGCTCAAGGTCATCGCCATCCCGCTGCTGCTCTGGCTTGCGTGGATACTTGGCAAGCCCGCCGTGCGGTCACAGTTTCGCCAACGACGCTGAGCGCCGCGCGTCAGGGTCGGCCGCCTCGCCAGCGGACCGGGCCCAACCCATCGCGGTAAAGCTGGCGCTACTATGTCCGCGTATTCACTCGCGGGGAGGTGGGGGGAATGAAATACCGGCTGATCAGCATCCTGCTGTTGGGATTTTCCTGTGTGGGGTGGGGCCGCTCGCCCCCTACGCCGCGTGAACAGGTCGAGGCCAGCATGCTGGTCACCGGCACACTGGTGGTCGCGAGGGAGGGCAGCGTCGCCAGCTATACGCTCGATCATCCCGAAAAGCTGCCGGCTGCGGTGGTGCAATTGGCCCAGAACGTCGTACCGCGCTGGCGTTTCCAACCCGTGGTTTTGCATGGTCAGCTGGTACGTGCCAAGTCGACGATGACCTTGCGTGTGGTTGCCAGGCACTCGGACGCCACCCATTTTGTGGTGGCCATACGTGGGGAGACTTTCGGCTCCAGGGATGAATCCAAGAATTTGGCGGCCAGCAGAGACCGTTCGATACATTATCCCCGGGACGCCGTGGATGCGGGTGTTTCAGGCACCGTATACCTGCTGGTGAGGGTTGATCGGCAAGGCGAGGTGGACAAGGTGGCTGCCGAGCAGGTCAATCTGCATGTGATGGGTACCCCGCGGGAGCTGGCACCGTGGCGGAGGATGCTGGCATCGTCGGCGATCCGCGCTGCACGTCACTGGAGATTCAACTTTTCCACCCAGCCACTTTCGGGGCGTATGGATCACTGGGTTGCCCGCATCCCTGTCAAATTCACGTTGAACACGTACAACGGACCCCTGCGACCAATCGTCTACGGGCACTGGAATCCCTACATGCCCGGCCCGCATGAGTCGGTGCCATGGGCACCGCAGGGCAAGCTGCAGGACTCCAGCGCCGATGCCATTTCCGATGGCAGCATTGCCATTGTCGGCCGAGGGTTGCACCTGCTGACGCCATTGGGCAGCAGCTGATTCAGCGCAGGTTGGCGGTCATGCGGTTATCGCTGTGCGCTGACCTGCGGACGTTCTCAATGCCTCGTTTGATGCAAACTTTGGGTTTTGCCTGCTGCCTGCTGGCCATGTGGCCGTTGCATGCGCAGGATCTGGCGGCTACCTGCCATGCCAGCAGCAGCTACGACGTCACCGTCAAACCCGACAGCCTGCTGTTCGATCGAAGCTCGCCGGAACCGCAGCGGGTCGAGCTACTGCGCGGTGTCTTGCGTACCGACGGTGTTGCAGTACCGTTGAAGGCGGAAGATCGCGATCGGCTGACCCTGTTCGAACGTGAGCTGCGTGCGCTAGTCCCGCGCGTTCGCACGGTGGCGAGAAACGGCGTGGACATGGCAGTGCAGGCAATCCGGGCGGAGGCGGGTGACATGCATCTGAGTGCGTCGACCCGCCGCCAACTTGAGCAGCGTTTGAACACCGATGCCGAGCAACTCAAGCAGCGCATTGCCCGCAGTCACAGCACGCACGATTGGCACGGCGAAATCGCCGACCAGTATGCGCGGCAGTTGGCGAGCGATCTGGTGCCCCTGGTCGCTGGGGACCTCGGACAGCAGGCGATCAATGCGGCGCTCAGTGGCGATCTGCAGAGAGCCACCATGCTGCGTGATCGCGCTACCGAGCTGGCCGCCCACCTGCAGCCACGGTTGCAACAACGGATGCAGGCTTTGCGCCCGCAGATCGAGGCGTTATGCCCGGCGATCGACCGGCTTGCCGCCTTGCAGCGCGGGGTACGCGGCAGTAACGGCAAGCCCCTGGATTTGTTGCGGATCGCCCAATGACCCCGAGGGAGCCGCTGCTGCCTTGCCGCAACGCCCGCTGACCGCGTCGTAGGAAATTGTGGCGGATTAATCTCTGGCTAAGCGGGCGAGGGGGAAGATGATGACGCCATTCTTTCATTTTCACCCGAGGAGACGGCTATGGCGCTGCAGGTTTCGCCGTCCAGTTGCCAACGTCTGATTCGGCGCAGCATCGATCTGTGCGAGCTGTATCGGCAGGCTGCGGCCGCATGCGAGCCGGGGTTGCGCATGGTACTGGGCGAAAACGTCCATACCCTGACATTATTGATCGATGACTTGCAGGCGCAGCTGCGCGGCGAGCAGCATGAGCGCGCCAGCCGGGCAGGCTGGTGGTATCGACGGCTGCTCGCATACAGGCCGCGTGATGAGGCCGGCTGGATTCGTCTGCTGGCTCGTCACGAGCGCGCCCTGTTGCGGGTGTTTGAACAGTGTATTGCCGTCGCCCCGCCGGACGCTGCGGTGATCCTGCGCCGCCAGCTGCCACGTCTGCGCAGTATCGATCTGGACATGCTCAGTCTGGTCGGCATGGCGCGCTACTGACAGGAAAAAGGATGTCGACCGAGGCGCAGCGACTGCTTGAATTCTGGTTTTCCGACGAAGCCGCGGTGAACTGGTTTCGTGCCGATACTACCTTCGACGACAGCCTGCGGCGGCGTTTCAGCGCGTTGGCCAACGATGCCGCCGAAGGGCACCTGGACCACTGGGGTCAGTCGCCAACGACCTGGTTGGCCATGCTGCTGCTGCTCGACCAGTGCCCGCGCAACCTGTATCGCCATGACCCCCGCGCCTGGGCGCAGGATGTCAAGGCACAGCGCGTTGCCTTGTCAGGCATTTCCCGTGGTTACGACCGGCAATTGTCGCCGGTGCAGCGCGTGTTCGCCTACCTGTCGCTGGAACATGCCGAGGATATGGGCTTGCAGGAGCGCTCAGTGGCCTTATTCGAAGGTTTGTGTGCCGAGGTACCCGAGGATCAGCGGCAACGTTTCAGCATTTTTCTCGATTATGCTCGACGACACCGCAAGGTCATTGCGCGCTTTGGGCGCTTCCCCCACCGCAACGCGGTACTCGGTCGCACCAATACGCCGGAGGAAGTGCGGTATCTGACCGAGCCGGACGCCGGTTTCTGAGGTAGCCGGTGTGTACGGACCAAGGCTGGTTTTCGCGATGTAAGGATTGTATTCCGACAAGGAGCGCGTCATGCGTATCGGGTTCAGCATTGTCCTGTTTATGTTCTGCGCCGCCGCACAGGCGTCCAGCACCTTGCGCGTGGGCAACCAGGTATTGACGGCTGGCGACAGCGCCACGCGGGTTACCGTCTTACTGGGGAAGCCGTCTTACAAGTCGCGCAGCCGTGGCATGCGTCAGCGCAGCGGGCGCAGTCGCCGTCACCGCGGGAATCGGGATCGCGCCGCTGGCGAGCATTGGCAGTACCGTCGGGGCGACCATGTGACGACGGTGACGATTGTAGACGGCACGGTGACCGACATCGAGGATCGCCGCCTCTGACTGAGCTCGGCTGTACCACCCAATCCGAGTCCGCGCGCCGGCGCCGCACTCATGCTGCCAAGCCTATTTTCATGGCCGGTTTGTTACGCTGAGCTGCCTCATCAAACAGGTAGACACGCATGCGCGACTTTCTTTCGACGATTCTGGGGGCGAAACTTTCCGACAGCCTTTTGCATGCCGGGATGCAGTTGGTCTTGGCGCTGCTGGTGCTGTTGGTCGGGACCTGGGTTGCGGCGCGGCTGGCCAATCTCACCCAGAAGGCGATGCGTCGGGCGGCCTTCGATGCAACGCTGATCGGGTTCCTGCGCAACGTCGTCTACAGCGTATTGATCGCGCTGATGATCGTGATGGCCTTGACTACTGCAGGGGTGTCGACGGCCCCGCTGGTCGCCGCGCTGGGCGCCGCCGGCCTGGCAATCGGTCTCGCGTTGCAGGGATCGCTGAGCAACCTTGCCTGGGGCGTGCTGCTGGTCATTTTCCGCCCGTTCCGAGTAGGTGATTTTGTCACCGCTGCCGGGATCGACGGCACCGTGGACAGCATCAACCTGATGCACACTGTGCTGGTGCTGCCGGATGGGCGCGAGGCGACGTTGCCCAACGGCAAGGTCGGCAGCAGCGCCATCGTCAACTACAACGTGAGGGGCACGCGCCGCTTCGATTTCGAAGTGGGCATTGGCTACAAGGATGACATCGGCGCCGCGATGGCCGAGATAAAGAAACTGTTCGACCAGGACGAGCGCATCCTGAAGGACCCGGCTCCCGGCGTATGGACGTCCGCCCTGGGCGAAAGTTCGGTCAATCTGGTGGTGCGGGCATGGACCAAGGCGCCGGATTTCTGGGCTACCAAGACCGACCTGCTGCGGGCGATCAAGGAGCACTACGACAAGGCCGGCATCAGCATCCCGTTCCCGCAGCGCGAACTGACGGTGCTGCAGGGCAGTGCACCATGGGCCATGCCCCAGCAGGACTGATGCCGCAGCAGCGGCACGGGCTGGCCTCCCGCACCACCACCTAGGGCAGCGTCACCGTCCGACGGTTGTCGTTGGACACCTTGTCGATGAGTTCGTTGAAGGGATCGATCCCTGCCTCGGCCGGTTTGCTGTCGACGGTGACCGTGATCGTGCTGTCGCCGTCGGGTAGCAGGCGCTTTTGCAGATATAGGGGCTCGCCGTCTTTGCCGTTGCCGGGTGAGGCGGCGAACACGCCGATCTCGATCGGGATATCCGGTTTGCCCGGGGTTTCCTTGCCGGTGCCATCGACGTAAACCTTGGCCGCGTGCACCTTCATGGTGACCTGATACTTGCCGTCCGGCAGTTTTTTCGCGGTGGCCGCGATCATGCGGTTGTCGAACAAGGTGATCTTCCAGAAAAAGTCATTCAACAGCGGCTGCCACTTCGGCCCGATCGCCGTGCTCAGTGCGTCCATGAATTCCTTGGAGGTGGTGTAAGGCGGTTGCTGGAAGCCCTTGTCGATAAGGAATTGCTTGAGTACCGCATCAAGGGTGTCTTCGCCGATATAGTCCTGCAGCGCGTAGAACACCAGCGAGCCCTTGCGGTAATGGATGTACTGCTGGTTCTCGACCTTGGCCAGCGGTTCCTCGGTGATCTTCTCGGTGGCTCGGCCGGTCAGGTAGCCGTCGAGTTCGTACTTGAGGAACTTGCGCATCTGGTCGGCGCCATACTTGTGCTTCATCACCATCAGCGCGGAATACTGCGCCAGCGACTCGCTAAGCATGGTCGAGCCCTGCATGTTGGCGCCTATCACCCGGTGCGCCCACCACTGGTGTGCGACCTCGTGCGCAGTGACGTAGTAGACGTAGTCGATCTTCGACGGGTCGCGCAGATCGGCAATGAAGCCGATCGACTCGGAAAATGGAATAGTGTTGGCGAACGACTGCGCGAACGCGGCATAGCCCGGAAACTCAACGATGCGCAACTGCTTGAACTGGTACGGCGTGAAGTGGCTGTCGTAGTAGTCCAGAGAGTCCTCGACGCTTTCGATCATCCGCTCGACGTTCCAGGCGTGCGCGGGGTTGTAATAAACACCGATCTTCACGCCTTTCCAGCTCACCTGTTTTACCGCGTAGCGCGCCGACAGGTAGGAAAAGAAATTCAGCATCGGCTGCTGCATCGTGTAATGGAAGTAGCGCCGGCCGTTGGCCGTCCATTCCTTCTGCAACGTGCCCGGTGCCAGGGCGATCTGGTCGGCGGCGGTGGACACCGTGGTATCGAAGCTGATCCAGTCCGCATCGTTGCTGATATAGGTGTTGGCACGCGCTTTTTCATCGCCAAGTTTGGGCATGCGCGGTACCTCGCCGGTCAGACCGTATTTGCGACGGTCGTTGGGATCGGTGATCTGCACCTTGCTCTGGTAGCCGAATTGCGGCATCACGCTGTTGTTGAAGAAGGTACCGTTGTGCGCCAGGAAAGTGCCTTGCGGGCTGTTGGTGAAGCCTTTCGGGGCGTACGCAAGATCGAAATCGAAACTCATCGATGCACCCGGCGCCAGCGGTGTCTTCAACCGGTAGAGGGTGACGCCGAGGTCCTTGTTCGCGCTGATAATTTCGTGCGGTGCGAAGTGCAGTGACTTCAGCGTGAAGCCATCGGTGTAGTTCACATACAGCGTGCTGATCGGCGTGCGGTGCTTGTTGACCAGGGTGTAGTGTCCGCGGATATCCAGTCGGCGGCGGTAGGGATGGATCGCTACGTCGGCGCTCACCGCGGTGATGCGCGGCTGCGGCAGCTCCTTGTACTTGGCGTAGGCCTTTTCGTAGTTCGCGCGCTGCTGCAGCTTTGCCGTGCTGTTGCGGTAATGGTTGAGCACATGGGTGTTGTAGTAGATCCACCCGCCGCTGGCGGCGAAGGCGAGCAGCGCAGTGGCAAGGACGAGTGCGGCCGGTCGGCGCAATCGCGCTCGTGCGTCCCGCCAACGTTCGCGCCAAGATTGACCGGTGCCGCGCACCCAGAACAACGAAGCCAGCACCAGCAGGGCCACCGCGCAGCACAGCCAATAGAAATCGAACCACAGCGCGGCGCGCAGGAAATGGCCGAAGCCATTCATGTCCGAATACGGTGTCGCCGGAGCATTGCCGTAGTTGTAGAGGTTCTGCTCCCAGTGCAGCAGGCCGAAGCCGATCTGTGCGACAAACCACAGGATGGTCAGCAGGTAGCCGAGAAACTTGTTGTTGGAGATCACCTGCAGGAACAAGGCGAGCGCCGCCAGCAGCACGAACGGCATCGCATTCAGCGCCAGCGTCTCCAGGTAAAGACCGGGCTGCAGATGGGTATAGCCATGACCGAGCTGCCAGCCGATGGTCACCAGCGCACCGACCAGCAGGAAACTCGCGATCACCGCCAGCAAGGCGCCCAGCTTGGCGACCAGGGGAATCCAGTCGGGGAGAGGGAACGCATCGCTGACCTCGGCCGAGCGCTGGCTGCGCTCACGCCAGACCAGTTCGCCGGCATAGAACGTGATGATGATGAACAGCAACCATTGGAAGGCTCCCTGGGTCATCTCCAGCATTTGATGGGTCACCGGCCAGGTCGCGGTGCCATAAATCCTGCCGCCCAACAGCAGCGCGCCGAGCAGGTTCGCCAATCCCAGCGCCAGCATGATCAGGAACGGCACCCCGCGCAGTACCCCGGCGGTGTCGAACAGGAATTGCGCGCGCAGCTGCAGCAGTTGCGCGCGCCAGTGGTCTGCCAACGCCACCTTGGGCAGCGTCAAAACGCTGCTGGCAGTGTGCGTGCGAAGCATCGGTGGCTCAGCGCGCTTCTTGCGTCGCGGCAGGTGCAGGCCCTCGCGATTCGGGCGAAACAGCAGCAAGCTGGCACCGAGCATCAACAGGCTCACGCTAATCCACAGCAGCCGGTTGAACAGCAGCACACCGGTCAGTTCCGGTAGCTGGTGATTGGACTGGAAGGCGGACCAGTAGCGTGTGACCAGTGCCACGGTGCGTCCGCCGAACGGGTCGAACAAGGCGGCGACAAAATGGTTGTTGACGTCCTTGGTCAGCTGGCCGACAACCGCTTGCAACACGAAGAACGCGATCAGCCCGATATAGGTCGCCAGCAATGAACGGGTGGTACTGGCCAGCAAAAACAGCAGGGCAGCGATGAACAGCATATCCGGCAGCACGATCACCCCAAGCCCCCACGCATAGCCATGCCAGCTGGCCGGACCGAGCCGGGCCGCATCGATCCAGGGCATCAGACCGCCGAGGGCGATGCCTAGCGCGCAGACCAGCATGATCGCCAGCGCCGCCAGATAGCCGGCGGCGAAACGGCCGCCTAGATAGGCGCCGCGACCGACCGGCGTGGTGAAGATCAGCTCCGCGGTGCGCTGGTCGAAATCACGCAGCGCGGCACCGGCGACGAACACCGTGACCAGAAAGGTACTGAGCACGGTCAGTACGCTGAGCAGGCGCACGATCACCATCGGCGCGTTGCGCAGCACGTTGCCGCTGGCGCCACCGATGATCACCGCATCGGTGGTGACCAGGGCGAAGGCCAGCGCGCCGAAGGCGACGGCGATGATCCAGAACAGCGGGGCACGTAGCTGCTGGCGCCATTCAAATCGTAGTATTTCGAAGAACATCGGGGCGTTCCCGTCCGTGTCGTGGATGTCGGCCAAAAAAGCGCGGAAGGGTCAGCTGGTCCGGATCGTGGCTTGCGCCCGAAGGCGGCCGAAGTAGACATCCTCCAGGTCCGGCGCGACAGCCTCGAAGCCGGGCTCCGGTAGCGTGTCGGCCAGTACGTGCAACAAGGTGCGGCCGCCGGCCAGGCGGGTAGACAGAATGTTCATGCGGGCGCGGTAGCCGTCCAGTTCGGCTTTGTCGATGCTGCGTCGCCAGACCCGGCCATCCAGCGAACGGATCGCTTCAGCCGGCTCGCCGGTGAGCAGCACCTGCCCCTGGCCGATGATCGCCATTCGCGAACACAGGTCGGTGACGTCCTCGACGATGTGGGTGGACAGCACCACCACCACGCGCTCGCCGATTTCTGCCAGCAAGTTGAGAAAGCGGTTGCGCTCTTCCGGATCGAGGCCGGCGGTGGGCTCGTCGACGATGACCAGGCGTGGATCGCCGATCAGCGCCTGGGCGATACCGAAGCGTTGGCGCATGCCGCCGGAGTAGGTGCCGAGCTTGCGCTTGCGCACGTCCCACAGGTTCACCTGACGCAACAGGGCCTCAACCAGTTCGCGGCGTTCCGCCCTCACCGTGACGCCCTTGAGCACTGCGAAGTGATCGAGCATCGCCTCGGCCGTCACCTTCGGGTACACGCCGAACTCCTGCGGCAGGTAGCCGAGAAGGCGGCGGGTCGCCTGCTTGTCGGCCAGCAGGTCCATATCGTCGAGCTTGATCGTGCCTTGGTCCGGGTCCTGCAGCGTGGCGATTGTGCGCATCAAGGACGACTTGCCTGCACCGTTGGGTCCGAGCAGACCAAACATGCCGTTGGGAATATCCAGCGATACGTCACGCAAGGCCTTCACGCCGTTCGCATAGGTTTTCGACAGATTGCGAATCGTCAGCATGAAAGCGGTTCCTGCAGGGCGGCAACAGCCTTGATCGGCTCCACATTAGGTTATTGGGCGCGAGGATGCGTGAGCTCAACGTCATGCATACGCCTGCGCATGGTGAGAGCTGCGACGCAGTGGGGCATACGAATAGGGCTGGCCTTCGCTATGATTGGGGCTTGGTTTTTTGTTTTCCGCCATCCCCAGGCGGTCCCCTCTCTCATCCAATAATTTGCAGGAATCCTCATGGCCGACTTGAAAGAAGCACTCGTCCCCGACATCGGTAGCGACAAGGTGCCGGTGATCGAAGTGATGATCAAGGCCGGCGATCGGGTCGAAAAAGAGCAGAGTCTGATCACTTTGGAGTCGGACAAGGCCACCATGGAGGTGCCGGCACCGTTTGCCGGCACAGTCAGGGAGGTGAAGGTAAAACTTGGCGACGAAGTGGCCGAGGGCACCCTGATTGCGATGATCGAAGTGGACGAGGCCGATGCCGGCAACGCCGCCAAGCCTGCCGCGTCGGCCAAGGCCGAGGAAGACGACGCCAAACCCCAGGCTCCGCCCGCTTCGCCTGCCGTCGAAAAAACGCCCGCCCGACCCACCGATCGACCTGCCGCTCGCGCCGTCCCTGCCGGCAACGTGCCGGAGGGTGACGTGGCACCGTCAGCACGCCCGCCGCTGGACGCCACGGTGGTGATGCCGGGTGACGCGCCCTATGCTAGCCCGGCGATCCGCGCGTTCGCCCGCGAGCTGGGCGTGGACATCGCGCAGGTAAAGGGGAGTGGTCGCAGTGGCCGCATCCAGCGCGATGATGTCAGCGCTTGGGTCAAGCATGCACTGGCGTCGGGCGCGCGCCCCACCGGTGGGGCGTCCGCCTCCGTCGGCGGTCTCAGTCTGCTGCCATGGCCGAAGATCGATTTCGCCAAGTACGGCGAAATCGAGGAGAAGCCACTGTCGCGCATCCAGAAGATTTCGGGCGCAAACCTGTCCCGCAATTGGGCGATGATTCCTCACGTCACCCATCACGAAGACGCCGACATCACCGAACTGGAGGCGTTTCGCAAGCAGCTTGGCGCCGAAAACAAGGACCTGAAGGTTACCCCGCTGGTGTTCCAGATCAAGGCGGTGGTGGCGGCATTGAAGCAATTTCCGCAATTCAACGCCTCGCTCGACGAGTCGGGCGAAAAATTGATACTGAAGAAGTATTTCCATATCGGTATCGCGGTGGATACGCCGGATGGCCTGGTGGTGCCGGTGTTGCGCGACTGCGACAAGAAGGGCTTGCTCGAGCTGGCCCGCGAGCTCGGCGAAATCTCGAAGAAAGCGCGCGACAAGAAGCTCGGCCCGGCCGAGATGTCGGGTGGATGCTTTTCGATCAGTTCGCTCGGGGGCATTGGCGGTACCGGTTTCACGCCGATCGTCAATGCACCGGAAGTCGCCATTCTCGGCGTCACCAAGGCGGCGATGAAGCCGGTATGGAACGGCAAGGAGTTCGCGCCGCGATTGCTGCTGCCGCTGTCGCTGTCCTACGACCACCGGGTGATCGACGGTGCGTTGGCCGCGCGTTTCGCGGTGTTCCTCGCCACCCAGCTCGGCGATATCCGCCGGCTGCTGCTGTAACGGGACGCCCGGATGCGCGTTGCGACGCTCGACTTCTCCGTGCTGGCGCTGGCCGCGCCTGCACCGCTCCAGCAGGGGATCAAACAGGTGGGGCAGTGGCTCGATCTGGGGGTGAAGTTCGGCGGCGTCAATGTGACGATCGGCTCGGTGCTGGGCGCGGTGCTGCTGTTTGCGCTGTTCCTGATCGTGTCCACCACGCTGAAACGCCTGCTGCATGGCTATGCGCTGCGCAACGAGCATGTCAACCAATCCACCATTTACACTTTCGAGCGATTGCTGCACTACGTGTTGCTGACGGTCGGTGTGCTGTGGGCACTGAGTGTGGCCGGTATCCCGATGGCCAAGATGACGGTGTTCGCCGGCGCGCTGGGTGTGGGTCTGGGCTTTGGCTTGCAGGCGATCTTCAACAACTTTGTGTCCGGCTTGATTCTACTGTTCGATCGCAGCCTCAAGGTGGGCGATTTCGTCGAACTGGCGTCAGGCCTCCACGGCAATGTCCGTGAAATCCGCATCCGCGCCACCTTGATTTCCACCAACGACGATATTGACATCCTGGTGCCGAATTCCGAGTTTGTGACTGGTCGGGTCGTCAACTGGACGCTGCGTGAAGTGGCACGGCGGCAGAAAATTCCCTTTGGCGTGGCGTACGGTACCGACAAGGAGCTGGTCAAGAAGGCAGCGCTGGAGGCCGCTGCCGCCGTGCCGTTCACGCTGAGCCTGGCGGGCCCCTGCGCACCGCAGGTATGGCTGACCGGTTTCGGCGATTCCTCGCTGGATTTCCAGCTGGTGGTCTGGCTCAACGCCGAGGCCACCCGACGGGTGGGCGCCATCACGGCCGCCTACAACTGGGCACTGCATACCGCGCTGGAGAAGTACCACATTGAAATTCCGTTTCCGCAACGCGACCTGCATGTCAAAAGCTGGGTTCAGCCCGAGCGTGGCACGGACGAGGCAGCCGCCCGCGCGACCGAGGTATCCGATCGTGGCGTAGCCGAAGGCAACGATGCCGCACGCGATGTCGAGCGTGACATTGCCGAAGAATCGGCAGGTCGAATCGACACCCCATCCCCCGCCAAAGATCCGGGCGCAGCGCGCTGACGCCCCGCAACACGAAGGAAAACATCTGCATGAGCAACACCATCGAGATCAAGGTTCCCGACATCGGCGGGCATGACAATGTGCCGGTGATCGAGGTGCTGGTAAGTGCCGGCGACAGCGTCAGCAAGGATCAGAGCCTGATCACGCTGGAGTCGGACAAGGCCACCATGGAAATCCCCGCGCCCGTTGCCGGCACAATTCGCGAGATGAAGCTCAAGGTTGGCGATGAAGTATCCGAAGGTGCGCTGATTGCCCTGCTGGATGTCGCTGGCGAAGCCGACACCACGTCCCCTTCTACCTCCCGGGGAGAAGGCCGGGATGAGGGGACACGGCCGCCGAAAGCCTCCAATGAAGCGGCCGCGGTCAGCAGCTCTGCCGCGAGCATCCGACCCTCAGCCCAGACCCCGACCCAGGGTGGAGAGGGGGCGAAGGCACCGCAAGCGGCGTCATCATCGGGAAGAACTGCCGACATTGAGTGCAAGCTGGTCGTGCTCGGTTCCGGCCCCGGAGGCTATACGGCGGCTTTCCGCGCCGCCGATCTCGGGGTCGATACCGTGCTGGTGGAGCGCCATCCCACCCTCGGTGGTGTGTGTCTGAATGTCGGCTGCATCCCCTCCAAGGCCTTACTGCATGCCGCCGGGGTGATCGACGAGGCCGAGGCGATGGCAGCGCATGGCGTCAGCTTCGGCAAGCCGAAGATCGACATCGACAAGCTGCGCGAATTCAAGAACAAGGTGGTTGGCAGGCTCACCGGCGGGCTCGCCGGCATGGCCAAGCAGCGAAAGGTGCGCACCGTCGAGGGCGTCGGCAGTTTCGTTTCGCCCAACGAAATCGAAGTGCAGACCAAGGATGGCGTGAAGCTGATTCGCTTCGAGCACGCCATCATCGCCGCGGGTTCGCAGTCGGTGAAGCTGCCGTCGTTCCCGTGGGATGACGAGCGCATCGTCGACTCTACCGGGGCGCTCGAACTCAAGGACGTGCCGAAAAAGTTACTGGTCGTGGGTGGCGGCATCATCGGCCTGGAAATGGCCACGGTGTATGCCGCGCTGGGCAGCGAGGTGACTGTGGTCGAGTTCATGGACCAGTTGATCCCTGGTGCCGATGCCGACCTGATCAAGCCGCTGGCACTGCGCATGGGCAAGCGCTTGAAGGGCATCCATCTGAAGACCAAGGTAGTCGAGGCGAAGGCCACCAAGAAAGGTATCGAGGTCAGCTACGAAGGCGACAGCATTCCTGCGACCACGCTGTTCGACCGGGTGCTGGTATCGGTGGGGCGCTCGCCCAATGGCGGCAAGATCGGCGCCGACAAAGCTGGCGTAATGGTGAGCGAACGCGGCTTCATCAACGTCGATACGCAGATGCGCACCAACGTGCCGCACATCTTCGCGATCGGTGACCTGGTCGGCCAGCCGATGCTGGCGCACAAGGCCACGCATGAGGCGAAGGTCGCGGCCGAAGTCGTCGCCGGGCACAAGAGTCACTTCGATGCGCGGGTGATTCCGTCGGTCGCCTATACCGATCCGGAAATCGCCTGGGTCGGCGTCACCGAACGTGAGGCGAAGGAGAAGGGGCTGAAAATCGGCGTGGGCAAGTTTCACTGGGCGGCCAGCGGACGTGCCATCGGCCTCGATCGCACCGAAGGCTTCACCAAGCTGCTGTTCGACGAGGAAACCCATCGCGTGGTGGGCGGCGGCATCGTCGGCGTGCACGCCGGGGATCTGATTTCCGAAGTCGCCCTGGCTATCGAGATGGGCAGCGAGGCGGCCGACATCGGCCTCACTATCCATCCCCATCCGACCCTCAGTGAGTCGGTGGGCATGGCTGCGGAGATCTACGAGGGCACCATCACCGACCTGTATATGCCGAAGAAGAAATAAGCGATCGAAACGTGGCAGCTTGGGTGCGCCAGTTCCTTCGCGGACTGCCGCTCCGGTTGGCTCGGCGGTTGCCGGGTGTGACTGCCGCTTCAGGCATGCCGCGTCACCCCCGCTTCGCACAGGAGGTTGCAACATGCAATATCGCCGTCTGGGAAAATCCGGTCTGCAACTGTCCGCGCTGTCGTTCGGTGCGTGGGTCACCTTTGGCAGGCAGGTCGGCCGGTCGCAGGCACGCGACATGCTGGCACTGGCGCACGACCGTGGGGTGAACTTCTTCGACAACGCGGAAACCTATAACAACGGCGTGGCCGAGCAGCTGATGGGCGACGTCCTCGCCGACCTGCGTTTTCCGCGCGACAGCTATTGCGTCTCCAGCAAGGTGTTCTTCGGTGCCGTC
Organism: Rhodanobacter sp.; assembly: GCA_030148505.1. GTDB lineage: Bacteria > Pseudomonadota > Gammaproteobacteria > Xanthomonadales > Rhodanobacteraceae > Rhodanobacter. The sequence continues at coordinate 55,740 of JASBTI010000034.1, forward strand.
GACAACCCGCTGCCGACCCAGCGCGGGCTGTCGCGCAAGCATGTGATCGAGGCATGCCATCAGGCGCTGCAACGCCTGCGGGTAGAACATCTGGACCTGTACTTCTGCCATCGGCCCGATCCGGATACGCCGATCGGCGAAACCGTGGCGGCGATGGACACCCTGGTGCGCCAGGGCAAGGTGTTGTACTGGGGCACCAGTGAATGGCCGGGCGATGCGATCCACGAAGCGCATCGCATCGCCAGCGAAAATCATTGGTATGCGCCCGTGGTCGAGCAGCCGCAGTACAACCTGTTGCATCGTGAGCGGGTCGAGGTGGAGTACGCCTCATTGTACGAGGCCTATGGCATGGGCATCACGATCTGGTCGCCGCTGGCATCCGGTCTACTGAGCGGCAAATACAACGACGGCGTGCCGGCCGGCTCGCGATTGACCCAGCCCGGTTACGAGTGGCTGCGCGAAAGCGTGCTGGGCAAGAATCAGGAACGTCTCGACAAGGTCCGCGCGCTGCAGCCGATTGCGGAGGAGATGGGTGCCAGCCTGGCGCAGTTGTCGATCGCCTGGTGCCTGCTCAATCCGCATGTCTCCACGGTGATGCTGGGGGCCAGCCGGCGTGAGCAGCTGGAGCACAATCTCGACGCATTGGCGCTGCTGCCGCGGCTGGATGAAACGGTTGCCACGCGCATCAAGGAAATTCTCCACACGGACGGAGGGATTGAAAGGCGGTGAAAAATTCGCCCGCCTGCTGCGACCGCCGTCAGATGCCCGTGTCGGCGGTACGCTGTGGCGTTCGATATTTTCCAGGCTCTGAACCGGTTCCCTCAGAGCGCCCTTGATGGTGACCGTCCGCCCGTCCGGCGAGTGTCCGCGGACACACTTGTTCGCGCCAGTCTGTGATGCAAGTTACTGATTAAAAGCGTAATTATCGGATGTCCGGTTTGGCACGTGGATTGCAAAAGTTTCTGATGCAGCCGCGCTGTCCGCGGTCAGGGAATGCACGATGATTCGCGACACTTCCGCCACCGACCGCCTGGTCGAAGTCAAGCCCGATCGCAAGCGCCAACTGATCCTGCTGGCCATCGGCGTGGCGGCGCTGGCACTGCTGGCGTGGCTGGCGCCGGGGATCGGCCGGCTGTTTTCCGCCTCCGGTTCGGTCAGCAGCTCGCGGCTGGCGTTTGCCACCGTCGAGCGTGGCCCGTTCGTGCGCGATATCGCCGCCGAGGGCAAGGTGGTGGCGGCCAACAGTCCCACTTTGTATGCCACCTCCGGCGGTGCGGTGACGCTCAAGGTGCACGCTGGCGACACGGTGAAGATCGGTCAGGTGCTGGCGACCATCGTCAGTCCCGAATTGCTCAACAAACTGGCACAGGAGCAATCCAACGCCGACGCGATGGAAGTGAACTATCAGCGCGCGAAGATCGACGCACGCAAGCAGCGCTCGTTGTTGAGGGTGGCGTACGAGAACGCACAGATCGATATGCAGACGGCTACGCGCAACTTCGATCGCTACCAGAAAGCCTTCAAAGAAGGGGCTGTCCCGCGGATGGACGTGGATCGCGCCGTGGATGCGCTGGACAAGGCGAAGATCGCCTTGCGGCACGCCAAGAGCGATCTGGGCATGGACAACGACAGCCTGAATTTCGACATCGAATCGAAAAAGCTCGCGCATGCGTGGCAGCTGCTGCTGGTACAGGACCTGCAGCGCCAGGTGGACAATCTGGCGGTGAAGTCGCCGGTCGACGGCCAGGTCGGCCAGCTGTTCATTGCCGAACGCGCCACCGTGGCCAAGGACGCGAAGTTGCTCAGCGTGATCGACCTGTCCGCACTGGAAGTGCAGGTCAAGGTGCCGGAAAGTTTCGCCCGCGACCTGGGTATCGGCATGACCGGCGAAATCAGCGGCAACGGCAAGACCTGGAAAGGTATCGTCAGCGCGATCTCGCCCGAAGTGGTCAATGGTGAAGTGGCCGCGCGGGTGCGCTTTGCCGGAACTGCGCCGAAACAACTGCGCCAGAACCAGCGCCTGTCAGTACGCATCCTGCTCGACCATCGGGAGAACGTGCTGACCGTGCAGCGTGGTTCCTTCGTCGACGAATCCGGTGGCAGCTATGCCTATGTGGTGCGCGACGGCATCGCCGTCAAGACGCCGATCCGCGTTGGCGCATCGAGCATCGACAAGGTGGAAATCCTGCAGGGCCTGAAAGCCGGCGATCGCATCGTGATTTCCGGTACCGACAATTTCAAGGGCGCCGCGCGGGTCGCGATCAGCAATTGACAGGACCGGACTTTCCCACCTAACCGACACACCACCACCGAGGAACCACCATGCTGAAGATGAACCATCTGTCCAAGGTCTACCGCACCGAAGTGGTGGAGACCTACGCGCTACGCGATTTCAATATCGACGTGAAAGAAGGCGAGTTTGTCGCCGTCACCGGGCCGTCCGGCTCCGGCAAGACCACCTTTCTCACCATTGCCGGTCTACTGGAAACCTTCAGTGGCGGCGAATACCACCTCGACGGGATCGAGGTAAGCCAGCTCAACGACAACGCGCGCTCGAAGATCCGCAACGAGAAGATCGGCTTTATCTTTCAGGCGTTCAATCTGATCCCCGACCTCAACGTCTACGACAATATCGAGGTGCCGCTACGCTATCGCGGCATGAAAGGCGCCGAGCGCAAGCAACGCATCATGGATTCGCTGGAACGGGTGGGTCTATCCTCGCGCGCCAAGCACTACCCGGCCGAACTTTCCGGCGGTCAGCAACAGCGCGTGGCCATTGCCCGGGCGCTGGCGGGCTCGCCGCGCCTGCTACTGGCCGACGAGCCGACCGGCAACCTGGATACCCAGATGGCCCGTGGCGTGCTGGAGCTGATCGAGGACATCCACCGCGATGGCGCCACCATCGTGATGGTCACCCATGACCCGGAACTGGCCGCGCGCGCCCAGCGCAACGTGCACATCATCGATGGGCAGGTGGTGGACCTGTCGGAGGAGCCGCGCTTCCACGCGCATGCCGGCGAAGCCGCACAAGGCCAAACCTTGTAGGAGCGCACCTCGCACAAGAGGGGGCTTGCTCCGGTCGTGTGCGAGATCTTTGTCACGTAGCCGAAAAGCATTCGCGCACAGGGTGCGCTCCTACAAGGTTGCTGACGAACACCACTGCACAGGTATTTCGAATGTTCGCTTATTACCTCCAACTCGGCCTGCGCAGCCTGCGCCGCAATCCGGCGCTGACCGCGTTGATGGTGATCGCGATCGGCTTCGGTGTGGCCGCGTCGATGACCACCTATGCGGTATTCCGGGCGGTATCGGGTGATCCGATCCCGTGGAAGTCGGATCAGTTGTTCGTGCCGCAGATCGATAGCTGGGGCCCGGCTCAGGGCCGGCAGGCCGGCGATCTGCCGGATGCGTTGAGCTATACCGATGCGATGGCGCTGATGCGCGCACACGTCGGCCATCGGCAAACCGCGATCTATCCGGTGGGCTTGTCGCTGATTCCGCCCGGGCAGACCGCCAAACCCATCGCGGCTCACGGCTACGCCACCTATACCGACTTTTTCAGCATGTTCGACGTGCCGTTCCAGTACGGCAGCAGCTGGCCGGTGTCGGACGATACCGGGCGCGGCAATGCCGTGGTGATCACCCGCAAGCTCAACCAGCGTCTGTTCGGTGGCGCCGACAGCGTCGGCAAGGTGATCAACCTCGATGGTAGCGACTACCGCGTGAGTGGCGTGATCCGGGACTGGAATCCCAAGCCACGCTTCTTCGACGTGGCCAACGGCAGCGGGTTCGGTGGCGAAGCGGACTTCTATATGCCGTTCACCCGGGCCATCGATTTGCAGATCGGTACCGGTGGCAACAACAACTGCACCAAGGTGGCGGCTGCCGGCTGGGACGGCTGGCTGCATTCGAGTTGCGTGTGGATTGCGTATTGGGTGGAGTTGCCAACGGCCGCGGCGGTCACGCGCTATCGCAACTATCTCAAGGGCTACGCCGCCGACCAGCGCAAGTCGGGTCGCTTCGACTGGACTCCAGCGGTGCGATTGAGCGATGTACCGCAATGGCTGAACCTCCAACACGTGGTGCCGCCGGAGACGCGAGTATCGATGCTTATCTCGCTGGGCTTCCTGGTGGTGTGCCTGGTCAACACGATCGGCCTGCTGCTGGCCAAGTTCATGCGCCGCGCACCGGAGATCGGCGTGCGTCGCGCATTGGGGGCGTCGCGGCGCGAAATCTACAAGCAGTTTTTGCTGGAGGCGGCTGCCGTGGGGTTAGTCGGCGGTGTTCTGGGTCTGTTGCTGACAGGCGTCGGCATGCTGGGCGTGGGGCTGGTATTCGAAGCGGACGTCGCCCGACTGGCGCACATGAACCTGTCGCTGGTGATGCTGACCGTGCTGGTGGCCGTGGTCGCCACGCTGCTGGCGGCGCTCTACCCGACCTGGCGCGCGGCCAGCGTGCAGCCGGCCTGGCAGCTGAAATCCAACTGACGGCGAGGAGATCGACCATGCAGATCAAACCGATTCTCACCGCCCTGCGTCATCACAAGGCCGGCACCGTATTGATCGCGGTGCAGATCGCGCTGACCCTGGCGATCGTCTGCAACGCGCTATTCATCATCCATCAGCGCGTAACCCAACTGTCCCAACCCAGTGGCCTCGACGAGGCGCACCTTATCCGGATCCAGAACCAGTGGGTGGGCAAAGCCGACGACAAGGCCTACGGCTCGTTGATGGCAACCGATCTGGCTACCTTGCGAAAGCTGCCCGGTGTCGCCGATGCCTATGCCACCAACTCGGTACCCTTGAGCGGCGGCGGCTGGTCGATGTCGCTGCGGCTCAAGGCTGATCAATCGGCACCGAGCGCGCAGACGGCCATCTATTTCTCCGACGACCACACACTCTCCACCCTGGGCCTGAAGTTGGTGGCAGGGCGCAACTTTCGCGCCGATGACATTCGCCCGATGAGCGCCAAGGAAGATCTACTGCACCCGGCCGTGATCATCGTCACCCGGGCGTTGGCCGACAAGCTGTTTCCGACGTCCAGGGCCGTGGGGCAGACGGTCTACCTGGCCAACCATTTGAGCACCATCATCGGCGTGGTCGAACGCATGCAAACCCCCTGGGTGGGCATGAGCTGGGGCAGTGCCGCGTCGACACTGGTGCCATTCCGGCTGCTCACCGGTGGTACCAATTACGTGATCCGTACCCAGCCCGGGCAGCCCGACAGGGTGCGACGCAGCGCACCGGATGCCTTGTTTGCGCAAAACCGGATGCGGGTGATCCCCGACCAGCATGGGGTGGAGACGTTCCGGCAGATTCGCGCCGATGCCTATGCCAGCGATCGCGGCATGGCGATCCTGATGGGGGTGATTTGTGTCGTGCTGCTGGCGATTACCGCCGCGGGTATTGTCGGACTGACCAGCTTCTGGGTCGGTCAGCGCCGCAAACAGATCGGTGTGCGGCGTGCACTCGGCGCCACCCGCGGCGACATTCTCAGTTACTTCCTCACCGAAAACCTGCTCATCGGCATGGGCGGGGTGTTGCTTGGTATCGCCCTGGCGATCGGCCTGAACCTGTGGATGGTGACCCGCTTCGAGATGCAGCACCTGTCGCTGTGGTACGTGCTGGCCGGTGCCGTCGCGCTGCTGCTGCTCGGCCAGGGCGCGGTGCTGGCGCCGGCACTGCGCGCGTCGCGGGTGTCGCCGGTAGAAGCGACGAGGTCCGTGTGACGAACAAGGAACCCGTAGGAGCGCACCCTGTGCGCGATTGCTCTTCGCGCAATGCAATCAAGAGCATCGCGCACAGGGTGCGCTCCTACCGGATAGCGTCGGTTTTGTTGGTTGACGGGGGCATGTAATGTTTGGCTATTACCTGGAACTGGCGCTGCGCAGCCTCAAACGCAACAAGGTGCTGACGACGTTGATGGTGCTGGCGCTGGCACTGGGCATCGGCGCCACCATCACCACGCTGACCGTGCTGCGGCTGTTGTCGGGCGATCCGCTGCCGCAGAAGAGCGCGCGGTTGTTCTATCCGCAGGTCGATCCAAATTCGAAGCAGGGTTACGTCGAGGGCCAAACCAAGCCGGACGCGCTCATGACGTATCCCGATGCGATGAACCTGCTGCGCGCCCACCGTGGCACGCATCAGGCGGCAATGGCGTTGACTCAGGCCAAGATTCTGCCGAAAAAAGCCAACGCCAACCCGTTCTTCAGCGACGCGGTGATGACCACGGCGGATTTTTTCGCGATGTTCGATACGCCGTTCAAGTACGGCAGCGGTTGGACCGCGGCGGATGATGACAATCGCGCACAACTGGTAGTGATCGCCGGCTTTCTCAACGACAAGCTGTTCGGCGGTGCCAATAGCGTGGGTCGAACGATCCACATTGACGATCACGATTACCGCATCGTCGGCGTACTGAAGAAGTGGGCGCCACAGCCGCGCTTCTACGCTGTGGACCTGGGCGGGCGTAGCTACGGTGATGGTGACGCGGTGTTCTTGCCGTTGCACACGGCGCGGTCGATGAAGATGCGGCCGCAGGACACCGAGTGCTATGCCGCAGTGCCGGACATCCTGAATCTGGAGACGGCACCGTGCGAGTGGCTGGGCGTCTGGGTCGAGCTGGATAGCGCCGCTGCCGTGGCCCGCTACAAGGCGTTCCTCGATGGTTACGCGAAACAGCAGGTGGCGCTGGGGCGGTTCCATCGCACCGACACCTCGCTGCTGAACCTGATGGGCTGGCTGCGACAGGAGCAGGTAGTGCCTGACGACGTGCGTCTGCAGGCTGGCCTGGCGTTCGGCTTCCTGCTGATCTGCGTGGTCAATACGGTGGGCCTACTGCTGGCCAAATGCCTGCGCCGTTCGCGCGAGATCGGCGTGCGTCGTGCGTTGGGTGCGACTCGCCGCGAGATCTTCACCCAGTTCATGGTCGAGGCAGGAATTGTGGGACTGGCGGGCGGCGTGCTCGGGCTGTTGTTCGCCGAACTGGGGCTGTTCGGCATCCGCCATCAACCTGCCGAGTACGCCAGCCTCGCGCATCTCGATCTATCGATGTTCGCATTCACCTTCGTGGTGGCTCTGGTGGCCAGTCTCGTCGCCGGCATCCTGCCGGCCTGGCGCGCCAGCGTGCTGGCGCCCGCCCCCCAACTGAAAGCAGCCTGAGGTCATCATGGCAATCCGATCGACCGAAATTCGTCCGATCCTGGCCAGTCTGCGCAAGCATCGCATTCCCGCGCTGTTGATCGTGCTGGAGATCGCACTGGCCTGCGCGGTGCTGTGCAACGCCGTCTTCATGATCAGCCAGCGGGTGAGCGACATCCAGCTGCCCAGCGCGATCGACCAGCAGGGGCTCGTCACAGTAAGCCTGCGTGGTACCGATGACAAGCTGGTCGGCAGCGACATCCCGCGCAATCTCGCCGCCTTGCGCGGAATTGCCGGGGTGCAGCAGGCGGCTGTCACCACCTCCCTGCCGTTGAGTCACAACAACTGGGGCTGGAGCTTCGGAGTGAGTCCGGATTCAGCCGTTGCCAACCGGAAAAATATCAATGTCTCGCTGTATTTCCTCGGCGAGGGGGGCGGCAAGGCGCTGGGCTTGCATGTGCTGCAGGGCCGTTTCTTCAACGCGGACGAATTTGCCGGCAGCAAGTTCGATACCGCAGCGCTGCCCGAGACCCATGTGGTGGTCATGACACGCACGGCGGCCAGCCGTTTCTGGCCCGGACAATCGGCGTTGGGCAAGACGATCTACTCCAAACCCTTTTACTACACCGTCGTCGGCGTGGTCGACGACGTGCTGCGACCCAACGTGTATACCCAGAACACCAGCAAGTCGTATGACGCCATCTATTTCCCGATGAGCGCCGCCGGCAGCAAGGGCGCTTTCAGCTATTACATCCTGCGTGGTGCGCCGAAGGACCGCGACCGGATCATGCGCGAGGCCGAGCAGAAGCTGGCCGAGCTCAATCCCGGTGCGGTGGCCAAGGGCAAGATCTACATGGATATCCGCAACGATTATTTCGCCGACATGCGCTCCATGGCCTGGATGCTGGTACTGGTTTGCGCGGTGATGTTGGCGGTGACTGCCTTCGGCATTGTCGGCCTGACCAGTTTCTGGGTCGGTCAGCGGCGCCGGCAGATCGGTATCCGTCGTGCCGTCGGCGCCACGCGCGGGCAGATTCTTGGCTATTTCCGTACCGAAAATTTCCTGCTCAGCACGGCCGGCGTGTTGATCGGCATGCTGCTGGCGTTCGGCATCAACCTCTACCTGATGCAGCACTACGAGATGAGTCGCATGCCCTGGTACTACCTGCCGGCAGGCGCGGTGACGCTGTGGCTGCTCGGCCAGCTGGCGGTGCTCGGCCCGGCGTTGCGCGCGGCGTCGGTGCCGCCGGTGGAAGCAACCAGGTCCGTGTGATGCCGGTAAATCCCCTACAGCCACGTAGGTGGGTACTGCCCGCCGCCCCACCACTCCATGCCAAGGCTTCATGGGGCGACCGGATGGAAGGCCGTGCCCGCCCTACGACGGCGACGTTTTGGAGGGGACGTGATGTTCGGCTATTACCTTGAATTGGCACTGCGAAGCCTCAGGCGCAACAAGGTGTTGACCGCGCTGATGGTATTGGCGATCGCGCTGGGCATCGGTGCCAGCATGACCACGCTGACCGTACTGCATGTGTTGTCGGGTGATCCGGTGCCAGGGCGCAGCAGCACCTTGTATTACCCGCAGATCGATCCGCGCGACATGAGCGGCTATCTGCCTGGCAAGTCGCAGCCGATGTATCAGATGAGCTGGATCGACGGCATGAACCTGCTGCGGGCGAAACGCGCGGATCGTCAGGCGCTGATGACCGGCGGCCTGGTCGCGGTGCAGCCGCACAATACGATGCTCGATCCGTTTTACGAGGCGGCCCGCTTTACCACCGCCGACTTCTTTCCGATGTTTGGCGTGCCGTTCGAATACGGCCACCCGTGGCATGCGGCGGACGACGAAGCGCATGCGCGGGTGGTGGTGATCAGCGCTGCACTCGACGACAAGCTGTTCGGCGGCAAAGACAGCACGGGCAAGACGCTGAGGCTGTCCGGCGTCGCATTCCGGGTCGTTGGTGTACTCGGTGACTGGCATCCCAATCCGCAGTTCTACGATCTTCTGCGCAAGAGCTTCGGCGAGAACGAGGGCGTCTACGTACCGCTGTCCACTTCCCAGGACGTGGGCATGAATCACGACGGCAGCACCGACTGTTGGGGCAACGGTGGTTCCGGAAAGAATCCGAGTCATACGGCGCCTTGTGCGTGGCTGCAGTTCTGGGTGCAACTGGATACGCCGACCAGGGCGGCCGCGTACAAGACATTTCTCGTGCATTACTCGGAGCAGCAGAAGGCGTTGGGTCGTTTCCAGCGACCGCCGAACGTGCGGCTGCGTGATGTCATGCAGTGGCTGGACTACAACCGGGTGGTGCCAGACAACGTGCGTCTGCAGACCTGGCTGGCGCTCGGCTTCCTGCTGGTATGTCTGGTCAACACAGTGGGCTTGATGCTGGCCAAATTCATGCGTAGGGCGCCGGAACTTGGCGTGCGTCGCGCGCTGGGCGCATCGAAGCGCGCACTGTTCGCGCAGTTGCTGGTGGAGTCGGGCTTGGTCGGTCTCGCCGGTGGCACCGGTGGTCTGCTGCTGGCTTTGCTCGGCCTGTCGCTGGTACGCCGGCAGCCGGCCGAGTACGCGCCGCTGGCTCACCTGGATCCGGCGATGTTGCTGGTCACCTTCCTGCTGGCACTGGGGGCAAGCCTGTTGGCCGGTCTGCTGCCGGCCTGGCGCGCCTGCCAGATCGCGCCTGCCTTGCGGCTGAAGAGCAATTGACATGGACGTCCTGCCGATTCTTTCCACGCTGCACCGACACAAGCTCACTGCGTGGCTGCTGATCCTGGAGATCGCGCTGACCTGCGCCATCGTCTGCAACGCGGTGTTCCTGATCGGCCAGCAGTTGCGGCGCATGGACTTGCCCAGCGGCATTGCCGAGCACGAACTGGTGCAGATCCAGTTGGGATACGTCGGCAATACCCCTGATGCCAAGGCCCAGACGCAGACCGACCTGGCCGCGCTGCGGACGATCCTCGGCGTCAAGCAGGTAGCGCTGACCCGCTACCTGCCGTTCTATCTCGATGGCGGGTCCAACACCGGCATCAAGGTGAATCCCCAGCAGCAACAGAAGACGCTTGATGCGGCTCAGTACTTAGGCCAGAACCTGCTGCCCACACTGGGCACGCGGTTGGTGGCCGGACGCAATTTCCGGCCCGGTGAGTACGTCGATTTAGACACCGCGGTGGCCGCCTTGAACCGTGGCAACCTGAAGGGCCTGCCGCAGGTCATGATCATTACTCGCGCGATCGCCGAGCGCTTGTGGCCTGGGAAAAACGCGCTGGGAAAGACGCTCTACGTGGGCAACGGCATTCCGTTTCGCGTGATCGGTGTGGTCGCACAGCTGGCGCGGCATAAACGTCTGCAGCAGGGGGTGGAGTACAGCACGGTATGGCCAATCCGCATGACCTCGGCCGATGGCGCGAGCTACATGATCCGCTGCGCACCAAAGGATCGCACGACGGTGTTGAAGGCGGCGGTAGCCAAGCTCAAGCAGCTCAATCCCAATCGTGTCGTACTGAAGGCGCGTACCTACGATGCGGTGCGCCGTGCGTTCTTCGCCAACGACCGCGCCATGGCCGGCATCCTCGTCGGCGTGATCGCTGCACTTTTGATCGTCACCGCACTCGGCATTGTAGGCCTGGCCAGTTTCTGGGTATCCCAACGTCGTCGAATGATTGGCGTGCGCCGTGCGGTGGGTGCTACCCGCGGCGACATCCTGCGCTACTTCCAGACCGAGAACTTCCTGTTGGCGACGATCGGCATTGCGCTGGGCATGGTGCTGGCTTACGGCATCAACCTGTATCTGATGCTGCACTACGAATTGCCACGATTGCCCGCGATCTATTTCCCGGTCGGTGCGATTGCGCTGTGGCTGATCGGACAACTGGCGGTGCTCGGCCCCGCCCTGCGCGCCGCCGCCGTGCCGCCCGTGGTTGCCACGAGGAGTGTGTGATGCCGAAAAACCATCTTCAACTGCGTAGGGTGGGCACTCCCCGTCGCCCCACCTCACCATGCCAAGGGGTCATGGGACGAACTGACGGCGGGCGGTGTCCGCCCTACGTGGAGGGACGTGATGTTCGGCTATTACCTTGAATTGGCGTTTCGCAGTCTCAGGCATAACAAGGTGCTCACAGCGCTGATGGTGCTGGCGATTGCCGTCGGCATCGGCGCCTCGATGACCACTCTGACCGTGGTGCACCTCTTGTCCGGTGATCCGATACCCGACAAAAGCGGCGTGTTGTATTTCCCTCAGGTCGATCCTCAGATGCCTGCCGATGGCCGGCATCACGCGCCATACCCGGAGATGGACTATCGCTCGGCGATGGATCTGTGGCGCGCGCACCGAGCCGATCGCCAGTCGCTGATGACCAGTAGCATGATCAAGCTGCGCGCGCCGGAAGCGCAGCATGCGCCGTTGATGCTGCGCATGCTCTCCACCACGTCGGATTTCTTTCCGATGTTCGAGGTCCCATTTCAGTACGGCCACGGCTGGAGCCCGCAGGACGACGCACAGCGTGCGCGTGTGGCAGTCATTTCCAGCGATCTCAACAAGAAGCTGTTTGCTGGCGAGAACAGTGTCGGTCGCACGCTGCGGGTGCGCGACAGCGACGTGCGCATCGTTGGCGTACTCAAGCCTTGGCGGCCGACCCCGCTGTTCTACGACCCCTGGAGCCAGAACTTCAGCAAGACCGAAGACGTCTTCATGCCCTTCAGCAGCAGCATGGATGTCAACAAGGGTAATTTCCAGCCTTATACCTGCTGGGATGTACCGAAGGATATGCGGGACCTCCAGCATGCAAATTGTGTGTGGGTATGGCTTTGGGTGCAACTGGATACGCCAGCGAAGGTGCGTGCCTATAGCCGATTCCTAAATGACTACGCCGATCAGCAGAAGGATCTTGGACGCTTCGCGGTAGGCAGCAAGCATGTTCGGCTGCGTGACTTGATGACATGGCTGGAGGCCAATGGCATGGTGCCGGCTGATGCGCGTCTGCAGGCTTGGCTGGCGTTGTCCTTCCTCGTGATCTGCCTGTTCAATGCGGTAGGCCTGCTGTTGGCCAAGTTTCTGCGTCGCAGTGGCGAAATCGGCGTCCGCCGAGCGCTGGGTGCGAGCCGCGGCTCCATTTTTGTGCAGTGCCTGATCGAAGCCGGAGTGCTCGGTTTGCTGGGTGGCGTGTTCGGCTGGCTGCTGACTCTGCTTGGGCTGTGGCTGGTGCGGCAACAGCCAGTCCAATACGCCCCTCTGGCACACCTGGATTTGCCCATGTTCATGGCCACCTTCCTGCTGGCGCTGGTGGCCAGCCTGCTGGCTGGGGTGTTGCCCGCGCTGCGTGCCAGCCGTGTGGCGCCAGGCCTGCAGCTGAAAACGCTCTGAGGATTCCGTCATGCAGATCCAGCCGATACTTGCCGCACTGCGCCGTCACCGCCTCCCCACCTTGCTGATCGCGATGGAGATCGCGCTGGCCTGCGCGGTGCTGTGCAATGCGAGCTTCATGATCGCGACGAAGTGGCGCCAGTCGCAGGTGCATAGTGGCGTGGACGAGGCTTCCCTGGCCGTCCTGACGCTTGAAGGCTACGAGCCGGTCGAGGCGGTTGATCTCAATGCACGGGTACTGGCCGGACTGCGGGTTATTCCCGGTATGCAGTCGGTCAGTGTGGTCAATGCGGTGCCGTTCGGTGAACACGCCGGCACCGCCGGTATCACGTTGGATGCCGCCGGTCGACATTTTGGCGGCGTGGTGGATTTCTACGTCGGCGGCCCGGGCAGCTTCAAGGCTCTGGGCTTGCGAGTGATCGCCGGCCGGGCGCCGCAGCCCGAGGACTACCAACCGATGCAAAGTTTCTTGCCCGACTCGGCGAGGGTGCTGGTGACGCGGGCGCTGGCTGAACATCTCTGGCCGGGCATCAATCCGCTGGGTCAGCAGTTCTGGGTCGACAAGTTTCATTTCCAGGTGGGCGGCGTGCTGGCGCATCTGGCCCGTCCCTATGGCGGCGAGGGTGGGCCAAATACTATCCAGTGGTCGATATTCGTGCCGGCTCAGCCAGGTGCGCATCTTTCCGGCGTTTACCTGCTGCGGGCCGACCCGGCGAAGCTTCCCCGCGTGCTTCGCGACGCCCGGGACGCCATCGCGAAGGTTGCACCGGATGCCGTCGTGGATGTGTCGGAAAGTCAGACTATCAGCGACTTGCGCCAAAGCTATTTCCGCCAGGACCGTGCGATGGTAAGCATGTTGCTTGGCGTCATCGCGGCGCTGCTGCTGGTGACCGCGCTGGGTATCGTGGGCCTCGCCAATTTCTGGGTGCAGCAGCGTAGGCGCACCATCGGCATACGTCGGGCGATCGGTGCCACACCCGGCGACATCCTGCGCTACTTCCAGACCGAAAATTTCCTCATTGTGAGCATCGGCATCGCGCTCGGCATGGTGCTGGCTTACGGCATCAACCTGTTTCTGATGACGCAATACCAACTGCCCCGTTTGCCGCTGCTGTACCTGCCGATCAGCGCAATCGCGCTGTGGCTGCTCGGCCAGCTGGCGGTGCTCGGCCCCGCGCTGCGCGCTGCCGCCGTGCCGCCGGTGGTGGCGACGCGGAGTGTGTGATGAACAAGGAACCCGTAGGAGCGGCCCCAGTGGGCGATGCCATCAAGAGCATAGCGCCCAGGGTGCGGGCCGACAGGGGGATCTGGTTTTTGTTGTGGTC
>JASBTI010000039.1 GCA_030148505.1 Rhodanobacter sp.
ATCGACCACGGTGAAAGTGACCTTGAGCGAGGTGTCGCTGCGCTGGATCGAGCCGGCCTTGACCATGCCGCCGAGGCGGAATGTCCGGTAGTGGGACGCTTGTCCCGATTGCACCTGGCTCGGCGTGAACAGGTAATTCATGTTCTGCTGCAGGGCGTAGATGCCCAGGCTGATCGCCAGGGACGCGGCCACGGCAACGACGGCAACGACGATGAGCCTGCGTTTACGGGTGGGATTCATGGGCATTGTCGTGAGCCATCCGTTTACGGGGTGGTTTGAGTGGGAGACGTTTTGTCGCTGGCCTGGCCCTGTCGGGCACTTTGACGGGCCACGCGGGCATTTAGTTCACGCAGCAGGCGTCGGCGACGGAAGATCGGCGAGCAGGTGTCGGCGATCAGCACGATGAAGAACACCGCGTAGGCGGGCCACACGTAGACGGCGTAACCGCCCATTGCAAAAAAGCTTTGCAGCGCCTGGACACTCATCGCTTACCCTCGCGCGCGGCGATTTGCCGCACCCATTCTTTGCCGCTTTCCAGCGCCAGTAGGTCGGTGCGCGCGCGCCGGAACAAACTGGCGGCGTAGTAGAACTTGGTGGCCAGCGTCACCGTGAGCAGCGGCCACAGCATGTCCCAGGCGATCTTCGAGTGCCCGAAGATGTTGACAGTGCTGCCCTGGTGCAAGGTGTTCCACCAGGTGACCGAGTAGTGGACGATCGGCACATTGATGATGCCGATGATCGCCAGAAAAGCGGCGGCACGTGCGCCTTGTCGACGATCCTCGAATGCGTGATACAACCCGATGACCCCGAGATATAGGAACAGCAGCACCAATTCCGACGTCAGTCGCGCATCCCAGGTCCACCATGTGCCCCACATCGGCTTGCCCCACAGTGAACCGGTGACCAGGGTGATGAAGGTAAAGGCGGCGCCGATCGGTGCCGACTCCATCGCCACCACTTCAGCCAGCTTGATCCGCCACACCAGGGCAATGAAGGCGGATACCCCCATGACGCCGTAAATGAACATACTCATCCAGGCACTGGGAACATGGATGAAGATGATCCGGTAGGCGTCCCCCTGTTGATAATCGGGCGGTGCCAGCACCAGGCCGCCGTATAGCCCGATGGCGCCGAGCAGTAGCGCGAAAGCCATCATCCATGGCCGCAGGGTGCCGGCGAAGCGATAGAAGGTGGGCGGCGAGCTGAGCTTGTGCAGCCAAAGTGGGATCCAGTTAGACATGGTAGCGGATGAGTCCTCTCAGGCGTCCAGGGCAATACGAAGGGCCGCCGCACATGCCAGGGGGGCCAAGGCCACAGCCAGAACCAGCGCGGCAGCAAGCCAGACGATCGGTGCAAGCCATGGGAGCCCTTGCTGGGCAGCGGCGACAGCCCCGGCGGCAAAGATCACCGCCGGCACGCACAAGGGCAGCAACATCAGGGCGAGCAGCATACCAGAGCGGCGGGTCCCAGCTGTCAGTGCCACCAGCACGGCACCCAACAGACTGAGCAGCGGCGTGGCCAGCAACAAGGCCAGCAGCAGCACGGGAATCACCGCGGCCGGCAGGTGCAGCATGGCGGCCAGCAACGGGGTGGCCACGATCAGCGGAAGCGCGGTGGTGATCCAGTGGGCAAGAATTTTCATCCCCAGCATCAGCGCCAGCGGTTGCGGTGCCAGCACCAGTTGCTCCAGCGAGCCGTCCTCGATGTCGCTGCTGAACAGAGCGTCCAAGGCCAGCAACATCGACAGCAGGATGGTCACCAGGATCACGCCACCGGCAATGCGCTGCAGCAAGCTGTCTTCCGGACCCAGGGCGAAGGGAAACAGCATCGTCACGATCAAGGCATACAGCACCGGCATGGCGATGTCGCCGCGGCGGCGCCAGGCGAGGGTGAGATCGCGCCGTAACATCGCGGCGCAGGCGTTGGCCAGTCCGGGGTTTTTCATGCATGCATCCGGATATGACGTGGCTCGCCGCCGTGAAAACTCACTGAACCGTGGCTGGTCACCAGCGCTGCTCCGCCCTCGGCGGTATGCTGTTCCAGCAGCCGGTTGACCATGGCGATGCCTACGCGATCGAGGTTGGCGTAGGGCTCGTCGAGCAGCCATAGAGTTGCCGGCAGCAATAGCAGTCGCGCCAGCGCCGCACGTTTTTTCTGGCCGGCAGAAAGCCGCCGTACCGGTTCGTCTTCATAGCCGCAGAGGCCGATATCCGCGAGCACCGTTGCCGAGGTCTTTTCCGGATGTCGGCCGTGCAGGCCCGCGGCGACGTGCAGGTTTTCCCGCGGGCTGAGATCGGTCTTGAGGCCAAGCTGGTGACCAAGAAACAGAACGTCGCCGGCGCAGGTGTCGCGGTGCATGGGCTGGCCTCGCCAGAACAGCTCGCCGTCACCGACGTGCAGCAGGCCGGCAAGGATACGCAGCAAGGTGGTCTTGCCACTGCCGTTATCGCCTTCGACCAGCGCCAATTCGCCCGACTTCAGCTGAAAACTCAGCGGGGCGAACACCGGCTCGTCCTGGCGATGGAAACTCAACGCCCGTGCTTCGAGCAGGAGCGTGGCGGGATCGGCAACAGTCATTGTTCTGATTGTCCGCAATGCCGATGGTGCTTGTCCATGCGGCGTGCTGACGCTGGATCAGCGGGTAACAGGCGCAGCCGGGCGGGTCCGCTGCCCTGCCCATGGACGTAGGCATCCTGCTCGAAGCGGTGTCCCAGCAGGTCGAGCCCGGCGGTGTCGATGCCGACCACGAACAGGCTCGGTTCGCTCCAGTCATCGACACGGCCGACGCCGAGGGCGGGAAGTATCTGTGCCACCGAGGACGATTCACGCAGCGAGGCCAGCAGTCGCTTCTGGGCAGCCAGGTTGTCGGCATCGCCACGTGGCAGGGAGTGCGGATTCCATGCCGTGATGAAACCCCATGGCAGGAAGCCGGTGATCGCCTGTAGCGCGGGTGGCAGCGGTTGGTCGATGCGGATGCCTGCCCATTCGATCTCGTCCAGGCAGACCATGTAGCGGGTGGTACGAAACGCTTGCAGCGTGGCGTCATCCATGAGACGGCAACGGTAGCGGCGGTAGTGTATGTTCCAGCTTTTGCTGCGCCGTATCGAGATCGACGTCGGCGATGCTGGTCGTGCCCTGCAGCAACTCCTCCAGCAGGGCATCCTGGGCCTGCCCACGCTCCAGCGCATAAGCATACGGCAGGTGCGTGAAGCTGACCATGCGGTAGCGCGCCATGTAGTGCCGCGGTGCCCGCGCTGCCAGCAGGGCACCGAGTTCGCGCCGGGCCAGATAGTGTGGATCGGCGACGGAATCCCGCATCTCGATGTAGTTCTCCAGTGCCATCCGGGCGATCGCATCGGTGTCCGGCTGGCGGATACGCTGGAACTCGGCGAACACCGAGGCGCTGTCGTCGGGGGCGGCGGCCAGCAAGTTGCTGAGCAGCACGGTGTCCTCGAAACCGCAATTCATGCCCTGGCCGTGGAAGGGCACGATCGCGTGGGCGGCATCACCAATCAGCAAGGTGTTGCCGTCGAGGTGCCAGCGATCGAGGTACAGCGTCGACAGGCCACCTACCGGGTGGCTTTCATAGTCATCGGCGAAAGTGGGTAGCAGCGGCAGCAAGTCCGGAAATTGTTCACGGAAAAAAGCCGAGGCGCTTGCCGCGTCCGGCAAGCTGGCAAAACTGCGGATCGCCTCCTGAGTGCTCCGAGGCTGCGCCGGTTGGTCGCAGGTGGGCAGAAACAAGGTCACCGTGAAGCTGCCTTCGGTATTCGGCAGCGCAATGCACATGTAGCCGCCGCGTGGCCAGATGTGCAGGGCATGTGGCTCGAGCGCAAATGGCGCATGAGGTCCGCCGTCATCACCTTTGTCCACGGGGGGGATCTCCAGCTCCTTGTAGCTGTGACCCAGTGCCTCGATCCGCTCGCCAAGCGGAGCATGCATCTGCATCGCGGCACGCAGCGACGAGCCGGCACCGTCGGCACCGATCAAGATGCCCGTCGCGTGTTGCCGTGATATCCCGTCAGCGTCAGTCAGCTCAATGACGTTCCGTGCGATGGCAGCGCCGCTGAGCGCTTGGCCGAAGTGGAATCTCGCGCCTGCGGATTCGGCGGCATCCAGCAGCAGCCTGTTCAGCACGTCGCGCGAGACGGACCAGATCACCTCACTGTCGTCGACCCCGTAGCGCTGCAGGCTGCTGTTGCCGGCGCGATCGTGCACCATGCGCCCGCGCATCATTACGGCGTGCCGAAGCACCTCCTCGGCGAGTCCGGCACTGCGCAAGGCATGCAGGCCGCGCTCGGCCAGGGCCAGGTTGATCGATCGCCCCACGTCCACGGAGGGGCTCGCGCCGACCGCCCCGTTGGACGATCGGTTTCCCGCGGTAGGGAGGTCCGCTGTGAGTACGGGATTGTGCTGCCGACTGTGCCGCGGGTCGGCACGCTTCTCGAAAACCTCGACCCTGAATCCGCATTGCGCCATCTGTTGCGCCAGAAGTGCGCCGACCAGTCCGCCGCCAATCAGGGTGATCGATTGCTGCACCATATTGCGATCCGTTTGGGGGTTTGCGCACTGTTCCGCAAGTGAGCGGAGACTGCAATCCTTCTGTGCGTCACCATCGTAAGCCGGCGCACCGTGCTGACCGCAGCGAGTTTTCTTTCCACTGGGGCGGTCGACGGCAAGGCAGTGGTGCCCGGGAACGCCGACCTTGCTGTCAGTCGAGCGCCAGTGCGCGTTTCAAGGGACGTTTCAAACCGCTGGCCAGCACCCCACCGAGAGCGGCGACGCCTGCGTGCAGGGCCCAGAATGCGGCCGGCGTCATATGTTCGTAAAAGCCGCCCAGCCAGCCGATGATCAGGTTGCCGACAAACAGGGTGAGGAATACCGCGCCCATCAGCGTCGCCTTGATCTGGGCTGGCGCGGTGCGGGAGACCAGCGCCAGTAGCGTCGGCCAGTAGTACAGGAAGGCGATGCCGAGCAAGGTGTCGTAGAGCAGGGGGACGACTAATGAGGTACGCGGGCTGACCATGCAGGCGGCGACGAGGACCAGGTTGGCTACCGCGGTCAGCCAGGCGCCGGTGGCGATTTTGCCCAGGTCGTCAGGCTCATTTCCCTGCACTGACTGGCGCCGCCACAGGGTGAGCAACAGCGGCACGGCCAGGATGCTTGCCAGCGGGTCGATCGAGCTGAACCAGGCCACCGGCACATGGAAACCGAGCACCTCCAGATTGACGCTGCGATCGATCCAGACCAGCCCCAGATTGGTGTTCTGGTAGTAGCCGACGCTCTGGAAAATGGTAATGGCCGAGACCACTGCCAAGGCGACGACGATGCGCCACTGGCGTCGATTCATCGAAGCTTCCACCGGTACAGGCTGGGTACGCGGGCGATCGGCTGGCAGGTAGCGGAAGCCGGCCAAGTAGGTAAACAGCCCAATCAGCATCAACCCTCCGGCCAGGCCAAAGCCTGCATGCCAGCCATACAGCTGCGCCAGCAGTCCGCATAGCAGCGGCCCGGCGACCGCGCCGACATTGATACCGATCGAAAAGATCGCAAAAGCCCGCGTACGCCCCTCACCATCGGTTTCGGGATAGAGCTGGCCGACCTGGGTCGAGATATTGCCCTTCAGCAGACCGCTACCGACGATCAACAAGGCCAGGGCGAGCAGGAAGGAGGCATCGAATGCCATTGCCAGATGGCCAGCGCTCATCATCACTGCGCCGATCATCACGGCGCTGCGGCGACCGAGCCAGCGATCGGCGATCCAGCCACCCAGTACCGGGGTGAAATAGACCAGGCCGGTGTACAGCCCCATGATCTGCGAAGCCAACGCCAGCGTAGTCATCGGCCCGAATACGGATTCCAGTGCCGTACGGAATACCGTAAAACCCGCGATGTTCCCGATATGCCCCTGCAGCAGCAGTTCCTGGCTCATGTAGAGCACCAGCAGGGACGTCATGCCGTAGTAGGAAAAGCGTTCCCACGCTTCGGTAAAGCTCAGATAGGCCAAGGCCCTCGGCTGACCGAAGAAGGTTCGCGGCCGCCTGTTCACGTCATCGCTCATGGAATCCCCCGACAGCGCGAGCCTAGCCGGAATACGGGCGCGTTGGATACGGGTCGCTGCGGTCGCCTCCACAGCAACTTCAGAAGCTCATGAAATAGCCACCGTTCACGGGGAGGTTGATGCCAGTGATGTAGCCCGCGTCGTCGGCCGTCAGAAAGCCTACGGCACGGGCGATGTCGGCCGGTGAGCCGAGGCGGCCGACCGGGATGTCGGCAATGATCCCTTCGCGGATCTCATTGGACAGCGCGGCGACCATCGCGGTATCGCAATAGCCCGGCGATACGGTGTTGACGGTGACGCCCTTGCGGGCCGTCTCGCGTGCCAACGCCATGCTAAAGCCGTGTACTCCGGCCTTGGCCGCGGAATAGTTGGTTTGGCCGAACTGGCCGGTCTGGCCATTCACCGAGCTGATGTTGACGATGCGTCCGAAGCCGCGTGCCGTCATGCCCTCGACCACATTGCGGCACATGTTGAACACGCTGTCGAGATTCACCTGTATCAGCTCGTGCCACTGCTGCGGCGTCATCTTGCGCAGGGTGGCGTCGCGGGTGATGCCGGCGGCATTGACCAGGATATCGATGCGGCCATATTGCTGCTCGATGCGCGCAGTCAATGCCTTGCATTGGTCGAAGTCGCTGACATCGGTGGCTTCGAAGGTGATTGTGCCCTTGAACCCGGCGACGTCATTTTGAAACGTCGTGATGCGCTCCTCGCGCGAGGCGAGGTCTATGGCAATCACGTGCCGATGTTGTTGTACCAGGTGACGACAGATCTCCGTCCCCAGCCCGCCGATGCCCCCGGTGACAATGGCGACGCGCCCTGCAATAGCCGATTGGCTCATGTTTTTCCCGGATTGAGAGATCCGTCAGGCCGGCACAGGTAGTGCTGCAGCGGGCGGATTTAAGGTGACTCGAAGGCATGCC
The DNA here is from genome assembly GCA_030148505.1 of Rhodanobacter sp. Classification (GTDB taxonomy): domain Bacteria; phylum Pseudomonadota; class Gammaproteobacteria; order Xanthomonadales; family Rhodanobacteraceae; genus Rhodanobacter. The sequence goes on from JASBTI010000039.1 coordinate 6,985, forward strand.
CGCCTAGCGGCATACGGTTGCCGGATCGCAATCAGCCGGACTTTTTGCTGCCGCTGCTGGATTTTGCGGGGGTCGGACTGGTCGTGTCGAGCAAGCCCTTTTGCAATGCCTGGAACGCGGCCATGTTGCGCTCGGTCAGATCATTCAGCATGGTCCATGGTGTTTGTCCCATCAGGTTGTTCAGCTGACTGCGAAACTGCGTCTGCTGATCGAGAAACACCTGCAGACTGCGCTCGAGATAAGGCCCCATGAAGCCCTGCAGGGAGTCACCGTAGAAGCGGATGATCTGACTTAGCAACTGCGGCGACAGCATGGGCTGGCCGGTGTCTTCATGTTCAGAGATGATCTGCAACAGCACCGAACGGGTCAGGTCATCGCCGCTCTTGGCATCCCGGACTTCGAAATCCTCGTTGTCCAGTACCAGCTGGCGAACCTCTTCCAGGGTGATGTAGCTGGAGATTTCAGTGTCGTAGAGACGCCGGTTCGGGTATTTCTTGATAGTGCGCTTCATCTTGGCCATGGCGACACGCTAGCAGAACATATTGCGGCGCACCAGTCACCGGGGGCTGAAAATGCTGCAGCGCGAGCCCGCAGCATTTTTCTCTTCAGTGGCCGGCGCCACTACCGGCACTGCCGAATGGCGGGCGCGCAAACCAGAGGACCGGGATGAGCAGCACGAACAGCACAGCGCAGCCAAGAAATACATCGTTGACGGCCAAGGTCAGCGCCTCACGGGTCAGCAGGCGGTCGATCAGGCCGAGACTTTGCGTGTGCGAAAGTCCCGCGTGCGTCGTTTGTTCGATGAACTGCGTGGTCGCCGGGTGTCCGAGATTGATGTCCTCGGTCAAGGTGGCATGGTGCGAGTCGCCACGATGCTGCCACAGGGTCACCATCACCGCAGTGGAGATGCTCGAGCCCATGGTACGGAAAAAGTTTGACAATCCCGACGCGCTGGCGACCTCCGAAGCGGGCAGACCGGACAGGTAGATCTGGTTCAGCGGGATGAAGAAGCACGGAATCGCCAGCCCCATTACGAAGCGCGGCAGGATCAAGGTGTCAAACGAGGCGGAACTGTCGAACGTGGAAAACCAGTACGCGGTGGCGGCGAATACCAGGAAGGAGAATGTCACCACCGCGCGCAATTCGAGTCGGTGCAGGTTGCGACCGAGAATCGGCGCGATCAGGAACGCGAGTATTCCCACCGGTGCCGTGGCCAGCCCTGCCCAGGTGGCGGTATAGCCCAGGGTAAGCTGCAGCCACAGCGGGAAAATCACGTTGATGCCGAAGAACGCGAACATGCCCAGCGACAAACCGATGACACCTACCGTGAAGTTGCGCTGTTTGAACAGCGCAAGATCCACTACCGGATGTTTGGCATTGAGCTCCCATACCACCAGGAAGGTCAGGCAGACCAGGGCGGTGATACCGAGTACCAGGATCATCGGTGAGGCAAACCAGTCGTTGTCGTTGCCGTTGTCGAGCATGAACTGCAGCGTGCCCACGCCCACCACCAGCAACAGCAACCCGATCACGTCGATCGGCGCCTTCTGCGTCTTGGTCTCACGCTTGTGCAGCAGAACCCAGGTCGTCATGCCGGCAAGCAGGCCGACCGGCGCATTGATGTAGAAGATCCACGGCCAACTGAAATTGTCGGTAAGCCAGCCACCCAGAATCGGCCCGAAGATCGGTGCCACCACTACGGTCATCGCCCACAATGCCAGGGCGATGCCCTGTTTTTCCTTGGGGTAGCTGGACAGCAGCAAGCTCAGTGACAGTGCCACCATGGGGCCCGAACCGGCGCCTTGCAGCAGACGAAAGACCACCAGCATCGGCATGCTGCTGGCCAGGCCACAGAGCATCGAGAAGATCACGAACAGCATCACCGACGTGACAAAGGTCTTTACCTCGCCGAAGCGTCGGGCCAGCCAGCCCGTCAGTGGCTGCATGATGGCGCTGGCCAGCGCATAGGAACTGATGGTCCAGGTGCCTTCGCTGGGGCTTACGCCGAGACTGCCGGCAATATGGGGCACCGCGACATTGACGATGGTCATGTCCAGCACTTCCATGAAAGTGCTGAAGGCGACGGCGATGGTGAGCAACACCAGCGGGGCACCGTGAAGCGGTTGCGGCGAGGTGGTGCTGTTCGGCGTGGAAGCAGCCATGGCCCTTGACCCAGCTTACTGGACGGCGTGCGGGAGATTGGCGCGGATGATTTGCGCCGCTTCGCTGTCCGCCTTGGCAGCCATCTGGTCGTATACGTCGGTCTCGGCCACCGGCGCGTGTACAGGTACCGGCGATAGCTTCGGGCCTTTGTCGTCGCGAATGTCCACGGTGACTTCGGTGGACAAGCCAACGCGTAGCGGGTGTTTGTCCAGATCCTTGTCGTTGAGCGCAATACGCACGCTGACCCGCTGTACGACCTTGATCCAGTTGCCGGTGGCATTTTGCGCGGGCAGCAAGGAGAACACGCTGCCGGTGCCGGCGCTGATGCCTACTACCGTGCCGTGATAAACCACGTCACCGCCATACAGGTCCGACACGACCCTGGCTGGTTGCCCGATCCGGATGTGACGCAGCTGGCCTTCCTTGAAATTTGCATCGACCCACAGATGGTGCAGCGGCACCACCGTCATCAGATGCTGGCCGGGTTGTACGCTATTGCCAAGCTGGACGCTGCGCTCGGCCACATAACCCGATACCGGCGCATAGATAGCGTCGCGCTGCGCTGCCACCCAGGCGGCGCGGAAGTTGGCCCGCGCTTCCAGCACCGCCGGGTTTTTTGCCACATCGGTGCCGGCAATCGCGGCATGGGCCGCGGCGGCCTGGGCGCGTGCCGCCGCAAGCGCCGCCTGGGCCTGAGCCACGCCATCGCGCAGATGCTGGACGGTTTCAGAGGATTCGGCCTTCGCGGCGAGCAGGGGTAGCCGCCGTTTGAGATCCGCCTGCGCCTTGTCCAGCGCCAGCTGGCTGACCGTAACCTGAGCGTCGGCGGCCAGCGCCGCGCTTTCTTGCTGGGTGATGCCGCGAACGGCCCGGGCCAGGGCACTGCGGGCTTGCTGCAGGCGAATGCCGGCGTCCGTGCGGTCAAGCTTTACCAGCACCTGGCCGGCCAGCACGCGCTGGGTATTGTCAGCGAGGATGGCCACCACCGTACCGGGAACCTGTGCCGAGATCGCCACCTGGTTACCCCCCACATACGCATTGTCTGTTTTGACCCGGTTTGAGAACACAAAAAGCCATAACAGCCACCAGATCAGGCCGGCAAGGATAAAGACGGCGGCGACGAGCAGCAGGGAGCGGCGGCGCTTCGCGGGGTTTTTGGCGGCCATGCCGCTGTCGTTGGCGGACTCGGCGGCAGCCGGCGTGGCGGACTCAGTGGTGCTCATGGTCGGCGTCTCCGGCAAGGGCGGAAGATGAGGGGGAGGAGGCAGGAGCGGGTGCCTTGTCATTCATGCGATAACCACCGCCAAGGGCCTTGATCAGCGCCAGGTCCGTTTCCACGGCGCGGGCATGCAATTGAACCGCGGCGTCGCGTTGCTGCAACAGCTTTGCCTCTGCCAGCAGACTTTCGCGGGCGTCCCGTACGCCCTGGTGCAGCCGCACCCGGGCACTGCTCAGCAAGTTCCTGTCGGCATCGAGTCGTGCCTGTTGCGCGTGGCGCTGTGCGGCTATCTGCTCAGCGCCCAGCACCTGCGAGGCGACCTCGCGCGCGGCACTCACCACGGTACGGTCGTACTGCGCGATGGCGGCCTCGAGCTCGGCCTTGCTGCGTCCATAATTCGCTTTCAGTGCACCGCCGTTGAAAATCGGAAGATGCAGGGCTGGCGTTGCCGCAAATGTGCGGCTGCTGGCGCTGAACAACTTGCCCATGTCGATGCTGGAAAGACCCGCCAACGCGGAGATGCTGATATCCGGAAAAAATTCGGCGCGTGCCGCATCCGTCTGCCGCCGTGCTGCCTCGACCTGCCAGCGGCTGGCGGCAATATCGGGGCGCCGCGCCATCAGATCCAGGCCGGCACCGGCGGGTATGCCGCGCTCGATCGGCGGGAGTGGCCGGACGTGCAGCGAGGGTAGAGCGGCAGGCGCGATCCCGAGCAGTGAGGCCAGCACGACCCGGCGGATTTGTGCCGAACCATCGAGCGCGATGCGTGCTTCGCGCGCACTCGCCAGTTGCGACCTGGCATTTTGCAAGGTGTCGGGGGAATCCACACCTTGGCGCACACGTATCGCGGCGATTCGCGTAAATTGCCGCTGGATGCCGAGCTGTTGATTGGCCAGTTGCAGCCGCGCCTGGTCGGCCTGCCAGCCAAAATACGTCTCGGCCACGGCATATTGCAGTGCCAGCGCGGCGGCGCTGCGCTGTGCCTGGGCAGCATGCATCTGGTCAAGCGCGGCTTCCAGCTTTGCGCGCTTCTTGCCCCACCAGTCGAAATCGTACTGCAGCTGCAGTCCCAGGTCGGCCTGGTTGTACCAGGTGAAGCCCAGAAACCGACTTGGTATCAGGCCGTTTTCACTGAGTCGCTGGCGTGAGAATTGCGCACTCCCATTGACGGAAAGGCCGAGTTGCGCGGCGGTCAGCCGAGCCAATTGTCCGGCACTCCTCACGCGACTGCGGGCGAGTGCAAGGTCAGGCGCCTGCCGCATGGCAAGCGTCATCAGCTGATCCAGCTGCCGATCGTGATAGTGACGCCACCACTGGGTCTGTGGCCAGCCACTACGAACCGGCGCCGACAGGCCGGCCAGCGGCACATCATCACGCAAGGATGGCGTGGCCAGTTTCGCGGGAGGCGAGGCGCAGGCAGCCAGTGCCAGCAAGGCGGCCGAGAGGCACGCGATGCGCGCGTGAAGTCCGGCACGCTTCAGCGTTGCACTGTTCATGAAATGGGTGCCTCGCTCATGCGGTCGAGATTGGCTGCCAGTTTGCGCAGCAGTCGGTCGAGTTGCCGCTTGTCGGTGGGGTTGAAGCCATCGAACATCCTACCGAGCCGCGGAAACATCGGAGGAAGCATTTTCTGCACCAGCCGGCGGCCGCTTGCGGTAATGCGAATCAGCACCCGCCTGCGGTCCTCGGGGCTGGGTGCGCGGTTGATCAGTTTGCGCTTGACCAGCGCATTGGCGATGCGCGTCATATTGGTCGCTCCCTGGGTGGCCAGGTCACATAGCTCACTGGGCGTCGAGCTCCCTTCAGGACGGCTGTACAGGATCATCAGCGTCAAGAATTCGCTGTGGTTGAGCTTGTGGGGCTTGAGTTCGAGTTCGAGCTCTTCCTGCAGACAACCGGTAACCATCAACATCAACCGGCTCAGTCGGGCTTCGGCGGCAGGTGTTTGCGGTATCACTTGGCTTATCCGGCCGATACCCTCGTCCATCATCCCGATGCATCTGTTGAGGCGAGCCATGTCATCCGCTTTTATTTCATCGATGAAATAAAAGATAGCAAGTGGCACGCGGGGAGTGCAAGAAGCATCACCGTCTACCAGCGATGTGTCCACGCTGTATGACGGGACGCCTTTGAGGCTGCTGGATCAGTGTCCCGCAGGGATGGTAGGGAGGCGATCACTCTTGAGTCGGGCGTGACGATCGAGATCAAACAGGCGCCTGGCGTTCGCGGTGGTGGCAGCGGCAACCTCGTCCTCCGCTTGGTGGCGCAGTGTGGCAATGCAGCGAAGCACCTCGCTCACTCTCGCCGGTTCGTTGCGCTGCCCCCGGTGGCCGGCATTGGGCTGGTCGGGTGCGTCGCTTTCGAGCAGCAGGAATTCGATCGGCATCTCCGCCACGATATGCCGAAGGCGCTGCGCTCGTTGGTAGGTCACCGGACCGCCAATGCCGAGGTGGAAACCGAGTTCCCACAGTCTCTCAGCTTGCTGCAGGCTGCCCGAAAAGCTGTGAACCACACCACGTAGCGGCCCCGCCCGGCGCAGGGTCAAGGTCACTTCTTCCAAGGCCCGTCGCGCATGCACGATGACGGGCAGATCACGTTCACGCGCGAGTTGCAATTGCCTGACGAAATATTCGCGCTGCAGCGCGTGGTCCAGATGCGGGACGTGAAAGTCGAGGCCAAGTTCCCCTACGGCGACGGCGCTTTCGTCGTCCAGCCAGGATGACAGTGCCTCCACATCTCGGGGTTCATGCTGTGGCAAATACATCGGGTGCAGACCAAAGGCAGGAAAAACCCCCGGCAGGCTTTCACACAGGGCTTTTATGCGCGTCCAGCTCGCCGCGTCGACCGCGGGAACGATCATGCCTGCAACGCCCGCGGCGGCGGCCGATGCCAGCACCGTGGAGCGATCCGCGTCGAAAGCATGGTGGTCCAGGTGCACGTGGCTATCGATCAAGGGGGGCATGGTGGGTTCCCTAGGGGCGAATTGCGGACAGTCGCACGAATACTTTGTGAAGACAGTGTAATGATCCCGAGCTAGGCCTGATTCAGCTGGTGAGGGGTTCAATGGGAACGCAGGTAATTGCGTGGCGAATTGTGACGCATGGGGATTACTGCAAAAACAGAGGAGAGCGTGATGAACAGATTGATGATCAACGCATTGAACGTCGCGATGGCGGCGGCATTGGCAACCGGCTTGTCCGCATGCAATCGCAATGCCGATGCCGGGCCTGCCAACGGGACGCAGGGGGGCGCTGCTGCCAGCGCGGCGAATGCCGACAATGGCATCAGGTATGCCAAGGTGGTGAGCGTCAATCCGATTCGCAAGACCGTGAATCACCCGCGACAGGTATGCCGTGACCAGGTAGTGACACATACCGCGCCGCCCAAGGATGAACATCGGATCGCCGGTACCGCAATCGGCGCCGTCGTGGGGGGCTTGGTGGGCAACCAGATAGGTGGCGGTCGCGGCAAGACGCTGGCCACGGTAGCTGGCGCGGTGGGTGGCGGTTATGCGGGCAATCGCATCGAGGCCAGTCGCCAGAAGCCGCAAGTGACCTCGTCAGTCGAGCGTCAATGCGAAACCGTCAACAACAGCAGCAGCAAGATCGTCGGCTATGACGTCCGCTACGTCTACAACGGGGTAACCCGGACCGCGCGCATGGATCATGACCCGGGTGATCGAGTCCAAGTGCAAGAGGGCGTAATCGCCGTTTCCTCCGCTCAATGATCTGCAACGCGTTGCAGCTACTACCCCTGAAATTCAAGGAGAAACCATGAACGCGCAACGAAGCAGTCTGATCCTCCCCCTTGTGCTGACAGCGAGCGTTGCCCTTGCCGGGTGCGCCACGGGTCCCTATGGCAACAATCGCCCTGTCGATTCCGGTTACGGTTACCAGGGTCAGCCGCCGGGCGCTTACGGCAACCGCGGTGACCGGGGCGGCTGCCAGAACTGTGGTGTGGTGGAGGAAGTCCAGCAGGTGTACGTGAAGGACAGCGGCAACGGTGGAACCATCGGCGCGATCATCGGCGCCGTGGCAGGTGGTGTGCTCGGCAATACGGTAGGCAAGGGAGATGGCCGTAAGGCGGCCACAGTTGCCGGTGCGGTGGCGGGCGGCGTGGTGGGCAACCAGGTGGGTAAGCGAAATGACGGGACCTCCACTGCCTGGCGCATCGTGGTGCGTTTGGACAATGGTCGGTACGTTACCGTGACTCAGCGCGACAATCCCGGGTTTCGCAATGGCGACTATGTGGTGCTTCGGGGAGACAGAGTCTACGCGAGGTAATTTTACTATGGACGTATAGACGTCCGTAAAACAGAAAAAGGAAAAGCCCTCGATCGAGGGCTTTTCGTATCTGCATTCCGGAGCGTCAGAAGAGGCGTCCCCGTTTCGGGTCAGTTCACCGCATAAAACGCGTGTTCGCCGATCGTGACGCTGGGACGATTGAGTGACCAGGACGGGCTGATGTCGATCGTAGCGAAGTGATCGGCCCGCGGCACCACCATATGGCGTTGAGCCAGCGGAAGTTGCCAGTTGTGAATGGATTTTCCCGCCAACACCCAGGCCTTGTGGAAGGCGTCCAGGTTGCTTATGTCGAACGAACCGGGTGTGGTGGTGGTGGCAAACTGATGCGGCGCAGTGACTACCTTGCATACCGTGCTGCCCCAGTGGCCGCGATCACGCCGCCGCAAGGCTACTTCTGCCACCGCCATCTGTCCCAGTGTGGGTTGGCTGCGCGCTTCCAGATAGACCGTGGTGGCCAGGCAGGCCTGATCTGCGACGGGCTGGGGCAACAGGGTTGTCAGCCACAACAGCATGGAAAGTTTCATGTTCTGCCTCCAACGTGCTGTACGCGCACGCCTGTATGACAGGCTTGTCGCGCCATTGCGGTGGACGGGCGGGCAGGCCGTTCCACCTGGATACATCGCCACAACCGAAACTTGGTGGTTGGGCGCTTTGCCATGGGATTATGGCGTGAGCGACGCCTTGGGCATCGATCGGCTTGAGTGACGCCTGGTTTGGCACGTGCCGCCTGGCTCCTGTGCCAACTACTGCTGTTTCAACATCCTGAAACAGCGTGTCCGTCATCCGGTCTTTTGACCGGGTCGCGCCGATCCGGAATCTTCCGGTTCGTCGCGTACAGCGGTGTCCATGATCCGGACCCCGCAAATTTTGATTTGGCGCAGCCTAGTGGCGGATGCCGCGGCTGGCAAGTGCCTCGTCGCCGAAATTCAGTTTGGACTCACATTTCACTGGCTCGAAATTGTCCGTATTTTTCCTTGTGGACGCCACGGATTCAGGTTGCCCACGCGGTGGTGAGGCGGAGCATGAGGCCGTCTTCAAGAGGTAGCTGTTGCCCATCGGTCAGCTGTGCTGCAAAGCTGTCGTTGAGGACGGCCAGTGCCTCCGCATTCTTGTCCGTGGTGATCGTATCGAGCAGTCGTCCGACTTCGCCCTGGCTGTTGCGAAGCAGGGCACCGCTTTTTTTTGGCTGCGACAATTCGACGCCATGCAGATGTTGTTTGTGACCTCCGCGGTAGTGCAGCCGCGCCACGATTTCCTGGCCGGGATAGCAGCCCTTGTCGATGGCCACGGCTTGCAGTCGCGGCAAGGACAACGCCGTTGGCAAAAACGTATCCTGCGTTCCGGCCACCAGCCAGGGCCAGCCCAGCCGCAGCTGTTGCCGTTGCCAGCCGCTGTCGACGACAGCTGACGAGGTGATCTGCAGGCTGTGTGAGCCGCAACCCAGGCAAAGCCCTCGCGCATGATCGTGCAGGGAGTACAGCGGTTGTGCCGAAGACGCAGTCAGCTGCTGCGGGGCGCGCGGAGTTATCGAGATGCGGGAACGAAAGACAAAGGGACGCAGTGCTGCGGCGATCGACGCGGCATCACCGCCACGCAGCAAGAGCAGCAACTGATCGTCGGCGACTCGACAGAGATGAAAGAGCGCGCGTACGCGGCCTTGGGCGTTCAGCCATGCGCTGAATTGCCACTGGCCCTGCGCCAGCGTGTCGACCTTGCTGCTGAACTGGGCATGCGCGAATGCGATGGCATCGGCGCCTTCGATCAGCACGGTTTCGGCGTAAGGAGGTGTCGTCATGGTCACACTCGGAATGGGGGTCGGGAGTGACTCGCACAAGGGCTCGCGTGCACCAGGTCGAGCCTCTGTCCGGGTTCGACCCTGGCGGGTTGGTGAGGCCCTCTCGGCGCGTCAAGTGTTGTGCTGCTATGCCGCATGGTATTACTCTTGACCGGCTTACAAACCTATGTCCGATACCTCTCTTCCAACCGAATCCAAGCCTGTTTCCGTTCCCACGGAGACACCTGCTGCGCGCGGTACACCGGCTCAGGACAAGGCGGCGTTGGAGCGGCCGGCAGCTGATCCCACGCGTTACGGTGACTGGGAAAAGAACGGGCGCTGCATCGATTTCTGACTGATCGGTGGCGGTAGCGCCACTTGGTCAAGTAGAGCCGGGCAGTTCGGGCATGGACACCAGCGACTCCACCTCAGGATAGCCACCATGGCAGATACGCGACGACCGCTCTCTCCGCATCTTCAGATCTACAGATGGCAAGTGCAGATGGTGACATCCATCCTGCATCGGGCTACCGGCGTGGCGCTGGCCATGGGCACCTTGATAATCGTTTGGGGCTTGCTTTCGCTGGCATCGAGCGAGCAGAGCTACGCGCAATTCAAGGCATGGCTTGGCAGTCCAGTGGGGGTACTGTTGATGTTTGGCTGGAGCTGGGCGCTGTTCTATCACTTGTGCAACGGCATACGCCACCTGGTGCAGGACACCGGTGCCGGATACGCCGTTCCGCAGTTCATCCGATCGAGCTGGCTGGCGGTGATCGCCAGTGTGTTGCTGGTGGCCGCCACCTGGGCCTGGGTACTGCTCGCCGGAGGTGCCGCATGAGCGCACACGATCTGCAACACCCCTTCAAGCGTGCGCGCGGGCTCGGCTCGGCGCAGTCCGGCGCAGGCCATTGGTGGATGCAGCGGGTTACTGCCGCGGCCCTGGTGGTGCTCGCCCTCTGGTTCGTGATCCTGGTACTCGGCTTGTTGCACGCGGACTATGCGCAGGCTCGCGCCGCCGTGGCCAGGCCCTGGAATGCGGTGTTGCTGATGGCGTTCCTGATCACGGCCTTCTGGCATGCCGTGCTTGGACTGCAAGTGGTGATCGAGGATTACGTGCACACCCGCTGGAAGGAAGTCTCCTTGTTGGTGGCAATCAAGTTCCTCGCGGCGCTCGGTGCGCTGGCGAGCGTGCTGGCCGTACTGCGCATTGCATTGGGAGCCTAGAGTTCGATGGAAAGTTACAAGATCCAGCAGCACAAGTACGACGTGATCGTGATCGGCGCCGGCGGTGCCGGCCTGCGTGCGACATTCGGCCTGGCCGAGAAGGGACTCAAGGCCGCCTGCATTACCAAGGTGTTTCCGACCCGCTCGCACACGGTGGCGGCGCAAGGTGGTATTTCGGCAGCGCTCGGCAACATGGGCGAGGACGATTGGCGCTTTCATTTTTACGACACCATCAAGGGTTCCGACTGGCTCGGCGATCAGGACGCGATCGAGTACATGTGCCGTGAGGCGATTCCGTCGATCATCGAGCTGGAGCATTACGGTGTGCCGTTCTCGCGCACCGAGGAAGGCAAGATCTACCAGCGCCCGTTCGGCGGCATGACTACGCACTACGGCAAGGGCACCGCACAACGAACCTGTGCAGCGGCCGATCGCACCGGGCACGCGATCCTGCATACGCTGTATCAGCAGGCGCTGGCGCATGACGCCACGTTTTTTGTCGAGTATTTCGCAATCGATCTGATCTTCGATGACGAGGGCGTGTGCCGCGGCGTGCTGGCACTGGACATGAACGAGGGTACCTTGCACGTGTTCCGCGGGCAGGCCGTGGTGATGGCCACCGGCGGTTACGGACGTGCCTATTTCAGCGCGACCTCGGCGCACACCTGCACCGGTGACGGTGGCGGCATGGTGTTGCGGGCCGGTCTGGCGCTCCAGGACATGGAGTTCGTGCAGTTCCATCCCACCGGCATCTACGGCGCTGGCTGCCTGATTACCGAGGGCGTGCGTGGCGAGGGCGGTTACCTCACCAATTCCGAGGGCGAGCGTTTCATGGAACGCTACGCCCCGAACGCCAAGGACCTGGCCTCGCGCGACGTGGTCAGCCGTGCCATGACGATCGAGATCCGCGAAGGTCGCGGTGTCGGCGAAAACAAGGATCACATCCACCTGAACCTGATGCACCTCGGCCCCGAGGTGATCAACGAACGCCTGCCGGGTATCGCCGAATCGGCGCGCATCTTTGCCGGCGTGGACGTGACCAGGGAGCCGATTCCGGTGATTCCGACCGTGCACTACAACATGGGCGGTATTCCGACCAACTACCACGGCGAAGTGGTGCAGAAGAAGGGCGACGATGTCGACGCCGTCGTCCCGGGCTTGTTCGCCATCGGCGAGGCAGCTTGTGTGTCGGTGCACGGCGCCAATCGACTGGGTTCGAATTCGCTGCTGGATCTGGTGGTGTTCGGTCGCGCCGTGGCAAATCGCTGCGCCGAGCTGATCAAACCCGGTGCTGCCCACAAGGATCTGCCGTCCAGTGCGCTGGACAAGGCGCTGGGACGTTTCGACAAACTGCGTCACGCCAAGGGCGGCACGCCGACGGCGAAGATCCGGGCGGAGATGCAGCGGACCATGCAGAAGGACGCGGCGGTGTTCCGCACCGGCGAGACGCTCGGCCAGGGCAAGCAGAAAATTTCCGAGATCTACGACTCCTTCAAGGACGTCCATGTCAGCGATCAGTCGCTGATCTGGAACACCGACCTGATCGAGACCCTGGAGCTTTCCAACCTGTTGGCGCAGGCGGTGGCTACCATGCATTCGGCCGAGCAGCGGCCGGAGAGCCGCGGTGCTCACGCTCGCGAGGATTTTCCGGACCGGCATGACGATCAGTGGATGAAGCATACGTTGGTGAAGGTGGATGAAGCGGGCAAGACCAGCTTCGAATTCCGTCCGGTGCACCTGTACACCTTGACCGATGAGGTCGAGATGGTGCCGCCGAAGAAGCGCGTTTACTGAGAACCAGGACCGGAGACCCACCGTGGCAGAGTTCACCCTCCCCAAGAATTCCAAGATCCAGCCCGGCAAGCATTACCCGGCCAAGGGTGCGAAGAAACCGCGCACTTTCCGTGTCTATCGCTGGTCGCCGGACGATGAGCAGAACCCGCGTATCGACACCTACGAAGTCGATCTGGCCGCCTGCGGCCCGATGGTTCTCGACGCGCTGCTGAAGATCAAGAACGAGATCGATCCCACGCTGAGCCTGCGACGTTCCTGTCGTGAAGGCATCTGCGGCTCGTGTGCGATGAACATCGATGGCACCAACACGCTGGCCTGTACCCGGGCGATCGAGGAGTGCGGCTCCGGTGACGTCAAGATATATCCGCTGCCGCACATGCCGGTGGTGAAGGACCTGGTTCCCGACCTGACCCACTTCTACGCGCAGTTCGCCTCGATCAAGCCGTGGTTGCGCACCCAGAGTGCGGCGCCTGATCGTGAGCGCCTGCAATCGCCCGAAGATCGCAAGAAGCTCGATGGCCTGTACGAGTGCATCCTGTGCGCCTGCTGCTCGACCAGTTGCCCGAGCTACTGGTGGAATGGCGACAAGTACCTGGGGCCGGCGGTGCTGCTGCAGGCGTACCGCTGGGTCGTCGATTCGCGCGATGAAGACACCGGGGCACGCCTTGACGACCTCGAGGATCCGTTCAAGTTGTATCGCTGCCATACCATCATGAACTGCGCGCGTACCTGTCCGAAGGGGCTCAACCCGGCCAAGGCGATCGCGGAGATCAAGAAGCTGATGGTCGAACGACGTTCGGCCTGATGGATCGTCGCCACCACGTGGCGACACGGCTATGGCTTCTCCCCAGCGGGGAGAAGGCGAGGTGAGGGCGCGGATGCTCGCGGGAAAGTCGATCGGAGCTTCCTTTTGAGGCAGGCATCCCGCAAGATTGTCCTCTCACCTCAACCCGCTCCCAAGGGGGAAGACGATGCCATGGACGCGCTGTGCAGAGGTGTTTGATGGAAGCCGAAGATCCCCAACTGAAGCGTCTGCGCTGGCGCGCCCGCCGCGGCACGCGCGAGCTCGATGCCTTGTTTGGCGGCTGGCTGGAGGAGCATTTTGCCCAGGCCGATGACACACAGCGGATGGCATTCGACCAACTGCTCGATGCACAGGACCCGGATCTTTGGGACTGGGTGATGGGGCACGCGCGGCCGCCCCGGAAGGACTGGCAGTCGATCATCGATGACATCCGCACCCGCCATCGGCTTTGAATACCGGCCATCGCGCCGGTTCGCGCAGGCGCTGGCGGCCGTTGCCCTGCTGGGCTGCCTGTCGGTGGTGCTTTGCGCGCTGTCGTGGTGGCTGAAAGGCTTGCTGCTGGCTGGTGTGCTGGTGGCGACAGGCGGCGCGATTGGCAAGCTCCTCGGCTCGCCGGTAACAGCCACTGGCTGGAGCTCGGACAGCGGCTGGGTGTTGCACCTGCACTCGCACGAAGACGTTCCGGCCACGCTGGCGTCCTTTCGCGTGCTGGGCACCTGGGTATGGCTGCGCCTGGTTACCGCGGAACATGGCATCCACGTGTTGCTGCTGTTGCCGGACAACAGCGATACGGACATTCGTCGTCGCTTGCGCATGCGACTGGCGACATTGCAGCCCGGCGAGGCGTTACCTCGGCTCTGAGCGAACCATCGATACCGCTTCGAGCGGCTTGCTGCCGTCACGCTGTTCGGGCACTCTGCCGCGGCGACGCGGTCTATGCGCTACCGTGCAGTCTTCCCGGCCGACGCAACGGCCCGTCCTCTTGGCTTTCACAGATCAGGTTGCCATGTTCCGACCGCTAGAACTCTTCATTGGCCTGCGCTACACCCGCGCCAAGCGACGCAACCAGTTCATCTCCTTCATTTCCACCGTGTCGATCGTGTGTATCGCGGTCAGCGTGATTGCGCTTATCACGGTGATGTCGGTGATGAACGGCTTCGACTACCAGATGCGTTCGCGCATTCTGGGGGCGATTTCGCATGCCACCGTGACCAGTATCGGCGAGAGCATGCAAAACATGCCCAGAGCGATGAAAATCGTCGAGGCCAATCCCCACGTCCTCGGTGCGGCGCCCTATGTGGACACCGAGGCGATGTTGATGGCGCGGCGCTCCAGCGGTGCGCTGGTGCGCGGCATCGAGCCAGCGCAGGAGCCGAAGGTCGACCAGATCGACAAGCACATGGTCGAGGGCAGTCTCGACAGCCTGACCCCGAACAGCTGGAACATCGTGCTCGGCAGGGATCTGGCGACCACGCTCGGGGTCAGTGTCGGGGATCGGGTGATCATGGCGGTGCAGCGGATGCGTGCCACCCCGATGGGCGGTGTACCACGAATGCGCAGCTTCCAGGTGACCGGGTTGTTCCAGCTGGGCATGGAGCAGTTCGACTCCAATCTCGCCTTGGTCAACATCTCCGATGCCGAAAAGCTCAATGACCTGACCGGTCCCACCGGTATCCGCCTGCGCCTGGACAACCTGTTCAATGCGCGCCCGGTTGCCCGCGAGCTGTCCGGCAAGCTGGGCCAGGTCTACCGGGTGCAGACCTGGATGGATACCAATGCCAACCTGTTTCATGCCTTGTCGATGGAAAAGATGGTGATGTTCATCATCCTGTCGCTGATCATCCTGGTGGCGGTCATCAACTTGATCTCGATGCTGATGATGCTGGTCACCGACAAGCAGGCCGACATCGCGATCCTGCGCACCCTCGGTGCGACCCCACGCAGCATCATGGGCATGTTCATGGTGCAAGGCGTACTGGTCGGTGTGGTCGGCATCGGCTTCGGGGTGGGCTTTGGCTCGCTGCTGTCGTGGAAGCTGCCGGGCATCATCAAATGGATCGAGCACACTTTCCACGTCACCTTCCTGTCGCCGGACATCTACTACATCAGCGAAGTGCCGAGCCGGCTGGACTGGCACGACGTCAGCATGGTCGCGCTGCTGACCTTTACTTTCTCGCTGCTGGCCACCCTTTATCCCGCCTGGCGTGCCTCGCGTACCCAGCCGGCGCAGGCATTGCGTTATGAATAAGCCCGTCATGCAACCTCTGTCCGCCGACGCGTCCAGCGGAAATGTGCTGCGCGCCAGCCATGTGGCCAAGACCTATGCCGAAGGCGGCCTGCGTACCGAGGTGCTCAGCGACGTCAGCTTTGCCTTGAAACGTGGCGAGACGCTGGCGATCGTGGGCGCGTCCGGCTCGGGCAAGAGCACCTTGCTGCACCTCATCGGCGGCCTCGACACGCTGACTGCCGGCGAAGTGGAAGTGGACGGCCGCGTGCTGTCGACGCTTTCGGACGCCGAGCGTGGCCGCGTGCGCAATCGCTCGCTCGGCTTCATCTACCAGTTCCACCACCTGCTGCCCGAGTTCACCGCGCTCGAAAATGTCTGCATGCCGTTGCTGATTCGCGGAACCGCGATCACCGAGGCGCAACAGCAGGCCCGGGATTTGCTGGAGCGGGTGGGGCTGGCGGCGCGCACCCACCACAAACCGTCCGAGCTGTCCGGCGGCGAGCGCCAGCGCTGCGCGGTGGCACGGGCGCTGGTAACGCGTCCGGCCTGCGTGCTCGGCGACGAGCCCACCGGCAACCTCGACGAAGGCAATGCGGCACAGGTCTATGGTCTGATGCTGGAACTCAATCGGGAAATCGGCACCAGCTTCATCCTGGTCACCCATGATCCACGGCTGGCGGCGCGGATGGATCGCACCCTGGTACTGCACAACGGCGTATTGCAGGAACACCCCGCCCGCTGACCTGGCCACGCCGGCAGCGTCGTCGCAGCGCACCTTTACGGTATCGGCCTACACATATTTCCTCCATGACGCCACCGGGATCGGGTTAGGCTCGATCCCGTCAGGGACGATGTGAGGGGTATTCCGGTGAGTCGAACCACGCCCACGGCCGCCGCGGCCACCGTGGCCTCGTTGGGTGGCGTGCTGGCGGTGCAATGGTTGCCGCGCCTGCCACCGTTGTGGTGCCTGCCTCTGTTGCCGCTGGCCGCCGTCTTGTTGGCTTGGCGTCTGCCACGCTGGCGCTGGTTCGCCTGCGTCCTTCTCGGCATCGCATGGGCGGCTTGGCGTGGCGGGATGGCGATGGATGCGCGGTTGCCGCGAGCGCTGGAGGGCCGCGACTTCGTTGTCGTCGGTACCGTCACCGACTTGCCGCAGGTGCGCCGCGATGCCAGCCGCTTCATGCTGCGGGCCGAGCGGGTGACGCTGGACGGGAGGCCACTGTCACTGCGCGGACGGCTCGCTGTCTCCTGGTATTCCCACGCCACGGTATTGCAACCCTGCAGTCGCTGGCGACTGTTGCTGCGGCTGAAACGTCCCCGCGGCCTGCGCAACCCGGGTGGGGCCGACAGCGAGCGCTCGGCACTCGAACGCGGCATTGTGGCGACGGGTTATGTCCGCGAAGACGGTGACAATCGGCAACAGTCCTCGCCGCCGGTCTGCATCGATGGTCTGCGTGATGCGGTCGCACGAGGTATCGCGGCGCATGTGCATGATCCGCATGACGCGGCCTTGCTGCAGGCGTTTTCGGTAGGCGACACCCGGGGGCTGGTCCCGCACGACTGGGAGGTGGCGCGGGCCAATGGGGTTTCGCATCTGATTGCGATCTCCGGGTTTCATGTCGGTGTCGCGGCGGTGTTCGGGGTGGGGCTGGCGTGGCTAGGGTACGGGCTGTGGCCGCAGCTAGGCTTGCGCTTGCCACGCACGCAGGCCCAGGCTGGCGCGGCGATGCTGGCGGCAGGTATGTATAGCGCGATGGCGGGGTTTGGCCTGCCCACGGTGCGTACCTTGCTGATGATCGCGGTAGTGGTGCTGGCGCGTTGCAGCCGACGTTGCAGCAGCGGCGCGCAATCGCTAGCGCTGGCGATGATTGCGATCCTGCTGGTCGACCCGCTGGCGGTATTGTCGGCCGGATTCTGGCTGTCCTTCGTCGGGGTGTCGTTGCTGATGCTGTGCCTGCAGGCGCGCGGACGCGGCTTGCGTGCTTTCGTGCATGAACTGTCGGCAGGCCAGTTGGTGATGACGCTGGGGCTGCTGCCACTGACCCTGTGGTTTTTCGGCGAGGCGTCGCTGGTGGGTGCGTTGTCCAACCTGATCGCGGTACCGCTGGTCAGTTTCGTGATCGTGCCGTGTGCGTTGTTCGGCATGGTGCTGCTGGGGCTCTGTCCGCCACTGGCCGGCCCGGTCTTGTGGCTGGCCGCAAAGATGGTGCATATACAGTGGTGGTTGCTGCAGCGGATGGCGCACTGGCCGGGCGCTCACTGGTACCTGCCGACGGTACAGCCGTGGGCGTTGCTGCTGGCGTTGTCGGGTGCGTTGTGGTTGTTCATGCCGCGCGGTGTGCCGCTGCGCTGGCTGGGCGTGCTGCTGTTCCTGCCGATGCTGCTGCCACCCCGCCAGCTGCCTGCCGAAGGCGGGTTCCGGGTGTGGGTGCTGGATGTGGGCCAAGGCCTGTCGGTGCTGCTGCAGACTCGCAAGCACACCCTGGTTTACGACACGGGTGCGCGTTATCCGTCCGGTTTCGATCTGGGCGAGGCGGTGGTGCTGCCGTCGATCCACGCGTTGGGTATCACGCACCTGGACCTGTTGATGATCAGCCATGGCGACAACGACCATGCCGGCGGTGCCCGGGCTGTGGCCGAGGCGTTTCCCCAGGCTCGGCGTCTGGCCGGTGAGCCGGCACGGATGCCGGTGCCGATGCCACAATGCCGGGCCGGCCAGGCATGGCAGTGGGACGCGGTGCGTTTCCGGGTGCTCAACCCCGTCGTGTCCCGCAGCGCGCGCAAGGGCAATGACCGTTCCTGTGTGTTGCTGGTCGAAGGACGCGGGGGGCGAATGCTGCTGACCGGCGACATCAGCGCCCGCCTCGAGCCTGAGATTGCCGCAGCGCTAGGCGCGGGTCCGCCGACGGCAATGCTGGTGCCCCATCACGGTAGCAACCACTCGTCCAGCGAACCGTTCATCCGCGCAGTGCATCCGCAGTTGGCCGTGGTTTCCGCAGGCTGGCGCAATCGCTTCGGCCACCCTCGACCGGCTGTGCTGGCACGTTATGCCGAGGCCGGAGTGCCGGTGGTCAACACGGCGCAGCAGGGGGCGGTCACGCTGGATTTTCCCGCCGACGCCACGGTACGACGCGAATCGGGCTTTCGTCAGCGGCAACCGCGCTATTGGCGTGAGTGAATTCTGGTGCGGGCGCCCATGCCAGTAATGCCACCGGTGCCGCAGTCCCTGCAGGTGAGACTGCTATCATGCGCGCTTGTCGACAAGTAGCAAGGTGGGTCGAACGTGCTGGAAATCCTGATGGCTGGCGGCTGGGCGATGGTGCCCATTCTGATCTGTTCGGCGATCGCCCTGGCGATCGTGCTGGAGCGCTGGTGGACTCTGCGCCGTACGGCAGTGCTGCCGCCGGGACTGGGTAACGAAGTGCGTGAGTGGGCGCGCGCGGGCCAGCTCGATCCGCGCCATCTCGAGGCGTTGTCCAATGGCTCGCCCCTCGGCGAACTGCTGGCTTCGGCGCTGGCCGTGCGCAACCGGCCGCGTGAGCTGATCAAGGAACGTATCGAAGACACCGGCCGGCACGTGGTGCACCGCATGGAGCGTTACCTCAATACGCTCGGCACGATTGCGCTGATTGGCCCGCTGCTGGGTTTGTTCGGTACCGTGATCGGCCTGATCCGGATGTTCATGGAGGTGATGGCCGGAGGTATCGGCGATCCGGCGAAGATGGCCGGTGGCATCGGCGAGGCGCTGATCTGCACCGCCTCGGGCCTGACCGTGGCAATTCCCGCCTACGTGCTGCATCGCTATTTCCGTTCACGCGTGGCGGGCTATTGCGTGCAGATGGAAAAGCAGGCCACCGCGCTGCTGGACGAATTGACGCTGTCGTCACCGGCGCGCGCGCGCCGCGCCGTGGCGACCGCGGCACCGGGCGCGGGCTGAGGCGGCTCCATGCGTATCGGCAACGACCGCCGTGGGGATGACTTCGAGATCAACGTGATCCCGTTGATCGACGTGCTGCTGACCCTGCTGATGTTTTTCGTGTTGACCAGCACCTTCGTGCAGCACTCGCGACTGCAGGTGACCCTGCCCACCGCCAGCACCCAGGACCGGGACATGCATGCCCCTGCGCTGACCATCATGATCGACCGTGATGGCCGCTTCTATGTGGGTAGCGATGAAGTGATGGGCGAGGGTATCGGTCCGCTCAAGCGAACCATTGCACGCAATGCCGGAAATCATCGTGATCAACCGGTAACGATCCGGGCTGACGCGATGACCCCGAACCAGAATGTGGTGACGGCGATGGATGCATTGGGTCAGCTCGGTTTCACCCGACTGTCGATCGCCACCACGCCGAACAAGCCGGACGGCCATCCGTGAGCCCGAGGAAGCCGGAGCAGGGCAGCTGGAAGATCTATCGACGTCTGCTCGGCTATACCCGGCGTTACTGGCCGGTAGTCCTGGCGACGATCGTCGGCATGGCCATCGAAGGCGGCGCTCTAGCCGTGTTCACGCAGCTGTTGCGGCCGATGATCGACCAGATGTTCGCCAACAAGAATGCCTACTACATCTTCTGGATGCCGATCTGGATCATCGGCATCTTCACTTTGCGTGCGGTGGGCACGTTTGCCAGCGGTTACGGTATTTCCTACATCGGCCGCAACGTGGTGCAGGCGATGCAGCAGGACGTGTTTGCCGCGTATCTGCGCTTGCCGGCGACGTTTTTCGGTGCTGAGCCCTCCGGTCAGCAGATTTCCCGTATCACCTACACCAGCGAACAAGTGGCTTCGGCCGCCACCGATGCGGTAAAGGTCACGGTGACCGAGGGCGTGACGGCAGTCGGCATGTTCGCGGTGATGCTTTACAACAGCGCCTACCTGACCCTGGCGTTGTTGCTGATGATCCCGGCCATTGCGCTGATCACTACGGTGGTCAGCCGGCGCTATCGACAAATCAGCAGGCGGATCCAGGGGATGATGGGTTCGATTACCGGCACCGTAGAAGAGTCGGTGGGTGCGCATCGCGAGGTGCGCATCTATGGCGGGCAGAGGCAAGAAGCCCACCGTTTCGATGAAATCACCAACCGTACCCGTCGTCTCAACTTGAAAGTCGCCGCCACCAGTGCAATGTCCAGCTCCACCGTGCAGACCGTCGCGGCGTTTGCGCTGGCGTTGCTGGTGTTTCTGGGCACCCGGCCGCAGGTGATCGACCACATCACCTCCGGCGTATTCATCACCGTGCTGACCGCGATGGGCGGCATGTTGCCGTCGCTGAAGCGGCTGACCGGGGTGCAGGCGAATATTCAGCGTGGGCTGTCCGCGGCCGAGGATCTGTTCGGCGTGATGGATACCCCGGCGGAAGCGGATCCGGGTACTCAGGAACTGTCACGCACGCGCGGCGATCTGCGTTTCGAGGGGGTCACCTTGATCTATCCGGGCACCGATGCCGAAGCGCTGCAGGGGGTGGATCTGCATTGTGCGCCGGGTCAGGTCACCGCGCTGGTCGGCCGCTCGGGCAGCGGCAAGAGCAGCCTGGTCAGTCTGCTGCCGCGGTTTTACCAGCCGACCACCGGTCGTATCGTGCTGGACGACCGCAACTACCAGGACTACACGCTCGCCTCGTTGCGTCGACAGATCGCCTGGGTCGGGCAAAGCGTGGTGTTGTTCGACGATACCGTGGCCAGGAATATCGCCTACGGCGAGCTTTCCGGTGCCAGCGAAGCGGAGATCATCGCGGCCGCCGAGGCGGCCAATGCGATGGAGTTCATCGAACGTCTGCCGCTGGGCATCCACACCCAGATCGGTCAGCGCGGCAACATGCTGTCCGGCGGTCAGCGACAGCGTCTGGCGATTGCGCGTGCGATTCTCAAGAATGCGCCGATCCTGGTGCTGGACGAAGCCACCAGTGCGCTCGATACCGAATCGGAGCGGCTGATCCAGCAGGCCTTGCAGCGTCTCATCCGTGATCGCACCACCGTGGTCATCGCGCATCGACTGTCAACGATCGAGCATGCCGACCAGATTGCGGTGATGGATCAGGGACGTATCGTCGAGCGCGGCACACACGCGGAACTGATGGCGCTGAACGGCCACTACGCCAACCTGCACCGGATGCAGTTTCACGAGCCTGCAGTCAGTCCTTCCAGTGATCCACTGGACACGCCCGTCAGTCTCTGAGGTTTGCCGATGACGCTGATCGACCGCCTCGAATCAGCCTGGTATGGAAACGCCAGCGCGCCTTGGTGGGCGTCATTGCTGGCCGCGTTGTACGGCGCCTTCGTGCGTCTGCGCGCGTGGCTCTACCGCCGGGGACTGCGCCGCTGCGTGCGCCTGCCGGTGCCGGTCATCGTGGTCGGCAATATCAGCGTGGGAGGAACCGGCAAGACGCCGTTGACCATCGCGCTGGCCGCGTGGCTGCAGGCGCGCGGACACCGACCCGGTGTGGTCAGTCGGGGGTATGGCGGGACACGGCGTGAGCCGCAACTGCTCGGCGCCGACCCGGACCCGTTGCAGGTGGGCGACGAACCGTGTCTCATCCATGCTGGCGGCGTGCCCGTGGCCGTAGGTCGCGAGCGACCGGCGGCGGCGAAACTGTTGCTGGCCGCCGGCTGCGATATGCTGCTGGCAGACGACGGATTACAACACTATCCGCTGGCCCGCGATGTGGAAATTTGCGTGATCGACGGTGTGCGTCGCTTTGGCAATCGCCGTCTGCTGCCGGCTGGACCGTTGCGAGAGCCGCTGGGCCGCCTGCAGCGGGTCGACTTCCGCGTTTGCAACGGAGGCAGCGCGGAACCGGGCGAGTACCCGATGCAGCTGTGCGGCGACGAGTTGGTGGCCGTGAGTGGTGATCGCCGCCAGACGCTGGCTGCCTTGCGCGGCCAGCCGGTACATGCGGTGGCGGCCATCGGCAATCCGCAGCGCTTCTTCGACGCCCTGCGTGGGCACGGCCTGCAGGTGATCGAGCATGCTTTCACGGATCACCATCGCTTCGTGCCGGAAGAGCTGGATTTCGGCGATCATCTACCGGTACTGATGACCGACAAGGATGCGGTCAAATGTCGAGGTTTCGCACAACCCCACTGGTGGCGTCTTCCGGTGCGGGCCAATTTGCCGGAAGCCTTCTACGAGGCGTTGGGCAAATGCCTCGATGGTTTGCGCCGCGAAACCGGCTCACCCGCCACATAGATGCGGTGGGCCAGTCCGCCGCCGACCCAGTAGCACAGTTCCGCTGGCTGGCGTGCGTTCCATACCACCAGATCGGCACGCTGGCCGGTTTTCAGCGTGCCGCGATCGGATAGTCCGAGCGCGCGGGCGGCATTCACGGTGACGCCACGCAGCGCCTCGGTCGGGGTCAGCCGGAATAGGGTACAGGCCATGCTGGCCGCCAGCCGCAACGACAACATCGGCGAGGTGCCTGGGTTGCAGTCCGTGGCAACGGCCATCGGTACCCCGTATTGACGCAGCAATGCTATCGGTGGCAGACGGGTTTCCCGCAATACGTGAAACGCACCGGGAAGCAGCACTGCCACGGTGCCCGCCGTGGCCATCGCCCTGACGCCGGATTCCCCGAGGTATTCGAGATGGTCGGCCGACAGCCCACCGTATTCGGCGACCAGGGCCGCGCCATCGAGGTCGGACAGCTGTTCCGCATGCAGCTTTACCGGCAACCCAAGTTGCCGGGCCCGCTCGAACAGGCGGCGGACTTCCTCGCGGCTGAAGCCGATGTTTTCGCAGAACGCATCGACGGCATCGACCAGGCCTTCGGCCGCCAATTCAGGCAAGATGCTGTCGCAGACCAGCGTGACGTATTCCTCGCGGTGATCCCGGTATTCCGGCGGCAGCGCATGCAGACCGAGAAAGCTGGTGCGTACGGTCATGCTCTGGTCGCGGCCGATACGTCGGGCTACCCGCAGCATGCGACGCTCGGTTTCGAGCTCCAGGCCATAGCCTGACTTGATTTCCAGCGTGGTCGCGCCATCTGCGCGCAACGCCCGGGCGCGCGGTACGGACTGCGCATAGAGCTGTTCCTCGCTGGCCTCACGGGTGGCACTCACCGTCGCGGCGATGCCGCCGCCGGCACGGGCGATGTCTTCATAGCTGGTGCCATTCAGGCGCAGCTCGAATTCACCGGCACGATCGCCGCCGAACACCAGGTGGGTATGGCAGTCGATCAAGCCCGGGGTAATCAGCGCACCGTCGACCGACTCCACCGTGACGGCCAGTTCATCGGGCGCCGCCGGCAGGTTGTCCATGCGGCCGGTCCAGGCGATCCGGCCACGATGCAGGCCAATCGCGCCGCCCTCGATCAGGGGCTCCTGTGCATCCTCTTCGAAGCTTGCCAGAGTGGCGTTCAGCAGCAGTCGATCCCAACGTGGCTCGCTCATGTGTTCGCTCGTTCCGGGTCAGGATTTCAGGGTTTGTCAGCTGTGCCCTTTTCGGCAGGGGCGGCTGGTTCGTCGAATGCGCTGGTCTTTCCCGCAGGCTGCGATGCTGCGGCATGCGCGCGCGCGTTCTCGGTACGTTCTGCATGGGCTTGCTGCTGCCGCTCGAAGTCCTGGACCATGCGCTCGGCAAAGTCCTTGTAGACCGGGGTCGGGCTAAACAGCGATGCTGCGGCGCGCGCCAGCAGGCAGGCGGCCATGATGGGAATCACCATGTCCTGATTGTCGGTCAGTTCCATTGCGATCACGGCCGAGGTCAGCGGTGCACCGGTGACACCCGACAGGTAGGCACTCATGCCCAGCAGCACCACCGCAGCCGCAGGCACATCCGGCAGAAAATGGGCGATGTTGTGGCCGAGTCCGGCGCCGACTGCCAGCGCCGGGGAGAAGATGCCGCCGGGAATGCCCGCCCAGTAGGAAACCACGTTGGCCAGCAGCTTGGTGATGCCGAAAGTTTGTCCCGGCGTTACCGCTGCCTCCTGCACGAAGGCGCGGGCCTGGTCGTAGCCGGTGCCATAGATACTGTTGTGCGAGTACAGGCCGAGCAGGGCCAGCGCCAGACCGCAACCTGCGGCGAACAGTACCGGCGCGTGCGAGCGCAGACGGCCAATATAGGCCAGCGGACCTTTCCGGCTTAGCAGGATAAGCCTTGCAAAAATGCCGCCCAGCAGGCCACCGATGACGCCGGTCAGCAAGACCGCCAGCCACGCATGACCCAGCGGCAGCGTGGCGTGTACTTCACCGAAATAGGAGTAATTGCCGATGATGCCCAGCGACACCACGCCACCAACGATCACCGCCGTCAGCAGCAGGCCGCTGAAGCGGTGTTCGAAGGTGCCGGACAGCTCCTCGATGGCGAACACCACGCCGGCCAGCGGCGTATTGAACGCGGCGGCGATGCCGCAGGCGCCACCGGCGAGGATGAAGCGGGAAATCGCCTTGGAGTCGCTGAAACCGAAACGGCGGCCAAGCCAGTAGAACAGGCCGGCGCCCACATGCACGGTGGGACCTTCGCGGCCGATCGAGGCGCCGACGGCCAGGGCAATCAGGGTCAGCAGCATCTTCACGCCGGCAATCGGCAGCGCCAACATGCTGTCGCGAAAACCCTTGTCTTCGATGTGCAGGGTGCCGATCACCTGGGGAATACCGCTGCCCCGGGTGGCGCGCAAACGCCCTTCGGTGACCCAGGCAAGCAAGCCGAATACGATCGGGGTGGCGACCAGTGGAATCCAGATGCCATAGCCCAGCATGAGCTGAAACAGGTGATAGGACCAGTCGCTGGCCTTGGCAAACACGATCGCCGCCAGCGCGACCACCACGGCACCGACCCAAAGTGCGATGCGTCGACGCCATTCGTGGGGCGCGAAAAACTCATGCCCCAACAAGGCCTGCAGACGAGGATTCGTGGATGGTGACGAAGGCTTGGCTGGTTCGGTCATCCGCCCATTATCGCAGACCTTGGGCCTTCACTGTCAGTGCGGGTTCGGGTACCAGCGAGTCTGATACAAGTCGAAACGGCGATCCTTGAGATTTTGCACCGAACCCGCGTTGCGGGCGCGGGCCAGGCTTTCCAGCCGCAGCTCGGCGAACAGTACGGTTTCGATATTGGGGGTGGAGTCGGCGGCGATGCCGTCGCGGGCGAAGGGAAAATCGCTGGGTGTCAGGATGCAGCTCTGTCCGTACTGGATATCGAAATTGTTGACGCCGGGCAGATTGCCGACATTGCCGGAAAGCACCACGTAGCATTGGTTTTCGATCGCCCGCGCCTGCGAGCAGTAGCGTACGCGAAGGTAGCCCTCGCGCACATCAGTGCAGAATGGCACAAACAGGATCAGCGCGCCCTGGTCGACGAGGTGCCGTGCAACTTCCGGAAATTCCGTGTCATAGCAGATCATCACGCCGATCGGCCCGCAGTCGGTCTGGATCGTGGCCGCACTTTCTCCCCCGGTGATATTCCACACGTCGCGCTCGCTAGGCGTCGGATGCAGCTTTTCACGTTCGTGGATCGAGCCGTCGCGCAGGCATACATAGCAGACGTTGTGAATGTCGCCGTTGTCCTGTTCGGTGGGATGGGTGCCGCCGATGATGTTGATGTTGTAGCGGACGGCCAGACGGCTGAACAGCTCTTTTACCTGGGGCGTGTAGTGACTGAGCTTGCGGATCGACTCCCCCGGGGAGAGCTCGGTATTCTCGATCGAGAGCAGCTGCAGCGTGATCAGCTCGGGAAAGGTCACGAAGTCGGCGTTGTAGTCGGCGGCGATGTCGGTGAAGTACTCCACCTGGGTGGCGAACTCCTCGAACGAGGTGATCCGCCGCTGCTGATATTGCACCGACGCTACCCGCACCGAATCCGGCAGTCGCTGCGGCGACGGGGTCGAGGGCATGTCCGGATGGTCGAGCAGACGGGGGTTGCGCCAGATCAGATGCGCGGCGTAACCGAGCGATTCGTAGTCCGAAGGCACGTAGGCGCGCAGCAGGCCGATCAGCTTGAAATCGTTGTTCAGCTGAAAGCTCAGGGTAAGGTCGCGGCGTTTGCCTTCGATCACTGCCTGAACGTATCCCTCGGGGCTGCCGTAACGTTGCAGGTTTTTGGCCAGGCCGGGGATGCGTCCTCCGAATACGATGCCGCGCAGCTTCAGGTCGGTGCACAGGCGTTTGCGCGCCTGATACAGACGCTGTCCGATACGCATGCCGCGAAAGTCCGGGTGGACCACGACCTCCATGCCATAGAGCCAGTCGCCGTCGGCCTTGTGTCGCGACGCCATGCCGCCGCCGGTGATCTGCTCCCAGGTATGCGGCGCCAGCGCGGTAGCTTCATCGATACGGAAGGTGGCGCAATAGCCCACCAGTTGCCCTTCGTATTCGACCACAAACTGGCCTTCCGGAAAGTGCGTCTGCTGGGAGCGCAGCATCTCGGTCGAGTGCCCCCACTCCGCCGAATAGACCCGGCCGGTCAATTCGGCCAGTTGCGGCACATCCTCGGGCACCGCCTTGCGCAGCAGGAGTTTGGGCTGGTGTTCACCGCGTTTTTTGGTCATGGACCGATTATGCCGCAGCTGGAGTGAAGCAAGGGCAACGGTGACGGGTACACTCTGCCGATCCCTGGCGAGGCATGACGGATGGAAGACAAGGCGAGCGAATTCACGGCCGGACAGTTGTGGCGGGCCGGTGGCTGGCAGGCAAATGCCCGGCTGCTGATCGATACCAGCGGCCGCGTGGCCGATGGACCGGCGTCATACGGCGAGTCGCTGGGTCAGTGGGTGCTCCCGGGCATGCCGAACCTGCACTCGCATGCATTCCAGCGGGCGATGGCCGGGTTGACCGAGCGGCGCGGCAAGGCCGACGACAGCTTCTGGAGCTGGCGCGAAACCATGTATGCGTTCGCTGCCGCGCTCGGTCCGGACGAGCTCAAGGCGATCGCCAGCCAACTCTATGTGGAAATGCTCAAGGCCGGGTATACCAGCGTCTGCGAGTTCCACTACCTGCATCACCGGCCCGACGGCACGCCGTATGCCCAACCCGAAGCGATGTCGCTGGCCTTGATCGAGGCCGCGCGGGAGACCGGTATCGGCTTGACCCTGTTGCCGGTGCTTTACATCAGCGGCGGCTTTGACGGACGCCCGCTGAATCCGCGGCAGCGCCGTTTTGGTCACGACGTGGCCGGTTATCTGCGCTTGCTGGAGGCGTTGCGCCAGCATGAATGCGGCGATCTGCGCGTGGGCATGGCACTGCATTCGCTGCGCGCGGTACCGGTGCCGGCGATGCACGAGGTGTTGGCCAACGATCTGGCGAAAGATCGTCCGATTCACATCCATATTGCCGAGCAGGTTGGCGAGGTACAGGACTGCCTGGCGATCCGCGGCGCCAGACCGGTCGAATGGTTGCTCGACAATGCCGACGTGGACGATCGCTGGTGTCTGGTTCATGCCACCCACTTGACCGCGGACGAGACATTGCGGCTGGCGCGTAGCGGTGCGGTGGTCGGCCTTTGCCCCACCACCGAGGCAAACCTCGGCGACGGTCTGTTCCCGTTGGCGGATTTCCTCGACGCGAGGGGCGTGCTGGGCATCGGCTCGGATTCCCATATCTCGGTCTCGCCGGTGGAAGAGCTGCGTTGGCTGGAATATGGCCAACGATTGACTACCCGTCATCGCAACATTGCGGCGCGCACGCCGGCCGAAAGCGTGGGCGAAACACTCTGGCGGGAGGCCATGCGCGGGGGGGCGAATGCGTCAGGTTGGCCGGCGGGCGATCTGCGCGTCGGTGCCCGTGCCGACCTGATCGTGCTGGACCCGCACTCGCCGTTACTGGCCGCCCGCGATACCCGTTCGATGCTGGACAGCTTCCTGTTTGCCGGCAATACCCCGCTGGTGCGCGACGTGATGTGTGGTGGACGCTGGGTGGTGCGCGATTTTCGTCATCGCGACGAAGCGGCGATTGCGCAACGGTACCGGCAGGTGGTCGAACGGCTTGCCGGCAGCCGGGAGTGAGCCAACCTCGCGTGTCCAGGCTGGGCGATGGTGAAATGATCCGTCACGGAACGCCGCTGTTTCGCCGTGCGAATCTGGCGTTGTTTGCGGC
This sequence comes from Rhodanobacter sp., assembly GCA_030148505.1. Classification (GTDB taxonomy): domain Bacteria; phylum Pseudomonadota; class Gammaproteobacteria; order Xanthomonadales; family Rhodanobacteraceae; genus Rhodanobacter. The sequence continues at coordinate 35,517 of JASBTI010000039.1, forward strand.
CGGCATCGCCACTTTCGGCCTGCTGTACTGCGTACAGCCGCTGATGCCGGCGTTCAGCAAGGAATATGGTGTGAGTGCGGCGGCCAGCGCGCTGTCGCTGTCGGTAACCACCGGGGTGTTGGCCTTTGCGATGCTGTTTGCCGGGGTGGTTTCCGATGCGTGGGGGCGCAAGTCGGTGATGACGATATCGCTGTTGTCCTCGGCGCTGCTGACGGTGCTGATCACGGTGATACCCGGCTGGGGCAGTTTGTTGTTGTTGCGCACCTTGCTGGGACTGAGTCTGAGTGGCCTGCCGGCGGTGGCGATGACCTGGATCAGCGAAGAGATACATCCGGATTCAGTGGGCCTGGGCATGGGTTTGTACATCAGCGGCAATGCGATCGGCGGCATGGGCGGTCGCCTGGTCACCGGTGTGCTGGCGGATTTCTTCGACTGGCGCGTCGGGGTGGCCGTAGTGGCGGTGATCGGTTTGCTGTCGGGGTTGACGTTCTGGCGACTGCTGCCGGCGTCACGACACTTCGAGCGGCAGCCGTTGCAGGGTCGCGCGTTGTTCGGGCGTTTTGCCGGCGTGTTCCGCGATCCCGGTCTGCCGTGGATGTTCGCCGAGGGTTTTTTGCTGCTCGGCGCCTTCGTCACGGTCTACAACTACATCGGTTACCGCTTGCTGGCGCCGCCTTACCACCTGAGTCAGGCGGTGGTGGGCTTGATCTTCAGCGTGTATTTGATCGGTACCTTCAGCTCGACATGGATGGGTCATCTGGCCGGCCGGCTGGGTCGACGGCGGGTACTCTGGACCACGTTTGCGCTGATGCTTGCCGGTCTCGGACTGACTCTGTTTGACACCTTGTGGCTGGTAATCGCGGGCATCGTGGCGATAACTTTCGGCTTCTTTGGCGGTCACTCCATCGTCAGCAGCTGGGTCGGGCGACGAGCCGGACGGGCCAAGGCGCAGGCCGCATCGCTGTACCTGTTTGCGTATTACCTGGGGTCGAGCGTCGCTGGCGCCAGCGGCGGCCTGTTCTATGCCGCCCACGGCTGGTCTGGCGTGGCGGCATTCGTCGGTGCGATGGTGCTGCTGGGGCTGCTGATCGCAGGACGGCTGTCCCGGTTGCCGCGGCTGCCCGGAGTCCCACCCTCACCAGGTACCGAGCCAGCGCTGCCGTGAACGCAGAGCAAAGCTGCCGGCGTGAGGTGAGGTCCAGCGAATGCTGATGACGGTGGGCTGTGAGCACCTTTCCGTCATCCCGGTGAGTCAAGTCGCCGGACTCTCTCAGTGCGACGCCGGTTCCAGCATGTTTTCCACCGCCTCATCGCTGCCGTCGTTAGGCATCGGCGATACGCCGAGCAGGTGCGCCATCAGCGGGTAGACGTCCACGTTCGGAAACGGCTTGACCACGATGCCGCGGCGAAATGCCGGCCCGTGCGCTATAAACAGGGCCTGCATACGCGGGTCGGCATTGTCATACCCGTGATCGCCGAGGCTGACCTTGCGGTGGACCGCCAGACGCGCCTGGCTGGTGATACGCCAGCCGACGTCGGCCAGGCACAACAATTGTGGCACCCGGGGGTTTTTGCCATACCCGAAGCGTGTTGGCACCCGGCTCTTGTCCCAACACCGCATATGGCGGTGCGGTTTTTCCATCGCTGCTTCGATCTTCGCGAAATCGTGGCCAGGCTTGGGATTGAACCCAGCCAGCACGCCAAGGCTGACCGTCTGCACCCGGTCGGCGGGTATCAGCTTGTCGATCCAGATGTTGTGGTCCCGGGGTACCGAGGCCATGCCATGGTCGGAAATCACCAGGATGTTGATGCGTCCGAACAGGCCGCGTTGGCGCAGGCCACGAATCAGGTGGGACAGCGCGGCATCGGTATTGCGCAGCGCGGCATCGAGCTGCGGCGAGTCGGGGCCGAAATCATGGCCTGCATGGTCAACCCGATCGAAATACAGGGTCAGGAAGCCCGGTCGCTCGGCAGCCGGCAAGTCCAGCCACGCCAGCACCTGGTCGACGCGTTGCATGGCGGTCAGTTTGCCGTTGTAGGGTATCCAGTAGTCGGGATGGTGGCCGTGGATGTCCGCGCTCGAGCCGGGCCAAAACATCGTCGCCGTGCGGATGCCATGTGCATCGGCGGTCTCCCAGATCGGCGTGCCCGCTGCCCACCAGCGACCGTCGTCTATCGCCGTGCTGTGTCCCAGCGCGAACTTGCCCAGCGTGGGGTCGTACATGCGGTTGTTGACGATGCCATGGTGATCGGGGCGCAAGCCGGTCACGATCGTGTAGTGGTTCGGAAACGTCAGCGACGGGAAGGACGGCTGCATCGACTGCGCCCGTACGCCCTGGTCGGCCAGCCTCTGCAGGGTCGGGCTCAGGCCGCGCTGAATGTAGTCGGCCCGGTAGGCGTCGATCGAGATTAGCAGCAACGGTGTCGGTGCCGACGTGGCCCGCTGGGGCGCGTGCAGGCCAGTGGCACGCTCGGTAACACAGCCGGTACTGAGCGCCACAAGTAAGCAACACACCAGGCGAAACAGGAATTTCATGGATGAAACCCTACGATGGCAACAGATCAGCCCCCATCATTGCGCAGTCCGATGATCAGTGCCTATCACCACAGCTCTTCCTTGCGGCGGCGTTTGCTGACCGGATGGCTGGCCTGTGTGCCCGTAGGGGCTGCTTTTGCGGCGCAGTCGCCAACACCCCCGGCGCCACAAGTGGTGCTGGTCGTGCCACCGGCGGGCGCGGCATTCCAGCACACCGTGCAACAGCAGCAGCTGCGGGACCAAGTGCAGCAAAGCCAGTTGCAGCAGCAATTGCACCGGGATGTGTCGACCCTCGGCAAGCGGCCGTTCGCAGGCCATCCGCAAACGCTGCAGCAAATCGACCAGTCCAACCGGGCGCAGCAACGGCAGGATCGCGCCAGCGAGCAGGATTTGCTGGACAGCTACCGCGATGCAGCGACGCTGCCGCAGGGCCCGCCCCTCTTGCTTCGGACGCCAGCGCCCGCGCACAGCAGCGGTTGAACGCGCCGCTCAGTCGTCGAACAGGTCACCCGCAGGCAGTGCACGTTCCAGCGAGAGCAGAAACCGCTTGGTCGGCAGCCCGCCGCCGAAGCCGGTGAGCTGCCCGTTACTGCCGATCACGCGATGGCACGGCAGCACGATGGGCAGCGGATTTCGCCCGTTCGCCGCACCGACGGCACGTACCGCCCGCGCTTGTCCGATCCGCTGCGCCAGTTCGCCGTAGCTGGTCGTCTCGCCATAGGGTATCTGCGCCAGCGCCTGCCACACAGTGAGCTGGAACGGCGTCCCCAGCGGATGCAGTGGCAGCTCGAACTGCTGGCGGTCGCCGGCAAAATATTGTTCCAGCTGGATGCGTGCGGGCGCCACCGCGGCGGGTGAGCGGGTGGCGTGTGCCGGCAACGTCTTCGGGTGGCGTTCCTGGACAAACGCAATCTGGCGCAGCCCGTGCGCATCGACGACCAGGCGCAGCGGTCCTACCGGGCTGGGCATGTCGTCGTAGTGGAGTGCTTCGGTGATCATGGCGTGCTCCGTTTAGCGGGTGCGGTTGCGATGTCCGCCGTGCTGCGCCACAGATGCATCACGGCGTAGGCGCGCCAAGGACGCCATGCCTCGGCCAGGACGTCCAGCGCGCGCGTAGTCAGTTCCGGCCCGTCGCCCGCGGCGGCGCGGCGCAGGATCAGGTCGGCGGCGGGGAAGGCATCCGGATGGCTCAGTGCCCGCATTGCGATGTAATGGGCGGTCCACGCGCCGATGCCCGGCAGCGCCATCCAGCGCGCCACAAAAGCGTCCAGCGGCTGCTCGCGGCGAAAGTCGACGTGACCGTCCAGCAGGGCCCGTGCCACGGCGCGGATCGTCGCGGCGCGGGTGTTGGTCACACCGATCTCGCGCAAGTCCGCGTCGGCCAGTCGTTGCGGCGTGGGAAACAGCCGCTGCAGGCCCGGCGCCGGCGCATCGTGCAGCGGTTCCCCGAAACGCTGCACGATGCGGGTCGCCAGGGTGCGCGCCGCGGCCACACTGACCTGCTGTCCAAGTACTGCCCGCACCGCGATTTCGAAACCGTCCCAGCCTCCCGGTAGGCGCAGACCCGGTCGTTTACGCAGCAGCGGCTTCAGCACCGCGGTCGCGCCCAGCGTGGCGGCGATCGCCTGCGGGTCCGCGTCCAGGTCGAACATCCGCCGCAGGCGCGTCACCAAGGGCAACATCTGGTCAGGTGGCGCACCGTGCAGTTCCAGCCGTAACGCATGTTCACCGCCCGGCCAGGCACTCAGGCGCAGCCATCCCGGCGCGGTAGGGGTGCCGAATACCCGGGCATAAGCCTGTTCATCCACCATCTCCACGCCCGGTAGCGCGCGGGTGCGCAGGAACGCCAGCAACGCGGTAAAGTCGTAGGGCGGCCGGTAGCCGAGTCGCAGCACCAGCGTCTCGCCGGTCGCGGCGCGCGGCTGTCGGCGCAGTTCGCGCGGCGCGATCCGGTTTGCCTTTGCAAACGCGGCATTGAAGCGGCGCAGGCTGCGAAATCCCGAGGCCAGCGCCACTTCGGTCACCGGGAGTGCCGTCTCGGTCAGCAGCTGCTTCGCGAACAGCAGGCGATGGGTGGTATGCACGTCGATCGGCGGGGCGCCAAGATGCGTCACGAACAGCCGACGCAACTGCCGCGAGCCCACACCTACCCGCAGCGCCAGTGCGCCCAGCGGCTGCTCCGACAGCAGCCCGTCGTCGATCAGTTTCAACGCCCGCGCCACCGCATGTTCGCCGCGTTTCCACAACGCATTGCCCGGCGCCAGTTCCGGCCGACAGCGCAGACACGGTCGAAAACCGGCGGCTTCCGCCGCGGCCGCGTTCGCGTAGTAGCGAACATTCGACGGTTTCGGCGCGGGGGCGGGGCACACCGGCCGGCAGTAGATTCGGGTGGTGGTGACGGCAGTGAAAAACAGGCCGTCGAACCGGGCGTCGCGGCTGAGGCGTGCCTGTTCGCAGACACGATGATCGGGCAGCGCGGGGGCATGAGCTTCGGACATGCGTGCAGGCTAGCATCGCCGCGCGCGGTGAACTCGCCGTTTTCGGACATCCATGTTCGTTGCTGCCGCGGCGATGCTATCTTTTTCCCCGGACCGTCTCGGGGGGAGCCAGGACATGAGTTCGTTTCAGCGAGGATTGTTGATCGTCGCGATTGTTCTTCTGGGTTGTGCCGAATGGGGCTGAACCGTATGGCATAAGGTCACGGAAACCGTGCCGATCATCGCCAAAACGGTCGCGCCTACGCCGGTCGCGAGTTGGCTGGAAACCGCGAAGCCACGCCATTTCTCAAACGCTGAAATCTATGCTTTTCTGGCATCGGCCAAGAAAGCCGATGCGATCTACGATCCGATTCGTCGCTGCATCGCCTTTCCCGATCCACCCGACAGTCACTGGTCGCCAGCGGCCGTGCAGGCATATTGTCGCTATCACCTGCAGCCGACGATGTCGTTCGATACGGTGCAGACCCTGGTCCAGTCGGGGCGGACGGCGGAGCTGGAGAAACTGCTTGCCGCGGCATTGCACGCGCAACAGACACAGCCCGATGCTGCGGGCTTGCTCGATCGCACGTATTACCACGCCTTCAACAATGGTTCGTTCGACATCCGCCCCACTCTCGATGCGTGGAAGCGAGCGTCGCCGAACAGCGCGTTCGCGTTCGCTGCCAGTGGCTTCGCCTATGTGGCCATGGCTGCCGATGCTCGCGGCAGCGACCGGATGCGCGATACGCCGCAAAGTCACATCGATGCCATGGACCGGTTGTTGACCCAGGCCGAAACCGACTTGCAACGGGCGATCGTGCTCAACCCAGGAATGACACCAGCCTATGTCGGCTTGATCCATGCGCGCATGCTGGGCGCGAGTCATGCCTCGGTGGTGGCCATGGGGCAGCGTGCGTTAGCCGCCGCGCCGGCGGACTACTCGATCTACTACATGTTGATGGGAGCGGCAGAACCTCGATGGGGCGGCTCCCTGGCGGCGATGAAGTCCCTCAGTGCGCTGGCGCGCACGCATGCATCTGCCCATCCGCTGCTCACCGCGCTGACGCCGGAAGAGCCTGCCGAAGAAGCCGATTTCAGCGAATGCAACTGTCATACCGCGGCGCAGCTGGCGCTTTATCCGGCGGCGCTGGATCAGGTCGCCAGTGCACCGACGCTCAGTGCCGCGGCACTTGCTGCGGCCGACAGCGGTCACCCGGAACTCTCGGTGGTCTATTTTTCCGAGGCGTTGCGCTTTGATCCGCACCAGCCGGAGCTGCGTCTGCGTCGCATCCATGACCTGGTCAATTTCGACGAGTCGGCGTGGGCGGTACGCGAGGCCACGGATTTGATCGCCGAAGCCCCGGCTGACACCCGTGGGTTGGCGGCGCGCGCATATGCTTACGAGGCACTGGGCAAGTATCCGGAAGCTGAGCATGACTACCTCACGCTAGCATCGAAAAACCCACGCAGCGCGTGGCCGCTGCTCCAGTTGGGCGACCTCTATGTCAACTGGGAGCACAATTGGAACAAGGGGTGGGATGCCAGCTCGCGGATCATCAGTGACTTTCCGCAAGCCCCGTATGGCTGGTTGCTGCGCGCGCAGATCCAGCAACAGCAGCCGCGCGCCGGGCTCGCTGACACGGTTAAGTACTTCGCCGCGCATTTCGACACCGATCCACAGAACCACAAGATCTTGCTGCAGATGCGCGCGGCACTCGCTCTGCGGTCCGCAGCGGCGCGACAGAAGCATGCGAGGTAGCGCCTACGAGGGGCTTCATGCCCTTTCGCGTGCTGACTCGATCGAAGGCAGGGCGCGCTGCGGGTGGTCTGTAATAATACCGAAACGAAAGCTTAAAAAATATGTAACATATTGAAATAAAAAAGAAAATTGCTAAAGTTTCCCGAGGAGTGGCCGAAAGCGGAGATATCCTTCATTCGGCAGCCCGATCATGATGCGTCGTCTCTCAGCGCTCCCCACGCTGACCTTGAAAACCCGCCTGACGCTCAGGCTTATCGGATCCGCCATATTGATGATCATCCTGTGCGCCACGGCGGCGTGGCAGTTGCTGCGCGCCGATCTCCGCCTGCAGCGGGTGGTAGGAGGCACGCTTGCGCCGGTTGCTGACGTCGGGCAGATCCAGAACGATTACAACGAAATGATGCAAGCCGTGGTGCATGCCGCCCTGATGCAACTCCCCTCGGCCGTCGCGGATGCCGCCACCACCGTCAAGAGCAGTCGCCTTGACATCCAGCGCCATTGGAAGCCTTTGCTGCACAGCGGATTGGGGCAGCAAAAACGGCAGCTGCTGAAACTCGCCACCCAACATCGTCGGGAGGCGGATCAGGCGATTGATCGCACCATGAAGCTCCTGGCCGACGGTCAGTTCGATATCGCGCGGCTTACTCTGGCCAGCGATGTCCAGTCCGCGTTTGTGCCGTTGAAAAGCGATTTTTCCAACCTCTTCGATCACGCGCTCGCCACCGGCAGGGAGCAGGTGGCCGCACAACATGCTAATGATCGCCGCGGCCTTGTCGGGCTTCTGGCACTGTTAGGTGTTTCGCTGGGGCTGGCCAGCTGGGTGGATATGCTGATCATTCGTTCGCTGGGGCTGCGCCTGCAGCAGGCGTGCGCGGTGGCGGACCGGATCACCGCCGGGGTACTTGGCAAGCCGGTCGAGATCGGCCCGGAGGACGAGATCGGCCAGCTCTTGCGCACGCTATGCACGATGGACGGTCAGTTGGAGAGCGTGGTCGGACAGGTGCGGGAGCGCGCGGCCACGGTCCGCTCCAGCGCCGTCGCATTGGCCGGCGGCAACGAAGCGCTTAGCCAGCGTACCCAGGCCCAGGCGGTCCATCTCCAAGGGGCTTCCGCCAGCATGAGCCGGATGGCGGGAGCCGTGGCCGAAAGCGTGGAGCAGGCCGATCAGGCGGACCGGGCGGTGGCGGAGGCACGAACCCAGACACAGCGAGGTCGTGACGTTGTGGTCGAGGCGATTGCCTCGATGCGCGAAATCGACCGGACCAGCCGCAGCATGTCCGAGATGCTCGATCTGATGGACCAGGTGGCATTCCAGACCCACATGCTGGCGTTGAACGCCGCGGTGGAGGCCGCCAGGGTCGGCGTGCATGGCCGCGGTTTCAGCGTGGTGGCGCTGGAGGTTCGCGGTTTGGCGCAACGTGCGAGCCAGGCAGCGAAGGATATCCGGCAGCTTATCGCGGCCAGCGACGAGGCGGTCAGCACTGGAACCCAGTTGGTTGGGCGCGCCGGCACTGTTCTTGAGCAGGTTGCCGTCAGCGTGACCCAGCTTTCCGCATGCGTCGCGGCGATGGCGGCGGCCGGGCGGGGGCATGCGCACGATATTGGCCAGGTCAACCGCGCTGTGGTCGAGATGGACGCGATGACCCGGGAAAACGCCACGCTGGTGGAGCAAGCAGGGGCCTCCAGCAGCCGCATGCGCGAAAGCGCGCTGGCGCTGCTTCGCGAAGTTGACTTTTTTACCCTGCAGGATGACGTCGACACGCCGTCCGCCGAACGTGCCGATCCCCTTTACGCCTGAACGAATTAATCGGAAACAAACGCCAAGCTTGTCTGCACATTCTTTCCATGTCCCCTGGAGTCCATCCCGGATGTCTCCCTTCCTGTATTCCGACCTGCGTGTTTCATCGTTGCTCGATCAGGCGGTAGCGCAGGGTGGCCTGGCTGCCGTTTTTCAGCCGTTGGTAAGGCTCGATACGCTGGAGGTGGTGGCGCATGAGGGTCTTACCCGACCCGCCATGGGCCCGGCCGGCCTTTCCGTGGTCGATCTGCTCGACCTGGCGCGCGCCAAGGGCAGGCTTGGCGAATTCGAGCTGCATGCTGCACGCACCGTATGCGAGGCGTTCGCGGCCTTGTGCGGCAGCGGGCGGTTGTTGATCAACCTCAGCGTCCACGCCATCCTGCATGGCGGCCTGCATCCCGATGAGGTTGTGGCCGCGTTGTCGACCTCCGGCATGGATCTGGGACGTATCACGATCGAGATTACCGAACGGGATATCGTCGACAACCCCGCCGAGCTTGCCGATGCCATCGGCTATCTGCGCGCGCGTGGCGTACGCGTCGCCCTGGATGATTTCGGCAACGGTCATTCCAACTTCCAGATGTGGAACGAGATCCACCCCGAAATCGTCAAGATCGACCGCTACCTGATCCATGGCCTGGCCGGCAGCGCGGAGCGCCTGGCGATTGTCCGGGCGCTGTGCCGGGTGGCGGAGACCTTGGGCGCGGAGCTGGTCGGCGAAGGCGTGGAAGATGCCGCCGACCTGCGCATGATGCGCGAACTGGGCATCACCTATGCGCAGGGTTTTTTGCTGGGAAGGCCGGTGGCCGAGCCGGTATCCGCAGTGCGCGTCGAAGCGCTGGAAGCCGTCCGCGAACACGCGATTCCGGTGCCGCCACGGCCACGCGGTCCGGTGAATCATCGGCCGATGCACGCCGGGCATCTGATTGTGCATGCGCCGGCGGTCACCCTGGGACACAGCAACGATCAGGTTGCCGCAATCTTTGCCAGCTACCCGGATCTGCACGCCCTCGCGGTGGTCGAGGGCGACAGGCCCGTGGGTCTGATCAACCGCCGGCTATTCACCGAGCACCTTGCCAAACCGTTCGCGCGTGAGTTGTTTGGCCGGAAATCCTGTGCTGCCTTCATGCACAAATCGCCCCTGCTGTGCGATGAGCGTCAGCCGGTGCAGGGCATGGCCGATATTTTGCGAGGCGAAAACCAACGCTATCTGATGGACGGTTTCATCATCACCCGGGCGGGTCGCTACCTCGGTCTGGGCACCGGCGAGTCGCTGGTTCGCAGGGTGACCGAGTATCGGTTGGAGGCTGCCCGTCACGCCAACCCGCTGACCCTCCTGCCCGGCAACATCCCGGTCACCGAACACCTGGCGCGGCTGCTGAGGGGCAAGCGTCCGTTTGTTGCGGCGTATGTGGATCTCAACGACTTCAAGCCGTTCAACGACCAGTACGGCTATTTTCGCGGGGACGAGATGATCCGGCTGCTCGCCGGAATTTTGCTCGCACAAGCCGACGCGCAGCGCGACTTCGTCGGCCATATCGGTGGCGACGATTTCCTGCTGCTGTTTCAGAGTGAAGACTGGGAGTTGCGCTGCCACCGGGTAGTGGATGAGTTCAATCGCCGCTCGGTAGCACTATTCGACCCCGAGCATGTCGCGCTGGGCGGTATCGATGGCGAGGACCGGCGGGGTGTCGCGCAGCGCTTCCCGTTGACCCGCATCGCGATCGGTGCCGTTTGGGTACAGCCGCCTTTTCCCCGCAGGCCCGAAGCCATCGCCACGCTGGCGGCACGCGCCAAACGCCACGCCAAGCGCGAGCGGCTCGGCGTGCATGTGATCGCCAGCATCGACTCCGATGCGCTACCGCTCGTATTGACCGTCGAAGACGCCCTCAACGGCTAATCGGGCCGGTGGCACGCGACAGCGCCACGCTCGCGGCGGGCGGGTGCTTCACGGCTGCCGGTGCGCGGCCCGAACTCAGAAGCGGCTTTGCCGCATCACCTCATCCACGGCCCCGAGCAGGCTGCGGCGGTCGTAAGGCTTGGGCAGAAAGATCACGTCGTCGGGAAAGTCTGTAAAGCTGCTGCGCGGATCGCTCGATATCAGCACGATGCGGATCTGGCGGGTCATGCGGGCGCGCTGCGTCAGCTCGATGCCATCGATGCCCCCGGGCATATGAATGTCACTGAGCAGCAGGTCGATGTCGGCATCGGCCAGGAAGATCTCAAGCGCGCGGCTGCCGTTTGCGGTACTGATCACGTGGTAACCGGCGGCCTCCAGTACCAGGGCGGTAACCTCACGGGCATTTTGATCATCCTCGGCCAGCAGGATGGTCTTGCTCGGCGCCTGTGTCATGGTCAATCTTCAGAGAATGGTTCGTGACCATGCCTTGCGTGACGTCAACGTGCAGTGAGGCCGGATTGCACTATGCTGGCATGCCATGGGATTGCGCGAACGCATGAACGATCTGGAACGCTATCGGCAGCTGATCGGGTTCTCGGCGGATGGCATCCACGAGCTTGACCTGCAAGGCCATATCACCGGCATCAACGAAAGCGGGTGTGCGATGTTGTGCATTGCCGATCCGGCTGCTGCCATCGGCCAGCCGCTGGCCAGCTTCTGGCCCGAGTCGGTGCGCCCCACGATCGAGTCGGCCCTGGTGGCCGCGCGTCACAGACAGTCCGTGCAGTTCACCCGGAGTTTGCCGTCGGTGAGCGAGGAAGACTGCTGGTGGCTGGTCAGCGTGCATCCCTATCTGGACGCGTCCGGGCAGGTCGACGGCATCGCCGTCCTCAGCCACGACATCACCGAGCGCGTAGAAGCCAAGCTGGCGTTGGACACGGTGATCTACAACCTGCACAAGCGGCTCAACCTCAGCGAGTTGGCCGGTGAACGAGGCGTTGCCCGCAATCAGGTGTTGGGCAAGCTGCTGGCCGACGCACGGATCGTCCAGAAACAGGGCGACGGGCGCGAGCAGTTGCTGAAGCTGCAGCTGGGTCTGGCCAGCGCTGCACAGGCGGTGGCTGAGCACGCGTCGCAGCAGGCGCAGAAGAATGAGGCCATCGGCCAATTGGTGGCAGGGCTCTCGCACGATTTTGCCAACATGCTGCAGATCGCCGTGGTGGCGATCAGCAGCCTCCAGGACGACTCCACCCATCTCACCGACGGCCAGCGGCGCCTGCTCGGCTACAGCATGGATGGGGTGCAGCATGCCTCGCTGTTGGTCAAGCGCCTGCTGGCGTTTTCCCGCGTACACCGCTTCACCGCCGAGCCGGTCGAGCTGGCCGCCATCGTTCGCGACATCGAGGGTTTCGTCCGTCACAGCCTGGGTGCCGGCATGGATTTCCAGGTCGAGCCCACCACCACCGAGCTGCCGACACTGAGCGACAACCATTCCATCGAGCAGGCCTTCATCAATCTGTGCCTCAACGCGCGCGATGCCTGCAACGGGCAAGGCGCGATCCGCGTGCGTCTGGGTGAGTTGGTGGTCGGCGAGGCGCAGGCCGGGACGCTGCGGCCAGCGGGTGATTACGTGACCCTGACCGTCACCGACAACGGATGTGGCATGGCCGAGGCGGTGCGCGAGCGGTTGTTTGAGCCGTACTTCACCACCAAGGCCGAAGGCGCCGGCACCGGCCTGGGTCTGGCCCAGGTGTATGGCGTATTGCGTCAGGCCGGAGGCTTTGTGGATGTCGAGTCTGCACCGGGCCAGGGCACCACGATGACCATGGCGTTTCCGCGCTTGCAGGAACCGGCCATCCCCTAGGAGCTTGGGCCGTAGAACCTTTGGATAGCGAGATTGCGTTATTGCCATAGGACGGGTCTATCGGAAGGAGCGCATAGTGGTTCTATGCAAGCCTGACGAGAGACTCAGTCTATGGATGAGAGCACAATCGCAGCCCGAAGGTTTCTACCGCCCACGCTCCTGGCGTGCAACGCCATTCCGGCGCCCGGCCGGTTCGGCCGGTGCGGGTGCTGGCCTATACTCCGGAGGTCTGCCTTGCCGGAGGTTTCACCGATGAACGCCCCCACCCGTATCGACACCACGCGCGTCATCCGCGCACCGCGCGGCACCGCGCTCAGCTGCAAGAGCTGGCTCACCGAGGCGCCGTTCCGCATGCTGCAGAACAACCTCGACCCCGAGGTGGCGGAGAACCCGGCCGAGCTGGTGGTGTACGGCGGCATCGGCCGCGCCGCGCGCAACTGGGAGTGCTTCGACGCGATCCTGCGCAGCCTGCGTGAGCTGAACGACGACGAAACCTTGCTGGTGCAATCCGGCAAGCCGGTCGGCGTGTTCCGCACCCACAAGGACGCGCCGCGCGTGCTGATCGCCAACTCCAATCTGGTGCCGGCGTGGGCGACCTGGGAGCACTTCAACGCGCTCGATAAAAAAGGCCTGATGATGTACGGCCAGATGACCGCCGGCAGCTGGATCTACATCGGCTCGCAAGGCATCGTGCAGGGCACCTACGAGACCTTCGTCGAGATGGGTCGTCAGCATTACGGCGGCAACTTGAAGGGGCGCTGGATACTTACCGCGGGCCTGGGTGGCATGGGCGGCGCGCAGCCGCTGGCCGCCAGCCTGGCCGGTGCCTGCAGCCTCAATATCGAATGCCAGCAGAGCCGCATCGAGATGCGCCTGAAGACCCGCTACGTCGACGAGCAGGCCACCGACCTGGATGACGCGCTGGCGCGCATCGCGAAATACACGGCCGCCGGTGCGGCGAAGTCGATCGCGCTGCTCGGCAACGCCGCCGACATCCTGCCCGAGCTGGTCGCCCGCGACGTGCGCCCCGACGCCGTCACCGACCAGACCAGCGCGCACGACCCGGTCAACGGCTACCTGCCACAGGGCTGGACAGTGGAACAGTGGTTCGCGCGCCGCAAGGCCGATCCCGACGGCACCCGCGACGCCGCCAAGCACTCGATGAAGATCCACGTCGAGGCGATGCTGGCGTTCCACGCCCAGGGCATCCCCACCTTCGACTACGGCAACAACATCCGCCAGATGGCCAAGGACGAAGGCTGCGAAAACGCGTTCGCCTTCCCCGGCTTTGTGCCCGCCTATGTGCGTCCGCTGTTCTGCCGCGGCATCGGCCCGTTCCGCTGGGTCGCGTTGTCCGGCGACCCGGAAGACATCTACAAGACCGACCAGAAAGTGAAGGAGCTGATCCCCGACGACAAGCACCTGCACAACTGGCTGGACATGGCGAAAGAGCGCATCAGCTTCCAGGGCCTTCCCGCACGCATCTGCTGGGTCGGCCTGGGCTTGCGCGACAAGCTCGGTCTCGCCTTCAACGAAATGGTGCGCAACGGCGAGCTGAAGGCGCCGGTGGTGATCGGGCGCGATCATCTGGATTCGGGGTCGGTGGCGTCCCCGAACCGCGAGACCGAGGCGATGAAGGATAGCTCGGACGCGGTGTCCGACTGGCCGTTGCTCAACGCGATGCTCAACGTGGCCGGTGGCGCGACCTGGGTGTCGCTGCATCATGGTGGCGGGGTGGGGATGGGGTATTCGCAGCATTCCGGGCTCGTCATCGTCTGCGATGGCACCAAGGAAGCGGATGCGCGGATTGCGCGGGTGTTGTGGAACGATCCGGCGACCGGGGTGATGCGGCATGCGGACGCGGGGTATGAGGATGCTGTCGAGTGTGCCCAGGAGCAGGGGTTGAAGTTGCCGATGGTGTGATTTTTGGCGCCAGCCAGCTTTGGCCATCACCCTGACGAACGCTGGAATCCGGCGCCCTCGCTCCAATCCGATCTTCACAGCAAGGTAGCGCGTAGAATCTGTTTCAACTGCAGCGAAGTAACGACGCGGCAGCCTTGCCTTTTGGGAAAAATCGAAACGACCTGGACGAGGTTCGACGCATGGCGAGGATGACCACAGCGCAACTCATCAAACGCGACAGCAAGCGCAATATTGGTGAGGAGGATCTGCAGGCGATCCGCGAGATCAAGGCTGGCGGCGGGCGGCGGTTCACTGTGCAGGTGAGCCAGGCCACCGAAGCCCGGATCAAGCAGGGGCAGTCGCAGGCGAATTTCGCCGCGATGATTGGGGTGTCCGTGCGGACGTTGCAGGATTGGGAGCAGGGCAGGCGTGAGCCGAGCGGGGCGGCGAAGGCATTGCTGAAGGTGGCCGTGGCGGCGCCGAAGACGGTGCGGAAGGTGTTGGCGGTGGGTTGAGGCTGACGACTTAAATGAACCTGACCCCATTGTTCCTGGGTGAGTTGCTTGACGAAATCGCTAACGACAAAGCATGAAGGTGGCCGGCAGCCGCTGGTCGACGGAGACGGTGCCGCCTGGGTTCAAGCTTTGAAGAAGGCAAAGGCGGGATTTAGCTTCTTCCGTCCTGGTTTTCGGATCTCTTTGTTGACCCAGTTCCACCCGGGCTTGCGTTCGACGTAGATATCTATTCAGACTGTAACAGCCGCGATTGAGCGGCCGAAAGCTCGGGGTACTCATGGCAACGGACGAACTAGAAGTCGAAGCGGAACAGGACGAAGAGACTGTTTCGAT
This sequence comes from Rhodanobacter sp., assembly GCA_030148505.1. Classification (GTDB taxonomy): domain Bacteria; phylum Pseudomonadota; class Gammaproteobacteria; order Xanthomonadales; family Rhodanobacteraceae; genus Rhodanobacter. The sequence goes on from JASBTI010000039.1 coordinate 50,601, forward strand.
TAGATACGACATCGCCAGCTATCCCTCTGACTTCACGTTGGCGGGAATCGCCAAGATGTGGGAAGAGGGAGACATTGAAATTCCAGATTACCAGCGCGAGTTTGTCTGGACGATGAAGCAGTCTTCCGTCTTGATCGATTCTTTTCTCGCCGGTCTGCCGGTTCCACCGGTCTTCTTTTACATCGACGAGGAGAGCAAGAATCTTGTCATCGATGGCCAGCAACGGATTCTGAGTGTTGTGTTCTTTTTTGAAGGCTATTTTGGGAAAGAGAACACTCAGGGTCGACGCCAAGTGTTTCGATTGACGGGACTGGACAAAAAGAGTCCGTACTACGAAAAGCGGTTTGTCGATTTGGACGAAGGAGATCAGCGCAAACTTAAACAGGCCGTCCTGCGGGCTGTCAACATTCGCCAGCTTAGTCCATCGGGCGAAAATACGAGCGCGTATCACATCTTTGAACGTCTAAATACGGGCGGCACTCCGCTAAAGCCGCAGGAAATTCGAAATTGCGTGTTTCGAGGTGGTTTTAACAAGTTGCTTCGGCGTGCGAATAAGGACCCGAACTGGCGACTGATACTCGGAAAGAAGTACATCGACAAACATCAAAAAGATGTAGAGCTCTTGCTTCGTGTGTTCTCGCTCTCGGCGCCAGCCCCGGTTTACGAAAAGCCAATGAAGGAATTCTTGAATCTAGAAATGAAGCGTCACAATAAGGGAACCACAAAGAAGACAAAGGAATTTTTTGAGGCGTTTCCGAAGGTTACGGAAGCGATTGTGAGCGCAATTGGGACCAAGCCCTTCCACCTGCGCGGGCCTCTGAATGTTTCCGCCCTTGATTCTGTTATGAGCGTCCTGATGGATAGCCATAAGAAATTGGACAAAATTAATCTGGCCCAAAGCTACAAGAAGCTTCTCCTGGATGCCAAGTTTATCGATTCAGCAACAATCAATACAACCGACACAAAGACTGTCGCTATCAGAATTGCGAGAGTCGAAAAGTACTTGCTGGCATAGCCGCGATGCCCTATGCACAGCGATTCCAGCATGCGGACGATGTAGTCGCGCACTTGAACACAGTAGTGCCGAACTTAGCAGATCCACTTCTGAAGGCAAAATACACCGGATTCGTCACCATTGCGGCTGTGACCGTATACGAAATGGCGATCAAGGATATTTTTTCCGAGTTCGCGGCAAAGAAGCATGCCGTCTTCGGTCGCTATGTCGAAAGTAAATTCAAGAGAATTAATGGAAAAATTGCACTTGAAGTAATCAAGGATGATTATGTAAAGGGTTTTGGAGGAACGTACTTGAAGCGGTTCAAGACCGCTCTAGACAACGCTTCCGATGGCTACCTTAGACAGAACCGCAGGGACTTTCGGAGCGCATACGGAAACCTTATCGTTTGGCGAAATGATTTCGCGCACGAAGGCAGCGTCAAAGCCCAAACGACTTACGAAGAAGTCGTTCAAGCATACGAGGACGGCAAGCAAGTAATCCACACGCTCGCAACTTCGATGGTTCGCTAGGAAAACAGGGGTCAGAGTCTGAGGTTTCCCCACGAATCTTCTCGATCAATCAACACGTTGCGCGCGGACTGAAGGAACAGTGCGCGCATGATGCGGTCATTCCTCACGGGTTACGAAGCCAGAGGAGACCGCACCATGCACGCCACCAAAGTATTGCAAAAGTGCCTCGGCGATGCACTCGGTTCGATGCATGCGCTGCGTAGCCGTGTGTTGCTGCACGCCGTCGAGGCGATGATTCAGGGCAGCCGCCTGACGCTGATCGATCTGGCGCGTTCATGGCCCGGCGCGGAGCGCGTCCGCGCGCCGCTCAAGGCGCTGGACCGGCTCTTGGGCAATCGCCATCTGCACGTCGAGCGCGAACACGTCTACCAGGCCATGATCCGTTGGCTGGTGCGCAGCAAACAACCCGTCATCCTCATCGATTGGTCGGATCTGAAGTCCGATCGGAGCTGGCATCTGCTGCGTGCGGCGATTCCTGTGGGTGGCCGTTCACTGCCGATCCTGGACGTGGTATTTCCTGGCGGGCAACAGGGCTCACCAGAGGCCGAAAAACGTTTTCTACAACGCCTGGCGCACGTGCTTCCCGATGACGTGCGGCCGATTTTGGTGACCGACGCCGGCTTCCGCGGGCCATGGTTTCGAGCCGTCGAGGCGATGGGCTGGCAGTGGCTGGGACGTCTGCGCAATACGACGTATCTCAAACCCGTCGAGGTACCTGATGATCCCGGGGAGTGGGTGACGTGCAAAGCCATGTATGCCTTGGCATCGCGCTGGCCGCGCGATTTCGGATCGATGGATATCGCGCGCAGCCATCCCCTGACGGCACGTGTGGTGTTGCACGCCAAGCCGCCCAAAGGCCGCAAGCATCGCAATCGCCAAGGCGCGCTGGCGCGCAACTCCAACAGCCGAAAGAACGCGCAACGTGAGAGCGAGCCGTGGCTGCTGGTGGCAT
>JASBTI010000040.1 GCA_030148505.1 Rhodanobacter sp.
CAACACCAGCGTCTTGGAAGGCATGAACAATCGCATCAAGGTCATCAAGCGTATGGCCTATGGCTATCGCGACTCCGCCTACTTCTTCCTCAAAATCAAGGCTGCCTTTCCCGGTAAGGCGCGATGAACCTTTTTTTTTGCGAATGAAAAACCCATCTGACATGTTCCGGGTTCGCCGGCGCGCCTCGCTTTGTCTCTTGGTGGCAATGCTTGTTGTCGATGTGGCCGGCGCTATAGGCTTGTCGGATGTCCCCACCCATATCCCGTTTCGTGCGGAAATCCGCTCCGTCCCCGACTCCACGTCATGGGCTTGCCCGCGTCTTGTCCAAGCTTGGCATCTGCTCCCGCAGCCAGGCGGAGCAGTGGATCCGGGAGGGCAGGGTCAGCCTGGACGGGCGTGTTTTGCATGATCCCGATCACCCGACCTTTGTCGATCATCAGCGGTTGGCGGTGGACGGCGAAGTGGTAACGGCGGCCACGCGCTGCCATGTGGCGTTCAACAAGCCGCGAGGCCTGGTGGTCAGCGCCGCAGACGAGCGGGGCCGTGCCACGGTATACAGCGCGCTGGCGGCCGCAGGGCTGCCCTGGCTGGGTCCGGTAGGTCGGCTGGACAAGGCGAGCGAAGGTTTGCTGCTGTTGAGCAACGACACGGTCTGGTCTGCCGGCATTACCGACCCGGCCGCCCACCTGGACAAGACTTATCATGTCCAGGTGGCCGGTCAACCTACCGCCGAAAACCTCGCTGCGATGCAGTCCGGAGTCGGCGTCTCCGACGGTAGTGGAATTCTACGCGCCAAACAGGTGAAGCTGTTGCGTGCCGGTACGAAAAATGCGTGGCTCGAAGTGGTGCTGGATGAAGGGAAAAATCGGCAGATACGCCGATTGCTGGCTACCCAGGGTTTCGAAGTGCTGCGTTTGATCCGGGTAGCGATTGGCCCGTTGGTGCTTGGTGATCTGGCAAAAGGTCAGTGGCGCCGGTTGAGTGCGGCCGAGGTAAGCGTACTCGCGGTGCGCCAGCGCGCAGATTGAGCGCGGGAGGGGTCGGTCCGCCCCAGCAATCCATGCCGACCCCGGGTCAGTCGCCGATAACCCCATGTTTTCGTCCGACCTTGATGAAGGCGGCGATGGCCTTGTCCAGATGCTCGCGGGTGTGCGCTGCGCTCATTTGGGTACGAATACGCGCCTGTCCCTTCGGGACGACCGGATAGAAAAAGCCGGTGACATAGATGCCTTCCTCCAGCAAACCTGCAGCCATCGACTGCGCTTTCGGTGCGTCATGGATCATCACTGGCACGATCGGATGCACGCCTGGTTTAATATCGAAGCCGGCTTGGGTCATCTGTTCACGGAAGTAGCGGGTGTTTGCCTGGACCTTTGCCCGCAAATCGCCGGCTGCCTCCAGCATGTCGAAAACCTTGATCGCTGCGGCCACGACATGGGGCGGCAGCGAGTTGGAAAACAGATAAGGGCGCGAACGCTGACGCAGAAGCTCGATCACCTCGGACGGTCCGGTGGTAAACCCTCCGAGTGCACCACCAAGGGCCTTGCCCAGGGTGCCGGTGAAGATATCGATCTGATCCATCACGCCGTTGACTTCCGCCGCGCCGCGCCCGGTCTCCCCCAGAAAGCCAGTGCAATGGCATTCATCGATGTGCACCATGGCGTCATATTGCCTGGCGAGCGCCGTGATCTTGTCCAAGGGCGCAATGAATCCATCCATCGAGAAGGTGCCATCGGTGGTGATCAGCTTGATGCGTGCGCCCGCCGCCTCTGCCGCCTGCAACTGCGCTTCCAGGTCGGCCATGTCGCAGTTGGCGTAGCGAAAACGTTTCGCCTTGCACAAACGAATGCCGTCGATAATCGAGGCATGGTTGAGGGCATCGGAGATGACGGCGTCCTGCTCACCCAACAACGGCTCATAGAGACCACCGTTGGCATCGAAGCAGGCAGCATAAAGGATGCAGTCTTCGGTGCCGAAGAAGGTGGCGATTTTCGCTTCCAGCTGCTTGTGCAAGTCCTGTGTGCCGCAGATGAAGCGCACCGAAGCCATGCCGAAGCCATGACTGCCCAGTGCTTCTTTGGCGGCGGCTATCACGGCGGGATGATCCGCCAGCCCCAGGTAATTGTTGGCACAGAAGTTGAGCACCCGGCGCCCATCGTCCAGAGTGATTTCAGCGGACTGCGGTGACGTGATGATGCGCTCGGATTTGAACAGGCCTTGCTCGCGAATGCTGGAAAGTTCGGCGGCGTAGTGATTTTTGGCGGTATAGGTCATTCGCTACGGGTCCCATGGCAGGGTTTATGTGGACGGAGGGCGGGCCGGACTATGTCTCTTACGTTGCGCGCCGCTGCTTCCGCCACCTTGAGTTCTTGCCGGCGTATTCAGTCAAGGAAAGCGCCGACGGCAGGGGAAACTCGATGAACTCAATTCCAGCTGCAGACAACCTTGCCGCACTGGCCGGCGTCCATCAGGTCGAAACCCTTCTGAAAGTCATCGATATGGATCTGGTGGGTCAGTACCTTTTGCAGCGGAAATCCGCTCAGCACCATCTGCGTCATCTTGTACCAGGTTTCGTACATGCGCCGACCGTAGATGCCCTGCAGGGTTAGACCCTTGAAGATCACCTTGTCCCAATCGATACCAGCCCCTCGCGGCATGATCCCCAGCATGGCAACTTTGCCGCCGTGATACATGCACTCGAGCATGTCGCTGAATGCCTTCGGGTTGCCGCTCATTTCCAGACCGACATCGAATCCTTCGATGTGCAAATCCTTGACCACCTCACGCAGGGACTGGTTGGCGACATTGACGACCCGCGTCGCTCCCATGTCGGCGGCGAGTTTCAGGCGATAGTCGTTGACATCGGTGACTACCACATTGCGTGCACCCACATGCTTGGCGATGCCGGCAGCGATGATTCCGATCGGGCCTGCACCGGTGATCAGCACATCCTCTCCGATCAGATCGAACTCCAGCGCGCAGTGCGCCGCATTGCCATAGGGGTCGAAAAACGCTGCCAGTTCGGAAGGAATCTGGTCCGGAATCGGCCACAGGTTGGAGGCTGGCATGCTCATGTACTCGGCGAAGGCGCCGTTGCGATTGACGCCAATACCGATAGTGTTGGGACACAAGTGCTGGCGGCCGGCACGGCAGTTGCGGCAATGCCCGCAAACGATATGCCCTTCCGCTGAAACGCGGTCACCGACCTTGTAGCCAGTAACGCCGGGGCCTATTTCGACAATGCGTCCCACGAACTCGTGGCCGATGGTGAGTCCTGGCGTGATTGTGCGCTGGCTCCACGCGTCCCATTTGTAGATATGCAGGTCGGTGCCACAAATTGCGGTCTTTTCCAACTTGATCAGTACTTCATTGGGGCCTACGTCAGGTATCGGGACCTCTTCAAGCCAGATGCCTTGTTCGGGCTTGCGTTTTACCAGGGCTTTCATCAGTTCGGGCATGGGTAAATCCATTGACGGATAGGTGAGGGGCTGAGCTGAGATGTGCATTATAGAGGTTGCCTATATGCTGCTGGGGCGATACCGCGTTCCGTGCCGAGCGAAGGGGGGGGGCTCAAGGGCCGAGGCGGTTTCAGCAGCAGGGCGTGCACGGGCGCGGAGCCACTTGTGAATGGATGCTCGTACAATCCGCTCATGCCAATCGACTCACGACCACTGGCCATCTTCCTGATGGGGCCCACCGCCTCGGGTAAGACTGCGCTGGCCTGCGCGCTGAGCGAGCGATTTCCCGTGGACCTGATCAGCGTGGATTCGGCGCTGGTCTATCGCAACATGGATATCGGTACTGCCAAGCCTGACAGCGCGACGCTTGCCCGCTATCCGCACGCGCTGGTCGATATCCGCGATCCGGCGGAGCCTTATTCCGCCGCGGACTTCTGTGCCGATGCAACGGCCGCGATGAAGCACATCAGCCGTCAGGGCAGGGTGCCCCTACTGGTCGGCGGTACCGGATTATACTTTCGTGCCTTGCAGCAGGGTCTGTCCGACCTGCCTGAAGCGGATGCGCAGATTCGTGCCCAGCTTTGTGCCGAAGCGGAACGGCTGGGTTGGCCGGCCCTGCATGCGCGCCTCGCCGTGCTCGATCCGGTTGCGGCGGCGCGGATCGGGGTGCGTGATACGCAACGACTGCAACGTGCGCTGGAGGTCATTGCATTGACCGGCAAGCCCCTGTCGCGACAGCAATCCCGGCGCAGGAGGTGCTTTCCCTGGCGCGTTCTGAAGCTGGCGCTGCTGCCGCAGGATCGCGGCGTGCTGCACGAACGTATTGCACGGCGCTTTGACATGATGCTCGAAGCGGGCTTTATCGACGAAGTACGCGCCTTTCGGAAGCGGCCCGATCTGCACGCCGCACTGCCGGCGATGCGCGCGGTGGGGTACCGCCAAGCCTGGGAGCATCTAGAGGGTACGACCGGCGCGGGCGACTTTCGTGAACGCGGCATTTTCGCTACCCGTCAGTTGGCCAAGCGCCAGATCACCTGGTTACGGAGCGATTTCGGCACCCGGATGCTTGATTCGGAGAGCTCCTCTCTACAGACCGTCGCGGCTCAGGCGGTGCGTAGTTTCATCGGTGATGGGACAATGTCGCCGCCAGGGTAATGCGGGACTGGGGCGTTTCGGGGTTGCCCGTAGTGGCCGCCGACCCGTCCCGGCGCTCGAAATCTCCTTTCATCATGCATTTGAAAGCAGTTAACATCCTGAACATGTTGGTCCGGAGCGCGTTTGGCGTTTTTTATCCGGATTCGTCCGAGGCAAGGGGAGAACAAGAAATGTCCAAGGGACAATCGTTGCAGGATCCGTTTCTCAATGCATTGCGCCGCGAACGGGTGCCGGTAGCCATCTATCTGGTCAATGGCATCAAGTTGCAGGGTACCGTGGAATCGTTCGATCAGTTCGTCGTTTTGCTACGCAACCAAGTGAGCCAGATGGTCTACAAGCACGCGATCTCCACCGTGGTACCCAGCCGGAATGTACGTATCGGCAACGGCCATGATGAGCACAGCGAACACGACAGCCATGTTGAAACAACCCCGGCCACGACATCCGCCGACGCTTGATTGATAGTGTATTCGCCCGCATGAAGTGGGTCTGTTTCATCAAGGCCACTGCCCCCCGTGTTTGATCGACAAAAGAAGGGTGACCGAGCACTGCTGCTGCTGCCGCATTCACGTGGCCAAGGCGATGCAGGTCGTCGTGCGGATGAATTCACCGAGCTGGCCCAGTCGGCTGGCGCCGAAGTGCTGGGGGCTGTGGCGGCGCGCGTCGAAGACCCCCATCCGCGGTACTACATAGGCAGCGGCAAGGCCGACGAGGTTGCAGAAGCAGCGCGGATGCTGGCAGCGGACGTGGTGCTGGTCGATCATTTGCTGACCCCGGTGCAGGAACGCAACCTGGAAAAGCTGGTTGGCGTGCGGGTGGTCGATCGGGCGGGCCTGATTTTGGACATCTTTGCCCAAAGGGCGCGCTCGCACGAGGGTAAGCTGGAGGTCGAGCTGGCCCAGCTCAAGCACCTGGCGACCCGGCTTGTGCGCGGCTGGAGCCATCTCGACACGCAGCGCGGCGGCGCCATCGGCAATCGTGGTCCCGGCGAAACCCAGCTTGAAACGGATCGTCGCCTGCTGGGCGAAAGGGTCAAGATGCTCGGCAAGCGCTTGCAAAAGGTGCAGACCCAGCGCGGTCAGCAACGCCGCGCGCGTTTACGCAACACCGTCCCTCGCGTTGCCTTGGTGGGATACACCAACGCCGGCAAGTCGACCCTTTTCAACGCGTTGACTACCGGCGAGGTCTACGCGGCCGACCAGCTGTTTGCCACACTCGATCCCACGGTGCGCAAGCTCGACGGTCTGGCGTGCGGTGCAGCCGTATTGTCCGACACCGTCGGCTTTATTCGCGACCTGCCGCATGACCTGGTCGCAGCGTTCCGGGGAACCCTGGCCGAGGCCAGCGATGCCGACCTGCTGCTGCATATCAGGGACGCGGCTGACGAGGACGGCGAGGAGCTGCATCGCATCGTCGATGGCGTGCTGGAGGAGATCGAGGCCGGTGAGGTGCCGCAATTGCAGGTCATGAACAAAGTCGATCTTGCCGACGTATCGCCGCGGATCGATCGTGATGGCGAGGGGCGTCCGCAGCGGGTGTGGGTGTCGGCTGCCACCGGGGCCGGTATCGATTTATTGCGCCAGGCACTGGGTGAGCTTCTCGGCGGTGAACGGGTGCAGTCTCCCTTGCAGCTGCCGTTGTCAGCGGGGCGATTGCATGCGCGGCTCAAGGCTGCCGGTGCAATTGCAGGTGAAACCGTGGACGAGCACGGTTGGGCTCTGCGCATTGATGCGCCACGTAGTGTGATTGCGCTGCTCAGCGGGGGCGATGCTGCCGAAGCCCGATTACTGCGTGACCTGCTGGGACAGGCCGTCTGATGACGTCAGGGTGGCGGAAGATTGCGGCTGGCTCTGCTAGAATGACGGCTGTTTGCGCAACTGGCTTTTGCAGGGTTGCCTGAGCGTCGCGCCAGCAGTTCGAATACTGATATATGAGCCCTCATCAATGTGTGTTCCGGCCCTGGTTGCCGGCCTCCCGCCAGCCTCAAGGAGACTGACCATGGCTTGGAATGAACCCGGCAAGGGACCGCGCGATCCATGGGGAAGGGATCGCCGGCCTGGCGGAAAATCGCCGCTCGACGATCTACTCAAGAAAGTGAAAAGTCATCTGGGAAAGCCCGGGCGGGGCAGCGGCAACATTCTTACGGCGATCCTGGTCCTGCTGGTGGTCGGCTTGCTGTTCAGCAGCTATACCATTATCAACGCGCGTCAGGTCGGCGTGGTGCTTCGTTTTGGTGAATACTCGCGGATGCTGAGTCCGGGCTTTCATTTCAAGCTTCCGCAGCCGATCGAATCGGTGCGCAAGGTCGAGGCTACGCGGGTACGTTCGATCAACGACAAGGTCAGCATGCTGACGCGGGATGAAAACATCATTACCGTTGATTTTACCGTTCAATACCAGGTTGACGATGCGCGCAAATACCTTTTTTCTCTCAACGATCCGGATGGGACCGTACAGGCGGCTGCCGAGGCGGCGGTTCGTGGTGTGATTGGTGGCAGCGACATGGACCAGATCCTGTCCGCTGCCGGTGCCGACCTGGTGAGTCGCGCACAGCAGGTTCTGCAGAAAACGCTGGATAACTACAATGCCGGCCTGCGGATCAATGAGGTCAGCTTCCAGAATGTGTCACCGCCGAAAGAGGTGAAGGACGCATTTGATGATGTCAACAAGGCGCGCGAGGACAAGCAGAGTATCGAGAACACCGCGTTGGCTTATGCCAACAAGGTCATTCCGGTGGCACGTGGCGATGCGGCACGCATCGCTGCCGAAGCCGACGGCTACAAGGCTGAGCGGATCGCTCGCGCGACAGGCGACACCACGCGTTTCGATCTGCTGCTCAAGCAGTACAAGGCAGCGCCCGAGGTTACCCGGCGCCGACTGTGGCTGGAAACCATGGAGCAGGTGATGGCGGACAATCCCAAGGTTATCGACGGCTCCGGTGGTCGCAACATCATCAATCTGCCGTTCGGTCGCTCATCCGGTGCACCGACCACCAGTAGCGACGGCAGCAGCATCAACGCCGTGGTACCTTCGGTCAGCAGCAGTGCATCGGACAAGGGGGGGCAGCCATGACCCGGATTATTTCTGCCGTGGTTGCGGTGCTGCTGGTGCTACTTGGCCTCAACAGCGTATTTGTGGTGAACGAGGGGCAGAGCGCTTTACTGCTGCAGTTCGGACGCATCGTACGCACGGATTACAAACCTGGTCTGCACTTCAAGATTCCGGTGGTGCAGCAGGTGATGGAGTTCGACAATCGCATCCAATCGCTGGATGCGGCGCCCGAGCGCTATTTCACCTCCGAAAAGAAGAGTGTCAATGTCGACTTTTACGTAAAATGGCGAATCGTCAACAACGCCATGTACTACCGCTCCACCGGAGGTGATCAGCTGCAGGCGGTACAACGCCTTACGCCCATCATCAAGGATGCGCTGCGTTTCGAATTCAATGCCCGCACGTTGCAGGAGTTGATTTCCGGTGGCCGCAAGGACATTACCGAACGGGTGCGCCAGCAAACCGACGCGTCGTCACGCAAGAACCTGGGCATTGCCGTGCTGGACGTGCGTATCAAGCGCATCGATTTGCCGGATGAGGTCAGTGAGTCGGTCTACAAGCGAATGCGTGCCGAGCGTTTGCAACTGGCCAATGAGTTGCGTTACACCGGACAAGAGGCGGCAGAAAAAATCAGGGCAGATGCCGACCGCCAGGGTCAGATCCTGCGTGCGGATGCCCATCGCGATGCCGCCAAGATCCGTGGTGAGGGTGATGCGCAAGCGGCGATGATCTATGCCAAGGCCTACAGTCAGGATCCGGAATTTTTCGCCTTCTACCGCAGTATGGCGGCATATCGCAAGTCCTTCGAGGACGGCAAGGGCGTGTTGATTCTCAAGCCCGATAATCCGTTCCTGCGCTATTTCACCAACCCGTCACCGAAGAAATAACGGACACCCGAGGTCGGCTGGCTGGAGCAGTGGTCGACCGCCACTGTGGGTCAGCGGCGGCACCCCGGAGCGGGTCATACCAACTTTAGCGAGTACATCATGGGCAAGTCAGTAGTCATTCTCGGCGCGCAGTGGGGCGACGAGGGCAAGGGCAAGATCGTCGACCTGCTGACCGAGCGGGTCAGTGCGGTGGCGCGCTTCCAGGGTGGGCACAATGCGGGTCACACCTTGGTGATCAAGGGCAAGAAGACCGTACTGCACCTGATTCCGTCGGGCATCCTGCGCGACGATGCGCTGTGCCTGATAGGCAACGGCGTGGTGCTTTCCCCTGCCGCGTTGATGGAGGAGATCGCCGAGCTCGAAGGCAACGGTGTCGAGGTACGTTCACGGGTGAAGATCAGCCCGGCGACGCCATTGATCATGCCGTACCACATAGCGGTGGACAAGGCACGCGAGATTGCCGCTGGCGGCAAGGCCATCGGCACTACGGGGCGTGGCATCGGCCCCGCCTATGAGGACAAGGTCGCTCGCCGGTCCATTCGCGTTGCTGACCTGATGTACCCGCACGAACTTCCCGAGAAGATCAAGACTGCTGTCGACTACCACAATTTCATTCTCACCCAGTGGCTGAAAGCCGAGCCGGTGGACTATCAGACTGTACTGGACGATGCGTTGGCCTGGGGCGAGTACATCCGTCCGATGGTCGACGATGTCGCTACCATCCTGCACGACGTGCGCAAGGAGGGTGGCAACATCCTGTTCGAGGGTGCACAAGGGGCCTTGCTTGATATCGATCACGGCACGTATCCCTATGTCACATCGTCCAATACCACCGTCGGCGGGGCACTGGCCGGTACTGGCGTGGGCGCCGGCGACATCGACTACGTGCTCGGCATTTGCAAGGCTTATGCGACCCGCGTGGGCAGCGGCCCGTTTCCCACGGAATTGAATGACGACATGGGCGAACGTCTGCGCAAAGTCGGCAACGAGTTCGGTGCCAGCACCGGCCGCCCGCGCCGCTGCGGCTGGATCGACCTGGTGGCGCTCAAGCGCGCGGTGCAGATCAATGGGATCAATGGCCTGGCCATCACCAAGCTCGACGTGCTCGATGGCCTGCCCAGCATCAAGGTCTGCATTGCCTATGAGTATCGTGGCAAGCGCCGTGAGCTGGCACCGCTTGATGCCGACGGTTGGGACGAGTGCAAACCGGTCTACCTCGAGTTTCCCGGTTGGGACGAGTCCACTGCTGGTATCCGCGAATGGGACAAGTTGCCACCTGCAGCCCGTGCCTACCTGCGCGCGGTCGAAGAGCTTTCCGGTTGCCGCCTCGCCTTGGTCGCGACCGGGGCGGATCGCGAGGATACTATCGTGCTGGACGATCCGTTCGCCTGAGATTCCTTGGTGGCATCTCGAGAGGCCCCGCATTGCGGGGCTTTCTCGTGGACGACAGCTTTGTTTTGCCAACGCTCACCCGCCGCACCGGGATCCCTCGACGTTCGCGGCACGCATTGGCTGCTTTCGGTACCATGCAGTCGTCGAACTCCGCATCGCCGGACCGGCAGGTGTCTGGTTCGCCTCGCGGAGTCAAATACGTGTTATTGCTTTGGGGGATGCTCAGCTTGCTGCTTTGCACACTGGGCTACGGCCAGTGAGGTAATGCAGGCGAGTAGGGAAGCGCCCAAGCTGTTGGCTGTCGCGATCATGGTTGTGGCGTTGCTGGCCACATGGGTTTAGGGTCGGCCAAGCCCGCGCCGTTGAGGCTGCTTTGGTGGCTGCTGAGTCTAGCGGTACCGCTATCGTGCCACTGATCGAAGAGGCAGACCGCGCCAACGAAAGCGGCAAGAACCGGCCCGAAGTCGCCGCACCCTCGTGGGCCGCGCAATCCGGTAGGTCCTGATGGTCGTGACATCGGTACCCTGACGCAGGTTGGCGCACGACCGTATTCCTGCGGTGCGCGCCTCGCGAAAATGCCAGAAGGTAGCGGCCTACCGAGGTCTTTCGTTACCCGCTTCTGGGGTGTGAGGCGGGCATCTACGCCTCCGGTTCACCCCTGTAAGCCTCGATCGGGATGCATGCGCACATGATGTTCTTGTCACCGTAGACATTGTCGACGCGTGCGACCGGGGCCCAGTATTTCTGCGATCTCAGCGTGGAAAGCGGGAACGCTGCCAGCTCGCGGGAGTAGACGTGTTTCCACTCGCTGGCCGAGACCATGGTCGCGGTATGTGGCGCATGCTTGAGCGGGTTGTCGTCGCGGTCGAGCTTGCCTTCCTCGATGGCGCGAATCTCGTCGCGGATCTGGATCATCGCGTCGATAAATCGATCCAGTTCGTGCTGCGATTCGCTTTCGGTCGGCTCCACCATCAGCGTGCCGGAGACCGGAAAGCTCAGGGTGGGCGCATGGAAGCCGAAGTCGATCAGACGTTTTGCCACGTCCTCGGCGCCGATGCCAGTGGCGTCTTTGAGCGGGCGAAGATCAAGAATGCACTCATGCGCCACCAGTCCGTTGCGGCCGGTATACAGGGTGGCATAGTGCGGTGCCAGCCGCTTGGCGATGTAGTTGGCATTGAGCAGGGCGACCTGGGTAGCCTTGCGCAGGCCCTGGTTTCCCATCATGGTGATGTACATCCAGCTGATCGGCAGGATGCTGGCCGAGCCGTAGCTGGCCGCACTGACCATGCCGACGCAGCCTTCGCCGCCCAGCAGCTTGGGCAGGAACGGCGCCAGGTGAGACTTGACCGCACAAGGGCCGACGCCGGGGCCGCCGCCACCGTGCGGAATGCAGAAGGTCTTGTGCAGATTGAGGTGCGACACGTCCGAACCCCACTTGCCGGGCTTGGCCACGCCGACCAGCGCGTTCATGTTGGCGCCGTCGGTATAGACCTGACCGCCGTGGGCATGCACGATCTCACAGATCGCCACGATGTCTTCCTCGAACACGCCATGCGTGGACGGGTAGGTAATCATCAGCGCGGCGAGGCGATCAGCGTATTTCTCAGCGGTGCGGCGGATATCGTCCATGTCGACATTGCCGTTGGCATCGCACTTGGTCACCACCACCTGCATGCCGCACATCTGCGCAGAGGCGGGATTGGTGCCATGGGCGGATTCGGGGATCAGGCAGATGTCCCGATGCGCTTCGCCGCGCGAACGGTGGTAGGCGCGGATCGCCAGTAGGCCGGCGTACTCGCCTTGGGCGCCGGAGTTCGGCTGCAGGCTTACTGCATCGTAGCCGGTACACTCGACCAGCATCGCCTCGAGGCTTTCGATGAGCTCCTTGTAGCCGGCGGTCTGCGTAGCCGGTGCCAGCGGATGGATATTGCCGAACTCGGGCCAGGTCACCGGAATCATTTCGGCGGTGGCATTGAGTTTCATGGTGCACGAACCGAGCGGGATCATCGTGCGATCCATCGCCAGATCCTTGTCGGCCAGCGAACGCATGTAGCGCAGCAGTTCATGTTCGCTATGGTGCGTGTTGAACACCGGGTGGGTGAGGAAGGCACTACGTCGCTCGAGACCGGCGGGCAGGGCATCGGCGGCAACGGCATCCAGCGCATCGATGCTGTCGATCTCGATGCCGAACAGCCCTGCCAGCCGGATCACATCGTCACGGGTGGTGGTTTCGTCCAGACTGATGCCGACGCTGGTATCGTCGATTACCCGCAAATTCATCCGCGAAGCCAGCGCCCGGGCATGCAGCTCGGCAGCCTTGATGCCGTCAACCCGCAAGGTGTCAAAGAAACTGTCGGCCACGGCGATACCTGCTGCCCTCAGCGCAGCGGCCAGGATCGTCGCGAGGCGATGGGTGCGACGGGCGATCCTGATCAGCCCTTCAGGGCCGTGGTAGACCGCGTACATGCTGGCCATTACCGCCAGCAGCACTTGCGCGGTGCAGATATTGGAGGTGGCCTTCTCGCGGCGGATGTGCTGCTCGCGAGTCTGCAGCGTAAGCCGGTAGGCCTGCTTGCCCTCCGCATCCAGTGAGACGCCAATCAACCGCCCCGGCATCGAGCGCTTGTAGGCATCGCGGCAGGCCATGAACGCGGCATGCGGACCGCCGTTGCCAAACGGCACGCCGAAACGCTGGCTGTTGCCGACCACGATATCGGCGCCCCATTCACCGGGGGCGGCGATCAGGGTCAGCGCGAGCAGGTCAGTAGCCACCGCCACCAGTGCGCCACGGGCGTGGGCGGCCTCGGCCAACGCCTTGTAGTCGTTGATGCGGCCAAACGTATTCGGGTATTGCAGCAGCACGCCGAAGCTTTCCAGGGTGGCGCCGTCGGCGTCATCACCGACATGCAGCTCGATGCCCAGTGCTTCGGCGCGGGTCCTGACCACTTCCAGCGTCTGGGGGTGCACGCCATTGGACACGAAGAACACGTTCGACTTCGACTTGCACGAACGCCTGGCCAGGGTCATCGCTTCGGCCGCAGCCGTGGCTTCGTCGAGCAGGGAGGCATTGGCGATCTCCATGCCGGTGAGCTCGGCACACAGTGTCTGAAAGTTGATCAGCGCCTCCATCCGGCCCTGCGATATCTCGGCCTGATACGGCGTGTACGCGGTGTACCAGGCGGGGTTCTCCAGGATGTTGCGCAGGATGACGTTGGGCGTGTGCGTGCCGTAATAGCCTTGACCGATGAAACTGCGGAATACCTGGTTCTTGTCCGCAATGGCGCGGATTTTCGCGAGCGCCTCGACCTCGGTGATCGCCGTCGGCAATGCCAGCGGCGCCGCCGATTTGATCTTGCCTGGCACGATCGCGTCGGTCATGGCGTCGAGCGAGGTATGGCCTATCACGGCAAGCATCTGGGCGATCTCGGTATCGTTCGGCCCGATGTGACGCTCGATGAAGGCGTGGTGGTGCTCGAGATCGCGCAGGGAGGGGGAGCTGTTCTGAGTCATTAACAAGGGCATCCGCAGACAACGTGCCGTGCCGCACGCGGGGCGCCCCTCTGTCCTTTTGCCTGAGAGTTTGGAAGTTCATGGATGATTTCCACGAACTTCGTGCCCCTTCGGCGCCGGATCGAACCGGTCTCTCCAGAGTGTTGACGCGTGATGGTATGGGGCCTGAGCGATTACGGGCGTTGCGTCTTCGGCAGCGGGGCCGGCCCGGTCGGGGTCGCCCGCTTCTCCCACCAAGCGTTTACCGGGGTAATTATACAGAGGTCGCCGCCGGATCGCTGTCCGACTCATTGGCAGCTGTTAAAGATCACCGAACTTCGGCCGTTAGCTTGGTGTTCCCTGGTCGGGGGGCTTTCGTCGGCGCATCATGATCGAAAACTATCATTACAGCCTCGCCCTGCTTGCCTTCGTGGTGGCGATCATGCTGGCTTACCAGGCGCTGGATACTGGCGTGCGAATAGCCGCGTCGCGTGAGCCCGGACACCGCGTATTGTGGCTGGTAGTGGGGACGCCAACCATGGGTATCGGCCTGTTGGGGATGCATTTTGTGGGAATGCTTTCCTGGATGCCCAGTCCCATTGGGACATTCAGTCCGCTATGGGGAGTGGCAGCGGCGGTGGCGGCGATGGTGACCAGCTACGGTTTGTTGCGATTGGGCTCTACGGTTTCGATGACATCGACGGATGTGACCCTGGGCGCTTTTGCGGTGGGCATCGCCGTGGTGGCGATGCACTATCTGAATCTGGCCTCCATCGGCGTCTATCCCGGTTTTACGGAACTGTTCTGGCGTACCGCGGTGACCATTGCCTGCGGTGTACTTGCCTTGTTCATTACCGTTCGGGTACTGCGCGCCACGCGCTATCCGCGCCGGGAGCGGTGGTTTTTGCGGCGTCTACTGACGGCTATCTGCATGGCGATGCTGGTCAGTCCGCTGATGCATGTGGCCTTGGGGGCGGCGATCCTGCCACTGCATCTGGCGCCGGTTCCCCAGGCCTCGTCTGCGCTGTTGTGGCTTGGTAGTACGGTTGGCTTTTTGAGCCTCTTTATGATGTTCGCCGTGGTGGCGCTTTCACACCATGGAACACGACTGTTCCTGCGGGCGCAACGCTTGTCGGGTTCGGTGGATCGGCTGCATGACCGGATCGAACATCTGGCCCTGCACGACCCGCTAACGGGACTGCCGAATCGGACGATGCTGGTCCGGCAGATCGATCATGCGCTGATCGATGCCCGCGCCGGGGCAGGTCATCTAGCGGTGATTTATCTTGATCTGGATGGCTTCAAGACCATCAATGACACCTTGGGTCACGCCTTCGGCGACGATTTGTTGCGAGCAGTCGCGCAACGCTTGGAGCTGCACTTGCGCAGTGGCAGTCTGGCCCGATTCGGCGGTGATGAATTTGTCGCGATACTTGATCGTATGCGCAGCCCCGAATCGGCTCTCGTCATTGTCGAGCGACTGATCCATGCGATGCAGCAGGACTTCCTCGTCAATGGAACCGCCGTCCGGGTGACACCCAGCGTGGGGTTGGCTTTCTATCCCCAGGATGGTGACAACGTCGAGGATTTGATAGCGCATGCCGACGTGGCGATGTATGGCACCAAGGAGGCCGGTCGCAACGGCTATCGCGTATACGACGTCTCCATGCAGCAGAGGGCGACGCGCATACTCGCCGTCCAGCATGGGTTGCGGACTGCCATCGAAGACGGTTCGCTGTCATTGCATTTTCAGCCCAAGCACGACGGACCCAGTGGTATTGTTGTCGGTGCCGAGGCATTGGCGCGCTGGCGACATCCGGAACTCGGCGTGGTTTCGCCGGACGAATTTATCGCGGTAGCCGAGCGCAGCGGTCAGATCGTCAAGCTGGGCGAATGGGTGATCCGCGAGACCTGTCGCCAACTTTGCGAGTGGCGTGATCGTGGGCTGCCGGTGATTCGGGTCGCCATCAACCTTTCGCCCTTGCAGATGAATCAGCCGGACATGCTGGACATGGCCTGCCGTATCGTCAGCGATGCCGGCCTGATGCCAGCGCAGATCATGTTCGAAATGACCGAAAGTCTGGCCATGCAGGACGCCGAGCGCACCACGAACTTGCTGCGCGAGTTCCGTGAACGGGGGTTCGATTTTGCCATCGACGACTTTGGTACCGGTTACTCCAGCCTGGCCTACCTGCAGAAATTTCAGGCTCGTCAGCTGAAGATCGATCGCTTTTTCATCCAGGCATTGGACCAGGGTGGACCCGAGGCCATGGCGATCATCACGGCAATTATCGCATTGGCCCATACCTTGAACATGGAGGTCGTGGCCGAAGGCGTCGAGACCACGGAGCAAGCGGAGCAACTACGCAGCTTGGGATGTGATCAAATTCAAGGGTTCCTGTTGTCGAAACCCATGCCGCCATCGGAGTTTGAACGCCGCTGCCTGACTCTCGACATGCGCATGCTGGAAGAGGTCTGAATGCGGGAGTCGTGATTCATCTCGAAGGCATCGATACCGGTGGTACGGCGTTGCATAGGGATCGAATCGATGTAGCAGTTTTGCGAGTCGCCTCGGTATCGTCGTCCTGATGGTCATGCATCCCCGTGGCTTAGGGCCGGCAAAGGCGAGGATCCGCCACAAGCTGTCGTTCTCAGCTCCCCGAAAAAACGAAAGCCGCCATGAAAGGCGGCCTTCGTTTACAATTGGTGCCCAGAAGAGGACTCGAACCTCCACGGAGTTGCCCCCGCTAGCACCTGAAGCTAGTGCGTCTACCAATTCCGCCACCTGGGCAGGTGTCACACCGCTCCGAGAGCTGCGTGAGCCGCGTAATGTAGGCATCCCACGCTCCCTTGTCAACTCTTTTCACCCCCGATTACACGCGTCGTGTCATTCTTCACACCGCGCACATCCCAAGGATATTTAGTGACCAGAAAAACCCCCACCCCACCCGGCAAAGGCCGCGGTGCCGGATCGAACAAAGCCACCGCCAAAGCGACTGGCGGCAAAGCGCGCAAGGGCACGGCGGGAGGACAACGCAACAAGGCTGCCGCAGGCGCCCGGCGTGACCCGCAAGCTGAACGCGAGGCACGGCGCTACGAGCGTCCGATTCCCAGTCGCGAGGCGATCCTCGGCCTGCTTGAAGAGCGTGCTGAGCTGTTGTCCGAGGCCCGTATCGCCGAGGCCATGGAGCTGCATGACGACATCGATATCGAAGCGTTGCGCAAGCGGCTGGCGGCGATGGTCCGTGACGGCCAGTTGCTGCTGGGTCGACGCGGCGGGTATGCGCCCGCGCAAAAGCTCGACCTGATCGCCGGGGTCGTGCTCGCTAATGCCGAGGGCTATGGCTTCCTGCGGCCAGACGCAGGCGGTGAGGACCTGTACCTTTCCCCTCAGCAGATGCGCACGGTGCTGCACGGCGACAAGGTGTTGGCCAGTGTGGTGGGAATCGACCGGCGTGGGCGTCGCCAGGGCGCGATTGCCGAGGTGTTGCAGCGACGCTCGCCGCGACTGGTCGGGCGCGTGGTGGTCGAAAACGGGGTTACGGTGGTGGCACCGGACGACCGTCGCCTGCATCAGGACATTTTGATCCCGCCCGGACAAGAGCAGGAAGCGGCTGCCGGGCAGATCGTGGTGGTCGAGATCATTGAGCCGCCGACCCAGCATCGCGGGCCGCTTGGCGCGATACGCGCAGTGCTCGGCGAGCGTCTGCAGCCCTCGCTGTTGGTGGAGATGGCGATCGCCAGCCACGATTTGCCCCATGAGTGGCCTGCAGACGTGTTGCGTGATGCTGCCCAGGTCGATGCGCAGGTGACTGCGGCCGAGCGCGAGGGTCGCACCGATATCCGCAAGTTGCCGTTGGTTACCATCGACGGTGCCGATGCCCGCGATTTCGACGACGCGGTCTACGCCGAGCCGAAACGCGGCGGCGGCTTCCGCTTGATTGTGGCGATCGCCGATGTGTCGCATTACGTGCAGGTCGGCAATGCATTGGATCGCGAGGCCTTCGAGCGCAGTACGTCAACCTATTTTCCGGGGTTTGTGGTGCCGATGTTGCCGGAAACGTTGTCCAATGGCATCTGTTCACTGATGCCCAAGGTCGAACGGCTTTGCATGGTCTGCGACATGACGGTTGACGCCGACGGTGCGGTCAGCAAGGCGAAATTCTATGATGCGGTGATGCGTTCGCACGCCAGGCTTACCTACGACAAGGTGTGGCAGGTGGTCGGTTTGAAAGACGCCGACGCACGGCATGAAGTGGCTGAGGTGCTGCCGCAACTGGAGCACCTGCATGCGCTGTACAAGCTGATGGCGGCGCAGCGCAAGCGCCGTGGTGCCATCGATTTCGAGACGCCGGAGGTGAAGTTCCGTCTCGACCAGACGGGTAACGTGGAGTCGATGGGTGCGAGCGAGCGCAACGACGCCCACAAGCTGATCGAAGAATGCATGATCGCCGCCAATGTGCAGGCAGCGCTGTTTCTGGAGAAAAAGAAGATTCCCGCGCTGTTCCGCGCTCACGAGCCCCCGCCGGCGGAAAAATACGAAGATCTTCAGCAATTCCTGCGCGAGTTCAAGTTGAGCATGCCGCCACTGGCCGACGTCACCCCGGGAGACTATGCGGAGGTGCTGCGGATGGTGCGCGAGCGGCCGGAACGTGAACTGATCCAGTCGGTATTGCTGCGTTCGCAGAGCATGGCGGCCTATCAACCCGACAATCGTGGGCACTTCGGGCTGTCGCTGCAGGCGTATGCGCATTTCACTTCGCCGATTCGACGTTATCCGGATTTGCTGGTGCACCGGGCGATTCGCTACGCCTTGCGCGGCGGCAAACCGGCAGGTTACAGCTATAGCCCCACCGAGATGTCGGCCATGGCAGTGCATTGTTCACAGCGCGAGCGACGCGCCGAAGAGGCCGAGCGTGATGTCGATGAACGTTTCAAATGCGCCTGGATGTCCAAGCATGTCGGTAGTGAATTCGACGGCGTGGTGGCTGGCGTGACGTCGTTCGGCCTGTTCGTCGAACTGGATGAGTCGAAGGTCTCCGGGTTGGTGCATATCAGCCAGCTGGCCAATGATTACTACCATTTCGACGCGGTACGCAAACTGCTCAAAGGCGAACGTACCGGCACCCAGTTCCGCCTCGGTGACCATGTACGGGTACAGGTGCTGCGCGCCAGTCTGGAGGATCGCAAGATCGACTTCAGAATGGTCGCCCCTCGCGAACGTGCAGCCGCACCGACCGGCACGGCGAAGGCATACGACTATGCAGCCGGTGGCGAGCGTTACTCGCTACCCAAGAAAGCCGAAGCTGGCCTCAAACCCTCGGGTATGTTTGGCAAGGCCGCCAAGGCGATCGGTCGAGCCTTCGGTCGCAAGGAAGCTGCCACTACGGTCCCGGAGACAGCCGATTTGGGCGATAATCCACCCTCGCGTTCCAGGACCGGCCGCGACCGACTTTCGGGTCAGAAGTCGCCAACCCGGACTCCCACCAAAGCCGGTGCCCGGCGCGAGTTGCCCGCCACCGGCAAGGGGCGAGGGACGCCGCCGCCCGCGAATGCCACCGCGCCAAAGAAAACCACGCGTCGCAAACCGAAACCGAAAGGCAAGTCATGAGTGAAAGCTGGATCGTCGGGATCAATCCGGTCGAAGGCGCCCTGAGCAACGATGCCGAGCGTGTGCTTGAACTGCTCGTCGAGCAGGGACAGCGCAACGCGCGCGTTCAGGAGCTGGCCGATCGGGCAAAAGCCTTGGGGATTCCCGTGCAGCGCCGCACCCGTGACCAGCTGGAAAAGCTGGCCGGTGAGGCGCGGCATCAGGGCGTGGCCGCGCGCTACGAAGCTCCGGCGCAGGCACATGAAAACGACCTGGCTGCGCTGCTGCAGCGCGACGGTGGCGACGCCTTGGTGCTGGTACTCGACGGTGTCACCGATCCTCATAATCTCGGCGCCTGCCTGCGCAGTGCGGCAGCGGCCAAGGTTACGGCGGTGATCGTGCCAAAGGACCGGGCCGTCGGATTGACGCCGGTAGTACGCCGGGCTTCGGCTGGAGGTGCTGACCGCGTGCCGCTGATCGCGGTAACCAACCTGGCCCGCACCTTGCGCGAGCTGAAGGATGCTGGCGTCTGGATTACCGGTCTGGAAGGGGGGACGGAAACGTCGCTTTATGCTGTCGACCTGAAAGGCCCGGTGGCGGTGGTTCTTGGGGGCGAGGGTGACGGTATGCGTCGGCTCACCCGCGAGCTATGTGATTTTGTGGCGAAAATTCCGATGCCCGGAAGCATGGAAAGCCTCAATGTATCCGTTGCGGCCGGTATCGTATTATTCGAGACCTTGCGTCAAAGGAGCAATCCACGATGACGTTTCCATGGTACGACTTGGCGGGTTATCTGGGCGTGGCACTGGTGTTGCTGGCCTTTTTGCTGTTGCAGGCACACAAGCTGCGCGGCAACGGTTTGATCTATCAACTGATGAACGTGATCGGGGCGATCGGCGTGATTCTGTCGCTTTCATTCGGACAGGGGCCGATCAACTGGCCGGCATTTCTGATGCAGCTGGCCTGGATCGTCATTGGCGTCTTTGGCATGGTGCATGCCACCGACATGCGCCGCAAGGCCCGTGAGGAAGGGCGCAAGCTGCCCTGGTGGTGAGTAGCTGAGGTCAGCGTCGGCGAGCGCTCCGCGACGCCGACGTCATGCTCAGACGGGCTGATCGGGTTTGTCGCCGAGATTGATCTGTTGCGGGTTCGAGGTCAGGTCACGGTTCGGACGACGCTTGGTCAGCGGCTCACCATGCACCTGATACCAGACGTTTTCGGCGATGTTGGTGGCGTGGTCGCCGATGCGCTCAATGTTCTTCGCCATGAACAGCAAGTGCGTGCACGGCGTGATATTGCGCGGGTCTTCCATCATGTAGGTCAGCAGTTGCCGAAAATAACCGGTATAGGCCTCGTCGAGCTCAGCGTCATCCTTCCATACCTCGTACGCGCGTTCGGCATCCTGGTCGTGATAGGCCTTGAGTACGTCACGGACTTCAGTGGCTGCCAGTTCGGCCAGGTGACCGAGCCCCTTGGTCGGACTGATCGGAGCCACCATCGACAGCGGAATCGAACGCTTGGCCACGTTGGCAGCGTAGTCACCAATCCGCTCGATGTCGGCAGCAATCCGCAAGGCAGCAAAGACGTTGCGCAGATCGCCGGCCATCGGCGCGCGCAGCGCCAACAGGCGCACCACGTCGTGGCTGATCTCCTGCTCGAGCTGGTCGATCGCTTCGTCATTGCCTACGACGCGCTGGGCGGCCCGCTCGTCGCGGCGTTCGATGACATCGATGGCCGCCTCCAGCTGGGTGACGGATAGTTCGCCCATACGTACGATTTCACCGGTAAGCCGGATCAGCTCGCTGTCGTAGCTCTTGATGATGTGGTCGCTGCTGTTCATGGATCTGCCTTGTGATGTTCTCCCGGGTTTCCGGCGGGAGCAACCGCTCTGCAAGCCTCCCGATCCCTTTTCAAGAAGGAATCGGCCGATTAGCCGAAGCGACCGGTGATGTAGTCTTCGGTCTGCTTCCTGTCGGGTTTTGTGAAGATCTTTTCAGTGTTGCCAAACTCGATAAGCTCACCGATATACATGAAGCCGGTGTAATCGGATACGCGCGCAGCCTGCTGCATGTTATGCGTAACGATGACGATGGTGTACTCGCTCTTGAGCTCTTCCACCAGTTGCTCGATACGGCTGGTGGCAATCGGATCAAGTGCAGATGTCGGTTCGTCGAGCAGAAGCACTTCCGGCCTCAGAGCGATGGCACGCGCGATACACAAGCGTTGCTGCTGCCCCCCGGACAGACTCAGCGCGTTCTGCTTGAGTTTGTCCTTGACTTCGTCCCACAACGCGGCACTGCGCAGGGCCTGTTCCACGCGGGTGCTCATGTCCGGCTTTGAGAGCTTTTCGTGATGGCGGATGCCGTAGGCAACGTTTTCGAAAATCGTCATCGGAAACGGCACCGGCTTCTGGAACACCATGCCGACCTTGCCGCGAAGCCGGTTCATCGAATAGCCCGGATCGAGGATATTCTCGCCGTCAAGCTCCACCTGGCCCTTGGCCTCGAGTTTCGGATAGATTGCGTAGATCCGGTTGAAGATGCGCAGCAAGGTCGACTTGCCGCAGCCGGAGGGACCGATGATCGCAGTGACCTGCTTCTCGGGAACATCCATGCTGATGCCTTTCAGCGCATGAAATCCGTTGTAGTAGAAGTGCAGGTCGCGCACCTTGATTTTGGTGCGCTCTTCGACGTTGGCCATCGGCGTCGCCACGGCGGCAGCGAGGTCATTCATAACTTACCTTCTTGCGCGAAAATATCAGACGTGTAAGCAAACTGAGTGCCAGTACGAACATGGTGATCAGCAAGGCACCAGCCCAGGCAATAGCGTGCATGGCGGGGTTGGGATCGTTGGTGTACTGGTAGATGGCTACCGGAAGGCTGGCCATCTTGTCCAGCGGGTGCAGCGTCATGAAGTTGTTGCCAAACGCGGTAAACAGCAGTGGGGCCGTTTCGCCGGCAAGCCGCGCCAGAGCCAGCAATATGCCAGTCAGAATGCCGGAGCCGGCGGCGCGAATCAGTACCTGCATGGTCAGTTTCCATTGCGGTACACCCAGTGACAACGCCGCTTCACGCAAGGTGCCGGGTACCAGCTGCAGCATTTCATCGGTCGTGCGCACGATGACCGGCAAGCCGATCAAGGCCAATGCCACGCTGCCGGCGAGACCCGAAAACGAAATCGCGCCATGGGTCATGTTCGACATCGGCAGCACGATGATCACATACACGAACAGACCCAGCACAATCGACGGCGCCGACAACAGGATATCGTTGAGAAAGCGTATGGTTGCACCCAACTTCGAGCTGTTGGCATATTCGGCCAGATAGGTGCCCGCCAACACGCCGATCGGCGCGCAGATCAGCAGCGCGGTAAAGTCCATGATCAAACTGCCGACGATGGCGTTGGAAAGTCCGCCCTGGGCGCCATAGGCAGTGATCTTGGTGAACAGCGTAGGGGTAATGGCGCTGATGCCGTTGCTTACTGTTACCCATAGGATCCAAACCAGAAAGGTCAGGCCGAGCAGTGTGGCAAAGCCGCCGAGCAGCATGGCAACCATGTTGGTAATGCGGCGCCGGACGTAGATAGCCGTGTTGGAGGACATCAGCGACCCTCCCGCTTCGCCAGCTGACGAAGCATCAGACGGGCAATCAACAACACGATGAAGGTCACCACAAAAAGCAGGAAGCCGAGCGCAATCAGCGCCGAACGGTGGGTGCCGACCGCCTCGTTGAATTCGTTGGCGATACTCGAGGAGATCGTGGTACCGGGCATCAACAGCGACGAGGTGATGTTGTAGGAATTTCCCAGCACGAAAGTAACGGCCATGGTTTCACCCAGCGCACGGCCCAGGCCAAGAAAGATGCCGCCGATGACTGCCGAGCGGGTATAGGGCAGCACGATGTCCCAGAGGACCTCCCAGGTGGTGGAGCCCAGGGCGTAGGCCGATTCCTTCAGTCGCGTCGGTACGGTCTGGAATACCTCGCGCATCACCGACGATATGAAGGGCAGGATCATCACCGCGAGCACGATGCCTGCGGTAAGCAACCCGAGTCCCAATGGCGGTCCCTGAAATAGTTTGCCGACCAGGGGAATCTTGCCCAGCGTCGCACTGAGTGCCGGTTCTATACGGGACATGAAGGGTACGAAAACGAAAAGGCCCCACATGCCATAGATGATCGATGGGATGCCTGCCAACAATTCAATCGCGGCGCCGACCGGGCCGCGTAGCCAGGCAGGGGCGATCTCGGTCAAAAACAGGGCGATACCGAAACTTACCGGCACGGCCAGTACCAGTGCTATCAGTGAGGTCACCAAGGTGCCGAAGATCGGTGCCAGGGCACCGTAGTCGTCTTCGACAGGGTTCCAGGCGGTGCTCGACAAGAAATGCAGGCCATGCCCGAACAGAACTTCGCGACCGCCCCACAATGTTGACAGGGCCGCTCCTACCAGTGCAGCAAGTACCAGCAGGGCACAGAATTTCAGCGTGCGACGAAAAATACGATCGTGAAGCGCATCCGCACGCGAGCGAGCGTCGATATTACGGGCGAGCGGTTCGGTGCTGGGGACTTGCATGCTGGGGCATTTTCCGCTGGTAGATCAATCATGAAAGCGCTGCGCGCAACCCCGGGGGCCACGCGCAGCGCTTTGCTTACAGCCGGTTGCATCCGTCGCAACCTGATGTTTTACATCTTGTACTCGGTTTTCCAGTAGTTCTCGATCTGCTGAACCAGGCTCGGCGGCAGCGGAACGTAGTCAAGCGAACGCGCCTGTGCCTGACCGTGGGTGTAAGCCCACTTGAAGAAGTCGAATGCCACCTTGGAGTTGGTGACGTTTTTCGGCTTCTTGTACATGATCACCCAGGACGTTGCGGTGATCGGCCATGCCTTGGCACCCGGCGCATTGGTCATGACCAGGTTGAAGTTCTTGGAATGCTTCCAGTCAGCCGTATCGGCAGCGGCCTGGAAAGTGGCGATGGTCGGCGCTACCACGTTGCCGGCGGCATTCTTCATCACGGCATAACCGATGTGGTTTTGCAGCGCATAAGCATACTCGACGTAGCCGATCGAATCCTTGATCTGCTTGATATAGGCAGACACGCCTTCGTTGCCCTTGCCGCCGATACCGACCGGCCACTGCACCGCGGTGCCTTCGCCAACCTTGGTCTTCCACTCCGGGCTTACTTTCGACAGGTAGTCGCTGAAATTGAACGTGGTACCCGAGCCGTCGGAACGATGAACGACCGTGATGTTGGCCGCAGGCAACTTCAATTCGGGGTTGAGCGCACGGATCGCCGGGTCATTCCACTTGGTGATCTTGCCCAGATAGATATCCGCCAGCGTCTTGCCGTCCAACACCATCTTGCCTGCAGCAATGCCTTCAACATTGAACGCCGGCACGATGCCGCCGATGACGTCCGGGAACTGGCCCAGACCGAATTTGTCGAGGGTGGCCTCGTCGAGCGGCATGTCAGACGCGCCGAAATCGACGGTGCCGGCCTTGATCTGTGCAATACCACCGCCGGAACCGATCGACTGGTAATTGACGTGGTTGCCGGTCTTTTCGGCATACGCTGCCGACCACTTGGAAACGACCGGATAGACGAAGCTGGAGCCAGCGCCGGTGATATCGGTAGCCTGTGCGGTCATGCCGAACGTCGAAGCCACAGCGATTGCAGCCACGGCGGCGAGTCGAATCGGGGATTTGTAAGAGGTCAACACGGTTGCTCCTTGGATGGACGTCGGATGGACCACGTCATTTCAAGCCTTTCGTGTTGCAATGAGATGAGACCAATGTTTCAGAAAGATGACAGTTTTCATGAAAGGCCATGGCTGACGGCGTAACAACCTGGATTATGCACCCCTTGAGGGATCCGTTCCCGCGCTCATTCAGTATAGATGCGCACGTGCTGGTGTTCAAAAAGTTCGAGGCTGCGCCAGCGGTTGACCACGTTGCAAAATAGCTCAGCGGTGCGTTCGGCGTCGTAAACCGCCGAGTGTGCCTCGCGACTGTCGAAGGGCAAACCGGCGGCGAGCACCGCCTTGCTCAGCACCGTTTGGCCATAGGCGAGCCCTGCCAGGCTGACCGTGTCGAAGCAACTGAACGGGTGAAACGGGTTGCGTTTGTGACCGCAACGGCGGACCGCCATGTTGAGAAAGCCCAGATCGAACGCGGCGTTGTGCCCTACGAGGATCGCCCTTTGACAGCCCGCGTCGCGTGTCGCCTCGCGTACGGACTTGAAGATATGGTCCAGCGCCTGACGTTCACCGAGCGCGCCACGCAGTGGATTGCCTGGGTCTATCCCGGTGACTTCCAGCGAGCGTGGATCCAGATTGGCACCCGGAAAAGGCTCCACATGCGTAGACACGGTGGGCTGCCGACTCAGGTAGCCGTCGGCATCCATGCACAGGGGGACGGCGGCAATTTCCAGAAGGGCGTCGTGCTCGGCATCAAAGCCCCCGGTTTCCACATCGACCACTACCGGCAGAAAGCCGCGGAATCGCTCAGCCATGCGTGTGGCTGCAGTACTGCTCTGAATTTCCATCGGCGAAGCATATCAGTGGTGATGACGCGCGCGTGCTGAGGGCGTGCGGTCAGAGGTGCCGGCACGCTGTCATTTTTCTGTCATGAAATATTTATCCAACCGTAAAGAAGGCCGGTCAAACTTGTTAACGAATTGCTAGCCGGCCGTCTGAACTAGGAGGCAGGCGAGAGGTTTCCAGTCAATCCTAATGTGGAGAATTACATGCGTTCCAGAATGCTTGCGGTGGCCATTGCGGCCGGTTTGGGCGTTACCAGCTTCACCGTTGCCGCAGCGCCGGCACAGCACAGGCACCGCCAGACACAGGCGGAACAGGCCGCTGCCGCGAATGCCGCCGAAGTGGCTCAGCTGAAAGCCGCACTGGTTCAGTTGCAGGCCAAGGTCGACTCGCTGGAACAGCGCACCGACGCGCAATCGGACATCAACGTCAGCACCGGCAAAGCAGTGGAGAAGGCCAGCAACGTCACCGCCGCCAGCGACAAGAAGCTTGCCGCGCTGGAGAAGGCCATCAACAACACCACCCTCGGTGGCAAGATGTACTTCGACCTCACCAACATCGATCAGAAGAACAGTGACACCGGCAAGACCGGCAAGTCCGGCACCGGTCTCGACGTGAAGCGCTTCTACTTCAGCGTCACTCACAAATTCAACGACATCTGGTCGGCCAACCTGACCACCGATTTCAACTATTCCAGCACCGATGGCACCACCAACCTGTTCGTCAAGAAGGCCTATGTTCAGGGCAAGTTCGATGACGCTGCCGTACTGCGTATCGGTTCCGCCGACATGCCGTGGATTCCGTTCGTCGAGCACTACTACGGTTTCCGGTACGTCGAAAATACCTTGACCGATCGCCTGCACTATGCGAATTCGGCCGACTGGGGTCTGCACCTGGGTGGCAATGTCGGCGCCAACAAGATGTTCAATTATGCGGTGTCGGTGGTTAACGGCAACGGTTACAAGAATCCGAGCCGCAGCAAGGGTATGGACATCGGTGGTCGTGTCGGTTTCGTCCCGTTCGACGGCATGATTGTGGCGTTGGGTGGCTACAGCGGTCATCGTGGCAAGGAAACCCAGACACTGGGTGCGATGCACACCGCTCAGCGTGGGGACCTGATGGTCGCTTATGCCAGCAAGGCGTTCCGCCTCGGTGGTGAGTACTTTACGGCGAAGAACTGGAACAACGTCCTGAGCCCGCTGGCCGACAAGGCCGATGGCTATTCGTTCTGGGGCAGTGTGGCGCTGGCCGACGACGTCAGTCTGTTCGCCCGTTACGACAATGCGAAGCTGAGCAAATATCAGGATCGCAACGCCAAGGACACCTACTACAACCTGGGCCTGCAATATCAGGTGACCAAGGGCTTCAAGCTTGCTGCGGTCTGGAAGCATGAGAACGGCGACAAGTCGGTTACCGCACCGATTCCGCCCCATGTCCAGACGGTGAAGACCAACGAATTTGGTGTATGGGGTCAGGTAAAGTTCTAAAAACTGTCACATGGCCGTGGCATGCTGCGGCCACAGAGGCGACAGTCTCGACGGATATCGCAATGGAGTTCGACCCAAGGATGGAAAACGGCGGGCATTGCCCGCCGTTTGCTTTTGTCAAACCCGTTGAAGAGCTGTCCCGCGCTATCGGCGTGGGTCAAAGGAACAACCGGCCGCCTTCGCTTGCGAAGCCAGTGGACCATTGAGGCGACATATTCTCATCGAGGAAGAGAATACCTCTCAGCCGGTCTTGGCCGGTTATCGCTTGTCGAGCGTTGCTCCGGTCAACAGTCCTCGTGCCAACATACCGCACTGGCGGCGCTGCAACAGCAACAGCCATTGGCGACCGCCGAGCTGTCGCCAGAGCACCGCCGAGCGCACCGCTGCGAGCAGATTGGCACGCACTTTTTCCACCACGGCGGGTTGTTGCAGCTGCTGCGGGTTGCCACTGACCATTACCCGCGGACGCAGCGTCGATAAAGTAGCGGCGTACAGTTCGGCAAGGCGACTGATCACCTGGGATGAGCCTTGTCCGAAGTGCTCGACTTGCCGCTGTGCCGCGACGATACCCTTTTGCAGGCTATCGAGCAGGGCGGGTTGCCCTGTAAGGCTGCGTTCCAGACGCATGACGGTCACCACCATTCGGGTAATAGCCATGTCGTTGTCGCGTTCGTCAAGCTGAGTGACCAGGCTGCGTAGCCCCAGGCGCAAATTGGAAACATTGCCGTATACGCCAACCACCGAGGGTGCGTCGAGGTGAAAAATACTGGCTACGGATGCCTCCATGGCCGATTCGTCACAACGTCCGTTGTTGGCCAGCTGCTGCACCAGCGTACAAGCCTGGAATAGTCCGGCCAGTGCCAGTACGCGCTCCTCATTGATGGCAAAAAATTCAAACACGAGTTTGCGATGCTCCGTTGGAGAGTGTGGTTTGCAGGGGAGGGGGAGGGGGCGACTGAAGTCCGCCAAAGGGTGCGTCGGTGACCTTGATGACCGCACCACCCAGGCAGACCTCACCGTCGTAAAAGACCACGGATTGCCCCGGCGTGACAGCACGTTGCGGTTGATCGAAGCGTACCTCGACGCCATCCCCGGTAACGACTACCGCACAGGCCTGATCAAGTTGGCGGTAGCGGGTTCTGGCAGTGCAGCGAAAGACATTGGCCGGCGGGCTACCGGCGACCCAGTTCGGTGTTTCGGTTTGCAGGCGAGACGAATAAAGCCAGCGATTTTCACCCCCCTGGGCGATATACAGCACGTTGTCGGCAACGTTCTTGCCGACCACGTACCAGGGCTCCCCGCTTGCCCCATGGATGCCGCCGATACCGAGGCCATTGCGCTGACCAAGGGTGTAGTACATCACCCCCTGATGTTCGCCGATCCGCTGGCCGTCGGGCGTGCGCATGTCACCGGGGCGGGCCGGGATGTATCGACCGAGAAATGCACGGAAATTGCGTTCGCCGATGAAGCAGATGCCGGTTGAATCCTTTTTCGCATGGGTGGGCAAGCTGGCTTCTCGAGCCAGTTCACGCACCCGCCGCTTTTCGATCTTGCCGATCGGGAACAAGGTCGCGCTGAGTTGCCGCTGTCCGAGGGCATGCAGGAAATAAGTCTGATCCTTGGTCGTGTCCATCGCACGCAGCAGGCGATAGCTGCCATCCACACAATCGACGCGCGCGTAATGCCCGGTGGCGATCTTGTCGGCGCCCAGTGATCGCGCCTCGTCCAGAAAGGTCTTGAACTTGATTTCACGGTTGCACAGCACGTCGGGATTGGGGGTTCGGCCGGCGCGGTATTCTGCCAAAAAGTGCGCAAACACCCCATCCCAGTATTCCGCGGCAAAATTGCGGGTATGAAACGGCAGGCCGAGCCGTCCACAGACTGCCACAGCATCCTTGCGATCGGCGTCGGCGCTGCAAGGCCCCGAACGGTCGTCTTCTTCCCAGTTCTGCATGAACAAGCCTTCAACCTGGTGGCCGGCCTGTTGCAACAGAAGCGCTGCCACCGAAGAGTCGACCCCGCCGGAGATGCCGAGCATGACCTTCATTGCGGCACCTTCGCCGGTAGGTAGTCCAGTATTTCCAGTGGCAAGCGCTGGCCAGCCAGCCATGCGTCGATACTGAGCAATACCAGCGGACTGCGCAGCCGGTCCTCCAGCGCGATGATTTCGTCGCGTCGCAACCAGATAGCCCGACTGATGCCGGTATCCAGCGGGCGTTCTGCGTCGTGGCTAACTGCCGTTGCTGCGAAACTGAAGCGAATAACCGCATCGCCGTGCTCGCTGCTGCGCCATTGATGCACGCCGATCAGGTGGTGTAGACGCACCTTCCAGCCCGTCTCCTCCAGCGTTTCGCGCAGCGCCGCATCGGGAAGGCTTTCGTTATCCTCCAAGTGGCCGGCCGGCTGGTTCCAGGTGATACGACCGTTCACCTTTTCCTCGACCATCAGGTACCGGTCGCCGTCGGCGACCACGCAGGCCACGGTGACATGTGGGCGCCAGACATCAGCGGGAGACGGGGCGTCGGGCATAGGGATGGCAAAGCACTGGAAAAGTGGCCATTGTGCCATTACCTGTACCCGTGGTCGCTGCGCAGTTGCCGCATCCAGTGCGGCGTATACTTCGTTTCAAAGCACAGACACCCAAGAAACCATGGCACACGAATCAGAATCCGAACACGACAATGACAGTGGCCGCGGGCTGGCACTGGAAACCGCAAAACCCGAAGTGGCGCGTCCGCCGCTGTTCCAGGTGTTGCTGTTGAACGATGATTTCACCCCGATGGATTTCGTGGTCGAGGTACTTCGGGGCTTTTTCAACCTCGACCAGGAACAGGCAGTACAGGTGATGCTGCACGTACATACGCGTGGCAAGGGCGTATGTGGAGTTTTCACCCGGGAAGTGGCTGAAACCAAGGTAACCCACGTCAACGAATATTCACGCTCTCATCAACACCCGTTGCTGTGCACTATGGAAAAGCTCTGAGCGACCCCATTTTGTCTTCATCGGGCGTTGAAGGCCACCCACTCTGCAAGCGGAGATGATCCGGATGTTTAGCAAGGATCTAGAAGTCACCATCGGCCACTGCTACAAGCAGGCTCGCGAACAGCGTCATGAGTTCATGACGGTGGAGCATCTGCTGCTGGCGCTGACCGACAACCAGTCCGCTATGGGTGCCCTGCGTGCCTGTGGTGTCGATCTGCCGCGCCTGTCGGCCGAGCTGGAGCGCATCATTGCTGAAACCGTGCCGGTGCTACCGCAGGGCGATGAGCGCGATACTCAGCCCACCCTGGGGTTCCAGCGGGTGTTGCAGCGTGCGGTATACCACGTGCAGTCGTCGGGTCGAAAAGAGGTAACGGGGGCCAACGTGCTGGTGGCGATCTTCGGCGAGAAGGATTCGCATGCGGTGTATTTCATGCACCAGCAGGAGATCACGCGGCTCGACGTGGTCAATTACATCTCTCACGGCATCGCCAAGATCGGCGACGAGTCGGCTCCCGGGACGGCGACTGGCGGCGAGCGTGAGGGCGAAGAGGGTGCTGAGCAGAAAGGCAATCCGCTTAACGAGTTCGCCAGCAATCTCAATGAGCTGGCCCTCGAAGGGAGGATCGATCCACTGATCGGGCGTGCCGACGAGATCGAGCGCACCATCCAGGTATTGTGCCGCCGCCGCAAGAACAACCCGCTGTATGTCGGCGAAGCGGGCGTAGGCAAGACTGCCCTGGCCGAGGGTCTGGCCAAGCGTATCGTCGACGGCGAGGTGCCCGAGGTGCTTGAGAGCGCCACCATCTGGTCGCTCGATCTCGGGGCACTGGTGGCGGGCACCAAGTACCGGGGCGACTTCGAAAAGCGCCTGAAGGCGGTGATCGGTCAATTGAAGAAGCAGCCTGGCGCGATTCTTTTTATCGATGAAATCCACACCATTATCGGTGCCGGCTCGGCGTCCGGTGGCACCATGGATGCCTCCAACCTGATCAAGCCCATGCTGGCTTCCGGCGAATTGCGCTGCATCGGCTCGACCACCTTCCAGGAATATCGTGGAGTGTTCGAGAAAGACCGCGCGCTAGCGCGACGCTTCCAGAAGATCGATGTGGTCGAGCCGACCGTGGCCGACAGCATCGAGATCCTCAAAGGCCTGCGTTCGCGGTTCGAAGAGCACCACCATGTGGCCTATACCAACGAGGCGTTGAAGGCTGCGGTAGACCTGTCGGTGAAGCACATCCCCGATCGTCTGTTGCCGGACAAGGCGATCGACGTGATCGACGAGGCCGGGGCGCGCCAGCGATTGCTGCCGGAAGATCAGCGCAGCGGCAAGATCGACGTGAGCGAGGTGGAATATATCGTGGCCAAGATGGCGCGGATTCCCGCCAAGCAGGTATCTGCGTCTGATCGCGATGTGCTTCGCAACCTCGAGCGCAACCTGAAAATGGTGGTATTCGGCCAGGATCCGGCGATCGAGGCATTGGCTGCCTCGATCAAGATGGCCCGCTCGGGGCTTGCCGACCCCTCCAAGCCGATCGGCAGCTTCCTGCTGGCTGGCCCGACCGGTGTGGGCAAGACCGAGGTCACCAAGCAACTGGCGATGCAGCTCGGCATCGAAATGATCCGCTTCGACATGTCCGAATACATGGAGGGTCACTCGGTTTCGCGGCTGGTCGGCGCCCCTCCCGGCTACGTCGGATTTGACCAGGGTGGGCTTTTGACCGAGGCGGTGGTCAAACATCCCCACGCCGTGCTGCTGCTGGACGAAATTGAAAAAGCACATCCGGATGTGTTCAACATCCTGTTGCAGGTGATGGACCACGGCGTGCTGACCGACACCAACGGCCGCGAGGCGAACTTCAAGAACGTGGTGCTGGTGATGACCACTAATGCGGGCGCGGCACTTGCCTCGCGTCGCAGCATCGGTTTTGTCGAACAGAAGCACGAATCGGACGCGATGGAAGTGATCCGTCGGATCTTCACGCCGGAGTTCCGCAATCGGCTGGACGCGATCATCCAGTTCAGCGCGCTGGATTTCGAGCACATCCTGCGCGTGGTCGACAAGTTCCTGATCGAGCTGGAAAGCCAGCTCAGCGAGAAACGCGTCAGCCTGGACGTGGATGCGGATGCCCGCCGTTGGCTCGCCGAGCACGGGTTCGACCCGCAGATGGGTGCTCGACCGATGGCCCGGGTGATTCAGGAGAAGGTGAAGCGTGCGCTGGCCGACGAGCTACTGTTCGGCAAGCTGGCCGAGGGCGGTCAGGTCCACCTGAGCGTACGCGACGGCGAATTGCAGGTGGACACGGAAGCGGCTGAGCCGGTGCCGGCAGCCGTGGAATAACGCCGCTGGCAGGCAGGGTTGATCCTGCTTGCCAAGGTCCAACCAAAGAAAGGGCCGCGCAATGCGCGGCCCTTTTTGGTCTGCCACCTGTCCACAGTCACTTCATGCGGTAGGTGATGCGTCCCTTGCTGAGGTCGTACGGGGTCATCTCGATCTTGACCTTGTCGCCCGTGAGAATTCGAATGTAGTGCTTGCGCATGCGACCGGATATGTGGGCGATGATGACGTGCCCGTTCTCCAGTTGCACACGAAACATGGTGTTCGGCAAGGTCTCTTGGACCGTGCCTTCCATTTCGATGACGTCGTCTTTGGCCATGTGTTCCGAGGTTCGCTCGCCACCATCAGGGCAGCGTAATCCAGCAATTATGTCACGAATACGTGCGGGTTTAAATATGTCATCTACTTACCCCCGTTCCATCGTGGTTTGCTGCCATCACGCGAAATGTTCATCCAGTTTGCGCCGGATCTCCTGCTCGATCATGCCTTTCAGGGGCGCCAGCATCAGGCCCAGTTGGGCGCTGACCTGAACCGCGTCGCTGCCGACCGTGATGGTTCCATTCACGCCCTGCCGCGAAAACTTCAGGACCTCGCCCTCCCATCGTCCTTGCATGCCAAATTTTTCGTTCATGCGCGCTGCGACCTTTTCGACAATAGCGTGCGCGTCACTCATCGACATCTGGTGAGGCCGGTGGATTTCGATACTGGGCATGGTCTAAAGTCCGTCCGCAAACCGGTGATTATATTCGTGGAATGCGGTTCGACGCATGCTAAAGTTCTGCGGTCTACCGGCTGGCTGATCCATGCGCATCGAATTTCACAATGCGGCCCGTGAAGATTTCCGTTGGTCGAAGCCGCGCTTGAGCATCGGTGCTGCACGGGACAATGACCTGGTGCTGGCCGCCAGTCAGGCTGCTGCCCATCATCTTGTGCTGCAGCAGGATCGCCGAGGCTGGGTTCTTCAGGTGCTGCCTGCGGCTGAACGCATTCATGTCAACGCACGGCCAGTCCGGGAGAGGGCGCTATTGCGTGCCGGCGATGTCATCAGCGTGGGAGATTGCCGGATGCTGTTGCGCGACGAACAAGATCCCGC
Organism: Rhodanobacter sp.; assembly: GCA_030148505.1. GTDB lineage: Bacteria > Pseudomonadota > Gammaproteobacteria > Xanthomonadales > Rhodanobacteraceae > Rhodanobacter. Next base: position 33,458 of record JASBTI010000040.1, read on the forward strand.
GCAGCGAGTTTCGGGTCCGTTGTCCGGGCACGGTTGCCGTACTGTGGCCCTGCGCGCCGTGGCGGGGCCGTTGTCAGGGCGCGTGTTGCCGGTGCGAGACAGCCTGGAGCTCGGGCCCCAAGGACCATGTCGGCTGGCTTTGCCGCTGGGCGAGGTTGCGGCATTGCGCCTGCACTGGAAAGAAGGGCAATTGTGTCTGGCGTCGGTCCTGTCTTCCGCGCGCCATCCTTTGCGGGTCAACGGCGTGATGGTGCATGACGAAGTCGTTCTGCTTCCGGACGACCAGATCGGTCTGGACACGCATCGGTTTGTTGTGGATGCACCCGGTATGGAGCCGGAGCCGGAGATTGTGGTGTCCGATGCAGCAGACAGTCCTCTACCGGAAGAAGCGGCCGGTCCAGTTCGCGAGGTCTGGTGGCTGATTGTTACGGCCGCCATCCTTGCCCTGGGCATCGCCCTGGTATTGCTGATTCGCTTTTGAAACCTCGGGCACGTTACGAACACAGCGATTGACCATGCCATGCTGCATCGCGCCATAATGCCATGAAAACATCGACAGGAAACACGCGCACGTGAGCAGAGTCTGGAACTTCAGCGCCGGCCCGGCGGCTATGCCGCAGGCTGTACTTGAGCGCGCACAACAGGAATTGCTGGACTGGAACGGCAGTGGCGCCTCGGTGATGGAGCAATCCCATCGCGGCAAGCGCTTCATTGCCATGGCAGCGCAGGCCGAATCCGACTTGCGGGAATTACTGGCAATACCGAAGGACTATGCGGTCCTTTTTCTGCAGGGTGGTGCAACCCAGTTGTTTGCCCAGATTCCGATGAATCTGGCCACGCAGGGTGGCAGCGCCGACTATGTCGACAGCGGTCACTGGAGCAGCAAGGCGATCAGCGAAGCGGCGCCCTACGTGCGCGTAAACACGGTTGCCAGCGGCAAGGTCGATGCCTACCAGCGAGTGCCGCCCCCCGACAGCTGGCAGTTAGATCCGCAAGCTGCCTATGTGCACTACACGCCGAATGAGACGATCCATGGGGTCGAGTTTCACCACATTCCCGAGGTGGGCCCGGTACCGCTGGTAGCCGATATGTCGTCGAATATCCTCTCCGCGCCGCTCGATATCAGCCGTTTCGGGTTGATCTACGCCGGCGCACAGAAGAATATCGGTCCTTCCGGCCTGGTCGTGATGATCATACGCCGTGATCTGCTGCAGCGGGTCAGTCAGCCGATGGCCCGAATATTCCGTTTTGCCGAACAGGCAGCAAACGATTCCATGCTCAACACCCCCAACACCTGGGGATGGTACGTGGCGGGCTTGACGTTTCAGTGGCTCAAGGATCAAGGTGGCCTGAGCGTCATGGATGAACGCAACCGGGCCAAGGCCGACCTGCTTTACCAAACCATCGATGGTTCGCAAGGCTACTATCGCAATCCCATCGACCCCTCCTCGCGTTCGCGCATGAATGTTCCCTTTACCCTGCACGATGGTGCGCTGGATGCGCTGTTTCTGCAGGAGTCCGAAGCCGCAGGGCTGCTGGCTCTGAAAGGGCATAAGGCGGTGGGCGGCATGCGGGCCTCGCTGTACAACGCGGTACCGCTGGCCGCAGTCCAAGCATTGACCGACTTCATGCTGAATTTTTCACGACGTCACGGTTGATTGGCCAATGGGCAGTTTTCAGGGCAAGATGCCTATCCTCATTTGGACTTCTTTACTTCCAGGCGGAAAGGCATGAGCGAATCGAAGATTGCACTGAGCGAGATGCGCGAGCACATCGACAGCATCGATCGGCAGATCCAGCAACTGATCTCCGAACGTGCCAATCGGGCGCTGGAGGTGGCCAAGGTGAAAGGTGAGGGCCTCTCAGCGATCGACTATTACCGCCCCGAGCGTGAGGCCCATGTATTGCGTATGGTGGTGGATCGCAACGATGGCCCGTTGTCTGACGCCGAAATGGTGCGGCTGTTCCGCGAGATCATGTCGTCGTGCCTGGCTCAGGAGGATCCGCTGAAGATCGGCTTCCTCGGCCCGGAAGGCACCTTCAGCGAGCAGGCGGTGCATAAGCATTTCGGCCATGCGGCTTATGGCCTGCCGCTGGGCAGCATCGAGGAGGTGTTTCAGGAGGTCGCGGCAGGGCATGCCGACTTCGGGGTGGTGCCGGTGGAGAATTCCGGACAGGGCATGATCCAGATCACGCTGGACATGTTCCTCACCTCCAAGGCGACCATTTGCGGAGAGGTTGAGCTGCGCGTGCATCAATGTCTGCATTCGCAGACGGGCAAGCTGGAGTCCGTGCGTCGCGTCTATGCACACGCCCAATCGTTGCAGCAGTGCAAGACCTGGCTGCGCATCAACCTGCCGGAGGTCGAGTGCATCGCCGTGGGCAGCAACGCGGAAGCAGCCCGACTGGCGCGCCATGCCGACGACGCCGCGGCCATTGCGGGCGAAACGGCAGGCAAGGTCTACGGCTTGCACACAGTCGCGAAAGGTATCGAGGACCGTGCCGACAACACCACGCGGTTCCTGGTGATCGGGCGCACGCTGTTTCCGTCCTCCGGCAATGATCGCACCTCGCTGCTGGTCACCGTAAACGACAAGCCAGGCGCGCTGTACGACATACTAAGCCCGTTCGTGAAACATGGCATCAGCTTGAACCGGATCGAGTCGCGCCCTGCACACACTGGCAAGTGGCAATACGCGTTCTTTATCGATGTTTCCGGGCATGTCGACACCGCTCCGCTGAAAGAGGCGGTAGCGGAGATCGGTCATAGCGCGGCAACGGTGCGCGTACTAGGTTCGTATCCCGTTGCCTTGCCCTGACGGAAAGCTCTGGCGTTTCATCAAGGACGCGAGAGTGGCGGAACAACTTTATGGAGAAGCGGGATTGAATCGTCTTGACTGGAACAGCCATCGAGGCCAGGCATTGCAGGGCAGCGTGCAGGTGCCGGGCGACAAGTCGGTGTCGCATCGTGCGTTGATGTTGTCCGCTATTGCCGATGGCGACTCCCGCATACGCGGTTTTCTGGAAGGTGAGGACACCCGCGCCACCGCCGCGGTGTTGGCGCAGTTGGGCGTGCGGATCGCGGCGCCCTCATCGGGCGAACGCGTGGTGAAGGGCGTGGGCTTGCATGGTTTGCAGGCGTCCTCGCAACCGCTGGATTGCGGCAATGCAGGTACCGGTATGCGCCTGCTGGCAGGTCTGCTGGCGGGACAGGCATTTGACAGCGTTCTGGTCGGAGACGACTCGCTGTCAAAGCGACCGATGCGCCGTGTCACCGTGCCGCTTGCCTTGATGGGTGCGCAGATCGATACGCGGGACGGCCTGCCACCGCTGCGGGTACGCGGTGGCCAGCCGTTGCATGGCATCCGCTACGAATTGCCGGTGGCCAGTGCCCAGGTGAAGTCGGCCTTGTTGCTGGCCGGCCTTTACAGCATGGGTGACACGGAAATCGTTGAGCCGCATCCGACCCGCGACTATACCGAACGCATGCTTGCGGCCTTTGGCTGGCCGATCCAGTTCACGCCGGGCCACGCACGTTTGAGCGGAGGGCATGTGCTGAGGGCGACGGACATCGAGGTGCCCGCTGATTTTTCCTCGGCGGCATTCTTTCTGGTGGCGGCCAGTATCGTGCCAGGTTCCGAGTTGCGCCTGCCTGCCGTTGGCCTGAATCCGCGCCGTACCGGACTGCTCCATGCGCTGCGGCTGATGGGAGCGGATATCACCATAGAGCGACCGCGGGAAAGCGGTGGGGAGCCGGTGGCCGATCTGCTGGTGCGCCATGCGCCGTTGCACGGTATCGAATTGCCCGAAGCACTGGTGCCGGACATGATCGATGAGTTTCCGGTGCTGTTCGTCGCTGCCGCCGTGGCCAGCGGTCAGACCCTGGTTCGCGGCGCGGCTGAGCTGCGGGTGAAGGAGTCCGATCGCATCGCGACGATGGCGGCAGGCCTGCGTACGCTGGGCGTGCACATCGAAGAGCGTCCGGATGGGGCCATCATTCACGGTACTCACCTGCAGGGGGGCACCGTGGAAAGCCATCTCGATCACCGGATCGCCATGAGCTTTGCCGTAGCTGGGCTGGTAGCCTCGGGGCCATTGCGCATCAACGGCTGCCAGCACGTTGCCACCTCCTTTCCGGGATTCATGGAGCTTGCCAACGCATGCGGGTTCGCGCTGGAGCCCGTGGGCTGAACGAAGGTTTGCGCGTTGCCGTTGCCGCTTGTATTGGCGCGCTCCCCACGCTTAGGCTTAAGGACTTTCGCAGGAGCTCGTCGATGTCACTCGCCCTACCAAGCTTCATCGTCGCGATACCTGCCCGTTACGGCTCAACCCGGCTTCCCGGCAAGCTGTTGCGTGAGCTGGGTGGCATACCGATGGTGGTGCGGGTGGCGCAGCGTGCCCTGCGGGCAGGCGCCGACCAGGTGGTGGTGGCAGTGGACGATCCGCGCCTCGCAGACGCACTGAACGGGCAGGGCGTGGACATCTGCATGACCCGCAGCGACCACGCCTCCGGCAGCGACCGTCTGGCCGAATGTGCCGCGCACTATGGCTGGTCCGATGACCGCATCGTGGTGAATCTGCAGGGTGATGAACCCTTCGCGCCGGTTGCCGGTATCCGCGCCGTGGCGCTGGCTCTGGCCCAGAGCGATGCACCCATGGCGACCCTGGCCGCTCCGATCATGGATATCGAGGAGCTGTTCGATCCCCATGTGGTGAAGCTGGTCCGTGCCAATAACGGGCGGGCGCTGTATTTCAGCCGCGCACCGCTGCCTTGGGCGCGAGATGCCTTTGCTGCAGCCCGCGATACGCTGCCGACAGGGATTCCCTTTCTGCGACATATCGGTATTTATGCCTATCGCGCCGGATTTCTCGGTCGCTATGCCAGCCTCCAGCGGACTCCCCTCGAACAGGCGGAGTCGCTGGAGCAATTGCGCGTGCTGGAGCATGGCTACAGTATCGCAGTGCAACTGACGCCGGAACCGTTTCCTCCCGGTATCGATACCCCGCGCGACCTCGAGCGCGCCGAACAATGGCTGCAGGCACAATCGGACAAGTAGGCCAGCATTACCTGAGTGGTGCTGAAACGGTTCCACATCGTGCGGCACCCTTTCCGTCGGCAGTCTCCCACCGTGCACTAGAATGGGATGATGCAGGCAAACCCATCGCTCCCGTTCGACGGCAAGGCTTTCGTACGTACCCTCAGTTCGTCACCCGGCGTCTATCGGTACTTCGATGCCAACGGTGAATTGTTGTACGTCGGCAAAGCCGGCAACCTGAAGAAACGTGTAGGCAGCTATTTTCTGAAGCCACGCATGGAACCGCGGATCGCGGCGATGGTGGCGCAGATCGCCCGCGTGGAAATCACCGTCACCCGGACCGAGGGGGAGGCACTGCTGCTGGAATCGCAGCTGATCAAGTCACTCAAGCCGCGCTACAACATCCTGCTGCGGGACGACAAAAGCTACCCGTATATCTACCTGTCCGGTGGTGAGGAGTACCCGCGGCTGGCATTTCATCGCGGTGCGCGCAATCTCGTCGGACGCTATTTTGGGCCGTATCCGAGCACGTACGCGGTGCGCGAAAGCCTGCGCCTGATGCAGAAGCTGTTCAAGGTACGCCAGTGCGAGGACAGCTATTTCCGCAACCGTTCGCGGCCGTGCCTGCAATATCAGATCGGTCGCTGCAGCGCGCCATGCGTCGCACTGGTCAGTGTCGAGGACTACCGCAGCGATGTGCGCCACGCGGAGATGTTTCTGGAAGGGCGCAGCAACACGGTAATCGACGAGTTGGCCGAGGCGATGGAGCAGGCCAGCAAGGCACTGCAGTTCGAGCGCGCCGCCAGTCTCCGTGACCAGGTCGCGGCCCTGCGCCAATTGCAAGCGCAACATCATGTGCAAGGCGCCAGCGCCGACATGGACGTGATCGCCTGCCGCATCGATGCGGGTATAGCCTGTGTCAGCGTGCTGTTCTTTCGCAACGGCATCAGCCTGGGCACGCGCGATTTCTTTCCGCGCCTGCCGCTGGATGCCGTACCTGCCGATGTCCTGGCCCAGTTTGTCGCTCAGTACTATCTCGAACGCGCAGTGCCTAAGGAGTTGATCCTCAGTGAACCGATTCCCGATCAAGCCGTCCTCAGTGAACTGCTGGCCCAGCAGTCCGGCCATGCGGTCGAGCTCAAGTCCAACGTCCGCGGCGAACGGGCCCGATTTCTGCAAATGGCTGAACGCAATGCTCAGGCATCCCTGACAGCGCGATTGGCCAGTCGGCAAACCCTCGGTGCGCGTTTTGACGATTTGCAGAAAGTGCTCGAACTGGCCGATCCGCCGCGGCGCATCGAATGTTTCGACATCAGCCACACCATGGGCGAGGCCACGGTGGCCTCCTGTGTGGTGTTTGGCCCGGAAGGGGCCGAGAAGTCGCACTACCGGCGCTTCAACATCGCCGGGATCACGCCGGGCGACGACTACGCCGCCATGCACCAGGCCCTGACCCGGCGTTTCCGCCGTCTGGCCGAAGGTGAGGGGATGCGCCCGGACGTCTTGCTGATCGATGGCGGCAGTGGCCAGGTGGCACAGGCGCTGGATGTACTGCAGAACCTGGGCGTCAGCGGCATGGTCGTGGTGGGTGTGGCCAAGGGTCCGGGCCGTCGTGCCGGCGAGGAAACCCTGGTACTGGCGCGAATGGCCTCGGGTGGCGCCGGGGGCGAAATTCATCCGGGCTCGTCGTCGCCAGCGTTGCATCTGGTCGCCGCGGTGCGCGACGAGGCGCACCGGTTCGCCATCAGCGGACACCGGAAACGGCGCGAAAAAGCCCGTGAGCGCAGTGTGCTGGAAGACGTGCCGGGCGTCGGCGCGCGCCGAAGGTCGGCGCTGCTCAAGGCCTTTGGGGGCATTCAGGGGGTGGAGGGTGCCGGTGTGGAGGAGCTGATGCAGGTCAAAGGCATCGATCGGGGTCTCGCTGAACGCATCTATGCCAGCCTGCACGGTTGAGCCGGTACGGTCGGGGCATTTCTGCAGGCGCTGATGACGTGCGACACTGCAGCAAATAAACGGACCGAATCATGCACATCAATCTGCCTACCTGGCTGACCCTGTTTCGCGTCGGCTTGCTGCCGGTCATGGTGGCGGCGTTCTATTTGCCGTTTCCGGGGCACAACATTACAGCGGCCATCGTATTCATTCTCGCGGCTTTCACCGACTGGCTCGATGGTTACCTGGCACGGCGGATGAATCTCACCTCGGCATTCGGTGCATTCCTCGATCCGGTAGCCGACAAGTTGATGGTGGCGGTGACCCTCTTTCTGCTGGTGCAATCGCACCCCACTGCCGGCTGGTCGGGCATCGTCATGGCGATCACCGCAGCGATCATCGTCGGGCGCGAGATCAGCGTCTCGGCCTTGCGCGAGTGGATGGCCGAAATCGGCATGAGCGCCACGGTCAAGGTAGCGTTGGTGGGCAAGCTCAAGACGGTGATGCAGATGGTTGCGCTGGTGGTGTTGATCGTGCAGCACGAAAAGGAGGCCAGCGCCTTGCGGCTTTACCACATTGGCGAAGCCTTGCTGGTGATCGCCGGCGTACTGACCATTTGGTCAGGCCTGTATTACCTGCGCGCAGCATGGCCGATGCTGCGTGGTGACGTGACCGGCCGCAAGCCGGATGAAGGTGATACCTCATCGCCCTGAAGCGGCAAGTTGCATGGCAGGCTTGACGATCCGCAATCACGTATTAGAATGCCCGGCTCCGATGCGGGAATAGCTCAGTTGGTAGAGCACGACCTTGCCAAGGTCGGGGTCGCGAGTTCGAGTCTCGTTTCCCGCTCCAGTTTGTCGACAAAGCCCCGATCAGATCGGGGCTTTGTCGTTGTGGACGACGGGGAGTCACGGATCACCGGACGTAGCCGAAAAGTTCGTCAACAGGCGTGACTTGCCTGTTCACAATGCCGGGGGTTCTGCTATCATTCACGGCTCTGATGCGGGAATAGCTCAGTTGGTAGAGCACGACCTTGCCAAGGTCGGGGTCGCGAGTTCGAGTCTCGTTTCCCGCTCCAGTTTTTGCTGTAAAACCTCGGCTTACCGGGGTTTTGTTTTTTCAAGCAAGCTGCGATCATGCTGATCGCGATGCACCACGCAATGGCCAGGTGGCAGAGTGGTCATGCAGCGGCCTGCAAAGCCGCGTACGCCGGTTCGATTCCGACCTTGGCCTCCATTGCGCAACTGGCGACAAGCCAGCCTTGAAACCCGCCGCTGGCGGGTTTTTTTGTGCTCCTGGGACCGTGCTCGGTGGGGCTCCCACCGGCGACCTGCGAATGAGCAGGCTCAGACCAGCGCTGCCGCCTCGGCCGCAGCCAGCGCACCTTCGAGATAGCCACCGAATTCTGCCGCGACCTCCGCGCCCGCGAGGCGCAGGTGCGCGCTCCATGGCGGCGGCAACGCGATCGGACGATAGTCCGGGTGGGAGCGGCTGGACGCCAGATCGGCCGGGCTGGCCGTGAGGGCTTCGCTGGCCCAGTCCTGGACGAATCAGCTGTTGCGGCCTCGCGGCCTGTCCGCCGAACAGTGCCACCAGCTGTTGCGTCACCCGCTGCGGCAGCTCGGCCCATCGCGCGGCCCGCTGTTCGGCTGGCCAACCGAAGAAACCGAACAACGCAGCCTGGTCGGCGCCAGGCAGGCTAGCATCGTGAATCTCGACCAGCGGTCCGATCTGGCTCGAGGCGCTGCCCGAAAGACCCGCGGTGCGCCAGAAAGGGCGGTCGTAAACCGCCAGTGCCTTGGCCTGACCGGCCATCCAGCCCGGTACGGACGTGAGCCGGGCGTGCATCGAAGCGGGCAGGGACGGAGTCATCTCGATGTTGGCAATCAGCCGTGGTGGTACGGCAAGCACCACCTGCGCAGCGCGGCACGTAGAGGTGCCGGCGGCCGTTTCCGCCTCGATCAGCACGCCCGGCTCGGCGAGGGTCATTTTTCGAACCCGATGACCGAGAAATAGCTGATCCTCCGTCAGCTCAGCGGCCAGTGCGTTAACCAGGGCTTGCATGCCGCCGGCGATCCGCATGCTGGGCGGGGCGGGATGAAAGCCGTGTGCAAACCGCTCGACCTGCCCGCTATGGTCCTGGTAAAGCATGCCGCCCTCTTCAAACTGCGGGTAGAGCACCAGCCCGGCAGCCCTTACGGCAGCGGCGATCCGCGGCTGCATGCTCGGCCAAATCCATGCAGGCCCCAAATCGTAGCTGCCAGCGGCGCTGGGGAAACCCAGCACCCGACCGCCCACCCGTGATCGGGCCTCCAGCACCCGCACATCAGCACCACGCTGCGCCATGGCTCGGGCCAGCGCCAGACCGGAGAGGCCGGCGCCTACCACGACCAGATCATGCATGGGCATTCAACCGAGGTGGCCGGTCTTGCAGTAAAACAGCGCACCGACCGCGCTGCTGAAGACGCCGCTACTGCCGGCAGGCAGACGCAACCAGGCGCCTACGCCGTGGGTGATCCCGTCGAGTTGCAGTTCGCCCCCGACAATCAAGCATTCGGCGCCACCCGGCCACGATTCAGTCTCGCCGCGGTAGCTGCCGGGCAGCTGGCGCATCACGACGCGCTCCCATGCCGCCTCGAACAACACCGCCTCACGCACGCCAAGGGCTGCGTCATGCCACATGCCAGGGTCGCTGGTGTCGAGGCGAACTGCCGTCACTTCCGCCGTGGGCATCTGCCGCAGCTTGACGAAAATCACCGCGCCCGGCGCACTGGCCGGAGCATGCCGCGAACCCGGCGGATTGCGCACATACCAGCCTTGCGGAAAGTCGCCGGTTTCATCCGAAAACACCCCTTGGAGCACCAAAAATTCCTCGCCGGCACCATGTGTGTGCGCGGCGAACGAAGAACCCGGCGCGTAGCGAACCAGCGAGGTGGCGCGGGCCACTTCCTCGCCGTCGCGGTCCAGCATGCGGCGCTCCACGCCGGGCATCGGTGAGGGGACCCACGGCAACGCACGGCTGTCGACGGCGACGGCAAGGGAAAGATCGGCGTGTAGTTGCACGGGTATTACTCCGGAATGTAGGGTCGGCCAGTGGTGCCTACGACACCGGCCAACATGGCTTACTGACGGTGCTGAAGCTGTTTACAGTCTCCAAACCGTGGGTGGCGCAACATTGCTCGTTTCCGCAGGAGGGGTGCACCCGTGAGATGAAAAATGGCGTGGCTCAGAGACACATTACCCCGTATTGCTATGACATTTTTCGGGAGAAGTGCCCTCTGTTGTTTTCCATGCCTGATCCTATGAGCGGCCGTCTGGACGGCTATTTTAGACGCAATCGATCAGAGCATCTCTAGTGCAAGGGGGTACCCGGGGGTCAAAGCTGAAGTAACCAGATCTCGAACATCTGCCATATGTGTCCGCTCGACGTCGAAGATGCTTGATCCTGGGTCACGGGGAGGATGAGCCGATCAAGGGTGGCCGGCAATTGTACTTGGGAGGGCATGTCGGTCGTGCCAGCAGCGACATCGTGGTGCTGACCACGAAGGGTAGCGCCGTTACCGCAGATGCAGGGGTGACTTCAGCTAGCCCCTCAGGCGCAACCGGTCGCACGGCGCGAAACACTGATCTACGATCGACGCGAGGAGATGGGCTACGATGATGCCTAGTCTCAACACAAGGCGGCGGTGCCGGCAGCGGCACGGATTCTACGCCCCGTTGCTGATCTACAACCCAGGGAAATATGTAGCGACTATGTCGTGTTTCTTACTCTATACCAGACCTGGAAAGGGTCGGATTCGGTCTGTGTCTATGCATCGGGTGTAAGACGGCTTGCTGTAAACGCTAACCCCTAGAGAATGCGCTTATGATCAGAATAGTCCTTGTCGAAGATGATTCGGTGACGGCTCACGAAATACGCCTCGAGCTCCGGCGGGCCGGCTACGAAGTTGTGCATTGCGAGACCGGCACAAGCGCGCTTTCGGCGATTCGCGAACAGCCAGCGGATGCGATCATCGTGGACCGACGCCTACCGGACATGGACGGTCTGGAAATCATCAAAGTATTGCGTGCCGAGGCTCTGTACACACCCGTGTTGGTGCTGAGCGCGCTCAGCAATCTCGACGAACGCGTGCGCGGTCTGCGTGCTGGTGGGGACGACTATCTGGCCAAGCCTTTTGCCCTGGTCGAGCTGGCGGCTCGAATCGAGGCCCTGCTGCGCCGGCCTGGCGCCGGTGCACAGTTAAGGCACGCCGTGGGGCCTGTCAATATCGATCTTCTGGCGGGTACCGCAACCAGGGACGGCCGGCCGCTGCATTTGGCCCGGCGAGAACTCAAGTTGTTGGAATATCTCGTGCGCCACGAAAAACAGGTTGTGACCCGACTGATGCTGCTCCGCGACGTATGGGGCTACTCCTTCAATCCACGCAGCAACGTGGTCGACGTACATATCGGTCGCCTCAGGCGCAAGGTCGACCTGGACGGCGATATTCCATTGATTCACAGCGTTCGCGGCCAAGGCTATCGTTTCCATGTTCCGAGATAGTATTCGGCGTACTACGGTCATGCGCTGGGGCGCAGGATTGACCTGCCTACTCATGCTGCAGTCGCTGGTGGTAGCTGGGTCGCTTCATGTGTTGATCGGCAACGAGGAGCGTGGGGAAATTCATCAAAATCTACAGACACAATGTGAAACGCTGGCAGTGCTATCGCCGCAGGAGCGCAGGGCATGGATCGCAGAACAGATCAACGCCGATGTTCATCGACAAAAATTTCTAGGGCTTTTCGGTCCAAACGGACAGGTGCTGGCCGGCAACCTCGCGCGCTTGCCGGCGGTGCCGCCGAAAACGCGTGATAGCCGAGTTGTCGAGTTGCATCCCACAAGCATCCCCGGCGCCTCGACAGACCTGGCGCGCGCGCTGCGCTGCACCATGTCGAACGGTAGCATTGTGGTGGTCGGCGCGGATCTCGATGACGTAAAGTCAGAGACTCGTCTCACAGAAAAAGCGGTACTCATGGCGCTGCCGATAGCGCTAGTGCTGGCGTTTTTTGGCGGCGGCTTAGTGGCCGCTCAGGCTAGCCGTCGACTCGATTCGGTGCGGGTGCTCAGCGATACTATCATGGCCGGTCAGCTCCACCGGCGGTTGCCGATCCGCGCCCGCACCGACAGCTTCCAAATGCTGTGCCGGCATATTAACGCCATGCTCGATCGGATCGAAACACTCATGCAGGAAGTGCGCGCTATCGGCGACGACATTGCGCACGAACTGCGGACTCCACTTACCCGGTTGCGAGCCAAGGTCGAGGGCGGCATGGCCATGGCGACGACGACGCAAGAATTCGAACAGGCCGCAGGCGGCGTGCTCAAGGAAATCGAACAGGCCGAGAGGGTGGTTTCGGCCTTACTTAGAATTCGGGAGATCGAATATCACCGACGGCGGTTTTTGTTTCAGAAGGTCGATCTGCACACCATTGTGGCCGATATGGTCGAGTTCTATCAGCCGGTTGCTGAGGACTGCGGCATGACGCTTCGCGTAAAGATCGATAGCCGCTGTTGGGTTGTGGGCGACCGGGACTTGCTGATAGAGGCATTATCGAATCTCGTTGACAATGCTCTCAAGTTCGGCCCGCCGTATACGATCGTCGATGTCATGTTGGAAATCTGCCCCGCGGGGCATCCCCGATTGGCGGTTGCCGATCGCGGCGACGCGATTTCGCCGGACGAACAAGCGCTGGTATTTCAGCGTTTCTACCGAAGTCGCGCTACCAGCCGCCGTCCCGGTAGCGGCGTTGGGCTCAGCTTGGTCAAGGCTATTGCCGAGTTGCACGGAATACGGGTGTTCTTTGAACCGTTGGCAGACGGGCCGGGAAAGCGCGTGGTAATGGAGTTCGGCCAATCGGCGGCATAATCGCCAGTTATTGAATTGCCCGGGGTTTTGAGGAGACTCCAGCGCTTGAGAAGATGGAGCTGTGAACAAGTTCTCACCTGGGGTCCGCGAGCGCGCCGTGCGCATGGTGCAGGAGCATCGCGGGGAGTACCCATCGCGGGGGCGGCCGTGGAGACGATGGCTCCGAAGATCGGCTGTGTGCCGCAGACCTTGCTGGGCTGGGTCCAGCGGCACGAGGTCGACACCGCTGTTCGTGATGGCGTGACCACCGCCGAGGCGCAACGTGGGAAAGCGCTCGAGCGTGAGGTCAAAGGGCTGCGTCGGGCCAACGAGATCTTGAAGTTGGCCAGCGGGTTTTTCGCCCAGGCGGAGCTCGACCGCCGACTCAAGTCCCGAGGGACTTCATCGGCGTACTTTCGGGGTCGAGCCGATCTGCAAGGTCTTGCAGGTTGCCTATCGACGCCATATGGCGCTTCAGCGGGAGCCGGCCTGGCGCTGTGCCCTGCGTCCGGGTCAAACGGGATGCGATGCTGGTGGCGCGTTGCACCGTCAGACGCTCGATGCGGCGACAACAACGCTCTCGGAGACCCTCAATCGGCCTCTATAAAGCCGAGCTGATCCACCGCCGCGCGCCATGGAAAACCAAGGATGGCGTGGAATTGGCCACGCTCGCATGGCGGCTTGGTTCAAACATTAGCGACTGCTCGAACCCACCGGCTATATCCCACCGGCCGAGGGCAAACTACTGCCGGCAACTCGCCAGTCAGGCCGCTATGGTGGTGCCTTAACTAAACCAGATAGCCTTCATGGAACCCGGGAGGCTTCTGCCTAAATATTTTGTCATTTAATGAACGAATCGTCATCAAAAAGTGGTTGTATAGATTATAAGAAATCGCGTAAGGTAGGGTTAGCAGCTGAACTAATAATATTTTATAAAGCAGCGTCGAAATAAAAATGTTTCTCATTAACTCAATATCAAGTCCTAGATAGGGTAGTTCAGCACTTTTCTGTCAGCGGCCACAGTTGACATCTATGTTGACCGCAGCTTCGGGATCTTACTCCTCGTCGATGGAGAGGGTCCCCTATGGAGGGCTGGCATCGTGAAGTTTGGGGGTGGCTATCTCACTGAAACATTGAATTATCGTGGTGGGGTAACCATTTTCTCGTGGGGCTACATGTCTATTTTTTTGCCGACACACAAATGTAATTGTATTTTTTAACTAATTTGAATTTTTAGACGGCGATGATTCGCTAGATGTAACGATATGTTGACTAGCTAGCTGGGGGGTTGCACATGTATGAGCAGAAAGGACGGCGTACGGAAATCGCTGGTCTCGGCGGGGGGCTGTTGCGCAAAATAGCGATGGCAGCATGCTTGCTGTTGGCGCCCACGGTGACGTGGGCGTTACCCTCGTATGCGAGACAGATGCATGTGCCATGTACCGCCTGCCATGTGGGCGGCTTCGGCCCTGAGCTGACTCAATTTGGACGTCAGTTCAAGCTGATGGGTTACACCATGAAAGTAGGTAATGAGGCGAAGGTGCCGCTATCGGCAATGCTAGTTGAGTCTTTCACGCACACAAAGAAGGCGCAGACAATCCCTCCCAACACCAATTTTAGAACTAACAATAATTGGGAGCTGCAACAGGCCTCGATATTTCTAGCCGGGCGGCTGAGCGATCATATGGGAATGTTTGCTCAGGCGACTTATTCCGAGAACGGTGGTTTGCTGGGGTGGGACAATGCGGACGTGCGTTACGCACATACTTTCATTCATGGCAGCCATACTGGTATCTGGGGTATTTCGGTCAATAACAACCCATCTGTCAGCGATATCTTCAATACCGCGCCGGCATGGATATACCCCTACATGGCCCCCGACCTTACACCCGGAACCCCGGCTGCTCCAATGCTGTTTGGCGGTATAGGCGGTCAGGCGATAGGGGCTAGTGCTTATGCACAGTTGGATGGCAAATGGTATGTGGAGATGGGTGCTTACCGTTCACTGTCGGTGGCATTCTTGCACCACGTCAACGCGGGCTATGATGGCAAATTGTCCGGAGTCGCCCCCTACGCCCGTTTGGCTTACACCTGGATATTGCCCAGCGGTGACTTCTCTCTCGGCGGATTCCTGTTCAACATGAAGCGTGGCCTGGTAGGTGCCGATGCGATCGGCAATCCTGTGCCGGCGGGCGGTTCCTCGAATCAGTTTAATGACTTGGGTGTGGATTCAACCTATCAATATTTCCATGGTCATTATGCGTTGACCTTAGAGGGAGTGTATGTCGATGAGCGTCAGAGATTAAACGCCTCATTCGCCCAGGATGGCTCCTCCAATCTTTATAACAGACTGCGGTCATTTAACCTCAAGGGTAGCTATTGGCTCCGGAACACCTATGGGGTGACACTGGCTTCGTTTACCAACAATGGCAGTAAAGACGTCGTGCTCTACGGCAACAACGGCTCGCCGAACACACAAGGCGGCATGGTCGAATTCGACTACAACCCGTTCGGCCAGGCCACTTCTTGGAAAGAGCCATTTGTGAATATGCGACTTGGCTTGCAATATACATTTTATTCGAAGTTCAGTGGGCTAGTGCACAATATCGACGGCGCCGGACGCAGCGCTAGCGACAACAATACTATATATCTCTATGCCTGGTTGGCAATCTGAGCTGACAAGCATGTTGGGACGAGACTGATACTGAAATATCTGAAAGATATCAACACTATCTATTTAACAACGTCCTCAGCTAAGGATAATTCATGAAAAACCCGATCGTTCCGCTTAGTATTGCGATACTGAGCATCGCGATAACATATAGCGCCTTCAGCCAAGGGGTCCTACCCACTACGGTGCCTGTCCCCAAGGATAATCCCATGACTGCGGCGAAGATTGATCTGGGTAAACAGCTCTATTTTGACCCACGTCTATCCCTTACCGGCACCGTTTCTTGTAACTCCTGTCACAATGTGATGAGCAATGGTACTGATAACCGCCCGTTTTCCGAAGGAGTTCACGGTAAGATGGGCGGGCGCAATGCACCTACCGTGTTCAACGCAGCCTTTCACTCAGTGCAGTTCTGGGACGGGCGGGCCGCCACTCTCGAGGATCAAGCAAAGGGTCCCCTCGGGAACCCGGTAGAGATGGGTATGTCCAATGGCAGGGAGCAGGAGGCCGATCGGGTTAAACAGATTCCTGGGTATATCACCGAGTTCAAGAAGGTATTCGGTGGGAGCGATCCCGTCACCTTGGACAACGTCGTGAAAGCCATCGCGTCATTTGAGCGCACTTTGATCACCCCGGACAGTCCCTATGACCGCTTTGTCAATGGTGACAAGAAGGCTCTGGACTCGGCGGCTCAGCGCGGCCTGAGTCTAGTCAAGTCCAGCGGCTGCCTAACCTGTCATAGCGGCGCTCTCTTCGACGGCCCCCAGCTTCCTATCGGTACCGGTTTTTATATGAAATTTCCGACCTATACCAATAATCCTTACGTCAAAAAATACGATCTTATGGCGGATGTCGGGCGTTATACCGCAACCCACAATCCAGCCGATAAGCACATGTGGCATGTCCAATCTTGGCGTAACGTCGCTTTGACAGCACCATACTTCCACAACGGGTCGGTGAAGACCCTGCCCGAAGCGGTGCGCGTTATGGCGGCGACACAACTGGATAAGAAGCTTACAGACGAGCAAGTGACCGATATTGTAGCTTTTCTTGACAGCCTTACCGGTGAGCACCCCAAGGTCACGATGCCGACCCTGCCGGAAACTCTCAACGCTACGTTGACCCCTCAGGCACAGTAAAAGACGCCCTCTATAGCATATAGCCTTCGATTTCAGCCGAGCTAAGTCGAAACCGCGGTGGATTAAAGAAAGGGCAAGATTGAATTGAGAAAATGGCGTATCCACTCGGGGCCGGAATCGCTCTAGCTCCAATCACATCCCACCATTTCCATGAAGGGATGGCTCCCGACAATGCCCATGAATCCCACCCGTAAACGCAGACTCATCGTCGTCGCGGTCGTCGCCGTGGCGGCGTCCCTGGCGATCAGCCTGGGCATCTATGCCCTGCAGCAGAATATGAATTACCTGTTCACGCCGAGCCAGGTGCAATCGGGACAAGCGTCCCACTACCGGACATTCCGCCTCGGCGGCATGGTCAAGGCCGGCTCGATCCAGCGCAGCGACACCTCGCTCAAGGTCACTTTCACCGTGGTCGAT